>JAUXYJ010000023.1 GCA_030694465.1 Deltaproteobacteria bacterium | reverse complement strand
GGGGCCCACGGGCAAGCGATCGGAGAAGGGCAGCGAGGTACGGCCTCCGTTGGTGGCAACCGCTTGCCACAGCCCCTCGTTGGCGAGGTGCTTGCCCTCCCACCAGCAGAACGCCACCATCATGAATCCGCTAAGGCAGTTGATGGGTCGATCGTCGATGCCGCTGCTGAGCTCGTTGTAGGTGCACTGTGCTGGATCAGGGCGTGTGCAAACGCGCTCGGGTGTGCACGAGTAGTTGGGAACGTCGAATGTTTGTGGGGACCAATATTGTTCGCGCTCGATCCACACTCGCGCATCTCTTGGAGGCTGAGGCATCCCGGCGCGCACCCACGCCTTGAAGCGGCCGACGCTGACCTCGTAAGCGTCGAGGTAGCCTGGACTCACGACGACCTCTCCCAGCTCGCAGCCCACGCGCTGAGGTTCGGCAATCAGGTCATTATCCGTGCGCCAAGCGTCGGTCGAGCCAAAGGGGATGGGGCCTCCGCAGCTGTAGACTTCGCGGCAGTGCTCAGCGGGTGCACCAAAGGGCCCGGTGCAGCTTCGTAGCGTCTGCGCAGGCCGCGGGTCACTGGGTGGGACACACCCCGTGCCAGCCTCCATGGGCACCACGTCAGCGACCTCGCTGGCGTCACCTGCGTCCTCGACCGCGGGCACATCGGCACTGTCGCGCTGCACGCGTGTGTCCGCGGCATCGGATGCGTCGCGGGCGTCCGGGTTGATGATGTCATCGTCGCGCGAGTCCACGGGGTCGCTCGCGTCACCGCCGTCCGCGGACACCACCTGCCCACACGCCATCGTGTGAATCAGCAGCAAAATCAGTGAGCGATTGCGCCAAGCGGTCATTGCGGTCCTCCGTGTCCGTTGTGCCCTACTTCGCGCAGCTCCGCCAGCCCCGCCCCAAACCCGGCGACGTCGCCGGGTGGGCCCCCCTCAGTGCACCTCGCCGACCGCCCGCGCGCAACGGAAGCCCATCCCAGGATCGCGGTCGACAAAGAGTTGTCCTGCGATGAACGTGGCGAGATGGTTGAACTGCGTTGCCTGCGCGCCGGTGTCCCGATAGCTGCGTCCGACCATTAGCACGGGCGAGAACATGTCAAAGGTCTCGTACTGACTTGGCGCCAAGAGACAGAGATCGCGTCTGCGGCCCACGCTAAAGACAGCTTCACGCAACCCGCCCCACAACCCGAAGGCTGCAGCAGGCGAAGCCGTTTGCCCACGGGGTCGGGACATCATGGAGAATGGAAGGCCACCACTACGCCCGCATTCGGCGACGTCTCCGAAGTCGCACGGGTCGTAGGGCCCTGCGGGCAAGCGATCGGAGAACGGCAACGACGTACGGCCTCCGTTGGTGGCGACCGCTTGCCACAGCCCCTCGTTGGCGAGGTGCTTGCCCTCCCACCAGCAGAACGCCACCATCATGTCGGCTGATAGACAGTTGATAGGCAGATTGTCGTTGGCTCCACCTAGCTCGTTGTAGGTGCAGTTCGTGGGATCTGGGCGCGTGCAAACGCGTTCGGGCGTGCATGAGTAATTTGGAACATCAAAAGTTCGTGGAGACCAAAAGGGTGTTGGCTCGATCCATAGCCTCGCATTTCTCGGGGGCTGTGGCATGCCAGCGCGCACCCACGCCTTGAAGCGGCCGACGCTCACCTCGTAGGCGTCGAGATACCCTGGGCTGACAACGACCTCTCCGAGTTCGCAGCCCACGCGCTGAGGTTGGGTAACGGAACCTGTAGAGGTCCGCCACGCGTCAGCCGAGCCAAAGGGGATGGGGCCTCCGCAGCTGTAGACCTCACGGCAGTGTTCGGCGGGTGCACCGAAGGGCCCGGTGCAGCTGCGTAGCGTCTGCGCGGGTCGCGGGTCACTGGGTGGGACACACCCCGTTCCAGCCTCCATGGGCACCACGTCTGGGCTCTCGCTGGCGTCGGTTGCGTCCTCGACCGCGGGCACATCGGCGCTGTCGCGCTGCACACGCGTGACCGCGGCATCGGATGCGTCGCGGGCGTCCGGGTTGATGATGTCATCGTCGCGCGAGTCCACGGGATCGCTCGCGTCGCCACCATCCGCAGACACCACCTGCCCACACGCCACCGTGTGAATCAGCAGCAAAATCAGTGAGCGATTGCGCCAAGCGGTCATTGCGGTCCTCCGGGGAGAGATTGTCTAAGAGCCTCCATCCATGCACCGTCTTCGCCGCCCACCGAGCAGCGGTTGACAGGCGGAATGGCCGGAGGAATTTGCGGAAGCTGCTGAGCGTTTTGTGTCGCCGCGCCGTACCAGCTCGGGCTGATCAACATCTCGGCGATCTCGCCCAGCGCCTCGCTGGGCCTAAAGCGGATCGGTCGCACCAAGAACTCGGGGACGATGCGGTTGCTCGGAGGTTCGTTCCACGCGGACGCGCCGGGACAGAGCACGCGGTTGTTGCTGTTCGCGGTGCGAAGCCGAGGTGCGAGCCCGCCTCCACGCACGCCTCGGCTGCTGCTCTCAAGCGTGTGACACATCGCGTACACAAGCGTTGTCGACTCGTCGTAGTCGTAACGTGGCGACAAGGGTGTTCCATCCACTTGCGCAGCAAACGTCGCGTAAATTCCCGTGTAGTACTCGACGCCAAAGCCTCGGACAACCCCGGTAAAATTACGATCCAGATATGGATCGCGCTCACCTGTTGGGCTAACCCCAATGGCCTCTTCAGTGGGGCGATCGTCGCGAAACACCGCCCACGTGTTGCCTGGAGAAGCAAAGAACTCGCCCCTCCCTGTGACTCCTGTTCGCGGACTCACTGCGTAGCTTGAGCCGAGCGCGACCCGCCGCGATGCGCTCCAGTCCTTTGCGCCGCTAAGCACGCGGATGTCACCTGGCAAGAAGGGGTCTGCCGTGCTGGTGCCCAACGAGGTGCGTGAGGCGTCCGACTCGAAGCCCAACACGAGATTGCCTGAGCGGGTGAATGCTGCACTCAAGGCCGACTCGCTCAGAATAAACAACTGTTCTCCGCGTGCTTTGTTGCCATCCAGGATGATCCTGGGCTCAGTAGTTCTTGGTTCTCCGCCTGAAGTTGGGATCTCTCTAAAAACTAGACCTCCGCCAAATAGTCCGACAGACGTTGACATGAGTGCCAACCGTTGCCGTCCTCCGACGCTCGGTTGAAGTGCAAGTGCGATCTGCCCTTCACTCTGAATTCTCATTCCTGCTGAGTCACGCAACACCGCTGCGGGTCCTGTGCAGTCGCCTCGGCCGTTGCATTGACGCCAATAGAGCTCGTCGGTATCGGCGCGGCGCGCGACGATAAAGAACTGCGAGGGTGAGCCATCGGCGAGGGACCAGGGGACCATCGCGAGACCCGAGACATCGAAGTCAAAGCCCAGCGTTCCGCGGGACTGCAACGAGGCCTGGTGCGAGACAAACGCGGGCACCGGCTCGAGGGCATCCGAGCTGCCCAGCGCAAAGCTGGGGCGCACCCAGGGGCAGTCTTGGGGGGTCACCCCATCCGTGCCCATGCACACAAGCCCGCTGCGGCTCGCGCGGCCTACCAAGACACGCTCAAGCGCTCCCGGACCGCGCTCGATCGCGGCAGCCGCAATGGTGCCAGGGCCGTTCATCGACATGACCGTCGGTGTCCATGTCGTGCTCTCAAGGGGCAGGTCACCACGACCGCGCCAATCCTCGGGCAATCGTGCGCAATCGGCGCTGTCTCCGGCACAGCGTGGGACCGCGGTGGTGTTCGACGGAAACTCGATTTTACCCAGACTCCAGAAGCGGATTTTTCCGGTCCCGGTGAAGGTCCGAGCGCTGCGATCATTGGAGTTTGAGCTCAGCACATCGTCGAGATAGAGCGACACCATGCGACGCGGTTGATTGACCGCGGTGCGGATGACCAACGGGGCCTGCATCGCTTGATTCATTAGCGAATTGAGCACTCCGTACGTGCGCGCAACAGCCGTGGGGCGGCCAAACCTACTGGTCAAACACTGCCCGTTTCGAGCCGTGGTACCCAGAGGGCAACACTCTAAGCCAGCCGTGACCAACGCGTTGGGCGTGCCATCCAACCCCTCGTTCTCGCACCGATAGTTGTTGAGCCAGAAGGGCTTCGTGCCGCCCGCAGAGAAGCCGAGCGCGGGCTCCGCCGGGCCGGTCACAACCGTGTCGATTCCTGCAGCCCCGCTGCGGTCAAAATCGGCACACAAAAAGTCCGCCGAGGCAGGGCACACCGCAGGAGGCACCGTGACACCCGCGAGCGTGCGCCAGATCGCCAAGTGCCGCGTCTCGAGCCCGTTAAAGGTCAAGAACTCGGGCCAGCCCAAGACCTCTCTGCCCGCGACCGTGACAGCGCGTGGCAAGGGCGAAGCGATGTTGCGGCCAATCGAAAACACCTGGGCCCCAAGCGCCTCGCGGTTGGCCAAAAGGTACGTGTTGTTGAAGGCGTAGTTCATGTGGGACGCCTGCACGAGCTTGTCCTCGCGCAGCCCATCGGCAGCATGCTGCGGTGCAAACGGATTGTTAAAACAGTCAGCACGTGGTGCGCCATGGTGCAGCCCCATCACGTGGCCAAACTCGTGGCTCCCGGTGTCGTCAGGAAACCCAATTCGCGCATTGATCTCGCCGTCGCAGCCGGTGTGTCCACCTGCAAGAACTCCGGGGTAATAGTGGGCTAAGCCGCCGTGTCTGGGGTCCGGGGACATCGTGCTCTGGTCGCATGAGCACAGGCTTCCGCTCGCCCCCAGGCGTGTGTCACCCGAAGGTGACGCGTGGAGTACACCCGACTTTGCGCAGATGCGCAAGTCCCCCCTGACCCGGCGACGTCGCCGGGTGGGCCCCGCTCAGTGCACCTGAACCCGCTGCCGCGCGACCGCTTGCCCGTTGTGCATCATCGCGACGCTGAGCGTCGCCCGCGGCGCAATGCCCTCGATCACCAGGGTCACGTCGTACTCGCCCGCGTGCGCCGCGATGCGCATGTTGTACCCGTTGTTGCTCTGCTCGCGGTGGGCCAGCGTGAGCGCACTCTGCCAGCGAAAATCCTCGTGTCCAGACGAGTGCAGCGCGACCCCGACCCGGTGGGTGGACTCAAGCGTGGGGTAGCCTCGCGGTTGTGCTCCTGCCCACGCGGCGCGATGCAAAAAGCTCTCTCCCTGCCCATAGCGCACGCGCCCCTCGTCGTCCGAAAGCGGCGGCTGCGTGAGCACCTCTTGCATCACCCGCACCGTCACCGTGACCACTGTGCTCTCGCCCACACGCTGCGCACGTGCGCTCACGACCGTGGGCGATCGCGCGCTCACGCGAGGAGCTCCCGTCTGTGTGAGATGCATCGCGTTGCCCGCACAGGGCCCGCGTGTGTCCTCGAAGGTCGCACAGTCGCCGCACGTGCAGCCCTCGCACACGGGAGGCTCGATCGCGTCCTGCGTGCCCAACCGCCTTCGCAAAAACTGCTCGAGCGTGATCTCGTCCGCGCTCGCGGGCCCACTCGCGAGCCACGCAGCGTGAAAGCTCGCCGCGTTCTCGACGCCGATAAACCGAAAGTGCCAGGGCTCGTGCTTGTATCCCGTGCGCGGGTCGACGCGGCCTCGGTGCTCGGGGCGCGCCTCGCAGACGCTGCCCTCGCGGCGGTAGTCTGGGTGCAACGGATAGGGCAGCACGAAGCCAAAGCGCCAAGCGTTCTCTGCGAGCCAGCGACCTCCGGTGGAGCAGCCAAATCCCTCGCGAAAGTGCGCTCCGCGGCGCGTCCAATCGAGCGTAAACAAGTCCATCGCGGTGCCGAGCTGGTGCTGCGAGTGGCCTGGGATCGCGCTCGCCGTCGTCGCGGGACAAAAGCCCATCGCGGTCCCCGGACGCCACGCCCACTTCGCAAACACGTTGCACTGTGTGCGATAGCCACGAAACGCCGAGTCCACCTTGGGCTCGTGTCCCGCAGCACGCATCGCCGTCGCGAGCCGCCGGTACGCTTCGGCAGCGTCGCGACGCAGACACTGGCGATCGGGCGGCACGCAGCTCTCGACCGCCGCCCGCTGCATCGAGCGAATGTCCACCAGATCTCTCGGCGCATACCCCGGCGCGAGCACCCACCTCGGCGAGCGGTTGACCAACACAAGCAAGTCGTCGCCGTCGACCGCGGGAACCGGCGGCGCGAAGTCCAACGGCGCCACGTAGTGACCGCCGTCATCCGGTGTGCGCAGCGACGGACACACCCGCGCAGCGCCTCCCGCGTCCGCAGTGCCCGCCCGCCGAAGCTGCCCCTCTGCGCGCGAAGAGACCACGCTCACGAGCGCAAAGATCGCCGCCAACGTGGCCGCAGTGAGCGAGGTCGCGAGCGCTCGAGCGAGCGCATCACGTGGCCTAAGTGTAGGGGACGAACGAGACACCCACGCACGATGCCACGACTTTGTAATCTCAGTGAGCCTCTGCGCGCGCACCGAAGCCCGTGCGGTTGTGTACGCTCACCCCCCAGGACGCCAAGATGACCACGCCACAGCTGATGCTCCCGACAGTGATCTCTCCCACGTTGCTCGCACCTTTGTACGAAGCGGCGCGCAAACGATCAGTATTTTCGCAGGCAATGGTGGCATCCGAGCGCTGCGATCTTAATGACGCACACGCGCTCCAGCGCACCCACCTCACGTGCCCCGCCACCGAGTGGAAAAAAGTCGAAGCCGCCGTGACCAAGTCCAGCGCGGACCTCGTCATGCTCGACCTCGAAGACAGCATCGTGCGTGGCGATGACACCGCCCTTGAGCGCGGCCGTGCCAACATCGTGCGCGCGTTTGGGACGCTCGATTGGGGGCAAAAACTCCGGTACTTTCGCCCGCGCGGCACAGACCTAGATCCCGGCCACGAGGACCTCACGCGCGTGCTCTCGTGTGCCATCGCGCAGGTGCAAGGGGTCGTGTTGCCCAAGATCGAGCACGCCGACGAGGTGCGCAGCGTAGACGCGACGCTCAGCGCACTTGAGCTCCTCGCGGGAATCCCGCATGGCAGCATTCGCCTGCAAATTCTCATTGAGAGTGTGCGCGCCGAGCAAGAAATTCTAGCGATCGCCACCGCGAGCAAGCGGCTCTCTGGGCTTATTTTTGGCGCGTTTGACTACTGGAGCTCGCTCGGCGCGCCCGCGGACGCCTACCGCCCCGATCACCCCATGGTCGACGCGGTCCGAGGTCAAATCGTCAAGGCCGCGGCCCGCGTGGGTGTGCCCGCGATCGCCGAAATGACTCTTAATTTCCCCACGAAAGACAAAAGCGAAGAGGCGCGTCACGAGGCACTCGCCCAGGCACGACGCGACGCCGAGCTCGCGCGCGCGTTTGGCATGCGCGGAAAATGGGTCGGAATCCCCGCGCAGATTGACGCCGTCGCGCCTGTGTTTTCGCTCACCGATCGCGAAGTCTCCCAGGCGCTCTCGTACGTGCGCCAGTTCGCCGAGCACGAGCGCGAGGGCCGCGGCGCCGCCATGATCGAAGGCGCCATGGCCGACCGCGCGACCGACCGACTGCACCGCGAGACGCTCAAGCGCGCCCTGCGCGAAGCGAAAATCTCTCGTGAAATCGCTGACGAAATCACGCTGTCATGACCGACCGACCCCTCTACATCGCCGTCGCTGGCACCATCGGCGCGGGCAAGAGCTCGCTCGTGAAATGGCTCTGCCAACACTATGACCTCGAGCCCTTCTACGAGCCCCACGAGGCCAACCCCTACCTCGAGGACTTCTATGGAGACATGCGCCGCTGGGCATTCTCCTCGCAGCTCTTCTTTCTGGTCACGCGCTTTCGCCACCACCGCGAGATGGAGTCGCGCGTGCACGCCGTCGTGCAAGACCGCACGCTCTACGAAGACGCCGAGGTCTTTGCCAGATACCACCGCGACGCAGGCAACATTGATGACCGCGACTGGCGCACCTACGAGTCGCTCTACCACACGCTGCGCGCAGAGCTTAGACCCCCAGACCTCATGCTCTATCTTCGCTGCCCGCTGCGCACACTTCGCAAGCGAATTGCCAGCCGTGGCCGCGCGTACGAGCAGGCGATCCCCACGAGCTATCTTCGCTCACTCGAAGGGCTCTACGAGCGCTGGTACGACCAGTACGACCGCTCGCCCAAGCTCGTGATCGAGACCGAACGCATGGACTATGTGACAAGGCTCTTTGACCGGGTCGAGCTGCTCAAGACCCTCGACGCCAAGCTCGGCGCCACGCGCCCACTCTTGCGCAGCGACAGCCCCCCGCGATGACCCACGAGCACCACGGCCGCGTCTGGAACCTCAGTGAAACCTCGCTCACCGTAGGCGACGCCCTCTCGCGGGTAGAGATCCAATGTGCTGCAAATTTACTCGCGGATGTCCTTGTGGGCGACCTCGTCCGGGTGCAAGTCTCGCTCCGCAAAGAGCGCCTCGTCGCGCACGAGATCACGCGCGTGTTTCGCCCCACACGCAGCGCCGGTGCGCGCGGAACCGAGACCGCGCGGCTCACCCTGCACCGCCGCGCAGAGCATCTGGTCGCGCGTGCCCAAGTGCTCTCTCGCGTCCGTCAATGGTTCGCACGACAGCGCTTTACCGAAGTCGAGACGCCCACCATCGCCGTGTGCCCAGGGCTCGATTTGCACCTCACTGCGTACGAAGCGATTGACACTTCGTCTGCAAAATCACTGGGTTATATGATCACGTCGCCCGAGTACCACATGAAGCGTCTGGTCGTCGGAGGACTGTCCCAGTGCTTTCAGTTCGCGCGCTGCTTTCGCTCGGGCGACCTAGGCTCGCGGCACGAGCCAGAGTTCACCATGCTCGAGTGGTACCGCGCGTGGGGCACGCTCGATGCGCTCGTCGAAGACACCATGGGCGTGCTCTTGGCCGCGTGCGATCGCACAACCCTGCGCGCGCGCGACGGACACACCCTCGCGCTCAGCGAGGGCCACGAGCGCCTGACGGTGCGCGAGGCCTTCGCGCGATTTGCGAGCGAAATCACAGACCCAATAGGGCTCGCCGAGCGTGACGAGCACGAGTACTTCAGGATCCTCGGCGAGAAGATCGAGCCTCAACTCGGCCGCACGCGTCCTACCTTTCTGACCCACTTCGCAGCGCGCCACGCGTCGCTGTCACAGCTCGATCCCGAGGATCGCAGCGTGTGCCTTCGCGCAGAGCTCTACGTCGACGGACAAGAGCTCAGCAACGGGTTTGTCGAGCTCACCGACCCCGTTGAACAGCGCGCGCGCTTGGTCCGCGACCAACAAGACCGCGCGCAGCGTGGCCTGCCCGAGTATCCAATCGACGAGGACTTTCTCAGAGCTCTCGAAGAAGGAATGCCTCCCAGCGTGGGCAACGCCATGGGCCTCGATCGCCTCGTCGCGCTCGCCCTTGAGCTGCGAGACCTCCGCGAAGTCCTAGCGTTTTCGCAGCGCGATCACGAGTCGGTCAGTCTCGACCGCTGAGCGTGATCGTGTGCATCCCGGGGCCGCCGCACCGCACTTGCACCTGCCCGGTGCTCGCGTCACGCACACTCGGTAGCGCTGCACCATCACAAGTGACCGTAAATACCCTCGCAAAGTCCTCGGCCGCCGGAACATAAATCACGCTCGGGACGCTCGCGTCCGCGAGACCCGCGAAGCGCAACGTGAGCGTCCGCATCGCGCGGTCATAGCGCCACTGCTCGGGCCACCCCGCGATCGCCTCGGGATACACCCGCGCCAGCGCCCGACGATACGCCGCGCGCTCGGTCCATCGATCCGCGGCGGGGTCGTAGTCAAACAAGCCCCAGCTGCCTTGCGAGCGCTCTTTCCAGAGCCAAATCGCAGCGCTCGCGCCAAACTCGTCGTGCAGATCTTGCTGCGCTTCGACGTAGTCTCCCACGCGCGTCGCGTTGGGCCCGTAGCCCCACTCGGTCACAAACGTCGGAGTGCCCCACGCGCGCGCCTCGCGAAACGCCGCCGCATGCGAGAGCCTGAGCGAAGCCCGGGTAAAATTCTCTCGCGCGGGCTCGTTGCCCGTGAGCGCGAGCGTGTAAATGTGCGGCGAATACACCGCACCAGGCAGCGCAAAGGGCGCGCTCGGAAGGTTCGCTTGATCCAAAAGATTGCGGACCGCAGGGGGCTCAAAAAAGAGCAACGCCTCGGGGTCTTCGCGCCGGATCGCCGCACCGACCTCGAGATGCAAGCGCTCGCACTGCTCGTCGCTCGCCAGCGGCTCGTTGTAGATCTCGTAGCCAATGATGGAGGTCTCGGCACGCAATCGGCGTGCGACCATGCTCGCCATTTGTGCGAACCGCTGACGCAAAACAGCGCCCCTCGGCATGTCCCCAAAGAAGGTCTCAAACGCCCGGATGACCTGCCCTGAGGTGCGCCGTCGGGTGAGCTCATCGACCGTCAGCGGCCCACTTAAGAGCATGTCCGGCGCGGGCGAAATAGCCCACAACGGCGCGCCATCTTCACCGATCTCTTTGGAGTAAGCGTCCTGATGAAAGTCCACCAGCACGCGCAGACCCGCACGTGCGGCGATCTGGATCGTCGCCTGCACTTTCGCGAGATACTCTTCGTTGTAGCTCGGAGGGCTCTGGTCGGATGGCTCGACGCCGCTCCAATTGATGGGTAAACGCAGCACGTTCAAGCCAAGCTGCCGCATGCGCTGCGCGTCGCTGTCTTCGAACGCCGGGATGGCTTGGAGAGGCGCCCTTCCGTCCGAGAAAGTGACGTCAAACACCCCCTGGACGCGCGCGTTGACCCCACGCAGGACCACCACACGGCCCTGCGCGTCGACCATGTGCTGACACCGTGTGGACAGCGGCCGAAAAGGCCCCGCCAGCGCTTCACACGCCGGCATCGGGAGTCTTCGCGCTACGTCGGCAGGCTCTGCGTCCGTTGCGTTGTTGTTCGCGTCACTGGTGGCATCGCCGAGCACGTCCGCCGAAGGCGAGGGCGGCGAGCACGCGAGGAGACAGACTGGCAAGAGGGCGCGTGAGGTCCAGAGAAAACGCAGCAGACGATAAGACCCAACCATATTGACTAGGCTGCGGACACTAGCACCTTCACGCCATCATTGCCCTGGCTCACGTCGCGATCTCGTGTCGCTACGTGCTGGTCTCGGGCAACAACGCGATCTCGTCATCGCCCAATGGATGAAATGCCGAAACCCCAAGCGCCACGCGCAACCGATACGACACCATGATGGCCTCGTTGCGGTTGCGTGCGCGCACCCGAAACTGCTTGTCCTCGGGCTGACGCACTACGACCCAGTGGGTGAGCCCTTCGCGAGAGTTTCCGGTGGCCTCAGCGTCCGCCGCGAGGACAGACTTGGGCTCCAAAATCAGGGTGGGCTTGTTGTCAAACAGGAGCTCCACCGCGTGCCGTCGATCCGGGGATTGCAAAATGCGCTCAGGCGCAAGCTCGTCACGCTCGCGCCGCCCGCGAGCCCCCAGGAGCGCGACCCCAAAACCAAGGGCTGCCCCTAACCGCGGAGAATCCATGGTGATTTTCAGGACAAACCAGCCAACCAGCGTACACAGCGCGATGCCCACGACGATGTTGGCGACCAAGCGCGTGCGCGAGATCGAGGTGACGTAAATGGGCTCGTCCGTGTTTGAATCGAGGGACGCTTTGACAAGCTCACCCGCGCGCTTGTCGCGGTCTTCGTCCGCCGTAGGGGTCGAAGTTTGCGCAGTGTCTACGCTCTGAGACGTGGGTAGATGCTCGTCACCGCGCTCGTCGGTGTCGTCATCGTCTTGGTCTTCACTCGGTGGATCGGGAGGCGGCTCTGCCATGCGCTAATGTGCGCGCGAGTCTACCCCAGAGCGACGCTCGCCCCCAAGACCAGTGTCACGCTTTGGCGGATTGTCGGTCGAGACCGATGCGCGCGATCCATAGGCAAATCAGCGCGTTGATGACAAACCAGCCGAGCTGAGCGACCGAGCCGAGGGGCGAACGGTGAAAGCCCGTCGCGAGAGTTCCGAGCAAATACGACGCGGTACCGAGAGCGAAACCACCCACCGGAGCACGCATCGCCGGGCGCGAGAAGAACAGCGCGACAAGCGCGATCGCAGGCAAAGCGCTCGCGAGTGGGAGCCACTGGTGCACACTGACACCCGCGAGCTGAGTCCAGTCGCCCAAGGGGCGCATCGCAAGCGCGACACCTGCGACGGTCTGCGGCACAAAATCCGGCAAGAACCACAGGCCCACCGAGGTAAACAGCGCGAAGGGCGCCCACGCGAGCGGGTTAGCAAGTTTGCCATTGCGGCCGCGAATGCGCGCATAGGTCAAGACGGCCAAGACGAGCAGCGCGATCCCACGAAAGACCGCTGATTTTTCAGCCGCTTTGCGCACCGCTGCGCCCGCATCGAGCACGCCCGCGCCGTAGAGCTCCTTGTCGGTGCTCCCATTCTCGGGGCGCGCTGCGCTCGCGCGCAACATGCTCTCGATCGCGTCCACGTTGGTCACTCCGACAGAGACCAAGAGCGCAGCGACGCCGGCGACATGCGGCGCTGCCATGCTCGTGCCCGACCACGAGGCAAATTGCTCGCATCGGTCACGTCCACGGTTGCAAATGGTCTGCTGCAAAATGTTCACGCCGGGCGCCGCGATGTCGACCTCGGGGCCACGCGACGAGAAGTACGCGAGGTCATCGGCTGCCGGTCCCAACGCGCTCACCGTAAACGACCCGGGCTCGCTCCCTGGCGACTCGACGTAGCGTCCGTTGTTGCCCGCCGCACACACGACGATGGCGCCGCGTCCGCGGGCGTAGGCCACGGCGTCTTCGAGCACTTTCACGCGACGTCCGCCACCGAGCGAGAGATTGATGACCTGGGCGCCCGCGTCTGCCGCAAATCGGATGCCGTCTGCGACATCGGCGAGCGAGCCGCGACCGCGTTCGTCCAAGACTTTAACAGGCAAAATCGTTGCACAATGCGCGAGGCCCGCGACCCCAAAGCCGTTGTTGGTCGTCTGCGCGATGGTGCCCGCAACGTGGGTCCCGTGACCTTGGTCGTCGTTGGCGTGATCCGAGTCGTTGACGAAGTTGTACCCGAGCCGACAGCGCGTACCGCCGAGGTCCATGAGTCGCGTAAATTCACCGTGATTCTCACACGCAACGCCCGTGTCGATCACGGCCACGGTGACGCCACGGCCGCACGTGCGATCCCACGCTTGCGTCGCATGGACACGCGTCATGCCCCACTGGTCGCCCAGCTGCGGGTCGTTGGGTGTCCACGTCGCCCGCATCTCGATGTTCTCGTCGGCAGCGCGCACGGAGCTCCGCAACCGAAGTGTGGCGAGCACCGAGTTCATGCGATCGGCCGAGACCTGGCCGATGGCGATTCGGTCGCGCTCAAAGAGGTTGCTATTGCCCCGGAGCTCCATCCCCACCGACGCTGCTGCGGCACGGACTTCGCTCTCAGACGCGCTGTCGTCGAAGTCAACGACCAGCTCGCGCATGGCCGACGGTGCGGGAAGCGTCGCTTGCGCAGTCGCCGACGCAGGCACCAAAAATGCCCCCGAAACGGCCATCGCAGCCAGCCGAAAAACAAGCTTGCTACCCATCTTGGTCGAACCTCCTGTTGCTTTCATGGTTCTTCTTAGTCCCCTAGAAACACTAGGGATTTCAAGCGTTTGGTCGAGTGATCCCGTGGGCCCACCCAGGCGGTCTAGGCACGCTGGGCGCCCGCTTCACTCCAATGAGTTGTGCAAACAAAGCACATCGCTTCGATCCAAACGGGATCGCTGCATTGGCTCTGACGTCGCAAAGCCTTGCGCGATTGGATCCTATTGGCAAGCGCGGCGCCCTCGGAGCAGTTCTTGTTGATTCGCTCGCATTGACGGCCGAACCCGCGGCTGTCACAATTGGGAAACAAAGGTGGCGCTCGAATGAGGGTTCGGCGTCACAACAAGTCAAAGACGGTTCGTCTTCGCAGACCGTTTGGTAGTTCGTCACAGAGCACACACTCCGTGTGAGAGGTTCACCGAAATGGGCGAGCCGAACGCCGCAAAGGCAGAAGAGCAACTCGAGTCAGCGCCCAGCGGCGGTGATTTACTCATCGGTCGTGTCATCAACGATCGCTTCAAGGTGCTCAGCCTTCTTGCGCGGGGTGGGATGGGCAAAGTCTATCGCGCCGAGCAGGTCCCGCTCGGTCGGCTTTGCGCGCTCAAGGTGCTGCATCCGAACTACAACGGCGATCAAGACCCCGAATTTCACAAGCGGTTCTTTCTTGAGGCGTCGACGTCTTCGAAGCTCCGCCATCAAAACACCGTCACGATCTTTGACTACGGTCAGACCGATGACGGGATTTACTACATGGCGATGGAGCTGCTTGAGGGCAAGACGCTCCATCGCTTGCTCCGCGAGGTCGGGCCCCTCGACGCTGGACGTTGCCTTCGAATCGCACGCCAAATTTGCAGGTCACTTCGCGAGGCCCACGGGATCGGCGTGATCCATCGGGATCTCAAACCCGCCAATATTTTTCTCGTGCGCACCGAGGACGAAGAAGACTTCGTAAAGGTCCTAGACTTCGGTCTGGTTAAACAACTCGACGAAACCGGAAGCGAAAACCTCACGCAGACCGGGCTCTTTATGGGCTCGCCAAAGTACATGGCGCCCGAGCAAATCCGCGGAGAACGCGTCACCGAAGCGACAGACGTCTACGCTCTCGGCGTGGTGCTTTACGAAGTGCTCGTGGGCAAAGTCCCATTTGACAAGGGCAACTCGGTCAACACGCTGATGGCCCACGTGTCCGACACCGTACCGCCCATTCACGTCATGAACCCCGCGGTCTCGGTCCCTCCGGCCGTTGCCGATTTTGTCTACAAATGTCTGCAAAAGAGACCCGAAGATCGCTTTCCGACGATGGATGCGATGCTCGAAGGTCTCAAGCTCGCAGGCAGCGGAGCCTTGGGGCTCTCGAGCACAGGGGAGTGGGCGACGAGCGGTGACATCAGCGCGTCAAGCTCTTTGCTTGTGAGCCTCGACCAGGCTTCGGGCTCCGGGAGCATCCCTTCGGGCGTGGTCGCCGCGGGGACTGCGCCACTCTCGATCCCCGCACCGGCGTTGGACCCGTCACGGAGCGCGGTGGGGGCACAAACGGCGACCCGCGCGAGCAAGCGATCGCCGCTGATTTTTGTAGGCATCGCGATCGCGGCTCTTGCGGCGGCGGGCGTCGTCGTTGCGAGCAAGTCCCGCACATCACACACCGTCACGGATCCAAGCGCTGGACGCACAGAGAACACTCCGGCAGTGACAGCCACCGGGGGCAGTCAGGGGACGACGCAGGTTCGGCCGACCAACGTCGCCGACGCGGCAGTGACACCCACCGTGGAGCCCGTGAGCGAGGTAAACATCGCGCTCACCAGCGACCCGAGCGATGCAGAAGTCTTTGAGAATGATCGCTCGCTTGGGAGAACACCGCTCAACCTTCATTGGACGGGCGAGCAGGGAAATCCCCAGCGGATGCACACGTTCGTTTTTCGCAAAGCGAATTTCTTAGACGCCGTAGTGACCTTGGGTGGCAGTGAAATTCGCTACGCGGCGCACCTCAACCGGCGTCCAGTGGCGCGACCGACCAATCATCGCGTGAACAACGTTCCGAGTGGCTATCGCGAGTGGTAGCTTCTCACGCTCACGGGCTCGGCTGCGGAGTGGTCCGTGGCGATGCCCTCTGATCCATTGGCTACGTGCCTGACATCAAGTCGTACGTAGCAAGTCACTGTCGCTGGAGGATTGCGTGAAACGCTGGAGCCATGTCCGCGCCGGAGTTGCGCTTGGAGCACTCGTATCCATCGCAAGCACAAGTGCCTGGGCTGACGAGCTCGCTGACGCGCGAAGGCACTTTCGCGCAGGGATGGAGCTCATCCAACGGCAGCAATTTGACCAAGGGATCGCAGAGCTCGAGGCCGCCTACCGCTTCGTGCCGCGACCCAACGTGCTCTACAACATCGCGCGCGCTTACAACGACAGCGGCAACGCAGATCAAGCGCTTATTTATCTTCGCCGCTACCTGCTCGAAGACGTCCCCGATCGCGCCGAAGTCGAGTCTCTCGTCGCGCGCCTCGAGGCCCGCACACGGCGCGTCACCCAGACCGCGAGCGCAAGCTCTTCAAGGCCGGCCACCGCAGGTGCCACGTCGCCCAACACGACGCGAACCGCAGGCGTCACCCCCGTGGATCTCGCGGCGCTCGCGGCGGGCGGGGCGACCAACGACCCCGCGCGTGCTGCGGCGCTCAGAACACTCGCCGAGCAGCTTCTTATTCTTGCGGGCGGCTCGACGGCTCCGAGCCAGACCCAAGGGGCATCGTCGACCTCTGCAGCAAACACGACGTCGCCCACGACGCAGACGACGAGCGGGCAGAGCGGTGCGGCGACGGACCCTGCAAATCCTGTGGGATCGGGGGATCCTGTGACAGACCCGGTCACAGACCCTGCAGCAGATCCAGCCACCGGTGGCGGGACCTCGAGCGCAGGTGCTCCACGCGTCGCGGCGCGTGGCAGTGACGACGACGAGTACGAAGCGCGCGTTGTGACGGCTTCGCGCGCCGCGCAGAGCCCTCTGGACGCTCCCAACGCGACGGCAGTGATTAGCGCACAGGACATTCGTTTGTCGGGACTGACGAGTATCCCGTTGATCCTGCGGCGACTCGCCGGAATCGACGTGATGTCGCTCGACGGCGGGGATCAGCAGGTGTCCATGCGTGGGTTTAACCAGCGCCTGAGCAACAAGGTGCTGGTGCTCGTAGACGGGCGCAGTGTCTACCTGGACTTTCTCGGCGTCACGTTGTGGCCCTTTGTGTTTCCGGCGCTCGAAGAGATCGAGCGAATTGAGGTTATCCGAGGCCCTGGCTCGGCGCTCTATGGTGCGGACGCGTACACGGGCGTGATCAATGTGATCACACGTGCCCCGGGTGAACAGCGCACGCAGCTCACCGTGGGCGGAGGCACTGGAGCACAGGCTCGCACGGCATTCTTGAGCTCTGGCCGCGCGGGCGCGTTGTCCTATCGTGCCTCGGTTCAGTTTGAGCAAGCGCACTCGTACGGGCGCCAAGTTGGGCCTGCAGATCGCACGTATGACTCGACGAATCCGGCCGGAGATTTTGCGCTCCGCATGCCGAGATTTTTGATCGAAGCCCAGGGGCGTCTTGGGCGCAACGTGGTGCTCCGCGGAGGTGTCGGTGGAGCCTCGGGTCCTGTGCAATTTACCGCGCCGAATCTACTTCGGCAGTACTACACCGACCTGACGTTTATCCAGCCGTTTATCCAGCTTGATGCAGGCGGTCTCACGGCGCGCGCGTTCTGGAACCGGGTGGGATTTAACGCCGGTCCAGTGATCACGACCAATGGCGCGCCCTACCTGCCGAACCGAGGGCAGCAAGACGTCGTCGACGTCGACGTTCAGTACAATTGGCGCGCTCAGATTTCGCAGACCGTCTCAAACACGCTCCAGGTCGGCGTCGGGT
Organism: Deltaproteobacteria bacterium; assembly: GCA_030694465.1. Classification (GTDB taxonomy): domain Bacteria; phylum Myxococcota_A; class Polyangia; order Polyangiales; genus JAUXYJ01. The sequence continues at coordinate 505,084 of JAUXYJ010000023.1, read as the reverse complement.
ATCGCCTGAAGAACATCTCGTGGAACTACCTCGACGCAGACCACACGCTTCACTTCTTCTCGGGCTTTGTCCAAGACACGCTTCGGGTCGGTGAGCGCTTCAGCGCGGTGCTCTCGCTGCGCGCAGACCGCAACCCGGTGCTCAATGTTCCTGTGGTTCTCAACCCTCGCGGTGCGTTGATTTTTAAGCCGTCAGCCCGTCGCGCGATCCGAATCACCGGAGGTACCGCGTTTCGTACCCCGACGATGCTCGAGCTCTTTTTGGACCTCAACTTGGCGACGCCAGTGCCCGGTCTGAGCGTGCTTGGGCAGGGCGGTGAGGTGTTCTCGCAGAGGACTGGTGACCCCTCGGGTCGACTCCGCGCAGAGAGCGCGTTGAGCGTGGACGTGGGCTTTCAAGACCAGACCTGGGAGGTGTTTCAGTACGAAATTAACCTCTATCTCACACGCGGTTGGGATCGCATCGACCTGACCAACGTCGCGGTACAGCCCCTGCCGGGGCTTTCGGTGCCCGACTCACGTACAGTGCCCATCGGGGTGCGTCGCTACGCCAACGACCCCGCGGCGACCTATGTCGGTGGCGCAGAGGTGGGGCTGCGGTTGTCCCCTGTGGATGGCTTGGATTTTACCGCGAACTACACCCTCGCGCTCACGGTCCACGATCCCTTGTCGACCCTCGGCGCTGCGGCCGGTCGGGCTGCGGATCAACGGACACCCATGCACAAAATCAACGTCGGTTTGCAGCTCCGTACGCGTTTTGGGCTCGAGTTCGAGAGCTTCGCGCACTACGTCTCAAGCCAGGTGTGGACCGAGCCCGTCTTTGACGCGCGACAAGGCTCTCGCGACGTCGCGTTTAGTCAGAATGACTACCTCGTTGTGAACGCGCGGCTCGGGACTCGCTTGATGGATGGGCGGCTTGAGCTCGGCGTGACGGGAACAAACCTCGTCGACGTAAACCCCGCAACGGGGCACCGCGAGCACCCCCTGGGTTATCGCAATTGGACCCGCGTGATGGCCAACGCGAGCTATCGGTTCTGAGGAAATATCCCCATGAAATACCTGCCTAAGCTCTCGCCATCGTCCCACGCTTTGCGCCTCGTCTTCGCGTCGGGCTCGCTGTGTCTTGGCCTCCTCGCGAGCTGTGATCGCCCGCCAGTACAGCGCAACTGCGAGCCCAATCGCGAGGTAGCCTGCCCCAACCTCAACGACCCCGCAGGTCGCATCGTGGGGACCATTCTCTATCGAGGACCGACGCCGCTTGAGTCTGCTTCGAGACCCGGTGTGGCCAGCGGCCGCATCGTGCTCTTGCTCTTTGATTTCAATAACCCGCCGCCGCCACAGGGCAGCGCCTCGTCCGCGGTCTCGTTTCAGACCGTGTCGGCCGCGCAGGTGTTTGCCAACGCCGTGCGCAACGCGGATGGCACGGTCACGGCGACGGTGCCCTTTCAGTTTCCAGGAATTTCTCGCGCTGGAGTCTATCAACTTCGCGCTTTTTACTCTCGCAACGAAGAGCTCAGCGTCGAGCATGCAGGGCAAAATCTGAGGATCCCTTCAGGTTTTCATCCGCTCTTCTCAGTCCGCAATCTCCCCGTCCAGGGCGACGTGATCGGCGGCGCGATCGAAGACCCGAGCGCGCCCGTCGCGAAGTTCGTCGCGATCACGGTGGGCGATCGTGTGGAGAGCAACGGACGTGTCTCGTACGTGATGCCCGAGGTGGGCTCGGTCACCGATCACATCACGGTCTATCTCGCCCGCTCGCTGCCTCTTGAGCGCCCGATCTTTCGGCTCGCGACCGAAGAGCGCACTGTTACCCGCGCAGGCGCGCCAGTGACCCTCGCAGCGCCCGCAAGGCTGACTCGCCAAGAGGTGCCTCCACCCCCCGCGACGAGTGTCCAGGGCAGCTCGCTCTTGAGTGGCCCGGCGCTGCTCCAGTACGCCCGCGACTGGGGGCTCCAGGCGCCCGGAACCATCGCGCTCGACATGCCCCGCAACCCGGTGATTGTTGAGTCTCCCGCGGGGGCTAATCTCCCTTCGTTTGCAGTGATTCACAGCCTTGGCGCCGAAGAGTGTGTCGTCGCTTCACTCGCTGGCGTGTCGGTTCGACGGCGCTGCCAAGACGACCCGCTCGCGGACGCCGCGGGAGGCTTCATTGAGCTCGCCGCCGACGTGAACGACAACGGCCTGATTGACCTCAGCGCCACGAGCACCCCGCCCTACGCGGACGCGCACCCGTCGCTGATTTCGGGCAGCCCTTTCTTTGCTGGAAGCATGGGGCGGCTGCCTTGGATCTATCCACTGGTCGTGATCGCCAAGATGCACGAGCCCAACGCGGCCGAGCGGCGCTTGTTGCTCGAAGGGCAGGAAGGCAGGCTCAGCGCAGAGCAGCTCGCTCGTTTGCGCACCGCGCTCAATCGCTCAGAGACCCTCGACGAGAGCGATCCCAACGACAAGCGCTACCCGGTTGTGATGTTCGGCAGTGTGGTTCCGAGCGGGAGTTCTGCTGGTTTTTTGCTGCCTTGGACCTCGGGGCATCGTCAATTTGAGTCCACCCCCCGTGTCGTGATCGTGCCCTTTGGCGCCGAGATCCGTGGCCCCAGTCGCGAGCGCGATTGGCACGTGATCATCCCGCCCCAGTTGCCCGAGACTGCGGATCGATTAGGCCGCGCGCTCGCGAATTTTCAGAACATCCGTTGCGAGCCCTTCGACCCACGCTACGACGACGCGTCGCAGATTACGGGGCTTCCCGAGGGCCGCTACGGGATTACTCTGGTGGGCCCCGCCGGCCAGTCCTGGACCGTGCCCAACGAGCTCTCGGGTTTTACAACGACAGAGCAATCCGCCAGAGATTTGTGCCCCAACGGGGTCTGCAGCGCTCCCTCGCAGGCCTTCTTTTTTCGGGTGAAGGGCGTCGAGTTGCCCTTTGCAGAGGCGCGCTGTCCCTCGGTGCGATGACCGTGTAACGGGGGAGGGGCGTTCATCATTGGGCCGCTGGGGGGTTGCAAGCGGCTACGCGCAAAGGTAACTCCGATCCGGCACTGTGAGCCTGATCATCAATGTGGATTGCGCACGACTACCGAACAGCCAAATGTGTGGGCGACACAGCGATCGCCATCGGCAACTTTGACGGCGTCCATCGCGGTCACAGAGCGCTCCTTGAGCTTGCGCGCCGCGAGGCTGCGGCCCTTGGTCTCTCGCCCGTAGCGCTGACGTTTGAGCCGCACCCTACGAGGGTATTGGCTCCGGATCGCTCACCTCCACGGATTACCGGCGCGGACTATCGGCTTGAGCTCTTCGCGCAGCTTGGCATCGATGGCGTGGTTGTTCAGGGGTTTGACCGGGGTTTTGCGTCCATGACGCCCGAGCACTTTGCGCGTGAGGTGCTCTTGGGGCTCCGCGCAAAGGTCGTCGTCGTGGGCGAAAATTTTCACTTTGGAAAAGACCGCGCAGGAGACGGCGAGGTCCTCAAGTCCCTCGGAAAAATCCTCGGATTTCGCGTCGAAGTCCTCCCCATCATTCGAGACGGCGAAGAGATCTTGTCGTCCTCCATGGTGCGCCAAGCGTTGGCCAGCGGAGAGATCGATCGCGCCTCTCGCATTCTGGGACGCTTGGCTGACTTTGACGGTCGCGTGGTGCAGGGCGATGGCCGCGGTCGAAGCATTGGATTTGCGACAGCCAATTTGCGCACAGACGTCGAAGCGCTCCCCGCAGACGGCGTCTACGCGGTGCGCGTTCGGGTGCTCTCGCGTGGCGCTCAGACGTACGACGCCGTGATGAACCTTGGCGTTCGGCCCACTTTTGCGGCCGGGCGTTCGATCGAAGTTCACCTATTTGACTTCGATCAGTCACTTTACGGACAGCTCTTGCGTGTGCAATGCGTGGAGCGATTGAGGGATGAGCGACGCTTCGCCAACGTCGGCGAGCTTGTCGAACAGATCGCACGTGACATCACCGCGGCGCGTGAGAGTCTCGCGAGACACCCGCGCAGCCCCGACGCCGAGAACCGACCATGAAGCGCAACAAGAGCGATCAGCCACCAACACCGCCCACCTCGCACGACGAGAGCAAGACTCGCGCACGGCTCGCTCAGGACGCGTCCGAACTGCGTGCATTATTGCACCGCGCACAGCAGCTCTTGCAGGGCGCGCCGCTTGGCGAAGCGCTCGCTCCTCCGGTACCCGAGGTGCTTGTCGCCGAGCCGATCACTGACGAGCGCCCTCTCCCACAGCGCGCGCAGCTGATCAGCCCGCGCCCCGTTCGCATGGAGATCTCAAGCGCAAATGAGCTCGACGCGGATCTTGAAGAGAAGTCCGAGAGCGTCTCCATCGATGCGCTGCCCGACACTTTCTTTACGATCACCATGGGCACGCTCTTGCTTACGCAGGGGCGGCTCGCCGACGCGCGCGCAGTATTCGCGAGGGTCATCGCAAGAGATCCTAGCGACGCCGAGGCTCAAGAAGGTCTCGCGCGTGTGATCGCGATGATGTCCGCCGGGCCAGGGACACACGCGGGCTCACACACCGTCATCGCGCATCCCGCGCTGCCAGCGCGTCCCCCCGAGGTCGTGGCTGCCTTGAGCTCCAAAGAGCCCGACGGGCTGCTTGAGCGATCAGATCCCCCGGTCGGCTACGACGTCGACGAGATCCGCGCGCTCCCGGTCGATCCAACCACGGTGGTTGTATTCTGGGAGCTGCGCCAGAGCAGCTTGGCCCGGTTGCAGACGCACGCTGCGGGCAAGCTCATGCTGCGCGTCGTCAGCATTTCGAGAAACAGTCGAACCGGGCTGCCGCAAATGAGCGAGCGCATGGAGGGCCCCGTCGGCCGTGTGGGCGACTGGTTTGTCTGGGGGCTTCTTCCTGACGCGACGCACGAGATCGCCGTTGGGCTCGTCCGTGAGCGTGCGTTTGAGCCGCTCCTCGCTGCGTTGCCGGTGCAGACCGCGCGCGGTGCACCCACGAGGGCACGCGCGGTCGTCCAAGGTCGAATCGCCCTTCCCACGCGGACCAAGGTCGCCGCGGCCGAGTCTCCGCGGATCGTCGCGTTGATGGGACCTCAGCCCACTCTCCATGCGCTGCGTGACGCACACGGGACACACGCCCTGTCACAGACCCAAATGCACGCGACACACACTGAGCGGCCCCAAGACGAGGCTCCCACGTCGAGCGCACACCAGACCGTCTCGCTCCCATGGTGGGACCACGCACCCACGCAGAGCCTCGACGCGACCGGCGAGGCCGCAGAGCTTGACGCGTTGCTTGCGCACGCTTGGCAGGGGCCCATGCCGGGTTCGATGTCGCGCTCCTCGCGGTAGCGCGCAACTTTGCTACGGCGCGGCCGATAAGCGCGCCCCATGAAAACTCAAAACATGGGGACGGCGTTTGTGTTGGGGTGTGCGCTCGCGCTTGGAGGGGGCGAGGCGCTGGCGCAGCGGTCTTGGTTGCGCCGTGAAGTAGTGGCCTCGGTCACTGAGCGCGCAGTGGCCTATAGCGGGCTCGGCGGCGACGCGGCGAGCCCCTTGGTCGCGCGCGCGCGCTGGGCCGCGTGGATGCCTCGGATCTCGGTCAGGGTTGGGCGGGGGCTGACTTCATCGAGCTCTCTCGCGGTGGGGCTCAGCGACAGCGAGCGCAACAGCAGCAACGAAGCGTTGAGCTTTGAGATCCGCGCGACGATGGATCTCTCGCGGGTTGTTGCGCCGCACGGCGAGCTTGAGGCGCAGCGATGGCAGGGGTCGCGGGTCGAGCAGCGGCATCGGGTGGCGCGTGAGGTGATGGATACGTTGGCGATCCTCGAGCGGCATCGGCTCACTGTGGCACAGCTTGCGGTGGGGACTGTGGCGGTCATGCCGTTGGACGTTCGGCGCGCTCGAGCGCAGGTTGAGCTGTGGTTGGGGGCCGACGCCTGGAGCTGGGAGCAGACGATCGAGGGCCGATAGGCTGTCGGAGGGGGTGTCGGGATGCCGACAATCACCTGAAAATACTCAATAATTTCAAGATGTTGGGGTCTGTTAAGGGGTGCCGGAGTCTCTTGCGAGGGTTAGGGAGGGTGCATGAAGCACCCAAGGGGGGCGTGGGAAGATGCCGAGGGGTGTTGTCCGGGGATTTCGCTGGCGCGGTGCTGGAGGCTTCGGCGCACTGTGGCTCATTGAGACACCCTGGAGCCTTAGGCGCCGTAGGGGCCCTCAAGGGTCAGCGCAATGGGGCAGTGATCGCTGAGCATGACGTGCGTCTGATGCTCGATGGAGCGCACGTGCGACGTGAGGCTCGGCGAGACGAGAAAAATATCGAGGCGCCATCCGACGTTGCGGGCGCGGGCGCCGCCGCGGACGCTCCACCAAGTGTAGAGCCCCTCGGTGGTGGGCTGGCGCTCTCTCAGCACGTCGACCATGCCCGCGCGGAGGTACGCGCGAAAGTCCTCGCGCTCTTCGTCGGTGAAGCCTGGGGACTTGTGGTTGCTGTCGGGTCGCGCGATGTCGATCGCTTCGGGGGCGACGTTGAGGTCACCCACGATGATCAGTGGCTTGTCGGTGCGCCGTGCGATCTCTGCGGTCAGCCACTGCGAGAAGCGCTGCTTGTAGTCGAGCCGAGAGAGCTTCTCGCTCGCGTTAGGAAAATAGCCCGCGATGAGCGAAAACGCAGGATGTTCGGTGACGACAAGCCTGCCCTCTTCGTCAAACTCGGGCACACCGACGCCTGGCGATTGGGTGCAGCCGAGCCCCTTGCGTACCAGCGTCGCACAACCAGAATAGCCAGGCTTTTTGCTGGCAGGAAACCAACACACGTCGTGCTCACTGCTCAAGAGCGCGCGGTCTTCGTCGGTGAGCTCGCTCCACTCGGCGCGGATTTCTTGAAGCGACAAGATGTCTGGAGACTCGTCAGAGAACCACTGATGAAAGCCCTTTTTGACTGCGCTCCGAAAGCCGTTGACGTTGAAGCTGATGATTTTCATGGTGCGATCTGAGATCCGTATGTTGCTGGGTGCCGTATGCGTGGGCGTGCAGCGATCACCGGAGGCCCTGGTGAGCGCGCACGCGGGCAGCGTTGAGGGTGCGTCGAAGCTCGGGGCACGAGAATTCTGACCGAACGATCGCGGCAGCCCCCGGCAGCTGAGGCTTAGCATCCGAGGCGATTCCCAGTGAGAAATCGCGATCTCGCCGCTGCCAACGGCCCCAAAACGAGCAGCTTGTCTCGACGAGGTTCGACGCGATGGTAATGCCAGGCGCGCGAATGAGTCGCACCGCGCCCTCGATGCCGTAGGCGCACTGCTGAAAGAACGCGAGCCGATATCGGTTGTTGCTGAAGTTCGAGGTCGAGCCAAACAGCATGCTCGTGGTCGCGCGATATCGATCGAGAGAAGACATCAGCGCGTCGAGATCGACCGGCTCGTTGTCGAGCCATCGGTTGAGCGGATCGGCCAGCGCACGAAGCTCAAGGGCTTCGTCGCCTTCGAGTGAGCCGTAGAGCGCAAGGACAATCTTGACCGCGCAGCGTGTGCCCCGAGGGTCTTGCCTCATCTCGGGGTCCAGAAATCCGAGCAGTGAGAGCATCGTGCTTGCTGCGCTGCTCGCGCGACTTGCGCTTGGGGTCTGTGTGGGCGAGTCGTTCCACCAGTCCGAGAGGGCGGGCTGGAGTGTGTCTGCACAGTCTGCGTCGATGTCGCCTTCGGGATCCCATCGCGCGGTCAGAGCGAACAGTCTCACGAACGTTGGGTCGCGCATGGCGGCTACCGCGAGTCGCAAGATTTCATCGATGGGCTCGTCGTCGGTGCGTTCGTCCAGTGACCAATGGCGCAGCTCATTTGCAGAGAAATCTGCTGTCAGAAGGCTTGGCATCAGGCGCGGAGATCTTGCATCGAGCACACGCAAGAGCCACCGCACGTGCGAGGTGTCGAGCCCGATGATCCGACTGCAACGATCCATCGCACCACGCCACGACCGAATGGCCGCGGGTGCGTTCATCATGTTGACAGGCGAGCGTGCGTTCATACGCGGCGGACTCAGTGCGTGTGCAATATTTCAGCGCGATCGTACGGCGTCGCGCATGCGATCGACCTGATCGAGGACCTTGTTGAGCGTGGGTCCCACAACGTCCATCACCTTGCCCATGACCCCGTCGTCTTGGCCGACTTTTGTCGGATCAAACGTGGCGGCGTCTGGGCCATACATGCCACGAAGCACCTGCACGACGCCTTGTTTGACCATCCCTCGAAAGGGGATCTTGGCCATCATCCCATACATCGCAGCGTTGCCCCGTGCCGAGACTTCGGGGTGCGATTTTACAAAGGCTACAGCGTCGCGAAGGTCCGCGAGGTACTCGTCGACGACCGTGGCGTGGTTGCTTGTCACGGTGTGATGAATGCACGCGGGTCGATGCTGTCGATCGACGCTCCATCCTGCGTCTTCGAGCCGATCTGCGACCGCGTAGATGTCTACCGCTCGGTCGCGCGCGCACCATGCGACGAGCGTCGCGTCTGGCTTTCCGACGAGCTGCAGCTCGGGGATCGCGACGATGCCCTGCTGCAGGCGCTGTGCGGCGTCCATCGCGATGCGAGTGTGCTCCATGAAGCCATCTTCGCCGACCGCGTGCAGAGCGGCCCAGGCGGCCGCGATCGGGCCACCTCCGCGGGTGCCCGTCATGGTTGGCGACGCATACACGCCGCCTGGAAAATCCGTCTCGACGAAGAACTGATGCTCTAGGTAAGACATGTCACGGTAGATCACCACCGAGGCGCCTTTGACCGCGAAGCCATACTTGTGGAGATCCGCGCTCATGGACGTGACGCCTGGGACGCGAAAATCAAAAGTAGGGAGCGCGTGTCCGAGCTTCTCGATCCACGGAAGCACAAAGCCACCGATGCACGCGTCGACGTGAAACGGCACTCCCCACTCCAGCGCCAGCCGCCCGAGCTCGTCGATGGGATCGATGACTCCGTGTGGATACTGCGGCGCGCTCGCAAACAAGAGCACCGTGTTCTTGTTCATGGCTTTGCGCATCGCGCGGACGTCGGCGCGATAGTCCGGCCCCACGGGGATTTTTCGCACGTGGAGACCAAAATAGTGTGCGGCCTTGATCAACGCCGGGTGAGCCGTGCTGGGCGCGACGATCTCGGGTCGTTGCGTCTTGGGGCCTCGCGCGCGTGCGCGGTTGCGCGCTGCTTTGACCGCCATCAAGATCGACTCGGTGCCGCCCGTCGTCATTGTTCCGCAGGCGTCATCGGGGCCGTGAAGCATGGACGCGGACATCGCGATGACTTCGGCTTCCATGCGCTTGATGCTCTTAAATGCCATCGGATTGAGGGCATTTTCGGCGAAGAACATGTTGTGCGAGTCTTGCAACAGCTGGTGATGCGCGTCGCCGGCAAAGTAGACGAGGCTCCAGGTTCGCCCGTGCTTCCAGTCTGCGTCTTGACCCCGCATGGACTTCATCGAAGCGAGAATCTCACCGTGGTCTTCGCCCGTTGTTGGGATGGCTGCGCGTGTCATGAGTTGCTTTTCTCCAAGAGATTCGAAGTGCTGCCGGCGAGGTTGGCACGCCTCGGGTGCTCCGTGTTGCGCAATGAAGCGCAAAGCAACTGCCAAACGCAAGCGCTCCAATCGTTCATGCGTCGCGCTTGGCGTTCGTCGCGCTGTGGTGCCTTCGATGGATCGTGCAGAGGCTCGTTGACTGCGGTAGAGTCGCAATTCTGACGGATGAGCACGCGTATCGCACAGCCAACCATGTGCCCGCTCAGCTGCCTGCAGGGGGAGCCGTGACGTACAGCATTGATACCGTTCGGGACGCGTTTGGGTGGTCGCTCTGGACCTCGCGCGCGACGATCGAGAGGCTGTCGCGGTTGGCGCTGCGAGATGACTCAAAGGCCATGCAACACGCGCTCTGCGTCGAGTCCCATCGGTTGGCAGGGACCGCTTCGAGCCTGGGTTTTACCAGCGTGGGTCAGCATGCTGCTGAGCTTGAACGAGCCCTTGAATCGCAGGGCGAACGTTGGCATGGGCAGGCGATCGCGCTGTCTCGCGCGCTGGATGCACAGCTGAGCGAGAGCCCCCGACCGATCGCATCGCTTCGCTTGTCGAGCTCGGCACCGATCCATCTCATCGGAGATTTCTCAGAGAATTTACTCGGAACCGTGCAAAGCGCGTTTGTCCATCGGAGCCTCAGCGACCTCGCGACGCGGCCGCAGGGCGTGTGTGTGATCGAGAGCCACGAGGCAAAGAGCCAAGCGATCCGCGAGGCGCGTGATCGACTGGGTGAGGGGCTGCTCATGGTCGTCATCGAGGGCGCGACCACGGCGCAGCATGTCATGGCTCTGCGCGCGGGGGCGGACCTGGTCGGTCTGTCGGCCAACGTGCTGGACACCGCGCAGTCGCTTCTTCCAGGGGTATTTGCAGGTCAATTGATCGCGTGTGAGACCTCTGATGCGCTCATGCGCTCTGTGATGCGGGCCGGGTTCGAGGCGCTCGGGGCGAGGCTTGTGACTCTCGATGAGTCGCCCACGGTAGTCATTGTGGATGACCCGCCCCAGTCGCTGGTGCCCGAGTGGGCCGCGCTGCGGACGGTGAGCTTGGGGCCAGCTTCTTGGGCGAATCGTGCGCTTGAGCGGCGCCCAAGTCTGGCGAACGTGATGAGCGCGGTCTCACAGCTGCTGGACGACACCCTCAGTGAGCGAAGCAGTGTGATGTCTCGGAGCCGGTCGAGTGAGACCTTTGGAGGCGCGCCCAGTGACCTCGGCGCTACGATTTCGATCTCACGTCGAGGAATATTATGAGTGAGAACGACAACTCCCCTGAAGGCGGAGAGGCCCGAGGCTTGCGCTCAAGCAGCAGCGCGAGCGTGACCTTCGAGGTTCCCGTACATCCGGCGGCGATTGTCTCTGAGAGCCCTCCACCGGCGGCAGTAGGGCACATCCCGTTTGAAATCGGCGAGCTGATCTCAGGCGTGTACGAAGTGGGCGAGGGGCTGGGCGAGGGCGGGATGGGTGTCGTGTTTGAAGCGCACGACCGTTGGCTCAACCGTCGCGTGGCGATCAAGGTGAGCCATCCAGGAGTATCAGCGAAATACCTGCGATTCGAAGCGCAAGCGATGGCCGCAGTGCAGCATCGCTCGACCGTCGCGGCCTATGCCTTTGGCAACCACCGCGGCATCGATTTTCTCGTCATGGAGCGCCTGTACGGCGTCACCTTGCGCGCGCACTCCGCGCGACTGCAAGCGTCCGGACAGCGTCTTACGCAGCTCGAGGTCCTCACGATCATGACCGATGTGTGCGACGCGCTCGCAGCGATGCATCGTGCACAGATCGCTCATCGAGACGTGAAGCCTTCGAACATTTTGCTCGCCCCCAACGACCGTGTGGTGGTGATGGATTTTGGGCTGTTCGTCAAAGAGAGCTACGAGGGCGCAGACAGCGTCGCGGGCTCTCCGCCCTACATGGCTCCCGAGGTGATCGCTGGCCAGCAGCGCAAAGGTGAATGGCACCTTGCGGACCTGTACTCGTTGGGGGTCGTCGCGTTTGAGCTGCTCTCGGGGCGAAGGCCGTACATGGGGCATGACCTCAGGACGCTCGTGGATCAACAGAGTTCGCCTGCAGAATCACTGGCAAAACATCGTCACGACGTGCACCCCAAGCTCGTTCAATTGATCGATGAGCTGGTGAACCCAGCGCCCGAGCGGAGATCTCAGAGCGCTGAGCTCTTGCTGCTCCAGCTGCGGATGGTGCGAAGCGAGATTTCTCGAGAGGTGAGCGTCGCGACGGACGCCGAGCGCCGGCCCTTTACGGTGCTGATCGTGGACGATGATCCCGTGATGCTCGCGGTGCTGCTTGCCAGTGTGCAAGAGTGTGTTCCGGCTGCGCGGGTGTTGACCGCAGCGGATGGAGCTCAGGCGGTCGAGCTCGTTCGGCGCTCGCTTCCTGATGTTTTACTGCTCGATTTGCACATGCCCACCATGAACGGGATCCAAGTGTGCATGCATCTTCGCGCCACGCACCTGACCGAGCGGACGACCATTGTCAGCGTCTCGGGCCGCGCACAGCTCGGTGAGCTGCTGCTCTTGCAACAGCTCGGGATCGTGCATTTTGTGGGCAAAGACGCGGCGCTTCGCGAGCGGTTGAGCACCATTTTGGTACCGCTCGAGCGCGCCTCTCGCATCTAAGCCCATGCCTACCGGCACGCCTCGTCGCAGCTCTGCGCGAGACAGGCCGACAGGGCATTCCACGCGGCAGTGCAAGGGGCAGTACGTAGGCACTGGTCCACGCAGCCACAGGTAAGCGCGCTCCGGTCGGGGCATCGCGCGACGCACGCGAGCTCCGCTTCACACCCCAACGGGGCTCGCTCTTGCGCGGTTTGCTTGCACATTCGCTCGCAACTTACGCACGCGTTGGAGTCTCGCGACGCCCACGCGACCCGTCGCTCGCATGGCGAGGGAGCACATCCGGCCACGATCGCAATGACAATCACCAGCCCGATTGCAGCACCGAATCGACGACCGACGCTGGGCACAGGGCCACGGCGAACGCATAACTTGGCGACTCGGTGCATGTCGGGATTGAAGCGGACTGTTCGATGCTTCGTCAATCACTGGATGGACACGCAGGATCGAAGCCTGGGCGCTGACGCTCGCCCAATCACGGAGGGGACACATCGCGAATCGGCAGCAAAGGGTGACCGCGCGATCGCCCGTGATAGGGTGCGCGCCGCCATGGTGAGCAAGCTCAAAACAGCCTCGTCGCTCGTGTTGTTATCGGCCTCGATTTTTGCCTCAGGTGGGGCGCTTGCGCAGCAATCGCCGCCGCGTGCTGATGCCGGGGTCTCGGCCAATCCGTCAGCGATTTCACTGGTGTTGCGCTTTACGCCCGGGCAACGCAACGTGTACGCGATGCGCGTGCAGCAACAGATGGCGGGGCTACGAAGCAGCACGTCGCAGACCCTCGCGTTTGAGACGCTGAGCGTGACGCCCGCAGGGGTCGCGGACATCCGCGCTCGGACGACCGCGTTCGATATTCAGTCCGGCGCGATGACCACCGCGGTGCGACAGCAGTTTGCGCAAGCCATGATGGGCGCAGTGTTTCAGTACCAAATGGATGGACGAGGTCGCATGGTGTCGCGACAGCCCGTGCGTGGCTTGCCCCCCGTGATGGCCTCGATGGGTGAGCAGCTGTTGCAAAACGTCGAGCAGACCGCGCCGCTCTTGCCGACAGGGCCCGTCACGGTGGGGCAGCGATGGACGGATACCAAGACGGTGCGCATGGCGATGGGGAGCGCGAATCTCACGCTTCGCATCGAGCTGCAGTACACGCTGCGCGAGCTTCGGCGCGTGGCGGGGAGCACCGTTGCAGTGCTCGCGACCTCGATGACCTTGAGCGTCCCGTCAGGGCTGGTCGCACCCAACGTGACCGCGACAGGGGCAGGCACCGCGACGGGTGAAGTGCTGTTGGCGGTCGAGCGCGGAGTTGTTCAGCAATCGAGCACGAATCTCACGCTCAATGTCACGACCACCACGCGGGGACGTCAGCAGCAGGTCACTGCGATTTCTGCGCAGACGACGATGCAATTGCAGGGATAACCACCCCCAATAGCTCTCTAACCTTACACTGTAAGTCTTTCCTTTGCCCACCGACCTCTTCACGTTGCTGTTGTTCACTTCGCTTGGGTTGCAGCGGCAGATCGCGCCTTTGACCTATCCCCACTTTGACATGACCGACGTGGTCACGTTTGAGTTTGATGACGCCCGCTTGCTGACAAGACGACAGCGTCGCGCGGGTGCCGCGTGGGTGACTCCGACGGCGCTCCCAGGACAGCCGCTCCCGCTGTTGATTTATCTTCATGGGCTCAACCGGGACCACATTCATCACCGGTGGTTGCACGGCAGCGTGTGGGACATGCGCACGATCGTTGGGCCTCCTGCGGCGCGCGGTGAGATCGGCCCGATGGCGGTCGCGGTGCCGTCTACTACTGGCGACGACGCGCAGAGCTCACTCACGATTTACCGCACGTTTGACGTAGCTGGTTTTGTCGAAGCGACCGCACACGCCCTGGAGTCCCAGGGCATGGTCATCGATCGAAATCGTGTGATCTTTGTCGCACACAGCGCGTCTTCGTGTGCCGAACGCAACGGGCTCTTCGCGGGAGTCGGCAACCGCGCCGTGTCGACTATTCTCAACATCGACGGCTGCATGAACGGCCGCTTTGGCGTCTTGCTAGGAGGCGCTCCCGCCTGGCAGCAGGTGATTGTGCTGTACCAAGACTGGATGTGGGCGCGCGACTATGAGGGCTTTGTGCGGATGTATACACGCCACGGACAGGCCTCTGGCGCTGCTCCGAGCCACCGCGTGTTGCAGCGCTACGAGATGCGCGGGATCGATGTGCACAACGGCATCGTGCCGGTGGCCATGCGCGAGTGGTTGCCGCGGTTGGTGCCGCCGATTGTGACCGCAGAAACTAGCCCTTAAACACGCTCACGCGCTCGCGGGTGAGGCGATCGAGGGCCTCTTGGATAACAGTGCGCACCTTCTCGTTGAGGCGCCCTACGAGGACCTCGTCGTCGGCTGCGCTCGGTGGGTAAGCGGTCACGGAGATGGGCTCTAGAAACGCGATCTTCCATTTGGAGGGGAGCGGGATGGCGCCCAACAAGCCGAGCCACGGAAACGTGGGAGTGACCGGCACAAGTGGGAGATTGAGCAGCTTGGCGAGGGGCCCGGTGGGGAGCAGCGGGTGGGTCTCTTCGCTGCCGAGGATGGCGACTGGGACGATCGGGGTCTGCGTGCGAAGGGCCAGCTTGATGTGCCCACCGCGGCCGAAGCGTTGGAGCTGGTAGCGGTCGTTGTAGGGCTTCGAGATGCCCTTGAGGCCCTCTGGAAACACGCCGACGACCCGCGGTTTGCGCAGCAATCGCTCAGCGTTTTCTTGGCACGCGCGCACGGCACCCAGTCGGTTGAGGGCGACACCCATGAACGGAAAGTGAAACACGAAATCATCGGCGAGCCAGCGCAGCTCACGTTGCGCGGGATGCTCGCGCCTGAGCGCGGTCGCGAGCATCACGCCATCGTAGGGCACCGCGCCCGCGTGATTTGCACACAGAATCACGCGGCCATCGGACGGGACGTTCTCGATCCCTTGCGTCTCGACTCGCCACCAGCGTGTGTAAAGAGCGTCGAGTAGCAGCTGTGCGCGCTTGACGAACGTGGGATCCATGCCGAACTCGTCGACCTCTTCGGCGCGCTCACGCATCGCCTCGCGACCCCATTGGCGTGAAAAATAGCTGCCAGTTTGCTCGCTCGGAGTAGAGCTCTCTGGGTCGTCGCCTAGCCGCTCGCCGCTCGCGTCTCGCACGAGCACTTGCACACCCGAGACATCCTCGAGTGTGACCGCGGGCTGCGCGAGCGAAGACTCTGCGTCGTAGCTGGCCACGGCCAAGAGGCCATCGAGCTGCGCCTCGAGGGCGCGAATTTGCTCGTCGATGGCGGGCTCGTCGGCCGCTGTCACGGGTGCCTCGACGGGCTCTTCTTGGGTGAGCGGGATCACAAGGGCTGGCTCGGGGGCGGGCGCGAGCAAATCCGGCGACGTCGCCGGGTCAGGCTCACTTGTGGGCGCAGCGTCGAGCGTTTCGGTGGGGACATCCAGCGCGTCGACCGGCACTTTGGCAGCGGGGGGCGGGTGGATCGAGCTGGATCGATCGCTCTTGGCCTTGGGCTTTGTCGACGCGGGGGTCTTGCTCGGGCGCGTCGAGGGGCGCTTGCTGGGGCGTGTGCTCTTGCTGCGCGCGGGCTTGGCGCTTGGCGTCGAGTCACGGGGCTCGGCGGCGCTGTCGTTGGTGGGCGTCGTGGCAAAAGGGTCGTTGCCCAGAACCTTCTTAGTCATTGGCGTGTGTCTTCTAAACGACGAACGTTGTGCAAAAATAGCTGAAAAAATGCTGACAAATTATCCCGCTCGGAGCAGCCGTGCGTCTCGCAGACGTTGGGCTCCGGCGTAGTCGAGCACGGCCTCCCGGGTGCTGAAGCTTCCGCGAAACTTCAAGACATCTTCGGCCAGCTGCCCATCGGCGACGCAGAGCCAGCGTAGGTAATCGAGCCAGCTGGCGGGCGCTTCGAGTTGTTGTGCCGCCCACAAGAGCGAGGCCATCGGTTTGGCGAGCATGGGAACAAACGGCACGTTGGCGCCGCCCGCGAGGGCGATCACGGTCGAGAGCGGCAAGACCCCGTCACCGACGATGTTAAAGACCCCGGGGGCGTCGCGATGGGTCGCCAATTTGAGCGCCGCGAGAGCGTCGACTTCGTGCAAGAACTGCATGAGCGGGTCATAGCCCAAGAGCGTCGGGACGAGGCGTCGACCAAGATACCGCGAGAGATAATTGCGGACCGTGGGGCCGAGGATCGGGGCCATGCGCAGGATGGTCACGATGGTCTGCGGCATCTGTTTGGCGAAGCGCTGGACTACGGCTTCGGCTTCGATTTTGTCTGCGAGATAGCGGCTCTCGCGGTTGCCGCGGAGCGGGTGCTTCTCGGTGAGAAAGTTGGGGTTGGTCGGGAGCGCGCCGTACAGAAGGGTCTGCGACCAGAGCACAAATTTGTGAACTGGGCGCTCTCTGCAGGCGTTGAGCACGTGCATGGTGCCGACGGACTCGAGCTCATGGGCCCACGCGCTGGCGTAGCCAGGCGAGGCCAAAAACGCGAGGTGCAACAGGGTGTCTACGCCCTCGGCGCCGAGGATCTCTGCGATGCGGCTGTCGACGGTGGGCTGCGTGAGATCCACGCGGTAGTACCGTGTCTTGCGTCCGGCGGTGGGCGGCTGCTCGATGTCGAGCGCGACGATGCGCCCGATGCGGTCATCGTCTTCGAGCAACCCGATGAGATTGCGCCCCAGAAAGCTGTCTGCGCCAGTGATGGCGACGGTCCGTCGTGCGCGGGGTGCGCGAAGAACGGCGCGGTTGTGGCCGGTGCTGTCGGTCATGTGAGGGCCGCGATGGTGGGCTGAGAAGTGCCTTGTTGCAAGGGCAAGCGGGCCGCGCTGAATGGCTATTCAGTGCATGATCGCTGCGGGGTTTGTGTGCTGCTCGGTCTGGCTGAGTTTGGTGACGCTACGGTGGGCGTTGTCGCGAAGAGTGTGCGTGTTACAACGGCGGCGTTCGAGTTGGGTCTGCGTGACAAAGGACTGGGCGACGGTGATGGTACGAAGAGCGACGGTGCGGCGCGAGACGCGTGAGACGGCGATTGAGGTCACCGTCGATTTGGACGGGACCGGGCGTTGTGACATCGAGACGCCGATCGCGTTTTTGTCACACATGGTCGAGCAGCTGGGGCGCCATGGAGGCTTGGATCTCACGGTGCGTGCCCGCGGGGACGTTGAGATCGACGGGCACCATACGACCGAGGATCTGGCGATTGTGATTGGGCGCGCGATCGCGGATGCGCTTGGAGACAAGCGTGGGATTCGGCGGTACGGCGAGGCGACCTTGCCGATGGACGAGGCGCTCTGTCAGGTCGCGCTGGATCTCTCGGGGCGGACGTATTTTGTGCAGCGATTGTCTCTTCCCAAAGCAAAATTGGGGACGTTTGATGTGGAGCTCGCCGAGGTCTTTTTCGAGGGCTTCGCGCGTGGGGCGCAGTGCAATCTTCATGTGCGCAAGATTGAGGGAGAGAACCTGCATCACATTGTCGAGTGCAGTTTTAAGTGTCTCGCGCGTGCGTTGCGAGACGCTGTGCGCGTTGAGGGGACTGAGCTTCCGAGCACCAAGGGGACGCTGACCGAATGATCGCGTTGATTGACGCGGGCAGTGGAAACTTGCGCTCTGTCGCGCGCGCGCTAGTCGCCGCAGGGGTGCCCGAGGGAGCGCTGCGTGTCACGCGAGATCCGGCTGTGATTGTGCAGGCGTCGCGGGTTGTGTTTCCGGGGCAAGGGGCGTTTGGTGATTGTGTGAGAGCGCTGGATGCTGAGGGCCAGGCCCTGAGGCAGGCGCTTGATGAGTCCCTCGCGCGAGGGGTCCCGTATCTCGGGATGTGCCTAGGGATGCAGGTGCTCTTTGAGCGCAGTGACGAAGCTCCTGGTGCGCAAGGGCTTGCGTATTTGCAGGGCGATGTCGTGCGTCTGCCCGAGGGACGTGTCGACACACGAGGGTGCGCCGTCAAGATCCCGCACATGGGCTGGAACATCGCGCGCACCGAGTCGGCTCACCGCGCGCTCATCGGCGACGACGCTTGGTACTACTTCGTTCACTCGTATGTGGTGCGACCGAGCGACCCGTCCGTGATCGCTGCGCGGACCGAGCATGGCGAAGACTTTGTCTCTGCAGTGGCGCGAGATCACGTGTTTGCTGTGCAATTTCACCCAGAAAAATCACAGCGCGCTGGGCAGCAGTGTCTGCTCCGTTGGCTCGCTGTCTAGAGACCCAGAGGCATGGATGTCATGAAGCTTTATCCCGCGATGGACTTGTTGGGCGGCCGCGTCGTGCGATTGCACAAAGGCGACTATGCACAAGTGACCGAGTATCCTGTGGACCCTGTAGCGCTCGTCGCCGACTACGTTTCACAGGGCGCGACGCGTGTGCACATCGTGGACCTCGACGGCGCGCGGGAGGGTCGGGCGACGCAGGCTGAATTGATCGCGCGCGTGGTGCGCGAGACCGGGGCGTCGGTGCAAGTTGGCGGCGGAATTCGCTCACTTGCGCAGGCCGAAGCCTATGTCTCGCTGGGCGTCGAGCGTGTGGTCTTGGGCACCGCGGCGGTGCGCGACAAAGCGTTCTTGCGTGAGGCCTGTCGAGCGTTCTCGGTCGTGGTCGCGGTGGACGCGCGCGACGGGCTCGTCACGACGCACGGATGGACCGAGGCGACCACTGTGCGCGCCGTGGACCTCGCGGCCGAGAGCGTGGCGCTGGGTGCGTGTGCGGTGCTCTACACAGACGTCGCGCGCGATGGGACCGGTGTGGGACCCAACGTCGCCGCCACGGTCGCGATCGCGCGCGCAGTCGACGGACACGAGGTGATCGCCAGCGGCGGCGTGGGCTCGCTCGAACATCTCTTGTCGCTCGCACGCGAGGGCGTGATCGCGTCGTGCGTGCTGGGCAAGGCGCTCTTAGAGGGCCGAATTGACTACGCCGCAGCCGTGGCCGCTTGTGCGTAGTCTGCGGGCTTATTTGCGGCGAAAGACCATGCGATAGACTGGCAGTCCGTCGACGATGGCGATGGCCTCGCGGTTGGATCGTGCGGGCGCAAAGGGGCTGTCGTCGACGTAGGGATTGCCGAGGCTCTCAAACGCGGGGTGCTCTGCGAAGCGTGGGTAGTACGCCTCGGCGCGGTGGGGGACGTCGGTCTGCACGAGCACCAGGCCTCCGGGTCGCACCAAGCGTGCGAGCTCGGGGACGAGGGCGTCGGTGACGACCAAGCGCTTGTTGTGGCGGGCTTTCCACCAGGGATCGGGAAAGTGGATCGCCGCGGCGTCGACCGAGCCGTCGGGGCCGATGCGAGGGAGCACTTCGCGTGCGTCGTCCGCGAAGCATCGGGCGCGCTCGGACCACCCACGTGCGCGCATGCGTGCGTCGAGAATGTGGGACGATTTGCGTCGAATTTCGATCGCGAGGACACGCCAATCAGGGCGAGCTGCGCAGAACTCAAGCGCGAAGCGTCCGCGACCTGGGCCGATCTCAAGCATCACTGGCCCGTCGCCCTTCACGATGTCGCCGATCGTGATGGGTTCGGTCGGCAGCTTGGGGGCGTCGTGATAGGGCGAGAGCGGGCGGCGAGAGGGGGGCCTTGCGGGCGAATCGGGCGTGTCGGGCGTATCGGCCATGAAGCGTGTCCAGAGTGGCAGAGTGAAGAATCGCGTGAGCGCGACGGCTACCGTTGCTGTGCACAAGTGTCAAACGCAACGTGTCGCGCGGCGGGCGCGAGAGGCGTACGCTGCCGACGCTATGAGCGATCGACCTGACAAAGAAGGACCCGAGCTGCAGACCCCCGAGAAAGAGCCGCCCGCGCCCGACGAGGTCCAGCCACCGGTGGCGGGAGAGGTGGACCCGCAGACGGCCAAGCGCGTGGGCACAGCGATGCTTGGAGGGCTCGCGATGGTGGGCCGCTCGGTCGCGCGCGGGGCGCTCTGGCTAGGGCGCAAGAGCGCGCAGGGATACCGCGCGATTGACCCCGATGTGCGGAGGCACATGGCTGAGCTGCCAGTGCTTGGACTCACCATGTTCTCGGCGCGAGACGAGGACTTTGTCGCGCGCGCGGACGACGGGCATCCGGTGCTTGTGTTTGTGCACGGGCTGGGTGGGCATCGGGCCAATTTTGCGCTCATGCGCGAGGCGCTCAAGCTCTTCGGTCGCACGCGCTCTTACTCGGTTTCGTTAGGAGATTCGCAGGACTTAGACGAAGTCGGTGCGAGGCTTCGTGAGCAGATCGCGGTGATCCTCGAGGTCAACGGGTTGAGTGACGATCCCGAGGTGCGGGTGGACTTGGTCGCGCACTCGATGGGCGGCGTGGTCTCGCGCGTGGCGCTTGAGGACCCTGCGTTTGCGCGGCGCGTTCGGACCTTGCTCACCTTGGGGACGCCTCACCGTGGGACGCACATCGCGCGCTTTGCAGACACCGGGCGCGTGCGATCGCTGCGACCGGGATCGGCGCTTTTTGAGAGACTGAGAGCGCAGTCGCCGTGGCCCGGACCTCCCACCATGCCGCGGTTGGTGTGCGTGTACAGCGAGAGCGATGTGGTGATCTTGCCCGCGTCGACGGCGACCCTTGAGGGGGCCGAGTCGATCTGTCTTGAGGGAGTGACTCACGCGGGGTTCTTGTTGCTCCCGAGGGTGTTTGCACGGGTTCATGATGCGCTGTTGGGTCGCGGGGCTCGCGACGAGAGCGAAGGTGTGTGATGGATGATCGAAGCAGGATTTTTGCACTCGAACAGCAGGTGGCGGCGCTCCAGCGCAAGCTCGCGCGGGTGATGGCGCATGTGGGTCTCCCCGACGTAGAGCCTGGCCCGCCCGCGGAGGTCACCGAGGCGCTGAAGTGGCTGGCGAAGGGCGACAAAATCCAGGCAATTCAAGCTTATCGCGCGGTCACGGGCGCGAGCCTGTCGACGGCCAAACAAGTGGTGGACGAGCTCGAAGCAGGCGTTCGTCCGCGCTAGCCCGCTCGCGTTGGACGGTGAGAGTCTTGGCCCTTGCGCCCTCGCGTCGTCGCACGCTGGCACGGGGCGTGCGAGGGTAGTGCGTATGGATGCAAGTGAGCGTACGAGCTGTGCCAGAGTGCGTCGCAGTGGCCTCTGGACCCTGTGTTTTGGCGCGGCGATTGTCGTGGGCTGTGGAGACTCGGTGGTGCCAGATGCGTCCAGTGATTCGGGGCGAGATGTTGTGACGGACGTTGTCACCTCGGACGTCGCGCGCGATGCGAGCACGTCGGATGTCGCGATCGATGCGGCCACGATGGACGCGTCGCGTGGGTGTGCGAGCAGCGCAGAGTGCGCGATGGGGACCTACTGCGAGTTCACTATGGGCTGCGAAAATACCCGTGGAACCTGCGTGAGCCGTGGCTGCGAGTCGCTCCCGACGGTGGGAGAATTTTGCACTTGCGAGGGGACCTCTTTGCAGATCCCGAGCGCGTGCCAGCCGAGTGTCCGGTGGAGAAGCCTTGGGACGTGTCCGCGTGTGGATGCAGGGAGTGACGCGAGTGACGCGAGTGACGCGATGACCTCTGCGCGCTATGCGAACGCGGTGATGGTGTGGCAGTCGCCTGGAGGCTTCGCGGGGTGGGGGCCTGCGGTGATGGTGAGCGGCGACGGGAGCGTGCGCTTCTGGGAGAATCGGACAGGGTTTTCGCTGGACGAAGCGCTGTCGATGCCTCCCTCTCGCGCCGAGCGTGTGAGCGTGGCCGACGTGGACGATCTCTTTGATCGCTGGACTCGGACCTCGGTCTCGATGCTCCCGCACCGAGGCACCTCGATCGATTGCTATCCGGTTGTCACGGTGCGTTTGCGCACGAGTGATCCGGCCCATGAGATCCGCTACACGACGCCGGCGAGCCTGTTGCCCGAGATGTCTTCGGTCTGGATGTGGTTCGAGACGCGCTATGGGGCCACGGGGCCGCAGACGTATTGCTCTCGCTAGTGCAGTGATTTCGCTGTCCGATTGAGACTTTTGTTACGGGGTCTCGGGCCAGGGAGAGAGCTCTCGGCAGTCGGTCACGTACACCTGCGCTGGGGTCGCGCGCGTGTCGTTGGGGATGTAGACCTGAGGTACCGCAGAGATGTTGTAGTGCACATTGGATTGGCACTGAGCGCTCTGTCCTGTGCCCACGACGACGTGCGAGCCCGCCGTGAGGGTGCACTCGCTGAGGACATCGAGGGGGCTCCATTCGGGGCACACTTCGAGCGATGCGCGCAGGGCTTCTACAGGGCCGTGAGGGCGCTCAAAGGTCCACCAGCGGCCGAGCTGGGTGTAGCTCTGCGCGCGGTTCCAGAGGCGGTAGACGCGGACCGGGGTGAGGGCACGATAGGTGCGGCCTTGGCAGAGTTTTCCCTCGTTGATTTGCCCCAGGGAGGAGGCCAAGAGCGGCTCGTCGACCACGGGGACCAGCGAATCAGGGGCCACGATGGTGCCTTCGCACCGTGGCCCCGCGGTGTGTTGGGTCGGAGGCACCGAGGTGGTGGTCGCGGCACACGCGGTGAGCCAAAGAGAGAGCGCGAGCGTACGAGAGAGCGTTGGCATGTGCGGGCGAGACTAGTCCACCGTGAGTTTGCGACGGCGACAGTACGCTCGAAAAAAGTCCTCGCGGGTCTGCGGTCGCGTCAGCTTGAGGAGCCCTGGATCAATCAAATCGCAGGGCATACTGCAATCGAGCTCATCGGTATGTGCGCGCTGTTGTGCAAAGGCCCTGAACCCGTCGAGCGTGCCTTCGAGGTACGCGCGCACGCGCTCAGGGTCTCTGCGAGCGGTCTCGGGGACCGCGTACACCGACTGCTCTTTGAGGTTTCGGATCTGCCACTCGTCCGTAGTCTCGTGCTTGTCGTACACGATAAGCCAGATCGTGAGCGAGAGAGAGCCTTCGTGTTCTTGTACTGCGTTTTCTTTGACCAAACTGATTTCGAAGGCGCCCTCGCGGCAGGGCATCATCGGCCGGACCATCGCTTCGAGGGCACTGCACGAGAGCCACGCGCCGTCGGTCTCGGCGGTGAGCTTGTGGTGCTTGGCGAACAGGGCTGTGAAGTCTTCGGCGCTCTTGGCCTTGCGTCGATCCAAGAGCTTCGTGGGCACCCAGAGCGCGGGACTGAGCCGCGCGAAGCGCGCGCGATCGTGGCCCTCAATGAGATCTGTAAAATCGATAAATCCCTGTAAAAATTCACGAAGGCGTGCGGGCGATGGTGTCGGCGGGCGATCGCCTGCTCCGGCCAGAACCACGGTCGCTTGGGTGACGCGGTCGCTGGGTTCGTCGGTGCGCTCGAACGTGAGGGTGACGGTGGGCCAGCCGTCGTTGCAACGAACCGCGTCAGGCTCGTCGGCGATGCGCCACGTGCTCCACGTGTTGCGATGCGGAAACATCGCGCGGCAGATCGCCCCGAGGTCGTCCAGGGCACACGGCGGCTCAAAGGGGTCGTAGTCGCTCACCATGCGCGCGAGGATCGCACAGGGTGTACGCTTCGAGGTCATGCGCGTTCACGTTGTGCAAGCTGCTGCAATTTTATTGCTCGTTGCGTCCTGCGCCGGGCCGATGGAGCCGAGTGACGCAGGCGACGGCGCGAGCGCCGAGGACATCGCCGCCGCGCTCGATGCGCACGACACGGGGCCCTCGCCGACGGACACAGTCGCGCGTGAGGATTCGTCGGACGCGGGTGCGGACGCTGCGGTTGGGGATACCGCGGTGTTGGACGCGGGTGCGATCGACGCTGCGCCCGATGCGATGATCCCCGCGCCGGGGCGGCCCATCGAGACCTTGGTCCAGAGCGCGAGCGTGTGGCGTTATCTCGACGATGGGATGGTCCCAGGGTCGCGCTGGATGGAGCGCATGGTGGATGACAGCGCGTGGCGTGAGGGTGGCGCGCCGTTGGGGTATGGCAACGGCGATGAGCGCACGGTGGTTCGCGCGGGACCGGACCCGATGCGAAGGGCCATCACGACGTACTTTCGGCGTGAGTTTTTGGTGCGCGACGCGGGCGCGATTCGCCAAGTGCAGTTGAGGCTCCGGCGAGACGATGGCGCGGTGGTGTTTCTCAACGGGAGCGAGGTTTTTCGCAGCAATATGCCTGCTGGAATGATCTCTTCGGGGACCCTCGCTTCGAGCACCGTGGGAGGCGATGACGAGTCACTCTTTGTGTTCGCGAGCCTCGCCGCAGGGGGCTTTGTCGAGGGGCGCAACGTGCTTGCGGTCGAGCTTCATCAAGCCGCGGCCACGAGCTCGGATCTCTCGTTTGATCTCGAGCTCTCGGTGCGTCGCGCGGTGGTGGACACCTCGGGGGACCCGACGGCTCTCGCGGTCGGCGACATCGCCGTGTGTGGTTCTCGTTTTGACGAGGCCACGAGCTTGGTCGCGGACGGCATCGCTGGGCCCGCGCTGCTCTTGGGTGACACGGTGTACAACAACGGAACCACCGCTGAATTTCGCGACTGTTTTAATCCCTCGTGGGGTCGACATCGCGCACGCGCGCGCCCCGCGGTGGGCAATCACGAGTACGGCAGCCCTGGTGCGGGGCCCTACTTTGACTACTTTGGCGCGTCCGCGGGCGATCGCATGCGTGGGTACTACAGCTACGAAATCGGGAGCTGGCATGCGGTCGTGCTCAACTCGAACTGCAGCGAGGTGGGTGGTTGCGGCGCGGGCTCTCCGCAAGAGCGGTGGCTGCGTGAGGACCTTCGGATGCACCCGACGCGATGCACGCTGGCCTACTGGCATCACCCGAGGTTTTCATCGGGGCAGCACGGGAGCAGCACGTCGTACGGGGCGTTTTGGACTGCGCTCCAAGAGGCCAACGCGGACGTGATTCTGGTCGGCCACGAGCACGATTACGAGCGATTTGCTCCGCTCAATGCGATGGGAGAGGTCGACCCCATGCGAGGAATTCGTCAGCTCATTGTGGGCACTGGCGGCGCTGGGCTTCGCACGTTTTCGACACTCGTTCGTGGCGGCGTCGCGCGAGATATTACTTCGCACGGCGTGCTCAAAATGACGCTCCGAGAGGGCCTGATGGAGTACGAGTTTGTGCCCGTCGCAGGGGACCGCTTTGTAGACCTAGGCCACCTCGAATGTCACTGAGTCGCTGGCTCGCGCTCGCCGGGGTCTCTGCCTTGATGTGTTGCAAACCCAGTCAAATCACTGCTCGATTGCATACGATAGACGCCAACACGTCTCGCGAGGATGTCCCTCACGCGGTGCCTCTCGACGTCGTGGGTCGCGCAGACGCTCAGCGCGCTGTGCGGCGGGTGTCCTCGTGGACGGCCCTGGCGCGAGGGATGTCGGTGCGCGAGGGCGAGAGCCCCACGGTGTTGGTGCTCATGGGCGGCTGGCGCATCACGGATGCTTCGGTCCGGGCGTGGGCAGAGGCGGTGGTTCGTGCGCGACCAGGGATGCTCAACGACGCGACGTTGGTGGCGGTCGAGGGGCCATTGGACGTGGATTTTCGCAGCAAAGAGCTGGGGGTCGACGTGCTCTTGGCGAGGCTCGTTTCGCACGCCGAGAGGCACGGGCCTGCTGCGAAGGTGTGGGTCGTCGCGCACTCAAGCGGCGCACACGTCGCGGCGACGATGTTTGATCGCGCGTTTCGGCAGCGGCCTTCGCAGCACAGGGCGCTTGACGGGCGTGTGGTCTACGTGGACCTGGACGGAGACCCTTCGGTCCCGAGCGATCCCGAGCGGAGTCTCTCGGCAGGGAGTGTGTCGGGGCTTGCGCGCATCGTGTTTGCGATGGGCGAAGACCGCGAGCGCGGGCTCACAGGGCTGAGCGCTGCGTGGATGCGAGCGAGCGCTGTGCGGCACGCGCCCCAGAGCGAGCTGTACGTACATGACGCGAGCGCATCGGGCTGCACGACGAACCTGTGTGTGCATCTTTCGCTTGTGAATTTGCAGCCATTGCCCAGAGGCAATGCGTCCTACGCGGAGGTCTCTGAGCGCACGATCAACCTGAGATGGCTTGACGCCGCGGTGCGGAGTCTTGAGGAACAGACGCGCCCGTAAGGGTCTAGCCCTGCGGGATGGTGGGACCTGTGTTGACGACCTCGAAGTCCATCCCACGAACGCTGCCGAGTCCTCGGTTGATCTCGTTGATCAGTGGGCTCCAGCGGTCGTCTGAGTCGCCAGTGATGAACCAGTCTGAGCCGTTGTCAGCCAGGATGATCCCGTAGGTCTTCATCGCGCGGATGATCACGCGTGTGGCTGGCGTGAGCCGGCTGTCGTCGAAGGCTGCGCGAAGCCTGAGCCGGAGGCCCATGGGCGGCAGGTTGGTCCCAGCGGTGCCCGCGGCGTGCGTCGCTGGGTGAATAAACGCTCGCCCCGTGCGCGCCATCGTAAAGCGAATCGCGTGGCGAATGGCCCCCTCGAGCACCTCGTCGACGCGCACGATCGTTGGCAAAATCGGGAGCCCTGCCGCGTCCGCGCTCGTCCATTGGTCCATGCGCAGGGCGTTGGTCGAGAGATCAAAGATGGCGCCGTTGGCCGCGCGCCATGGAGGCGAGGTGAAGTTTTGCGCGTTGTAGAGCTCGTACAGCGTGCAATTGTTGGGGGCCCCTGCGCGGTCGAGATAGAGCACATGTCGATCGCTTGCGGCGGACGCTGAGGGCCCGCCCTCGATGCGCGCGCTGGTCGCGATGGGATAGCAAAACGCGCCCATGCCACCGGGACAGGGCCGCATCTCGCTCTCGCGCGGGCCCCATGAGGTGGTCCATTGCATCGCGACGGGCGCGGCGCCCATGCCGGTTTGCCAGGGAATTCCGTAGTGATTCGTGGACCAGTCGCCCCAGTCGGCGTGCATCGCGCGCGTGGGGTTCATCGCCGCGATGTAGGTCGCCGACTGCGGGTGCAACGGTGCGCGTGAGATGTCTTGGTTGAGCGCGTTGTCGGGCGGGAGCATCCGGCAGCCAGCGATCGTGGGAGAGCTTCCGGGCGACACGGCGACGTCGCCGGGTACGTCGCCGGGTACGTCGGATGTGGGCGCGCTGTCGCTCTGTGGGCCCGCGTCAGACGCGGTGGTCGCGTCCTGTGGCGAGGGCGTGTCGATGGATCCGTCTGCAAAAACAGCAGCTTCTGCATCGGATGACAGCGAGACGTCCTCGCGAAGGGGGCCCGAGTCCGCGGTCGAAGCGTCGGTCTCGCTCAGCGAAGGCGAGCACGCTGACAGCACAAGAGAGAGCGAGATCCAGCGCGATGTTTGGCTCATTGGGGTGAGCGAGCGTAGCGTGGTTGTGTACGGATGCGCGAGTGCCTCGGCATGCCCCGGGAGAGCGAACCCGGCGACGTCGCCGGGATGGTCGTGTCCGTGATGGGGGCCCGAGTGCATAGACGCAGCGCTGCGTACGTCCAACGCGCTCACCTCGCGATGCCCTACGCGATCGGCGGCCCAATTCGCTTATCAAAAGTGTGACCACGTGGTCGATTGAGGCGAGGCGATCCGAGATCCAATGGTAGTGCTGTTGCGCTCCACCCTGACAACCATCCATCCAGGAGACAGAGATTTCAATGAGTGTTCGAGGCCATAGGATCCAAAGGAGCGTGCTCACTGTGCGCGGAATTCTCAGCGCAGCCGTAGTGCTCTTGGCTTCGAGCAGCGCGCTCGCTGTCGACGTCGCCGCGGGCCCCATTTGGAACAACGGTGACGCCGCGCGTCGCTGTCCGCAGGTGTGCTCATCCCGCAACATGCAGTGGAACAACCAGTGGCGGACTACCGTCCCGGGTCGGATGTCTGTCTGCGGCTGCGATGCTCCGGCGCAGCCTGTGATCGCGCAGCCTGTGATCGCGCAGCCTGTGGCAGCACCTGCCTCACGCAACGTCGAAGCGGGTCCGATTTGGAATCAGGGCCACGCGCAGCGACGTTGTCCCAGCGTCTGTGGCGGCCAGGGCATGCAGTGGAACGGCCAGTGGTCCACCACGATTCAGGGCCGGATGTCGGTCTGCGGTTGTGTGGGTGCGCAGGCCGTCCAGCCACAGCAGCTACAGGTGCAAATTCAGCCACCGCCGCAAGTGCAGCCACAGCCCTCAGGCTCGCTGGGTTTTCAGCGCATGACGACCGCGTTTAGGGGCGCGAACATGTGTCTTGATGTGGTCAACGGCGGCCCGCGTAACAACCACGCGGAGCTTCGTCCGTGTGGCAATTATTCTGGGCAACAGTGGCACATGGAGCCGCAGCCCAACGGCGCGACCCGCATGACGACGGCCTTTAGGGGCGCGACCATGTGCCTCGACGTGATCAACGGCGGGCCAGAGAGCAATCAGATCGAGCTGCGCCCGTGTGGCAACTTCTCGGGTCAAAACTGGAGGCTGGCTGCGCAGTCCAACGGTTCGCTCCGGTTGACCACAGATTTTAGGGGCGCAAACATGTGTCTCGACGTGGTCAATGGCGGCCCGCGTAACAACCAGGTGGAGCTGCGTCCGTGTGGCAATTTCAGTGGCCAAGCGTGGAGCACGCGCCCCGGTAACCAGTGATGCTCTACCACCCGGCGACGTCGCCGGGTTGGGGGCGACGGACTCTCAGGGTGAGGCGAACACGCTGAGCTCACCCGCGATGGCGGGGAGCGGTCCGGGGCTGCGCGCGAGCAGGTTTGTGAAGACCCACTGGCCGGTCTCGAAGCGCTGGATCTCGTGATTAAACGGCTCAAGCGCGCTGGTGTAGCGTCGATACCAGCTGCCCGGCGTCGGGGTCCCAGTGCTTGTGTCATCGAGCCGTGTGTGGTCGAAGAACTCGAGGGTGAGGGGCATGCCGTCGGTTCCGTCGCGACCGAGGGTCACGCCGTGCGCAGACTCATAGAGTACGAAGCCGTCGTGATCGACGAGGCCATCGCTCGCGGTGTTTGTTGTCTCGGTGGGCAGCGGCAGCGCGATCGTGCGCATGGCCGTCGCGAGTCGCCAACGTCCGGGGTCGACGCACTCGGGGCGCGTTGCCGCGCGAAACAGCGTGTCAAAGTCTGCGCGAAGGTTTGGGACGACGTTCGCGAGCGCGCCGCCTGTGTTCTCGAAGCGGGTCATCAGGGCTGAGAAATCTTGGTTCGCGAGCGCCCTGAGTGCAGCGTCCATCGTGCCAAAGCTTGAGACCAGGGCCGTGATCATGGGGGTGTAATCAAACGCGAGCTCGAGGACGACCCCGTCGTTCGCGGTGCATCGCAGCGCGGGGACCGGAAACGTCGTGGGTCGATCGAGGACCTCCCAGGTGCGAGACAAATAGACGGGGGCGACAAACGAGGCTTGGTTAAGCCGCGTGCCGGTCTCGTTGCTGAGCCAACGCAAGAGATTGTCGACATCGCGCGCGCCGCTGAGTCCGTAGACCGCGCGAAACGTGGCATCGAGCACAGGGCTGCGACGCGCGTACATCGCGGTGCCTTCTGCAAACCAGCCCGTCGCGTTGACGCGATCGAGCTGTGAAGCGAGTGGCCGGGGTGCCATGGGGATCCCGCCGTATCCACGCATGAGCTGGTCGACGAAGGTCAGCCCCATGAGCCAAAAGCGCGAGCGTCGTGGCATGGACCGGGTCGAGATCGCCGTCATTCCACGAGCGATTTCGCTGACATCCATCGAGTCTAGTACGTCGCTTCCGGCTGCTCGAGCACCCGCCGTGTAGATCGGGACGAGCGCTCCGGCGGCGCCTGGGATTGGGCTGCTCGGGCCACGGCGGGCGGCCTGTGGGTGGAGGGCTCCGCGGTTAAAAGCGCGCCAACGCGCGCTCGCGAGCTCGATGGTAATGGGGTTGTCGTCGTAGGCAGGTTTGACAAAGCCATCGATCACCGCGAGGAGCTCGGCGCTGGCGCGGCGGGTGGTTGATTCGGCGGACTCGAGCACGCCATTGATGGGCGCTTGGGGCGACAGAATCACCCCTGCAGAGCCTAGCGCTTGAACACTTGTAGCCAAGACCGGAGGCACATTGAAGCGACCAAAGTCTGCCCCTGCGCCAGCGATGAGCCACTGTCGAACACGCTCGACCTCGGGCCGCGCGCGCGCTGCAAAATCGGCGAAGGGGCTCCCTTGGTGTGGCGTCGCCAAGGTCACCGCGTACATCGCGCGATCGCGCAAAAAAGACATTTTTTGACGTGTGCTGAGCGGGTCTCCGTCGATGTTCGCGCGGTCATAGTGCAGGTGATTGGGTGTCGCCGAATCGATTGCGCCCGCGGCGACTAGCGAGGCCCGCGACGGGTTTGAGAGGATCCCGCGGATGACCAAACCGCCGCCGCTGTGACCGACAAAGACTAGGGCAGGCTCGACTCGGTAGCGTGTGCGAAAGAGGTCGACGCAGCGATAGACTTGGTCGGTCGCGTTCATTACTTGCACCATCAGCGGCAGCTTGCCGTCGCGGTGCCCAAGCAAGAGCGAGAGCCTCGGTGCTTGCGGCGGAAGACCGGCCACAGGCACCGCGGTGCTCGGCACCTGATTCACGATGAGGTCATTGAGGTCACAGTCGCCAGGAGGAGGCGCCGCGGTGGCCACCGTTGCGGTGATGTCCGCCGCTGTGTCTGCGTGCAAAAATGCAGGCCCTGTGATGTTCGTTCCCGAGCCCAGGGTGAACAACGCGTTGTCCGGTCGTCCCGTCAGCAGTCCCGAAACGAAGGGCGCGGTCCAGTACGAGCGCGCGTGCATTCGTGTGCCCGGGTGCGGCTTGATCACCGGCGTGTTGCGTACACGCTGGACCTCGGTGAGGTCGTCATCGAGGGTGAGCCGACCGTTCTCGAGCTTGGCTTGATCGCCCACGCTGGTCACGCCGTGCAGCAGGACCACGATGGTCGGAGCGGCGCGTTGGACCTGCACGAGTCGGCCTTGCACGGTGGGCTGGAGCGAAATCGGGACGCCCGACTGCGTGCCGATCGTGACACGCCCGGTGACTGCAGTGCCGCTGTTGCTTGGCGGCGTCGCTGCGATCGGCGTGGGAGTCCGGGTGTCGTCTGCGCCGATGCCGACACGTACTCCTGCGACCGCTCCGTCATTGGCGACGATGAGTCCCGAGAGCTCGCCCCCGTCGCTGATCGTAAAGAAGCCCGCGCCGCGTGACGGGTCTGCGCGTTGGGCTCGCCAAGGGACGGTGGCGCCGTCGGACAGCTGCAGCGTGCCCGAGGCGCTCGTGGGCTCGATCGATCCCGTGAGCTGTAGGCCGCGCGCGGAGCGCGTGACTGGGATGGTCTGTGTGGCGCCTGAGAGGCCGTCTACGGGCAGCACGGGATGAAACCAGCCCGTGTGGGTCTCCCACGAGCGCGTGCCCCCGCACGTGTACGCCACGAGGGTGCCCTCGTCGGCGACAATGGCGATGAGCGCGTCGCTGCCCTCAATGTGGCCGACGTACACCGGCGGGCCGTCGGTGCGGAGGCTCGGCCCGCAGGTGCAAGTAAGCAAACTCAGTGCAGCGATCGCCAAGGCGCGTGGTGGGCGCTTGGTCTGCCGTGGCTCCCCATGGGTCTTCATGGGTAAAACGCTACGCACTCTCGGCGGGATCTCAAGAAATCGAAGCAAGAAAAACGCATTAATTTCAATAGATTGCCGCGATTGAATAGCTGTGAATTACAATCGAATCTCCGTTGTTCTAGGGCAGCGTCAAAGGCGCGAAGCAGAGATGAACGGTTCGTCCGCTTTGAGACCCTGTCAAAACGCCGTTGAAATCGCTGCGGGAGTGTCTGTCGCTCGGCCAATCTCTTGGCTAAGTGCTTCGGTGTGTATCGGCAGGTCACCACGAGCGGCCCCGCCTCGGGCCACAAGGCCAACCCGCTCGTTGCGTCTTGACCAGCGACCTGACAGTTCTTTGGCACTTTGCGAAATGCCTTTGTCAACAAGCCTCATGGGCGAGAGGTCTTGACGGATGCACGAGAGAGGTCACCCACGAAGGGATCGGGTATCGTCTACCCTCGAGAAACGTCCGTAGCGCTTCACGGTTAGGGTAAGCTCGGCGGGTGATGATTGGACGTGTCCGGATGCGTTTGAGTGCATCCATGGTGGCCTTGGGGATGTGCTCCGTCGCTGTGCAGAGCTATGCGCAGCCGCTCTCGCCTGCCGAGCGCGACAACCTCGCGAGCGCGCACTTTCGAGCGGGGACCGCGTTCTTCGAGGCGAGGCAGTACGCAGACGCCGCGGCAGAGTTCGAGCGTGTCCATGCCCTCAGCGGACAAGTGGAGCTGCTCTACAACGCCGCGCGGGCCTGGGACGCGGCGGGCAATCACGCACGCGCGCTCAGAGACTTCGAGGTGTTTCGGCGAGCTAATTTGCAGGGCGTAGACCTTGTCGCGATCGACGCGCGCATGGTGGCTCTCCAAGGGATACTCGAGCGCGAGGGAGCAGAGGCTGCGGCTCGCTGTGCGGCGGGTGCGTCGGCTTCTCCCGCGCAGGCAGTCTCGGTGCCTAGCCCGTCGTCTGTCCCGCCCCAAACAGCGCCGGCGGTCGAGGCAGGATTGGCTGAAAATTCTCTGCTATCTTTGCGCACACTTGTTCGCTACGAGCACCGCACCCTCGATACGGTCGCGCCTTGGGTCTTGATGGGTGTGGCTGGGGTCCTGGGTGGATTCTCGATCTGGCAGGGCGTGTCGTCCGTGAACGATCGTGCGCGCGTCCAAGCGGCTACCGTGTGGAGCAGCGAGCTCACGAACGCTTATTTTGCCTCGCGTGACGAAGCAAACACGGCGATCGCGTTTGGCGTCGCAGCCGGAGCGTTTGTCGGCGTCGGGACGGCGTGGCTCATCGCGCGTGGACCCGGTCAGCGTCGCGAAGAGCTCGTGAGAACCGCGAGCGTGATGCCCACCCGGGGCGGCGCGATGGTGACCGTGGGAGGTGCGTTTTGAGTCTCTCGAAGATGCAGTTTGAGCTGGGAATTACTGCGGTATTTCTTGCGATCACGGGCTGCGGGCTGCCCGTCCTCGACCCCTCGCGCACGATCGAAGCGGGGGCCCGGGGCGAGTGTCCTCCTGGGCAGGTCGCGCGATGGGGCGTGTGCTGCCCCGAAGAGAGCTCGCTGACGCAGTGCCCCAGCGAAGGGCTCTTGCCCGGGCGACAAACCGGGAGCCTTCGGTGTGGCGCAGAGGACAACTGCGAGCAGGGGTATGCGTGTCGCTGGGGTCAGTGTTGTCCGCCCATGAGCAGCCTCACGGTGTGCCCGGCAGAGGCGCTGGTCCCTGGGCGACAGACGGGCGCTGTGGCCTGCGAAGAGGGCAACTGCGCGCAGGGGTATGCATGCCGCTGGGGCCGCTGTTGTCCGCCCGAGAGCACCGCGCTGCAGTGCCCCGCGCCCAGCACGATCACGCCTACAACCGATGGCTCGCTGCGCTGTGACGGCGCCGGGCAGTGTCCCTCGACCTACTCGTGTCGCCTGGGAATTTACTGCTGTCCCGCGACCGGTGGGACCGGGCCGTGCGCTCCGCTCGCGATCGCGCAGCCCTGCAGCGTAGGTGCTGCATGTCAGCTCTCTGGGCGTGCCACCGGAGCTCCTGCACCTGAGTGCATTGGCCCTACGCTGCGACTCGGGACGAGCCTCCCTGGGGGCTACTGTTCGGCTAAGTGCGACACGCGGGATATTCGCTCGTGCGGAAACCTAGGTCAGTGTCTCTCGCTCGGCGGCGCGCTGTTCACCGACCCTCTGATAGGCATCTGCGTGGCGCGATGCAGGCTCCCGGACAGCTGGAGCCCAAGCCAGCCCTTTGTCTCGTGTCGCTCGGCGGCCATGGGCGCGTCTCCGTACATTTGCGTCCCCGCGGTGCCGGGTGAGACAGAGGTCCGCGAGGGATTTTGCATGCCTGATTGCACAGTGACCGACTATTGCCCTCGGCCGTTGACAGACTTGTTTACCTCTCGGTGCAACGCAGTGACGCACCTCTGTCGCCCGTGAGCGCAGTGACCCGGCGACGTCGCCGGGTACGGGACACTTACACCGCGCGTGCGGCGTGGGCGACGAGCACATGCGCCACGCAGCAGGTGAGCTTCTTCGCCGTGGGGATGTGCAAAAACTCGTTGGGTCCGTGCGCGTTGGACGCGGGCCCAAGCACCCCGGTGATCAAGAACTGTGCGCTCGGAAACCGCTCGCCGAGCATGCCCATGAAGGGGATCGTTCCGCCTTCGCCCATGGCCATAAAGCGCTGGCCAAAGTAGGTCTGCGATGCGCCCGTGAGCGCGCTGCCGAGCCAGTCGGCCAACGGCGGTGCGTCCCATCCTGGCGCTGATTTTTCAGCATTGAATGTGACCTCGCTCCCGTAGGGAGGGTCTGCCTCGAGCACCTCTTTGACGGCCTTCGCGGCGACCTCGGGGTCCACCCGCGGAGGGATGCGAATGGACAATTTGAGCGTGGTGTACGGCCGCAGCACGTTGCCTGCGCTGTGCAAGGGCGGCATCCCGTCGACCCCGGTGACCGAGAGCGTCGGCCGCCACGTGCGGGCCAAGATCATGTCCTTGAGGTCGCTCTGCATGGGCATCGAGCCCGACACAAACGGAAACTTCGAGAAGATCTCCCAGCCCAACGAGCGCGCCGCGTCCTGGGCCTGCTGCTGCCTCTGCTCGGGGATCTCGGTGTGCAGCTCGTCCACGGTGACAACGCCGCTCTCCATGTCTTCAATTCGCTCGAGCAACATGCGCTGGATGCGA
Source organism: Deltaproteobacteria bacterium (assembly GCA_030694465.1). Classification (GTDB taxonomy): domain Bacteria; phylum Myxococcota_A; class Polyangia; order Polyangiales; genus JAUXYJ01. Next base: position 470,394 of record JAUXYJ010000023.1, on the reverse strand, counting down.
AAGCTCGACGCGACGATCCCGCTCGCGTCGCCCGAGTGCACGCCCTCGTTGAGCACTTTGACCGTGAGGTCTCCGGCGACCAACCCGCGGAGGCTCGTGGTCATCCAGAGCTGGTCGTAGTTTGCACAGCCAGAATCCAGGCAGACCACAAGCGAAGGGGTCCCAATTCGGGGCATCAAGTGCTCGATGTACGCCGGGAGATCAAAGCTCCCGCTCTCTTCGCACGCCTCGATGAGCACCGCGCAGCGCACACGCGTCGCGCCCTGCTCTTGAAGCAACCGCAACGCAGCCAGCGAGGCAAACGCCGCGTAGCCGTCGTCTGCGCCCCCGCGGCCGTACAGCTTGTCTCCTTCGCGCACAGGGATCCATGGGCCAAGACCCTCGCGCCAGCCGGTCATTTCGGGCTGCTTGTCCAGGTGGCCGTAGAGCAAGACTACGTCGTCTTTGGCTGCGTCACCGGTCGCCGGGGCCTCGATGTAGATCACCGGTGTGCGAGGGCTGCCGTCTGGGTGCTTGAGCCGAACCACCTCGACGGTGAGCCCTGGGATGTGGGCCATTTGCTTGCGGCACCAGGTCTCGATGAGCGCCACGGCGCGGTCCATGTGTCCCGCGCTCGCCCAGTCTCGGTCGAACATCGGGGACTTGTTAGGGATGCGAATATACTCAGTGATTTCACTGATGATTTCGCTTTCCCAGAGGTGCTCGCTGCGAGCGCGGAGGGTGTCTTCGTTTAGCATGGCGCGGGAGCATCGCAGAGAGGGCCGCTCTTGGTCACGCAAGAGCATCGCGCGGGAGTGCTAACTTCGGCGATCTCACCCCGTGACCGCTCAAGATCTGCTGTTTCCGCTCTTGTTCTCGACCGCCCTCGCGGTGACCATCTTTGCCTTTCGCTTGTGGAAGTCTGCGCCGATTCGCCAGACTTTGGACTGGTGGATCGCGCTTGGGTGCATATCCGTCCCGTCGGTCGCGCTCGCGGTTGTGCCCAGCACGCGAGGCTACGCGGGCCTCGTGAGCTTCTCGCTCTTAACGCTCTTGCTCTTCGCGCCGCTGCGGTTGCACGCGTGGTTCTTGCGTGCGGTGCGCGTCGGTCAACCGCGGATGGCGCGACTGTGGCTCACGTTGTTCGCGGTGCTTCATCCGTCGCAAGCGACCCGTCACCTCAGGGCGACGCTGCCTTCGCTCTTGAGGCTCAGACAGGGCGCCGACATCGACGACGCGACGCTCGACACGCTCGCCAACGGGAGCCCCAGCGCGCGCAACACCCTCGACGTCGTCCGACTGCACAACCTCGGAAAAATCCAGCAAGTTTACCACGCGTTTGTTCCGCTCAAAGAGCGCGAGGAGCTGTTGCGTCAGGGCCTCGGCATGGTCTATCTCCAGAGCGTCGCGCTGATCGACATGTCTCCCGACGCGCTCGCAACCGCGGTGGCCGAGGTGCTCGCGATGGACCCCACCATGAGCACCAAAAACGCCGACCGACGCGCGCTGCTGGTCGCATATGTCTTGGCGTACGCAGGCGATCTGGACGGCGCAACGACCGCGTCGCGCGAGCTCAGAGCGTACCTCGCGCCGGGCGTGCCCGTGGCCGTGCGCGCGGTCGCCGCGTTTGTCACGGGGGACGCGCAGAGCGCTGCAAAATGGCTCACTGAAGAGCGCGCGCGCTTGGGCGACACGACCCTCTCGGCGGCGGCGCTGCGCGGGCTTGAGCGCACACTCGAAGCCGTGCCACCGCGGACCCGCGCGCAGAGCTCGCCGGCGCTTGAGTCGCTGGTGGTGCGCCTTCGCACAGAGCAACGCGAGCTTGCAGCGACAGCGCCGCTCGAGGGCCGCGCCTCGATCGCGTGGCTGACCACGGCGCAATGCGCGCTGCTCCTTGCGGTCCACGCTTGGGTCACTCTGCGTGGAAATTCGCTTGATCCCGAGCACTTGTTCGTATCCGGAGGGCTGGTTGGGGGCTCGCTCGACCCGTGGAGTGAGCCGTGGCGGCTGCTGACGCACGGTTTGTTGCACGCGGGCGCACTCCACTTGATTTTTAACGTGGTAGCCCTCTGGCACTTTGGGCGATTCTGTGAGGCTTTTTACGGGCGAATCGCGCTCGTGCTTATCTACGTTTCGGCCACAGTCGCGAGCGGCCTGACCGTGATGCACTTCGCCGATCCGTTGCGCCCCATGCTTCTGGTGGGCGCCTCGGGTGCAATCTTTGCGCTCATCGGTGCGCTGGGCGTGGTGCTGCTGTTCAAGGGCGAGCTTCGGCGGGCCAGGAGCGGCCGGAGTATGCTCGTGGGTGTGGGGATTACCTTCGCGGCACAAGCGGTGATTGACACATTTACACCGGGAATTTCTCAGACGGCACACCTGTCGGGGTTTGCGTTTGGTGCGCTCAGCGGCCTGGTGATCTTGAGTGTGCGGGCGCTGGTGAAGGCACGCACCTCAGGCGCCGAGCGAGCGGGCATACCCTGAAAAATCGGGAGGGATTGCAAACCTGTGGGAGTCGGGCAAAGTCCGCGCGGTTTTCGAATTTAGGATAGTCAGCGACGGCAGGCCTGCCAACGAGCGGGCTCGCGTCACACAGGAGTCAAATCATGAAGAAGTTTGCAGCAGCAATGCGTTTGAGCGTCGCGCTCGTTTCAACCCTCGCGATCGCTGGGTGTGCAGGCAATCCGCTCGTAGCCCGTTGGACTGCGACGCAGAACTCGGGGGGGATTAACACCACCGTCACCATGACCCTCAACGCGGACGGCACGAGCACCTTTGGCTTGCAACCCATGGGTGGAACCGTGAGTGGTGTGACCGTGACCTGTGCTGGCGCCGGGCTCACCTACACCGGCAACACCTGGACCTCGACAGCGACCACGCTTGTCTTTGCGGGCTCACCAACTTGCTCGGGAATGAGCACCTGCACAGCGGGCGGCACCGACACGACTTTCGACTGCGCAGCGGCGGGCACCAACAACTTTAACGGCTCGCAGAACTACACGCTCAGCGGTGACAACCGCACGCTCACGATGACCATGGGCTCAAACTCCTTCACGTTTACCCGCGCCAACTGAGCGGTCCCGATCGCGCTATGCTGCCGCGATCATGACTCGATTCGCATTGGTCACGGGGGCCTCGTCGGGGATCGGTCGCGCGCTCGCGCTGCGGCTCGCACAGGACGGTGTGCACGTCATCGTGGCCGCTCGCCGCGAGCACGCTCTGCGCTCTTTGGTCAGCGAAATCACTGCGCAGGGTGGTGAGGCGACCGCCGAAGTCTTGGATGTCTCTCAAGCGGATCGCACTGTCGAGCGCCTGCGCGCGATCGACCGATCCATCGGCGGAATCGATCTTGTCATCGCCAACGCGGGCGTGGGTCCCCGACGCGACCAAGAGAGCTACGCGTGGGAGGCCCTCGCGGACGCGTGTCGCACGAATTTTACCGGGGCCGTAGCGACGCTCACCGCAGTGCTGCCGCAGATGGTGCAACGCGGGCGAGGGCACCTCGTCGGGATCTCGTCGCTCGCGAGCTTCGGCCCCTTGCCACAGAGCGCTGCGTATTGTGCGCCCAAAGCGGGTCTGTCGATGCTGCTCGATTGCCTCCGGCTCGATGTCCGTGCGCACGGCATCAAGGTCACCGCGGTACACGTGGGCTTTGTGCAGACCCCGATGACGGCTGAGATCTCGCACCCGATGCCACAGTTGCTCACGGTCGAGCGCGCGGCGGACTACATCGTCAAGAGACTGCCAGATGGGCCCGCGACCATTGATTTTCCGCAGCCCTTGGCGTCGCTGACGCGGGCGATGGGGCGCCTGCCTAGGCCCCTGCGGGACGTGCTCCACAGTGGCCTCGCGCGCGTGCGATGAGCGCGCAAAGCTCACCCGAAGAGCGCGCACTTGACTCGCTCGCGCCGCTCGCACGCCAGTGGTTTGTCGAGCGATTTGGCAGGCCAACCATCGCACAAGTGCTCGCGTGGCCGCTGCTCGCGACGGGCCGCAATGGGCTCTTGGTCGCGCCTACGGGCTCGGGCAAGACCCTCGCCGCGTTCTTGCAGCCGTTGGGTCGCTTGGCCGATGAAGCGCTGTCGTTGCCTCGCACATCCCGCGCGATCGCAGAGCCCTCGAAGGGCATCCGCGTGCTGTACATCTCGCCCCTGCGCGCGCTGGATGCAGACATCCATCACAACCTCCACGCGCCGCTCGATGGCATCTCTGCGCTCGCGCGTGCGAGTGGAATCGATCTGCAAATTTCCCATGCAATGCGCACTGGTGACACCTCGGCGCGTGACCGTCGCGCATCGCTCAAGTCACCTCCGCATGTGCTGATCACTACCCCCGAGAGCTTGTTTGTGTTGCTCGGCAACGAGACCCATCGCGCCTCGCTCTCGCACGTCGAGCTCGTGATCGTTGATGAGCTTCACGCGATCGCAGACAGTAAGCGCGGCACCCACCTCGCGCTGTCGCTCGAGCGACTCGATGCGCTCTGCGCAAAGCCTGTTCAGCGCCTAGGCGTGACCGCGACGGCCGAGCCCCTCGTGCGTTTGGCACAGCTATTGTGCGGTCAACGCGACGTCGAGGTTCTGGATGGGCGTCGCGCGCGGGTGGTGGACCTGCGGGTTGAGCTCGCGCCGCGGGCCAAAGAAGCCAAAGGGGACGTGCGGGTCGCGCGGGTCGCTGCGCATGTGCGAAGAGCGCAGCGCTCGATCGTGTTTGTCGGGTCGCGTATGCTCGCCGAGCGATTTCGACCGTCGCTCGAGAGAGAGCTCGCGGAGTCAACGCCCGCGGGCGAGACCCCGTTGGCGATCGGGATTCACCACGGCGCGCTCGCCAAAGAGGTGCGCGTGGTGGTCGAAGCAGGGCTGCGCGACGGGGGGCTCTGTGCCGTCGTCGCGACCAGCTCGCTTGAGCTCGGCATCGATGTGGGCGCGATCGACATGGTCGTGCAAGTCGGTGCGCCAGGGAGCGTCGCGGCGCTCTTGCAGCGTGTTGGGCGCGCAGGCCATTCGCCGGGCGCCACGCCGCGTGGTGTGGTGGTCTCGAGCGGCGGAATGGACCTGCTTGAGTGCGCGGTGACCGCGCGATGTGCGCTGGATCAAGTGCTCGAAGAGGTGCGCATCCCTCAGGGGGCGCTCGACGTGTTGGCCCAGCAGGTCGTCGCGCACGCAGCGAGCTTCGCCGAGCCCGTGGCGATCGATGATTTTCTCGCGATGGCGCGCAAGAGTGACCCTTACAGAGACCTCACGCGTGAGTCGCTCTTGCGTGTGATCGAGGCGCTCGCGAGTGAGCGACACCGCGCGCCCAGGCTCACACTCGACCGGGCACGCTCGACGATCACCGCGCCGGAGGTCGCGCGAAATCTCGCACGAATCGCAGGCGGAACCATCACCTCCCGTGGGCTCTACCGCATGCTCGACGCCGACTCGCGCGAGACCCTCGGCGAGCTCGACGAAGAGTTTGTGCACGAGTCACGCGTGGGCGATCGCTTCACGTTTGGGCTCGGAGTCTACCGCGTAGTGACCATTCGTCCCGACGCGGTGCTCGTGCGCCGTGCGCCGCCGGGCAGCGCGCGCATGCCCTTCTGGCGCGGAGATCGCCCGATGCGAGCCGAGCAGACGGGCCTCGCGATCGGCGCGGTGTTGCGCGAAATCGAGCCGATTTTGCAGGCAGATCAAGGTCAGGCGGTCGCGTTTTTTCGCGAGAGGTTTCCGGTGGATGAGCGCACCGCCGAGGCGTGCGTCGAAGAGATCGCGACCCAAGCCCGGGCGACACCGTTGCCCACCGATCGCCGCGTGGTGGTCGAGCGCTACACCGACGCGCTGGGCGAAGTGCGCATCGCCGTGCACGCGTTTAACGGCCGCGCCGTGCTCGAACCTTGGGCCCTCGCGCTCGCCGCACGCATTGAAGCGCGCCTCGGTGGCGCCGTGCACGTGGCGAGCACAGACAACGGGTTGCTCTTCGCTCCGCCCAAAGAGCTAGCGATTTCGCTGACGAATCTCCTCGCGTTCGTAGGCTCGACCGAGGTCCGCGCGCTGATCGAGTCCATCGCCCCGCGCACTGCCATCGTGGGCGCCGCGTTTCGCGAGGCCGCAGAGCGCTCGCTTCTGTTGCCTAGGTTGCCATACAAAAAGCGCACGCCGCTCTGGATGAACCGCCAGCGCGCCCGCGATCTCTTGCTCTCGATCGGTGATGACCCAACGCATCCGTTGCTGGTCGAAGCGCTGCGCGAGGTGCTCGACGATCGCTGGAGCATGCGCGCTCTTACGCGGTTGCTGGGTGAGATCGAGCGCAACGAGGTCGAGGTCTGCGTGGTCGAGCGTCGCAGCCCTTCACCGTTTGCGCGACTGCTTGAGCGAGCGTTTACCGCAGAAAACCTCTACGAAGATGACACTCCTTCGGCCGAGCGCGCAGCGCGCAGAGCCGACTCGAGCGGAGGAGACGTCGGCGCCGGGAGCTTCGAGTATCCGCTGACGCTCGATGGCATCGCGGAGCCCGCGGACAAGGGCGTCCTAGGGGGCTTGTCGCTTGAGCTCCCGCTGCCGTTGATTGTGCTGCGCGCGCAGGGCCCAGTGGCCGTGCATGACCTCGCGATGCACATGCGGATAGACGAGGGCGCGCTCAGGCTCGCGCTGGCTCCGGCGATCGCGGCGGGTCAGTTGGTCGTGGGACGATTTAGTTCTACCAGTGAAATCGCTGACACTCTTGAGATCTGCGACGCTGAGATCCTCGCGCGCTTGCGTCGCAAGGCGCTGTCTCGGGCGAGGCGACAGATCGAGCCGGTCTCACGTCGCGCGTATCAGCGCTGGTTGCTCGAGCGTCAGCGCGTGGGGCCCTTTGCGGGCGAGGGTGACGACGCAGTGGCCCAGGCGATGGAGGGCCTGTGGATGTATCCGGCGCCGCCCGAGAGCCTTGAGCGTGACCTGCTGCGTGTTCGGGTGACTCGCTATGATCCCTCGTGGCTCGACCTGAGCTGCGCGCGTGGAGAGCTTCGGTATGTGCTCCTTGAGTCGCCCGCGCGGATCGTGCTTGGATCGCCCTCGGGGACCGAGCCGTTTCCGGCCCCGACGCGGCGCACGGAGGGCCCGAGGGCCGACGCCGTACGAGAGACCCTGAGCGCGCGGGGGGCGCTTTTCGCCGCTGATTTGTCAGCGATTTTGCAGATCCCCGTGTCCGACATCGAGTCTCTCTTGCTGGAGCTCCTGCGCGGAGGCGAGGTGTGCAACGACAGCTTCGCCGCGGCCCGCGCGTGCACCCTGGGGATCACTCACCGCAAGACCGGCCGATGGTCTCTTCGGCCCACGCTGCACGGTGACCCTTCGCCCGACGCGCTCATCGCGCGGGTGCTCGCGCGGTACGGCGTGGTCGCGCGGCCCCTGGTAGACCGCGAAGAGCTCGCGCCCGCGTGGGGAGCCATGCGCGAAGAGCTCGATCGCCGTGAATCGCGTGGAGAAGTCCGCCGCGGCGAGATCATTGAGGGCCTGGGCCCCGTGCAGTTCGCGCGCACCGAGACCATCGAGTCGCTGCGGTCTTCGCGCACTGAGATCGAACACGCAGCCGTGCTGCTCTCGGTGCGAGATCCCGCGCTGGTGCACGCGATCGAGGGGCTCACGCGCGCTGCGTCGACGCGGGTCATCGTGCGCGATGGCGAGTGTCTCGCGGTGGTCGAGCGTGACGGGCTCACGATCCGCACGCTGCGCGATTTGCACGAGCGAGACCTGCATTCGGTGGCCGATGCGCTGCGGTCGCTCGCGAGGCTCCCGGCTGCCCTCAGGCCCATGCGGACGCTCACGGTCGAGCGCGTAGACGACGCACCTGCGTCACAGAGCGCGCTCGGGATCCACCTGGTGAGCGAGGGCTTTGAGCGCGACGGGGCGCGCGTGACCCTCTCGAGTTTTCGCGCGTAGGGAGCCCACCCTGCGCTGTGGACAGAACGCAGAATCACACAGCCAAACGCACGTGGGTCTGTGCGTGCGGGCCTCGTTGTCGCGTAGACTCTGCGCCGTCATGACCTCTCCCGATGAGCAAGCCAAGCAGCACGTAGCCCGCGGAAAAGCCGCGCTGGATATTGGCCGTCACGAAGCCGCAGAGCGCGAAGCCCGCGAGGCCCTCGCGGTGGCGCCTCAACACTACGAAGCGCTGGTCTTGCTCACGCGCGCCCTGATCGTTCAGGGGCGCTACAACGACGCCGTCGCGGGCGCGGCACGAGCGATCGAGGCCAACCCTACCGACGCTTACGGGCACTACCTACGCGGCATGATCCACGAGCTGCAAAAGCAGTACGCCGAGGCCGAAGTGCACCTGCGCGAGGCTTGCAAACTCGACACGCGAGACAGCGTGTATCGCGCGCGGTTGGCGATGGCGCTCGCGGGCAAAGGCGACGCAGACGAAGCCGAGAAGCTCGTCGGCGAGGCTCTCGCGCTCGGGCCCACGTTTTGGCTCACGTTGGACCTGAGCTTTCTTGCGCTCATGCGCGCGCAGCGCGTCACGCGCGCGATCGAGGTCGGAGAGAAGCTCCGCGAGGCCTCGCCCGACAAGCCCGAACCCCACCGGCGCTTGGCCTGGGCTTTCAACGTGGCCAAGCGCTACGACGAGGCCGACGCGAGCGCGCGCCGTGCGATTGCAGTACAGCCCAACGACGCCGACGCGTGGTTTGAGCTTGGTTACTCGGGCGCGATGAGGGGCAAACGCAGCGAAGCCCTCGCGGCGTATCGAGAGTCTGTGCGCATCCGCCCGTCGCAGGTCGCCGTGCACGAAAACATTGTAAAAATCCTGCGCGAAGAGGGCGACTTTTCTGCGGCCGAGACCGCAGTCGTCAAAGCCATCGCGGCCTGCCCTAACGCCAAGACCTTGGTGACGCTTCGTGACGAAGTGCGCGCTGCGATTGTTGCCAAGCAACGCGAGGTCGTCGAGCAAGCGGCACGAGAGTCCCGCGAGACCCTCGCGCGGACGGCAGAGACCCCTGGCGAGACCCGCAAGAGTGACAGCGAGAAGAGTGACCCGGCGACGTCGCCGGGTGTGCCCGCGACTGCGCTGCAAGACGAAGAGATCCGCACGGCCCTTGAGCGCGCGGCCGAGATGCGCCGTGACGCGGACGCGCGGTTGGCGTCAGAGCGCGCGTCGAGAGAGCGGGCGCGCAAAGAGGTTCCGCCGCCAGATTCGCTGAGAAAGTCCGAAGAGGGAGCGCTCGCGACCCGAGCGGACCAGGCCCTGGCCCTGTGGTTTATGTTGGCCCTCGCGCTCGTGTCGGCCCTGCTCTTTTGGCGAGGCTGCTAGGCGAGCTCGCTCGCGCGCCATAGATACCAGCTCGCGACGCTGCGGTAGGGCGCCCAACGCGCGCCATGGGCCGCTAACTCTGCCTTCTCGACGGGGCCCTCGCGCTTGAGCAGCGCCCCGAGGCCCTTGCGCACCCCTAGGTCGTCCAGCGGCAACACGTCCGGGCGCCCGAGCCTAAACATCAAGAACATCTCGACGGTCCAGCGACCGATCCCACGGAGCGCGATGAGCTCGTCTACGATGGCTTCGTCCTCCATGTCTCCGAGGGCCTGCAGTGTCCGAAGCTTGCCGTCTCGGGCTCTCTGCGCGAGTTCTTGGATTGCCAGTGATTTTGCTGACGAAATCCCTGCGCTCTGGAGCTTCTTTTCGCTCATTCGCGCGAGGCTCTCTGCGCGCAGTCCTGTCGGCGCCAAGCCATCCAGTGCCCACAGCCGAAGAAAGATCGTGCGAGCGGCGCGGCCCGAGAGCTGTTGGTACACGATGGCCTCGGTGAGCGCGGCGAACACGCTCTCGGTGGGCGCCCGGGCGAGCATGCATTCGCCCACGCGAGCGATCCATGGTTTGAGCAACGGGTCGCTCGCGCTCAGGTGTTCGCGTGCTCGCGCGAGGTCGTAGGGCAGGGCGAGCGAGTGCTTCTTCGCCCGCTGTGCTTCGCGCTCGGCCGCGAGCAATTTGAGCTTCGTGCTCAGCCCGCCGCCGGCCGAAAAGCCACCGAGCCCGCCCCCCGCCGCGACCACGCGATGACAGGGAACCACCAGCGGAAAACGATTCTCACGCATGGCCTGTCCCGCCGCCCTCGCGCCACCCTTGGCGCCCGCACGCTCGGCGAGGTCCCCATAGGTCAGGGTCTCACCCACCGGGATTTTCTGCGCCTGCACACTCGCGCGGCGATAAAAATCCGGCACCCCCGAGAGCTCTAGCGGGAGCGCCAAGAGCGCCTCCGTTGTCTTGCCCTCTGCGGCCTCGCGCAGCGCAGCGATGGCGCCCTTGGCGAGCTCCGAGGGCTCGCTCTCCACCGCGTCAGGGGCTCTCTCGAGCACGCGCTTAGCGAGCGCTCTTGGGCTGCTCTCAGGCAGAAACACCCCGCAAATAGACCGGTGATGATAACTCACTGCGCACTGCCCTAGGGCCGTCTCAAAGCGCGCAAAGCGTGTGCTCTTCTCCATCGCGTCCGAGTCTAGTGCGTCTGCGCGGGCGCTGCGTGCATCATCACGCGGACCTGCTGCACGAGCGCATCGAGAACCAGCGGCTGCCCACGCAAATCGGGCGCAGGGGGCATGAGCGCAGAGCGTCCGACGGCGGCGCCTCCCTCGACGATGACCCGGCGCAGGTACGCGTCGTTGGCGCGGTCGTGCCAGGCGGGGTCTGCGAAGTTGCGTGGGCGTGGTTGCAGCCCCGCGGCTGCGACGCCATCTCCGCGCCCTTCGCTCCCGTGACAGCTCGCGCATCGGGACGAAAAGACCATCCGGGCACGCGACTCTGGAGGCAATGGCGACGGCGACTCGCTCACGGTGGACTCGGTCGGTGCGTCCGGGAGCCCCTGCTTGCAGTGCACGATAAAAATGCAAAGCGCTGCTAATTTTGCAGACCTAAATCGACTCTTGGGTGCTCTCATCGCGGGGCTCTCAGACCGATCGAAAGTGACTCGCATGGCAACGAGGGTAGACGCCGCCGATCGGCTCAGACCATACTGGCTTCTATGCGCGGTGGGATGTTTACGGCGATCCTGATCATCGCAAGTGCTCTGGCACCTCGCGCCGCGAGTGCCCAGTACAGGACGCGTGCGCGGGTGGCAATGATCGCGCCGGTCGCCAGTCCCCAGTCCGTTCAGTTCGGTCCGGGGGTGTTGCTGGGGGCGAGCGGGGAGCTCTTTGCACAATCGTGGCTCGTCGTGGGTGGTGGCCTCGTGGGGGCCTTGGTGAGCACCGTAAGCGCTCCCGGGCTGCCCCAGGGTGTCGCGCCTCCTGGCGGGCCCGGAGGGTGGCTTGGGATCGAAGCGCACGCGCGGGTTGAGCCCATGCCGCAAGACGCGATCCTCTCGCCGTTCGCCGAGCTCGCGCTGGGCGGAGGCGTCACGGGCGAGCGAGTCGCTCCGTCGATCGCCGCGCGGTTCGGTTTTGATCTGCGAATTGCCACATGGAACATCGGCGCCTACCTTGGCTACCTTCGCCAATTCGACCTTGTCCCGTCGGTGCTCCGCGGCGACGCCCAGTGGGTCGAGGGCGGCGTCGAGCTCAGCCGTACGTTTGTGCGACCCAGTGCGCCACGCACGCCTGCGCCCCCGCCGAGGGTCGAAGAACCTAGGCGCTGCCCCGAGTTTGCGCACACCGTCGCGCAGGACCTTGACCGCGACGGGTGCCCCGACAGCGATCGCGACGGCGACGGCATCGGCGACACTCTTGATCACTGCGTAAACGAAGCCGAAGATCGCGACGGCTTCGAAGACCAAGACGGCTGCCCGGACCCTGACAACGACCACGACAACATCGAGGACACCCGCGACCGATGCCCCAACGCGGCCGAAGTGATCAACGGGATCGACGACGAAGACGGCTGCCCCGACGAGTCGCTCGCGCGGGTGCACGACGGACGGGTTGACTACGCGGATTCACTGCGATTTTTCTTTAACTCCGTGAGGCTAACGCGTGAGTCACGGCCGGTGATCTCGGCGATCGCGCTGATCCTTCGGACGCACCCAGAGTTCGCCGTGATCTATGTCGAGGGCCACGCGGACTCTCTCGGAGACGCGCACTACAACGACCGTCTCTCTTGGCTTCGGGCACGCACCGTGATCGACGCGCTCGTCGCGCTCGGCATCGAACGCTCTCGCATGCGGCCCTATGGCTACGGCCAACAGACGCCCATCACCGAGGGAAATGACTACTGGGAGCGCGCGCTCAATCGCCGTGTGCAGTTTGTCTTAGACGGCCGCCGTACGCCTGGCCGAGTGTTTTCGCGTCGTGGCTACGAGCAGGTGCCAGTCCCCGAGGTGCGTCCATGAAGTCCCAGTGGTTTTTCCTCGCCGCGCTCGCGGCCCTGCACGCGTGCACGAGCCCGCTCGTCGGAGGTCGCTGCCTCCCTGAGTACGAACAGACCGTGGATTTTCGCTGCGTTCGTCGCGACGCGAGCCTCGCAGATGGGACACGGTCGGACGCCTCGGATGCCGCCAATGACCACGCCCAGCTCGACGGGGATGGCGCCGTAGTTGTCGCGATGGATGGTGGGGACTCTGGCGACGCTGGACGCGTGGATGATTCCGGCGACGTCGCCGCTTTGCCCACGGACGCAGACGATGTTCAGCGCGGAGACGTCCCCGAGGCCGGCTGCACGCCACCACAGCAGGTGTGCGAAGGCACCTGTGTGTCTATTTCGTCAGATGTTTTGCACTGTGGAATCTGTGGTCGCAGCTGCGCGATGGGCGAGTTTTGTGTGCTGGGCACATGCACCCCGCGATGCCTCGCGCCGTTGGTCGAGTGCGATGGTTTTTGCGTCGATCCCAACACAGACCCCAACCACTGCGGCATGTGTGGCGTCGTGTGTCCGAGCGGAATCTGCAATGGCGGCCGCTGTCGTAGCGCGCGCGCTGGGCACATCGTCCAGCTCGGCGGAGACTATGCGTCCTCGCGTACGCCTCAAGACCTCACGCTCGAAAACGCCGTCGCCCTCGCTTCGCGTGGGCTCATCCGCGCGCTGGTTTTCTCGCGGTATTCTGATCCGCCAGTGGTCACGCGCGTGCAGTCCTTGGTCGACCGCGCGTTTGGGATGCGCCTGCGTCGGACCGTGCTGGCCGACGAGAGCACGCTCTCTCGTGACCTCACGATCGACGCCGTCGACGCGTTGATTGTCTACGACCAACCCAACGCGACGCCCGCACAAATGAGCACCATCGCGCTGGCGTGGGCCTCTCCGATCACCTCGTTTACCCGCGCAGGGGGGACAGTGATTCTCATGGATGGCGCCAACCCGACCCATGGCACATGGATGATCTCGCGCGCGACCACGCTCTTGCCCATCGACTCGGCCGAAGACGCCGATGACGCGACGGTGCAGCTGCTCTCGCGTGCGGCAGGAGACGCCGTCGCGAGCGGCGTAGACGTGTTGTACCGAGGCAGCCGCAACATGGTTCGCTACCAAGGGGCTTTGTCGTACGCAGTGTTTGCCGACGCCAACGATGTCACCCGCCCGATGATCTTGCACCGCGCCGTGCTCCCTTGAACTACGCTGCCCACGTGATGCATCCACCGGTCGTGCTTGTGCACGGAATTTGGGACTCGTCCGAGCGGATCGCGCCCCTACGCGAAGCGTTAGTCGCCAGGGGATTTGCAGGGGATCGTGTAATCGCGATCGACCTGTGTCCCAACGACGGGAGCGCCACGATCGAGACACTGGCGGTGCAGGTGCGTGACCAGGTCTCGCGAGTCCTCGCGCAGTTCTCGTGCACGTCACTCGACCTGGTGGGCTTCTCGATGGGCGCGCTCACGTCACGCTATTTTGTCCATCACTACGGGCGCGAGAGCGTCCGCAGGTTTGTGTCGATCTCGGGGCCTCACCACGGCACGCTCACGGCGCTCGCGCTGCCTCGCGCAGGGCTGCGACAGATGCGCCCCAACTCTGCGTTTTTGCGCGCACTTCGCGAGCACCCTTCGCCGTGGGATCAGGTGGAGCTGCACACGGTCTGGACGCCCTTCGACCTGATGATCGTCCCGGCCCGCTCAAGTCACTTGCCCGAGGCCAAGAGCGAGCTCGTGGTCCCCGTGAAGTTACACCGCTGGATGCTCCACGACCGGCGCGTGCTTGACCATGTCGCGGACACTCTACGAGGATAATCTCAGGGATTTATAGCACCGCGTCAAAAGGGTACCCGTTGTCGCCGTAGGTGCGTGTGGCGATGCCCTTGAGCAGCTCATCGTCGTTCTCGTCGATGCTCGCGACGTTGCTGCGGATACGCTTTTCGGCGCCGTTGGCGAACGCGGTGGTGAGCTCAAGTTCGCGCCGCGAGCCCTCTTCACCCTTCTTTTCGATCGCGCGGGTCGATCGCGAGATGGTCGCCGCGAGGCCAAACAGGTCGATCGCGATGTCTGCCACCCGTCGCTGGGTGTACTGCATCTCTGCGATCTCGGTGCCGTGTCGTCGCAAGACCTTGTCGATCTGCCTTGAAAATTGCTCGGTCGCCTGCTCAAGCAGCACGACCTCACGGCGCAACAGCGGGTGGGCTTTCTCAATGCGATCTCGGCCCAGCGCGCTGCGCGCTTTCTGGATCGCGAAGTCACTCAACAAGCCAAAGCCCTTGATCGGTTCGCGCATGGCTCTGCCCACGTCCGCGATCTTTTGTCCGGGGCCTTGCATGCCCGCGAGCGCGATAAACGCACGCAAGATCTCGTTGGTCCCTTCAAACACGAGCGTCGCCCGAGCGTCACGGAGCAGCCGCTCCCAGGGTTGCTTCTGGATAAAGCCAGCTCCGCCAGCGATCTGCATGGACTCGTGCGCCACGCGCCAGAGCGTCTCGCTGCCAAAGACCTTGCAAATCGCGCTCTCGACGGCGTAGTCGGTGCCGCGACCGTCGGCCAGCCCCGCGGTGAGATAGGTCATGGACTCGAGCGCAAACGTGTCGGTCATCATGCGCGCGATCTTGTCTTTGATCAGGCCGAATTCACCGATGGTGCGCCCGAATGCCCTGCGTTTTCCCACGCGTTCGGTGCTGAGCTTGATCAGCCGCTTGCAGCTCCCGACGCACCCCGCGGCGAGGGTAATCCGTGCGTCGTTAAGCACCTGGACTGCCACGCGGTGGCCCTTGCCTACCTCCCCGAGGACGTCGTCGGTCGCGACGCGTGCGCCGTCAAATCGGATGCCCCCGAGCTCGAGTCCGCGCACACCCAGCGTGGGTTCTGCGGGGAGCGTTTGGACTCCGCGGCCACGCTCGACAAAGTACGCGGTCAACCGCGGCCTCAGGTCGTCGTCGCCCGTGGTGCGCGCAAAGACCGTGAAAAATTGTGCGCTCGGAGCGTTGGCGATCCAGCACTTTTCGCCATCAATTTGCACGGTCAGACCGTCGCCTACGACTCTGGCTTGCGTGGTGATCCCGCCGGCGTCCGAGCCCGCGCCAGGCTCTGTGAGCGCGAAGCTCGCGATGCACTCGCCCGAGGCAAGGCGAGGGAGGTATTTGCGCTGTTGGGCCTCGCTCCCGTAGAGCACGAGCGCGCCAAGGCCCAATGTGCCGTGCGCGCCCACGGTCAGGGCGATGGACGCGTCCATCAGCGCGAGCTCTTCGAGGACGCGCGCGTAGCTCATGGCCGAGAGCCCGCGACCGCCAAAGCGCGCGGGGACTCTCAGCCCAAAGAGCCCGAGGCGCGCGATCCCTTCGCGGATTTCGGGACCTAACGAGGCCTCCCGATCAATCTTGGCGCTGTCGACTCGCTCTGAAAAATACCGCCTCGTGCTCTCGATGAGCAGCGAAGTGTGCTCGCGCTCTTCTCGTGAAATCTCCGGGTACGGAAACAACATGGACTCGGGAATGACCCCGTAAAAGAGCGACTTTAGTAGCGACTGTGCATCGGCCATATCCAACAATCTCTGAGAGATACTACCACCGTGATCCCCCGTCGGCGGCTCTGATGATGGGCCTCGCGTGAGGGGCGTCATCGGACTTGTTCAGAGAAGTAAGAAGAAACAGAAACGCATTCTGATCTGCAAAATGTGCGGAATTATTCTAATACATTTGCCGGTTTTTGTAGGTTGTGTGAGAAGCTTCACGCGTTTCGAGGGTGCTACGAGATTCGTGTCGTTGCCTGTCAGACTGCGACGAGACAGGGGTCTCCGTTGGCACCACTGATAGTTAGTTGCTTATCGCTTCTAACTTCATCGCTACCAGAATTTGCAGCGCATACGAAGCTGCCGATCACTGAAAGGATCCTGACTGTCATGACCGCACGCGCTCCCTCTTCGCCCGCTCTTCGCATCTTCGTGACCCTCGCTGGAGTCTCGTTGCTGGCGATGGCTCCTGGCTGCAAAAAAAGCCGTGTCACCCCCACGGTGGAAGCAACGGACATCCAGTGGACCAACAATGCGCGGCAACTTCGCGGGCAAATTGGCACGGTCCACGCATTCGCGTGTCCTCCTGGCGCGCCCACGGGCTCGGTCTGGGGAACCGACATCTACACCGACGACTCGTCGATCTGTACCGCCGCTGCGCACTCGGGCCGGATGACCCCAGCAGGCGGCGTCGTACAGATCCAGATCGGCCCCGGCATGCCTGCCTTCAACGGGACCATCCGCAATCAGGTCACCTCACGAAATTTCGCAGGATTTCCGGGGAGCTTCACGATCGTGGGTGGCCCTGCGCCCGGCCTCATGGCCATCCCCGTGCCCAACGTGAACTTTAACGGCAATGGCGTAAACGTCGGTGGCGTCCAGATCAATGTGGCCAACCCCTGGACGGCCAACGTCACATCGCATCGAGGTCAGATTGGCACGAGCTTTGTGCACCAGTGTCCGCCCAATGGCACGCTGGGCTCGGTCTGGGGAACCGGCGTTTTTACAGACGATTCGTCTATCTGCTCGGCAGCCACGCACTCAGGGATGATCAACCCCATGGCAGGCGGCGCAGTGACAGTCTTCGTGCATCCTGGGCGCTCGAGCTACCAAGGCAGCGTGGCCAACGGCGTGACCTCACGCAACTACGCGACCTACCCGGGCAGCTTTGCGTTTACGCCTACGGTCCCGCCCGAAGTCGCTGCGCCCGATGGCGCAGAGGGCATCACGTGGGCGCAGACCGCGACCGCATGGCGGGGAGCCAACGGGTCGACCCACCGCGTGTTCTGCCCGCCCGGTGGAGCGACTGGCACGGTCTGGGGCAGCGGGCCCTACACCGATGACTCGTCGATGTGCACCGCAGCCGTCCACGCGGGCCGGATCACACAGGCGCAGGGCGGCGCGTTTACCGTGCTGATCTCGCGAGGCTATCCCCGCTACCGTGGCTCGTCGCGCGGCGGCGTGACCACGTCGAACTTCGGCACGTTCTCGGGCAGCTTTATTGTGATGCGCTGAGCGCGCTCGGGTGGGGTGAAAGATCCGTCAGAGTGTTTCGTGCGCTCGCCGGGGTGGTGATATAGGCACTTCGGTGTCCCGGTCACTGCCCATCGTGCACGCGGTCCCTGACGAAGCGTGGCCCACGCAAGCGCAAGCGGCAGAGAGCCTCTTGTTCTCGCCTCGCGTGCTGGGTCCACGCACAAGCTTGCGCCGAACATGGGTGCCCGCGATGGTGCCGTGGCGCGCGACCGAAGAGGGCTTTGTCTCTCCCGCGGTGATCGACTGGTACGCACGATTTGCCAGCGGAAAACCAGGTGTTCTTGTCCTCGAAGCCACCGGCATCCGAGACGTCGCGTCTGGACCGCTGTTGCGCATCGGTCACGACCGCTACCTCGATGGTCTGCGCCAGGTCGTCGATGCGGTGCGCCAGGCCTCTGAAGGGCAGACGCTGGTGTTGATCCAGCTCATTGATTTTTTGGCCATCAAACGACGCCCTGATCGAGAGAAATACCTCCGACGATTTCTCGAAATCACCAGCGAATTGAGAGAAAAACTCTCAGCGCTTCTCGGTGACCCTCGCTGGACGCGCGCGTCCGAGAGCCAGGTCCGCGAGCGGTTGATCGCGCTCGACGACAGCGTGCTCTCACGCGTGCTGGACCCCCGCGCGCTTGAGTCCCTGACGCATGGCCACCGTGAGCGCGTGACCGACACGCACCTCGAGCACATCCGCACGCTCCCGCAGGTGCTGCCAACGCTCTTCGCCGAGGCAGCATTGCGCGCTGAAAAAGCAGGCTTTGACGGCGTCGAGCTCCACTACGCGCACGCTTACACCATGGCCTCTTTTTTGTCGGCGACCAACCAACGTGACGATGGCTACGGAGGCACGCTCGAGGGACGCGCGCGCTTGCCACGTGAAGTCGTACGGGCCGTGTGCGAGCGCGTGTCGCCGTCGTTTGTCGTGGGCTGTCGCTTGCTCGGAGACGAGTCCATCGAGGGCGGATCCACCTGCGAAGATGCAGCATTTTTCGCACTACAGCTCGCCCACGATGGGTTGCACTTTGTGAGCGTGTCCAAGGGCGGCAAGTTTGACGACGCGGCGCAGCCCAAGGTCGGACACGCGGCGTACCCGTACACCGGCCCCAGCGGTCACGAGTGCATGCCCACGGTTCGCTCGGACGCGCGTGGCCCGTTTGGCCGCAACCTTGCGCTCGCACGAGAGATTCGTGAGCGAATTCGCAGCGCAGGTCTCGATACGCCCGTCGTCGCAGCCGGCGGGATTCATGGATTTGCGATCGCAGAGCGTGCCCTGCGAGACGGAGACTGTGACTTTGCAGCGTCCGCGAGACAGACCCTCGCCGACCCGGACTGGTTTGAGAAAGCGCGGCTTGGGCGCGGCGCAGAGGTCCGTCGGTGCAAGTTTACGAACTACTGTGAAGCGCTCGACCAGCATCACAAAGAGGTCACGTGTCAGCGATGGGATCGCATTCGGCCAGGCGATTTGCCCGAGTCGCCTAGTCGAATCGCGCGAGATGGTCGAAGGCGTCTGATCGCACCGGAGTGGCAACCATGAGCGCGCAAGTGTTGAGATTTGTTTCTGTGTTTTTACTGCTCAACGCGCTGATGGGTTGTGACACTGGCACCCAGTACAACGTGCGTGACACCGAGCAGAGCGTCTACCGTGTGAGCTGCCGCGAGGGGGTCTGTCGCGAAGAGATCTCATCCCCCATGGGCGCCCGTCCGCAGGGGCAGGCCCAGCCGGGCGAGCACGCAGGGTTCGCGTTGCTCGGCGCACATGTCCCGACGGTGTGTCACGCGTGGATCGCAGAGGGGCGCCCTGCGCGGCCTGATCTCTCACGCTGTCGACCCATCGCGTGTGCGCGCGATCTCGATTGCCCGCCGATGCACCGTGGGCAGCGTGTGGCGTGTGGGGGTGGGCTGTGTGTCGCGCGTTCGCCCGGAGTCACGGCGCGCGATCGTGGACTCGATCGCGTGAGCGCTGCGGGGCTGTGCATGGCTGGCGCGGGTCCGACGAGCCAAGCGCGCATGGCGCTCACCGAAGATCGACTGGCGTTTGCGACGGCGTCTTGTGACGCGCAGGGGCAGTGCGAAGCGCCTCGCGGTTGCCGCGCGCTACCCGAGTGACCCTGGCGGTGTGAACGGGCAGCGAAAGAGGCTTGGCTCAGTTGCGGTGAAGGTCGACGACGGACACAGCCCAGAGGCCTGTGCGTAGCTCGTTGCCGTGGACGACCACCGTGCCACGTGAGCGCGTGCCTTCCATGCGAAAGCTCACGCTGCCCATCGCGTGGGACGGCTCTGCCCCAAAGCGATCGGTGAGCGCGTCAATGGCGACCACCATGGGCGGGTCGCTGTGCGGATAGAGCACGGCTTGGCCCACGCGTTCACCCCGCGGAACGATCGTGACTCCGCCCAAGCGAGCGTCCAACGGCGTGAGCGACACTGCTTCACCGTCACCCAGCGGACCCTCTGGCAATCCCAACGTATCGAGGGCTCGATCGACGGTAAAATCTGCACGCAGGATTCGCCAAGAGAGGTCTGCGAGCCATACGCCAGCCTCCATCGCGTCATCGATCGAGAACTGAACGGCCACCATGGGTGGGACCGTCTCGCGGTTCATGGTCTCGGGGTTTGCCTGAGACGATCCGACGGTCATCGCGTCGGCAAACGCCTCGGGGTCCATGTTCCACTGTCCAGAGTTGGCATCCTCGAGGTCGTCCTCCAAGAGCTCGTCCATGGCGACCTCTTCTTCGGGCTCGCTCCCGAACGGAAGCCTCGTGAGATGAAACTCTTCGACGCGGACCTCATCGGGCCCATTGGGGCGGCCCATGTTCGGCGGATCGATGGGCTCACGCCACCAGCGGATCATCAGTTGCCCTGTAAAACTGCCCACATAGTCAAATGTGAGCTGCAACGAGGGATCGCCATCTTCGTTGATGGGGCCTTCGCTCAACCGCGCGGGCCCAAACATGGACTCAAGCGATTGACGAGAGTAGGGCGTCGAGGCCCTCAGGATCAGCACAAGCTCTTCGATAAAGGGCTCTGCCGCATACAACTCGCCATCACTTCCGAGCATCGACTCGCCGGGTTTCGGAGGGCGGATCGCTAGATCCACCCGCACCAGCGTTCGCGCATCAGGTCGAAGATAGACGAACTCTCGTCCCTCGTGCTCCTGCCGCTCAAACGCTGCCCCGAGCAACGCTTGCGCGTCGTACTCGGCGAACTCCGTCTCGAAGAAGGTCTCAGTAATAGCGGCGATTTCCGCCTCACGCATGACGGCGCAACGGTCTCGCTGTGCGCCCGTTTGGTCAAGTATCAACACGCCGCGCAGCGCCTCCAATGCCCGATTTTAGAGCGAGCCCCACGGCTCATGCGCTGAGCGAAGCGACAGCGTCCTCGGCGTCTGCACGCGCCTGCACCAAGAACCCGTCGTCTGGATGCTCTTCGAGCGCCGCGCTCGCGACCGCGTGCCAAGCCTGCGCAGCCACCAAGGCCTGATCTCGTGCGCCCTGCTCATCGCAGAGCGTCGCGATCGCCGCGTATGCGCTGCACACACGAAGCATTCTACCCAGTGATTTCTCAAGTGAAAGCCACGCACGGGCCGCTCCGAGCGCGCGCTCTACGTCTCCCAGTCCCAGGTAAATTCTCCACAGCGGCTCAAGCCACTCCGCTACGGTCGTAGCCTCAAGCTCGCCCTCCACCGCACCGCTCACCGCCCGCTCAAGCTGCTCGGCCGCAAACGCGGCGTCGTGCGCGCTCTGCTCCCGTGGGCTCTGCAGCGTCAGCTCGAGCGCCAGCAAGCCGACCACGCCGTGCAAAACGCTGTCCTCAATCGCCTCGCACCAACCACGCGCATCCAGCACCTGCGTGGCTAACTCTGAATCTTCGAGCCTTAGCGCGCAGCGCGCCGTCGCGACCCAGCTCGACACCCCCCATGCGCGCTTCGCGTCGTCCGAGGCCGCAGACATTTGCGCCATCAACGTCTTCGCACACTCGCGCTGCGCAAGCTGAGCGCCTTCGACCAGCGGTCCCGCGACGACGCGCAAGAGGCCCTCTAAGATGTCCCCCTCGGTGGCGTCTTGGTGATCGCGGATCGCTTGGCATTCTTCAAGCGCGAGCGCCATGAGGGCTTGGTCTTGCTCGTCGTCGATCGCCTCTCGTCGCGCCTCAAAAGCCTCGATCAGTGTGTGCAGATCTTGTGCGGTCATTGCGTGTGGGGAGGTAGCGCAAATCGCTCGTTTGCCAAAGCGAGGATCCACTGCCCATCGCGCCATTGCGCGTGTTCGAGCAGCGTAAACGCTGCGCTCGCTCCAAAGCGCGCGGACAGGGTGCCCTCTCGCACGAGACAATACGGGACGCTCTCGTCGCGGAGACTCAACGTGGACGCATCCAAGCGCTCTTGCTGTCCATCGCTCAGCCAGAGCGTCACGCGCCCGTCACTCTCAACGTGCGCGGCTCGCACGACGAGCGGCGCGTCGTCCACGGTGATCCAGCACCAGTCGATCCCGTTGCGAAGTTGATATCGCCCAGACTCCGCGTCGCGGGTGATCCAGCGAGCAAACGTCTCGGACATCCCAAGATGCTCTACGCGCTCGTCCTCGTGCCAGAAGTGGCCCTCTTGATCGATTCGGATAGACGATTTGCGCGAGAATCTCACGCGCCCAGCGCCCTCGATCTCAACCCACACCACGTCTGGATCGCTGTCTTCGTTACTCATCGCTGACCCGTCCGATGCTCAAGGGCGTCACAAGATCACGGGGTGCGCGGCAGATAACGCACGTACCCTTCGCCCTGACGAATCTCGAGCGGATAGTTCGCGCGCACGTTGGCAAAGGTCTCCACCGAGCTGGTCGCATCGGGCCATCGCACTTCGATCCGATCGATCGCGCACGCGCTGCCAAGTCCCACGTGCGCCACGAGCTCTTGGCCCAAGCCAAAGTGCCCGAAGCTCCCTTGGATCTCGCGTGTCTGTGTGATGCCTCCAGCGGTCACACGGATGCGCGCGCCGATACCACTTCGGTTGGCTCCACCCGCGCCGCGTCCCACCAAACGGATGGACGTGCTGTTCACATCGGCCGCGATATTTTCGTACAAGTGCACTTCGTTGCCCATGCGCCAGGTCTGCGCGCAGTCGCGGGCCGTCGAGCTGCCTACGATAAGATCCTGGTCGCCGTCGCCATCGAAGTCTGCGAGCGCGATGCCGACGGGGCACGCGTGGTAGATCCCCGCGGCGCGGCTCACTTGCTCAAACGTCCCGTCGGTCTTTTGGTGAAAAAGCCAGCCAAAATTGCCCGGATAATCGCTCGCGCCGTACCAGATATCCAGCCGGCCATCGCGGTCGAAGTCAAACATCACCGCTGAGATCCCACCCTCGTCGCGACCAGGCGACGACCCAGGCACGAGCCCCGAGGTCGCGCGATCGACGCGCGTAAATTGTGTCATTGCCGCGGTCGAGTCATTGCGCAAGAGCTGCGAGCGGTCGCTCGCGGGGCCCGTATCCGGGTGTGCGATTTCGGCTGTGTACAGGTCCATGTCGCCGTCGTTGTCGACGTCTCCGCACGCGATCGTGAAGGTGTTGCCGTTGAGCCTCCAGGGCTGATCGTTGTAGCCCTCGCGCCAGCCACGGATGGGGCATTGGTACATCGGGACTGCGGTGCCTGCAGGACATCGCGCGGGATTTGCCTGGCAAAAACAGAGGTAGCTCTGGTCGCCCATGAAATCTTGGTTGGCATCGCCGCCCACGCCGGACGCTCGCCCTTGCTCGACAAAATGGCCGTCGGGTTGAGAGACAAAGAGCTCATTCCATTGGCGACCATAGGCCATGCCGATGAGGTCCAGCATGCCGTCGCCGTTCACGTCGCAGGCGGTGGCGCCGTAGAGCGGGCGACGATGTTGCGCCATCGAAAACGACGCCATCGTGTCCCCGAGCGTGAGCCCTACGCTGTCGGTCACGTCTGCAAAGAGCCCGTCGCCAGAGCCGCGAAACAGCGTCGGCTGTTGGCCGATTTCGGCCCCTCCGCTGGGGTCGTAATAGTAGCTCACGAACGCATCAATGTTGCCGTCACGGTTCTGATCGACAAACGCGAGCCCAGAGCTCTGCGACGCAAATCCATCGTCGTGGGGCGGCGAAATCGCGCTTTCGCCCGCGAGCGCGAAGCGTCCCATCCCGTCGTTGAGCAACACCGTCCCGCGGTCTCCGGGGTCCATCGCCGCGCGCGCATCGGTGGCCACAAAGACCTGCGTGACCGCGTCGACGTCACCGTCGTTGTCGACGTCTGCAAAGCCGGTAATCGTCGTGTTGCGGCCGTACTCGCCGTTGCGTGTCGCGAGAAAATTCGAAGCGCGTGTCGTGTCGACAAACTGCCGCCCACCGCCCATCTTGGGCCGGTTCATCAAGACGCGCGTGTGAATCACCGGAGGGGTCGCGTCGGGATTGGTGCGCACGTTGGTCGTGCCGGACTGCACGACGAGGTCCGCAAAACCATCGTTGTCGATGTCTGCGGTCGCGAAGCGTGTGCCCCGCACAGCGCTGAGATCCCAGTCTGCCGTCGCGCGGCGAAACGCCGGTCGATCCGCGGTCCATGCCTCGCCCGTGCGGCACACCATCGGCGGTGCGACGCCCGCATCGGCCCCACCATCGCTGGGCGTCGGAGGCGAGCTGCACGACAGCGCGGTGAGTGAGAGCAACAGTCCAAGCGAGCGTGAAGAAATGCGGGTCATGGAGGTCTGCTGACCATACCAGAACCAGCGAGATCATTCCCCGCCGAACCAACCTTACCCCCCCCCGCGCTCAGCGGTAGTGAACCGTGTCACGCACACGCAACGAGAACGGCGTGGCGGTCACAGCGGGCGCGACGACCTCGATCACCATGTTGGTGTTGAGCATCGCGAAGGTCTCTGGGGGGACACCCCAGTTGATCCCGCCCACGCGCATCAGGTGGGCGACGATGTTGTTCTTCTGGTCACGCTGGATCACCAGCGACTCGACGGGGCCGATCACGCGGCGGCGCGGGAGCGCGAGATTGAGCAGGCCAATCCAACCGAAGCCAAACAGCAGCGGCAAGAGAATAAGCACGGCGATTGACCCGGTCCCGGTGAATGCAAGCTGCTCAGGATCGATGAGCAAGACGAGGTACGCCAGCGTCCCCGGGACGAGCCCGAAGAGCACCGCGAGGACCCAGGTCTTTACGCCCTTGGCCGGCAACGCGCGCCACGTTTCGTTCGCTGGCAGCGGCGCTGGTTTGGGTGCGCTGAGCGCTGTCACCGCATACCAAGGAGCCCACGCGCAGCTGCACACCAACGCCGGGACTCCGAGCAGGTGAAACCAGGTCGCGAGAAAGGTCGCTTTGAGATAATAGCGCCCGTCGCCCCACGTCGCCTGCCAGTGAATGAAGGTCGCCGCCGGCTCTGCGGGCTCTCCGCACATGGCCCAGATGCTGTAGACCAAGCTGCCCAGAAGGTAGATCAGTGCGACGCCAGTGAAGATCTTGCCAAGGACAGTGCCTACTACGACCGGCTGGGGCCCGGCGGGCGGGAGATGACTTGTCGGTTGTTCATTCATAGTGAATTGCATTCATGCTACGGATTCGTTGGCAAAATTACACCGAGGGGCCTGGGCTTTTTCTTAGCGCGACTCGTAGACTCGCATCGCCGGGAGCTCAAGCGCGGTGAGAAATCCACCCTCGCTCCCTGCGCCAGTATCAATCGCGGTGACGCACGGCCCAGCCCACATGTCCGTGGGATCTTCGGGTGTAAACTGTGACAGCTCTTGCGGCAAAGTCTTGGTGCGCGTGTGGCCCACAACGACGTGCTTGCCTCGGTAGTCCGTAAAGAACTCGCGTGTGCGGGTCCAAAGCAGCGCCGCCTTGGGCTCGCAGTCCTTCGGGTGCATGTACGCGCCGTTGCGAGCCAACAGCCCCGCATGCACATAGATCCCGTGAGCGTCTTCGTACCAGTACGGCAGCTCACGCATCCACGCGATTTGCTCCGCCGAAAAAAAGCCTCCGCGCTCCATCCCGGCGAACTCTTCGGCGCTCGGTAGGCCGGTCTTGTCTGAGAGCTCAGTGCCCACCCACGAGCGATACGTGGCGAGCGCGCCATTGCCGCGAGGCAGCAAAAACTCAGGCCAACCGTTGTCAATCACGCGCAGCCATGCGTCCTCGTGGTTGCCCCGCAGCGCCACCACGCGACACTTAAGCTCTTGCGGAAGGCGTCGGACAGCGTCGAGCACGGCCTTCGATTTCGGGCCACGATCGATGTAATCTCCCAAAAAAACCAGCGTGTCCTGCTCTGTAAGGGTAGGCAGTCGTGCCATCACGGTGCGGAGCATTCCGATTTCGCCGTGCACGTCCCCGATGACAAAGGTGCGCGCCTCTGAGGCATTGGACTCGTCGGTGTGGCTGTTCATCGAAGTAGAGATCCTTCTTCAAAATTACTCGACTAAGAACTCACGCGATGTGCGTGCACGTCGTCCACTTGAGGCCTCTTCGAGCTCGACGTCCCACCGCACGCGGTGGCCTCGGGCTTGGTCTGCCGTGCGGATCTGTGTGAAAATAACCAGCTCGGCCGAGACGCTCTCCCAGCCCTCTGGGGTGCGCACGAGGCCCTGACGATCGCGTCTCCGCAAGACATCGGTTGGGTCATTGAAGAGCGTCCCTGTCGCGAGATCCGTCACTCGAAATCGCACCGCGACGTCCGGCGCAAAGCCCTCAAACCGCAGCCTGCCCAAGATGTGAAATCCACCCTGGGGACCCATGATCAATCGCGCGCGTGCGTCAGGCCCAGTGAGCTCTTGCCAAGTGATATCACCCGTCGCGATCGCAAACGGGATCTGCGCAAATCCCGCATCGTCCACGCCATCGCCAGCATCTCCGGGTCGTGCAGAAATAGCAGGCATGCACTGCGCGAAGTGCATCGACAGCAGTATCAATCCGAGGTGCAACGCAGGGCGGCGAATGCGTAAACGTCGTAGCAATGGACCGCGCGAGTGTACCGATCTCTCGCGACGCGTCACGCGCACATTTGCATCCGTCGGGCTCGCATGGGGTCTTGCGGCCCCACACGTTGGGGTGAGACAGAGAGTGGGATGCGAATCGGGATGCGATGGAGCGCGTGCAACGTGCTGTGGTGGACCCTTGCTTCTTGCGCTGCGGCGCCGCCCGCTGGCGATGCCAGTGTGGACAGTGGCGCAGAGGCCGCGGTGATGTGCCCTCCGTCGGGCACTGCGCAGCCCCAGGCACGCGGAGACGCGGTGGGCGCAGTGGATCCTAGGACGGGGCTGCTCTACGTCTTTGGCGGGGACGTGGGGCCGACGGTGATGTGCATCCCCTCGCCGATGGCTCGCAATGACCTCTGGCGCTATGACGCGACGTGCGACCGTTGGGAGAGCCTCGATGCGGCAAATCCACCCTCTGCGCGCGCCCGCGCTGCCTCGGCGTATGACAGCACGCGCAACCGGCTCATCGTGTTCGGCGGGCGTTTTCGCGCCGGAACATCAGGTAGCTACACGCTCTACAACGACGTCTGGGCGTTGGACATTAGCGCACAGACCTGGACGCAGCTCTCTGCGACTGCAGGGCCTACGCCGCGCGCAAACTCGGCCGCGGCCTACGATGCGGTCACCGATGAGCTCTTGATCTACGGCGGCAACACGAGCGCGTCGGGCGCGAGTTTTTCGCCTCAGAGTGACCTCTGGGCCCTCTCGCTCGCGAGCAATACTTGGCGCCGCGTCCCTGCGATGGGGACGCCCCCGAGCGCGCGATTGTTTCACAGCATGGTGCTCTCGGGACGGAGCCTCACGATGTTCGGGGGCGGCGGCGCGAACGCGTTTCAGGGGCCCTTTAACACTGATATTTGGCGCATGGATCTCACTTCGGGCCAGTGGACACGGTTGCTCGATCAGCACGACGCGATCGTGGGACGGATTAACACCGGCATGGTCCCCGAGGGCGCGGGCGTGCTCTTGCTTGGTGGCCACGATGATGGCGCGCTGGGCAACCGCAATGACGCAATCAGCGTGAGCGCGACAGGTGAGGTCACCGTGCACAACGCGGGGGACACGTTGGACCAACCGCCCGCAGGGTTCTGTGATTTTCCTGCGAATTTTGTCGTGCCCGCGATGGGTACGCCCGAGCGCCGCAGCGCAGCCATCGTCGCGATCGACGCTCCCCGCAACCGCGTCCTCGTCTACGGCGGAAAGACCGACTGTGGCCTCGCCAACGACGTCTGGATCTTTGACCTCGCGACCCACCGATGGCAGCTCTCGCGAGGCACGTTTGATGGCCTGTCGTGCCAGCGCCAAGAGCGAACCAACTGCCGCACGCTCTGCAATTAACCAAGCAAGCTCACATCCGGCGACGTAGCCGGGTCGGCCCCACGGCGCGCATCGGCACACGCTTTGCGCGAGAGACCATTGCGAAAGACCCGCGACTGTCGCTTACTCTCGGCCATGCGTTTGTTGGCTCTTCGCGGCGTGGTCTTGTCGGCGCTTTCTCTCACTGTGAGCTGTGGTCGCGCAGGGATCCCTTTGGGCTCGGTCGAGCAAGACAACGTCGCCCTCGCTGCCTCGGCCTTGTTCGCGCACTACCAGGGTTTGCTCACAGGCGCGACCACCGTGGGCGAACTGCTGCGCAACCCCTTGAGCTTCAGTGCGAAGCCTACTCCGCGTGCGCTTTTGCAGCAGATCGCAGCGAGCAACCCGCCCGCCGCTGCAGACGCGGTGCCCCTGCGTGTGCTCAGCTACAACGTGGGCCTGCTCGATGTGCAGCTCTTCGGCCTCGTAAACTACGCACGGACCCCTGACCTCGAGGTGCGCGCTGCGGTGATGGCACAGACCCTCTTCGCCCAAGGCTACGACGTCATCGCCGTGCAAGAGCTCTGGCGTTCGAGCGACGTCACACGTTTTCGCGCGGCCGCAGCCACCGCGGGATACTGGGTCGTCACCTCGTCGCGCGCGGGCTACACCGATGGGCTCGCCATCGCGGTTAAGACCTCTGTGGCGCCCACGCCCGGCGTGGTCTTGGCTGAGCAATACAGCGAGATCTCGGGCAACGAATTCTATCCCGCCAATGGCTACAGCCGCGGCTTTCTCTCGGTGCGTTTTGAGAGCCCCGCGCTCGGTCCCGTGGTCGTGTACGACACACACACCGCAGCGTTTCCGTCTGCGTATCGCCTGCGAATGGCCCATGCTCGTGAGCTCGGTCTTCACGCCCGTCGCAACGTGACCGACAACGCCCTGCTCTTTGTCATGGGGGATCTCAACGCGGCGCCGTACTACGCGACCGACCGCTGGGCGCTCGCCAACGGGACCTCCGAGCCCGACTGGTTCGCCAACACGCTGTCGTACCCCGTCATGATGCACTACGCCGGCGTGACCGACCTCGCCGTGCGCGCGCGGAGCATGGCCGACGCCGACGCGGACATCACCCTGGGCGACCTCGTGCCGAGCAACCCGGCGATGGCGCTGCAGGTGCCCCTCGGCGACGCGGGCTACTGCGCGCGCACGCCAAACACCGTGTTTACAGGGACCGATTGCAACGCGATGTACTTCGCGCAGTACGCAGGAACCGAGTTTCCGGCGCGCCTGGACTATGTGCTCGCGAGAGACACAGACAACCGCATCCACGTCGCCGAGAGCACCGTCGCGTTCGTCGATCCAGTGCCGTACAGCGACGGTC
Organism: Deltaproteobacteria bacterium; assembly: GCA_030694465.1. Taxonomy (GTDB): domain Bacteria; phylum Myxococcota_A; class Polyangia; order Polyangiales; genus JAUXYJ01. Next base: position 441,436 of record JAUXYJ010000023.1, on the reverse strand, counting down.
GTATGGGCCCGCTCAGCGACCACTATGGGCAAGCTGTGCGCTTGCAGATCGCGCCACGCCGCTGAAATGCCACACATCACCGTGGTCGAAGGCGACCTTCTCGATCAGCAAGTCGACGTGATTGTCAACGCGTGGAATCGCAACCCGCTCCCCTGGTGGTTGATGATTCTGTCTGGTGTTTCGCGTGCGATTCACAAGCGTGCAGGGAGCGCGCCCTTTCGTGAGCTCGCCGCGATGCCGCTCATCCCGCTGGGCGGCGCGGTGCTCACGGGCCCAGGAAAGCTTGCGTTCCAAGCGATCATCCACGTCGCGGGGATCAACCTCTTGTGGACTGCCAGCGAGCGCTCGATCCATGACAGCGTCGTCCACGCGATCGCGTTGGCCAAGACCCACGGCTTTGAGTCCATCGCGCTGCCCCTCATCGGTGCCGGCGCGGGTGGCGGCTCCATGGCGCACGTGCAGTCTGTGATCGAGGCCGCGCTCGCGACCTGCGAATACGACGGACGCGTAGTGATCGTGCGCTACACGCCGCGCTAATTCGTGTGCAAAATCACAGCGAATCGTGTGATTAAAAGCTGTATCCAAACGACAAGAAGGGCACCGTCACGATGGCCCCGTAGTAGTAGTACAGCAGCGATCCGCGCTGTGCGTCGGGGGCGCCCGCGTAGCCCACCAAGGGGAGCCTCAGGGCCGCGGTAAACCCGCTGCGATGCACCATCCGGATCCCTGCCAAAAAGCCCACCGAGAGCATGTTGACCGGTGCGCTGTGAAAGTAGGTCAGCGCGGGCGTGAGGTCTGCCGTGAGCCTGAGCGACTGCCCCGTATGCAGCGGCAGCGCGACGCCACCGAGCACTTGCGCCGAGAGGGTGTAGTTGCGCTCGGGGCTCACGAGCGCGCCGAGGCCCGTGAGCTGAGTCGCAAACCCCGCATACCCGATGCGCGCAAACGAGAAGTCTACCAAGAGCGTCGCGTTGAGCGCGAGGTGCACACCGACGCGCCGCAGGGGCATCTCGTCGGGAGCTGCCATCAATGGGGGGACAGGTTCTGGCTGCGAAATCACAGGTGCATCGACGATGGTTGGCTCGCCGGCCGGGGGCGCTGTCTGCACGGTCTGCACAGGGGTTGACGCCAGGCCCGCGGTCGCGGGGACTGGCATGAGGGCTTGGTCCAACAACGCGCACGTCCAGAGCAACAGATGCATCCCGAACAAGTACCGCGAAATGGGCCCCCTGCGCGAGCGAGCGTGCGGCCGCGCCGCGTTATGCGCGCACGAGCCGATGCGCGACCCGCAGCGCCATCGCCATGATGGTCCACTGGGGGTTTACGCCGAGGCTCGTGGGCAAGATGCTGCCGTCGGCGACGAAGACATTGGGGACGTCCCAGACGCTCCCGGTCGGGTCGATCACCGAGTGATCGGGCGACGAGCCCATATGGCAAGTGCCTAGCGGATGCTGCGAGCTGCACTCAAACTGGCGCCCATGAATGCGCGACCAATCGATGCGCCCGAGGGCATCGGCGTCGACGGGATCGAGACCAAACACGGGCAAAAATACCTCGCGCGCGCCTGCAGCGAAGAAGATCTTCGCCATGCGATCCAAGAGCACCGGGATCCGCGCGCGGTCGCGTGGAGACATTCGGTACGTCATCGCGGGCTCGCGCGAAAACGGCAGCCGGTGCACTCGCCCGCCGCCGTCGTCGTGGAGCATGCCTCCGAACATCGCTAAGTGGTCGATCTGATTGCGAAATTTGGCGTGAGCTTGTGCGAACCCCGGCATGGTCGCGGCGAGCACTCCGCTCGGCACAAACACGCTGTTGAGCACCATGCCGTCGGGCTCATAGTGCTTGCTGTACGCGCTCTGCAGGGCCCCCTCCCAGCCACGCACGGGCTGATCAAATCGTGCCATCACGCGAAAGCTCGGGTGCACCGTGAGGTTGCGCCCAAGCGCTCTGGATCCGCGGCCGATCCCGCTGCGCTGCAAGAGCATCGGCGTGTACATCGCGCCCGCTGCGACCACCACGCGTTTGGCGCGCACATGCACTGCGTCGCCACGCTGCCCGTAGGGGCCGTTGAGGGCTACGCCTGACACCCCGATCGCGCGGCCACGGTCGGTCACGATGCGGTCCACCATGCAGTCGCTGAGGAGCTCGGCGCCCGCCGCGATCGCGCGCGGGAGGTAGGTCCGGTCGACGCTCAATTTGGCGTTGTGGGGACAGCCAAAATTGCAGCGACCACAGCCATTGCATTGGTGTGTGTTGCGGCTCATGGGCTCAAACGAGATGCCCTCGCGCGCGCCACCTTCGATGAAGAGCTGCGTGCTCTTTGAGCGCATATTGGCAGGGACTTCTTCGATGTGAATGTCCTTGGCGACCTGGTCAAACCAGCGCGCCATGGCGTTGGGCTGGAGGTCGTCGATGCGCAGGTCTTTGGCCCACTGTGAGAGCACAGCCTCGGGCGCTCGAAAGCACACGCCACCAGTCACCGCAGACGATCCGCCCACCATGCGCGCCGCGGTCACGTTGACCGAGGGTGAGTCTCCGAGCCCCACTGCGAGGGTGAGCGCGCCATCGCGCCACACGTGCCTGACCGACTGGCTCGGGCGCATTTGACCGTGTTGTTCGCCCGAGACGTGCGGTCCCTCTTCGAGGATCACCACGCGCTCACCGGACTCGGCCAGCGTGGCTGCGACCGGGGCACCGCCGGCGCCCGAGCCCACAATGACGGTGTCGCAATCGAGCGTCAGCGGTCCTCGCTGCATGCGTCCTGCGTGCAAGCTCATGAGCGCACCTCGGTCATGCACGAAGGCGTCGTGCGGGTCTCTCGCTGGGTGTCTGGGTGCTCGAACCACAGGATGCACAAGATGGCCTTGGGGCCGAGCGCAGCGGGACCTAGGGCGCTGTGTTCGAGCGTGGCGAGCGCGCGGATGCGCTCGTCGCGAGACAAGTTTGCCAGCGTCGGGACCTTGCGCACGCTCAAGGGCGCGAGCCAATCACACGCGAAGAGACAGAGCCTAAAGATCCCGCGCGCACGCCCCCCTGCGTGACCGAGAAAGTCTCTGAGATCGTCCATAAGCCAGCGAATTCGCTCGGGATCTGGAGGTCCCTCGTCGGTCGCAAAGAGCGCCTCGGCGAAGATCTTTGCGCGGTCCATCATGCGTGAGTTCACTGGATAACCAGCACGCGAATGGACGGACTCTTGTGCGGTGGGCTGTCTGAGCAGTGGGACGTGCTCGAACCCTGGCGGGCCTTGGATATTCACGACGGCGCGAATCAAAGCGCAGCCGAGGCCCTGAGCGCAACGTGAAGCGATCGGTGCGTGCGCTAAGGGCTGCCGGCGCGGTTGGTTCCGCAGCGACCCATGCGGGCGAGGTAGGTGGCCGAGGTCGTGGACCACAGCACGGCCCACGCGCCGTCACTCGTGGGCAGCGCAGCGATCTCGACCGTGTCATCGAGCACGGGTTCGGGCGACGGGATGGTCACACGGGCAGACATCTCATCGCTAAACGGCGTGACAAATCGCACGCTGATCGCTTGCTCTCCGGGCTCGCGCCAGGCGACCGCGAGCTCGCGACCGTTGTATCCCACGCGGGCCCGCAGCGATTGACCTCGGTCTTCGGCGCTGGTCGAGCGGGCACGCACCCACGTGCGTACCGTGGGCGTCGGCGGATCGGGACGAACGAACTCACCGAAAACGGTGAGGCGAATTCCACGGCCATCGCATGATTCAACGGTCACCGGGAGGTCGTACGTGGACAGCACATCAAAGCCACCGATCGCGCTGCATGCGCCTGAACCTTCGACCTGCGAGATGCGCCCTGTGGGCTCGCCCGTCGACCGGTTGATGGGCGCGACAGCGATTTCGAGTGGAAAATCCCAGTCTTGTAGAAACGCAAACCACACGCTGTTGCGTCCCATCACGATCCGCGGCGCGGTGACCGAGCCCTGCGTTCGAAGCACACTCGACGCCGCCCACGTTCGGCCATCAGGCGCGAGGCGGTCTGCGCGTAGCTCGAGCCGATTGCGCGCTCCGGTGCGCGTCGTGGGCACCCAGGCCGTGCCTCCCAAGAGCGCGGCGTGTCCGGGATAGCGCGCACTCGTCGGCACCGTATCGATCGCAAACGTCGCACCAAAATCCGAGCTGTGGATGCGCACAATGCTCTGGTTCGCAGTGCCCGATTGCGTGAGAAAATCCGCTCCAAAGAGCCCCTCGTGCGCTTCGATCCCGGCCCGAGCGATCGCGGCCGCAGGCGCGATCGTGCGCTCATTGGTCACGCCGCCCGAGTCTCCGATGCGCACCTCGTGGAGCGCGCCCAGGGTGTCCACCCACGACGCGAGCCAAGCCTCGGGCAGCGCCCGCGCGGTGCGGTCCCAGGTCAGGTGGTGCGCGTACGGACCGTATGTGCGCGAGATCTCTACGACGTCGTCAAACGCGCGGACGGTGGCGCTCGCAAACACGCACCTGCGGGGACCCACGGTCGGCAAGGTCTCGGGCTCGGGAGGGGCAGGGATCAGCACGTCCCGCGATCCATCGTCGCGAGCGATGCCCCCATCGACGGCCTCGACACGATCAAGAGGCACCGTCACGTCACGCCGAGCGTCTGATTCTGCCGCGTCAAGACCCGTCGAAACGTCGCGCGTCGCGCTGTCTTCGCCGCCGTCCTGCACGCCCCTTACGCTCACGCCACAGGCCAAGAGCGCGACCGCTGTGATCGACACGCCAACAAACCCAACACGGTGAGCGCCTCTTGCAACGTAAGAATTCATCGCCTGCACTGTACGACTCTGACAATCCATGACCACCAAGGCTTGCATTCTAAGCGCCGGTGTAGGGACTCTCTACGCACTGTGTTCGCACTCACTTCGCGACGATTTCGTCGCACGCCCAGAGCCCTTGCGCTCTCCATTGCGCCATTTTTTGCGCTCCAAGGTGCCTGTTCGCAGCCCGCGACGTCGCCTGATGGCTCGGCCGCGATGGACGTCGTAGCGAGCGACGTCGTGGCGAGCGATGCCGTGGCAGACAGCAATGTCCGAGAGCTTGAGGGCGGGCTCGCGCCGGTCACGTTGGACCGCGCGATCGACCTGGACCCCTGTCCTGACGAGAGCTGCACCGGCGGCCGCGACGCGCAGATCCACGGCGCCGCGGCGTTTGATGGGCTTGGTGTTTGGGTCGTCTATTCGGCCACACGCAACGCGAGCCGTTTGTTTGATGTGCTCGCTACGCGCATCGGGCTCGATGGCCAAGTGTTGGTCCCGCCTGTGGTGCTCAACACCAGCGCGGGCAACAGCATCGACCCAGACCTCGCGATCGACGAGAGCGGCAACGTGCTAGTCGCGTGGACCACCGACGATGGCAACGGCGGTGACAGCAACCTGCAAATTCACTATCGAACAATGAGCCGCGAGGGATCAATCGGGGGACGCTCGGACAGCACGTTGCGCTCGCGCGCGATGGGCATGCCGCTGACACGCAACCACGCGGTGCAGAGCGTCGCAGCGGGGCCCTCGGGCTTTGTGATCGCGGGCATCCGCGCGATCCCCGAGGCGATGAGTTTTCAGGCGTTTGCGCAGCAGCTGCCGGCCAACGGAGATCCCACCGAGGACGCCGTGAGCGCGCTTGAGGCGACCACTTCGCAGGGGCCCAGCAGCGCGACGGTTGCCTCGATGAACCGCTTGCGCTTCGCGTTTGAGCGGGGCGACACAAACCCCAATGTGCTGATCGCTGGCACTGGCTTGGTCACCCCCGCCAACGCCGCGCCGATGGGAGCGTCTCCTTTTATCGCTGCAGATTCGCAGGCGACACTGCTCGCGTTTACCGAAGGCGGCTACGTCCGTGTGAGCAACGTCAGTGAGCCCACGAGGGTCAACGTGCTTGGCCGCATTGGCACCACGGGGACCAACCACGCGCCACGCCTCGCGATGGACCGCGCGGGGGGCGCGGGCCTGGTGTTCTTTCGGTTGATCTCGGGGAGCCGCAACCAGGTGTGGGCCGCGCGAATCCGACCCCCCGGAGCGGTCACCGCGGTCACCTCGACGCGCATGCTCTTGGGTGCACCCGGCGCGCCGGCCTATGCGCCGGGCATCACGCACATCGCGGGGGACATCTTCTTTGTGCTCTGGTCTGAGGGCTCGAACAGTCCGCACTTTCGCCTGCGTGGTCGGTTCATTGAGCTGTCCTCGCGGTAGCGCCTAGCGGTTGGGTTTACTTGTGTTTTTGCTGCCAAAAGGACGCGCAAGCTCAAGCAAGTACGTCCACGCGTAGCGAGCCAAGAGTCCCAGCAGTCCCAACAGCGTCAGGAGCGAAATACTCGCCGCGATGTAGCTGGGCCAGTCGACAAATCGCAGCGTGACGCGGTGTTGCCCTGCAGGGACATTCACCGCGAGGAGGCCTTGGTGAGACACCACCGTGCCCTCGCGGCTGCGCCAATAGCGGTGGTAGTTCTGGTTGATCAACACGCGGGTCGCGCGTCGCGCGGTGACATCGAGTGTGATGGCGTTGGGGGACCAATACACGCGGCGCACGGTCGCGAGGGCGGGGTCTAAGGGATACTCTTCTGCCTGCAAATCTCCACGCAGAAGTCGTGACTGCGGCACCGGGATCCCCGTGATGCAGGCCAGCGAGCCGGCGTGCATCGCCGGAAACACGTGCCCATCTCGGCGGTTTCCGCGCTGTTGGCGAAAGGGCTGTTGCATGTGTCGCGCGGGCTCAAAGCTGTACTGCACCGACGCGTACGAGGGCGCGGACTGCTTGACCATTTGCACGTATTTGGGCGCAAAAATCCCCGCGGCGCACGCGGTCCCCAGCGCGACCGCGCCGATCCGCAGTGAGCGCGGGAGCACACTGAGCGAGGACGCCCCGAGGGCCCAAGGGACGCTCTGTGCGATCGCATCTTCGACCAACGTGATCGTGCGCGCGGCGCCTAGGACCAAGAACTGGATCACTAAAATGACGTGACGCTCTGGCGAGCGAAGCTGCTTAAACAACGGCAATTGCTTGAGCAAGTGATAGGGCGAGAGGGGGTCAAAATCGCCCATGGCCAAGACAAAGAAGAGCCCCGCGCCGAGCGCGAACACGGCGCCCCAGCGATCGCGCAGCACGGGCGCGAGCCCCGCGAGGACGAGAATCGGGATGTATCCCCCTGTGAAGTTCGAGAAAATCGTCGGGGCAGGATGCTGCTCGATCACCGCCCAGGTGCGCGAAAACTGTTTGAGAAACAGCATCAGCGGGACGAACTTCGCGAGCGCTAACAGCACAAAGACCACACCGAGGACCGTTGCGCTTACGAAGGGCGTGAGCCACGCGCGGTCGCCCTCGTTGCGCTTCATGAGCGCCATCGAGAACGTGAGAAACCCCACGACCAAGAGCGTGTAGGGCGCGGGGTACGTCCCAGCATGCGTAAAGATCCACGCGAAGAAAAATCCCCCAAGGTAGCGATACGCGGGCTTGTCGACGCCCATGAGAAGGCACCAACAGACCCACGGAAGTAGCCCAAAACCCAGGGTAAAGTTAAAAAAACCGTTGGTGATCCACAGGGGCATGATGACCGAGTTGGTCAGCATGATGAGCGCCGCGCTGAGCGACGCGAGCCCCGAGGAGCCGGTCGCGCGTGCGAGCCTGAAGGTCCCTTCGGCGCCTAAAAAGAGCCCCAAGAGTACGGTGAGGTGCCTGGCCATTCCGACGTCGAAGAACCAGCGCAGGAGGGTGTCTGGCGCGTAGAAGCTGTCTTCGGGACCGGCGAGGCCGACGTTTCCACCGCAGAAAAAGGGGTTCCAAGCGGGGAGCTGGTGGTACTCTAAGACTGTGATTTTATTCGCTAATTCTAGATGGTGAAACGTGTGGTCGTCCATGTAGTCCAGCACGTGCCGCGCGTTTGCAAAGAGCGACGGCATCAACGTGTGGAGCACCATCAGGTAGAGCGCAAAGCGCAGCCACCCAAACGAGAACAGCCAGTCGGTCCAGCGTCCACGCTGCGGCGCGACTGGGTGAATTAACGTGCTCATTCGGTCCTCAGATTGAGCGGCTCGGTGGTGGGCACCAGGGGCTGACCATCGATCCCGGGCCAGCGGCTTCGGATGCCCTCGTCGAGCACGAGATACACCTGCGTGAGCGAGAGATTGTAGCGACTCGCGACCTCGCGACCGCGTGCACGCTGGACATACCCGAGGTCGTCTTCTCTGGACCACGCGTGGCCGCCCCAGGTGTTCTGCGTGATCGCGCGATTGCGCTCGTTAAACTCAGCCTCGGCGAGCTCGCGAAAGACCGCACGCCGAAGCTCTTCGGTCATCCCAAAGCGCGTCATGCTCGTCGGAGCGGGGATGCGCGGAGGCTCGGGCGTCTTCACGAGCGGCACGAGGGTCGTCCGGACGGTCTTGATAAAGAAAGCAAACGCGCACGCTTGGGCCGTGAGAAAGAGCAGCACGGTCGCACGCGATCGCGGGACCTGTGCCGCGGGGAGAGCCCGCTGCGTGTGGGCGTCCAGCGTCGCGATCACTGCGCGAACGCGTCGCGCAATCGAGGACTTCTTCGTGGGGGATGCACTCATTCGACGCGCACTTCTCCGAGGCCGCCACCGAGCTCGTGGAACGTCCTCACGTTGATTCGAATTCGATCGATGGGTTCGCGCGCCGCGAGGGCGACGGTGCTGGCGAGCGACGTGGCCACCGTGGCCTGCATCGAGTGCTCCATCGAGCGCACCAATCGCGCCCCCGAGTACATCTCAATGGTGAGCAAAATGCTGCCGTAGTGAACCAGCCCCTGCACGTTGTACAGGGTGAGCTTGGACACACGTCGCCGGTTAAATCGCAGGTCAAGCCACCCCTGTTGCCCATCGGGCAAGAGCCAGTTCGTCGATGGATAGCCATCGGTCGCGTTGGTCGCTCCGCGGGTCGCGTCAAACGCACTTGAGGCCTGTGCCGTGAGCTCTACGACGTGCCATTGTCGCCACGCGATCGCGGTCCCGACCACGATCACGATCGCGAGCACGCTGAGCCTCCGAGTGCGCGCAAACGTGCGCTCTTGCGGAGTCAATCCCAGGGCGCCGAGGGCACCCAGCGTGGACCTGATCTCTCGCAATCTTCTCTCAAAATGCAGGCTATGGGCCTCTGTCCACTCTTCGTCGAGCGAGACCTCCACAGGCACTTGGGTCGCCGCGTCTTCGCCGACCTCAGGTTCGAGTCGCTGCGCGATCGAGGGAAACTCCACGCGAATGCGCTCGAGCGTCGAGCTCGCTTCGCAAAGGGCTCGCTGCGCTTGTGCGCGTTGGGCTTGCGCGAAGAGCGTCTCGGCTGCGTGCATTTGCTCAGCCGCAAGCCGCACCCGGCGTCGCGCCAAGGGTGCCTCTTCGCCGAGCGCTATCGCGGTACGAGTCGCGTGGGTGAGCGTAAAGAACTCGAGCAGCTCACTCATCGCGATTAACAGGGATTTTCCCCATAGGGCCATTAGAAGTTGCGTATAGCAGAGACCAGCGATGGCCTGAAAGCCCCCAACCGTTACGTCGTGGTTGCCAGTTGCAAGCTCGGGCGCAAACGCGGTACTCCCTCCCGCTCATGAACGGACAGAAGTTTCGCATTGCGTTGTTGGGCCTTGGCAGGATGGGACGCAATCACCTTCGCGTGACCCGACTGGACCCACAGTTTGAGCTGGTCGCCGTCGTTGATCCTGTCGCCAACATGTCGCCCGCGGACCTCGGCGGCGCGCAGCTGCTGCGCTCCATCGATGAGCTGGACAAGATCGACTACGACTGCGCGATCATCGCGACGCCGTCGTCCACGCACTTCGAGGTCGCAGAGCGGCTGATCCGCGCAGGCAAACACCTGCTCGTCGAGAAGCCCTTGTGCACCGACGCGGTGGGCGCGGCCAAGCTCGTAGAGCAAGCCAACAAGGCCGGCGTTAAAATGGCAGTGGGCCACGTCGAGCGGTTTAATCCCGCCGTACGCAAGCTCCGCGAAGTGATCCGTGCCGGATTTCTTGGCACGCCGATTCACTTCTCGGTGACCCGCGTGGGCGGCTATCCCGAGAACCTCTTGCCGGGCAACAACGTGCTGCTTGACCTCGCGGTCCACGACATTGACGTTGTGCGCTCGCTCATTGGGCCCGTCAAAGTCGAAGCCTCGATCTGTCATTCGACGGTCAAAGAGGGCGTGCTGGACACGGCAGAGGTCTTCTTGGCCAGCCCCACCGGGCCGACAGCGTCTGTGCACGTCAACTGGATCACGCCGACGAAGATCCGCTCGATCCGCGTCACGGGCACCCGTGGCGTGTGTTTTGTCGATTACATCCTGCAGACCTGCGAATTGCTTGGCGGAACACTCTTGCAGTCCATCCAGCCCACCAACCCGGACTTCGGTCGCTTGCTTGAGCTCTATCGCAACAGCGACAAGATCACCTTCGGCGTAAACAAAGAAGAGCCCTTGCGGGTTCAGCTCAGCCAGTTTGGTCAGTTCTTGACCAACGGCGACCGCGGCGAGCTCTGTGTGGGTGCCGATGCCGTCGCAGCGGTTCTCTTGGCCGAGCGCTCGATCAAGCTCGACCAGCGCCGTCAATCCGAAGACGACTCGGTCAAGGGTTCTGAAGTTCCCTCGCTCGACGCCGTGTTTGTCTAACGCTCCGGCGTCGCGCATGCAGTTGGGGCCCCTCAGCGTTTTCGCTGCGAATCGAGCGCTCAACGGGTTCGCGACTCTCTAACCGACACGCAGTGACAGCAGCGCGAGGGCGATCATGCACACAACGCAGTCTCCTGACTCGGCGACGACGAGTCCCGCGTCGGCTGAGCCTCCAGCGCGCCCGATCGTGTCGATCGCGAAGCGCTTAGCCAAATGGCTCATCCCGCTGATGCTCATTGGCTGGTTGCTCAGCTCGGGCAAGCTCGATCTCCGAGCGCTCGGGCGTGTATTTGGCGACCCGGTGCTGTTTGTCGGAAACATGCTCTGCTGGACCCTGTGTGCCCTGGTGATCGCGGCCGCGCGTTGGCGTCTGCTTCTGCGTGGTCTCGGGATTCACCTGCGATTTTCCACTGCGATTCGATTGCAGTTCATCGCGCTCTTTGCCAACACTGCGGTCCCCGGCAACGTCGCCGGAGATGTCCTGAAGAACGTCTTGGCCGCGCGCGAGCTCCCCGCGCTCACGCTCACAAGAACCCTCACCTGCGTGCTCTTAGAGCGCGTGGTGGGGCTCATCGCGCTGGTCGCGATCTCGGTCATCGCGGTGTCTCTGCGCTTCTCCGAGGTGTACGCGCGCGCGCCGTCGCTGGTGCTCTTCTCGTACCTCTTGGGGCTGGGCACCTTGGGCGGCGTTGTGGTCGCGCTCGTCGCCGCAAAGCTCGCGACCCGTGCCCGCGCCCAGGCCGATGAAACAGCAGCCACTGCGCCTACGTTTGTCAGCAAAATTCGCGACCGAATCGCCGATGTGGGCGATGCGCTTTTTACCATCGCCAAGCGCCCTGCGATCCTCGGAGGGGCCATCGGGCTCTCGCTGGCGATGCACCTGCTCTACGTGGCGCTCTTTGTCGCGTTGGGGCAAAAGATCACGCCCACGCAGCTCCCGATTTTGGATGTCTGCGTGGTGTATCCCATCGGGATGCTCACGAGTATTTTGCCGCTCGCCCCGGGCGGAATCGGTGTCGGCCACGCTGCGTTTTCGGCGCTCTTTGCGCTCTTTGGCGCCACAGGTGGGGCGGACATTTTTAATGTCTTCTTGGTGGGACAGCTCGTGCCTAACCTCGTGGGGGTCGTGCCGTATCTGCTCGATTCGGGTGCGCGCACTCCGACGAAATCCCAGTAATTTATCCCGGAAAAAGCACGAACCCGGCGCCCGAGATAAAGAAGTTCAACACGATGGTCGCGAGCGACGCGTTGACCACCGCGCGGGTGGTCGCCCAGCCTACGCCCTCGCTGCCTCCGTGCGTGCTCAGTCCGCAGTAGCCCGAGACGATCGGGATCGCGGCACCGTAGGCGAAACACTTGGTAATTCCCACGGCAAAGTCGCCCCAGTCGAGAAGCAACGGGTTGAGAAACGTCGACGGGTTGACGTCAAAGACAAAGTACGCCGTCGCCATCCCCGCGATCAGCGACACAAACCCACCGAACATCACGAGCACAGGGGTCATCACGATGCACGCGATGTATCTCGGAACGATCAGGTAATTGACTGGGTCTACGCCCGACATGCGCAGCGCATCGACCTGCTCGGTCACGACCATCGAGCCCACCTCGGCGGCGATGCCAGCGCCCACGCGAGTCGCGAGCATGAGCGCGCCGATAGAGGCTGCGAGGTCGCGCACGAGGATCTCGATGAAGGTCGCGCCCAACATCGTGAGATCGGGCACCACGCGCAGGGCCTGGAGCCCGCTCTGAAACACCAGGATCATCCCGAAGAAGCCCATGGTGACGCCGATGAAAATCGCAGACTTGTTTCCGACCTCGTAGCACTGCTGAACGACCGCGCCAGGGTCGCGTTTGCCTGCAAAAGTCCAGTACAACGTTCGTACAAACACAGACCACAGCGCGAGCGCGCCGAGGTAGAGTTCGATCGCGCCGGCGCCGACCTCACGTACTGTGCGCGTGATCGCGTTCTCTGGGGTCGTCGTGTCCGGGGCGCTCACGTCGCGTCTGGGTACCTTTGGGCTAGAGGGCAGCGTTTTGAGTGGCACAATCGCGAGCTTCTCGCTCACTGCAGCAGATACGTAGCGAAGTAATCGAGCACAAAGACCCCCACGGCGCTGCCAACGACGGACGCGTTGACCGCGCGTCCGACGCCCGGCGCACCGCCCGTGACGCCTAGGCCGAAGTAGCAAGACGAGAGCGCGATCGCGCAGCCAAATAGGCTCGATTTGATCAATCCCGTTGCGAGATCCCAGACCTTGATGCTCTCGAAGAAGCCATTGGCGAAGGTCTTGGTAGACACACCTAGAAGCGCTTCGCCGGTGACCGCAGCGCCCATGAGGGCGAGCACGTCGCCGTAGATCGTGAGCACAAACAGCGTGACGATCATGGCCAAGACCCTCGGCAAGACGAGGTAGCTCAGCGGATCAATCGCGAGGGTTGAGAGGGCGTCGAGCTGCTCGGTGACCTTCATCGTGCCGAGCTCGGCGGTGTTGTTGGCGCCCACGCGCCCCGAGAACATGAGCGCAATGAGAATCGGGCCGACTTCGCGCAGCGTCGCAAAGCCAGCGCCCCATCCGAGCAGCGCCTCGGCACCGAAGCGACGGATGAGAACGCCCGCTTGGATCACCATGATCGCGCCAGTAAAGAGCGCCGTGATGCCCACAATGGGCAGCGATTGCACGCCCATTTTGTACAAATTGCGCCAGAGCTCTTGCCCATCGAGCTTCGGTGGAAACAAGCGCTTGAGCAGCTGCCCCGCGAGCACTCCGACGCCACCGACCTGTGCAGCGAGCGAGAGAAATCCTCCGCCTAATCGCCCCACAAAGGTCACATCGTCGCTGTCGTCGGCCACTGTCACTCGGTGCCGAGAGTGCACCAAACACCGCGGGAGTGCACACGCGTTTCGGGGGACTTTGGCTAGCGAGGCGACGTCGTGGGGCCCTGCGACGCTGTCGCAAGGATCGCGGGCGTAATCTGCTCAAAGAGCGCGATCACGTCACGTTTGGATTGCCAATCGAGCCGCGCGACGTTGAGGAGCCAGAGCGACCCTGCCACAGTGATCCCGAGCGCTGCCCCATCGAAGGTGACCAAGACGCTGAGCGCGACTGAAACCAAAAGCACGGGTACGGCAATCCAGCTGACGATTCGCAGACCCTTCTTGGTCGATCGAGCCTGTGCAAAGGTCGCGTTGCACAGGCTACGCAGCCGCTCGAGGGTGTGCTTGGGTGAAGCCAACGCGCCCGGTGAGCGGTAGTCCGCGTCGCCAGAGACTTGCATAGGCAGCCCGTCACGCAGCGCAAAGAACACCACGCGCATCGCAGTGGCGAGCGGGCTCTCAAACGCATGCAAGAGCTTGATCGCGCGGTCGAGGTTGTTGGCCTGCATAAGCTTGATGAGCTGCACGCCCAACATCTGAGTGTTGACGCGGCTTGTGATAAGCCAGACAAAATAGGGCAGCGTAAGAAGCACCGCGAAGATCGCGAGGACGCGAGGATCGAGCGCAAAACCAGCAAACGTCGGCGTGCTCATGGGCAAGGACGCTACGCGCGTGCAAAACGCAAGGCCAGCGAGAGAACGCTAGACCCGCGCGATGCGTGACGCGATACGGTGCCTGCGCTGTGCTTGAGATCCGGGAGCTAACGAAGCGATTTGGCCCGCGCACCGTGCTGGATCGCGTGTCGCTGACGGTCCCCACGGGGTGTCTGTATGGGCTCGTGGGGCCTGGCGCGAGCGGCAAGAGCGTGCTGCTCAAGAGCGTCGTGGGCTTGCTCGCTGCGGACCAAGGCAGCGTGCTGTGCGAGGGCGAAGACCTCTGTCGGTTGAGCGAGCTGGAGCTGCAGCGTGCGAGAGAAAAATTTGGCTTCTTGTTTCAGAACTATGCGCTCTTTGACTACCTGACCGTCTTTGAGAACATCGCGTTTCCGTTGCGGCGTAAAGGCGGAATCACTGAAGAATCGCTTGCCAAACGCGTAGAGTCTCGGCTCGAAAAGGTCTCTCTGACGGGCTTCGGCTCGCGGTGGACGTCGGGCCTCTCGGGTGGGCAAAAGAAGCGCGTGGGGGTCGCGCGCGCCACCGTGTCGAACGCGCCGTTTGTGCTCTACGACGAGCCCGCCGCGGGGCTCGATCCGGTGACCTCGCAGAAGATTTTTAATCTCTTGCGGGCAGAGCAGCGCGAAGCCAACGCCACCGTCATTATGGTCTCGAGCGACATTGACCGCTTGCTCACCGTGACCGATCGCGTCGGTATGCTCTTGAACGGTCGGCTGATTTTTGACGGGACCACCGAAGAAGCTCGCGCATGCGAGACCCCCGAGGTGCGACAGTTTGTGCGCGGCGAGGTCGACGGACCGTTGTGATTCAACGCAAATTGAGTAGAGAATATCCAGTATGAACGACGATGTGATCTCTAAGCCCGCGGTGCTCATTGCGGGGATGGGCGAGGTCGGGCGACGACTCCGTGATGGCGCGCTGCACCAAGGGCACGAGGTCACCACGCTCGGTCGTCGCGACGATCTCGCCGCCGCGATCGGGACGCACGTAGGGCCCATTGTGCTCGCGATGCGCGAGGATGACCTTGGACAAGCGTTGACGCGCGTGCCCACTTCGCGAGCAAATGACCTGGTGATTGTGCAAAATGGGTTTATCGATTCGCTCCTAGAGACTCACCCCGGGCATACGCGCGTGGTGGTGTGGTTCACGTCGAAGGGGGAGTTCTTTGCGAGCGCGCGTGAGTCGCTCGCGAGCGGTCCCCACGCGGAGGTATGCGCGTCTTGGATCGCTGCACATGAGGTCCCCGCGCGTGTCGAGCGCGTCGAGGTCGTGTTGCAAGAAGCGAGAGAAAAAGCAGCGTGGAGTTGCCTCGTTGGCCCCGCGCTGGCGGCACATCGGTGCAGCTATGCGCAGATGTTTTCAGAGCGCCGAGAAGACGCGCAGCGGATTGTGTACGAAGCGTGTGACATGGCGTCGCGCACCCTGGACGCCACGGTCACACGGGAGGGCGCTTGGGCCATGGTCGAGGCGTGCGTAGGCTCGCTCGGTTGGATGCGCGGCGGCACCAAGGGCCTCGCGTTTCGCAACGGGTGTGTCGTGCGCTGGGCCGAAGAGCTCGGAGACGGTATGGCCGCGGTGATGAACGGCGAAGTGCTGCGCTTGCTCGCTCAGAACGAGCTGTAAAATCGCTCGACTACGGGAGCTGGCACACGAAGCTTAGGTCCGTGCGGCCGCAGGGAATGTCATTCCATTGGTAGGCGTTTTGGGACCATGCGTGGCCGCAGTCGCCTGCGCTGCGAGAGTCATCGTTGGGCTCTCCTGCGAGCCACCGCTGGTAGTCCATCGCAGAGCCATCGCTCCATCGCCATGCGCCTTCTTGATCGACCTCGCGCATGCCGAGCCAGGCACCCACGCCGGTCACATTCGCGTGAGCTAAGACCTGGTTGACGCAGACACTCGCGGACTCGCTGTGCACACTGGCAAGATCTCCCCCGAGGCTCTGGCAGTGTTCGCGGGCTTGCTGCCACGTGCGCCCAGTGCTCGCGTCGGTCCAGTAGCGAATTCCCCCGCAAACGTGACCAATGGCCTCGATGCTCGTGGGCCGCTCTGCGCCCGCCGGAGCCATCGATACAAGGGTCTGCGTGACCATGCTCTCTTGCCCTGTCGTCGCGTTCTGCGCGCAGCCAAAGAGCAAGAGCGAGCCCAGTAGACCGACTGAAACAGCCAAACTCAAACGACGATTGCGTGTGTTCACTGCGCTCTCTTGTGCTCACAACGACGCGCCTGGGGTTTGCTTACAGTCCTTGGCTTGGTGAGCTCCCCCAGGGCGCAGCGTTGGTGGTATGCCCAGAGCGACCAATGACCCTCTACGACGAGACCCTGGCCGAGCAGCTTGAGCCGCTCATTCTTGAGGCGTTCGAGCATCGCGCGCTCTTGACCGATTCTACGCACAAAGAGGCCGTGTTCACTGCGCTTGAGGCGTTGACGCGCGGGAGCCTCCGCGTGGCCTCGCAGGGCGCCGACGGGTGGCTGGTCCATGCGTGGCTGAAGAAGGCGATCTTGCTCTATTTTGCGCTCTCGCCGGTGGAGCTCATTGTGGCGGGAGCCCTGCAATTTCAGGACAAAATTAAGACTCAGGTGCCCGCGGGTGTGCGCGTCGTTCCGCCGGGGGTGATTCGCTACGGGGCCCATGTTCGTGAGGGCTGCGTGGTGATGCCAGGCTACGTAAACATTGGTGCCTACGTGGACGAAGGCACGATGGTAGACACCTGGGCCACCGTGGGCTCTTGTGCCCAAATCGGAAAGTCCGTGCATCTCTCGGGCGGCGTCGGCATCGGCGGCGTGCTTGAGCCCGCCTCAGCGCAGCCAGTGATTATCGAAGATGGCGCGTTTATTGGCTCGCGCGCGGTGATCGTCGAGGGAGTGCTCGTCGAGCGAGAGGCGGTGATCGGCGCCGGCGTTGTGCTCACTGCGAGTACACCGATTCTCGACGTGAGCGGCCCCGAAGTGATCGAGCTGCGTGGGCGAGTTCCAGCGCGAAGTGTTGTGATCGCGGGCACAAAGACCAAGCGGTTCGCGGCAGGCGAGTTTGGTGTCCCGTGCGCGTTGATCCTAGGGCAGCGCACCGAGAGCACGGACAAGAAGACCTCACTCGAGAGCGCGTTGCGAGAGTTTAACGTCTCCGTTTGAACTAATTTCACACGAGAAATTGCACGATGAAATCCGTCACTGCGCTTGAACAGTCGCTCCTCTCGCTCTGCGAAATCTCGAGCTTTACCGGCGAAGAGGGCCCCCTCTGTGATCACGTCGAAGCAGCCCTGGTGAAGCTCTTGGGCCGCGCCGTTGTTGCACGCGATGGTCACTCGCTCGTGGTCACTCCGGCGTGCACACAAGGGCCCGAGGTGGTGCTCGCCGGACACTTCGATGTCGTCCGCACCACGCACGAAGGCCCACCGAGGATCGAGGGTGACAAGATCTACGGTCCCGGCGCCGCGGACATGAAATCTGGGCTCGCGGTCATGCTCGAGCTCCTGCGAGAAATCGCAGCGGGCGCGACACCGTCGGTGCGCCCCACGTTTGTGTTCTACGAGCGCGAAGAGGGGCCCTACGCAGAGAATCGGTTAGGCGATTTGCTCGATCGATTTGATTCGCTCCGCCGCGCCGAGCTGGCCGTGTGTCTTGAGCCGAGTAGCAACGTTTTGCAGCTCGGTTGTATGGGCTCGCTGCACGGACGGGTGATCTTTCACGGGCGCACTTCGCACTCAGCGCGGCCCTGGCAGGGCGAGAACGCGATCCATAAATCCTCGGGATTTCTCACGCGGATCAGTGCGCTTGAGCCACGCGACTACCACATCGAGGGCCTGCTCTATCGCGAGGTCTTCTCAGCGACGATGGCGCAGGGCGGCCGTGGTCGCAACGTGGTGCCCGACGCGTTTGAGCTCAACGTCAACGTGCGGTTTGCGCCGGGCCGAACGAGTGAAGACGCAGAGCGAGACCTTCGCGGGTTGATTGGCGACGACGCAGAGCTCGTGGTGACAGATCGCTCGCCGAGCGCGATGCCTGCGCGATCGCATCCGCTTGTAGAAACACTGGCAAATTTTGCTGTCGCGGGGCTCGAGCCCAAGCAGGCGTGGACCGACGTCGCGCGCTTCGCGTTGCACGGTGTCGCTGCGGTCAACCTCGGTCCGGGGACACAGTCGCAGGCGCACCAACGTGACGAGTGGACGGATCGTGCGGCGCTCGCCCAAGGGCTGAGCTTGTTTCGCGCGTGGATGGGCTTGGGCTGAGCGCGCGTAAAGGGCCAAAGAATCGCGGCGTTCGTGCTAGCGTTCGAGCGATTGTGGCCACTGCAGATTTTGACGAACGCGACCCGCTCGCGTGGTTGCCCGAAGACTGGCAACGGTTTCTCGCCGAACAAGGGCAGCGTACGTTTCGTGCGGCGCAGGTCTTTCGTTGGATTCACGGGCGGGGTGTAGCAGACCCAGCTCGCATGACGGACCTGGGAAAACCCTTGCGTTCTGCGATCGAGAAGGCTGGCCTCGCCATGCCCGCGGTGCTCGACCAGGTGCACCGCTCGGACGACGGAACCAAGAAAGCTCTCGTGCGATTTACCGCCGGCGGCGTGGTCGAGACCGTGCTCATCCCGCCGCTCGCGCAAGATGCTTCAGAGCAGGCCGACATGGACGAGCTCGACGAAGGCGCCCCGCAAGGCCTCGTAGAGGTCGCTGCCCATGAGCCCGTGGCAAAGAAGGGTCCGCCCCAACGCAAGCCCCCACGGAGAGTCACGCAGTGCATCTCGTCCCAGGTCGGTTGCGCGATGGGCTGCGTGTTTTGTGCCTCAGGAATCGCTGGACTCAAGCGCAATTTGACCGCCGGAGAGATCGTCGCCCAGGTGCTCTTGGGACGACAAGAGCTCGACTCCGACGAGGCCCTTCGCAACGTGGTGCTCATGGGGATGGGCGAGCCGCTGCACAACTATGGCAACGTCTCGCGCACGCTGGCGCTCTTGCTGCACCAAGACGGGATTAACCTGTCCAATCGCCGCGTGACTGTCTCGACGTCGGGGCTCGTGCCTGAGATCGATCGGCTGGGCGAAGAGTTCAAAGGGCAGGTGTCGCTTGCCATCTCGCTGCACGCGCCCGATGACTCCCTGCGGACCTCGCTGATGCCCATCAACAAGCGCTACCCACTCAAAGAGCTCATCGCGTCCCTCGTGCGTTATCCGATGACCACGCGGCGCAAGATCACGATCGAGTACACGCTCATTCGCGACGTCAACGATTCGGATCAACAAGCGCGCGCGCTCGCTAAATTGCTGCGTCCCGTGCCGTGCAAGCTCAACCTCATCCCGATGAACCCTGTTGAGGGCTCGCCCTTCACGATGCCCTCGATGGAGCGCGTCGAGGCGTTTCAGTCGCGGCTTCGCGCAGAGGGCTACACCGTGTTTGTGCGCAAACAGCGCGGTGATGACATCGACGCCGCGTGCGGTCAGTTGGCTCTCTCAAAAGAGCTCGCTGCAAAAAATCGGCGCGTTCTTCCAGTGATTTCTCAGACCCAATCCAATAACCCGATGCAACGGACGACCTTGCAGAGCGAAGGCGTGAGCAGCGATGGCTGAGCGCAACCCCCAAGATCCCAACGACCCAAAGCGCAAGACCGGCAAGACTGGTGGACCCGAGGACGAAGAGGGAGGCGATCGTCGAGGGCGAGGGTTTTCTCTGCTCGTCGTCGGTGTCCTCGGCGTCGTGCTAGTGATGCAGCTGATGGGCGCTCGCGCGTCGGCGCCGCGGGTCCGCTACGACGAGTTTAAGCGCGGCGTACGCGCGGGCGAAGTCGAAGACGTTCAGCTCGGTGCAGAGCTCTTGCGCGGGCATCTCCGCGCGAGGCCGCAGCCTGTAGCGCCCGCGACCGCGACGCCAGACCAGCAGATCGCGCCAGGGACCACTCCCCCGCCGCCCAATACGCGCGTGCTGCAGGTCACCCGCCGAGGGCCCAAGCTCTGGGACTTCGAGACCCTGAGGGTCGACAACGATCGCGACCTCATCGCGATGCTCGAGCAAAACAACGTCAAGTTCGAGGCGGTCGAAGACCAACGAGGGCTCGTCCTGAACCTCGTCATGATCGGCGCGATGGTGCTCGGCGTTGTGCTGATGTACAGGCTTTTTGCCCGTAGAATGCAGCAGCAGCAGTCGGGTGTGCTCGCGTTTGGCAAGTCTCGTGGGCGGCTTGTGGGCGAGAGTGACATCAAGGTCCGCTTCGCCGACGTCGCGGGTGTCGAAGACGCCAAGCGCGAGCTCGAAGAGATCGTCGAGTTTCTCAAGCGCCCCGAGCGCTTCACGCGGTTGGGGGCCAAGATCCCCAAAGGCGTCCTGCTTGTAGGCCCCCCCGGGACCGGAAAAACCCTGCTCGCGCGCGCCGTCGCTGGCGAAGCGCAGGTCCCGTTTTTTAATCTCTCGGGCAGCGAGTTCGTCGAGATGTTTGTGGGCGTGGGCGCCGCGCGTGTCCGTGATCTCTTCGAGCAAGCGCAGCAGAGCGCGCCCTGCATCGTGTTTATCGACGAGCTCGACGCGCTCGGCCGCTCACGCACCGGCGGGATCCCCGGCGGCAGCGAAGAGCGCGAACAGACCCTCAATCAATTGCTCGTCGAGATGGACGGCTTTGAGGCCAACAAGGGCGTGATCATCATGGCGGCGACCAACCGCCCTGAGATCCTCGACGTGGCGCTTTTGCGCCCTGGTCGTTTCGACCGTCAAGTGCTCGTCGATCCACCCGATCGCAAGGGCCGCGTTGAGATCCTTCGTGTGCACTCCAAGGGTGTCGCGATGGATCCAGAGGTCGACCTCGAGGACATCGCCGCACGCACTCCCGGGTTTGCCGGCGCTGATTTGGCCAATATTATCAACGAGGGAGCGCTGCTCGCGGCGCGGCAAGATCTCTCGGCGGTCAAGCGCGTTCACTTGCTCGAGGCCATCGATCGTGTGGGCATCGGGCTCGAGAAGAAATCGCGGATTATCCCCGAGCAAGCACGCCGGCGCATCGCGTACCACGAGACAGGGCACGCGATCGTGGGCGAGGTGCTCCCAGGCGCGTCGAAGACCGCACGGATCAGCATCGTGCCGCGCGGAATGGGCATCGGTGGCTACGTGAGACACATGCCCAAAGAGGACATGCACATCACGACCGAAGAAGACCTGAAGTCGCGTCTGGCTTGGACCATGGGTGGGCGCGCCGCCGAGAAGATTATCTTCGGAGATCTCTCGACCGGAGCAAGCAATGACCTGACCCAGGCCACCGCGATCGCACGCGCGATGGTGACCGAGTACGGCATGAGCAACCGCCTCGGGCCGGTCTCGTACGGGACCCGTCGAGATGTGTTTTTGCCCGGTGGCGAAGGGGGCTCTCCGGACTATGGCAGCTCGATCGCCGAGATCGTGGATGCAGAGGTCCGTCGCTTGGTCGAAGAGGCAGAGATCGCTGCGCTGACCGTGCTCGAGTCACGGCGAGACCAACTGGAGAGCATCGCGAAGGCGCTGTTGTTGCGCGAATATCTGGACGGAGACGAGCTTCGCGCCCTCCTCGAGGCCGCACGCGTGCCCTCGATCGCGCCTCCTTCGATGCACCCGGCGACGTCGCCGGATAGCACTGAGCCGACTGACTCGTAGGGCTGACGAGGCCCTTGGGGGGCGCGCGCTGTGCGGTCTGGGAGGGCGCACGAAATAGGGCTCGATCGCCGAGAGCTATGGCCAACACGCGGCCTGCGCGGTACAGGATGCGGGTCATGGCTGAGAAGAAAAAGTCGCCCAAATCCAAGGCAGATTCGCCCACCAAGAGCACCCTCAAGCCCGAGACGCCCAGCGCGTCCAAGCGCGCGCCCGAGCCCGAGACCGCGAACTACCTCGTGCCCGCCCTGCTGGGCCTCGCGGTGGTCGTCTCAGTGGGCGTGTGGGCGAAGACCAATGTGGCTCCGCCTGAGCCGGCAGCGGTCCAGTGGGCCAACGATCCCCCGGCGCGGCCCGCGCAGCCTTCGGCCAATCCGCAGGGCAGCGTGCCCGAGATGGCGCTCCGTGGGAGCATCCTGCCCACACCGGAGCGCGCCCCACCTGGTGCAGACACGCCGATTGAGCCGGCGCACCGAGAGCCTTCTTCTCCTGACCCACGGGCAGGAAGGTTTACGCTCGCGGACGCGACCCAGGGCATGTCCGAGGGCGACACGCTGCGGGCCGAAATCGAGACCAACTACGGGACCTTCAACTGCCAGCTCTTGCCCGCGCAGGCGCCCAACTCGGTGGCCAACTTTGTGGGTCTCGCGCGGGGCAACCGGCCGTTTTGGGACCCGGTCGCAGGGGCGTGGGCGACGCGGCCGTACTTCGACGGTACGGTGTTTCACCGGGTGATTCCGGGCTTCATGATCCAGGGCGGAGACATCCTGCGCTCGGGTCACGGCGGCCCTGGCTACGAGTTCGCCGACGAAAACACGCAGGGGCACACCTCGGGCGGGCTGCTCTGCATGGCCAACCATGGGCCCAACACCAACGGCTCGCAGTTCTTCATCACCGAAGAAGCCAAGCCGCACTTGGACGGCTCGTACTCGATTTTTGGGCGCTGTGATCCTGTCGCGCTGGTCCGCCGCATCAGCAGCGTCGAGCGTGGACCGAGCGACCGCCCTGCGGCGGGTGTGATCATCCGGCACGTGCGCATCGCGCGATAGTCACACGCGAATCCACTGAAAAATCAGTGGCGAAGGATGCGTGTGGCGCCTTGCATTCCGCGCAACGCCAGCGCGCCATGCATCGAGGGATCACCGCCACAGAGCGTGAGATAAAACTCTGCCCCGTCGACCACGAAAGCGTGGACGCTGATGGCGTCCAACAGGTGCGAGAGGTCGTCGGTGACGGGCATCGCGGTGCCTCGCGCGAGCTGTGGCGAGAGCGCAGCGAGGAGCTCGCCGTGGTCCCCAAAGGTCGCCAACGCGAGGCCGTCGTCGGACGCGAGCGTGATGCCCTCGAGAGAGCCTTGTTCGCGCTGTGCATCAAGCAGCAGGCTGAGGGCGAGCTCGAGGTTGTCATTGCTCCGGCGCACGCGGCGGTCGTGAGAAATCGCTGACATTTCGTTCATGACCACCATCTGTACTTGATTGCCTTTGCGACGCGAATTTTTGGCAGCACTTGCGATCCGAGAGGCGGGTGCGCATGACTGGGCGAGTGCACAAAAGCGTGGGTGTCCGAGGTCGTGAGGCATTGCGACACCCAGAGCTCTCGGTGTTCAGAGAGGACTTAGGGTCATGCAAATTGAGCGTTCGTTGGGGGTTGTTGGAGTCGAGCTTGGCGAGACCGTCGTGAATGTTCGCGTGGTGACCGAGGCCGACGCGCGGACACGCATTGAGTTTACCGAGGACGGCCCCATCGTGGTGCTCAGTGACTCGCTCGACGTAGCGCGCGCAAACCGCGCGATCGCTGCGATTATGCCCGCGCTTGTGAGCTATCTCTCGCGGCGGGTACTCAACTAGCGCGGCGCGCGAATGTGCGCAATGCGTGTGGCTTGAGTGGTCGTCGCGTGGGTCCTTGGTGTAGAGGCTTCGGGGGAGATGAAGGTCAGTGAGTTGGACTATGAGCTCCCGCGAGAATTGATCGCGAGCGAGCCGCCCCAAGAGCGCGATGGCGCGCGGTTACTCGTGGTCGATCGCGCGGGTGATTCGCTCGAGCACCGGATGATCCGATCGCTTCCGTCAGTGATTCCGCAGGGATCTCTGATGGTGGTCAATGACACAAGGGTGATCCCGGCCCGCATCCGTGGTCGCAAGCACACCGGCGGAGCGGTCGAGATCTTTTTGCTCAAGGCGTTGGACGCGCACGCAAAACGGTGGAGCGCGTTTGGCAAGAGCTCGAAGAAGATCTCTGCGGGGCTCGAGGTCTTGGTGGGCGAGGGCTTCACAATCCACGTCGTCGACAAGAGCCCCGAGGGAGTCCTTGAGGTTGAGCTCGTGTGTGACGACCCCTGGGCAGCGATCGAACGTCACGGTGAGGTGCCGCTGCCTCCCTACATGGAGCGCGCGCCAAACGAAGAAGACAAAGAGCGATATCAGTGTGTTTTCGCTGCGAATCCGGGCGCTGTCGCTGCGCCTACTGCGGGCCTCCACCTGTCCACTCGCATGCTCGAAGACTTTGCCGCGCGCGACATTGAGCGCGTCGCCGTGACGCTGCACGTGGGCGCCGGGACGTTCTTGCCTGTCTCGGTCGAGGACCTGGACACGCACCCGATGCACAGCGAGCACTACCTCATCGCGGACGCCGTCGCCGAGAAGCTCTTGCAGGCCAAGCGCGAGGGGCGCCCTGTGTTTGCCGTGGGCACCACGGTCGTGCGCACGCTCGAGTCTTGGGCGCTGGACCAGGGCGCGCGATCGGGCGAGACAAGACTGCTGATTCAGCCTGGATATTCGCTGCGCGTGATCGACATGTTGCTCACGAATTTTCACCTGCCGCGCTCGACCTTGCTCGCGCTCGTGATGGCGCTCGCGGGTGAAGAGCGCACACGGCGTGCGTATGCCCTGGCGGTGGAGGCTCGGTACAAATTCTTCTCGTACGGCGACGCGATGCTTGTGCGTTGACGCGCGCGTCTGTGCTTGCCGTCGAGACCATTTCGGTGGTCTTTTCTGCGGCAGAATCTATATGCGCAGTGGATATTCATTTGAAGTGCACGCTCGCGACGCTCACGCTCGCGTAGCCACGCTCACGACACCCAACGGCTCGGTCGAGACGCCAACGTTTATGCCCGTCGGGACCGTGGGGACAGTCAAAGGTCTCTCGATGGAGGAGGTGGCGGTCACGGGCGCAGGGGTCGTGTTGGCCAACACGTATCACCTCTGGTTGAGACCGGGCCCTGAGGTGGTGCGCAACCTGGGAGGGCTCCATAAGTTTACGCGCTGGCCTGGGATCATGCTGACGGACTCGGGCGGATTTCAGGTCTTTTCGCTGGCAAAACTGCGCACCATCGATGACGAGGGTGTGACCTTTCGCTCGCACTTGGATGGCACGATGTTGCGGCTCACGCCTGAAGAGTCCATGCGCATTCAGTCACTGCTTGGGGCGGACATCGCGATGGCGTTTGACGAGTGTCCGCCCGGTGACGCCGCGCGTCCCGAGGTTGAGCGCGCGATGGCACGTACGACGGCGTGGGCAGCGCGATGTCTCGCGGCCCCGCGTGATCCAAACCAGGCACTCTTCGGGATCGTGCAGGGAGGAGTGCATACGGACCTGCGGTTGCAGCACCTAGAGACCCTCCGCGAGATGCCCTTCGATGGCTTCGCGCTGGGTGGGCTGAGCGTAGGCGAGCCTTGGCAAGAGATGCACCGCGTGCTCGACGCCGTGGCTCACAAAATGCCTGAAAATGTGCCGAGATATCTGATGGGCGTGGGTACGCCGCGGGACCTCATCGCGGGCTCGCTCGCCGGGATCGACATGTTTGATTGCGTGCTGCCGACCCGCAACGCACGCAACGGCCAAGCGCTCACGTGGAACGGCCGCGCCAACATGAAGCAGCTCCGCAACCGCGACGACAAGGGGCCTATTGACCCAGAGTGCGACGGGCCGTGCTGCACCTCGGGCTATTCGCGAGGCTATCTACGGCACTTGTTTATGGCAGGCGAGATGCTCTTTGGGCGCGTCGTGACGCAGCACAATTTGTACTTCTTCGGACGCCTGATGGCCCGCTTGCGACAGGCGATTCGCGACGGAAACGCGCGCTCGTGGGCCGACTCGGTCCTTGACCGCATGAACGAAAACGACGAGGTCGGTCCCGCGGACGAGGACTGAGCCTCGCGTAAGGTTCTCGCACTTTGTACACTGAGCGCGTGAAGCCACGGATGGGGACTCTGGGACGCGTCTGGATCATCGCACTTGGCCTGAGCGCCTGTGGGCCCTCAAGCGGGATGCCAGGGGTGGTGCAGACCGATCCCGCGCGTGAGGCCGAGGTGTTGGGCTTGGTCAACCAAGCGCGCTCGGCCGCCGCGCGCTGTGGCGATCGAATGTTCGCAGCGGTAGCTCCGCTCACGCTGCATCCGCAGCTCGCGAACTCTGCGCGTGTGCACAGCGTAGACATGGCCACACGCGACTACTTCGAGCACGACACGCCGGAGGGTGTGACCCCTACTCAGCGCATGGTTGCTGCGGGCTACACTGCGCTCCCCAACGCAGAGAACATCGCGGGCGGCTCTCCGAGTGCGACCACCACGGTCGCGCAATGGATGGCCAGCCCAGGGCACTGTGCGAGCATTATGAACGGCGAGCTGCGCTCCCTTGGGGTGGGCTACGCGTTTCGCACGGACACGCGATTGCGGCATTACTGGACGCTCAATTTTGGCGCCCGCTGAGTGAGCGCCTAGAAGCGTACGAAGGTGCCGCCGTTGAGCGCGTCTCGGCGGGTCGTGCAGGTATCCGAGACCACGGTCCAGGTGGCCCGTGAGCAGGCCGAACTGTAGCTAATTGTGTACTCGCCTCGGTCGCTCATCACGCACCCAGAGGCGCCGCCGGGGTCGGCGGTGAGGACAATTCTAGCAGCGGATTCGCTGTAGTTTCCGAGGGGGATGGTCATGCCAGCCGCGAGGTTCGCGCGGGTGAGGGCGGCCTCCCAGGTTGTACCCGCCGAGAAGCGAAACACTGCCATGCCGCCGCCCATCGCGAACATGCTGTCCCAGCTGCCACGCATCGCACACGCCGAGGCATCGGGGGCTGCGTCTGCGTCTGCGCCTGCGTCCACGCTGCCACCATCACGGACGAAGCGCCGAAACGTGGCGTTGTTGAGCGCGCTCGCGCGACCCATGCAGGTGTCACGGACGAGGACCCAGGTCATGGTGTTGCATGAGGGGTCATACGAGACCGTGTACTCGCCGCGATCGGACATCATGCAACCGCTCATGCCGGGGTCATTGGTCAGCACAATGGTTCTGCCCGAGACCGCGTAGTTTCCGACCGGAATCGCCGCCGGGGTGCCAAGGGAGGCTCCGTCCATCGCGCCCTGCCAGGTGCCCGCGGCGTCGAAGCGAAAGGCCAGCATGCCCGCCATCATCGGGAGCGTTGTGACCCAGTCACCCTGGAGTGCGCAGGTGCCCGCGTCGGGGGCTGCGTCCATCGAGGCGTCGCTGCTGCTGTCCATCGAGACATCGCGTGCCGTATCGATGGCCGCGTCGGTGAGAGCGTCCGCTGAGGCGTCTGCAGCTGCGTCTCTCGTCGCGTCTACAGTCGCGTCGCGCATGGACGAATCGAGGCTCGTGGCAGCCTCGGTCGTAGCGTCCGCGAGAGGCGCGGTGTCTTCGCGCGCGCCGTCGGAGCTTGCAACATCTTCGGTAGCGATTTCGCTCATCGAGGCGTCTTCGGACGGAGTGACATCGCTCGCCATCACGATGTCCGGCTGCGTCGCGGTGTCTTGAATGACTGCGCGGTCAGCGCCCGGTGAATCTGGCATGGCGTCGCCACCGATGACCGATTCGCCACACGCGCCGAGCGCCATGGCGAGCGCGAGGGCCCAACCCGCGCGGATCCCCCTGCCTGAAGTGAGTGCTGATTTCATAGACGCAACGCTATACGCCGCGTCGCGGCAATGAGCAAACCATCAGCGAAATCAGAGACTTACGGTGTAAGTCCCTCGGACAAGACGCTGTCCCGTGCGCGGGCTGCCGTAGTGCCATGGCATTGGTTGCAGGTCAGCGCTTGGCCAGTGCCAGGGTCGGTGTATCGATCGGCCGACGGGATCAACCCACGGCCCACCACGATGACCGCGCCAGAGGGCAAGACCTTGAGCGAAAAAAACTCCCAGCCGACCGCGCCGTTGTGGTTGTAGTCGCCGCCGCGTTTGACCATGGCGAAGATCTCCCAGTCTGTGACCGGGCCTACCTCGACGGTCTTTACTAAGATCGTTCCGCGCGCGAATTGCGGCGGTCCGGCGTCGTCGCCGGCGTCGGGCGAGGGACCCGCCCAGGGAGGGAGCTGATCGTTGGGGCGGCGATACAAGACCCGCGGACCGGCGGGGTGACCGGCGATGGTTGTGCTGCCCAACGCGCGCTGAGGCCACTGCAAAAATCCCTGAAAATCCCTGTCCAGCGCGAGATATTGCGTCTGAGTCTCGCCACAAGACAGCGGCGCTGAGCTCACCAAGGAGAGCAGCAAGGTTGAGATCAATGCACGCTGTGGAGCGCGCGGGTCGCGGGGTGTGTTCATCGCAATTGAGGGATGTTGAGGGCGTCTGCGGCGGTGCTCATCAAGGCAACGAGCGATTCGCTCTGCATGGGGTCTGACTCGCGCTGCAAGAACGACCGCAGCTGGCCATACGGCGTCGCGAGGTGTGCGGCGGACGGCGTCGTGGGGTTGTATCCCTCAGGAACGGGCGGGAGCGCGTCGCCTTGGAGCGCTGTGTACTGCGCTGAGAGTGCCGCGAATCGCGCGTCGATGCGTGTCGCGAGCGCTTGCTGTTGGACGGACTCGAGCCAGGGCCTGAAGGCTCTGAATGTGCGCTGCGAGCCTTCGAGGTTCGACCGCATGTCCGCGAGCGTCGTCTGCGCATAGCGTGACTCTTCTTCGCCCGTCGCCGCCACGTTGACCTTCTCAAGCTGCTCTTCAAGCGAGCCAATGACGCCGCGAAAAGCCGTCGCGTTGTCGAGGGCGAGGGGACGAAACTGGCGCTCCATCTCTTCGCTGTCTCGGATCAATCGACCGAGCAAATCGCTGCGAAATTGCTGGGCCTCGGTCGCCGTCATGGGAGCTCGCGCAGCCTGTGGGCTGTTGGGCAGTGTCGCTTCAAATGCGCGCACGCGCTCGGGGATCTGATCGGCCCACAAGATCCGCTCGATCGCGTGCATTCCGGTGACGCCTTCGCCATCAAAGAGGTTGGTGTCTGGGCGCTCGCTGACAAAGTGATCGAAGCGTGCGTCGGTGCTGACATCGAGCTCGGGAAAGAGCACCGCGACTGCTCCCTCGACGCGCTCATAGGCAGCGCGCGCTCGCAGCCAGGCTGCGCGCATGCGTGCGACGTCGGAGGAGTGCGTACTTGGACTCCATGGCCCTTGGGCGGGCGTCACGCTTTGCATCTCTCTCGCTGCGCTGGTGAGCGCCGCGAGGTCTGCGCGGATGTGGTCTTTGACCTCGAGGGTCGCGCGCTCTTGCGGGGTCGCACACTGAAGCAAAAACACGGACGCAATCGAGAGAGTGATCTTTGAGATTCGCGACATGAATACTTGTCTTTCTGTAGGGCTCAACGTGTGGCGACGTAGCTGAGGAGCGCGCGCTGGTCTGCAGGCGCGAGTGCATCGAATGTGTCTATCGACGCGTTGGCTTCAGAGCGCTCTCCGCGGTGCATCGCGACGGCTTGCGCGAGCGAGGTCGCGCGGCCGTCATGCAAGAACGAGCGAAGATGACGGACTCCGATCAAGGGCGCGGTTCGCCATTGGCGATGGTTTGCGCCGGCCTCACGCACGCCATCTGCGAGGGCGTCGCCCATGTCGTGCAAGAGCACATCGGTAAACACTTCTGCGGGGCGTCCCGCGATCGCGCCCAACGGATAGTCGTCTCGTGTCGCGAGCGACGGAACGTGGCAGATCGCGCAACGCGCGCGGGCAAAGAGCGCTGCGCCCTCGCCGGGGCCCGCCTGCCGCGCAGGGATCGCGATCGCGGCGGTGTAGAGCCCGAGGTCTTCGACCTGCGCGAGCGAGACATCTACGCCGGGTCGCTGGTCGTCTGTGAGCCCCTCGCGATTGGCCACCTCAGTCGAAAAAATCGGTGACGTCAGGCCCATGTCTCCCCGGAGCGCATCGGCTGCAAATTCTCTGAGCGTTGCGACCCGCGCTTTGAGCCCAAAGCGTCCAACACGCCCATCGCTCAAGCGCGCGACGACCCCGCGCTCGGGGCCTGGCCCCGCGGCTTGCTCGGCTGCCACGCGGAGGATCTCGCGCTCGTCGATGGCCTCGATCCAGCCGCGACCAAACACCGCCGGCCCCACACGGATCGAGGTCACCAAGTTGGACACGTTGGTCGGCGCCATCAGGCCCATGGTCGCGGGTGCGACAAACAAGGGCCGCACGACGTCGCCGAAGGGCAAGAACATGCGCATGTCCTCACGCGGCGTGCGACCGTCGGCTTCGAGGACAGCGAGGCGCTGGACCACTCCGGGACCGCGCCCGTCGCGCGCGTGGCACGACGCGCACGAGGGACGGATGTAGACAGGGCCGAGCCCTTCGCTGGGCGCAAACGCGTGCTCAAAGAGCGCATCACCGCGGTCAAATTGCTGCGACTGCTCGGCGTTCAACATCGTGACAGGCAGGTTCGTTGGGTCGGCTCCGACGAGCATGAGGGGCGGAGCGCAGCCCGAGAGCGATAGGATGATTATGAAAATGATTTCCTGTCTCAACATTGGAGCGCGATGCTTACGTCCGCGAGACGAGGGCCGTCAAGCGCTCTCAGGGGCCCCTGCGAAGATTGCATCAGCTTACGGGAGTAGGGACGTGCGGCGGGGCCTGCGCGGCCGGGTGATA
This sequence comes from Deltaproteobacteria bacterium, assembly GCA_030694465.1. Lineage (GTDB taxonomy): Bacteria > Myxococcota_A > Polyangia > Polyangiales > JAUXYJ01. The sequence goes on along the minus strand of JAUXYJ010000023.1, from coordinate 410,838 downwards.
GATCACCAGGGCGGGTCGTGGGGCCTGGATCATGAAGGCGAATCCCCCATCGGCGAGGGTCACGGCGTCAAAGACTGGCGTGATGGAGAGGTTGACCTCCCAGCGCATCGCGCCGCTTGGATCGATCGCGAAGAGACGCCCGCGCGAGGTCATCACGAGCAGCGACTGCTCGGGGTCCATCAGGATCCAGCGGAGCTCTTCGTTGGACTCTTGGCGAGGCAGCAGCACCTGGCGTTGACGGCGTCCGGTGCGGTCGTAGACGGTGAGCTCGGTGTGCGTAGGCTCAGGCTCTCCACGAGCCAGGGCGCCCAAGCGCCAACGGGATCTCACGACCGGAGCAGGCGGCGGCGGCGGCGGTGGCGCGGGTGTCGATCCGGCCACGGGAGCCGCGGGCGTTGGGATCACGCCGTGCGCCACGGCGAGGTGCCCCATCGGGAGCGAGAACGCGGTGCCCTGTGCGGTCTGAGAGCCGCGGACGGCACCATGGCGCGAGAGCGTCGTGATTTCGAACGTGGGTTGCGCTGCAGAGAGCACCACCAAGGTGTCTTCTTCGAGCTGCAAGAGCCGCCCGCGGGGAGCGTTGGCGGGCAGCGGATGGATGCCTCTATCGCTGCGAATTTGCAGGGGTCCGCGCGTAGTCGACGCCCACACAGAGCCGCCATAGCCGCGCAGCAACATGGCATCGTTGAGCGCAAAGGGTAGCGTGAGGGGGGTGCCGCTCTGGAGGTCTGGCGTGAGGGCAAAAAGCCCACGCGTTGAGTCGATTTCGGTCGGTACGAGCACGGTCCCGTCGCCAAGGGTCGTCACTCCGCCGAGCGGTCGTGAGGGCAGCATCAGGGTCTGACGCGCTTCGCCCTCGGGTGTGTAGACCGTGAGGTGACTGTTGTCGTCGACGGTGAGCACACGCAGGTCGGCGCCGATGGCCGGCGGACCCACGAGGCGCGCGCGGCCAATGGCGCCATGCGTGACGCGATCGCCCTGAGTCCACCAGATGGCCGGGGGCGCGTGAGTCGTAAGGATCAGTCGGTTGTCATCGAGAATGACGGGTAAAAAAGCAGGGGTTCCGCGCGGGAGTTGGATCACGTTGAGCGTAGCTCTCCCGATGGGCGAGTCTTGAATGCTCTGCGACAACGCGTGAGAGAGCCCTGGATTTCGCTCGGGCAGATGAGCGCGCGTGGTCAAACGGTCGCCACGGACTCTGAGCTGCTGGGCGTGTGTCGCACCTGCAACGGTGAGCAAAATCACTGCCCATGGAGCGCTCTGTCGCAGCCGCTTCATGGTCTCACCAGGCGCAACGTGTAGGGGTGTTCGCCGTCGCCCTTGCTTGGCGCAAACTGTGTAGACGCATGGACCGCGAAGCACGGCGGGCGCGACAAGGCTGGCTGCACGAGCACACGCTCGACACCTCCCGCGCGGTGGCTGTCGAGGGTCTCGGTCGCGTGGCCATCGCGAAAAACCACACGAAGCTCAAGGTCCATGCTGGGGTGCTCAAGTCGGACGGAGGTCGCCGCGGTAAGTGACGTGGGGCACCACACATCGGTGTCCTGGACTGACTCGATGAAGCCCTGCACGTCGCCTTCGGTAGGGAGCACTTGCGCTGTCATTTCGCTGTCGTTTGGCTCAGTTTCGAGGCGCTCATCGATGGCCTCAAGTCGATACCGAAGCCGGTAGTCGTCGGACACATTTTCGGACGGAATCAAGCCGCTCCGTAGGTCTTCGTGTACGACGAGAAAATACTCACCTCCGTCTTGGAGTGTGAACCCCGCGATGAGCTCGCGCTCGCCGATCCCGGCCTCGCCAGCCGAAAAAACAGGGCCCTCATTGCCGCTCACAAACAGCTCTAACTTCGTGTCGATGTTGGGTTGTGGCGAGAGCTCTGCGCGCAGTCGCCATCGACCGCGGGGCCTTGGCGCCAAGCGAAACATGTCGACATCGCCTTGCGTTCGAGTGATTCGATTGGCCAATCGCCCGCGGACCTCGGTCTCGGGTGCGATGAGATTGGCTCGCGTGGGGCTATTGTTTGGCTCGCGTTCGGTGGTGAGCGGTTGGTTGTTCTCTGAGCGTTTGGCCCGCTGGGCGCTGACGATCACGACCCCAGCCACCAAGACCAACAGCGCGAAAGCGAGGGCGGCCGACCAGCCCGCGATGCGACCGCGCCGCAGCCGCTTTTCAAAGAGCTCGACGTCGCTGCGGGTCGCTACTTCGAGGTCTTCGTCAGCGACCGTGCCGAGGGGCTTCAAGAGCCCCGAATCGCTCAGCGAAGACGGATCACTCTGTCCGAGAAATTCCAGCAAACACTGGCGTACGGCCTCGATCGTCTGCGGGCGCTGCGCGGCGTCTTTCGCTAGGCAACGCAGGACCAGCTCTTCGAGGGGTCGCGGGATTGTGAGATCGGGGCGACGCGCCGAGGGCGGCTCGAGGTCGTCGATGAGCGTCCGGGTTAAGACCGCGATGGGCGAGCTGCCCATAAACGGCGGCGTGCCAACCAGCGCGCGGTACATCATCGCGCCGAGCGCATAGATGTCCGAACGCACGTCGGCTTGTCCTCCACGGATGATCTCTGGGGACATGTAGTACGGCGTCCCAAGAAGCGCGCCTGACCCTGTGATGTCATTGCGCTCCTCGCCGTCTCGCAGACGGGCGAGTCCGAAGTCCAACAGCTTGATCAGCTCGGCGCCGTTGCGATCGCGTGTGACAATAAAGTTCTCGGGCTTTACGTCCCGATGAATGATCCCGTTTTCGTGCGCCTCGGTGAGCGATTGACAGGCTTGCACACTGATCCGAGCGACGCGCTCGGGTGACAGATGTCCCTTCGCACGAAGCACTCGGCTGAGGTCTTCGCCCGCAACAAACTCCATCACGAGGTACGTGAGACCCTCGCTCGATCCGTAGTCAAAAACGCTGACCGTGTGAGGGCTCGAGAGCTTAGACGCAGCTTGTGCCTCGCGCTGAAACCTCTCGAGCACGCCGCCATCGCGGGCGAGGTCGCCGTGCAAGAGCTTGATCGCCATGGTCTTTCCCATGCGCGTATGGACGCAGCGATACACCACGCCCATGCCCCCGCGACCCAAGAGCGCTGCGATCTTGTAGCGGTCCGCGACGATCATGCCAATCATCGGATCTGTCGACGTCTGTGCGCGGACGTTGTGGCCGCAGACTCCGCAAAAATTGATGCCAAACACGACGTCGGCGTCGCACACCACGCACCGGACGGAGGGCCCAATGTCTCGCCCATGCACGGTGGGCATCTCGCCGATTTCGCGACGATCTTCGAGAGGCACGGGCTCGTCGTGCGTGCCGCTGCTCATCGGCCCACAAACGCCGCGTGCAGTACTGGATCCGTGCGTCGGTCGCCGCTTGCGCTCACAGAGGTCCGCGTCGAGGTGATCACCCCGGTGACGCGTAGTGTTCGTCCTGCCTGGGTCGCGGTGCCGGGCTCTGCGTCCACCCAGAGCGGCGCAATGCGATCAGGGCAGCGACGATCCGAGACCGCGAGCTGAAAAGACACTCCGCCGTTGTGCTCGCGGGGCTCGGCGAGGACGCGGCCGCTTACGCTGAGCTTTTTTCCGAGCAGACCTTCGCCACAGGGGGCGTCGCCGACGGGGGCAAACGCTCTTACGCCTGCGGCTGTGTCTGCCAAGCGCTCGACCTGAATTTCACCGAGCGCAGGGGCAAAGCCGGGCCGCATCGCGCGCACGGTGAGCGCGCTGGCGGGGCCCTCTGCGAGGGGTACCAGTCGCGAAAACACTTCGCCCTCTCGTGTCGCCTCGGCGCCTTGGATCTGCACTGCGCTCGCCCCGGCTGCGCGGACACGAACGAGCAGCTGCGGTGCGCTCGTTTGCCATCGCTCTCCGGTGGGCCGATCGATCTGCAAGGGCGCGCGTGTCAGCGCAAATCCGTAGGTCCCGTCCGCGGACGATCGGTCGGGATTTTGCACGTGGATCGCGAAATTGTGATGGAGCTCTGGTTCGCTCGCTCGCAGCGCGCGCACGTCGGCGACCGCCGCGATGCCCTGACCCTGCGCGTCTACCTGGACGGGCTGTCCGTCCAAAGTCACCGTCGCGCCAGGCTGAACCCGAATGCGAAGTCTCGCGACCGGCGGATCTTGTGCGAGCCCCTCAAGGTCGGCTTGCACCAAGTAGGCGACCACGATGACCGCTGTCCGTGCCGTGACGGTTCCCCCCGAAACCATCTGAACCGGGAGCTCAACGCGCCCGACGCGATCGTTGAGGACACTGCCGGGCAACCGCGCGCTGTTTGCCTCGATCGCGACCTCGCCGCCCGTGTATCTCAGGCGGCTCTGGGCCGGCGCGTTGGGCACCTGGATGACCAAGGTTCGCTCGCCGTTTGCGCTCTCCGCGGTGGCCACCAAGGGGGCCAGCGCGCCCTTGCGGAGGCTCAACGCCAACAGGACGCCGCCGCCCACAACAACCGCCGCGAGGACCACCGCTGCGATGCGCTTTGCTTGGCCTGAGCCCCGCGATTTTGAAGTGTTTAGGCCTGGGATCGCGAAGTCCGAAAACGAGTCGCTGCCCATGGGCGCTGGGCTCGATGAATGCTGAATATTTGCAGACGAAACAGGCGCAGACGTCGCTGGCGCGATCGGCGCTCCCCAGCCCTGAGCGTGCGCCGGACCTGTCGCAGAGACTGCCGCGGGTGCTGACTTGGGTGCGGCACTCATCAGGTCCATGGGGACCGCGCCGGGCGGGGGCGTGAGCTGCACGCCGATCATGGTGTGGCTCGCGTTGGGCACCGCGATCGGGTGCTTCGTCGGCGCATCCACGTTGTGCATCGCGTCGTCGGTCTTCTTCGCGCTCTTCTCTGCCAGCGCCTGAATGGCCTGCGCGTCGAGGCTCACGCCGAGCATCGTTCGGTTGGCGTTCTTGACCGAGGCCGGACCTGTCGAGGCTGTGGGAGCAGGCTGCGCTGCGGGTGGCGGGGTCGCTGCGGGTTGTTGCAGCGCTTCAAGCGCGCCAGGAGGGAGCATCACGCCCATCATCGTGCGCGCGTTGGATCGCACCGTCGCGGGCGCAATCGAGGGGGTCACGGGGGCAGCAGGGGGCGGAACCGAAGAGACAATAGGCTGCGAAATAACAGGCGAACTAACGCTAGGTGCGGGAACGCTAGGTACAATCGCGTAGCCGCAGCTTCCACAGAATCGGCTGTCGGCGAGCATCGCTGTCGCGCAAACAGGGCATGGAATCGTTGGTTCACTGCCAGTGGGCGGTGCGTTCATCGCGGGCGATGGTACCCCATGCTCACGCTCTATGCGCTGGCGCGATTGTGAGCATGCCCCAAAGGCGCGTAAATTGTGGGTTTGCGCACGAACAACACACTAAGCACGGTCGTGACCAGGCCCACACGATGTAGACTCTGTGTCGGATGGGCGAGGAGGCTGAGGCTGCCGTCCACCGTCTTGCAGACGCAAACAGACGCGAATGGCAGCCTTGCCACGGACCCTCAGACACCCACGTGGAGATCGAGCGGATGAAAACCATGAAGCGCGTAGAACAGCGGTACGTTTTCCCAATCATCGCGGCCGCGATCTCCATGTCTTGGGGATGCTCTCCGCAGCCCATCGTTGATGCGGGCGAAGAGGCTTCGGTCCGCAATCTGCGGGATGGAACCGTGGTTCTCCCGTCGTTTTATGACGCGTCGATGGACGCGATGGACGCGCAAGTCACAGACGTGCCCGACGCCAATGAGGGCATGGATGCGACGGATGTTTCGTCACGCGATGACGTGACGATGGGCACAGACGCCCAAGACGCCGCAAGGGAGAGCTCGCTGGACGCAAGCTCCGATGGCTCTGCAGATGCCGCAGCGGACGCGATGGCAGCGCCCGCGACGAATCTACGCTTCGTGCACGCTGTGCCGCCCAGCGCGATGGGGGCTCCCCCCTCCGTGGATTTTTGCTTCCGTGCAGCAGGCGGGGCGACGTTCGTGGGGCCGATTCTTGAGGCGGCCGGTCTCACCGCTGGGCTCGGACCGACGCAAGTCACGCGCTACTTTGCGCTCCCTTCGGGTCGGCACGACGTGATGGTCGTCGGAGCCACGGCGGTAGACTGCTCCGCGCCACTTCTCCCGCTGCTTCCCTCCGTCGATTTTGGGCCGGCTGCAGTGTTTCGTACGGTGGTTTTGCAGGGGATTCCGGGAGCCATGAGCGATGGCGGGCCGTCCCCTGTCGCGCTCCGTGCGTCGGTCTTGGTCGATCAAGCGCCAAGCATGGGACGCGCAGGCGGATCCATGATCCGCGTGTACGACACGATCCCCTCGGCGACGCGATTCGACGTGGGAATTGTGCCGGATCCCGTGGGCAACCCAGACTTCATGCTCACGCTGTTCTACGGCGTCGGCTTTGACGAGGTCGGTCGCGGACCCCCCATGATGGCAGGCGGATCCCCTGTGGATTACCCAGGTGGTTATTATCCAGGGACGATTATCCCGGCACCCGGGGCCACCGTGGGCCTGCGTCCCGCGTGCCCATCGGGCATGGGATGCGCGCCCTTGGCCCGCGTGACTGGCTTGATCTCGCCCGATCGCAGCATCACGACTGCGTTTTTGGCGCTGCAGTTGCCGGCAGGCGCGATGGCGCCCGTGGTTGGCGCGATCCTGTGCCGAGACTCAGATCCGCCGGTGGGGCCGTACAGCGCGTGTTTGTTTCGCGCGCCCTAAAAGCTCGCAATCACGCCGTGGGCTTCAATGATGCACTGGTGAAAGCGCGGTGCTCGGTTTAGGGTCCGCGCCAATCATCGATGGCGAACTCTTCTCTCAGCGATCTCCTCACGTCGCACCGCGTGATTGTCACCGTAGGCTCGGGCGGCGTGGGAAAAACCACGACAGCCGCCGCGATTGCCCTCGCCGGTGCTCGCGCCGGGCGGAGGGTCTTGTGCCTCACGATCGATCCCGCCAAGCGCCTCGCGACCAGCCTAGGCCTGGGTAGCATGTCGCACGAAGCGCAGAAAATTGACTCGGCAGTGTTGGGCCTCGCGCCCGACTCCAAGGGCTCACTCACCGCGATGATGCTCGATGTGCGGCGCACGTTTGACGAGCTGGTGACCCGCTATGCGCAGACCCCCGAGGCGCGCGATCGCATCCTGAGTAACTCAATCTATCAGCAAATTGCCAGCTCACTCGCAGGTACGCCCGAGTACATGGCGATGGAGAAGCTCTACGCACTTAAAGACGATCCGCAGTACGACCTGATCGTGTTGGACACCCCGCCAACGTCGAACGCCCTGGATTTTCTCGAGGCACCGGACAAGATGGTCGCCGCGATGGACTCGCCCACGATCCGCGCGTTTGTGAGCGCGTTTGAGAAAGGGGGATCGATGTCTCTTAAGCTCTTGTCCAAGGCGATGGCGCAAGTGCTCCAGGGCCTCTCAAAGTTCACTGGGGCAGGATTTCTCGAGCAAATTGCCGGATTTCTCACGGACCTTCAGAGCATGTTCGGAGGCTTCAAAGAGCGCGCCCTCAAGGTCCGCGAGCAGCTCAAGTCCAAGAGCGTCGCGTTTGTCATCGTGAGCTCGCCCGAGCCGATGGCCGTCACCGAGTCCCTCTTCTTTGCCGAGAAGCTCGTCGAGGGTGGGATGCATCTCGAGGCCGTGGTGTTTAACCGGGTGCGACGTGTCGATCCCGTCGACGTGTCGAGCCCTCAACGCATCGCAAACATCTTGCGCGAGGCGGACATTGAGCAGCCAGTCGAGCTCGCCGCTGGGATCCTCAAGGCCTATCACGACGCCAGCGTGTGGTCGCGACGTGACGCTGGCGAGATTGTGCGTGCGCGGCGCGAGCTGCCTTTGGTCCCGCGGTTCATCGAAGTGCCAGCGTTTGACGAGGACGTCTATGACCTCCGCGCGCTCACCCGCGTGGCCAACTACGTCGCGCCGGCTTGACCCGCGCGTCTCCACGCTGTGATGCCCATCGATTCTTCTCATGCTCGGACGCCCTCGGCGGTGAGCGCGTCAGCCAAATCTCGGCACCCTGTCGCGCTAGGAGAGGTCCAGCGCACGCTGCTCGTGCCGCTCTGGGCTCGCGCTAAAGAGCAATCTGTTCTGAGCCCGCTCTTGCGAGATCCGCTCGCGCCCCAGGTGCTGGCGTCGCTCGACTGGGACGCGCGGTTGCTCGACCAAGCGCGCGCAAGTCAGCTCGGCTGTGTCGTGCGTGCAGCGCAGATCGACCAGTGGATTTGCAGCTTCGTTGCAGAGCATCCAGAGGCCACCATCGTCGAGCTTGGTGTGGGTCTCAACACGCGCGCGATGCGGCTGCGCGAGGGGCTCTCGCGCTCCGTGCGCTGGTACGAAGTGGACCTCCCGGACGTCATGTCGCTGCGCGATCAGTGCATCGCACGGCAAGAGAACTGCGTGCGAATCAGCGCAGATTTGCGCGACCTGAGCTCTCTCCGCGCGCTGCTCTCCGCGCCAAACCGCAGCACGCTCGTGGTGGCCGAAGGCGTCTTGGTCTATCTCGCGCCCAACGAGGTCCGATCGCTCTTGCGCTGGCTGGTCCGAGACCTCGGCGCACACGAGCTGATCTTCGATTGCATGGCGCCCATTGTCCGAACGCTCCAGGGGCTGCACGACGCGATGCGCCACTTTGACGCACGATTCACTTGGGAAATCGCAGACATCTCGGAGCTCACCCGCTGGGAGCCTTCGCTGCGTATCGCAGACAATGTGTCTTTCTACGCGCTCTTGTTTGTGCACGCCGAGCGCCTGCCGCGATGGATGCGATGGGCGCGGCCACTCGTCGAGCGTGCGTATCCTCAGGTGCGCGACGTCTACCGTGTCTTGCGACTAACCGCGTAGCTTCGCGATCACGCGACGCGCGAGGTCTTCGACGGCGTCTTGGTCGCTCTGGCGACGCGCGCTTCCGGGCGAGTTTACGATCATTTCGCTAGTGATTTTGCGGATGTTATGGACTGGCGTCATCCGCGCCTCTTGGGCTAAGCGCAAGAGCTTGTCGACCTCGGCTTGCGGCAGCGGGGATGCGCCTCCCGCGATGCGTGCGGCCAGCGTGATCTTGGCCGTGTGCTCGATAATCTCGGTTTTGATCACACCGTTGTCCATGGTGTCGCAGAGGACCACGCTCCCATGGCGCGCCATCATAAACGCGTCACAGCGCTGCACGACGGGCGCGATCGCGTCGGGCACGTCGCTCGTGGTGGGCGACGCATAGGGCACGTTGGGCACTGCGCCGACGGCGAACAAAATCTCGGGCACGACGGGCACCTCAAGCGAGACCCCGGCCACCGTGAGGCCTACCGCGCAGGGCGGGTGCGCGTGCACGATCGCCCGGATGTCCGGGCGCAGACGATAGATCGCCAGGTGCATTTTGAGCTCACTCGACGGGGCAGAGCCGCTCACGACGCGGCCGTCGAGCGTGAGCTTGACGAGGTCTTCGGGTTGCAGCTTGCCTTTGTGCACACCCGAGGGAGTACACACGAGATAGCGATCGCCGACTCGGGCAGAAAAATTGCCGTCCGTCGGACCAATAAGCCCTCGGGCGTACAGTGTGCTGCCGGCGCTGCAAATTGTGCGGCGCAGTGCGCCTTCGGAGAGAGTCATGATGGCCCTGTTGTGCTGAGTCGTACCACTGTTGCCTTGTGACGGGCGTGGTGTTTGCGCTCGCTTCGCCGCAACGCGTCGCTTCGTACAGTTGCGACACACACACAGGGTCGACTATAGCCTCCGAGCGATGTTTGCGTGCTGGTGCGCGTGGACCGATTGAGAGCCCAACTCAGCATTTTGCATTCTGGAGAAGCCAAACCAATGCCCCGTTCCGCGTCGATTCGCTTCAATGGCAAGGTGCTGTACCTCACGCAGGACACGGCCGAGATCACCGAGCAACTCGCAGGAAAATCGCTGTCGTACGATCCCTCGCGCGAGCTGATCGACAACATCTCGACCGACGAAATCACCCCCGGCTGGGTCTGTTATTACTACGACGAGACGCTGGCGAACTACTCGTTGGTGGGCCTGCGTGGGGGTGTCTTTAAGAAAGATTCACTCAAGAACAGCGGCGCGTCGGTGTTGGTCTCGGGCCTGTCGAAGGGCTGTGGGAGCTCACGCGAGACCGCCCCGTACAGCGAGCTCAAGGCCGGGATCAAGCTCGTGATCGCGAAGACCATCGAGAAGATCTACGGCCAAAATGCCCAGAATATTGGGCTCTTGACCAGCACGGACTTCTCGCTCATCGAGCGCATCGAGCGCGGCGAAGAGATCGCGCTGAGCGAGTTTACCAAGGGCCTCGACCCCATCAGCGCGGACATCGTGCGCTTTGGCGGGCTCTTTGAGTACAGCAAAGCGAGGTTTGCCGGAGAGGTCTCGCCGCCCACGCTGACGACGCCTTCGCGCCCCATGACCCTCGCCGAAAAAATCATCGCACAACGCGCGGTCGCCGACGCTAAGACCGAGTCCCTCGGCGTGCGCGCGGTGCAGCCCGGTGACGCGTTGTTTGTCCGAACGGACGTGAGGTTCTCGCACGAGTACGTGACGCCCATGGCGGACGCCCTCTTTCGTGGCGCGTTTGGCGAGGACGCTCGCGTGCGTGACGCAGAGAACGTCTACGCGTTTAGAGACCACCTGACTTTTTTGGACGATGTGATGCCCGAGGCGCACGTCAAGATGGGCTTGCGCGAGCAGTCGCGAAAGCTCGCAGTGGTGCAAGAGGGCTTCGCGCGCTCGCAGAACGTGAAGTACTACGGCGAGGTCGAGAACTCGGTGGGCAAAGGCTCGCAAGCGATCTGTCACAACGCCGTGATCGAAGACATCGCGCTGCCTGGGCAGGTCGTCGCGGGGACCGATTCGCACACGTGCATGGCAGGGGTCCTCGGCTGCTTTGCGTTCGGTGTCGGCAGCACGGACATGGCCAACGCGTGGTTTACGCGGGACATTCGTGTGCGCGTACCCGAGAGCGTCCGTGTCACTCTGCGTGGAAAATTGCAGCATGGAGTGAGCGCCAAGGACGTGATGCTGCACCTGCTCTCGCAGTCGTATTTTAAGACCGGCAAGGGCATCGGGCAGGTGCTCGAGTTTGACGGCGACGGCACGCACGCCATGGGCTTGGACGAGCGCGCGACGCTGACCAACATGAGCGTCGAGGCCGGTGGATTTACCGGCATTATCGCAGCCGATCAGGTCGTCTGGGACTACCTCTCAGAGCGCCGCGGGCTCAGCGTCGAGGCCCTCAAAGCGATGAGCGTGCGAGCAGACGAGGGCGCACGCTATGCGCATCACTTTGACATCGCGCTCGACTCGCTCGTGCCGATGGTGGCGACCCCCGGAGACCCACGCAACGGCATCGCGCTCACGCAGCTGCCCGCGAAAGTGAAGATCGATGTGGCCTACGGCGGCTCGTGCACTGGTGGCAAAAAGACGGACATGGACATGTACGCTTCGGTGCTCAGGCGCGCTGTGGCCAAGGGCCAGCGCGTGGCGCCTGGCGTGCGATTGTTCATCCAGTTTGGCTCGCAAGAGATCCGGCAGTACGCAGAGGCGCAGGGCTATGTCGCGCTGTTTCAGGCCGCGGGCGCAGAGCTGATTAACCCCTCGTGTGGCGCGTGCATCAAGGCTGGGCCGGGCGTCAGTGAGCGCGCAGACGAGGTCACCGTGTCCGCGATTAACCGCAATTTTCCTGGTCGATCGGGACCCGGGAGCGTCTACCTCGCGTCACCGTGGGTCGTCGCGGCGAGCGCGATCGCCGGGCACATCGTGGGCCCCGACGCGGTCTGATCCACCCTCTCCAACGCGCTAACTTACGCTGTAAGTCAAGCAGCCCTGGGGGGCTTACTGCTTGCGCGAGGCGAACCAGGGGATCATGCGAGACACGCGCGATTGGTACTCGCGGTAGGTGGGGTATTTTCGCACCGTGAGAAACTCAGTAAACCGTGACGAGCCGTCAAAGAGCATGGTGAGCAGTGTCACGCCTGCGACCCCAAAGTTGAGCCATGGGAGCCCTGCTGCGATCGCGAAGAGCGTAAAGATCCACCACTGCGATTGCTCGAAGAAGAAATTGGGGTGCCGTGAGTAGGCAAACAATCCCTGCGTCAAGAAGAGCTCTTCGGGGGCCTCGCCGCGCGCGCGAGCAGCCTTCTTCTTCTGGTGAAAGCTCCACTGTTGTTGGTCCGCGACGGTCTCGCCCACGAGGGCCGCGACAAAGAGCGCAGTGAAGAGCAGATCGAGCGCGTTGAGCGGCGTGCGTGGGCCCACCGCCACAACGTACGCCGGCAGCGTAAACCCGAAGATCAAAGCGTTTTGATACCCCGCGATGAAGAGCAGGCTGAAGACCTGAAAGGCCCACGGCGGCATGAGCTCTCTGAGCGCTTGCCAGCGATAGTCCTCGCCTCCGCGGGCGTAACCGCCCTTGCGCGCAAAGTTGTACGTGAGCCTCACGCCCCACGCCGTCGCGAGCACTGCCATCAGCACCGCGCGCGGGTGAAGACCGCTCAGAACCGCGAAGAGCCAAGCATAGACCGGGGGCAGGATGGACCAGAGCCGGTCTACCCACGAGCACTCTTCGGTCAACACATTGAGCGCCCAACAGAGCGCCGCGGCGCCCGCACACACTGCGAGCGGGATATCAAACACTGGACCTAGGATCACCATCGTTGTGCTCACTCTATGCGTGAATTCGCTGCGCTTCGGCAAGCGCAAACGCGGGGCTGCCATGGTTCTGCGGGCGTGGCAAATTGCATGCGATACGCTCGATCGTGGCTTCGCCAAGTCATCCAGAGACCTCGCTCACTCGACCCTGACCCGTGCGTGAGGTCCGCGCAGCAACCTCGGCGTTCTTGCCGGTCGGAGCTTTCAATCACGCGCCCGCCCTGCGCCGAGGGCCTTGCGGCCGAAACGACAGAGAATCCACGCGGAGGGATGCCGAAGCTCGCTGCCAGAGCGCCGAAATCGCGCTACCGTGCGCGATCATTTGCGGGCAACGCAAGGTGCGGAGCCGCGGATGGACAGGAGAGCGTTGTTTGCCATGAGCCAGAAGCTGCCCTCGTTTGCTGCACGGAGCTATGCGTTTCAAGAATACGTGCCGATTCGCAATTGGATCGGCGGTAAGTGGGTAGACGGTTCGACGGGGCAGTGGCTCGCGGTCGAGAACCCGCGGCACGGCATGGCGATGGGCAAGGTCACGCTCTCGGGTGCGCCCGACGTAGCGGCCGCGGTCGAGGCGGCCAAGATCGCGCTTCCCGCGTGGAAGAACACGCCGATGCGCGAGCGCGCCCAGGTGCTCTTTCGCTTGAAAGCGCTCATGGAGCGCGACCTCGAAGAGCTCTGCTGGTTGGTCTCGCACGAGAACGGCAAGACCTTCGCAGAGGGCAAGGGCGACGTCGAGAAGGGCATCGAGTGCGTCGAGTTCGCGATCGGACTCCCGATGATGGCCGACGGCGGACAGCTCGATGTCTCGCGCGGAGTAAACTGCCGCACCGTGCACGAACCCCTGGGAATCGTCGCGGGGATCGTGCCGTTTAACTTTCCGGTGATGGTCCCGTTGTGGATGGTCCCCAACGCGCTGATGGCAGGCAATGCTTTTATTCTTAAGCCCAGCGAGGTCGTCCCCTACGGCGCCATGAAGCTCGCCGAGCTGCTCAAAGAAGCAGGCCTCGCCGACGGGCTGTTTAACGTCATCAACGGTCAGCGCGAGGCCGTCGAAGCGGTCGTCGATCACCCAGACATCCAAGCCGTGGGCTTTGTGGGAAGCTCAAAGGTCGCCAAGATTCTCTACGGTCGCGGCGCCGCGACGGGCAAGCGCATGCTGTGCCTCGGAAGCGCAAAGAACCACGTGATCGTGGTCCCCGATGCCGACGTCGAGCTCACCGCGTCCAACGTCATCGCGAGCTCGTTTGGTTGCGCAGGGCAGCGCTGCATGGCCAGCTCGCTCATGGTGGGCGTCGGCGACGTGCAACCCATCGTGGACGGCATGGTCGCGCACGTGAAGAAAATCCGCCTCGGCGAAGACATGGGCTCGATCATTTCGGGCGCATCTCGCGAGCGAATTCTCACGTACATCGCGCAGGCAGAGTCCCTCGGCGCCAAGGTGCTCGTCGACGGCCGCGGGGCCTCGGTCGATGGCAGCCCCGGACACTGGATCGGACCCACCGTGCTCGACAACGTCACGATTGAGATGCCCGCAGGCTGCGAAGAGATCTTTGGCCCCGTGCTCTCGATCGTGCGTCAGCCGACGCTCGACGCCGCGATCGCGCTGCAAAACAAGAGCCTCTACGCCAACGGCGCGGCGATCTTTACGACCCGCGGCGCTGTCGCGAGGCACGCGATCGAGAAGCTCGAGGCCGGCATGGTGGGCGTCAACGTGGGCGTCCCGGTCCCGCGCGAACCCTTCTCGTTTGGTGGCTTTAACGCGAGCAAATTTGGCCACGGCGACATGACCGGCTGGGACGGGTTTCGCTTCTGGAGCCGACCCAAGAAGATCACCGAGAAGTGGGCCGTCTACGCAGACGCGAGCTGGATGAGCTGATCTTGCGCAGTCGGGGGATGCGCAGCGTCTGCTCAGTCTTCAGATGCGCGCAGTGGGGCCGGGGGTAGAGCGTGGTTGTAGACTTACGCTGTAAGCTGAGTAAATCGCTGCGAATTTGCAGAGACAACTCCATGAGTTCGTCTGTGTCATGCCCTGGCACATGCTGTGCTTTTGGTTAGGCTCATGGCAGACGCACTCGCTGTAGACGATCAGGATGAGATTCCGACCGCTGAGCGCTCGTTGAGTCTTTGGCAAGCACGCCGTGACCCGAGCCGTGAGTTTAGTGACCATGGCACCACGCTCATGAAGGGCGTGACCGCACCGCGCGCGCGCTTAGCTTCGCTGCCGCTGATGCCACCGATCCCGGTGGCGGCCAAGCTGCCTGCGTTCAACGCGACGGTGGTCGATCACGTGATTGAGGACCTGCTCGACGATCCGCCCACCGCGCGCACTGAGCACCGGCCCAGCGGCATCTCGGGGATCACCTCGCGCAGAGCTCCGTCCACACGCATGCTCGGGCGCTATGAGCTCTTGACCAAGGTCTCGGCGGGCGGCATGGCGACGGTCTACGTCGCGCGCACCCATGGCATGAACGGGTTCTCGCGCTGCGTCGCGGTCAAAGTGTGTCACCCGCACTTGGCCGACGACGCCGAGTTCTCAAACATGTTCTTCGAAGAGGCTCGTTTGGCAGCAAACATCGGTCATCCCAACGTGGTGGCGACCCTCGATGTGGGCTTCGAAGACGTGCCGTTCTTGGTGATGGATTACATCGAGGGCGCGAGCTTGGCCGAGCTCGTGCGTGTGACCCGGCGCGCGAGACAGCATGTTCCCCTGGCGATCGCCGCGCGGATCGTGTTGGACATGCTGGCAGGGCTTCACGCTGCCCACGAAGCGTGTGATCACGAAGGGCGCCCGCTGCACATCGTCCATCGAGATGTCTCGCCGCAGAACATCTTGATCGGTGTCGATGGCGTCACGCGCTTGGCCGATTTTGGGATCGCAAAAGCGGCGCTCGGTGCCTCGCATACGCGCGCGGGGCACGTGCGCGGCAAGTTCGCCTACATGGCGCCCGAGCAGTTTCGTGATGAGCACCTGACGCGCTCGGTGGACGTGTTTGCGGCAGGGGTTGTGCTCTGGGAGCTTCTCGCAGGACGCAGGCTTTTTGCTGGTACAAATGACTACGAGACCACCGCGCGGGTGCTCCGAGGGAGCATCGCAAACCTGACCAGCTTGCGACCCGCGCTGCCCGCGTCCATTGACGACGCCGTACAGCAAGCCCTCGACCGCAATGTGTCTTCGCGTTTCGTTGACGCGCGCTGTTTTGCCGACGCGATCGAGCGCGCGGTCCCACGCGTGGCGTCCGTGAGAGACACCGCGAAGTATCTCGCGCACTGGCTCGGACCCAAGATCGAAGAGCGCCGCAGCGCGCTCCAAGCAGGGGCCTACAGCTTCCCGTCCATGGGCCATGATGCAGACGAAATCAGTGATTTCGAGACGGTTGTGCCCGTCCACGATGACTCAGAGTCCCCGGTAGAGCTCGACATGGGCCCCGCGATCGGCCCGCCTCCGGTGCCCCGCGCAAACGAGATCACCGAGACAACCCGCAGGTCCCGCGTGAGGCCCATGCACTTGGTGCTCGCGACGTTGGGAGTGCTGCTCTTTGCGGTGCCGTGGTTGCTCATGCTGCGCATGCAGCAGAGCGCTACGCCTGTCGCGGCTGCAGCGGTCTCTTCGCTGCCCGTGGTGGCCGAGAGGGCACCGGTACACGAGATCGTGCCTGAGCCCGTGCGCGCGCCAGAGCCAGTGATTTTGCAGCCCGTTGTGCCCTCTGCGCCGCCCGCAGTTGTTGCTGCGACTGTCGCGCCGACGCGAGCCGTGGTGCGTCGCGCGCCGCGTCGTGCAGCGCCACGACGGAGCGCGGCTGCGACCCACACGCGTGCGAGCGCGCCAGCCACCGGTGGCGAATACATCCCCGACGGGGCCTAACGGGTGAGACCGGGCAGCGGGCCCGTGCACGCACTCGGTGCGCCGAAGGACATCACGTCTTGGCCAAACGCGCGGGCGACGCTTACGAGCAAATCGTTGTGCGATTTGTCAGCAAATGTGACGTAACGACCCGTCGAAAAATGCTCGCCCACGTTGCCGATGAGATACCAAGGCATGTTCTGGTGCGTGTGAAAATTGCCATCGGACAGCTCGTTGACGACAAGCACAAGGGTGTTGTCGAGCATGGTCCCGCTGCCTTCGGGCGTGCGCTCAAGGGCGTCGACAAAGCGCGCGAGCTGCTCGGTGAGCCACGCGTTGTAGCGTGAGAATTTCTCTCGTGCCGCCACTGGGTCTGCCACGCTGCGGTATCGGTCGGTCTGGCCTGCTTGGATCACCTCGCCATGCGAAACGGTGTGGATAAACTCATCGATTCCGAGCCAAGGGGCCGCGAGGTTCGCCGCCGCCGTGCCGTACTGAAACGAGGCGATTTGAGTCAGCCCGCACTGCAGCGCGGCGACCATGAGATCGACCTGCAGACCGACCTGCTGGGGGATGCCGTCGAAGCGATCCCAGGTCACCTGGCCGATGCTGGCCGGGAGCGTCGGAGGGCGGCACATCGCGCCGGCTCCCGTGGTGTTCTGAACACGCTGCTCGACCTCGCGAAGTGCCGTGAGGTGCGCCTCGAGACGCCTCCGCTGTTCTGCACCGAGGGTGCCTCGGACCGCAGTAAAGTTGCGGTGAACTGCGTCAAGGACGCTCTGTCGTCGCGCGATCCGTCGCCGCGCGCTGTCGTCAATCATGAGGTTTGAGAACACGCGCGTGAAGGCCTCGCGGGGGTCGTTCATGACGGGCAAAGGTGCGCCCGCTCCGCCCCATGTGAGCGCCCACTCATGCGCGTTGCGCCCTGCCGCGCTCACGCCGACTGAGAACTGCAGCGAGCGAAACCGCGTCGAAGGGTTGAGCCGTTGCACGAGCCACTGATCAATCGAGGGGCCCGCTGCGCTGCGAGCTTCGCCCGCGATCGTGGGTGCGATGCCCGTGAGCAGCGTCTCGCAGCCGTGCCCAATCGTGCTGGGGACGGGGCGATCTGCGTTGCATTTGACTGAGATTCCGCGCTCGGTGCGCACGCCGTGGAGCGCGGTCTGCGCGCGGCCAGGTCCGAACATCAAGAGCTTCTCGCGTAGCCGTGGATTGACCCGCTCCAGGGGCGCCAAGATCCGCGGGAGTACAAAGTTGCGCTCGCCTCCGGTGGGCCGAAAGTCTTCTTCGATCACTCCGCAGGGTGTGCTCCAGATCACTAGGCGCTTGGGCGGCGCGCTCTGCGCGAAGCCAGTGACCGAGCGCAAGAGCGATGAAGCAAACACAGAGCCCGAGCCCGCGAGCATCAATCGTCGGTCCATGCGTCGCTGCAACAGTGGGGTCATGATGGAGTCACGTTTCTCTGTGAATTGTCTC
The DNA here is from genome assembly GCA_030694465.1 of Deltaproteobacteria bacterium. Lineage (GTDB taxonomy): Bacteria > Myxococcota_A > Polyangia > Polyangiales > JAUXYJ01. The sequence continues at coordinate 392,919 of JAUXYJ010000023.1, read as the reverse complement.
GTCAAACGAAGAATCAATCGAGCGCGCTTCGCTCACGGCGCGTCGGGGCGCACGTAGCGAAACGCTGTGGTCGTGGTGCTCAACCGAAGCAACGCACGGAGGCTCAGCCCCTGCGCTCGGTAGTCTTCGGTGAGCTCGTTGACTTGGCACGCGTCCGACTCGGTCTCGTTGCGTCCTAGCGTGTAGCGAAAGAGCTGCAGTGGGACACAGCGTGTGGCTTCTTCGCTCGCTGCGATGCGCTGAGCCATCTCGACGGGCGAGCCAAACGTGCGGATGTCTCTCGCGATACTCAGCAATTCTCCACTTGGATCCACCGCGACGCCGGACTCGTGGGAGCGCCAACGGCCGGCGCTGTCGAAGTTCTCAAGGCCCACGCCGATCGGGTTAATCAGCGTGTGGCAGCTTGTGCATGCGGGGCGTGCGGCGAGCTCTTCGAGTCGCATCCGAGTCGAGACGCCTTCGCGGGGCGCGCTGAGCTCTTGCGAGACCGCAGGGGGCGGTGGGAGGTCTTGGCAGAGCAGCTTGCGCAGGACAAACACCCCGCGATGGATCGGGTCACTGATCACGCTCTTTGAGAGCATCGCAAGAAGCGCTGGCTGGGTGATCAGGCCGCCGCGTTGACCTGGCTCAAGGGCGATGGACTGCAGCGCGTCACCGCGCACGCCGGGTACGCCGTAGATGCGCGCGAGCGGCCCATCGAGCAGCACGTCTCCCGAGGTGTAAAGATAATCGAGCGTGGGATTTGAGCCAAAAAATGCACGCTCGATAAAGCCGTGGATCGAGCGGTGCAGTCGCTCACCGCTGTCAGTGCTCCAGCCCGTGATCAGCGCTGGGTCGCGCTGAAGCTGCGCCACTCGGTCAAGGTCGAGCCACTGGGTCGCGAAGCTCGCGAGGCCACGTCGTGCGCGCACGTCATCGAGCATCGTCCGCGTGGCGGCATCGATCTGCGTGTCGGATTCGAGCTCTCCACGACCTGCCTGCGCAAGCATCGCGTCGTCGGGCATGGTGTTCAACAAGTGGTAGCTCAGCCGTGAGGCGATCCCGAACCCACGGAGCTTGAGCAAGCCATCGACCACCACCACGCGATCGGCGGTGTGCTCGGTGTGATAAAGAAACTGCGGAGAGGCGAGCAGGGCCTCGATCACCGATCGCATCGCACTGGAAAAATCCTCACCCATTGCACGGATCGCGCGGTAGACAACCAGAAGATTTTCGCGCTCTTCGGCGGTCAAAGGTCGTCGGTAGGCGCGCAGGCCAAAGTCGGTCACAAAGCGCGCCGCGCACGCCTCGTCGCCCGTCGCGGGCGCACACGAGACGTACATTTGCAGACGAGTGGCGGCGCGCTCGGCGATGGACTCGGCCGCGTTAAGCTGCTGCTCTACATGAAGCGCGGACGTGCTCGCGCCCACATGAAATCCGCTGATCGCGTCGTCGGGAGCAAACGTTGGCGCGAGCAGCCCTGGGTCGCGAAAGAGATCACGCACGGTGTTGACGTACTGCTCGCGGGTTAGTCGCAACAGAGGCATCGGCTCGGTTGTCCGCGACGCGCAGCGTGTGAGTGGTCTACGAGGCGGCGGTGTGTCAGGGGTCGCGTCGCCGTTGAGGCTCGCGTCACCGAGGTGCGTGAGAGGTGAGGTGGGCGTCGCTCCAGGGGGCTCGCGCAGGTAGCCTTGGCAGCCAGCGAGCGCCGCGATGATCGCGAGGTGCGTGATGCGAGCGACGGGCATCTGTGGTCTCAATGAAATCTCTGTGCCAAAGAAAATCACTGAGAAAACACTGACTCGAGTGAGCTCATTGCGCCGATGTTGCTCACCCTGGCTGTGCCATGCTGGCTCACCTCGAGGGACCAAAGCTTCAGCGCGTGCGGGCTTGCCGTGAAGGGCCAGAGCGTGGCTAGTTTGTGCGCATGAAGTCTGCCCCGAAGCGCCCCCACTTGCTTTGCTCAAGAGCCACGTTGGCGTTGGGACTCGTGCTCTGCGGGCAGGCATTGAGCGGGTGTTTTCGCTGGTCTTGGAGCGCCCTCGGCGATGGCGGACCGCTCTCTACGGACGACGCCGAGGCAGACGCGCTCGCGCCGGACGCTGCGGAGGGAGACACGGTCGAGCCTGACGCGCTCGCGGACAGCGCCGTGGATTCACGGGACGCAGGGATCGTGTTCTTCGACGACGCTCTGCCAGATGTCAGCCATTTGTCTGACGCACGCGATTCCGGCGACGTCGCCGTACGAGACGCATCGGACGCTCGCCAAGACGCCGCTAGCGATGCGGGGAGTGACGCGAGCGCGCCGTTGCCTTGTCGCACGTGGACCACGGGGACCGGGCGATGCATCGCGAGCCGCAGCTGTCCGGTCGCGGGGCTCGTCCAATGTGGCGTAGGCCGCGTGGACGCGCCGAGCATGCCGTTTGTGTTTGGGCGCGAGCCCGCCGAACCCGAGGTTCGCGTGGGAATTAGCACGGTCGCGCTCGACGCGACCGAGGTCACCGTCGAGCGATTTCGGCGCTTCATGAGCGCCCCTCGCGGCGAGGTGATCAACGCGGGTGCGACGGTGATGTATCCCGGCGGCTCTGTCACCGTGTCACGAGAGTTCTTGCCCCCGGTGAGCACAGACAGCGACGTGCGATGCAACTGGACCGCCGCCGCCGGAGCTCGCGAGAGCCACCCCATCAACTGTGTCGACTGGCACACCGCGATGGCTTTCTGTGCGTGGGACGGAGGGCGCCTGCCGACCGAGTCCGAACATTATTACGCGGTCGCGCTGCGCCCCATCGGTGGGACCGTGGTCCCGCGGCGCTACCCCTGGGGCGAAGACGAGCCCACCTCGGCCGGTGGCGTGTGTACCCGCGCGCAGCACTCGTCGCGGGCGATGGCGGGCACCGTGCAGCCCTGCACGAGCACACCCAGCAATGCGGCGACGTCGCCGGTTGCGCGCTTCGCAGCGAGCGAGGGGCTCTATGACCTCACGGGAAACGTGACCGAGTGGGTGGGCGATCGCTTCGACGCCCTCGGCGGCCGCTGTTGGCCCCTCGCGGGGGTGACCGACCCCGTGTGCACGATGCCTACCGAGACGCGCCCACTCTATGCGACGCGCGGCGGAGACTTTGCAGCGGTCGCGAACGTGGGAGATCCCAACGTGTACGTGCTGTGGAGCTACAAGCGCATTGGCTACGACGAGCGATCGCGGCTCCCGACGGTGGGCTTTCGGTGCGCGTACAACATGCCGTAGGGACGCATACCCGGCGACGTCGCCGGGTGGAGTGTCAGAAGCTCCCGACGAGGGACACGCCGGTGGGGCTGGGGATCACCGCGACGCTTGGGGCGCGCTCGCCCGTGGCGCGCGGTGCAGCGAGGACTCGCCCTGAAATGAGCAGCACGGTGCCGAGCGAAAACAGGCCGATTCCGCCAAAGAAGGTCACGTTGGTCGCGAGCTGAAGGCTCTCTCCCTCGGCACGCGCGATCGAGAGACCGCTCGCACAGGTGCCCATCGCGCACGACTGCTGGGTCCTTTGATAGTGGCCGTCTGAGAGCACATAGAACATCGCGAAGAGCCCCCCCGAGAGGGCGCCCGCGAACATACCGCCGACGCCCACGCCCGTGAGCGCTGCGGACGCGGGATGAGCGCTCAGCGTGACAGGCTGCGACGCGCGGTCTTGCGCTTCGGATTGCACCGGGCACTCGTCGCGAAACCCGCGCGAGCCTCGGTCGCGGTCCCCATCGGCGAAGCTCCCATCGCCGTTAGGGTCACAGTATCCGCCCGGAAAAGTCATCGTGCATCCCTGTGTTTGCGCAGGCAAATCACAGAAGTTTCGGATGCGGTTGCTGCACTCACAGCTCCCCGGCTGCTCGTCGAGCTCGAGCCTCACCGTGGCCGTGACCGTGCTTGCGGCGCGGACCTCGACGTCGACAGTGCGCTCGCGATAGCCCTCTGCGCGCACGCGAAGCTGCACGTGCCCGGGGTTGGCCAGGATGGGCAGCGCGATGCGGTCTTGGGGCACGACCACGCCGTCGAGGCTCACACGCGCCGAGATCCCTGCGGGGAGAATCTCGAGCGCGAGTCGGCCCACTTGGGACTCGACCTGTCGACGCTCGGTCTGTGCGGCTTCGAGGGTGCGCCGGTAAGACTCTGCGCTGCGAGGCTCTCTCTGCGCGCTCTGCGCGATGTCTCGTTCGACCTGCTGATACTCGGTCGCGCTCTCTGCGAGCTGCGCCAAATTGCGCAGGCACCGCGCGAGCATCAGGCGCGTGTTGGGCGAGTCGTTGAGGGCCAGCGCAGCGCGAAGCTCAACGATGGCCCCCGTGTAATTCTGCGCGCGATATTGCTCGACCGCCGCGCGGTACCGCGTGCTCGCGAGGCCCTCTTGCGCGCTCTGCGCGAGCGAGGCGCGAGGGACACTCGTGGCCAGCAACGCGAGCAACATCCACTGCGGTCCATCGCGACGAAAACATCTCTTGGCCATAGGGTTCACCAAGAGAGCAAATAGCGCGGATGCGCGCTCAGTGACTATCGGCTTTGGACTGAAAATTCGCTGCGCAAACCTTGCTCAACTGCCGCGATTTGTCAGACTCTGCCCGACAGAGTGTCTTGCCACGGGATGTACGCTTGCGGCAAAGGGGCCGAGGGGTCGTGCCTAACTTCTCAAGACGCTAAGATCTGCCAACATCATGAACAAATTCTCTCGTAGCTGGGCTTTGATGAAGACCTCGTTTTCGGTCATCGGCGAAGACAAAGAGCTGCTGCTCTTTCCGCTTCTTTCGGGGATTTTCTCGCTGATTTTCTCGATCGCGATGCTCGTCCCGACCGGCGTCTTGATGTTCCTGGACTCTGGTTCTGAGAGCTACGTCTTTGGTCCGTTGCAGCTCGTCGCGACCTTTGCCACCTACTTTGGCTTGGCGTTTACCGCGACGTTCTTCAACGTGTGCGTCGTGTACACCACGCGCGTGCGCCTCTCGGGCGGCGACGCCACCTTTATGGACAGCATCCGATTTGCACTCTCTCGCGCGCATCTCATCGCCGGGTGGAGCCTCCTGAGCGCCTCCGTCGGGCTCTTTCTCCGTGGCCTCGATCAGGCAGCGGACAACGCAGGCGCAGTCGGTGAGATCTTGATTAGCATCCTGCGCGGGATCCTTGGCGCCGCTTGGACCGTCATGACCCTGTTCGTCGTGCCGTCCATGGTCTACCGCGATCATGGCCCCATCGACGCGATCAAAGACTCGATCGATGTGCTCAAGCGCACCTGGGGCGAGAGCCTCGTGCGTCACTATGGCCTGGGATTTGCGCAGTTTATCGTGATGATCCCGGGCTTCCTCGCGCTCATTGGCGCGTTCGCCTTGATGAGCGCGAGCGCCACCGCGGGCATGGTCTTGCTGGGCTTCTCGGTGCTGTATTTGCTCTCGACCGTGGTGCTCTTTGGCCTCGCCAACAGCGTCTTTAACACCGCGCTCTATCACTACGCGGTGACGCAAAACGTGCCGTCCGGCTTTGACGCGGACGCGCTGCGCGGCGCCCTCGGTTCGCGCTAATCGTCGCGCACGGCGGGGGCATGTCGCGGTACGCTCGGCGCCAACCAACGCCATGAGCAACAGCAAATATCTGGGTTATCCCAACGAGTTTGCCGCAGAGCCGATGAGCACTGCGGACATGATTGACGCGTGCAAACAGCACACGATGTACACGTGGACGGCCAACGACGCGGTCGCCCCGTTGCCTATCGCGCGCGCCGAGGGAGTGTACTTGTACACCCCTGAAGGTCAGCGCATTCTGGACTTCAACGCGCAGCTGATGAGCGTGCTCATTGGACACGCGCATCCTCGCGTGATCGCTGCGATGAAGCGTCAGCTCGATGAGCTCATCTTTGTGTACCCGCAGACCGCGACCCAAGTGCGCGCGCGTGTTGCCAAGCTCATGCACGAGATCTGTCCTGGAATGGAGAGCTTTTTCTTCACGCTCGGCGGTGCCGAAGCCAACGAAAATGCCATTCGTGCCGCGAGATTGTTCACGGGTCGGCACAAGATCCTCGCCCGCTACCGGAGCTATCACGGCGCCACAAACCTCACGATGATGCTCACCGGCGACCCACGTCGATGGGCCAGCGAGCCGGGCTCACCGGGCATCGTGCACGTGATGGATCCGGTGCCCTACAGCTACTCGTTTGGCGAGACCGACGAAGAGCGCTGTGACAACCACCTAAAGTACCTCGAAGAGGTGATCCAGTACGAGGGCCCCCACACCATCGCGGCGATGATCACCGAGACGGTCACCGGCACCAATGGCGTGATGGTCCCGCCCAAGGGCTGGTTCAAGAAGCTGCGCGCGATGCTCGACAAGTACGGCATCTTGCTCATTTGCGACGAGGTGATGGCGGGCATGGGCCGCACGGGCAAGATGCTCGCGTACGAGCACTTTGATGTGATTCCGGACATTGTGACCCTCGCGAAGGGGCTCACGAGCAGCTATTTTCCACTCGGATGCATGGGCGTGAGCGCCAAGATCGCAGATCACTTTCGCAAGAATGTGTTCTGGGGTGGGCTTACGTACAACTCGCATCCGGTGGGGTTGGCGACGGCCGAAGCGGTCATCCGCGTGATGATGGACGAGGGGATGCTCGAGAACACCGTGAAGATGGGTGTCGTGATGCGCGCTGAGATGGATCGACTGCAGGCCAAGCACGTGAGCGTCGCAGAGGGGCGCTGCATCGGGCTCTTTGGCATGATGGACGTGCGCAAGAACAGCAAGAACGAGCCCATCGCGCCCTACAATGGGTCGCACCCAGCGATGACCGAAATGACCAAATTCTTCAGAGAAAATGGCCTATTTACCTTCGTCCGCTGGAACTCGTTCACGTGCAACCCGCCCCTGTGCATCACCGAGGCGCAGCTCAAAGAGGGCTTTGAGATCATTGACCGCGGCCTCGAGATCACCGATCGGGTCTTCGAGGGCTGATCCGGCGACGTCGCCGGGTCCCGTGGGACGTACGCGCTCAGAGCTCGATCTGTGTGCCTAGCTCAACGACTCGGTTCGGGGGGAGACCAAAGAACGCGGTGGCCGACCGAGCGTTCTTGGACATCAGCGAGAACAAGATCTTTTGCCAGCGAAACATCCCTGGCTTCTTGGTCACGAGCAGTGTCTCGCGGCCCAAGTAAAAGCTCGTGTCGTTGATGTCGAGCTTCATCCCGCGCGCACGGAGCATGTCGATAATGTCCGGCACGTGTGGGCTCTCCATGAAGCCATAGTGCGCGGTGACCCTGAAGAATCCCTCGCCGAGCTCCTCGGTCTCGTAGCGCTCAGCGTCGTCCACTTCGGGGACCTCGTCGCTCTTGATCGACAGCAGCATCACGGTCTTGTGCAGCACCTTGTTGTGCTTGAAATGGTGCAGCAAAACAGGGGGTACGCCGTTGGCATTTTGGGTCATAAACACCGCGGCGCCATTGACCCTCGGTGGATTAATCTCTGGGATTTCAGAGATAAAAGCGTCAAGCGGCGTCATGCTCGCGGACATCGCTGCAGAGAGCCGTTCGCGGCCGCGCTTCCATGTTCGCATCAGCGAGAACGTGAAGAAGCCAAGCACCAGCGGGATCCAGCCGCCGCTGAAGACCTTGAGCACGTTTGCGCCAAAGAAGCTCAGATCCACCACGAGAAAGAGCACCAAGAGCGCGCCGGCTTTGGGCAGCGACCAGCCCCACCGCGTCCGCGCAATCGCGAAGAACAGAATGCTCGTGATGGTCATGGTTCCGGTGACCGCGATGCCGTACGCAGCGGCCAACTTCGACGACTCTTGAAAGGTCAGGACCAACGCGAGGCAAGCCACCATGATGGCCCAGTTGATCTCAGGGATATAAATCTGCCCTGCCTCTTTAGAGCTCGTGTGCACGATGGTCACACGCGGCGAGAAGCCAAGCTGGACCGCGGCGCGCGTGAGCGAAAATGCACCCGAAATGAGCGCCTGCGATGCGACGATCGTCGCGACCGTCGCGATCATGACCATCGCGTAGAGCATCCAACCCGAGGGGATGAGCTTAAAGAATGGGTTGCGCAGCGCAGCCCTGCAGACTTGGCTCGTGGGAGCGTCCGCGCAGGTGGTCAACAGGTAGGCCCCTTGGCCATAATAGTTGAGCAATAGCGCAGGAAACACCGCGCCAAACCACGCGAGCCGGATGGGCTTTTTGCCAAAGTGACCCATGTCCGCGTAGAGCGCCTCGCCGCCGGTGATGCACAAGACCACCGAGCCGAGGACCGCAAAGCCGTGCCACTTGTGGTGGGCCAAGAAGGTCACCGCGCTCATGGGGTTGAGCGCCTCGAGGATGCTGGGGTTCTTAAAGAGCCAACGCGAGCCCGCGGTCGCGATCGCGATAAACCACAGCAACGTTGCAGGGCCAAAGACCGCGCCGACCTTGGCCGTGCCCCGCGATTGCGCGACAAAGAGGCCCACGAGGATGGCCACGGTGAGCGGCACGACGGGCGGTGTAAAAGGCAGCGGCGCAACCGTGAGCCCCTCGATGGCCGAGAGCACCGAGATGCCTGGCGTGATCACCCCCTCGCCGTACAAGAGGGACGCGCCAAAGAGCCCAAGGACTGTAAGCAGCGCCATGTGGCGTTTGGGTTTTTGGCCTCGCGGGGGGAGCAATAAGGCGAGGAGCGCAAAGGTTCCGCCCTCACCACGGTTGTCCGCGCGGAGGATGTACACAAGGTACTTGTGCACAATCACGAGCATGAGGGACCAGGTGATCAGCGAGAGAATTCCCAGAACATTCTCACGTGTTGCGAGGAGTCCGTGCTCGGCGCTGAAGCACTCTTTGATGGCGTATAAGGGCGATGTGCCGATGTCGCCGTACACAACGCCCAACGCGCCAATGGCGAGTTTCGCGAGTGCACTCTTGCTGTTGTCGGCCTCGCTCCCATGAGAGCCAGCGTGTGCGGTCATGGCGCGCATGGTGCCGAAAAAAGGCGATGATGCGAAAGACGAATCGAAAGTCGGGCGGTGTGCAGGGTGGCGATCAGAGCTCGACTTGCGTGCCTAGCTCAACGACGCGATTGGGCGGGAGTCCGAAAAATGCCGTGGCCGCACGAGCATTCTTGGACATCAGCGCGAAGAGCAATTTCTGCCAGCGCGACATACCCGGCGCAGAGGTCACGATGAGTGTCTCGCGACCTAGAAAGAAGCTCGTGCGGGCAGGATCCAGAGGGATCACCTTGGGATCGAGCGCTTGGAGTACCTCGGGCACGTTGGGCGATTGCATAAACCCGTAGTGCGCGATGACGCGAAAGAAGCCTTCGCCGAGTGACTCGATTTCGCAGCGGTTCTCTGGGCTCACTTCGGGTCGGTTTTCGCTGCGGATCGCCAGCAAGATGACCTGCTTGTGCAGCACCATGTTGTGCTTAAAATGGTGCAACAAAACCGGCGGAACTCCATCCACGTTCTGCGTCATGAACACCGCGGTCCCGTTGACGCGCGGGGGATTGATCTCGGGGATCTCGGCGATAAACAGATCGAGCGGCGCCATGTTAGAGGCCATCGCGACGGCGAGCCGAGCCCGACCTTGTTTCCAGGTGCGCATCAGGACAAAGACCGCAGCACCCATCGCAAGCGGGATCCACCCGCGGTGCATGATTTTGAGCGCATTGGCCGCTAAAAACGCGAGATCGACCGTGAGAAAGAGCGCGACGAGCGAGCCGGCTTTCAGCGGACTCCATGCCCATTTGCGCACCGCGACGGCGTAAAACAAGACGCTCGTGATGGCCATCGTGCCCGTGACCGCGATGCCGTACGCCGCGGCCAGCTTGGATGACTCGCCGAAGGTCAACACCAGCGCGATGCACGCGACCATGAGCGCATAATTGATCTCGGGGATGTAGATCTGTCCGGCCTCGTCGCCGCTCGTGTGCACGATGGTCACACGCGGTGAGAATCCTAGCTGCACTGCCTGTTGTGTCAGCGAAAACGCTCCTGAAATGAGCGCCTGGGACGCGACGATGGTGGCGACAGTCGCGAGCAGCACCATGCCGTAGAGCATCCAGCCCGAGGGTACGAGCTGAAAGAACGGGTTGCGCAGCGCTGTGCGACACGCGCCGCTCTGCGGATCGCTCGCACAGGTCGAAAGAAGGTAGGCGCCTTGGCCATAGTAGTTGAGCAACAGCGAGGGAAATACCACGCTGAACCACGCGAGCCGGATGGGCTGTTTTCCGAAGTGTCCCATGTCGGCGTAGAGCGCTTCTCCGCCCGTGACGCACAAGACGACGGAGCCTAGAACGGCGAAGCCGTGCCAGCGATGCTCGAGCATAAAATGCACGGCACTGCGCGGATCAAGTGCTGCAAAAACGCTAGGATTCTTGGTGATCCACCGCAAGCCGACGGCAGCGATCGCGACAAACCACAGCAGCGTTGCGGGGCCAAAGACCGCGCCGACCTTGGCGGTGCCACGCGACTGCGCGACAAAGAGCCCCACCAAAATGATCACCGTGAGGGGCACTACCGGAGGGGTGAACGGGAGCTGCGCGACGGTGAGGCCCTCGACCGCTGAGAGCACTGAAATCGCAGGTGTAATCACGCCATCGCCGTACAACAGCGCGGCGCCGAAGAGCCCTAAGACGGTCAGCACCGAGAGCGTGCGAGTGACCGGAGCGCCCTTGGGCGTGAGCAACGCGAGGAGCGCGAGGATCCCACCCTCGCCATGGTTGTCCGCGCGCATGATGAACATCAGGTACTTGAGCACGACGACGAGCAGCAAGGACCAGGTGATCAGCGAGAGAATTCCGAGGATATTTGCAGACGAAGCTGCGAGCCCATGCTCTGCACTGAAGCACTCTTTGACCGCGTAGAGCGGTGAGGTCCCAATGTCGCCATAGACCACGCCAAGCGCAGCGAGCGCGAGCGGTACGACCTTGCCTTTGGGCTGGTGATGCGTTGTGGATGAATCGGACGCCAGTGAAGCAGCGACGGGGTGAGACATCGAGGGGTTTGAGCGCCATGTACACCCGATCGAAGTCCCTAGGTAGGGCATCCATGTCGCAGTGGTGGAATGCTCTTAAGAGCGCTACAAAACCACGGTGACATCTTTCTTACTTCGCTCCCTTGGCGCCATGACGGTGGCGCTCTTGCTCACAACGGAGGGCTGCGCGGACATGCCAGCTCCCATGGTGTTAGGTGACGCGGGGGCAGGCGCGGATGCCTCGCCCAGCGACGATGTGGTTCGTGTGGTTCAGGTCGAGGACGCGGCGCCCTCGGACAGCGTCGCGCCTGCGATGCGGCCGTTGGGATGTACCCCTGAAGGGCGTGGCATTTTGCAGGTTCGATTGCAGATTGCACCGCAGATTGCTGAGCGAGATCTCTGGATCTCTGTGTTGTGCTCGACCACCGCGTCGTCACGCGAGTCCGACGAGCGCCCAATGCGCGTGATGCGTGTGATGCGCGGCATGTCGTCGGTGGACGTCACGGGACTGGGCGAGGGGTACTACCGCGTGATCGCCAGCGCCCTCGGGAGCCTCCCCGCCACGAGCAGCTCAGTCCCCGTTGGCACCGGAACGACCAGCACCTCAGTCTCGATTGGTGGCGGAAACGGTGCGGTCTTCGCAGCCGAAGGGGTGCTCGAGAGCGGCTTCACCATGGTGCCACCGCTGCCAGTCCCGACCCCGTCGGTCGAGTACGACCTTCGTGCCACGAACAGCGCAGACAGCGTGGGGCGAATTAGCGTTCAGTTCAGGGCGCGCAGCACCGATTGGCTCGATGCCGTGTTTGCCGTGTCCAACGGTTGCGCCGGGAGCGCGTGTCCGTCGCTCCGATTGCAGGCGATTGAGCTCAGGATCGAGCGCGATGGCCTCCCTCGTGCGTTGGTGGTGGTCCCCTTTGTGACGGGCAGCTCACGCGGGCTGAACCTTGGCCCACTCGAGTCTTTTATGACCGACCCTCGATTGCTCCCACTCGCAGCGATCGCGCGGGGGGCGCGCGTGCAAGTCGCAGTGTTTGGCCTGCTCGAATAGTGTGCACGTGACGCTACCGTCTCGCTCGGCGTACAACTCGCGCCATGAGTGACGAAGTCTCAAAGGCGCTGTTTGCGCGAGCTCAACAGCGAATCCCCGGTGGGGTTAACTCTCCCGTGCGTGCGTTCGCTTCGGTGGGAGGCGAGCCGGTGTTTATTCGCCGCGCAGAGGGCTGCTGGCTTGAGGGCGCGGACGGCAAGCGCTACGTGGACTACGTGGGCTCGTGGGGGCCCATGATCCTCGGCCACGCGCACCCCGCGGTGCTTGGCGCGATCACTGAGGCTGCCAAAGATGGCACAAGCTTTGGGGCGCCGACGGAGCGCGAGGTGGTCTTAGCCGAGACGCTCTGTGAGGCTCTGCCGTCGATGGACATGGTGCGTTTGACCTCGTCCGGGACCGAGGCGTGCATGTCTGCGCTGCGGTTGGCGCGAGGCTTCACGGGGCGCTCAAAGCTCATTAAGTTCGAGGGCTGCTATCACGGACATGCTGACTTTTTGCTCGTAAAAGCGGGTTCGGGTGCGGCGACTCAGGGCGTCCCAGATTCGGCGGGCGTGCCCGAATCGACCGCGGCCCGGACGCTGACCGCGCAGTTCAATGATCTCGCGTCTGTTCGTGCCCTCTTGGACGCGCACGGCGACGACGTCGCGGCGGTGATCGTCGAGCCCGTCGTCGGAAACATGGGCTGCGTGCCTCCCGACGATGGATTTTTGCAGGCGCTCGAGGACCTCTGCAGATCGCGTGGTGCGCTGCTGGTTCTCGACGAAGTGATGACAGGTTTTCGTGTCGCGTATGGCGGCGCGCAGGCTCGGTATGGGGTCACGCCCGATCTGACAACGCTCGGCAAAATTGCTGGTGGAGGCCTTCCACTGGGCGCATTCGGAGGCCGCGCCGAGATCCTCAAGATGCTCGCCCCGCTAGGGCCCGTCTATCAAGCAGGTACGCTCTCCGGAAACCCCCTCGCTACGGCCGCGGGGCTGGCTACGCTCGCGCAATTGCGTGACCCCGCGGTGTACGCCGGACTTGAGCGCATCGGCGCGGCGCTCGAAGAAGGCCTCCGGGAGGCAGCGGCGCGTGCTGGGGTTGCGTGCGTCGTTCAGCGCGTGGGGGCGATGTGGACCGTGTTTTTTACCGCAGAGCCTGTGCGCTCGTGGCATGAGGCAAATCGCTGTGATCGCAGCAAATTTGCAGTGTTTCATCAGTCCATGCTCGCCGATGGGATCTACCTTCCCCCGTCGCAATTCGAGGCGGCTTTTCACGGAATTCAGCACGACGACACGATCGTAGAGCGCACCCTCGTCGCCGCGCGATCAGCCTTCAAGCGCGTGGCGTCCGCCTAACTTTGCGCTCGTTTTGAAGTGGCCGGGTGACAACGGCTTCGTTCTGTCCCGAGCCTGTGTCATTCTCCGGTCGTCATGCCTTTGACTACGCGTATGCAAAACCCTGTGCCTACCACTATGACTCTGCGCGCTCTCACGTTGGCGCTGTGCGTGCTCCCCGTGATCGCATGCGCGCCTCCGCGTCCGCTCTTCGAGGACGTGATGGAGACGCCTCAAGACAGCACCGTGACGCCTCCCGAGGACACCTCTGTGCGCCCCCCCGATGTGATCGCTCGCGACACCGCCGCACGGGACGCTGTCTCGACGATGGATGTCGCGCAAGACACCGGGATGTGCGACCCAGATGTGTGTTTTGACTCGTGTCTTGCGGTCGGTGCGCTCACCGGGCGTTGCCGCGCGAACGTGTGTTCATGCTTGTATCCAGATGGCGGCGGACCGATCACCGACGCAGCGACTGCGGCCGACGCGATCGTGGATGTGCCTCGCGAGTCTTCGGTGCGTGTCTGCCTCAGCAACATGGACTGCCCCTCGTCGCAATACTGCAATGGGCCCACGTGCGAAGGTGTTGGCTTTTGCTCGCTGCGCCTCGAGAGCGACCTGTCCCGTTGTCCGCGCGATGAGCCTTCATCGTGTGGGTGCGATGGCGTGATCTATTCCAGTGTTTGCGCGCGATCGGTCGCAGGTGTTCGTCAAGATTCGGCCCGTCGATGTGTCGCCGACGGTGGCGCTTCGGATGCGGCGCGCGACTGACGCTGCTGTGTGATTCGCAGCAAGTTCTGCGATCGCGAGTCGGCGATGGTAGCCTCTCGGCACTGTGCCATCGATTCTTACGGCAGTTCGCGATCTCGACCGCGCTAGGCAGATCGCTGTAGTTCTCGTTCGCCATGGATTTGGCGAGGTCGTTTCTCGACTGGGGCTGGGTGGTGGAGGGGCCAAAGCGGACGAGTCTTCGGACTCGGCGGTGGGCGACCGTTCGACCCTGGCGATCCGCCTGCGGTTGGTCCTCACCGATCTCGGCCCCTCGTTTGTGAAGCTTGGACAGATCGCTTCGACGCGGCCTGACTTGTTGCCAGCAGACGTGATCCGCGAGCTGAAAAAACTCCAGGATTCTGTCCCACCGTTTGAGTCGCAAGCGGCGCGCGAAATTATCGAAGAGCAGCTTGGAGCCCCGGTTGGTGAGGTCTTTGTAGACTTTATGGACACACCGATCGCGAGCGCCTCCATCGGGCAAGTGCACCGCGCAAAACTGGTCACTCCCGAGGGGCTCCGCGATGTCGTGGTGAAGGTCCAGCGACCCAATGTTGCGCACACGATTGAGCGCGACGTTGATCTGCTCTACTGGTTCGCACACACGCTCGAGCGCGCGATCCCCGAGACCAAGACGTACTCACCCACAGACCTCGTGCGAGAGTTTAATCGCTCGATCACGGCCGAGCTCGATTTTGTGCAAGAAGCAGAGAACGCTCAGCGATTTGCCAAGAACTTCGAGGGGCACGACAACATCAAGTTTCCGTTGATCTACCGCGCTGCGTCGAGCAAGCGCGTCCTGACGATGGAGTTCTTCTCTGGCCCCAAAATCGATCGCGCCCAGAGCCAAGGACACGACGGAAAACTCATCGCGAATCGCGCCATCGACGCCATCATCAAGATGATCTTCGAAGATGGTTTCTTTCACGCGGACCCACACCCCGGAAACATCTTGATCCTGGGCTCCATCGAGGCGCCCATCCTCGGGATGCTGGACCTTGGCCTTGTGGGGCATCTCTCGCCACTGATGCGCGACCGCGCGATTGATCTCATGGTCGCCGCGGTGCGCGAAGATTACGACAGCATCGCGGACGCTCTGTATTCGATCGGCAAGCCAAATCGCAAGGTCGATCAGCTCGCGTTTCGTGCAGACGTGTCGACCCTGGGCCGAAAGTATCTCGGCAAGAGTCTCAAAGACATCGAGATGTCTGCGTTGATTACGGACCTTATTCAAGGCGCAGTTCGGCACGGCGTTGACATGCCGCCGGACTTCTTGATGGTCGGAAAAGCGCTCATGACGATCGAGGGGATCGGGCGGCAACTTGATCCCGATTTGGACGTCTTTAGCGCGGCAAAACCTCACTTTTTGCGCTTGCTTGCGCGAAGGTACTCGCCCGAAAAAGTCTCCGGAGATTTCTTAAAAGCGGCGATGCGGATGTCTGGACTCGCCGGGTCCATGCCCGAACAAGTGGGCGAGATTCTCGAAGATCTTCGCAAGGGTCACCTCACGATGAAGACCGTGGATCCTGGGCTCCCGATGGCCGCCGAGCGCTTGGGCAGGCAGGTCTACACGGGCCTCACTGTGGCGAGCATGATCTTCGCGGGAGGGCTCTTGCTCGCGGCGGATCGTCACGTTTGGCTAGGATTTTTGCTGTTCGTTGCAGCAGGCGCGACGGGCTTCTTTCATCAGATTCGGCAGTGGTGGACCGGCTGGCAGCTTCGCTCAGGGCGCGACGAGTAGCGCTACGCCATTGAGCCAAATTGCAGATAGAATGACACCTTGCCTTTGCAACGTTGTCTGCTCGGATAAAGGTGTGTGTTGGTCATGAAATACTCGGTTGCGCATCCATCGCTGAGCCTGTTGGCGCTTGTGTTTGTCGCGTGCAGTGATCCTGTCGTCGACGCTGACGTGGGAGGGCGTGACGCTGGCGTGATGGGCGACACGACCAGTGACATCACGACGCACGTGGACACAGGCACGAGCGACGTCGCCAACCCCGCGACGACGGACTCTGACAACGACCGTATCTCTGATTTTCACGAGGGAAACGGCGCTGCCGACACCGACATGGATGGCATGCCGGACAGCGTCGACACCGACTCGGACAACGACGGTTTACTCGACGTCGAAGAGGCAGGCGACTCGGATTTGTCCACCCCTCCGGTGGACACGGACATGGACGGGATCCCCGATTTTCGAGACCGTGACTCCGATGGCGATGGGGTCACCGACGCCGACGAGGTGCGCCTGATGACCAACCCGCGCAGCCGTGACACCGACATGGACGGCGTGGACGATCTCGTCGAGATCGCCGCGATGACCAACCCGCGAGATCCAGCGTCTAACCCCTCGGCGATGGGCAACTTCTTCTTTCGCGAGCCCTACATGGCCGCGCCGTCGCCCAACAAAGACACGCTCGTGTTTGCGACGGCGTTGCGTCGCGCGGATGTGCACTTCGCGATCGACACGAGCGTGTCGATGGGGCCCATTATCAACCAGGTCCGAAGCGCGCTCTCGACGACGATTATTCCTGGTGTTCGTCGCGTCGTGATGGACTCGGAGTTTGGCGTCTGGCAGTTCGACCGCTGCCCCGCTGCGGCCCTCACAGCGGCCTGCGTAGGGATCCAGGTCGAGCAGCCCTCCACGGGCAACGCGATGCTCTTAGACACGGCCCTGGGGCGCTTGTCGGCCGACTGTGGCGCGCACGAGCCCTATGGGCAGACCGTGTGGCTCTGGGCGACCGGCAACAGCGCGATGTGGCCGTCTGTGCGCCGTCCCACGTGCCCCATGGGCTCGCGCGGTCTAGGCTGCGTGCGAGACGGCGCGTTGCCGATCCTCGTTGTGTTTGGCGATGAGCGATTTTCGGAGAGTTACAACGTGTCAGGTGCAGGCTGTACCGCTGCGACCTGTGCAACGTGCGATGGGCGACCCACCGTCGCGCAAATCGTCACCGCCGTAAACGCGATCAGCGGCAAAGTGATCGTGATGGGCACGGGCGCGAGCTCGCCCGAATGGACGACGATTCTCACGCAGACGCGCTCGGTCAACGCGATGGGGATGCCGCTGATTTTTCCGAGCGCCACGGCTGCCAACGTTCACACGCAGCTGGTCAACGCGATCCAGACGCTCGCCAACGAGGCCCCACGAGACGTGTCTGTTCGTGCGGTGGATGTGGTCGAAGCGGGTGAGACCGTCGACGCGACGCGCTTTATCGACCGCATCGTGCCCAACACCATGGGCGGCGCGCGTGACCCACGGATGCCCATGCGCGTGTGTGTCCCGGGCCAGATGACACGCGATGCCAACATGGACGGCGTGCAAGACACTTTCGTGGCTGTGCGCAACAACGTGCCAGTGTGCTTTGACATCTACCCCAAGCAAAACGACTTTGTGATGCCCACCGATCGGCCGCAGTTGTTCAGGGCTCGCATCGAGGTCGTTGGCGACGGAGTCACCGTGCTCGACACGCGGGATGTGTTCTTCTTGGTGCCGCCTCGCGACCCAAGTGGCCCCATCGGTTAGCGCGGTTTACTCAGGTCCACGCCGCGGTGACCGCGGATTTCCATTTGGCGACAAAATCCCGCTGAAGGGCCTCTAGCACTGCCGCCTGTGCGGTGAGCGCTGGCTCAATCCGAGGGGCGAGCTGGGCGAGCGCTTGGGCGAGCTGTTCGGCTTTTGCGCGGAGCGTGCCAGCCTTCGGAGTGCCATCGCCTGCGCGCTGCAAGAGCACCTGTCGCGCAGGATCGACAAAGATCTTGTCCACTTGCGACAGTGACTCTTCCAGTGGCGCGAGGGTGCGCGCGATGTACTGCGATACGCCCTGTTGTCGCCGCGTGCTGAGCTCTCTGAGCGTGTTCTCTTGCGCAAGCGTGTTGGCTTTGCGGGCTTGCTCAAGGGCTCCACGGAGGCGCTCTCGCTCCGCGGTCCACTGGCGTCCCTGCGCTGCCAAGCGCTCGATCTCGAGGGTCCCGTTGCGGTGCTGATTGGTGAGGGCTTCGATGCGTGCGCGTGTCTCGTTGCGTGCGCCCCAGACACCCGTCAAGAACTCATCCGCCTGCGCGGTCGCGAGCCGCCGTGGAGGCCTGTGTGTACCGAGCTGCTTCTCAATTTCGAGCACCTCGTTTCGAAGCGACTCGGCGCGTGCGTGGGCCTCTGCGATGATGCGGTCGCTCAGTGAGAGCTGTGTATTTTCAGCGGACAATCGTGTCTGCACTGCTGCGAACTGTCGCTCGGTTTCTCCGAGGACGTTTCGCCGCTGCGCGACGAGCTCTCTTCGCTCCCGGAGCTCTTGCTCGGACTGAGCGACCTTCTGACGCCACTCTTCTTTGCCAAACAGCGTCGGTTCTGCGTCGCGAGTCTCTTGGAGCTTCTGGGCGAGCGCAGTGATTTCGTTCTCTTTGTTGGTGACGTCGCCCCGTGTTTGTACGAGCGCGAGCTCGATCTGTTGGTACTGCTGCTGCAGCTGTGCGACCAGCGTCGCGCGTCCATCACGCTGCTGCGCCTGTCCGCTAAGAGCCTGTTGCATTTGATCGAGCTCATCGAGCTTCGTGGTCCAACGCACGGTGTTCTTTGCGATGTCGACTTCGCGCTCAAGCTCGGTGTCTTTTGCGAGGGCGGCCAGCTTGTCTTGTTCGCGTTTTCGCTGAGCCAAATTGCATTCTTCGACGCCACGAACGATGTTCTGGATCTGCCCCTCGGCCTCGGCCAGCTGCTGCCTGAGCGCGATCACAGTGGGGCCCTCCGTCGGGGGGGCGGTCATCAATTCTGCAGGAAGTGTCTGCGAAAACGGCAAGCTGTCAGGCCACGACGGTGGCGTATCAACCTGCGCGACCTTGCACAGGTCTTCGAGTGAGCGACGAAGATAGGGCAGCGCGGTGGTGTAGAGAGACTGCAATCGCCTGACATAATCCTGGTAATTCGCCTCAGCGCTCTCGATCGACGTCACGTCGGGAGGGGCGAGCGCGCGCACTGCATCGAGCACCTTGGTGCACTGAACCCGAAGCTCCCGCGCGACGGGCTCAAAGGGTTCGAGTGCGGTCTGTCTTCTCTGGGTTTGCGCCGCGAGCTCTTGCTGCGAGAGCCCCTCGGCGAGCAGCGTCGCGCCCGATGGGACCTTGGCAAGCGCGGCGAGCCACGTACGCTGGGCGTCGATGTCAGCCTGCGTTTTTGCAATCATTTCGGTGAGGGTCGAGATGTTTTGGTCGTCTTCGCCCTGAAAGGTAAATCGCCCGACGACCTCGTAGACATCTGTGAGCCCCGAGAGTCTCAGTACATCTTCGGGACGCCACAACGCGTGGGTGTGGAGCTGTGAGCTGACCGCGTCTGCAGTGGCGCCATACCAAGCCGCGGGGTCGTGCGCGGCCGTGAGCACTTCGGCGAAGCTGTGCACGGTGCTCAGCACATCGGTGCGCGTCACGGCGAGCGCTTGATGGGCTTGGTCGAGCTGCTCAAGGACTCGGAGGTAAAAGCGGACGTACTCGTGCAGCGGGTGTTCTTGTTCGATCATGGCGGTCATGGCTCAAGCGCGAGTGTAGTGTGAGACTCGCGTTGCGTGTATCGCAACGTCGCGTTTCGCCTGCGAAACGTCCGGTTGGGGTAAGGTGCTGAGGATCATGACGACGAGGCGCGACGTGTTGGTTCAGGGCCTGAGCGCGATGGGCGGAGTCGTCTTGGCGCGGTGCACTCCAGCGCCCAGCGCGGGCGTCCTGGGAGCGACCCGAAGAGCGCAGAGGATCCCGCCCAACGCGGCGCCTGAGGTGCTCGCTGCGCGCGCGACCGAGGACGGTGCAGGGGCGAGGCTGCGGAGACTGTTTCCGCATCGGGCGGGCGAGCATCGAGATCCGTTTGTGCTCTTGGATGACTTCGCTGTGGGCCCCCCTGCGGGGTTTCCGACGCATCCACACCGCGGCTTCGAGGCGTTTACCTACATGCTCGATGGTGCGTTTGAACACCAAGATTCTCTGGGAAATCACAGCACGGTTCACACCGGCGGTGTCCAAATTTTTACCTCGGGCAGCGGCGCGTTTCACTCCGAAATGCCAGGCCGCGCGCAGGTCAACCGTGGGCTGCAGCTCTGGGTCAATCTTCCGCGGGCGCGCAAGCGCATGGCCCCACGGTATCGCGCACATCACGGACACGAGCTGCCCGAGCACAGCGTAGGCTTAGTTCGCGTGCGCACAGTCGTGGGGCCTCAGTCGCCGGTACACCTTGAGACCGCGATGAGCTACCTGGATCTCTCGTTCTCTGAGCAGACGGCTTCGTTTGAGTCCGAAATCGCGACCGGACATCAAGGCCTTGTGTACGTCGCAGACGGGAGCGTGAGGTTGGGTGATGTCTCGCTATTGGCCGGGCAATATGCGCTTGTTCGCGAGGGGGAGCTGCGGCTCCTAGGTGAGCGCGGGTCTCGGGCGGTGCTCATCGCGGGGCGGCCGCACGAAGAGCCGATTGATCAGCACGGGCCCTACGTCGACTAGCCGTGCAGGGGGTGAGCCAAGGACCCGGCGACGTCGCCGGATTGCGATGCTCAGTAGTCGGTTGGCGCGGGTGGGGCACCGTAGCGCGCGACGGCAGCACCGTTGTCGGCTGGGTTATACGGCGCGATTCCGTAGGCCGGAACAGCGTTTCCGTAGTCTGGTTGTGGTGTGACTACGGGCTGCGTCTGCTGTTGGGCTGGGCGCACCGTGATGATTGTGTTGGGCTGCTGCGGGGGTGCTTCGGTGACGGGCTGCTGTTGAATCACCGTGGGCTCTTGCTGATGTTGATGCACCACGATGGGCTCTTGCTGCTGCATGATCGTGGGTTGATTTGCAGGGTCTTGCTGCATGCTCGCGCCACACGCGGTGGTCACGGCAGAGAACGCAGCGAGGGCTGCGCGAGAACGAATGCTCTGCCAACCGTCGCGGGGCTGGGTGACCGCATGGCCCCCTAGCGAGCGAGCGCAAAACGGACACGACGCTTCGGTCATGCGGACGTGTCGTGTGCAATGGGGACAAGGGACGAGTGAGCTCATGGCGTGTATGCGGCTTTCTTGGCGGTCGAGCGCCATGGAACTGTGGCTACGTTTGCCATCGAATTTCGACGGTCCCGTGGCTGATGGACTGCAGAGCGATCTGGAGTCTGACGGATGCACGGACGTGACGGGCCAGACCTTCAATCGCGCCCACCTGAAACGTCTCGATGAAAATGGGCATCTCGCGAAAGGTAAACCGCATGATGCGGTCATCCATTTGGTCAAACTCGACATGCCCGAAGTTAAAGAGCGTTGAGAAGATACGTGGGCCGGCTCGCAGAACTGCCCCAAGCTCAGGGTTGATCGTCTCAAGCAACGCTCGGCCCAGGTGGCTCTCGGCGAAGGCATCAAACGACGCTCTGCCCATCGCGTGGAGTGCTCGCCCGAGAGAGAGCTGTGGGTACAGCTTCTGCGCGACGAGCACCGTCAGCCGGATGTTGTCGTGCATCGGATAATTTCCGAACGGCAAATAGCGTGACGGGCGGCTGACGAGGGCCTTGTCGAGCTCGGCTTCGCTCGCGCGTGCGCCGAGATTCTTCAGCAGTTGCGTGAAGAACATCCCCTTGGTCGTCGCGCTGTCGGGGAGCGCCTGAAGGTGCGCGTCGACATCGACTGGGTGGTCAAGATTGGGTGCACACAATGCCTCGCTCACTCGGGTCCTCCACCGACGGCGCAGACTCTACAACGATCGTCGAGACGAGAGATCGCTAAGCTAGCGAGAGTCGCCGATCTCTGCGGTCGCGTTCGACCTCGTGAATGGATGGTGCGAGCAATCGCTCTGCGATTTTGCCCAGCTTCGTAGAGAGTTCGTGGGCCGTGGGGCGGTGGACGGGGGCCTTCTCAAGGCAGCTCATGATGCACGCGGCGAGCTCGACGTCGAGGTGAGGAGCGACCTCTAAGATAGGTGTCGGGATGGCAAACGCGTGGCGTGCTAACCATTCTCCTGCGTTGCGGGCGAGGTAGGGCGACTTGCCGCACGCCGTCCGATAGAGCACGAGGCCCAGGGCGTAGATGTCCGTGGCGGTACCGATGGACTCGGGCGCGAGCCACTGTTCAGGGGTCATAAACTCAGGGGTTCCAGCGAAATCGCGATCATGAGTGCCCCGCTTTTGAGTCGCCGATCTGAGCTGTGACAATCCGAAATCCAGTACGCGTACTCCCGGCGATTGCTCGCACAACATGACGTTCTCGGGCTTGATGTCTAAGTGCGAAATCCCGGCTTGATGTGCGGTCGATAGCGCATCGCAGATTTGCTCGCCGAGGCGCGCGATGCGTCCCGAGGCCCAGCTCCCGTCGGCACGCAGCGCCGCGGCGAGGGTGCGACCTGCGACACGCTCAAGCACTAAAAAGAGCGAACCATCAGAGGTCACAGAGACCTGCTCAGTCCGCACAATCGCTGGGTGTTGAAGCATCGCGATGAGCTCGGCCTCTTTGAGCAGGCTCCGCATCGCGTCGAGCTCTTCGTGCTCGTGCCGCCGAAGAACTTTGATGGCCACCGCGGCGCGCGTCTGAAGGTCCAGCGCCTCGTACACGATCCCCATGCCACCCCGACCGAGCTCCCCCTGGATCTCGTAGCGGTGATCGATCACAGCGCCGATCGCGAGCGGCGACGAGGTGACTTCGCCTCGAGAGATACGCTCAAGGACCGCAGCGAGCTCACGCGCGTGGTCGCGTACACGGTCACTCAGCACGCTGTTAAGCCTCGCGACCTCGGACTCTTGCGCGATGAGCGCTGCCGTTTGCTCCTGAATAAATACATCGAGACCATCCTCGATTTGCTGGGCTTTGAAGCTCAAGAGCTGCTCGCGGATGTTGGCCCGCCAGTGGGTGATCGCGATGGCGATCGCGGCGACGCACGCGAGAAAAAGTGACGGTCCGGTGGCGCGAAGCGCAGAAGTTCCCAGTGAATTTTCACAAAATGCGGCAAACGTGAGCGCCGCGAGGACGACCGCGAGCGAGAACCTCGCGGGGCGAATCGACAGCGTCGACGGGATCACCAGCATCGTCACGATGAGGTATTGTGCGTGACCTGCGCGGCCAAGGTTCAGCGACGAGACCAGCACGCCATCAAGAAGGACAAGGCACGCGAAGAGCGCGCCAATCGGATGGTTGGTCTGCCGCGTGGTCGCGCGATGCCTAAAGAACGCCCAGGTCGCGCTCATCACCACGACGCCCACCGCGTGAAGCGCGAGCCACTGGGGACGATACGGGCGCGCGAGTTCGTGCTGAATCGACTGAGAAAACTCTAGTCCAATGGCGCCGACGTGGCCCAACGCCAACAGCGACGCACCCACCTGAGCGCGTCGATGGTTTCGCTCGCAGGCTTCGAGGTTGGTAGATGCCTGTGCTTCGGCGGGCAAGCCGAGCTCGGGGTGAATCCACCGAAGCCATCGTTCGCGCGCGGTGCTCTCAGCAGGGGGGGCCATTGCGCCAGCGGTACTCTTCTTGGGAGAGAAGCCTCGGGAAGTGCAGCACACCCAGCCACAACGTGCACCTCGTCTAGGCTAACACCGCAATGGCTCACAAATCCCCGATTCAAAGCGCTACTGAGGAATAATCTGACCCGAAGGTGTGCGCACGGTCCCGTCGTTGTGACGGATGCCTTGGTTGCTTCCGGTGGGGTCCGGTTGGGGAGCCGGCCGGATGTGAAACTCGACGCGCGTGACCTGCCCGTCTCGAATACTCACCGTGCGGCGATCGGCGATCGCGTTGGGGTACCAAGCGTTTACCGAGACCTCACCGACGGGGATTTCGGCGATGCGAAAGTGCCCTGCCGAGTCGGTCGTATCGATAAATCGCTGTCTCAGTCGGTAGATCATTGCGCCAACGAATTCAGGGAGATTTCGCAGCCTTACAGGGTAAGTCCCTGGGCCCGGAAAGCTGAGCACACGGTCGGCTTGTCCAGCGATCAAGAGCTGATCGATCGAGGCCCCGCTCCCCACAATCGTCGGCAAGTGCGACTGCCGCGACGAGGTACTGAGCAATACCGGGTCGTTCTCTTTGGCGAAGACAAACCGCGGCACGACGTCGCAGTCACGCACGACGATCCGACGTGTTACCGGCGCGCCAAGACCTGGCGCACGCGCCTCGACCGCGACGAGGGCTCCGGGGATCGCGCCGGGCGTGCTGATGTCAAACGCCTGCCCATAGCGCCTCGCGGCGTCTGCACAGCCAGGGTTCGACGCCGACGTCGGGGGGATCTCAAGCCGCACGGGCGCGGGCATGGGGCCATCGAGGATGACCGTCCCTTCAAGCACCCCCGTGGGCCCTTGCACGGGCCCGCTTCCGCCCGGGACGTCCACAGTCGGCACCGAGACGTCAGCCACAGGCTCGCCGGCGTCCACGGCAGCCACAAGGGGCACTGCGGGCGTCGGTGGGAGGGTGTTTGCGACGACAGGCGTCGGCGTTGGCGATCGACACGCCGAAACGAAGGTGATCAGCACACAGGTGCGCAACAAGCGATTGCTCATGACAACCCGTGCACCCTAGCAAGCCTTGCGTGCCAGCGGCACTTCTTCGTCCACCCCTGCGGCGCACTTACCGGTCGATCTTGTCAACTCGGGTTGGCGCCTCGAGACTCAGCAGCGTCGACCGCGTCCAGCTGGATCGCCATAGCGTCCTCCGTCACTGTCGCTGCAGCTCCGTCGCGTGCGCACACGAACACGGCGACAACGTCGACCACGTCCGGGCGGATCTGAAAACCTTCCTGAATCGCTGTCCGTACATCGTTGCGCGATGCCTTCTTGCGTCTCGTCGCCTTCGACCTGGGTCGCGTCGAGACCATTGCCATGGTGCTCGTCGTCCGAGGCGCCAGCTTCGTTTGATTTGCGTCCGCGCGCGTCCGCGCCGCGGCTCAGCAAGCTGGTCAATCCTGCAGCAATCGTCGCACCAAACACTGAGAGTGCGGTGCGGCGATCAGCGCGCGGGGTCGTCGTGATTTCTTCTTCGTGCAGGGTCTGGACTTCTGCCGCATCAAACTTCTCGTTGCTCATCACACCTCCTAAGTGTCCTCCGTGGACAAGCGCGATAGTGGCATAGACCATGAGGTCACGTCCCATTCGCTGCCAGAGATTCGCGCTTCAATCCTGCCGCAGAGAGCGCGTAGAGTGCGCGTGACATGCAGCCCTTTGACACCCTCTCTGAACTGATCGCGCCGATGAGCACTACGCAATTCTTTGCGGAGCATTGGGAGAGATCTGCCCTGCATATTCGCTCACAAAATCGCGATCGATTCGCGGCGCTCATGAGCACATCGCAGCTCGACACGATGCTGACAACGCTCCACCCCAAGCATCCCGAGGTCTCGCTCATCGACGCTTCGCTGCGACGCGAGACGTCGCAGTACGCATACGAGAGCGGGCTCATTGATCTTCTCGCGCTGTTTCGTTTTTTTGACGAAGGCAGCACGATTTTGTGGTCGAGCTTCGAGCTGCGGCACGCAGCGCTTGCGTTGCTCTGTCGCAAGCTCGAGCGCGAGCTCGGGCACCGAACGCAGACCAATGTGTATTTTACACCAGCGAATTCGCAGGGTTTTCGTGCTCACTATGACAACCACGATGTGCTCGTGTTGCAGATCTCGGGGCGCAAGAAGTGGCTGCTCTACGACACGCCGCTGCACCTGCCCTATCCCGACGAGCTGTTTGATCCCGAGACGATTAAGCCTGGCGCGATCAGCGCAGAGTTCGTGATGGAGCCGGGCGATGTGCTCTACGTCCCGCGCGGATTGATGCACGACGCGCGCGCCGTCGACGAAGAATCACTGCACGCAACCGTGGGCATCATGGCGCGCAGCTGGGCCGATGCATTCGAAGAAGTATTGAGCCTCGCGGCGTCTCGCGATCCTGCGTTTCGCGAGGCTTTGCCCCCGGGATTTCATCGCGATGGCTTTGACTCGCGTGAGGCATCCGCGAAGTACACAACGCTCCTCGGCGCGCTTCCCAACCTCGTAGGCTTTGATGAACTGCGCGAGGTCATGGCGGACGAGATCTTAGATGCGCGGCAGGCCATCGTGGCGGGTCAACGCCAGCAGCTGCGCTTGGCCCGAGCGATCGATGAAGCGAGCACGTTTGCTGCACGGGTCGAGCCCATGCTCCGCGTTGGGACGAGCGAGAGCGAGGTGCTCGTGCATGTCCACGGTCGCACCGTCGGGATGCCGCGACACGCCGAATCTGCCTTACGATTTGCACTAGAAAATCACGGCTATACGCTCGCCTCGCTCCCCGGCTCACTGGACCTTGAGGGGCGCAAAGTGCTGCTGCGACGGTTGATCCGTGAGGGGCTCGTGACCGTACTCGAAGGGGGCTAACCGTGCGCCCTAGCGCGGGTCGACCGCCGAGCCTCGGAGGGCCTGAAAGGCCATGGCGAACGCAACCATCGGGCGGCCATTTGCGTCGTCCGCATCGAGGCGATCCAAGAGCGAGATGCACGCCGCGTAGTGTCCAATCGAGGCTGCATAGAGCGCGAGGTTTCGCGTGGGCGTCCGGCGCTGAGTCCGAGGCTGCGCCATCATCGCCGTGTACAGCGCGCGGAGGTTAGCGAGCGTCTCGTCGGCCACGGTCACATTGACCCACGGAAACTCGCGGTTGGCGTTGCGGTTAGCGAGCGCCATGAGCTGGTCGCTGGGACGCAACGCAGCGCGATACGACTGCAAAAGATCAGGCAATCCTGCGTCTGCGATCGCCTGAGAGAGCTCCCCGTTGTCAGACCAACTGGGGCTCTTTTGGACCAGCGCAAACCATTTGGCGAAGGCCTCGAGATCATAGCGCAAGAGATAGCAGGCCATGGGCAACGCGATGATGCTGTTGGCCCGAAGTGATTCGGGCGATGTGATGATTGTGAGCATTTCGTCTCGCATTTCGCCCGCGCGATGGAGGCACAGCGCAAAGTCCTGCGCGTACTGGCCCGGATTGGAGCCGCGCCCGAGAGCGTCACGCGCGAGGAGCAAATAGGGCTCTGCGTCTTCGAGGCGATCGCTCTTGATGAGCGCTGTGGCGAGCGACATGGCAGCCGTATCGCGCTCCCACTCTCCGTAGGTCGATGCGCTGATGTTAAGCGATTTGGCTAGCAGTTCTGTCGCGCGCGCTTTGTCTCCACGCCGCGCAGCCATGCTTGATGCATCTGCAAAGGCGCGCTGTCGTGAAGCCAGTGATTCGAGCGCTTCGACCGAGCTCGTGAAGAGCTCCCACAGGCCCAGGCGCGCCAACGCGCGTCCGAGCGCGAGCAGTTTTTCGTCGCGAAAGAACCCCCATTGGCGTCCCAGCGCGCGCGTTGAAGCGATCGCGCCCTCGACGATCTCTTCGAGTGTGACCGCGCGCTCGGGGGGCCAGGATTCGCTCTTAGACTTAGCGCCAGAACCACTCTTAAACTTGCGCCAAGGGATCCCGGCCGGAGGCCTCGCGCTCTTGGACACCGTCGCGGGTTCTGCATGAAATTCGAGCCCGCCCCAGCGCGCATCAAAAGCCACGCGCCCTTCGACACTCCAGCCCAAGAGCGCCTTGATCTGCGGGTGCTCGCTCGCTGCCGGGGCGATCACTACGCCCGTGGTGAACACCGCGGACCACGCGGCCGTGCTGCATGCCAACCAAGGTGACAACGGCAGCGTCGTGCTGAGGTCATCGTCATCGAGCGAGAGCAGCGTGGTGTCGCCCGCTGGCTCGACTCCGTAGCGAAACACAGCGTCTTGGCGATCGCTGTCGAGGGCTACGAAATGCACTTGATCGCCCGACACCGCGACTACGGTGTTGTCGGCTCCAAAGAGCACTCCGACGGTGCCTTGGGGTGCAGCGCGGTCATGTGTGCGTGTCGCGGTGCCCCCAGTGAATTGCCAGCGTTCGATCCGAGAATCTGCGGTGAGCGTGACCAAGGCGTCGCCTGCCGGAGACCAGGCGACGCTGCGCAAATCGCCTACGCCGTACGCGCGGGGTCGGAGGGATGTGCCGAGCCTCGTCGCTTTGCCCTCGTAGACGATCCAGAGCGACGATGGTTTGGCGCTCTTTGCGGGCTGTCCGATCACCGCGAGGCGTGGCGATCCAGCGTCAGAAGACCAGCAGAAGTCGATCACTTCATCAGCAAAATCGCTAATCAAATGAACTGGCTCTCCCGTGTCTGTCCGCCCGATCACCAGACCATTGATCGCTGTGACATAGCGCGAACCGTCGGGACTCAACGCGCGCACCGAGCCGCACTCTCGAAGCCACAAGAGCGAGCCCTTGGCGACATCGATGGCCCCCAAGGTAAAGTCAAACGCCGCGGCGACGTAGGCATCGTTTGGGCCCCACGCCATCAGTGTCTGCACGCCGAGCTCGCGCCCATCGAGGAGCTTCTTGGCAAACGCCGGCATCGTCTTGCTCATGTGCTGCTCGGTCCGCACGTTGCGACCGTAGCGGTTGCGCTGTCGACGTGGATCGGCGACCAACGGAGCGACCGCGCCCGGGATCGCGCGGTCGGCCCAGCAAGAGATCATCGCGCGCATGCCATCGTGCGACAGCGCCCACGCAGGAGGTCTGCTCCAACCGTCGGTGACAAAGGCGTCTCCAGTCGGCTGATGCGCTCTTGCAAAGGGCAGCCACCGGCCCACACCGTTGGTCGAAAACCCCACCGCGATGGACTCGCCATCGCGCGCCCACTGCAGCTGTCGCCCGGTGTCGGGCCACCCGACGCCACCGTCGATGGGCTTGATCATTTGCACACAGCGCCCCGCGACGATGTCCCAGATGGACAGCATTCCGCCTGACGCGTAGTCGTCCCCGACCCACGAACCGATCGCAAGATAGTGTCCATCCCACGAGCGCGCGTAGCACGTGCGTTCGGTCTGCTGTGCGAATGGATTGATCACCTCGGCGCCGCGGGCGATCAGCTGCTCGATCGCCCA
The DNA here is from genome assembly GCA_030694465.1 of Deltaproteobacteria bacterium. Lineage (GTDB taxonomy): Bacteria > Myxococcota_A > Polyangia > Polyangiales > JAUXYJ01. The sequence continues at coordinate 363,987 of JAUXYJ010000023.1, read as the reverse complement.
CTGATGAAGCGCTGTGATGCCTTGCGAGCGCTCAAGTGCCACCAGAGAGCCACGAATCTGTCGAAGCGTGACGACATCGAGCGCACGCCAGTCGAGCGACCGAAGCACACGCTCAAGCTCTGCAGGGTCTGCTGGGAGTTCGAGTTTTGTCTGTAAAATTGCAGTCGAATCACTGCGTGTCTTAGACTCTCCCGAGCTCCCCTCAAGGACGGCCATCAGCGTGGCCTCGTCGTGCACCGTGAGTCCCAGCGCGAGCGCCTTGTCGAGCTTGGATCCTGCGTCGCGGCCCGCGAACACGAGGTCGGTCTTGGATGAGATCGACGAGGACATCGTGGCGCCGAGCGCCGTGAGCTTCTTGCCCGCTTCGGCCCTCGAGAGGCTCTTGAACTCCCCGGTAAGAACCACCTTCTTTTTCGCGACCACTGGAGGTTGTGACATCGCGCGAGGGTAGCGCCGAACGGGGTCGTTTCGCGACGGCCTGCGATACGCTCGCGCTGTGAATCCTGACCCGTCGCGCTCTGAGACCTCGCCTCCATCCGGTGACCCAACACCGCGCCCCGTCGCATGGTGGAGCTCGCTCTATGTGCGCGTGCTCATCGCTATTGCGCTAGGTGTTTTGCTGGGGATTATGGCGCCGTCTTGGGCCGTCCAGCTCGAGCCCTTAGGCAAACTCTTCGTGCGGCTCATCAAGATGATCATCGCGCCTGTGGTGTTTTGCACGGTGACGGTCGGGATCGCTTCGATGGGGAGCCTCGAGCGCGTGGGACGAGTCGGTGCGAAGGCGCTCTTGTACTTCGAGGTGCTGACCACCGTCGCCTTGATGATTGGCTTGGGGGTCGTTGAGTGGATTCGACCGGGCGCAGGCGTGCATGCGACCGCTGCGCAGCTGGATGCTCACGCCGTGGCGGGCTTTGCAACGCGGGCGCAGGACCGTCCGCACGGGCTCGTTGGGTGGCTCGAAGAGCTCGTTCCCGAGAACTTCTTTGGCGCGCTCGCAAAGGGAGAAATCCTGCAGATTTTGCTGATCGCCGTCGTTGTGGGTCTCGCCCTCGCGTCGATGCAAGAGCGTGGCAAACCGATTGTCGCGGGGCTAGAGCGAGTGACCGAGTTGTTCTTCACCATCGTCGCGATGCTCATGAAGCTCGCGCCTCTCGGTGCCTTTGGTGCGATGGCGTTTACCGTGGGGCGCTTTGGCGTGCACTCGCTGGCGAGCCTCGCCAAGCTGATGGCGACCTTCTATTTGACCAGCATTTTGTTTGTGATCTTGATCTTGGCGCCGATCGTACGCTTTGTCGTAGGCGTCTCGCCGTGGCGGTTTTTCTACTTCTTGCGCGATGAATTTCTGCTTGTCTTGGGGACCTCGTCGAGCGAGAGCGCGTTGCCAGGCTTGATCGCAAAACTCGAGCGAATGGGCTGCGCGCAGTCGGTCGTTGGGTTGGTTGTCCCCACGGGTTACTCGTTTAATCTCGACGGCACGTCGATCTATCTCACGATGGCCGCGATGTACGTCGCACAGGCAACAGACACGCACCTGACGTTGGGGCAAAAGCTCTCTTTGCTAGGCGTTTTGCTGGTGACCTCTAAGGGTGCGGCGGCCGTCACGGGCGGTGGCTTTGTCACGCTCGCGGCGACTCTCAGCGCCACCGGAGAGATCCCCGTGGCAGGGCTGTCGCTCTTGTTGGGCGTCGATCGCTTCATGAGCGAAGCGCGCGCGCTCACTAATTTGGCAGGCAACGCCGTCGCTACAGCGGTCGTCGCGAGATGGGAAGGAGCGCTCGATCAAGAAAGAGCCCGAGACGTCTTGGACAGGGCGACACGGGATCCGTAGGGCTCAACGCAACCGCAGCTCGACAAGCTGCAGCAGCGTGTCGGCACGAAAGGGCTTCGCCAAGAAAGAGACACTCTCGAGTTGTTTGGTGATCGCGGCGTCGTTGTAGCCTGACATCACGATGACCTTCGCGTGTGCGTCGGCGGCTAGGATCTCGCTTGCTGCGTCGATGCCGCTGAGCTTTGGCATCGTGGCGTCCACAATAACTGCGTCGAATAGCGAGGGAGATTGCACGTATCGATCGACGACCGCGCGCCCATCTTTGCAGGTCTCGACGCGATATCCTGCCGCCTCAAGCGTCAGCCGCATGACGTCGCGCACCAGCGGTTCATCGTCGGCGAGGAGGATGCAGCTGACTGCAGCGGTCAGCGAGGGCGGTCGCACCGGGATCGTGGGGTCACTCTTCGGTGTTGGCGATGCAAAGCCGAGATCGGCTTCGAGGTCCGCAGGCCAGTACGTGACAAACGTGGTGCCCTTGCCAAGCTCGCTTTGCACCTGAAGGGCGCCGCCGTGGGCGCGGAGTGTCCCAAGCACTGACGCGAGGCCCAGCCCATGACCGCCGCCTCGCTGCGAAAAAAACGGGACAAACATGCGCGCGAGCGTCTCGGGGCTCATCCCAACGCCGTCGTCGCGCACGGTGACCGTGACGTACTGCCCTGCGGCGATCCAGTTGCCCGCCGCATCGGTCTGGGACTCATCGCGCAAGGTCACGCGCGCTGTGCTGACCTCGACGAGGGTGCCCTTGGTACCCAACGATTGCAGCGCGTTCGTGATGATGTTCATGAGCACTTGCGTCAGAGCACCGGGGTCCGCTCGGACAAAGAGCGCTGCAGGGTGGAGCGTGAGCTCGAGCGCGGTCCCGTGGGCGCTGCTGACACTGCAGAGCGAGGCGATCTCATGGGCTGTCTGGTTGAGCTCTACCGATTGCAGAACGACCGCTGATTTTCCTGCAAACGCGAGCAGCTGTCGGGTGAGCTGTGCGGCACGCTCGGCCGCGACTCGGATGCCATCAAGATGTGATCTGAGGGGCTCGGGCTCGTCGATAAACTTGAGCGCGAGGTCGGCGCGTCCCATGACACCCACGAGCAGGTTGTTAAAGTCGTGCGCGACGCCGCCGGCCAAGAGCCCAAGGCTCTCGAGACGTTGCGATTCGGCGCGCTTTTGTTCGAGCGCAAGCTGCTCGGTGACATCGGTGACCATCGCGAGAGCCCCCGCGTAGCCCCCCTCGGCATCAAGCAAAGGGTTGGTGTTCATCCACGTGTGCACGGTGTGGCCGTCACGGTGACGCAGCGCAAACCGGTGCCGCTCTGTCACGCCTTGATGGCGCTTGTCGAGGTTGGCTTGAGCGTTGGTGGCTTGGGCTGGGTCCATGAAGTCAAAGACCGGACGGCCGATCATTTCGCCAGGAGAAAGGCCCAACATGGTCGCCATGGTCTCGTTGACAAAGGATGTCTTGTCGTCCGCGCCGAGGGTCCAGACGCCTTCGACACACGAGGTGACAATTTGTCTAAACCTCTGCTCGCTCTGGCGAAGCGCTTCTTCTGCCGCCATGCGTTCGAACTCTGCGGCGGTTCGCTGCGCGATGACCGCCAAGATGGTCTCGAGCCCCGCGATCCCAGGGTGAGCTTCGTTATGCATCAGCGAGAGGAGGCCCAGCGGTTGACCGCCTCGGTTGGCAAACGCGACGCCGAAATACGCTTGGATGCCTAGGTCCAACAGCATCGCGTCTTCAGGAAATAGCTCCTGCACGTTGGACAAATGCTGACAGCTCTGGCCGTTGATCACACTCTCGCACGGGGTCCCTTTGAGCTCGTATCCAAAGGGATCGCCGTAGCCATCCCCCGTCCAGACTGCGAGCGAATGGACTCGCCTTGTGTGAGCGTCGTAGGCGCCCACGAAACCAAATCGCGTCCCCAGGACCTCAGCCATTCCACGCGCGACGCTGCGAAAGAACGCGTCCCCCGTGTACCCTGAAGTTCGCTCAAGCAGCGCTTGAATCGCGTGGTCTGGCAGTCGCTCCATCTGCACCCTCTGCGGGCAAGCGTACCAGCGCGCAGCGCCCAAGGGGTCGATCGACTGCAGCCATGTTGACGATCGATGGAGGCCTTCGCGAACGTGCGGTGACGAAGACACCAAGAGCACGTAGGGTCTGCCTCGCCCCAATGACCCAACATGCACGATGTACCGAGCAGGCTGACCACCCCATCCGCGGGCGCTATGCGCCGGAGTTCGCTGCGCTTGCGCAGCAGTTCGCACTGCACTTCGCCGAGTCCCAAGAGATCGGCGCCTCGCTCGCGGTGTATCAACGCGGCGAGTGCGTCGTGGATTTGTGGGGCGGATATGCGGATGTTACTCAGCAAATTCGCTGGCAAAATGACACACGCGCGGTGCTCTACTCATGCACCAAGGGCCTCGCCGCGATGGCGCTCAACATGGCCGCCGACCGTGGGCACTTCGATTGGGATCAGCCCGTCGCGTCCGTGTGGCCAGCGTTTGCACAGGCCGGAAAGGCAGAGATCACTGCGCGCACTTTGTTTAACCACCGGGCCGGGCTCGCTGCATTGGACCAACCCCTGACACTCACGGAGTGTGTTGACCCGTCTCCTGCGGCGCGCGCGAGAGTGCGAGACGCGTTGGCGTCGCAAGCTCCAGCGTGGACGCCCGGTCGCGATCAGGGCTACCACGCGGTGACATTTGGCATGTACGCGCAGGCCTTCTTCGAGCAGTGCGTCGGTGAGTCCATGGGAACGTTCTTGCGTCGCGAGCTCTTTGATCCGCTCGGATCGGATGCGCGATTGGGCAGCGAATCTGCACTCGATGCGAAGACCGCCGTGGTCTATCCGCCGGGTAACCTGGCTCGCGCTCGCAACATGATCGTTGCAGCCGTCACGCGCCCGTCGAGCAACGAAGCGCGTGTGCTGCGGGCCTCGCTAGCGCCGGTGTCCATTGGCCGACGCGCGTTTCTTAACCCCAGCCCAGGGCCACGAGGCATGCTCGCGTACGACGAAATCGCGGTCCGCCGAGGAGAGTTTGCTTCGGCGAACGCGACCGCGAGCGCGCAAGGGTTGGCCCGCGCGTATCTGCCATTCGCCTCGGGTGGATTGCATCAAGGTCGTGCATTTTTGCAGGAGAAATCTATTTCGCCCGTCTATGCGCGCCAGGGCTGGAGCGCACGGGATCGCGTGCTGAGAAAGCCGATCGGGTGGTCGCAAGGGTTTCTCAAAGAAGAGCGCGGCGTGTTTAGCCCGACTCGCGCGTCGTTCGGCCACGCAGGCATGGGCGGCGCGTTGGGGTGGTGCGATCCGGTCCACGAGCTGACCTTTGGGTATGTGCTCAACGGTCTCGACTGGCGTGTGCGCTCGCCTCGCGCCGTCGCGCTCTGCAACGCGCTCTATCGCTGCAAGCTCTAGCGGTCGCTGAGCCCAGCGTCGACAGTGACTGACAAGACGCTCTCGTCTCGCACCATCCGGACTTGCACATCGCGGGGCTCGCCAAACGCTGTCGCGATCATGGCTTCGTAGGGCAAATAGCCCGGTGATTCGACACGCACGCGATGGCTGCCGCCCTCGACCAGCGACTCGAGCCCTCCGACTTGCACCGTCCGCGGCGGCGCGTGATCGATCCAGACGCGCGCCCTGCGTGCCGCGTCCCGGCCCACAACCCAGACCCGCAGCAGCGACGACGCGCGCTGAAGCATCGCCGCTTGGGCCCCTGCGGCCGCGCGCTCGTCGCGATTGTTCGACGTGACCGAGAGCCGAAGCAGCGCCTGTGCAGCGAGGCGTCGCTGCCCCTGGGCCTCATAGATGCGAGCAATTTCGCGGAGCCCCTCGGTGCTCTCCTGGATCGCGAGTGACTCGCGAAGATAGCGCAGGGCCTCGTCGGGTTGTCCCCGCCTCAGCGCCGCGCGCGCTTGGCCCAGCCGCACGCTGGCCTCGATGTGCGAGGTCGTCGCGGGCTGAGCGCCCGACGTTTGTGGCGTCATTGCCAGCCACAATGGCGTGAGAAAACACAAGCATCGTAGCGTGAGGGCGGTTCGCGAGCGGGTCATAGTCGATCTGCGGGTGGGGTGCGTTGGGCAAGACGAGCGTTCACACACGACTCAGTCGCGCGAGATATTCACGCCCGCGGATTGGGCGCGCCGGACAATGGGTTGGCGTGCGCGAGGTCCGTCTCGCTGAGAGACAAAGTCGGCGAGGTTATTCCATGCTTGTTCGCGGGATGGATCGATCGCGAGGGCTCGCTCGGTTCGCGCGATCGCACGTGAGAGCTGTCCTTCGCGCGCATCGATCACTGCCAAGTTGGTATGCGACGGAGCATGGGTCTCGTCGTGTCTTAGCGCGCCCTCAAAGAACGGGCGGGCGTCGGCGAGCGAAGCGTTGGCTGCGCTCATCCCTGCTCCAAACATGGCGGACGCCGCCAAACGTTGAGAGAGTGACCCGAGGCTGACACGTTGATTGACCCACATTTGGGTCGCGTCGGCGTGGACAAATGGGGACTCGATCGCGTGCGTCGCTGCGAGCAATGGGCTCTCTGCGACCGAGAGGGTGACGTTGGCGATGCGCTCGTCCGAGCGCTCTCCCTGCTCCCACCGAATGCGCGTATCGAACGTGCGGACGATGGCCCGTAGTCTTGACTGCCTCAGTGATTCGTTAGCGAAATCACTGGATCTTCGGTCTGGCACCGCGCGCCCTAAGGCCACATCGAGCCGACGCCACACGCCGCGATCCCACAGATGTTGTCTCGGAAGCACGACGACGTCGGGACGCTCTCCCTCACACAACCGCGCGTAGAGCGAGCCGCCACATAGCTCGTCGGATTCGCACAGCACCACCGCACGCGGAGGAGCCTCGCCGAGCGCTCCGCCGCCACCATAGAGCTCTGTCGCGGTCCAGCCTTCTCTGCGGCCGCTGTCTCTCAAAGGCCACTGCGCGAGGGCGAGGGCAGCGAAAAGTCCCGCGCTGAGCGGCGCGATCGATCTCGCTTTCTCCGGTAAAACACTGGCGATTGCGAGCATCCCGTCGCACGCCAGCCAGACCGTCATGGCCTCGGCGACAAACAGGGTCTGTCGATCGCGCGCCCCCATCGGGTTGACCAAAACCGAGTACGCCAAGTCCAACACGAGCGCGAGCAGTACGGCGATGGACAGGCTCGACCGGACCGCGAGGCTGCGCGCGACGCCGACGATCGCGAGCGAGAGCGTGGCGAGCCCAAGGTCTTCGCGCACCAGCGCCCACGCGACCGAAGCGTCCCGCATGAGCTGACCCGATGCGCCCATTTGCGAGTGAAAAGCCTCGCGAATACGCGCAGCGCTGAGATGCCGATAGACCCCGCGCAGGGTCGTGGGTGAGCCCCAATCGGCCCACGGGAGCTTGTGCGCTGCGAAGGGCAGGTAGCTCACCAGCGCGAGCGTGAGCCCCGCACAGAGCGCCCACGTGAAGACCCTTCGGAGGCTCAGTGTTGGTCGAGTGGATTTCGAAATCGCCAGAGAAATCGCAGACGCAACGATCACCGATCGTACGCTCGTGTGCGTCAAGAAAGAGAGCCCAGCGAGCATCGCGATCGCCCGCCATCGGGTGTTCGCGTGCGGGGGATTTGTGCGCTCGTCGCTGGGCCGCGTGAGCCAGAGCACAGCCATCGCGATCGCCAAGCTGCTGGCGTAGACCTCGGTCGCGGTGAGCGCGCGAAGGACGGTCCGTGAGCGCAAAAGCAGCGCGGGCGCGCTCAGTGACAGGGCTGCGAGCAGCCATGGGCTCTGCGTGCCGTCCCTCGCGCGCGTGCGGATGCATGCGCTCAACAGCGCGATGGCGAGCGCCCCCATGAGCGCGTTGATCACGTTGGCTCTCAACGCGAGGTCGCCCACAGGGAGCAACATTGCGCTGCGAAAACACAGCATTTCGAGGACAAATCCCGTCGGATGCGCGATGCCCAGCGAAGCCGCGGCCGCCGTGAGCTCAGCGCCGTCTCGCAACGGGACGCTCGGAGACGCCAGCGCGATCAACGCCGCCGCGGTGAGCGCCGCCGAGCCTGACGAGAGAGTGCGCAGCCAGGGCTCTGCGCGTGCGTTGTCAGGGGTGTCCACTCGGTCCGTAGCGCGATGATATACCGCCACCGAGTCGAACCGAGAGGCTTGCGTATGGCCCCCGCACAGGCTTCACTCTGAGCGTGACTGTGAAGCGAGAGAGAGGCCCGCGATGGCTGCGTTGGTTGGCACTGCTTGGCGTGATCTGTTGCTGCACGCTCCCGAGCCGCGCCGCGTTTGCGCAAGAGACATGCGACGACGCGGGTGGGCCGCCCCTTGATTTTGGCCAGCTGATTGAGACCTTTCCGAGCCACAACGCCACTCGGATCCCGCGCGACGGTTTCGTGCGGTTTGTCTATCGTGGACGTGTGCCTCCGCGCGCGGTGATGCTGGTCAGGGACGACATGACCAGCGCGACGGTCCCGGGCGAGCTCACGATCGTGGGCGCAGAGCTTCACTTTCGCGCCTCGGAGCCGCTGCAGCCCAACCGCCGATACGTCGCCACTGCGCCGGACATCTCGAGCGGCGAAGCCTCGGTGCGGTTCACCACAGGCACGACGTTGGCAAACTCCGACGGGCCCACCAACTTTGACGGCGCGGTGAGCGTCACAAGCGCGCGAATCGGACCCACAGACATCTGTGGCGACGCCGACGCTCGCGAGGTCACTGTAGCGTGGAGATTTGCACGCACTTCACCCTGGCCTCAGACCGAGCTGACGTACATTGTGTACGAGACCCGAGGGCCGAATCTCACCGGACCCCTTGAGCGTGCGCGTGAGCGAGGGCGTCTGTCCACGAGCCCCTGCGCGATGGGCGCAGAGCAGTGCGTCACCCTACGGTTGAGCTCTGCAAACGCGTCGGGACCCGCGTGCTTTGCCGTGCACGTTTACGACCCGCTCGGCCGCCGCGCAGACAACAACGCGGAGCGATGTGTCAACCTCGACGCTGGCAACTATTTCAATGGCTGCTCAATCGCACGTCGACCTTCGGTTGGGCCCTCACGCGAACGCGCTGAAGGCGGCGTGATGGCGATGCTCTTGGCGCTGGTGGCGATCTACCCACGACGTCCGCATCGACGCTACACACGCGTGGCGTCTTAGACGCAGTCGAGATGATTGAAGCTGCAATTTTGCAGCGATTGACACTGATCCTTCCCCGAAGAGTGGCTCGCGAGCGTCTCGCAATCAACAGGCGCTGCGCAGAATCCTGCGACGAATCTCAGAGCATACGACTACACTCTCGCGCCCGTGAAGACCCTCGTCGTAGGCGTCGCTGGCGGAAGCGGCTCAGGCAAGACCACCATCGCCCGCGCGATCTTTGAGGCCCTGCCCAAAGGCTCGGCCGCCCTGCTCGAACACGACAGCTACTACAAAGACCTCTCGACGCTCGATCACGAAGCCCGCGCCCGGGTAAACTTTGATCACCCCGATTCGCTCGACAACAAGCTCTTTGCGCTGCACTTGGACGCGCTCCGAGCGGGGCAGCCCATCGAGAAGCCTGTCTACGATTTTGCCACCCACGCACGGCTTCGCGAGACACTCCACGTCGCCGCAGCGCCGGTGATTATGGTCGAGGGGATCTTGGTCTTGGCAGACCCCGAGCTGCGCGCTCGGATGGACGTCAAAGTGTTCGTAGACACCGACGCAGACATCCGCGTGATGCGCCGGATCCGACGGGACCTCGAGCAGCGAGGCCGCACGTTTTCTCAGGTGCGCGCGCAGTACTACGAGACCGTTCGGCCGATGCACCAAGCCTTCGTCGAGCCCTCCAAACGCTTCGCAGATCTCATCGTCCCCGAGGGCGGAGAAAACCGCGTCGCGCTCGCGATGATCGCGGCTCATTTGCGCGCACACCTGGCCTCATCCGAGGGCGCTCTCTAGCTCTCTCTATGGAGCCTGACCGTCACTCATAGCATCCGTTCCCGCGTCCCCCATCGCCGGAATGCACGCGATGTTGGGCTCGCTCACACGGTCGACGACGCACCGCCCCGTACCCTCCATCTGCTCGCACACCAGGCCCGAGGGGCAGCAGCGGTCCCTGTCGCATCGACGCCAGGCGCACACACCCAATTCGTCGCCTTCACGGGCCACTGGAGGCGACGCAAACGGGTCATCGGGACACATCTCTCCCCGCACCGGGACGATCGACAGGCACATGCCCTGCGTGCCCGAGCCCTCGATCGCGCGGCATTCGCCCTTGCATGGCGACGCCTGGGCCGCGGTGGGCACGTTGCACGGCAACCCATCCTCGAGCAGCGGTCCAGATGGCAAGAACCGAGAGCACTGCCCCAGCCGCTCGTTGCACCGTTGGCCGAGCGGACACTCTCCGTGATTGCGGCAAAATGGCTGACAACCTGTCTCATCGCTACGCGCCGGCGCAAGGTTGGTCCAGCCGTTCGTGCACACGGTCCCGCTCCGGCAGGCTCCTGCAAACGCAGCGCACCGAGGCTGGCAATGGGCCGGCGGAGAGCCGTTGACCCGCGTCGTGATGCAGGTCCCTCCCGCGGAGCACTGCGCTCGCTCGTCGGCTGTGTCATGGCTATCTAGGCACGCTCGGGTGCAATACTGAGGGCTTGAGTGGTCGTTGTTGCAGCTCAGCCCCGCTTGGCATCCACCCGCCCCCGAGCAGTCGGCGCCGAGAGGCAAGGTGCCCCCCGAGCAGCGGTCTTCGCACTGCCAAAATCCTCCGCGGCATGTGCATGGCGTAATGGGGTCGCTGCCATCCGGGCACGAAGTGAGGCTCAGCTCGCAGGTCTGCCCCTCTTGCCGGTCGTCGCACACAAACGAACGCGTCTCGCGTGAGACGGCCGGGCACGCGAGCCCGCCGTCCGCGAGGCGGTTAAGGCACTCGCTTCTGTCACATCGCCACTGACCAAAAGTACACGCGCACCGAAGCCTCTGCACACCGCCCCCGGGTCGGTCGGTCGTACAGCCAACTTCGTAGTCGCAGACCGCTGCCGAGTTCTCACACGGAGCGCCCTGGTTTGGCTGATTGGCCACCGCGCAGGGGCCCGAGTCATAGTCGAGTGGACCACGGGTTCGGCCAGTAGGCTGAGGACAGCCTGCGAGGAGCGTCACTCCACACGCCATCACGAAGGTCCAAGAGAGCGGGCGCAAAACACTCAAGAAAGACACAGTTTTACAATCGTACACGCTGCGGGGCGAGCGCGCCGCACTGAAGCCAAGTCTGTACGTTTGTGCCCAACGAGACCTCGTCTGCGAGCGCCGAAACGATCGCGCTCTCACGCTGTGCAGGGGTTTGCTTGAGCGCTCTCAAGAGCCTTGATCGAGCGCGGCTGCTCAGCATCACGTCGCCGCCAATCCAGAGCTCTCCGCTCGAAAAATGGCCGAGATCCACGTGACCGATCGCGCACGCGACGTGGTGATCGAGGGTGACGTCTAGCGCGACGGGGTGAGACTGCTGGGGCGAAAGAGCTGACGTGGCGTGATGCAGCGCGCGCTCGGCGCGATGCGCGACCGTGGTGGCGATGAGCGAAACTCGCTGAGAGAGCGGCGGCGCGTTGGGTGCGGCGCGGGCCCATGATACGGGGGATTTTCCACGGTAACGTGAGATCCCGAGCTCGACCGTGCTGCACGCCTCGTGGGGGAGCTCGATGGATTGTTGAGCTCCCACGAGGATCTCAACCGAGACGCTCGCGTCTTCGGCTTGCTCGACGCCGACGAGCGCACCCGGCTGTTTGGACAAGGCGAGCCACTCGCGACCAAAGTAATGTGCGAGCGCGCCGGCGCGCGTAAAACCCTGTAAAAATCCACGGATATTTCGGTTGATCACCGTGTCGCTCAGCGTGTCTGCGACCAAGCTGGTCATCGTGGGCAGGGCAAGCGAGAAGAGCACTGCGCCCTCGGGTCCGACGTATCCCGCGGTGCCAGCGGTCTCTCGACGATGGATCGCAATGGCTCGTGATGCGCAGTGGTCAGCCTCGAGCACTCGCGAAGCGTGCTGCCATCGGCCGAGTAAAATCGCAGGCCCTTGGATCTCAAACGCCGCGAGATGGACCGCGTTCTCTTGCTTCGCGGTCTCGCGCAGCGAGGGTGTGAGGGCCAGGGCGTCGGCGACCGAACATGTCTGCAGCGCGTGAAAAACCAGTGATTGCGTCACGTTGGATACCGAAAGAGTTACACGCTCGAGGGGTCAAACGTCGCGCCCAACACGACAGCCAAGAGCTCTCGCGGGACCCGCCGAATCGCCCCGTCGAGCGTAGTGCAGGGTGTGACGGTAAACCCCTCGGTCAAGCGCTGTGCACCTCGGGTGATCAGGTACTCCCAGCGGATCGAGGCCCTCGTGGCTTTGGCGACCCACGTCTCGACCGTCAGCAGGTCATCGAAGCGCGCAGGGCTGCGGTATTTGACCCAGTTTTCGGCGACGGGGAGGCCCAGCTGTTCACGCGCGAGCCACGCCGCGTAGTCCCACCCGTGGGCGCGCAAGAACTCAATGCGCGCGATCTCGAAATAGCGCAGGTAGCTAGCGTGGTGCACAACCTGCGCAGCGTCCGTGTCCACGTACGTGACGCGCTGTTGCCATCGCAACCGCGGGCGGTCGTCCGTGGGCAGCGCAATCACGCGGCCGCGCCGAGCTTCGCTGCGACGAGCGTCGCGGCTTTGGTGAGGGTCGCGACTTCACCCAGCTCGCTCTCTTCGATCTTGATGGCGTACTTCTTCTCGATCGCGGTCACGATCTCGAGGGCCATCATCGAATCGACACCGAGGTCCTTGAGGGACTTGTCCGCAGGGATCTCATCAATCTCAGTGATTTCGCTGAAAATCGCGCGAATGTCGTCGACAAGTGTCTCGGTTGAAATCATGGGTGTTGGGTCTCGCTGTGAAAATAGAGAACGGGTCAAAAAAGAGGATCTAGGTTGCCGCGGCGGCCGTACGCTCGGCGCGCGCCTTTGCGCTCACTGCGACGAGGTCTTGCCGTGTTACGCCCAGCAATTTGAGCGTCGGAAAGAACACCTTCTGCAAGAACAGGTCGCGGTCGACGTTGCTCTCTTCGCGCATGACGCTGATGCGCGCTTCGTAGTCCGGGACCACGCCGACGCCGGGCATCTGAAAGTGTTTGGACACATGCGCGATGTCGAGCAACGTGCCGTCACGGTCCTCTTCGAGCAGGACCTTCACGACCTCCATGTAGAACCTGGCGTGGGCTACTTCGTCACGCGCTGCGTAGCGGTAGACTGCTCGTAGCGCTTCGCACTTTTGCTCGATGGCGACCTGCTCTTGGCGGCAATAGATCACGAACGTCGCTTGCTCTTGAAAGCAGCCATAGATGGTCATCTGGCGCGAGGTGTTAAAAGGCAAGGTCCAGCGCTTCTCGTGCAGCGTGTGCATGAGGTCAAAGACCTGCTCTTCTGTGCGCTTTTTGCTGCGCAAGAGCCACTCGAGGAGAGCCGTGCTGTGCTTGCTCTCTTCGTAGCCCCAATTGGCCGTAAACCAGAGCTGTCCAAACGAGGGACGCACAACGTTGAGACCGCCGGCGATGTAGTCCGGGAGGTAAGCTTCGACGCACAAGAACGTCTCGGCGCAGAGCGCGAGGTTGTCGGTCACGTCCGGGTTGATGCGGTCCCAGGGGATGTCTTCGAAGGGGTTCCAGCGACGCTCTTTTTCGGCCTTGTCGAAGAAGGTCGCGTACATTTGGTACATCTTGGCCGCGCGCCGGGTGTCTCGCTCAACTGCAATCATGGGGAGGGTCCTTTGCTGGACTCGAAGGTCGTGAGAGCACGGAGGGGAAGAAACGCTGAGGCCCCTGAGGACCTCTTCAACGCGCAACGCCGAGGGACTGTTCAGGCCAAGCGGCGCTGCAAGAGTCCCACGAGGTCATTGACGGACTGGATGCCAACGAGCTGATCGTCGGGGATCGTGACCTTGAGCTCGCGCTCCATGGCGCCAACGATTTCGAGCACTTGCAGCGAGTCCAGGCCAAGGTCAGAGATCATCGTGGAGGCCTCGAGCTTGGGGAGCTCGCGCTCGCAAACATCAGAAGCAATACGGTGAAACGTCTCGACGAGTTGTTCGGTGGTGGACATGTCGCAGCGTGGTCTTTCTGTCGCAGGTTCGGTGGGAGCGAAGGGCTCGACCCGATGCGTAACGCTGCATCGGTGGGAGGGCTGTGCTCTTGGAGGGAGTCTCGCTCGTCGGGAGCCGCAGTCGCGAGCGGTCGATGAGCGCTTTGAGTATGCACGCCAACGACGCGCGGCGCGTTCGGTACCGTGTGCGTGCATTGGGTGTCAAGGACGCTGCCCAAAGGCGAAATGAGACGCGCAGGGTGCGAAAGTTTCTACACACCGCAAACTCAGTTTCTCACAGAAAGAATGCGAAATTGTCACGCATTGCCGCGTTGCGTCGACGGCTCGGTGATTGCAACATGCGGCCGTTGATCCACATGGCAAACCGAGTATTCGTTACGGGCGTTGGGGTGGTGAGTTCTCTTGGCTACGGCCGCGAGGCGTTTCAGCGCGCGCTGCTAGAGGGCCGCTCGGGGATTAGCAAAGTCAGCGGCTTTGACACCAGCGCGATTGGTCGAGAATTTGCGGGCCAAGTGCACGATTTTCGCGCTCGCGATTGGCTCACCGCCGCCGAAGCGCGCCGCGCCGGTCGCTGCTCGGCGTTCTGCATCGCAGGTGCGCGCATGGCCATCAAAGACGCTGGGCTCGACCTGCAGCCCTCTGGCGGCGAGCGCACCGCCGTCGTCCTCGGCACCACCATGGGCGAGGTCGCGCTCATCGAGCAGCTCGATCGCCAGTGGGTCGCCTCGGGTGCCAACTCCGTCAGCGACATGGACGTCTCGCGCTATGGCACCACGCTCTTGCCCATCCATGTGGCCCGCGCGGTGGGCGCTCGGGGCATGGTGCTCACGCTCCCCGCGGCGTGCGCGGCAGGCAACTATGCCCTGGGATTCGCCTCGGATTTGATCCGTCGTGGCCGCGCAGACGTCGTGATCACCGGCGCAGCAGAGATCATCGGGCACGTTCAGTACTCGGGCTTCGCGCGGCTCGGAGCCATGGCCCCCGAACACTGTCAGCCCTTCGATCTTGAGCGCCAGGGACTCATCGTGGGCGAGGGCGCCGGGATCTTTGTCCTTGAGAGCGAAGCACACGCGGTCCGCCGCGGCGCGACGCCACTCGCAGAGCTGGGCGCCTACGGGATCGCCTGCGACGCCTACCACATCACCCGACCCCACCCCGAGGGCGAAGGCACCCTGCACGCCCTGCGCGAGGCGATCCGAGGCAGCGGGCTCTCGCCCAACGACGTGGATTTTGTCAACGCGCACGGCACCGCGACCAAGGCCAACGATGTCGTCGAGGCCCGCACGCTCAACGAGATCTTCGGGACGCGCCGGGTCCCGGTCTCTTCGATCAAGAGCATGATCGGTCACTGTATGGGCGCGTCGAGCGCGCTCGAGGCCGCCTCGTGCATTGAGACCGTGCGCACCGGGTGGCTGCCGCCCACGATGCACTTTACGCAACGTGATCCCGAGTGTGATCTCGAGATCGTCGCCAACGTCGCGCGTCAGGCGGCGCACGACGTAGTGCTCAACAATTCGCTCGCGTTTGGGGGCTATGACGCGGCGGTTATTTTTGCAACACCGGGCAAAATTCCAGCCGAAGCGCCCATGCTTCGGTAAGTGTTGCTCCTGCGGTCTCTGAACAGAATGCGTGCACGATGACTCCATTGGCAATCACCGGGATGGGTGCCGTCACCCAAGGTGTCAGCGGTCGCGCTGCACTCGAATCACTGCTGCGAGTCTGCAGCGTCGGCGCGTTTGCGCCCCCCTCGCTCTTCGATGCGGCGAGCTGGCCGGGCCTGCGCGTGCTCGAGGCGACCGACTTCGACGCGACGCGCGTCCTTGGGGACAAAGGCCTGCGCAACATCGACCGATTGACGCGGTTTTTTCTCGTCGCGGCGCGCCAGTGTCTCGAAGATTCTGGCCTAAAATCCTCAGGAACCTGGACTACGCCCATGTCGGGTTCTCGCGCCGGCGTGTGCGCGTCCACCGCGTACGGATCACTTGAGTCCATGGTTGAGCTCCATCGCGTAGCCCTCCTAGAGAGCCCTCGCTATCTCAACCCCGCGAAGTTTCCGAACACCGTGATCAACGCCGCGCTGGGCTATGTCTCGATTTGGGAAGACCTACGCGCGATCAACGCCACCGTGTGCAACGGCAACTGCGGCGCGCTCGACGCCGTGCTCCTCGCAGAGACTTTTCTCGCGGGCGAACGCGCAGACGTGGTCGTCGTGGGCGGCGCAGAGGCCATGCACGAAGGACTCTGCCTTGCGTTTCACCGCTTGGATGCAATGTCGGGCGAGAGCGACGTCTTTGCCCCGAGTGATCTTGCGCGCTCTCGCGGAATGCGCCTCGGCGAGGGCGCCGTGATGCTCACGCTTGAGCGCGAAGACCACGCGATCGCGCGCGGCAAGACCTCATGCGCGGTCGTCACCGGGTTCGGCACCGCGTTCGAGCCCCCCGTGAGCGAGGCGATCTTGGTCCATCTCAGCGCAGAAGCGCTCGCGCGCGCGATCCGTAGCAGCCTCAGCGACGCCTCACTAACCCCCGCGGACATCGACGTCGTGATCTCGAGCGCCAACGGATACGCTCCGTACGATCGCGCAGAGTCCGAGGCTATTTCCTCGGTTTTTGAGAGATCGATGCCCCTGGCTTTGGCCAAGCGTGTGGTCGGCGAGACGCTCGGCGCGGGCGGCGCGTTTGGGCTCGCGATGGCCGCCATGGTGGTCGAAGGCGTGCGCCCCGAGGCCGTCGCAGGCGCTCTGTGGCCCTCACAAGTCCGCCGCGCGCTGGTGCTCTCGACGGGGTTCTACGGCAACGCGACGGCGGTCATCGTCGAGTCACGGTGAGGGCATCAGCCCGAGCACCCGTCGCGAGCTCATCTGGCCGCGCAGCTGCTTCAGTTGGCTAAGCAAAACGCTGTCAAAACCGCTGCCTTCTCGCTCGTTAACAAACTGCATGGTCGCCGAAATCGCGAGCTCTTTGAGATACGCAAACGAGAACCCATCGGTGTCCCGCGCGGTCTGCGCGATGCAGGCCTCGCTCGCCTGTGCGTCGAGCGGTCGCGTCGAGAACCACTGCGCGAGGTAGCGTCGTCGCTCGTGGGTCGCGGGGAGTCCGAAATTGTATTTGCGATCAAACCGTGAGGGGCGCTCAAGGATCGACGTGTCCAGCTCTTCGGGGTGATTGGTAGTCGCGATGATGCAGAGCCCATCGTTGTTCGCGAAGCCGTCTAGCTCGTTCAGAAAGAAGCTGCGGTTCTTGTCGTTAATGAGCGCGTCGAGATCTTCGAATACTAGTAAAATTCCTGGTGTTTCGCGCGCTCTGTCAAACACGGTCCGCATACCGTGCGTCTCACCCCGACGTGTCTCAAAGCTCTTCACGTAGAGCAACGGGACCTTGAGATGGCTCGCGAGGGCTTTGATCGCCAGCGTCTTGCCGTTGCCAGGCGGGCCCACCAAGAGCGAGCCGCGCTTCCAAGGCGTCGCGAGGGACCGATAGAGCTCGCGTGATGCAAAGAAGCGTTCGAAGTCTTCAACGAGCTGTGTCTTGAGGTTCTCTTCGAGCACGAGCTGCGAGAGCGACGATGCCTGAACGCCCCGGTACAGCTCCGCGTCGCGTTCCCAGCGGCCGCCGTCAAAGACCATCACGTTCTCGCCGTAGGTCTGCTCCCAGATGCGATAATCCGAGTAAAATTGCTCGGCAATCTCTCTTGACTCCGCTGCGACGAAGAGCCTGTTGTGTGTCCCTCCCGAGTCGCTCGGGAGGTTAATCTGCAACACGGTGAGCGCTTCGCCATCGCGCCGAAGAAAGTATCGACCGAGCTCAATGAAGTACTCGCGCACGTTGAGCGCAGTGTTCCACGACGTCGAGATTTGCTCGTGAAGTCGTGGGTCCTTGGTGGTCTCAGTCCCGAAGCGTGCCAAGAAAGCGTGCAGCTCTTCGAAGCTGCCCGGCACCTCAAGCACGTACTTGCCAGGGTTGCTCGTGTGCATCCACTTGGACAACCGATACGAGATAAGCTCCCCTGGAGACGAGAGAATCTCTTCGAACTGCGTTTGATCTTCTGTCATGAATATCAGTAAATTCGCAGGGCAATCGCTGCACAATAGGCACATGCTCGTCGCGCCGCGGGCGTAAGTGGGTAGCCACCCGCATGGCGTTGTCAACGACAGTCCCTCGCAATGCGCTCTAGCCAGGGACGCGGCCAGCCCTGAGCTTCGCCAGGGTCTCGAGCGCAGCGCGTGCGCGCGCGGCCATGTCGGGATTTGCCAAAATGGGCTGGCCCACATAGCTCCGACGCTCGAACAATTCTGGCGGAATATCCCTAAAAAATCGCGACGCGGCCATGGGCTTCGCGCCCCCGCGGTAGGCCCGCGTCTTGGCCCTGAGCATAAACAATCGGTCCTTGGCGCGCGTGACTCCGACGTAGAACAGCCTTCGCTCTTCAGCGGGGTCGAGCGTGCCGATGATGTCCGTCGCTTTGGGCGTGTCGACGCGCGCATGGGGCATGATCCCGTCGTCACAGCCGATGAGAAAGACCAGCGAAAACTCTAGCCCTTTGCTCCCGTGCAGCGACGACAAGATCACCTGCTCGGCGTCCTCTTTCTCTTCGTCGGCCATGCGGAGTGACAGCTTCGCGAGCGTGCTGCGCACCTCTTTGGGGCCCTTCGCGTTGCTCTTCTCGAGCGTGCGAATAAACTCTTCGACGTTGCCCCAGCGCTTGGTCGCGGTCTTCTCGGTCGGGCCTGCCGTGATGATGTCCGCGTAGAGACCGATCTCGCTCGCGAGCAAGCGCGCGACCTCGGCGATGGGCTGGTTGGCCTCGATGCGCGCGGTGACCCCGTTGATGATCGAGACAAAATGTGTGAGTGATTTTCCTGCGCGTTCGTCGAGATCTTTGACCCGAGTCCAGTCGCGTGAGGCCTCGAGAAAGTGGAGCCCACGTGCCCGCGCGTGCCGCTCGATGCGCTCAAACGATGTGTCTCCGATCCCGCGGGTCGGGTAGTTCACCACGCGCCGAAAGGCTAGATCGTCCTGCGCGTTGACAGCCAATCGCAGGTACGCGGTGAGGTCTTTGACCTCGCGACGCTCATAAAAGCTCGTGCCGCCGATGAGCTTGTACGAAATGTTCGCGAGCCTCAGCGCTTCTTCGAATGGCTTGGCGAGCCCGTTCGAGCGATAGAGCACCGCGATGTCCGAACGCTTGAGGCCATCGTTGAGCGCGCGCTGCATGGTCTCGAGCACAAACCGCACCTCGCTCTCGTGGGTGTCACACTCGACTAAGACAGGCTTTTCTCCCTGCTTTTTGTCAGAGAAAAGTGTCTTTGGGTATGCACGCACGCTGGGCTTAATCACGGCGTTGGCTACATCTAAGATGGGCTGCCGCGAGCGATAGTTTTGCTCAAGCGCGACCATGCGAGAGCCCGGAAAATATCTCCCAAACTCGATGACGTTTTTTACCTCGGCGCCGCGCCAGCCGTAGATGCTCTGGTCGTCATCGCCCACGCAAAACACCTCGCGTCGAGCGCCCGCGAGCGCTTGAACAAACAGCAACTGGCCAATCGAAGTGTCCTGAAATTCATCGACCAAGAGGTGCCGCACGTCGCGATGCCATCGCTCTCGAAGCTCGGGCACTTCGCGCAAGAGCTTTAGAGGGACCAAGATCAAGTCGTCGAAATCCAGCGCGTTCAGCCGCTTCATCGCGGCGACGTACCGAGGAAACGTCCGCACGGCGACCTCGTCGTAGTCGCTCTCAATGGGCATGTCCTTGGGATCAATGAGCGCGTTCTTTGCGTGCGAAATTCTTGATAGAATTGCGCTTGGGTCGAGGCTCTTGTTGGCCAGCTTGAGCTCTCGCAGGATCTCTTTGACCACACCCAGCGTGTCCGCGGCGTCGTAGACCACGTACTTCTCGCCCGCCGCGACGTGCTTGGCCTCGCGCCGCAAGATCTCGGCGCCGAGGGCGTGAAAAGTGCTGATCCAGACGTCGCGCGCGACCGCTCCGACCTGGTGCTCAAGTCGCTCGGCCATCTCGTCCGAGGCCTTGTTGGTGAAGGTCACGGCGAAGATGTTTCGCGCTGAGTTTCCCTGCTCGATGAGCCGTGTGATGCGCTGGGTGATCACGCGGGTCTTGCCTGATCCCGCACCCGCGATGATCAACAACGGGCCACCGGGGTGCTCGACCGCTGCCTGTTGCGCCGGGTTCAGTGGAAACGCCATCGAAACTCCTCAGTGCCTCTCTCGTCCGCCTTGGGTGTCGCGAAAACGAACGCTGCGGTCCCGAAAACCGCCCGCCCGACGCCCTCCTCGCCCTGTATCACTGCGTCTTGCGAAGCTAAGACTTTTCGGCAAGCGCACTTCGCGGTACCAACGCACTACTGTGAAAACCTCCCCGCGCTTTCTCCCCGCCGCATCGCTGCTCTGTTTGGTCGCTGTCGGCGCATGCAACACGTCCGCCGCACGCCCTGTCGTGACCATGCCGCCTGCGCCCGAGGTCTTCAGCCTCACCGCGACGACTGTGCGGCGCACAGACACCGCTGCGCCGGCTGCAGAGCCCGCCGCTGAGACACCTCCGCCCGTTGCGACGAGCGATGCAGACGCGGGGACGGCCCCTGTGACTGCAACGCCAAGCGCTGGACAGGCCGCTGCCCTTGCAGCGCTGGATGGGCAGCACGGGGCGCTCGCGCAGTGCTACGAGCAGGCCCTCCGGACAGCGCCCGAGGCCGTGGGTCGCGCCAACGTTGAGCTCACAGTGACCGCGGTCGGTGCCGTCACGGGCGCAGAGGTCCGCGTAGAAGGCGAGGGCGGGCTCGCTTCGATCCGTCCCTGCGTCGAGGCTGCACTTCGCACCGTGACCTTCACCGGGATGCCGGCCGCTGGAGCGACGATTCGCCGGAGCTACAGCTTCGTCAACCCCGCGATCGAGGTCGCGCTTGAGCAGCCCCTGCGTGTTGTCGCCCCAGCGCGAGGTGCTCGCCCCGCCGTGGTTGCGCCCACAGCCGAGTCGGCCGCTGCTTCGGTGGGAGTGCTCACCGGAGCTGAAATTTCACCGGTATTTGCGACCGCCACGCCCGCTCTACTCGCGTGTTACTCAACCACATTGCGCCGCGCAGCGCGCGCAGCTGGTGCTGGCGAAGCGCGCTTCACGGTGCAAGCTGACGGCACCGTCGCGAGCGCCACGTGGAGCTCGTCGGTCGAGCCCATCGCGCTGATGGGCGAGTGCATTGGACCAGCCCTCCGCGCGCTGCACTTTCGCGCGAGCGCGACGGTCACCAATGTTCGCGGAAACATCGAGTTCGCACGCTAAATCGCTGGCAAATTAGCTGCGATTTCGAAGCAGCTCTCGCACCAACTCGTCGCCCACTGCGCGCGTGAAGCGCTGTTGAACATCGACCGCAGGGGTGGTCCACGAGCTAAATGCGTAGCCATTGCTGGCGAGTGACTCAAACGCGTCGTCGTTCGGGCTGCGATCGGTGAGCGTGCTGAAGAGCCAGCGGACCCCGTCGTCGATGTAGCCGTACCACGACTCGCTGAGGTGGCCGCCCTCGACCATGGTGTCGATCATCGCTTGCACTGCGCGTTGCGCTGCTTCACCTTGGGCGAGTGCTGTGAGCTCAGGGTCCGCGTGAGCAGTGCACTCGACGACCTCGATGATCGTGACCCACTGGCGCAAGATCGCGATCATCGACTCGAGTTCATCGACGATCCACAGCGCGCCCTCGCGGGGGCCCTTGGAGAGGGCGAGTGGGAGCGAGCAACAGATGCACCCTCCGAAGGTCTCGTTGCCCACGGCCCAGCCCTCGCGCCCATACCAGTGCGGAAGCATCGCACGCAGGCTCGCCTCGATCGGCGGCCTAAAAGACTCGTGATACTTCGCGGACGATGCCCACCTGACGCTCTCTTTCGCAGCCTCGGTGCTCTTCACAAGACAGCCCGGGTACTGACGCAAGAGCGCGGTCAGCACGTCCGTGAGTGTGTCCAAACACGCCTCGCGGTTGAACGCCTGCGCGTCGACAGCGACAAGATCCCACGACGCGAGTGATGTCTCCATGGCGTGCAATGCTCCCAGTCTCTGGACCAAGTTTACGATGTAAGTTTACAGTGTAAGTTTTCGCGCGACGCGCTGACCGCGATGACCTTTGCGAGGCGCTGGAGGTCGTCACGGTTGCCTGGTCGTAGAGGCACGAGCACGAGAGGGTGCATCGCGGGGCTGGTGTGTTGTTCGTGCTGCATCAGCCAGTACACCAAGGCCCTCGCGAGGCGCGCGTTGCCATTGTCATACGGATGCAAAAAGAGCGCGTCGAGGTACAGCGTCGCGGCCCTCGCGCAGAGGTGAAGCGTCGACCCGTTGGCGCGATCGAGCGCGGCAGACCAGAGTGATTCGAGCTGACAATCACCTAACGAATAGCGATGAAGCCCACCCCGCGCGTAGGCCGGATCCTGTCGCAAACGCGGAGCCGACGAGCGCCCCAAGAGCAGCTCCATCCAACGCGCGACCGAGGCCCCTGTGGGCGCACCAAGCGTGTCGAGGTTCTCTCGAAGCCAAGCATTGGCAGCCGCCGTGAGAGCGTTGCGTCGCGCGTCGCAGTGCGCCGGGAGATCAAGCCGCGTGGTGTACTCATCCAACGCGCTCAGGCGAGGGGTGTTCGCGCGGAGATTAAAGCGTTCGAAAGCGCTCGCGCAGGTGTCCCAATCGGCGGGTTCGCCGAGTGACCGGACGAGGTCGACGTGGCGCTCAAGCGCGTCGGGGGTGGGCGACTCGGTGAAGAGAAAGCCCATGGGAGTCTACCCGCGACGTGCCCGGCGGAATCGCGAACGGCCTGCAAAAACAAAGGTGATCGCGCATGCAGCCACGAGCGCTTCGAGGGGCCATCGCGCGCCGCGGGGCGTTGGCGAAGTGCGGCATGCGCAACCGCCACCGAGCGCGTAGGGCCCACCTGCGTCGGCGACGTCGGTGGTTGCGTCGGTGGTGGGCGCGGGCACGTCGGCGGTCGCGTCGCCTGCTTCGGGGCCCGCATCGGGGGTGGGCAGTGTAGCGGTGACCTGCGCGAGCAATTCGGAGCGGCCATCGGTCGCAAACGAGTAACCGTCAGAGCAGTTTTCGATGGCGAAATCAAAGTCGCGGACGAGCCGATCACCGACGCGGTCCTGCGTGGTGAGCAGCACCCAGACGACGTCGAGGTCGCCGGGGCGAGGGACAAACGTTCCGCCGTCGGTGCCTGCGTCGGCCACGCCGCCGTCCTCGCCGCCGCGCGTGGGCATGACGGTCACCGCGGCAGGGATCCGTGGGCCGTTTGCGCGGATGATGTCGTCGATGCCGAAGTCAACCCGGCGGCCACGAATGGTGATCGAGCGACCGCTGAACTCCGGGGCCGATGCCGGGGTAATTCGCTGGCCGTTTGAGTCTCGCTGGCCCATCACGTCGGGCTCTGAGATGAGATACGCAGGGCGCGTGTCCTGCGGCGCGAGCAGGCCCATGATGTACAGATCGAGCGGGTGAAACTTAAACGACGGTCGCGAGCTGCGAAACACGCCGGGGCTCAGTTCGTTCCAGAAATTGCCCTCCATGGGCGAGCCTTCGGAGTGAACAAAATAGCTCCAGTGCGCAGTTTGGCGGCCCAAAATAGAGGTCGGCAAGAGGTCTGGGCCCATCGGTGCAGCGGCGTCTGGCGAGGCGTCTGCGACCACCGAAGCGTCGTCCGAAGCGTCGGTCTCTGTGGCATCTCCGGCGTCCATGCTGAGGCCGCCGTCTTCGCCTGCGTCGGTCACCCCTGCGTCGGTGCCTCCGAGCCGCAGCGTGGTGCCTGTGGGCTGCGGCGGCGTGCGTACAAAGGTGCCAAATCGGTGCCCAAATTCTTGGGTACAAATGAGGTATTTGCCAAAATCACTGAAGCCCTCATTGGTGTAGAAAGTGTAGCGATTGAGCCACACAAATCCGGTCACCGGGTACGACGTGTTGGCGAAGCGATTGAGATCGTAGACCTCGTCGCGATTGTTGATCGGGCTGCGCTGGCCGATGCCGCGGACGTCGTTGCGCAGGCCGAGATAAAACGCGAGCGCGCCGCTGGCGTCGCGGCCCGTCTGCATCACCGCGACGTAGCGCGCGCGGGGTGCCCCTGGGATGTCCGCGATGAGCTGCGTGAGCTGCGCGATGAAATCAAAAGTGTCCTGCGTATTCTCAGTCGGAACGCTTCCCTCGTACGGCTGCACCGCCTCGGGCTCGTCGACCACGATGTAGCCTCGTCGGGTGATCCTCGCGAGGGTGATGGCTTCGGCAGGAGCTGTCGTGGTGGCAAGCAGCAATCCGGACATCACTGCAGCGGTCAATCGTCGGGCGGACATGATGGTGTGGCAAACCTATACACGCCTCACGGACCCGAGGGACAGCCGTCCTATGCAACGGCAGCTATTTATCCCGTCGCACCGAGCGTGCTGTCTGAAACTTCGCCCAGGGTGCGCGTCGGTTGTGCGCCCACGCTTGGAAATCAGGACAAAACGCTGACCAATCGTGTTGGCTAGAGGCTTGCAGTCTTCTTGGGGGTGATCTCTCGACCCTCCGCTCAGCTCGCCGCGTTGCTCATGGTTGTGTCCTCGATCGTGAGCGTCTCTGGCTGCGTGGGCGAGGTCGATGGAGGCGGCGTCAACAAGGCATCCAGCAGGACCTTCACAGAGATTATCGCTGGCCTCGAAGCGACCGAGGTCCCGAGCGCGTGCATCGTGTTCGCGGCGGGTCAGCCAGTTTGCACGGCGACACTCGTCGCGCCGAGTGTTTTGTTGACCGCGGGGCACTGTGTCGCTGTCGCAGCGCAATGGACTGCTCGGTGCCCCTACGCCGGAGACACTCGATTGCTTCGCGTGCTTGAGCGTGCGGTGGCCCCGACCTACCCGGGCTCTTCAGCCACAGGGGTCGACAATGCACGGGGATCTAACGTGGCGTTGTTGCGATTGGAACGCGATTTTCCTGCTACCGCGGTGGCTGCGATGGACACGTCGGCGAGCTTCGACGGGGTCGGAGTCGTCGCGCTCGGGCGCGTCTCAAACTCGGCCACGCGCGTGATGGTCAGCCGCCCGTTCTTGCTCGGGACCCGCAGGACGCCGTTCGCGGTCTCTGTCGATCGCCTGATGATTCAGCGAGGCGACGCCGGTGGGGCGCTCTACGATCGCGCTCGCCACGCGGTGCTCGGTGTGAGCTCGACCGTGCTTGATCTGGCGCAATGCAGGCCTGGCTCGCTCTGCACGCAGTGGGCGACGTTGGCACCCGTCGCGCCTTGGCTTCAATCAACGCTCACGCGATGGGGCGTGACCCCCGTGCCTGTGGGCGGCGGTGACACGGGCGAAGAGCCCCCGCCAAGCATGATGACACCTCCCGCGATGGAGCCCCCCGCGATGGAGCCACCTCCTGCGGGCGAGCACGAAATGGGCGAAGGCGAGCCGCCTCCAACGGACTATTCGGGCGGCAGCAGCGGTTCGGATCCCTGCGCGGTTGCACGGGATTGCGCGTCTTGCGTGGCGGTGCCCATCTGCGGGTTTTGCAACGGTCGTTGCACCCTGGGGACTCCGCTCGGTGCGCTCGACTCCGCGGTGTGCGCGGGACGACCGTTTGTGTGGCGTTCAAGTCAGTGCATGTAGCCCCTCCCATGCGTCACTGAGATAGCTGCCAAGCGCATTCAGACCTTCGAGCACAACTCGCTCTTCAACAACGGATTGTTGCGTTGGCAAACGGCCTCTCTGTGCGATGCTTCACCGCGTGGAATCCCGTGATCAACATCCTCTGCTGAGTCGTGTTGCCCGCGGTGGCGCGGCTGTATTGGGCGGCGGTCTCTCGCAGCTGCTTGCGCGTGAGGGCTACCAACCCAGCAGCGCTGCTCGCGACGCAACGGCTGCTCGTGACGCGCCCGACTTGCTCGCGCGTTGCTACCAGTCCCTCATCGAGGCAGGGGTCGACGTTTTGCCTGCGCACACCGGCGCGACGCATCCTCGCTCGCTCGCGCGTGCGGGTGTCGCGATGCGATCGGCTGCGATCACCCATCGCGCAGTAGACCTCGCCCGTGAAGAGATCGCGCGGTCGGCTCAGCGTCCGGCGGTGGCGGGCTTGCTGGGGCCTCTGGGCATCGAGCGGGAGATGGTCTCGATGCGCGCGGCCAGACAAGAGTTTGTCGACCATGTGGCGCGCTTGGCGGCGACCCCGCTGGACCTCATTGTCATCGAGCCCATGCCCACACTCGAAGAGACTCTCGCGGCGACGAGCGTGGCTGCGCTCCATGCCGAGTGTTGGGCTGTGCTGTCTCTGAGTGATGCTCACGGTGCGATTTCAGGGCTCTCCGTGGTGCAGGCGCTCAGAGCTCTCGCCGCGGTGGGTGCCAACACGGTGATCTTTCAGAGCCCCGTGAGCGCGCAGCTGATTGACGCGCTTGAGCAGTCACAGGCCACAAACGCGGGCGTGTTTTTTGGAGCCCGTTTAGACCTCAGCGCGGACTCGACCCCCATGCAATTGGCGCAGTCGATGGGGAGCTGCATGATGCGAGGCGCCCGCGTCCTGAGCGCATCAGGGCAGGTCACAGCCGCGCACTTCAAGGCGCTTACGGCCGTCGTGCGATCGCGTCCCTTGACCTCGCGAGACGCTGCGCCGTAGGGCGATTGACGGCACACTGCGGGCCACCATGCCCAACGCACTCGCTGGCTCACGCTCGCTCTACCTTCGACAGCACCAAGACAACCCAGTGGACTGGGAGCTCTGGTGTGATGCTGCGTTTGAGCGCGCGGCGCGCGAGGGCAAGCCAGTGTTTCTCTCGATTGGGTACAGCGCGTGTCACTGGTGTCATGTGATGGCGCACGAGAGCTTCGAAGACGACGAGACCGCCGCGCTTCTCAATGAGCATTTCGTCTGTATCAAGGTCGACCGCGAAGAGCGCCCAGACATCGATACGGTCTATCAACGTGCCTACCAAGCGCTCATGCAGCGATCGGGAGGGTGGCCGCTCTCGATGTTCTTGCTCCCCTCGCGCGAGCCGTTCTTTGGCGGAACGTATTTTCCCAAGGCCGCGCATGCGAGACTCCCGACGTTTACTGAGGTCATTCGCAAGGTATTGTCTGCTTGGTCCACGCAACGCCCAGACCTCGTTACTCAAGCGCAAGAGCTCGCGCGCATG
Source organism: Deltaproteobacteria bacterium (assembly GCA_030694465.1). Taxonomy (GTDB): domain Bacteria; phylum Myxococcota_A; class Polyangia; order Polyangiales; genus JAUXYJ01. The sequence continues at coordinate 336,968 of JAUXYJ010000023.1, read as the reverse complement.
ATCGTCGAGCCCTCGTCAGCGCCCTCGGACTCTTCTCCAAATGCCGTGGTCGTGCTCGCTCATGCAGCCCGCTCACTGCTCGCGCGAGCGGACCGTGAGAACGGCGGTTTTGGTCGCGCACCGAAGTTTCCTGCCTTGCCCACGCTCACGCTGCTCGCGCACACCGCCGTCGCACAGTCACCGCTCGCGGCGCCCTCGTGCGCGCACTTACTCCGCACGCTCGATCGCATGTCCCGCGGAGGAATGTTCGATCAGCTCGCCGGCGGGTTTGCGCGATACAGCACCGACGCCCAGTGGCTCGTCCCTCACTTCGAAAAAATGCTCTCTGACAACGGGCAACACCTCACCGCCTACGCGCTGGGCCTACAAATTCTTGCCAGCGAAACCGCTGACCATTCTCACGTAGAGCGGTTTAACCAGGTGCTCGTCATGACCGCCCGATACCTCGTCGAAGAGCTCTGCGACCCGCGCACGGGCGCGTTTTATACCTCGCAAGACGCAGACACCGAGGGCGCCGAGGGCGCGTATTTTCTTTGGACCCCAGAAGAAATTCGCGACGCTACGCCCACGCAGTTCACGCTCGCCGAGGCCCACTATTCAGTCGCGTCGACGGGCTCGTTCGACTCCGAACGCAGCGTGCTCGCGGCGCCTCATCTTCTTTCTGAGACCGCGCATTGGATGGGTATTTCGCTCGCCGATGCTCGCGAAGGTCTCGAGATCGCGCGAGCCGATATGCTCCGGGCGCGACGACTGCGTCCGGCACCCGCGACCAATACGCAGTGCGTGTGTGCGAGCAACGCCCTAGCGATCTCGGGCCTCGCCCTGGCGTCCGTCGTACGTCAATCATCAGTGAATTTGCAGGCCGCCGTCCGCGCTCTCGACGCTCTCTGTGAGCTCGCATGGGATCCTGTGACCCAGCGCTTGGCGCATGGACTGGACGGTCTAGAGCCCTACGGCGAGGGCTTTTTGGACGACTACGCAGCGCTCGGACTTGCCGCGTTGCACGTCTACCGACTGACCGGAGAGACACGACATCTTACGTTCGCTCGCTCGCTTGCCGAGTGTGTCCTGAGCGCGTTTTATGACAGCTCTGATCGTTGCTTTTACTACACCGCGCGACACGCCGAGGTGGTCTTGGCGCGCACGTGTGAGCTCTTCGATCAATCGACACCGTCGGCCACAGCGCTGGCGATTGAGTTGCTCTTGAGCGTGCATTCTCTGTGTGAAATTCCAGCGATGTCGCAAGCGGCGGAGGTCCAGTTGCGCGCTGTGTCGGCGCTCTGTGCACAGAGCCCGATGGGGGTCTCTGCGCTGGTCCAAATGGCCGACCGTCTTGTGCAGGGCGACGTCGAGCTGGTGATCCTCGGAGACCGCGCGCTCGATGAGACTCAGGCCATGGTGCGTGCTGCGCAGGGCGTCTTCGTGCCTCATCGTGTGGATGCGCTCGCGGACGACTCTGCCCACGCGCGCGCTCAAGGGCTCGCGCCTCGTTGGTGGAGCGCTCGTGGTCGCGACGATGGATCGCCGGTCGCGTATGTTTGCATCGATGGAGCGTGCCTTGAGCCCGCTACGAATGCCGATTCGCTAGGCAAATTGCTGCTCATCGCGCGCGACGTACGCGCTGAGCGCTTCGCGTCCACAGAGCGCTAGCGACAGACGCCAGCGCCGCGGGTGCAGTTTTGAAACGCGAACTCGGCCCAGTCCGGCCGGGTCGTCCCGTTGACCGATGATGGCGGAACACCACCCACGACACGCCAAAGCAGCGCGTTGTCGCGCACTCCGCGGCAGCGAAACTGCCCGCGAATCGTCGATGCGTCGACCGAGTCGATCTGCACGTCGCATCCACCCATCGCGCCGCCCTGCGGTACGCCCTCGATCTTGGCCGCGCCAAAATACGCGTCAACGCGAGAATTAGTCGCCATACCGGCGCCGCCAGTGATGCTCCCGCACAGAGCGAGTCCGGTCTGTTGCGGCGCATCTCCCTGCAGCAATCGCACGCGAAAGTTAAAGCCGCCGCCTGCTGGATCGATCGCACAGAACGTGTCGAGCGTCGGAGGTGGCGTGCGGCGTGCGATGCCTTCGATCAGCTCAGAAGGCGCTGCGCCGCACTCGGTCTGACCCATCACGGTGGTGTCGCAGCCAAAGCTCCAAGCGAGTCGACCATTGGTGGGCATCGGCGGGGGAGCGCACCCGAACATCGAGGCGGTGAGCAGAAGCGAAATGAGGAGTGGAGCGCGCATAAGGGCAGGGGGATCTTTCTCAGTGATTTGGTGGGAGAAAAAGCTAGTGAATATGAAGCAGCTCGCTCGGCGAACCTAACGCACGGTAGCACTGAGCTCAAACGCTTGGGCTAGATCTGCACGCAGATCCTCGACGTGCTCGACACCGACAGAGACGCGGATGAGCCCATCGTCGATGCCCAGCGCGTTGCGCTGTGCAGCCGGGACGCTCGCGTGGGTCATGAGCGCGGGGTGCTCGATCAGTGACTCGACGCCTCCGAGGCTCTCGGCACACGCGAAGAGCTTGACGGCCTTGAGAAAACGTCGCGAGCGAGCCAGGGTATCGTGGTCTTTTCCTGGCGAAATCACAAACGAGATCATGCCGCCGGTGAGCGCCATTTGCCGTTGCGCGACGCTGTGATTGGGGTGCGAGGGCAGCCCGGGATAGTGCACGCGGCGGACATCTGGGTGGCTCTCAAGCCACTGCGCGAGGGAGAGAGCCGACGCGCTCGCGCGCTCGACACGGAGATGCAGGGTCTTGATGCCGCGCAACACCATGAAGCAGTCGAAGGGCGAGGGGACTGCGCCCAGCGCGTTCTGCAAAAAGCGTAGCCCTTGGTGCAGGCCATCGTCGTTCACTACGATCGCGCCGCCCACGACGTCACTGTGGCCATTGAGATACTTGGTGACGGAGTGCAAGACGATGTCTGCTCCGAGCGCCAAGGGTCGCTGAATCACCGGGGTCGCGAAGGTGTTGTCGACCACAAGCGGGATGCTCTTCGGGCGCGTAATCGCTGCCAACGCGGCGATGTCAAACACCTTGAGGGTGGGGTTGGTGGGCGTCTCGAGCCACACGAGCTTGGTGTTGGGTTGCAGCGCCGCTTCGAGCCGTGAAGGATCCGAAAAGTCGACGAATGAGACATCAATGCCCAGGGGCTTAAAGCACTTGTCGAGGATGCGAAAGGTCCCGCCGTAGACATCGTCGCCGCACACGACGTGATCGCCGGGCCTGAGCAAGTGCAAGATGGTGGTGGTCGCGCCCAACCCTGAGCCGAAGCTCAGCCCATGTGCGCCTCCCTCAAGCGCCGCGATGCACGCCTCGAGGGTATTTCTCGTGGGATTTCCGCTGCGAGAGTAGTCATATCCCTTGTGCTCTCCTGGGCCGTCTTGAGCAAACGTGCTGGAGAGAACAATGTTAGGCATGACCGCGCCGGTGGTCGGATCGGGATGCTGTCCTGCGTGCACTGCGAGCGTGTCGAGCTTCATCGTGCGAGAGCTATACAGCGAGTTCGCCCTTCGCTTCTACGTCGCAAGCGCCAATGATGCACCAAGCTGATTTCGCCCCTCAGTTGGGGACGCAGAAACCAGCGCCGGTCGTGTTCGCGGGCCCGTCATTGTACAACGTACAGGTCTGTCCAGCCGCGCATGGATGCGCCGTATCGCATTCGGGCCGGCATGTGAGTGGACCCCCGTTGTTTCTGACGCATGCGTGGCCAGGACCACATTCGCTATTGAATTGGCACGACATTCCGGTAGCCACGGTACCTACGGGGTCGCATGCGAGGATGTATCTTCCCTGCGCTGCGGTCGCACCGGTGGCGCCGACGGCCACACGATAGCGGCAGGTGGCGCCACCGATGCAGTCGGTCCCCTGCAACGTGCAGCTGGGTGAACAGTTTCCGGCTGCGGGAGTGCGTGTGACGAGTACGCAGTTGTTGTTGGCAGGGCAGTCTGCGGTGGCACCGCACGTTTTCTGACAAACGCGTGTCGTCGCCGTGGCCTGCCCTACGTTGCTGCAGAAAAGTCCGGCACCGCAGCCGTCGGCGCCCAGTCGCCCGCCCATCCTTGTGCATGTTGCGCCCGCAGCCGTCGTCCCCGCAGGAATACATGCCGTAAACGAAGTGGCGTTCGCGGCGCTCTCAGACACAATCGCGCAGTGCTGCCCAGCGCCACAGTTCTGCGCAGATGCGTCACAGCAGTACCGCGTCGCGCCCGGAAACGTCGCCGCCATCCCAGTGGCCATGCACGTCGCAGCCCCGCCCGCAGCGCTGCAATCGACCGCCATCGTGCCGTTGGCGAGTGTCGCTGTGCATGAGAGCGGTGTTCCTGCCACTGAAGTCTCAAAACTCAGCTGATTGCCTACGACTGTCCCAGCGATTGTTCCGCTGAGCACCGAGATCGATGCAGTGCATCCCGTCTGTGCGATGCAGGCGATCGGAAACGGAGAGAACCCTGGCACGCTGCATGTCCCCGTCAGCGGGTACGCGCCGCTCATGTCGACACATCCCGCGCCCCCTTCCCCCGGACCAGCCTCCAACGAGGAGTCGCTCGCTGCGTCCATTCCGGTCACGTCCGAGGGTGTCGGTCCAGGACTACACGCGACAAGCCATGACGTACAAACACCTAGCAAAAACCCAGCTGAACTCGACGCTCTCACTTTGTCTACCTTCTTTGTTGAGTGTGGCTGCCCACAAGCACGGCCGACTTCACGGCACCCAGATTCGATGAGAAGTCTGGGACCCTAGCAGCAGCCGTCGAGGGCCCGCGATTACTCTCGATGACTCGGTGTAACAGCTGCAATTCATCAGTCAGAACGAGTTTCGCAACTTTCCCTCGTGCTCACTCGATCAGTCGGCCCGCGCACAAGAAATCCGTGCGCTCGCAAGGGAGTGATCGCCGCCATGAGTCCACGTGTTTGGGTCCGCACATCTGCCGTCTTCTTCTGCCTCTCCATGTCCGTCGGCTGCGCCTCGACCGCGCTCTCTCGACCCGCGGTAGATTTTAACCGTCGCGGCGCCGCACAGCTCGCACGCGGCGCGCTCGACGAAGCCGAAGCGAGCCTTCGCGTCTCACTCGAGTTCAATGACCGCTACGCCGAGGCCAACAATAACCTCGGGCTGGTCTACCTCGCGCGGCGCGAACCCGAGCGCGCGATGCCGTATTTTCTCAGGGCTATTTCGCTCAACCACGATTTCGCCGAGGCGCACAACAACGTCGGTCTGGCGCACTCGCAGTCGCGGGCTGACACCGCAGAGTTTCGTCTCACGCGTGCGCAGCGGAGCTTCGAAGAGGCCCTCTCGATCGAGCCTCGGTTGCTCGAAGCTAGGCTCAATCTCTGTCGTACGCTCCTCGCGCTGGGGCACAACGGCCCCGCCCTCGACCACGCGCGTCGCGCAGTCCAGATCACGCCACGACGAGGAGAAGCGCTCGTGCTTCGCGCCGAGGCGGCTCTTCGCTTGGGCCTGTTGGACGAGGCCCGTGAGTCGGTGTTGCTCGCCGAGCGCGCGTTGCCCTTCGCGGCCGATGTGCTCTTCACCCGGGCGAGGGTAGAGGCCGCGACAGAGAATCTCGATCAAGCGCTGCAAATTCTCTCGCGAATCGCACATGATCCCCAGTACGGAGCGCGCGCGACGGCCCTCGCTGAGGCACTCCAGCGTGCAGTCAGTGTGCCGTAGCGAGCGCGCCCGAAGCGCTCTTCCCGAGCGCCCACCCGGCGACGTCGCCGGATGCTCTCCCCCATCCACCCCACAGAGCGCTACGAAAACACTAGCGGCGTCGATTGCTTGGGATCGATGCGACGCGTGCGCCCTGCGCAGCGGCCATACGCGCTGCAGCCGGCGCGGGAGGAGCGAGCGTCACTTCAAGCACGTCGCCCCGCACACGCGCTGCCCACGAGGGAGGCGCTCCGTGAAAGCGCAGGGTCACCTCTGCGTTGCCGCCTCGGTTGTAGGCTCCGGCGCCGGCCAGTCGCGAATCGAGCCGCACAAAGCCTGCAGCGCGATCGGTCACCTGCCGCCCTGCCACTCGAAACGTCAGCGAATCTGCACCTGCAACGCCGCCGGTGACCGTCGTGATGGGGCCGCTAAAGTGCAACCGAAGCGTGGTGCCGGTGTGCACCGAGGCTGTGCCCAGCGTGCGCGTCGTGGCGACCTGTGCAGTCGCCGCTGCGGGCCTCGCGACCACCATCGCGGGACGCGCGGCGTTGGCTTGAGTGCGCACCGTGGGACGCTCGTTGTTGACATCGGCGTTGCGTGAGCGCGCCGCTGCGACCAGGTCGCTGGGCATGCGATTCGATGGCTGCGTCGCGCTTGAGGGCGCAGAGAGCTCCGGTGCTTGCGTTGGCTCTGCACTGGGATCTGCTTGATCGATCGCGTTGGTGGTTGCGACAGGGGCTTGCGCGGTGGTCTCGACTGCGACTTGTGGGCGGGGCGTCGCGGGGCGTCGCTCACGGCCGCCCGTTGCGAGCGCAAACACGATGGCCGAGAGGCCAAACGCACCCAAGCCAATGAGCGCGTACTTCTTGCGCATCGCAGGAGCAGCCGATTGCTCTGCGGTGGCGAGCTCTTCGCTCTCGGGGCGCTGTTTGCGTAGCGCGATGCGGCCCGTGCTCGCGGGCGCCGCAGCGCGCGTCCGAGGCGTGGGCTCTTTGCTCGCGATGATCGCTGGTTTGCCTGTGATTTTGCTGCGAACACTGGCAACCACTGCGAGCGCAACGGTGGCCGCTGTCACCCACGCGCGTTTGAGTGCGGGGGAGGCGCGGTGCCAAAACGCGATGCTCATCGTGCGTACCCGAGACACTGCCGACACGAGCCACGCAGGTGCACTGGAGCGCGACGCGAGCGAAGAGCCTTCGCTCGAGAGCTCTGCGTCAGGGGCTGTGTGCAAGGAGCGGTCGCTCTGAGCGTCACTGGAGCTCAGGACCTCGGTCCTCTGCGACGCGACCTGAGGCGCTTCAGAGACATCGGTCTTGAGGTCTCGAACCCGCGCTGCTGGAGCGACCGCGTCGGGGGCCGTTCGCTTCTCGGTGCGATCGATTCGAGCAGCAGATTTGCTAGGCTTTGAGAGCTTCTCAGCGGGCGCAGACTTCGCAGAAGCGATCACTTTTTTGTCGTCCAGCGAGACGGTCAAGACGAGCCGCGCGCCCTGCGTCTTGGGGTCAATGTCTACGCTGACATCCTCGAGGCGCCCGTGGCTGACTTCGCCCTCGGACTGCTCGATCTCCATCGCGTCGCCCATGGCGATAAACGACAGGTCCATGCTGACGACCATGGCGCCCGCGGCTTTGTGACGAACAAAAGCTTTGAGCGGGTCGGCCATGCGAGGCAACCGCAACCGAACGCGCTCATCGTGTCCAGGCTGAGCTTTCTCAAGCTCGCGCGCCTTAGGCTCGTCGGGCGCGATCAGCGCGTCGACGGCATGCCGATCACGCGAATCCATCTCGGTAAATCGCAGACCGAACGAACCTGCGTCGGCGCCATTGTCGCGAGCCCAGACCACCTGCGCTCGGGCCTGGACCGTGTGAGCGTCGTCGCCGTCGAGGACAAAACGGCAGTCCATTTCGCTGCCCACGTCGGGCAAATAGGCTGTCTTGAGAGACATCCCGCCGATGGACAGGTCCATGCCGTCGGCCTCATAGCCCTCAACCTCATCGGGAAGGGCAAGCTCTACTGTTCCGTTGAACTGTCGTCGAATGTTCTCGCGTCGCTCGGCGTTTGCACTGGTGCTCATGACCACAACCTCCTTCGCTCAACGCAGCGTCGGGTCACGCTCGCGGGGGTCTTCGTGACCCACTCGAGCGAGCGCCACCGAGCTGCGCAGCGTCGAGATTGCCTTTGCTACGGGCCGTGGATCGCCGTCCACTTTTTGACCAATCAAGTCCGAGCACAGTGTCAAGCAGATTGAAGCGTTCTTGACCGCGGACGCTCTGAGGGAGTAGCCGCTGGTCTCGTTGTGGCACTCACTCTCGCCATCGTCGCGCTCGATCCAACGAGTGACTCCGGTGGAGTCGACCCGCCCGCGACTGCGGCACCCGAATGGATCACGTTTGACCAACCTCGCGTAGTGATCGGTCGCAGCGCCGGGGCTGACGTTCGCTTGCCGTTGCGCTCTGTGTCTGCCACGCACTGTGCGCTCCGCTACGAAGCCGGCGAGTGGTCGATTTTGGACGAAAACTCGTCCAACGGGACGCTCGTGAACGGTGCGCTCTTGGTGCGAACGCGCCGAAAGGTTCTCAAGCATGGCGACCGCATCACGGTCCCTGGTTATGCGCTCACGGTGTCGCTCGACGCCGCAGTGGCGAGCCCCACCGATCGCACAGCGACGATCGCACGCAAGCTGCTTGCGGACACGCTGGCGATGGACGGCAACGAGAGCTCTCCGCCCTATTTGGTCCTGCGTTCGGGGCGCAAACCAGGCTCTCAGCAATGGGAGCTCTCGGCCCAAGATACAAAACTAATGGCGGGCCGCGAGCCGGGCATCGACATCGTTTTAGACGACGTGGACTGTTCGCGGCAGCACGCGCTGTTTGTGCGCGACGAACAAGGGGTCGTTGTGCGCGATTTGGGTAGCAAAAACGGCATCGCGATCGCGGGTCGTCGTGTCACCGAGCGCAGACTTCGCGACGGCGACGAAGTGCATCTTGGCCGTGTGATCCTGTCGTTTCACGACCCCGCCGAGGCGCTCTTGCGTGCATTCGACGGCGGAACGGATGAACCGCAGCCGGTGCAGCCACTTCGACCCGCGACCATTCCGCCTCCCAGCCTCGCGCCTCCCGCACAGACAGACGCCACGGCGAGCGAGAGTGCGGGCGCAAAGAAAACCGATCTGCCTGCAAAATCACAGGATCCTGGCGTTGTACGTGCCGTCTCTGAGCCTGCCGTGCGCCGTCGCTCCCTGGACTGGGTCGTCGCGACCCTAGCGATCGTGATTTTGGGCATGAGCGTCGCTGCGTTGCTGCTGTTGCTTCGGACGCGTTGACAGCAGGGCCATGGGGCGGGTACCCGTCATCGTTATACGAGATGGGCGCACGGGCGCCCGCTGCATCACGCGATTCGCACTGCGTTGATGCGGTGACGGAGTCGTCGAGACCAACGTCCACAGCGCTTGAATTCTGCAAGCGCGCTCTCAAATGTTCCGCGTGAGCGGCACAACAGAGTGGGTGTCCAAAACAAGCGCCTGTGGCAAACGTTGGGTCGAACACTTCGGCGAGATTCAAAAGAAGCTCACACTATTCCACGAAACAATCGCGACGAGTCGAGTCGTCCATCGGTAGCGCAATGGATCAGCGAAAATGCAGTTCGCATCACACCGCGTCCGCTCTCTACTCGCCCGTCCCGACGCAATGCATGAGGTTTGAAAAGCGATGGCTCTGAAGCAGTTTACGTCCGAGTCGGTTGGCGAAGGTCACCCGGACAAGATGTGTGACCAGATCTCTGACGCAGTTCTTGATGCGATCCTGGAGCAGGATCCCAAGGCTCGTGTCGCCTGTGAGACACTGGTCAAGACGGGATTTGTCGTTCTCGCAGGTGAGATCACCACGAGCGCCCAGGTCGAGTACCCGCAGCTCGTGCGCAAGGTCATCAACGAGATCGGCTACACCGACTCGCGCATCGGATTTGACGGAAACACCTGCGCGATTCTCACGGCGATCGAGCGTCAATCGCCTGATATTTCACAGGGTGTGAGCGAAGGCCAGGGCCTTCACAAAGAGCAGGGCGCGGGCGACCAAGGGCTGATGTTTGGCTTCGCCGTCGACGAGACCAAAGAGCTCTTTCCGCTGCCCATCGCGCTCTCGCACGAGCTCATGCGCAAGCTCGCGAAGTTTCGCAAGAGCAACAAGGTCGACTGGCTTCGCCCGGACAGCAAGAGCCAAGTCACGGTCGAGTACGACGGCCACACGCCGGTCCGTGTCGACGCCGTGGTGGTCTCGACGCAACACAGCGAAGACGTCAAGCACAAGACCCTCGAAGAGTTCATCCGCGAAGAGCTCATCAAGGACGTCATCCCGGCCAAATATCTCGACAAGAACACCAAGTTCTTCGTCAACCCCACGGGGCGCTTTGTGGTCGGTGGACCCATGGGCGACGCAGGGCTCACAGGTCGCAAGATCATCGTGGACACCTACGGCGGCATGGGACGACACGGCGGCGGCGCGTTCTCGGGCAAAGACCCGAGCAAAGTCGACCGCTCGGCCGCTTACTACGCGCGCTACGTCGCGAAGAACATCGTGGCTGCGGGCCTCGCCAAGCGCTGCGAAGTGCAGATCGCCTACGCCATCGGTGTCGCCAAGCCCGTGGGCGTCTACGTCGACACGTTTGGTACAGGCGTGATCCCCGAGGAGAAGATCTCGGCCTACGTCCGTGAGAAGTTCGATATGCGTCCCCGCGCAATCATTGAGCAGCTCGATCTTTTGCGCCCGATCTATCGCCAGACCGCGGCGTATGGGCATTTCGGACGCAAAGAGTTTCCTTGGGAAAAGACCGAGCGCGCAGCGGAGCTTCGTGATGCGCTCCTCGATGGTGCCAAGACCAAGGTCGCCGTCTCGAAGAAGGACGACAAGAAGAAGTCCGACCGCGCGTCGATGTAGTCCTCGCGATCTGTCTGAGAATAAACAGACGGATCGCATCGGGTCGTAGACCCACCCTGGGGGGTGCAAGCAGCCGAAGACTCCGGCTCATGCTCGACCCGGCGACGTCGCCGGGTGGGGCCCCGCGTGCCTAGTTTGCGATGTTCATCGCGACGCCCGCGATGTTGGCGCGGAGGGTCCATGCGGGCTGCATGACGCCGTCCACCATGATCATGGTGTCGGGGCGGTTGGTGAACATGTCCGGCGAGACCGGCATGCCCATGGACTCACACGCAGTGCCCGCGATGAGATTGCAGAGGGGCATGCTGAGCGAGACCACTTGAATGCGGCGCGTGTCGGCCACGGTCAACACGGCCTCGAGGATCCCGTTGGGGACCATGGCCTCGGAGGTGTTCCAGCGGTTGTTGGTGGGGCCACACGAGTTGAAATTGGGCTGCGCCGAGCCAATGCAGTTGCGTCCCGCAGTGAGCTTCAGGTTGAGCATTCGCGCGTTGCGAAGCGGAAGCTCGGTCAAGAGCATCCCAGCCATCGCCTCGTCGTACACTGGGATCGTGATCAGCGGTGCCACAGTAGTTGTCACCGTGTCGCCCATCGCGGTGATCATCAGGTTGACTGGGTTCCAGCGGTCCGCAGTGCCGGGCATTGGTGCGCCGCCCACCGTGAAGCGCAGGGCTTCGTTGTAGTAGCCGCTCCCGAGCAGGCGCTGGATGGGCTGCTGCATGGTGCCTGTGCGCACGGTCATCGCGGCAAAATCGATGTCAATACCCCACGAGAACGTCGCGTTGCGGATGGCGGTGTTAAGCAAGCGACCGATCGCGCGATCGGGTGCCAACGTGGGGGGCTGCTGAATGTCGATCTGCGTCAGAACGAACTTCGGACGCATAGGGTTGTTGTCGACAAAGCGCGGGCAAAAATCCCCGCTGGCGCCTTCGCAGGGGCGCGCGGTGAAGCCCACACACATGGTGTCCATGTTGTTGTGTGGTGTGACGACTGCGCCGCGCGTACAGACCCCCGCTTCGCCCATGGGGCCGGTCTCGACGACGACCGCGTCGGTCGCCGCGACGTCCATCGATTGGACGGGAGGGGGCGAGCACGCCGTCGCAAGAAAGAGCCATGGGAGCGCGGCAGGAACGAGTTTATGCAATGTCATCGAAGAGTCCTCCAGAGCGGTTCATGAGAATCCAGCCCGAGAGTAGTACCGCATTCGACAACGGTTTCGCACCGATCTGTGCCGCGATCGCCGCGCGTCAGTCCGTCGAGACCAGGCTGGCAAACTCGCGCGCGCGGGTGACAATCTCGTCACGCGTGGTCTCAAGCAGCCCCTTGGCCCCGTATTTTTCTACACACAGCGAGGCTGCGGCTGAGCCCATCACCACGGCTCGCCTGAGCGCGCTGCGGTCGAGTGTGGGTTGCGCATCGAGGTAGCCCATCAGCGTGCCCGCAAAAGAGTCTCCTGCGCCCGTAGGGTCTACCACCGTGGCGACTGGGTACGCGGGCGCGTGAAAGAGCCCATGTTCGTCGAAGAGATACGCGCCGTATTCGCCCTGTTTGACGATCACGCGCTTGGGTCCCATCGAGAGCAGCGCCTTGCCAATGCGCGAGATGTATCGCTCACCGGAGAGATCCCGAGATTCGTCTTCGTTGATAATTAACAGGTCGATCTTTGGGAGCAGCGCGTTGAGTCGCTCGCGCTCACCGTGGATCCAGAAGTTCATCGTATCGGCTGCGACGAGCTCCGAGCCTGACACTTGGTCGAGCACAGCGTGCTGCAGCGCAGGGTGGATGTTGCCGAGGAGAAGGTAGCGAGAGTCTTTAAACGAGGCAGGAATCTTCGGCGAAAAAGTCTCGAAGACGTTGAGGTGCGTGGCAAGCGATTCGCGCGAGGCGAGGTCCGGCGCGTAGCGACCGTGCCAACGAAAGGTCCTTCCGCCCTCGACAATCTCGACGCCGTCAAGCTCTGCGCCTCGTTCACGAAGCGCGTCCATCATGGACTTGGGAAAGTCATCGCCCACGACGCCCACGACACGCGGGGTGCCAAAAAACGACGCTGCCAGCGAAGCGAATACCGCAGAGCCCGCGGCCCACTCAAACGATTCACCGGTCCCGGCGAACTCCACCGTGTCTACCGCCATCGAGCCAACAATCAGAACACTCACCGAAACACCCTCATCTCGCCAGAGCTCACAAGCCCTGTATGTATTGAAAATTTACAGATCGTTCTTACTTCGCTGCGGTGAACTCTCGAGGTCTGCGCGGCAGCACCGACCGCTCACAACAGCGCCAGAGCCCTTGCCCACGTTGGGGCATGTCGCGGTCCGCTTAGGGTCGCGAACCTCACGTGTTGCAGCGCCAAGCTCGTCGCTTATTGGCCTTCGCTGCTATGACACGCGCTGTTCGCTCTGCCGCCGCCGCGCCGAGCCAATGACAAAAACGTCGATGCTCCTACCATGACCGAGACGGACACAAAAGCCCCTCCGCCGCCCACCCGTCGCCTCGCTCGCTGGGCGTTGCTGCTCGTCGCGCTCGATGTTGCGCTCGTCCTCGCGTGGACCCGTATCCCTGCGCGCGCGTCAGTGGGCCCGGCCCTCGCGCTGGGCGCCGTGCCAGAGTTCGCGCTGGTCTCGCACAATACCGCACACTTTGTGCTGCGCGACCACGGCGCAATCACAGTGGTCACCGCGCCCTTCGCATCTGCTCCCCGTGCAGATCGCTTTGCCAATTTGGCTATGGATCGCGCCCAACACTGTGCAGTCATTCACGATGGCCAGGGGCACTTCGCGCTCGAAGTTCATCGAGATTCGCCAGCAAATCGACTGATGATTCGCCTGGATGGCGTGCCCACACTCGCTGCTCGGTCGTCGGCTTGGCGCTGCGCTTTCGAGCCTCCTCTAAGCACGCTCGATCCCACCGCGACGCGGACGCGGTGGCTCGCCCGCGGACCCACGCATGCCCTCGTGATGGCCCAGCTGGCTCAGAGCCAAGGCAACGGCGTCGCGCTGCTCCGTGGCCTCGCGAGTGGGCACGGTGTGCTGAGAGTGTATCAAGGTCAGGGCGTGCAAATTCCCTGGATTTCGCTTGGCGAAGCGGGCGCTCAAGTGCCCATCGACGGCGAGCTTCGGCTCGACGCGTTGGTCTATTTTGCGCATGGCATCGACTCGGGCTGGATCGACGCTCGCGGGCGCTTTGTTCGTGTCCGAGAGGGCCGGATCACCAACGAACGCGTGCCTCGATGGACCACGCTCGTCGCGCGAATGGACCCCTGGATGCTCTGGCTCTCTCTCGCTGCGCTGGTGGGCGCGCAGTGCGTGGCCATCGCCGCGTGTGCGCGTTTGTCGAGCGAAAATACACTCAGAGTACGTTGGCTACGGTGGAGCGCGAACCTCGCAGTGCTCACATTGGGTGCGATCGCCTGGGCGCTCTGGACCTTCGATCGCGCGTAGGAGCAAAGAGCGCGAGCTCACTGCGGCAGGGGGCCACGCTCGATCACAAGCGTGCGCTCGAGAGTGTCTCGTCGAATACGCAGCGTGACGGTTGATCCCACGTCGCCGAGCACCCGAGAGCGCAGCTCGTCTTCGCTCATGCTCTCAATGGGGACGCCATCAAGGGATAAGACCTGGTCGCCTACGCGCAGCCCAGCGCGTGCGGCAGGCCCTCCGTCAGCCACGCGCTCGGCCCATACGGTGCTCGCCGGAGCGCGCACCCGGAGGGTCGCACGGATACCGCCAGACCAGCTCGTTGCGCCACAGTGTGTGGCCATAGCGATCAACGCAATCGCTGCAATTTTCTTATTCAAAACAGGTACCGCTCGCCAGTGTCGCACAAGATCGTGACCACCCTCGCGTGCTTGCCAAGCGTCTCGGCGAGGGCGCACGCGGCGTGCACATTGGCGCCCGCGGAGGTGCCCACCAACAGCCCCTCCGTGCGCGCGAGGCGCGTCGCCATGCGATCGGCGGCGACGTCGCTCACGGTGATCACACGGTCGATCAAGCTCCGATCGAGCACCGGCGGAACAAACCCAGCGCCCAACCCCTGGATCCCGTGAAGTCCGGGTGTGCCTCCGCTTAGTACCGCAGAGTGGCTCGGCTCGACGGCGACAATCAGCACGTTCGGGAGCGCCGATCGCAGCGCGCGCGCGACGCCCGTCAGTGTGCCGCCAGTACCCACACCGGCCACGAAGGCGTCCAGTCGTCCGCCACACTGACGCAGGATTTCTGGTCCCGTCGTGGCTTCATGTGTCGCTGGATTTGCAGGGTTCTCGAACTGCCGTGACATCCACGCGTGCTTGGTGTTCGAGACCAGGGCCAGGGCATGGGCCACCGCGCCTTGCATGCCCTCAAGCGCCGAGGTCTGGATGAGCTCTGCACCATATGCCCGCAAGAGCTGTCGCCGCGCGATGGACATGTCCTCGGGCATCACGAGAACGCAGCGATAGCCTCGGACCGCCGCGATCATGGCGAGAGAAATCCCAGTGTTTCCGCTCGTCGCCTCGATGATTGTGCTCACACCAGGCCGCAGCGCACCTGAGCGCTCGGCGTCGACCATCATGGCGAGGGCTGCCCGGTCTTTGACGCTCCCACCTGGGTTCTTGGACTCAAGCTTGGCGAGCACCTCGGCCGAGTCCTCTGCAACCACGCGGTGCAGCCTCACCAACGGTGTCGCGCCTACAAGCGAGAGCACGCTGTCGGCGATCGACTCGTCAGCGCGCGCATTGAGCGTGTTCGATGGCACCAATTCAGGGTCCGCGGGTTTCACTGCGGAGCGAACTCTACCATCGTCGTCGGCTACGCTTGCGATGCGGCGTTGTCTGAGAGCATGCTCAAGCGGCAGTGCAGGTACCTTTACCCAACGACAATTCCCCCGCAGAGCTTGGTGGCTGGAGGCTCGTCGAGCTCCTAGGCAAGGGCGGCATGGGTGAAGTTTGGCGCGCGGAGCGCGAGGGTCCTGCGGGCGTCAAGCGCCGCGCCGCGCTCAAACGAATCCTCGCAGAACTCAGGGAAAATCCCGAGCTTCTCGCGCGATTTCTCGCCGAAGCTCGGATCTCTTCGAGGCTTGAGCACTCCAACATTGTCTCGGTCTTAGACTTCGCCGATCAGCCCGAGCCCTACTTGGTCTTTGAGTACGTCGAGGGCGTGTCCGCTGCGGATATCCTGCAAGAGGCCTCGCGGGGACGGATCAAGTTGCCTGCGACTGCGGCTGCGTTTATTTGCGCAGAGGTGGCGTCCGGGTTGGACTATGCCCACCGCAAACGAGACGACAACGGTGTCGCGCTGCAGATTGTTCATCGCGATGTCTCGCCTCACAACGTCTTGGTGAGCGTTGAGGGCGCCGTCAAAGTCGGTGACTTTGGCGTCGCGCGCGCGATCGACAACACCTTTCGCACACGCGACGGAATCCAAGTCGGAAAGCTCGTCTACATGAGCCCCGAGCAGTCCGCCGGCCAACCACTCGATGGTCGCGCAGATGTGTACTCGCTCGGCGTGGTTCTCTGGGAGCTCCTCACGCTCAAGCCCTTGTTTCCGCGCGATGATCCCGCAACGACGCTCCGCATGCAGCGCAACGGCGAGGTCCCTCGACCATCCTCGATTGAGCCTCAGCTCCCAGCCGTCCTTGACGACATTGTCCTCCGCGCGCTCGCGCCCGATCCTGCAAATCGCTTCGCGACCGCTGGGCTGTTCGCACAGGCGCTCCGTGAGTTTGTCCACTCGCTCGCGCCAGGCTTCGATTCGGGGGAGTTAGTACGCATTCTCAACAAGATCGCGCCTTCGGTCGCGTGGCATGTTCGCACTCCGCCTCCTGGGGGCCCTCACGCGCGTGCCGCCATCCCGGCATCACCGATGCCTGTGGGGCACGTTCATTCGCCTCCACAGGCCCAGCCAGGCTCGCCGGTGGCCCCTGTGGGGGGCCCTCCCAAGCAGCCTGCCATGGCTAGTCCGCCTGCGCCCCGCGTCGCTGGACCACACGTACAGCACGCGCAGCCGGTCCATCGCGCGCCCGTTGTCAACTCGGCGGTTGTAGCAAGCAGTGCAGCGCAAACGCCAACACACTCTCTGTCTCAGCCTTCCATCATGGCGCCCAGCAGCAATGCTCGCGCGATCGCGTTGGGCCTCGGGGGTGGCATGGTGTTGCTCCTTCTCGCCGGGGCAGTTGGCTATTATTTCTACACGCGAGACGCGCGCGACAACGAAGACGTCAGCGAACGCGCGACACCGCTCGCGACGCAGCTCACTCCGCTTGGTGCTGCGCACAATTTGCTTACACAGGTGACAGCAGACGCATCGAGTCCGCTGCCAACGTTGCCGACATCGCTCCCGACGATCGCGCCGACGCTCCCCGTGATCACTCCGCCCGTCGCGCCTGAATCGGGCGCCACGCATCCCACTGCGTCCTCGTCTGCCGTTTTGGTCCGCGCCCTCAACCGCAACATCTCTGCGTTTCGAGGGTGCATCCCGATGGCAGGAGGGATGAGCGCTCGGATCAACGTGAGACTCGAGATTGATGGCCCAACGCGCACTGTGCAATCTGCCGAGAGCACCTCGACGGACGTCGTGTTGGCAGTGCACATGCGGCAGTGCATCAAGCGCCAAGTCGAACACTCCATCGCGGCGGCCTCGCTTGCCGGACAGATCCGAACGCGCTGGCATTTCAGCGTAGCGTCCCGCGACACCGAGGGGTTCTGATCAAGCGCGATTAGCGTGGATTTTGTGCGAGAAGCAGCGTGTAGGTCCCATCGGAGCCGCTCGCGGCGGACGCGACGTCGACGTCCAGCGTCGCCGCGACTCCGTCCAACGTTGTGTAGGGTACGCGGACCATCGCCTGGACCCGTGACATCACGACGGGGACACCGCTTGGGTCGAGCACTCGCCCGGTGACAAGCACTGGCGGTTGAAGAACAAATCTGCGGTCAGTGGCCTCGGTCTGAGACTGCAGATCGACGACTTGCGAGTCCACGACAGAGGCAAACCGAGAGGACTCTGGGGGTCTCGCCACCAGCAAAAACCGGCCTGGATCGACGCTGAGCTCAAACGCTCCACGCTCATCGGTGACCGTGACTGCGCGACGCGGCACGACGGAGGGCGACGACCCATTGCTTGTCGCCGTTGGGAGCGCGATCGCTGTGATCTCGACGCCCGCGAGCGAGGGTGCGCCCGCGACAGAGGTGGTCACACTGCCCACAATGCGACGACGCGCCTGAAGCACAAAAGAGCGCCCCAACGTCGGGATGGTCCCCACGCGAAACGTCGCCGTCGTGAGCGCATTGAGTTCGTCTGACGGGGTGATAATCGCTCGGTAATCTCCAGGGATAAGCTCGCTCCGAAACATCCCCGCAGCGTCGGTTACGGCGTACGATTCAAACCACGCCGTGTGCGACGGAGGGAGCGACTCGTTGAGTGTGCCAAAGAGATAGAGCTGCGCGCGTGCGGCGGGCGCGCTCTGTGGATCTTCGACCGAGCTCTCAACGGGGACGCAGCCAATGCAGCTTCCATCCAGGTTCCATGCAAACCGAGCGAGGCCTTCGATGCGGGCTTGTACGCCCGTGAATCCCTCGGTCGCGTCGAGCGCCAAGCGCGGGATTCGATAGACGAGCCGAGACGGCGGTAGCGCGCGACGTTCGCCCATCGCTCCAAGCGTCGGAGCCCCCGTGCTCACTTCAAACGACCAGTTGCCCTCGGGGCGTAGGTCCGGCGAGAGCGCGATCGAGAACCCCCCTGTTCCCGTTGTGGTTCGACCGCGTGCAGAAAGGGCCGCCCCGTTGCTGTCGACCACTCGCACAAAGAGCCCGCCCACGCCGGTCCCCGCGCTGCGGTCGATCACAAACCCGCTCATGGCAAGCGGCGTCGAGTAGTAAACATTGAGGGTCTCGACTGTCCCTGGATCGCCGGGCGAGACCGTGATCATGCGCCGCAGGGGAGGGTAGCTCTCGAGCTCGCGTGGCTCGATAAACATCTCATAATTGCCGGGGGCCAGCTCTGCTGTGAAGCCCGCGGCGGAGGTCGCGGTGGCGGTCGAGGGCACCGAAATCTCGCGCTGCAAAAAGTCCCCGCCGCGCGGGACAAAACGCACCTGCGCTGCGACGAGAGACTCGGTGTCTCCGTTGCGCTCTGCGATGCGACCGCTGACCGTGCGACTTCGAATCATCTGCAAATCTACAGAGGAAGCGAGCGAAATCTCGCGTGGACCCACCAAGGGCGCGATCACTCCACGGAGCGAGCCGTTGCTGGGTGGGGCGGCAGTGAGCACTACGGTTGCGCTCGCGTCGCGCGCCACGCAGAGGGACGCAAAACACTGCCCCATGGGACCACAATCGCGGCTCTCGACGCAGCGGTTTTGCAGTGGTCCGCTCACGATCGATTCGCCGCTGCAGCCTAGCAACGTCGCGAGAAACCAGAAGCGAAGGAGGGGACTTAGGTTCATGCGGATCAGTCAGAACGTGTGCAAAAAATCTAAGAAAAATCTCTATCGTGAAGCGTTGAGGTCGTTGCACTCGCGGGGTCGGGGCTCTTCGCCGCTCGTCGACGGGACCACCACGAACCACCGCGCGTGGGCTACCTCGCTGGGACGTCTTGGGTCATGTTCGCGCGCCGGATCGCCTGCTCTAAAAGAGGGCGCTAGGTACAAGTCCACGCGAGTGCATTTGTTAGGTGTAGCAAATGAGAGCGTGAAGCTCAGCTTGCGCTCAATCCCTGCTTCGGGAGCTGTGAGTCTCCCCTCATTGGGCAGTCGCTGCGGAAATCCACACGTGGGTGGACGCACCGTGCCATCTGGGTTGGGCGTGCTCTCGGGCGAGCAATTGCGGTCTCGGTCAAGCCAGAGTCGCGCAAGCAGGGTGGCCTGCGTATCAAACCGCACGGTGACGCCAAACGTGATGTCAAACCGCGATCCGCCAGTGGGAGTCGGCGTGACAATAATGTCACCAGGCAAGGGGTCGGTGCCTGCAGAAGCGCCAATGACCCGCTCTTGCACAATCACAGGAGGGCTCAGCGGCGTCAGATATTCACCTTCGCCTGCGATGCGGCGATCCAGGAGACAGCCGCTGGAGGCGACGCTGGCGAGCGCGACGGTGGCACACTGGAGGGACACGCGAGAGAGCAACGCGAGAAGCGTACCAACCGCCGGCGAGCGCGAGCGCGAGGCCAGAGAAGTGTGGGCTCGAGATCGCGAACGCTCAGCAATAATGCACTCGGATACTACGACGCGCTCCGAGCGCATTGGGCTCGCAGCTGGTTGCGTGGTCTGCCTGGCGCACAAACCTTCACCGATTTGACTGACACTGCTGTCGCGGTTGCTCATCGCTACAAATGGGAGAACGAGGGCTTAGTCATCCTGCGGGTGACCTGCGCCACCGGGCGGTGGACCGCCTTCTTTTTCGAGGTAGCGAAAGATCGTGCGTGGATCTACGCCGAGGTCGCGCGCGGTCTTGGTGCGGTTGCCGTTGTTGCGCTCAAGCACTTCAAGAATGTACCGGCGCTGAAAATCCTCTTTGGCTTTGTCGAGAGGCAAGATGGGCTGCAATTGCTCGGGCGACAGGTCAAGATCCTCGGGCCCAAGCAAGGTCTTGTCGCACAGAACGAGCGCTTTGCGAATGCGGTTTTCGAGCTGACGCACGTTGCCAGGCCAGTCGTACTTGCGCAGCGCGACCAAGGCGTTAGGCGTAAAGCCTTTGACCTGCGCGTTGAGCTCGCCCACAAACTTTTGCAGCAGGCTCTTGGCGATCACTAAGATGTCATCGCCGCGCTCGCGCAGCGGCGGAAGATAGATGTTGACCACATTGAGCCGGTAATAAAGATCCTCGCGAAAGTTGCCCTTCTTGATCTCTTCTTCGAGCTCTCGGTTGGTCGCGGCGATTACGCGAATATCGACCCGTTCGCCCTTAGAGTCGCCCACCTTGGTCACGACGCGCTCTTGCAGTGCCCGCAAGAGTTTTACCTGCAAAGCGAGCGGCAATTCGCCGACTTCGTCGAGAAAGAGCGTGCCCTTTTCGGCGGCCTGAAAGCGTCCAATGCGTGTGGCGATCGCGCCGGTGAAGGCGCCCTTGACGTGTCCGAAGAGCTCCGACTCGATGAGGTTCTCTGGGATCGCGCCGCAGTTGATCACCACAAAGGGGCCGTTGGCCCGGTGAGATCGCTGGTGAATCTCGCGCGCGATGAGCTCTTTGCCCGTGCCGGTCTCTCCCGAAATCAGCACCACGATGTCTGTGGGAGCCACCTTCTGGACCTTGCGAAAGACCTCCATCATCGACGGAACCGAGCCAATGATCTCGCCGAAGCGCTGATCTTTAAGTCGCTTCTCAAGCTCGCTCTTGTCTGTGCGGAGAGAGTCCAAGAGCAAGGCATTTTGCAGAACCAACGCGGCATGAGCCGAGAAGATCGTGACCAGATCGAGGGCCTTGGGGGCGAACAGGTTGGCGATTCGGTCGTTGCCCAAGTAGATCAAGCCCAAGAGCTCGCCTCCCGCGATCAGAGGTGCGCAGAGCACACTCGACAGCCGCAGGTGCATCACGCTCTCACTGCGCGCAAACGACTGATCATTCATTGCGTCGGCCACAATGATGGGGCGCTTGGAGTCAATGACCCTCGCAATGATGCTGTCCGAGAGCTGCTTGACCGCGTCGGGAATGGTCTCTTGCCGCAGATTGCGAGCCGCGCGAATTTCGGGCTTATCGTCTCGCAAAAGCAGCACAAACCCGCGCTCTGCGCCCGTCGCTTCGATCGCGCCGTCGAGCAGATGCTCGAGAAGCGTTTGCACATCTCGAGTCACTAACAAACGCTCAGAGAACTGGTGCAACCGCCGCAAGCCCACAAGCTCTGCCTGTGCGCCATCGACCTTGGGGGTGTGCGCACCGCCCGGCGCCTCTGCCTCCTCAAGCAACGAAAACACAAGCTGTGCGCCTCCGATGAGGAGCTTGTCATTGTGCTGCAATCTTGCACGCCGTTTGCGTTTTCCGTTGATCTGGATGTCTGCGACGGGGTCTACCTCGTCGAGCGAAAAATCCCGTCCGTCAAAGACGACCTGCGCGTGATGTTCTGCGACGCCAGCCGCATCAAGGCTTACGTCGTTGCCACCGCCGCGGCCGATGGACGTCACAGCTTTGTAGATCGGAAACAACTGTCCGCGGCCCGCGCCGCCGATCCATCGTAGACAGGGCATCGAAGATCTCCCTCGCCCAGGGCCGCAAGCGCTCTGGCCCCTCGTCGTTAATTCGACACCGTGATAGGGGTCACCACAGCTTTTTTGTGCGAATTTGGCTGCCATTGTCACATGGCATGAGTCCAACCCCGAACAACCAAGTGGGCAAGCAGGCTCCGAGCATAGCAAAAGCAGCCGGCTCACTGGTGAACTATGCGCAGGGAGCCTTTCTCAAGCATATCCGTTCGATCGCTTGACACTCAGAGACACCCCACGGTACCTAACGCCGCACGTGCGATCTGAATTGCGCAGCAACCGCTGCGAATTTGCGCACTGACTCATCCAACGGAGGTTTAGTACCATGAAGCGAATTTTTGTTCTTCTCTCGGTGACCGCACTTTTGTCCTCGTTCGCAGTGGCTTGTGGCGGCGACCCCGCTCCTGCCGCTGGTTCGACCACCGCCACCACCACCACCGAGACCAGCTCGGGTGGCACCACGACGCCCGCTGCAGGCGACACCACGACCCCCGCAGGTGGCACCACCACCACCACCACCACCACCACCTCGGGTGGCGGCATGTAATCCACGCGGTGTAGAGATTTCTCTGCACCTCGTGACGCGCGTAGAGAGTCCTTCGGGGCGCTCTTCGCGCGTTTTGCATTTCTCCCCCGCGGGGTTCTCTCAAAGCCCCACAGGTCGCGCCATTGTGTCCTTCTCCAACCTGCGCGATCGTAGCCCCTCCATGAGACCCCTACTCGTCGCGTTTTTGGCTACTTTCCTGCTCCACTGCGCCAGCAGCAGCGAAGCGAGCCCCTCGACCACAACCACCCAGGCCTCAAGCGGCAACGAAGCGCCACCGGTCGCGTCTGTCGCTACGCCGCCGCCTGCTGCGGCAACCCCAGCCACCACCGGAGCCCCGTAAACGCAGGCAGTGCCCGGGTGGGGGATCTCGTAGCCTAGAACCGGCCGCCCAAGACAAGCTGAGCGCCCGCCGATGTCGGTAGAACCGCGAGTTGGATCTCGGCAAAGCCAGGCGGTGGCGCTCGGCGACGAACCTCAACACGCTCGGCCCGAAACGTCAGCGCCGCATGGAGCGCGCCGCCCGCAAACGCGAGACCAAAAGCAGACCACGCCACCACGTTGGTCACCTGCATCGCGACGAGCGTGCTCTCCTCAGGTCGCCCAACACCAGAGCCCCCACAGCGGCCAAGACGACCTGTCTCCTCGTTGCTGACGTCCATCACCAACGCATAACAAAGGGCGGGGGTGGCAAGTGCGAGGCCGCCGAGCAGCACTTGCGCTGACAAAAACGCCGCACCCGCGCCGTTTTGTCCTGTAACAAATTGTGCTGCGCCAAACGGTAAGATCACCGTCGCGGGGCTCGTCTGCACCCGCACGGTCTCGCGGGTGGCCAGAGTCGCCAAGAGCTCTCGGTGCTCTCGCTGACGTTGCTCGCGCGCTTGCTGCGTCGCCAACGCTGCCGCCTGCCGTTGCTCTCGCAGCGCGGTGGTGATGGGCAACATCCGCTGCCGCACGTCGTAGAAGTTCTGTTGGACTGGTGCGCTGAAGAGCACAGGGCTGAGCGCAGCGTCAGGATTTTCTCTGAGAATAAGCTCAAAAATCTGCTCTGCGGTCTCGCGCTGTCCCTGCGAATACAGCGCCGCGGCGAGGTACTTGCGGGCAGTCTCGACGAGGGCTGGACGAACCTGCGCAGGCTGGTTTCCGACAAGGCGACGGAGCTGCACGACAGCCTGTGCAAACTCTCCCGCAGCAAAATTGTCACGCGCGATCAAGAACTCGTCGATGTCGTCCGCACACGCGACCGAGGGAAACATGCTCAACGCAAGTGAGATTGTCCCTGCAAAAAAACACGCGATCCCGCGCGATCTACCCTTAAGGTTCGCGTCCCTCTTGCAAGCGGCAAGAGAAGAATGGGCTTCGAAGGTTTTGGGTGACGCCACTCTGGGATGCCTCGACGTTGACTCGCCACGGCGGCGGGCGCGCGCAAGAAGAGTCCTGCGGCAAGAGCTGGATCGTATGCCAACCCACCGACAGTGAGTACTCTGTTCCGTTGTCGTGCTCTCGAGGATCGCGGCCGTCAATCGACAGTAACCCCTGCATTCCGCGCACAATCAGCCGCACCGACTGAGGCGAGCTTAGCTGGGGTGCTGCGTTCACGCTCGCCGCGTGTCCATTGCGATGGCCCGCGGCGGCTCTCCGTGCATCCACGATTACGGACACATCTTCGGCTCGCACCTGCGCGACGTCCGCCGTCGCCACGCTCGTATCTGTCGCGAGGGCAGTCACGTCCTCGATCGCGCGCACCGAGGCATCACGCGCAGCAGCCTGCGCAGCCGAGGCGTCGGCAATCGGCTGCAATTGTGCTCGCGGAAGGGAGCGCTTGATCATCATCGCGACGCCCCCGCCCGCGATCGCGGTGCACACCGCGGTGGTGCTCACAAGCGCGAGCGCGCGAAGATTCTTCTGCCTTCGTCGGTGCCGCGCGATGCCACGGACAAGCGCGAGGACCTCGGCGTTGCCTGGGTCCAAGGCGAGGGCGCGGTTGTAATATCCAAGCGCTTCTCCCACGTCACGACGGTCCCGTGCGAGGGTCCCTAGAGACGCCAAGACGCCCAGCATGCGAGCGCTGTGAGCGCTCACAAACTCCGTCGGTGTCGCAAAGAATTCTTTGAGATTTTCCAGGGGATCTTTCCACCCGGTCTCGAGGCAGAAATCTCCGAGGGCCTTGCGCAACGCGCCCGCGTCTTCGTAGCGATCCTCGGGCTTCTGTGCCAAACAGCGCGTGATGATGGCAGCGAATCGGTGCCCCACCAGCGGCTGTGAGCGCAGCGGCGCGGGATAGTCGACATCAAGGATCTTGCGCAACAGCGCGTGCGCGGCTGGCGCATCAAAGGGCAAGCGACCCACCGCGAGCAGGTACAGCACCGTTCCGAGCGAGAACAAATCCGTGCGGCCATCGACCGCTCGCCCATCAATTTGCTCGGGAGCCATGTGCGCAGGCGAGCCCAAGATCTGCCCCGTGACGGTCATCCCGTTGCCGTCCGCAACATGCGCGATGCCAAAATCCGTGAGCTTCAGTGTGCCGTTGCGATGCAGCATCACGTTGTCTGGTTTGACGTCGCGATGCACCACGCCCTGCGCGTGTGCACAGGCCAGGGCGTCACAGAGCACCATGCCAATCGCAGCCACAATCTCAGGCGAAAGTGGCAACAACGGCTCGCAGAACTTTCGAAGCGTAGGCCCCTCGAGAAGCTCGGTGACCATAAACGACTCGGAGTCCGCAGCGACCGAGAAGTCAAAGACCTCGACGATGTTGGGGTGTCTCAAGCGCGCTGCGGCTTGGGCCTCGCGCAAGAACCGCTGACGGCTCTCTTCGTCCGAAGCCAAGTGCGGATGCAGCACTTTGACCGCGACGATTCGCAACAATTGCGTGTCGCGTGCGCGATAGACCACAGCCATCCCGCCGTGCCCGAGCGCGCCCAGCACTTCGTATCGCCCGATCTGATGGCGCGGGTTGGCCTCGGCAGCACCTGACAGCAACTTTGCAGCGTGAGTGTACTCTGCTCGCTCTGGGCGACAAGCACTCTGCGCGCACGAAGGCAGACAAGCGCCCACCCTAAGCTCACATGAAATTGCGTGTGTGCAGCGCGCTCAGCGCCTCGGCCTCGCCTGCGCTAAACCCGAGCCTCGCCAACCGTCCGCGGCGTCCCTCGTCCATCGTCTGTTGAAGCGCGATCACCGCGTGGTGTCCGCGCCGGAGCGCTGCGGGGGACCAGCCTCCGGCGGCGAGCAAGACCAGGCCGTCAAACACCTCTCGGTTGAGGCCGGCGGTGTGCTGCAGTGCTTGGTGTCTAGCGTCGACAGCGCGTGCAAATTTCGCACGAATCGCAGGCTCTCTCTCACAGTGCCGCTGCAAGTGCGAGAGCGAAAACGCGACGTGTCGGGCCTCGTCCTGTGCGCTCAATTTGGCCACGCTGCGGGTCACTTCATCGGGGCCGTGCGCGTGCAAAAACCAGAGCAGCGACAAGAAGCTCCCTTCGCCCAGGACCGAGAGCAAAAAGCTCGCGATCGCATAATCTGGCTCTTCGTACAGGGTCTGCAGCGAGCGCTGCCCACCTGCGGTCGAGAGCCCAAGGGCGTCCCGTTGCAACAACGCGCGCCGGGTAAACACCTCCATGTGCCTCGCCTCGTCTGCGCACTGGAGGGCGAGCACCTGCACGATCTCGCGATAGTGCGGGTGTACGCGGCCCAGAAAACGAGCCGGGACCTGCAGGGCAGCGGTCTCGTTTTCGATGAGGTAAGTCATCACCTGGACCACCGCGTCTTCGACCTCAGCCGGGTGCGTAAGCTCGCTCGACCATGGCACCGCGGTGGCGGGATCCCACTGCGCGGCGGCGCCCATGGCGTAGAGCCTCGGGGCGTCATCGCTCCAGACAGAGTCTTTGTCTCCGAGTGCAAAATCCCACGCAGGGACGCTGTCTTCGACCAGGGCTCCTCGGGCAGCGACGCCCCAACGCGAGGACGCGTGCTCGCCCGGCGACGTCGCCGCATCGGTGCCACTCGCGCGCACGGCGTTGCGCCAACGACCGTCGTAGCTCGCGCTGCGCGAGAGAATCCACGCCCCTTCGGACACTTCGAAGCGATGACCTTGTGCACGAGCCCACCCGCGAAGGTCCACAGCGAGGGCGTGCGCCGTGCCGCGAACTCGAATGACCTGCGCGGGGTCACACTGCGCGAGAGCCCGCTGCACCAAAAGATGCGCGCCCTCATCGAGGCCTAAATCTCCAAGGTCAACGTCGATGATTCTCTCGCGCAGGGGCTCCATCAGCCGGTCACCCGCGCGAGCCAAGGGGCGATCGTGTCGAACCGATCGATCGCCGCGGCGAGCTGGGTGTAGCCCGTGTCGCGACCATCGAGCCACTGGCGCAGCCCCTCCATTTCGAGCAACGGCCGCGCCTCAGGGTCGTCAAAGGACATCCCCAAGAGCAGTTCGCGAAAGCGCGCGCAGCGGGCAGGGGGAACCGACTCGAGCACGGTCATGTTGCAGTGGTCGTAGGGCGCCGTCTGCGTGAGAATTTGCAGAGATCCCTGCGCAAAGAGCCCCTCGCGCACGAAGCTCAAGTGGTTGCCATCAATCACGCATGCTGCGTCGGCGTCTCCATTGATCAGCGCGCGCACGGCGTCTCGCTCACCGCCGACATGGTCGCCGTGTTTGCCCACCATGACGTCGTGACGCAACACCGTGAAATCGCGCTCGGCCAGCACGCCCTGAGTGGCCAAGTGCTCTAGCGGAATCAACGTGGCTTGGGGCGAGTCACTGGCTCCAACTGCGACGATGCGTCCCTTGAGATCTGTCACTGATTTTACAGGACCGTCCGCACGTACGAGCACGACACTTGTGAGGTCTCGGTCGCTGTCGCGCATGGCGATCGCCTCGACACGGCGGCCAAGCGTCACGGCGTATCTCTGAGCTTCGAGCCATGAGAGCGGCGAGTTCCACGCGACGTCGAAGTCGCCGCGGAGGTGCGCTTCGACTTGGCGCTCGTAGTGTGTGTAGAGCACAAAATCGAACGCAAAGCCTCGTGCAGCAAAATACTGGCGAAATCCCTCCCAAATGGTCACCACCTTGGGATCGTACGCGACCGCGCCCAGCACAAACGAGTGATCTTTTGTCATCGGTAATGTCTCTCCGTGCTCTCTCTAGAAAAGGGGAAGTCCGCACACGGCCTTGCCGATAAAATCGTAGAGCACGTCCGTCGTCGGCCCCATGACCATCGAAGCGCGCGCGTCGCGAAATGCCCGCTCAATTCCCAGCTCCTTGCGAAACGCGGCGCCACCGCACACGCGCATCGCGAGCTCTGTGACGGCCACTGCGGACTCGGCCGCGACGCTCTTGCTCTGCAGCACCCGGAGCATCGCGTCTTCGCGCGCCGCGGTGCATGCCGCGACGGTGTCTTGCACGAGGGTGCGGGTCATGTCCGCGGTGTTGCGCATGCGGGCGATGTACGCTCGGATCGTGGGCAAATTCGCAAGTGATTCGTTGATGTGCTCGAAGCGTGTCTTGCCTGCGTGCGCCGCGGTCGCGGTGATCACCGACTCCATCAGTCCGAGTGAGCACGCTGCGTTCATCACACTGAACCACGGGAGCACCGTGCCCATCATGACGCCAAAGCCCTTGCCGTCGCCGCCAAGGGTCGAGGCGGCCGAGAGCTTGACCCCATCGGCCATCACGGGGCACGAGTTATTTCCGCGAAACCCGAGACCGTCAAAGCCTGCAGTCTTGACGTGAATTCCCTGTGATTTCGCTGGTGCAAGCCAGAGTGAGCTCAGTTCACTTCCCTCTGTGGGCTTGCTCGACCAGACGTAGCTGTCGGCGTGCGAGGCCGACGTGATCCAGCTCTTGTGCGCGTCCAAAACGATGTGCTCGCCATCGATTCGGGCGGTGCTCGTGGGCGCCCAAAAATGGCTGCGCGAGCTGGCTTCAGAGAACGCGAGGGTCGTGACGTGCTTGCCCGCGGCGATCTCTTTGCGCACGTCCAGCGGACCAAACTGTTCGATCACGATCGTGCCGGCGTAGTGCATGCACAGGACCATTGCCGAGGAGCCACAGGCGCGCGCGAGGTGATCGACCGCCGTGAGCGCTGCGTCCATCCCGCGGCCCAAGCCACCCACGTCGGTGCTGCTGATAAGTCCCAACAAGCCCTCTGCGCGAAGGGCGTCGATGGTGTGGGTCGGAAAGCTCGCGTCGCGGTCGACGGCGAGCGCGTGGGCGGCAGCGATCGCGGTGACGCGTGCAAGTGAATCTTCGAGTGAATGACTCATGAACGTAGTGCTCCTAAAAAGGGTGGTCGGTGTGCAAAATTGCAGGCGTCCCGAAGACGCCATCGCACCGAGCCCAGGGCTCACTACTCAGAGTCGCCGTCGGTCTGCTCGCTCGCCTCGGTCCCGCCGAGGCCATCGTTGGCTCAAAGAAAAAACATCAGAACGGCGCGAACCCTATCGCAACGTTCTCTTCTGTAAAAGCCATTCGCCCGCGGTGAGCGACTCGACTGAATCACCATTCAGTGAATCGCGGTTCAGTTCGGGTGCTAACGTCCCCATCCCAGTCATGACAGAGTTTAGACGCTTTCGCGGCACGGACCGCTATCTCACCAGTGACTCGCTCGAGTCCGCCGTCAACTGTGCGCTCGCCCTCGGTCGCCCGCTGCTCGTCAAGGGCGAGCCCGGTACGGGCAAGAGCCTGTTGGCCGAGGCCATCGCCGAAGGGCTCGCGCTGCCCTTGCTCACCTGGCACGTCAAGTCCACGACCCGCGCGCAAGACGGGCTCTATGTGTACGACACGGTGCAGCGCCTGTACGACTCGCGCTTTGGCGATGGCAACGTGAAAGACATCCGGCAGTACATCAAGCTGGGCCCGTTGGGGCAGTCTTTTGCCAGCGCAAACCGCGTGGTGTTGCTCATCGACGAGGTGGACAAGGCGGACCTTGAGTTTCCCAATGACCTCTTGCACGAGCTCGATCGGATGCGGTTTCGAATCAGCGAGACCAACGACGACGTCGTCGCAACCGAGCGCCCTGTGGTGATCATCACGAGCAACAACGAGAAAGAGCTGCCTGACGCGTTCTTGCGCCGGTGCGTGTTTCACTTTATTGATTTTCCTGAAAAATCACTGATGAAAGACATTGTCGCAGTGCACCATCCGGGCCTCGACAAGGCGCTCATCGAGCAGACCCTCGCGGTGTTTTACGAGCTGCGCGAGCTGCGCGGGATCCGCAAGCGCCCCTCGACCAGCGAGCTCATTGACTGGATCGCCGCGCTGCGTACCGCCGGGATCGACACGGTCAAGCTCGACAAGGAGCTGCCCTTCTTGGGCGCGCTCTTGAAGAAAGAGCAGGATCTCGCTGCATTTGCAGACCAACTCGCGGGCGGTCGCCGCTTCAGGAGCTAAAGCCCACCATGTTTGTCGAGTTTCTCTACGAGCTGCGCAAGCGCAAGGTCCCTGTCGGTGCACAAGAAGCGGTCGCCGTCGCCGAGGCGCTCGCCAAGGGGCTTCACGACTCTTCGCTCGATGGATTTTACCAGGTCGCCCGCGCGCTGATGGTGCACTCAGAGCAACACCTCGACGACTTTGATATCGCGTTTGGTCAGTATTTTCGCGGGATTCAAGCGACGGCGATCGAGATCAACGAAGAGCTCTTGTCGTGGCTCAAAGATCCCAAACCCATGCGTGAGCTCACGCCCGAAGAGCGCGCGATGCTCGAGACACTCGACCTCGACGAGGTCCGTCGCATGCTCGAAGAGCGCATCAAAGAGCAGCGCGAACGACACGATGGAGGCAACCGCTGGGTCGGCACCGGGGGGACCTCGCCGTTTGGAAAAGGCGGCGAAAATCCTAGCGGAATCAACATCGGTGGATCGAGCGGTCGCGGCAAAGGCGGGGCTGTCCAGACCGCGGATGCGCGCAAGTACAAGCCGTATCGCGCGGACGCCTCTTTGGACATTCGGCAGATCGAGGTCGCTCTGCGCAAGCTCCGGGCGTTTGCGCGCGAAGGCACCGAGCGCGAGCTGGATCTGGACAAGACCATCGACGAGACCGCCCGCAACGCCGGAGAGCTCGAGGTGGTCGTACGTCCACCGCGCCGTAACAACACGCGGGTCATCCTGATGATGGACGTGGGGGGCTCGATGGAGCCTCACCGTGAGTACGTTTCGCAGCTATTTACCGCGGCAAAACGCGCGACGCACTGGCGCGAACTGCGCACGTATTACTTTCATAACTGTGTCTACGGCAAGGTCTGGAAGACCGACGGATTTCAAGACGTCGTCTCGGTTAACGAGCTGATGCAGCAGTGCAACGCACAGTACAAGCTCGTGCTCTTGGGCGACGCGCTCATGGCGCCCTACGAGCTCCTTGGGGTCTCGGGGTTCTCGGCCGAAGAGCGCATGACAGGGCTCGAGTGGCTCATCAAGCTCACCTCGCACTTCGAGCGCACCGTGTGGCTCAACCCCGAGCCTGTGCGCACGTGGCGCGGCAACACGATCGAAGCGGTCAGCCGCGTGGTCCCCATGTTTCCGTTGACGGTCGAGGGCCTAGGCGAGTCGGTGGACCAGCTCATCAAAGGCCGCTCGCGTCGCGGATAGACAATCGGTCGTTTAAAAAGTTGCGCGTGACGTACGCTCGGTCACAGCAAACCGCCATGCACTCCGTCGTTGTGACATCGCAAGCTGCTCACGCCACGAGAATCTCTCGTGACTGAGCCCGCGCTCAAAACATGGAGCGGCGAGTTCGCCGACGTCACGACCGAGGCCGCGTTTGCCCGCGAGCACTTTGAGCGAACCGTGCGCTTGCACACGCGCTACGCGCTCGCGGTCTCGACGATCACAATGCTCTCGTACGGAATCCACGATGTCCTGGTAATTCCCTCGCAGAGTGCGCTCGTTCTCGCGTTGCGATACGGGATTTTTTGCCCCATCGCGCTCGCGGTCACCGTGATCACGTTTCGTCCGCTTCACGCGAGACTGTATCCGTGGGTTTCGCTCGCGTACGGCCTCGCATGCAGCGCCTCTGTGCTCGCGGTCGCCTCGGTTGTGCCCCAGCAGCTGTTCTTGCTCTACACCTCGTACGCTGCCCTGTTTCTCACGTTGGGGCCGTTTATTGGCATGCTCAATGTGCGCGCGCAGACAGTGTTTTCGCTCGCCACATTGGTTTTCTACGGTGCGCTCAATGGGCACCACATCGCCGCGCAGCCGGCCCTCGGGATCGCGCTGGGCGGGACCCTCTTCGCGATGGGGACCATCGGTACGCTCTTGGCGCGCCAGCAAGCTCAGCAAGCGCGGCGCGAGTATCTTCAACGCCAAGAGATCCACGCGCAGTCCATCGCGATCGCAGAGGCCCGCGCGCGGGCAGAAGCACTGCTGCTCAATATCTTGCCAGCGCGCGTGGCTACTCGGCTCAAGGCACAAGAGCGGCCCATCGCGGATGCTCATGCGCAGGTGAGTGTGCTCTTCGCTGACGTCGTGGGCTTTACCGCGATGAGTGATCGCATGGCCGCCGCCGACGTGGTCCAGCGTTTGGACGTGCTTTTCTCTGCGTGTGATGCGCTCGTCGAGGCGCTCGGCCTTGAGAAAATCAAGACCATCGGGGACGCTTACATGGCCGTTGGTGGACTCGATGAGCGCTCACTCAAAGACCACGCGGACCTGATGCTGAGCTTGGGCCTGGGGATGCTCCGAGAGGTCGAAAAGTTCAACGCACAGACCGGCGAGAAGCTCGCGCTTCGCGTGGGAATTCACTCGGGACCGGTCGTAGCCGGTGTGATCGGGACCTCGAAGTTTGCCTACGATGTGTGGGGAGATACCGTAAACACCGCGAGCCGCATGGAGTCGCACGGCGTCGCGGGGACTGTGCAAATCAGTGAGCGCACGCGCGCGCTTCTGAGCGAATCGCACGCGATCGAAGACCGCGGTGAGATCGAGGTCAAAGGCAAGGGGACCATGCACGTGTGGTTGGCTCGGCCTGAGGCGCAGTCGTCGCTGTGAAATCGCAGCCCAAGTGCGCTATGCTCCCTTCTCATGGAAGCGCTGATTGGCATCGTCGTGTTTCTCTCGCTCTCGGTCTTGGTCGTTCGTCGCGTCAACGCGCGCTATGAGCGAGCCGAGGGAGAGGGGCCGCTGCCCGATGACCTCGTGCAGGCCGCGTGGGACGAGTTTGGCGGCGACGAGGACCCGCTGGTGGGCAAAGATCGATTGAATCGGCTTGTCGATTCGCTCGACATTGAGGCGCTCAGGGCGAAGCCGTCGTTGGTACAGCTCGCGGTGATGGCGACCCGCGCAGACCGTGTGGATGTGCTGCCAACGATCGCGGCGCGCGCTGAGGCGCTTGAGAGCGGATGTGGCGAGACGCGTTCTCTCATCGCGCTCTCTGAAGCTCTCACTGGCGATGATCTACAGCGCGCCGTGGACGCAATGAACGCGGCGCAGAGCGCGGTCGCAGGCTGCTCGAAGTGCAGCGCGTCGATTGAGTCCAAGCTCCTCGCGCAAGAGCTTGGGATCGCGGCGCAGCTCCTCGAAGACCGCATGCAGGGCGACGCCCCAGTGCCCGGTACGAACCAACGCGCCCGACGTGAAGTGCGCGAAGACAACGAGAGCGCGCCGCACGGGATGCTCACTGTGCGTATGATTTCGTCACAGTAATTGCAGGCTTTTGTCGTATCGGAGGGGACCTCTACGCATGAAACGTCAGCGCACACTGCCCCCGGCCCATCGGCCGCTGCGTGCGGTGGGGATCGACGACGCACCCTTTACTCGTCGACCAGGCGCCTCCGTGATTGTGCTCGGGAGCGTGTGCGCCGACACTCGCTTCGAGGCGCTCGTGACGACGCGCGTGAGAGCGTTTGGGTGGCAGGCGACCGAGAGCGTCCTCGCTGCGATCAAGAGCAGCCGCTTCTATCCCATGTTGCATGTGATTTTGCTGGATGGAATCGCTGTGGGCGGTCTCAACATCATCGACCTTGAGGCCCTCTCTGCGGGCCTTGAGAGGCCATGCATCGCGGTGATGAGAAAGATGCCAGACCTCGCGGCGATGGAGCACGCGATCCGCCTGCATCCGCAGCCCGAACGAAGACTTCGGATCCTCGCGCGCGCCGGAGAAATTCATCAGGGAGGGCCGTGGATCTTTCAGGTGAAGGGCGGCCTGGTGTCGCTCGCCGAAGAGGCGCTTGTGCGGCTGACCGATCGCGGAAATGTCCCCGAACCCCTGCGAATTTCGCACCGAATTGGTGCAGGCTTGGTGCTCGGCGAGAGCACCCGAGGCGCGTGATCGATCAGTCCCAGACGCTCTGGGTGGACTCGCCGATGCCCTGCGCTGCGCGTGAGACGTACACGGTGCGCACTGCGAACACGATGCCCGCGACGAGCGCCGCTGCGACCATGAATGCGAAACCCACCGCGGAGTCTCCCATGTGCGCTTCTTTTACGCCGAATGGGAGGTAGACCATGATCCCTGTGCAGCCCGCGAGGATGTAGGCCTTGCGATCGGTGACTGTTCCCAAGACCACGGTGGCCATTGCAGCGATCGTCCATGGGAGCGCGGTGGCAGCCTCTTTGTCGACCATGATGATGCCCGCGATTCCAAGAGGGAGGATCACGCCCGCGTGCAACCAAAAGCCGAGGTCGTGACGGCTCTTTTTCATTGCGCGGTCGATGGCAAAGGCCGCGAGTGAGACCGCGATTGCGGTCAAGAGCATCAAGCCTGCGGCGTCCATGTCGCGAAGCGAGTGAGAGTTGTTCGATGTGCGAAAATAGTATTCGCCCGCGTTGATGACCAACCCAAAGATCCCGAGCACTGCGGTCAACCCGGTCGTGGGAGAGCGGAAGAGCCGTCCCAGAACCAGCGAGCCCACGATGAGCGCGACGTCCCCTGCGATGTACGCGAGCTGCTGCCGCGCGTGAAATGCGTTGTAGTCAAAGTTGTCAGAGTAGCTGCTGTGAAAGGCGTTCTGCAGCACGAACACCCCACAGAACGCTGCGCCGAGTCCCCAACACCAGAGCGCGGCGCCCTGGAGTGCGAGGCCTGTGGCGGCTTTGCCGAGTCCCCAACGCTTGAGCAAAAACGCTGCGGTCGACAGCCCTGCGATCGCGATGACCGAGAAGACTAGCGCCTCGGACTCGTGACCTCGGTGCATGTACGCGAGGGTGAAGAGCGCCGGAATTCCTGCAATTCCGCTGATGATCACACCTTGGACAATGTTGAGCCAGCCGAGATCCGCCACGCCGCCGGTGTGGCCCATCGCGCGAGAGATCCCGAGGACTTCTTCCATTTGGTGTTCGGTGATGACCTTGCGCCGGACGGCTTCGAGCAGGTGTTGCTCCTGGACGAACACTTGGTTTCTCATGGTGGAGCCTCAGACCTCGGAGAGCGGGTTAGGGTTTGGTGTGCGACGCATTTTTCTCGCACATCCATAGGGTGTGTTGAACGAACGCCGCGCTGAAGATCTTCCCACCTCGGTGGGAGTCCACGCCAGAGCGGGCGCCTTGATTCTGTCTAAGTACGATCGATCGAATGAAAACTTACGGCGTGAGTCTGTAGAGCGCTGCGCCTTGAGAGCTGCCTGCGTAGAGCACGTCGTGAAGCACCGCGAGCGGCGGCGCGCAAAAGTAATCGTTGACTCGAAATGCACGTCCACGTGTGACCGTAGGCGACTCAGCGATCCGGGTGAGTGACGCATTTGTGTTGGAAATATCCAGACGATAGAGCCCGCTCTCGGCGAGCACCGCGAGCGAATCGCCGTACCGAACGATGTCCGAGGGGCGCTCGTTGGGATCGGCAAAAGGGATCTCTCGAAAGCTCTCTCCGTCGTCACTCACTCTCAGCGCGACGTGTCCGGTTTGCTCACGTGCGATCCAGAACAACCGGCCTCGGTCGGCAAACCAACGCAGCGTGAGCGCCCCGCCATGCGGGGTGACTCTGAGCGCGCGGACGTGCTCTTGTGCAAGCGTCGTGACCCCCACGGGGGGCGCGATCACGACCATGTCATTGGGCTCGCGGCCATCGTAGTCTTGGATCCCCGCATAAATGGCACCGCGAAATCGCGTCATGAAGGTCAATCTCCAGACGCCATCGCGCCACGGATGCGGATAGTCCACCGCGAAAGTCCACCGTCGACCCTGCGGCTGCGCCAGGTGGAGGGCTCCGGGCGAGGGCCCCACCCATGCACGCTCTCTGGGCGGAACGCTGCCGGTGGATGCGTAGATCTGCCCGCGAAAACGCAGGACATCGAGCACATGGTATGCACGCGGTAGTACTGCAGCGCCGTGGGTCCCATCGGCGTCGGGAGACCTCGGAGGTCGCAATGTGGGCCCGCGCGCGGGTGCAAATTGTCCTTGGCGATCCGAGACAAATACGTAGCCCTCGGTGCCTCGGTCTGCGAGCCCAAAGCCGTTGTACGGCGGGTCCGCGTCCGGAACATAGAGCACTCCGTCGATCGCGCGGACCCTGAGAAATCCTTGGCCACCTCCGCCTCCGCGGGTGGGCTGACCGGGGCGATTCCAGTCAAACGCGAGAGACCACGCCGTGCGCGTCGTGGCGTTGGGGTCATAGCGAGCGATCACGGCACCGTCGCTACCGAGCGGCTGATTGGCCAAGGCCACATAGAGCGCACCGTGAAAGACCCGGAGATCGCAGATGCGCTGGAGCCCGCCGGGTGCGCGGCCTACGCGCTCAAAGCGTAAGTGTGCGGGAAGAACTGCGTGTGAATTTGCAGTGGATTCGTCATCGTTTCCATCGAGCTCTGGCGCGGCAGCTTGGGGCTGCGGTGTGCTTGGGCCTGCATCGTTGGAAGGGGTCGCGTCTGGACGGTGCTGTGCGTGCGGCTGCGCGGTCGCCTGTTGGCACGCGGACAGCGCAATGGTGCAGAGCACAGTGTGGACCAGCGTGGCGCGCATTGGAGGGTGAGACGCACACGTCGTTGGAAGGGGTCTATTTGGACTGAAAGGGCAGGCAAGACTGGTCTTGCGCACCGCGGCATTTCGCACGTCGTATTGAGCCCTACAGCAGTAGCAGGCTACACTCGAAACTACTTTCGACTTACCTGCTCTTGAACGAGCGGCTTGCACACAAAGGATCCCCCACCGATGCAGCGATTTCTTCTGCGAGCGCTGACCTTCGCGCTCATGTATTTCACTCTCGCTGCCTGTAGTGGCGGCGGCTGTGGAGGCAGTGCGATCCCGCCCATTCGTGGCGGATTTCCGCTGCCACCGACGGTGCCGGCTGATCGTCGGATCCCGCACGCGATCCAGGTGCGGCTCACCGATCAAGGCCTGCGCAGCGTCGAGGCCATTGGCCCGAGCCTGTTGGGCGGCTTCTTGGGTGAAGGGATCCCGGTCCCTACGTCGACCCAAGACCTCACGGTCGGCAAGGCGATTATTTGCCCGGCGAATAACTGCCGAATCACTGTACGGATTGCGACGACGGTCGCAGGGGGCGGCCGAGGGTTCGAACTCTCGTTTGCGCCGCCTGAGGCGATCCGTCTGCGAATTCGCTTGATCCTCAGCGGCACCATCCCGCTGCAAGCCTGTACGGGGAGCTGCTCAGACCGGTGTGGCGGGACCTTTTGCTTGACCATCGCGTCGCCCAACTTGGTCTTGGACACCAACCGCGGAGCGCGCCCGTACATCGGGATGCAGACTGCGATCCGGATCAGCCGAGATATGCGCCCCGGCACGGCACGCAACGAGTACTTTCGCGCGGACTTGGTCGCGGCTCCGGGTGCAACGGACTCGGTCTCGTTGGTGCCCGGCGAAGACATCGAAGACGCGGATATTTCCTGTGGATCCTCGTGGGTCTGCGGGATCGTGAACCTCTTCAAGAGCACGCTGATTGGTCAAATCCGCGGTCAGCTCTCCAGCGCTGTTGCGCCCATCCAGAGCGCGCTCGCCCACGCCTCGATGCCTGACCCCCCGGGCTGCCCCACGG
Source organism: Deltaproteobacteria bacterium (assembly GCA_030694465.1). Taxonomy (GTDB): domain Bacteria; phylum Myxococcota_A; class Polyangia; order Polyangiales; genus JAUXYJ01. Next base: position 299,766 of record JAUXYJ010000023.1, on the reverse strand, counting down.
GGTCGACACGAGACGCCGATCGCTGCTTGTACGCGGGCTCGGGGACGCGTGAGTCACGGCTCGTTCCGCTCTTGCTCGGGACGGACGGAGAGGGCAATTTTGGCTCGCTCCTCAACTCGATTACCCCGGGAATTCGCGCGCCGAATCGCTTTGTTGTCGCCGCGGGTGATCCCGCGCACGGCGCCGAAGTGAGCGCCGCTGGCGCGACCATTAACGTCTTTGGTGCGTTTGAGTCGATGCGTCAGGCTGCGTGTGTCCCCACGATGGCGCCGCCTCCGATGCCGACGGTCCCTGAGTACATGGCGCTGCGAAGCAACATGATCCCGGGCACGTCGACGACGACCGATCTGGGCATCGGCGTCTCTGAAGAGTTCTTGAACAACATGTTCTGGAACTGGTGGAACAGCGGCATGTTCTGCTTGGGAATTACCTCGCGGTTGTCTCAGCAGGTCTCAGCTGGCCTGCTCATCGCGATCCCCTCGCTGAGCACGCTGCGAAACGCGTTTTTTCCGGCCACCAACGCCGCGATCGCCATCTCGTTTCGCCCGCAGACAGCACCCACGGTGACCGTCGGCGGCGGCTCAAACTTGATGACCGACCCACTGTTGACCATCACGTTTCGCCAGCTCTCACTGGACTTCTTCGTCTGGTCCGAAGAGCGCTACGTGCGAATCTTCACGCTAACCTCGAACCTCTCGATCCCGATGAACCTCACACCGGGCGCGACAGGTCTGCAGCCTGCGCTCGGTTCGACCCGCGTTGAGAACGCTGTGGTCACCAATGTGGCGCTTATCAATACCCAGCCCACGCAGCTCGCAGAGCTCTTGCAAGACCTGCTGGGCTCGGTGATCATGCAGTTCGCGGGATCGCTTCCCGCAGTGAATTTGCCCTCGATTCCGTTGCCAGGTGGCGGCGGCGCGATGATCAATATTCAGATCCCTGCGACGGGCGTCCGGGGTGTCACCGAAGGAAGCTCGCGCTTCATGGGGATCTTCGCGAACCTCCGCTGCACCGGCGGCATGTGTCCTCGCATGAACACAGCCACGGTCGACCCGACGTTGCGCGCTACGGTCAACGCGTTTGACCCTGCAGTGCTGCGGTTTGACGGACACTACACCCGCGAAGCGGCTCCCACGGTGCGCCTCGCGATGGGCGTGCGCGAGAGCTTTGGTCGCGATGTCGAGTATCGCTTTCGTGTCGACGGTGGCAGCTACAGCGAGTGGACACGCACGCAGACGCTGGACGCACGCTCGCCAATGTTCTCGCTGCAGGGCCACCATCGCATTGACGTCGTCGCGCGAATTGCGGGCGAAATCATGAGCGAGAGTGCAGACCCTGCGACCGCGGACATCGTGATTGACGCAGACGGACCCAACCTGTTTGTCGAGCGTCGCGGCAACGAGATCGTCGCGCTCGCGCACGACGCAGTCACGCCTGACCACGCGATTCAGTACTCGTTCGTGTGGGACGGACAGCCCGCGACGGCGTGGTCGCACCTCGGTCGTGTGAGCGTTCCGCGTGGTGCAGATCACATCCGTGCGCGTGCACGCGACGAAGCCGGACACATCAGCGAGAGCGCGATCGCGCGCGACCCGTTGACCATCCGTGGCGGCCCGTCGACCGACGTGAGCGGCTGCGGTTGCCGCACCGCGGGTCACTCGAACTCGAGCAACACCGGACTCCTTGCGGTCGCGAGCGCTGCTGCAATCGCCGGGCTTTTTGCTCGCCGACGCCGCGCACTTGTTTCGCCAGATGCGCAGCCCGACGTGCAGAAGTCAACGAGCATGCTCTCGCCCAAGAGCGCTCGCACGTTGATCTTTTGGGGCACCATGACGCTGTTCTTCGCGGGCATGGGCTGCAACTGCGGTGACGGGGACAACCCCGATCGCCGCGCAGACGCCTCGATTGACGCGCCCGCGGATGCTCAGAGCTGCATGGACGGCGCGCGGATGTGCGCGCTCCCCATGATGAATCGCTGCGTCCCACGGCCTGAATGCCCGGCATGCGATCCAGGCTTCATGGCGGGTGGAGAGCCCACTTTTGACGAAGCGACGTGCATGTGGCGCACCATGAACGCGTGCACTTGCGAGCCCTTGCCTCCCTTGGCACAAGGCATGGCGGGCTCGCACCTAGACTTGGCCGTCGCGACAGACGGCACGGCGTGGTTGAGCAGCTATTCTGCAGGAGATCCGTTCACGCGTAAGCCCTACGGTGACCTCGTCGTGGGCCGATGGAACCAGGCCATGAGCCGTGTCGATTGGACCCACGTCGATGGTGTGCCCGCAGGAGGCACCGTTGGCGGCGCGGTGACCGGTTGGCGCGCTGGCATCGAGACCCCGGGACCAGACGTCGGTCGATGGAACTCCATCGCTCTGGACGCCATGAGCCGCCCCCGCGTGGCCTACTGGGACACGACCAACGACAAGCTCAAGTTCGCAGCGTTTGACGGGAGCAACTGGACCACGCACGTGGTGGACGAGGGCGGCGACAATGGTCGCTACGCGTCGCTCGCGATGCTCCCCGGCGCGATCCCGATGATCGCGTACAGGGCGATGGTGACCAACGCCATGGGCGCGGTAGCCACCGAGGTTCGCGTCGCTCGTGCGAGCAGCGCAAACCCAACGCGCGCCGCGGACTGGACCGTGACGCGTGTGTTTACCGCCCCCAGCATGTGCCGCGCGAGCGACTGCGCGATGGGCCAGACCTGCACCATCACCGGGACCTGCATCACGCCCAGCGCGGGCTGCGCGATGCCTTGCGCTGCGGGCAAGGTCTGCAACGCGATGAACGCCTGTGTCGACGCGATTGGGGCCAACTATGTCGAGGACTTTGTCCCAGGCGCGTTGTTCACCTCGCTGGCTGTCGACGCCATGGGCCGTGGCGGCTTGGTCTTCTACAATCGCGACCGAGGCAACCTCCACGGGGTCGCGTTTGACGGGACCATGTGGGGGATGCCTTTTCCGATTGTGGGTGAAGCGGCGATGGCCGACACGGGCGATTTTGGTGCATGGGCGACGCTCGCGATCGCTGCGGATGGCGTCTGGCACGTCGCGTACGTTGACGCGTACGACGAGGCGCTTAACTACGTTCGTGTGCAAAATGGACGCCTGATGGGCATGCCTGAGGTGATCGACGACGGCGGCCGCGTGGGCATGACCGTCTTTGATGACGGCAAGCACATCGTCGGTGACTCTGCGCAGCTCGTGCTCGACGCGATGGGCAACCCTCGGGTGGTCTATCAAGACTCGTCCGCAGGGACGCTCAGGCTCGCGACGCGCTCGATGACCGGCTGGACGACCCAGGCGCTCGATACGATGGCGCACACGGGCTACTGGGCGCGCCTCAAGGGCAACCGTGTCGCGACGTTCTTTCGTGACATGCGCGCGGCCAACACGGCCAACCGATTTGGTGTCCGCGTCACGATGGCGCCGTAAAGGGCCCAAGCGCCGGATTCAACCCCGACGCTCTGCACTTTGAGGGGGAAAAATCCAATCGGGGAACGTCCGGCTGAGAAGCCACACGGGGGAGCTACGGGCGATAGTAACGATTTACAGTATTATTAACTGATGATTATATCGCTTTTCTTGTGATCCAACGCGGGCTAGCCTCCCAATAGGCATAGAGAGACACTCTCGACACAGGAAACTCACATGATGAAGACCAGGCTTTTTGCAACGATTGTAGCTTCGAGCGCGCTAGTGCTGGGGGGCTGTGCGGCGTCGGTTCACATGGAGCCCGACGCGAGCGAGACCGAAGACTCGGCTCGCCCAGAAGATGCCGTAGCCGTGGCGCAAGACTCATCAACCCGAGATGCTGGCGGCGTCGATGCGACGAGCCCTGACGTGACCACGCCCGACGCGACCGCACCGACTCCCGATGTGGTCGCTAGGGACGTGCTCAGCGACGTGCGCGCGCGCGACGTGGGCTGGTCGCCGACCAAGGGCGGAGCGTGCTTTGAGATCGACGGCGTCACGCAGTTTTGCTGCCGCCCGATGGATCGCTGTTGTGTTGTTCGTGGCGATCAGTGTGTGCCTTGCACGCTCAATGAAGCGACCGGGGAGTGTGTGATCAACGAGACCGACGCGGGAAGTGGTGACCAATGACGACCCCGTTGCGCGTCGATGGTCGCTGGGGAGGAAAGGTTACCCGTCGCGAATTGCCTGCGAATTCGCCAGAAATTGCGACACTAAGTCTCGTAGATCGCGCGTCGCTCGCGAACCTGTGGCTCAGCCAAAGCGCGACCGAGCGCAGGGTCGCCGAGAGCTTCGCCGTGGTCCATCGTGCGCTCGTTGCGCTCAGCGCCGACAAGAACCTCATTGAGATCGCCGAGCGTGGCATCGATGACGAACACAGGCACGCGGCGCTCTGTCACCACATGGCCGAACAGTATGCAGGCCGTGAGCTCGCGACGGCTCCCACGCTGCCCTTTGTTCATCCTGCCCATCGTGAAGCGAGCAGCGAAGCTGAGCGCCAAGCGCTCTTTGTGATCGGGCAATGTGTCTTCAACGAGACGCTCGCGTCGGCGTATCTCGAGGCCGCGATGAGCAAGGCGACCGCGCCGATTGCACGCGCTGCGTTGTCTGAACTGCTCTCAGACGAGATCGATCACGCCAGGATCGGCTGGGCTTTTCTCAGCATGTTAGAGCCAAGCGCGCGTCAGTCGTTGCAGAGCTGGATGCTCCCGCTGGCGGTATGCAACCTGCGCGAGTGGCGAGCCGTGGCGAAGCCAATCGAGCATGCCGAAGTGCTCGAAGCTCACGGCGCGCCGTCGTACATCACGGTGCAAGAGGCGCTCTTGGAGGGGCTCTCGAGCCTCGTCGTGCCCGGTCTGCAGACGATGGGCTTTGACGTGTCATCGATGCGCGCATGGCTTGATCAGGGCGCCGTGACGGCCTGATCGCAGCGCGTCTTGGTGAGTGAATTAGGCCGCTGCGGGGCGGACAGACAGGCTGACGGTCGAGGGGCCCGCCGCGCGCTGGCGCTCTTCGCTTACCAGTGAGAGCAGCTCGCGCTGGGTGAGGACTCCGGCGGACAAGAGCGCGGCCATGTAGCCATCGGTGTAGCCCTGCGCGCGAGAGGCTCGTTGGCCATCTACGCCCGCATAGCGCGCCGAGAAGTTATCTCGCAGTAGCTTTCGCAGTCGAATCACAGCTTCTTCACGCATTGAAAATCACCTCGCTGACAGACCTTCCGACACACAATGCGCCGGCCCAGTACGTTCTCCCCTTTGCACCGCAAAGCTTGAGTGAGCCAACTTTTCAGCGACAATTCAGTTCGCGCCCCGCCGCAACCTGTGAAAGATTGCGCGGTCTTTGCGCTGTCTCTGTCCCATGAAACTTTGACAGTTCTTCTCTCGACACGATGGGGGCTCAGGACCCATACCTCCAGCGTCTTACGCACCGCCCGCGTAGCCCAACCGGCAGAGGCAGGGGATTTAAAATCCCTTCAGTGCGGGTTCAAATCCCGCCGCGGGTACCCAATTCATCCACAAAATGGCCGCCCTTGAGCTCAGTGCTATGCGCTGACCCTAAGCTCACGGTGCGCTCTCACGGGTGCACGGCGCACACGAAACTGCGCACAGGTGTCACCACTGTTACGCATCGCGTGATCAGCAATGTGCAGCAATTTTGCTGACCAATTGCGTTTGGTTCTGTGGTCGATTGCGGCGGTATGCCGGTTGCCAACAACGGGCAAACGCGAGAGGACCAGCGACACCGTGATGAAGCTACCAACTATTCCCTCGGCCCTTGAGGCTGCCGCACGTGAGTATCCCAACAAGGGCCACCGCTACCTGCTTGATGACGGCACAGAGGCGCTCTGGCCGTACCCACGGTTGTATCAACGCGCATGTGAGATCGGTCACGCGCTGCAAGAGCGCGGGATGAAAAAGGGTGACCACGTCGCGCTGATTCTCCCGACGGCAGAAGAGTTTATCCCTGCGTTTCTAGGGGTTTCGCAGGCCGGAGGGGTCCCAGTGCCGCTGTATCCTCCGATGGGACTCGGGCAGCTCACGGGCTATCTCGATCACTGCAAGCACATCGTGCGTGACTCGCGCGCAAAGTTCTTAATCACCACGGGGCAGATCAAAGCGGTCATTGGCACGGTGCGCGAGAACGCGCCGGATCTGCGCACGTTGTTGACCTTTGCAGACCTCAACGGCGACGCGAAGTTGTTTCGCCAGCCCGATGTCACGCTCGATGACATCGGGTTTATTCAGTTCACCTCGGGCAGCACGTCTAAGCCCAAGGGCGTCGTGCTTACCCAGGGAAATCTCTCGCACAACGCACACGCCATCATGATCGATGGGCTGCGCAAAACCGACGACGACGTGGGCGTGTCATGGCTCCCGCTCTTTCATGACATGGGGCTCATTGGCTTTGTGATCGCGCCGATCATGCACGTCGTGCCGGTGACCTTTATGTCCCCGATGCAGTTTCTCAGGCGGCCCTCGTCGTGGCTCAACGCGCTGAGCAAGTACAAAGGCACGATCACGTACGCGCCCAACTTTGCGTATGCGCTCGCGGTCAAGCGCGTGAAAGAAGACGAGATCCCCGGGTTGGATCTGTCGTCCGTGCGCGTCGCGGGCTGCGGAGCCGAACCTATTCAAGCTGATAATCTCAAGCGATTTGCAGCTCACTATGCAAAACATGGGTTTCGTGAGGGCGCGTTTGTCCCGAGCTATGGCATGGCCGAATCTTCGCTCGCGATCGCGTTTTCAAACGGTGTCCCCACCGACCGCGTGCAGTCCGAGACGCTCTGGAACGAAGGTCGCGCCGTCCCCGCAGAAGCCTCCGACGAGACCGCGCTCGAGATCGTCGGGTGCGGCAAAAAGTTCGACCGCCACGACCTCCGCGTGTGCAACCCAGAGACGCGCGAGGTCCTCGGCGACCGTCAGGTGGGCGAGTTCGAAATCCGTGGCCCAAGCGTCACGTCGGGCTACTTCGAGAACCCCGAGAAGACCGCCGAGGTCATCGATGCAGACGGCTGGTTGCGCACCGGGGATCTTGGCTATCTCGTCGACGAGATGGTCTTTATCTGCGGCCGTCAGAAAGACATCATCATCATCAACGGGCGCAACTATTACCCCTCGGACATCGAGTGGGCTGCGTCCAAAGTTGAGGGCGTGCGCGCGGGCAACGTGGTGGTGTTTGCGACGAGCAGCGCGGCCAATCGCGAGGGCATCGTCGTCGTCGCCGAGACCAAGAGCCTCGAGGGCTCAGAGAAGCTCGCGCAGCTGGTGCGACAAGAGATCCAGCGCGCCACGAGCCTCGTGGTCGACGACGTGGTGATCGCCGAGGCGGGGACCATCCCCAAGACCTCGAGCGGCAAGGTGCAGCGCAGCAAAGCGCGCGCGCTCTACGAAGCAGGCGAGCTCAAGAAGAAGGCGCCCGATGGCAAGCTCGACACCGCCAAGCGAGTGCTCGAGTCACAGTTTGCGCACCTCAAGCTGTCCATTTTTGGCAGCAAAAAGAGCTGAATCTACGCGAGCCCAGCGCGACCGTTGTCCCGCGTAGAGATCGTGCTCGTAGTGCGCCCAAAACACGAGAGACTTACAGTGTAAGTCTGCTCGATTGTGCCCTATGGATTTCGCTTGGCGCGGGCTTCGAGGGTGCTGGTGAGCGCGCCAGGGTTGATGTCGCGGCCTTGGGCGACGCGGTCGTTCCAGGTCTCGACGTGGCCGATGGGGCCAGGTCGCTCGACCATGGTGATCGTGCCTGGGACAGGGCAGACCAACGCGCAGAGGTTGCAGCCGATGCACTCGACCTCATCGACGAACGGCACAAATCGCCCGGCTGGGAGTCCCGCGATCTTCACCGGCAGCGCCGGGATCTCTTCGGGGATGTGATAGTGCCCGGCCTTGACGCTCTCTTCGTGCGTGCGTCCGGGGATGTGAATGCACTGATGTGCGCCGTCCATGCACGCGGTCACGCAGAGGTTGCAGCCGATGCAGGTCTTCTGGTTGATCTCGGCCTTGATCGTGTAATCAAGGTTGAGCTCGCCCCACTCGACGTAGCTGTCCACCGCGCGTCCACGCAGCTCGTTGACCGACTTCATGCCCTTGCGATCGAGAAAATCGCTGAGGCCTTCGATCATGTCTTCGACGATGCGATAGCCGTAGTGCATCACGGCCGTGCACACCTGCACGCTGGTCGACCCGAGGGCGATAAACTCAGCCGCGTCGCGCCAGTTAGAGATGCCACCGATTCCCGAAATGGGCAGGTGTTTTGCAGTCGGATTCTTCGCGACCTGCGAGAGCATAAACAACGCAATGGGCTTCACCGCGGGGCCGCAGTAGCCACCGTTGGTGCTCTGCCCGCCCACCCGTGGGTTGGGGACCATGCGCTCAAGATCGACCCCGATGAGGCTCTTGATCGTGTTGATCAACGAGATCGCGTGCGCTTGTCCGCGCGCTGCGGCTTCGGCGGGCTCGTTGATGTCCCCGGTGTTGGGCGTGAGCTTCACGATCACCGGGATTTTGGCCTCTTCGACCACCCAGCGCGTGATCTCTTCGAGCACCTTGGGCTCAGAGCCTACCGCGCTGCCCATGCCGCGTTCGCACATGCCGTGGGGGCAGCCAAAATTGAGCTCGATGAGGTCCGAGCCGACGTCTTGGACTTTCTTGATGAGCTCACGCCAGTTGTCTCGTGACTCGACCATGAGCGAGGCCACAAGCGTGTGTTTGGGATAGCGCTTTTTGACCTCGTACATCTCGCGCAAGTTCACATCGAGGGGGCGGTCGGTGATGAGCTCAATGTTGTTGAGCCCCATCATGCGCGTGCTGCCGTAGTCAATGCCGCCAAAGCGTGAGGACACGTTGGTGATGGGGTCACCAAGGGTCTTCCAGACCGCGCCGCCCCAGCCCGCGTCAAACGCGCGCATCACTTGGCCGCCCGTGTTGGTCGGAGGCGCGGACGCGAGCCAGAACGGGTTGGGCGAGGTGACTCCGCAAAAATCAATGCTCAGATCTGCCATGATTTCACCGCTTTCTTTTCAGCTCGCCGCCAGCGCGTTGAGCATGTCTCGCACGGCGAGTTTTGCCTCTTGTGCTGCGTTGACTACTTCTTTACCGCCGTTGACGCAGTCGCCGCCGGCCCACACGCGCGCGTTGCCCGTGCGGTGCGTGATTGGGTCCACCACGACGCGGCCCTTGCTGTCGAGCGTGACGCCCTCAAAGCGCGTCGCGAGCTCGGTCGCTCGGCTTTGACCGATCGCGATCGCTGCAATTTGTGCGGCGACGGTCTCCTCGGTGCCCTCAACCGCGCGGCCATTCTCAGCACGCGCGATCTGTGCACCGATGAGCTTGTTGTCCGCGTCGCGAACAAATCCTGTCACCACACGGTTGGCCATCACGCGCACGCCATGCTTACGCCCGTAGTCCAGCTCGTGTTCGTACGCGCTCATGTCCTGGGTGCCTCTGCGATAGACCATGGACACATCGCTGACGCCCAAGAGGGCGAGCTCGTGCGCGATGTCGATCGCCGTGTTGCCCCCGCCTACGACAATCGCGTGTGACACATGGGTGAGTGAAAACGCAGGGTCGCTCTTGATCTTCTCGATGAGCTCGACCGCGCCGTACACACCGGGTCCGTCTTCGTCGAGGGCGCCAAGCCGCGAGTCAGCACCAAGACCCAGGCCCAAGAACACCGCGTCGAAGTCTCGCAAGAGTGACTGTGCCGAGACCTTGGTCGCGCTGTGGTCGTTGTCGTCTTGGGTGATCTCGACGCCGCATCGCAGCTCGATGTCGCCGAGGTCCATGATCCACTGGATCTCTTGGAGTGCGTCGTTGCCCTTGAGCTTGTACGGGGCGATTCCCAGGGTATTGAGCCCGCCAGGGACGCTCTTGCGCTCGAAGATCACGGCCTTGTGGCCTTCCATCGCGAGCAGCCCTGCGGCGGCGATCGAGGCAGGCCCTGAGCCAATGAGCGCCACGCGCTTGCCGGTCGAAGGCTTGCGCGCAAAGAGCGAGCTCATCGGCGTTTGTGAGAGCGTGGTCTCGGTCGCAAAGCGCTGGAGCCTCCCGATCTGGATCGGAGGGCGCTCCCAGGCGTTGTAGACACACGCGCCCGCACAGAGGACTTCGACGGGACAGACACGCGCGCAGGAGTACCCCAAGAGGTTCTCGCGGAGGATGGTGCGTGCAGCGCCGGTAGTATTTTCAGTAGCGATTTTGCGGATAAAAGTCGGGATATCAATCCCTGTGGGGCACGCCTTGATGCACGGGGCATCTTCGCAATACAGGCATCGGTTGGCCTCGGTGATGGCCTCGGCCTGGTTGTACGCGGGTTTAGTCTCAGAGAAGCCCTGCTCAAGTCGTCCCTCGGCAAGCACTGGTAGCGGTCGCATCGTTCGGAACTCCCTCCGTCTGCTATCCGAGGCGCCCACGACGGACCCTCGCGAGAAGTGAGCCTCGGATATGCGCAAATCCGCATAAAATCCAAGGCAAACGAGCGTGGGAGTATCAAGAGCACCCATGGCCGGTGTCAACACAAAGCGTTCGGCGATTGAAGCTCGGACGCCGTGATACGTTGCGCGTCAAAGGCACACACGGTCCATGCTTGTAGTCGTCAGCGATCTGCATTTTCAGCACGTTTCGATGGATTCTCTGCGCTACGTCGAGAAGGGCGTGGTGCGCGAGGCAGGTGTGCGGCGCAATGTGAGCCCAGGCGCTCTGCAGCTCTTGCTCGCCGACGTCATGCGTCATGCTGAGCGCACGCAAGCAAAACACATCGAGCTCATCTTTAACGGCGACATTTTTGAGCTCTTGCGTACGCCCCTCTGGTTTGACAGCGGCTCGTCGTTGCGACCCTACACTGCGGCCCTCGGGCCCGATCGCGCGGACAACCCTCTGCGCAACCGTGTGCACCATATTCTCGAAGCGATCGCGAGAGACAACGCGGGTTGCTGGCCCATTTTGCAGCGATTTGTGAGGGATCGCGTGCTTGAGCGCAAAGGCCAAGAGCGCTCGCTCAGCCCCGACACGGTGATCACCGTGCGCTATCTCCCGGGCAACCACGACCGGCTGGCCAACGCTTGGCCTTCGGTGCGCGCCCGCGTGCGAGAGCTGCTGGCGATGAGCCCGTCGGATGCACCCTTTGATCACGTAGTCGACCGTCCGTTTTCTGACGGCTACGGCGTGCGCGTCCGGCACGGACACGAGTACGACCCCGCAAACGTCGGCGTCGAGGTCCCGTTTGGCAGCCCCATCACGCTGAGCGACGTGGACTACATGCAGCCGTGCCTTGGGGACTATGTCACGCTGGACGTGATCGCGAGGATTTCTACAGCGTTTCGCACGTACTATGCGGCCGCTCTTCGCGAAGAATCGTTGGAGGGACAGCGGCTGCGGGCGTTCTACAGCGCGCTGATCGAGTTCGATGACGTGCGGCCCCCGACCCTCTTGGTGCGCTATCTCATCAAGCGCCTAGGGGGCACGAGCCAAGAGACCTTCGAGCTGCTCAGGCCCGTGCTGATCGATGCCTATCGCCACGCGATCGAAGACCCATTTGTGCGCGATATGGCAGGCCGATTGGCGTTGCTCAGGTTCGTGACAGACCCCATCGCGACCCTTGTGCGTGAGGCTCTCCAGGCGCTCTCTCCCGCTTCACTTGAGCTCTTAGTGCTAAAAGCCCAGTCGCTCGACAGCAGCAACTCGACCTCGCGTGGTGCGCTCATGGCGTCACACGAAGAGGGCTTGGCCGAGGGACACTTTGATGTGCTCATCGCGGGACACACGCATCAACCCGAGCAAATTCCCTTGCCAAGTCCCGGTGACAACGACGCGTTCTTCGTCGACGTGGGCACGTGGCGCTCGACCATTAAGCACGGCGTGAGCGGCGTCTTTGGTCGACTCCGAAGCTACACTGCCGCGTTTGTATACTCCGACGAAGAGCAGCGATGGGCCGGTGACGGGAGACGCTTTGAGACCTGGACAGGTCACCTCGCGGCCGGTGAATTTGGTCCCTTCGACAAAGCGCTCGGAGCCTCGGGCGCTGCCACGCACACGCTCACATTGAGTCACATTGACGTCCTACAAATCGACGAAGGTGACACAAGCGATGGCGCAGAGCTCTTGCTTGAGTGGGGCGTCGACGGCACCTCGATGATCGTGCGCCGCGATGGCGTGCAAAACGCGAGTCGGATCATGCTCAGCCCCGAGCAATCGAGGGTGGCGCTCACACCTTCGCACAACGGAGAGCTGTGGGTCTTTGGGCGTGAGATCGATCGAGGCGAAACGGCGACCTTTGATCCTGACGACACGTTGCCGTGGGCCTTGGGATTTCTCAGGCGAAATGTGGATGGGAGCTTTGTCGAGGGTGAGGGTGAGCTGCTCTTGACGAGCCGCTCTGGTGCAGACCTTCGGGTGCGCTACCGGGTCTCACCGATCGCGTGAGTCTCGCGCTCACTGTGGCTGCACAAACCAGCGACACGCGCCCTGCACGCAGCCACAGAGCGCCTCATCAAAGGCAGGGACCGCTTCGCAGGTGGCTGTGAAGCTCTGCGAGCCCGCAGCCACGCAGTGGTTGCCGCAGCCACCCACGAGGCACTCTCCATCGCGCTGACAGACCCCGCCTTCATACCCTGCGAGCGGATGGGGCGCGTTGACGACGTTGGACACCGGGACGCGTACGCCTCCGCGGCGATAGCCCAGCGAGTCTGGGCAGCCGTGTCGATAGCTCACGGGGCCACAGTCGGGATCGTCGGCGGTGCAGCGCGCGCCGGAGGGTTGTGTGAGCGTCACCGAGAGGCGGAGCGACACGGGCAAGCTCGCAGCAACTCCAGCGAAATGGGCTGCAATTTGAGCCAAATTCGCCGAGCCCGCGCGAACCGAGACCCGGACGCACATCGGCCCGTGAGCGCTTGCTGCAGCCTGACAGCAGGGCCCAATGTCCGCGCTGCCGTCCTGAAAATGCTGCGAAAATGCACGCCGAACAGAGTCGGTCTGTGCGGTCACCTGCGCGATGTCGTCGACGGGACGCTGAGTGACGGTGTCAAAGACCTCGTGATCGAGATTAAACGTGTCGTCCGAACACCGAGTCGCGCGGACCTGCATGGCCTGCAATTGTCCAAGCGTTTCGGGCGTTGGGTCGGCCACTGGTCGCGGATGTGTTGCCGCGAGTGCGGGCGTGCATCCACTCGGCAAAGATTCGCACACGCTTTGCGGAATGTTGTGCGCACTCGACTGTGGAGCAACGGGAGGCGAGTGGCTCTGTGACTCATAGGTTTGACACACAACGCCGCCGCGAAAATACGTCGCGACGGGCGCGCTAGACGGGCAGCGAACCTGGTTCTGTTGCGCGCCTGAGCAGGAAATTACCTGATATTCGCGACCCTGCGCATGCATCGGAACGCCTCGGGGCTCGCCTCGCTGGCTCCCGTCACGGGTGCACCCAACGAAGAAAACGCTCACAAAAACCAGGGATCTTTGACCATTGCTCACAATCATTGCTTCCCCAAGCATACGTCGCCCGCTTGCAGAGAGCCCTACGCTTCGCCATAAGTTGCGTGGCGATGTCCGAGTTTGCTCCAATTGCGCGAGAGCTGCTTCTGCTTCGAACAGCGTTGAGTGGGGGGCGACGTGGGTTGGTTGCAGGCAGTGAATTGCTTGATAAAATTGTGGTCGCTGCCCTAGCACGTGAGCACGTCCTCGTGGTGGGACCCCCTGGGACCGGTCGCGGCGCCGCAGCCGCGCGGGCAGCGCAGCTTCTCGATGGGCGGCACTTTGAGTACATGCTGTCGAGCGACGTGGAGGGCCTTGAGGTCTTCGGGCCCATCGAGCCCAGCGAGCGGCACAGCAGCCTCGCGGGATATGGTCTGCTCGCAGACACGGATGTCGCGTTTCTGGATGGCATTTTCGATGCGCCCACCGTGCTGATCAACCAGATCGCGTGGTTGCTCTCCGCGGGAGTGCTGCGTCGAGGGGGAGCCGAGCGGCCAGGGCGGCTGCGCGTCTGTGTCGGGGCGTGCTCCGAGCTCCCGAAGGACGACGCACGAAGAGCGTTTGAAGAGCAGCTCTTGGTGAGACACTTCGCTGGTGAAATCCCAGAGAATTCTCTGCATTCGATCTGGGCAGAGCAGCGCGAGTGGCAGAGCCAGACCCCCGTCGTGTTGGGGCTCCATGCGCTCGACACGTTGTCGCGCTTTGTCTGCGAGTACGAGCTCTCGGCCGAGCTGGCGGCGGCCTTCGCTGACGAAGTGTATGCGATCCGAAGTGCTGGGGTGGTCTTGAGCGCGGAGCGCGCCTCACGGGCTCGCCGAGTGGTCATCGCCAAGGCGCTGATCGACGGTGCCGAGCGTGTCGAGCTCAGACATCTCCAGGCGATCTCGTGGGTGCTGCGTACCGCAGACGATCTGGCCCGCGTTCGAGGTGGGCGAGTCGATGACGAGGGGGCTGCAAATCGTCAGGCGATCAAGCCTGCACGCCCCTCGATCGCCGCGTACTCGCTCGATCTCGGCGCGATCGCTGCTGCAAAAGCAAGCGCCACGGCCATCTACGACGCTGGAGCGTTTCAGCAGGTCGCACGTGCCTCGCAAACGTCCAATGCGTCGCCTAGCGCCAAGTCAAGTCGACCTCCCAAGACGCGCGACTCGGTCGCACCCAAGCGTCAGGCGCCTCGCGAATCACCCACGCAGCCGCGCCCCCAAAACGCGGCCTTTCTGATCCAGATCGCGACGCTTCTGGACGAAGGGCGCGCGCTCCTGGCGACTCCGACGCCCTCGGAGACCCTCAAGTTTAAGCGCTGGCGGACGACCGCGGAGGCCTGGCTTCAGACCGTGGGCGCGTTGGGGCCTCAAGGGCAGAGCCACGCTCAGCTGCAGGTCCTCGCGAGCACCCTGCGCGACGCTCTGGCAGAGCTCAGCCGCCGGCCTTCGCGCCGAAGTCTTCGCCCGCGGCAATAAAGCGCGCTCGGATAGACCGATCTTGGGGCCTGTGCGTCTTGGGGCATTACGTCACCGCGAGCCAATCATTGGCTCGGTGCCACGACCCGCCGCGCCCGTTTTCGGTTCGTTGCGTGTCGACCCTGTCTTGTGCCGATGCGTTGCCGAAGAGCTCTGCGCTCTCCGAGCAGCCAACGCATCCGTGCGGCCATGGTGTGGCCATCGGGCGAAACGACTCGCGACCACGAATCGCAAAATACGTACGAATTTCCAAGCAGGAGCGCTCGCAATGCCAACCCCACATTGTCTCTCGACACGAACGCATCGGTCCAATGTCTTCGCGCCCAACGCCAACGCTTGGAGAATGGCGCGCTGTGCGCTGGCCACCTCGCTGCTCGCGCTCGCGGCTGGATGTGCGGGCGCCGGGTCACGGATCGAGACCACGCAGGTCGTCGTGCAGTCCGGAGGCTCGGATCAACGCTCGCCCACGACCGTGCAAGTGCAACAACAGTGGATCGGCGGCGCGGTGGGGCAGTCTGTTGTCTCTGTGGGCGCGAGCGTCGAGACGCACGTGGGTCTCTGGATCGATGTGCCCCAAGCCGTGCAGGTCCAACAGCGCGCGCCGATGGACCTCGCGGTGGTCATCGATGTGTCGGGCTCGATGGCAACCGAGGGACGCATTGATCACGCGAAGCTGGCCGCGAGCAGCCTGCTTGAGAGCCTCCGCGAAGGTGACATCGTCTCGATCACTGCGTTCGCTTCGCAGGTCTATCAGGTAGCCCCGCCGACGCTGCTCACCAACGCGTCGCGCGCGCAGTTGATGCAGCTAATCTCTGGGCTGCGGCCGCTCGATAGCACCAATCTCTACGGCGGACTCTCTGTCGGCGAGACCCACGCGATGAACGCGCCCGCGACCCACGGTCTGCGTCGGGTCATCGTCATCTCGGATGGCATGGCCAACGTGGGTCCGTCGAGCCCTGATCAGCTTGGCCTGCTCGCGGCCGGCGGGACGGACTACGGCGTGCAGGTGAGCGCGATTGGCGTAGGGCTTCAGTACGACGAGCACACCCTCGGCGCGCTCGCAGTGCGCTCGGCCGGCAGGCTCTATCATCTCGAGAACCCATCGCAAATGGCTGCAATTTTGCAGGGAGAACTCGAACGTCTCAACCAAACACAGGCCACCGACGCCTACGTGATCTTGCAGCCCGCGCCTGGCGTCGAGCTGCTCGGCGTCGAGACGGCGCGCTTTGAGCGGCTTGAAAACGGCGCGCTCAAGGTGCCGTTGGGTTCGCTCTTTGGCGGGCAACATCGCGAGCTGCTCGTCCGTGCGCGTGTCCAAGCGGCACAAGCGGGCACGGTGTCTCTGGCGCGGACCGAGCTGGTCTACCGCGACCTCGCGCACAACGCCGAGCGTCGTCAGCGATTGCCGCTCAATGTCCAGGCAAGTGTCGATATCGCCGCGGTGTCGGCGCCCTCTGCGCAAGACCAACGCGTGGTCGCCATGGTTGCGTCGAATGCGGCCTCGCAGTCTCAGCTCCGCGCGGTCGAGATGCTCAACCAGGGCCAAGCTGCCCAGGCTGCACAAGAGTTTGAGCGCGCCGAGGCGCAGTTGCAGCGCGCGGAGTCGGTCGCGAGCGCAGCGCCTGCGAGTGTGCGCGCAAACCTTCGTGCACAGCAGGCGGGCGTGCGTCGGTCTCGTGAGCGCGCCGTCGACGCTGTCGCCCATCCCGCGCGGTCACGCGCCGCGGCGCTCGGCTCCAACGCCGATGCGTTCTCGTCGATGGGGTACTAAGCCCCCTGGGGGCCCTTGTGAGGGGCTCTGGGGGCGTCCTTAGGGGGTATGAGCGTCCGAGGGGGCGACGGGCTCTGGGACAGCCTCACGGGAGGCGCTCGGCGTCCGTGGTTCGGGAGGGGGACGTGAGCCTCGGGGACGGTAGGCCAAGGGCGAGGGGTCGAGCTCGCCGGCGAGCTCTGCCAACATCTCGTAGGGCACGCCCGTGATCGGGACGCTGGCGATGGACACGTCAGAGTCGGTCAGAAAGTAATTGCTCTCTTTGTACAAGCTGACGAAGTGACGGACGAGCACCGCGATGATGCTGGCCGCGGGGATCGCAAAGAAGACCCCGGCGAGGCCAAAGACGGCGCCGCCGGCCAGCATCGAAATGATCACGCTGGCTGGGGACAATCGCGTGCGATTTCCCACGATACGCGGGGTGATCAGCGACAGATCAAGGATGTGAACCGCGACCATCACGCCGGCTACTCCGAGCAAGTGCGCGCTTCCTTGTCCGCTCACCGCGGTCATAAAGAGCGCGAGCCCAAGCGCCATAAAGAACCCTAGGTAGGGCACAAACGAGATCACGCCAGAGAACAACCCAATGGCCCACCCGGCGGGCACTCCGAGCGCGCCGAGCCCGACCGAATAGAGCCCCCCCAAGACCGCCATGACGAGCAATTGGCCTGAAATAAAATGCCGGAGCGTCTCGTTCATCTCGCGTAACAGCGCGTTGACCTGGGGGCGCACGCGATGAGGGATCAGGTCGATGGTTCGCTCGTGAATGCGGTCGTAGTCCGCACTGAAATAGTACGCGAGGGTGATCACGATGAGGGTAGTGAAGAGCGCCTCGAGGACAAAGACGCCTGCAGAAAAGCTGGACGTTGCGACGTTGGGCAGCGAGGCGCCGATGCTGCTCGCGCGCAGCCCGAGCTGCGCCATCGCATCGTCGGTGCGTGCGGGAATGCGCAGGTGCAGCGAGCCGCGCAACCACGGGAGCCACACGCGTTGTACGACCTGCGCGTAGTGCGGGAGCGACTGAATCACGATCTGTAGCTGTCGCAGGATCTCGGGGATCACGAGCGCAAAGGAGCCTACGATCATGGTCGTTCCGCCGAGCAAGACGCTCAAGATGGAGAGCGAGCGTGGGACCCGAAACGAGCGGAGTCTGGCCACCGCCGGAGCGCACACATACGCGATGGCGAACGCCGCAAAAGCGATCAAGAGCGCGGCGCGAAAGAGATAAACCGTCGCAGCAAATCCACCGAAAACACCGAGACCAATGAGCCACGGGGTCATCGTGCGTTTCGGCGGCAGCTGAAGCACCGTCGGGAGCATCGAGCCCGTCGCAGGGATCGTCGGGATCACGCGACGAGAGGCGAAGCCGCCGGGGGTCCCGGCTGGGCCCGCGCTCGTCGGAAAAGCCGGAATCGAGGGGATCTCTTCGTTCGTTGGGCTCACCGCGGCGCCGGGCGATGGAGATTGCGCTGAACCAATGGGGGGCTGACCGGACACGAGCGACAGCCTAGCGCGCTTCGAAGCACAATGCGCGAAGGTTCACCCAGCGGGCTGCTCACGACGGACGTCCAAAATCCTTGGAAATTCACCAGATCGCGGCGGTGTTGTCAGCACCACGGTCAGCGCAACGCCAGGCGCACATCGAACGCGATGGGCACGCACACGCTGCAGCTCGCGCTGGACCTCGCTGTGCCGCGCGCGGAGTGACTCGGGCCACCCTGGATCGGCCGGGCCCAGCGTCTCATACGCGTCCGGCCTGTTCACAGCAGCCTCGATCCGGCAGCGCCCAGTGCCGAGCCACGGGATCGCGTCTCGAAACCGCGCCGCGGCCTCGGGAGGGTGGGCTCGGTGTGCCTCCCAGGTCGCTGCAAAGAGCGAGGGTGAGAGCTGCTCATTGTGGTCTCCGTGCCCGTGGCCTGCGTAGCGAATGGCCTCAATCGCCGCACGGAGGTACGCGATGTCTGCGCTCAACGGAGCGTCTGTGGACAGCCCCAAGGCGACCGTGTCGTTCGTGACCAGACCTCGCCGAAGCAGCTCCATCGCGCCCTCGGCGCTTGGCGGAGGCGAAGGTGTCCGCTCACACGCGGAGAGGGTGAGCGCAGCGCACGCCAAGAGAATCTGAAGGGACCGTTTTCGTGGCGTAGCCATAGCGATGTAAGTGCTTGATAATAATAATATTTTAACGACGAATGAAGATCGGGTTTGTGCTCCCAAACGCCGTGCGACCGGGATAAATCGGTGTGAGCTCAAGGCCGTGGGCGACAAAGATGACCCAGCCACCGGTGGCTGGAACCGCGACGTTCACGGTGGTGCGCAGTCGTTCTGCGCTCATCGCAGGGGCTGCGGGGATAGGCTGACGACCCATCGAGACGCCGTTTACAATGGTCTCGAGCTCGGTGAGCCGCACCCACGTCGGCGCCTGAACGCGCACGTCAAACGCCGCCATCGGCCCCACGCCGCTCGCTTCTTGGCCCGGTCCGACGGCGCCTGCCTGCGTTGTGGCTGTGATGAGCGCGCCGCCCGAAATCACAGCGCGCCCTTGCGCGACCGCGTCTCGAACTTGGTTGTTGCTGAGCATCCGGGGGTTGTCGGTCCCGAGGTACATGCACGTGCGCGGATAGCCGGTTGTTGACACGGGCAAGACCGCGTGGCTGTCACTCGAACCGACTGCAAATACACGGCGATTTGCGTTGAGCAGAGCGAACCAATCGCGCACCGAGGCCATGCGGTTTTCTTCGAACGACGAGTCGTTGAAGACCTCGACTGCGCTGAAGTCTGTGTCCCAGTATTCGGGGCGCGTGGACTGTCCCGTCATGGGGTTGAGGCGGGCCGCGGTGAAGTAAGCACCGCCCGCGGCGAAGCTAGACGGGTGGTTGATGATGATCGTGGGGCGTTCGGGCCGCGCGCGGACTTCGGCGAACACGGCGGGAGGGAGCCGGTTGGACCACTGAAAAATCCCGTTGTTGGGCTCGGCGGTGTTGGGCGTCAGCGGAAACACATTGAAGTGTCCCCACGTGAAGGTTGTGAGCTCGAGAGCGGGGATCCCAAACATCAACGCGCCGAGGTTCATTTCGGCGATTAACGGTTCGAAATCCATCACGTATTCGTGGTCTGTGCGCACCGCGACTTCGACGCCGTCTGCAGCGAGCGAAGCGATTTTGTATCGCGCGGGGTCGGGCGCGTCGGGTGAACGATTGGTGTGAATGTGAAAATCACCACACTGAATGTTTGCCGAGTCGACCGAGCGACGAATGACCGGCCTCACGGTGGCGGTCATGCCTGCCAGAACATCGATCTCGCTGCTCGCGATCTCGTACTCAAAGCCTCGCGCTGCGATCACACGATAGCGGCCGACGGGGAGCCTCACGTTGGCGCGGCCGTCGACGGGAAAGAGCACGTAGTTGCGGTTATTTCCTGGTGTAAACTCACCATGCGACGCTGGGAGTAGTGAGGGTCTGCCAGTGACAGGCTCAACCAAGATCCTCGCGGGCAGGGCCGTCATGGTGTCGTCGGTCACCGCGATGTCGAGCGTCCCGACGGCAGGCAACCGAAGCGCCGCCATCGCGGTCGCCGCGGGGACATCTTGCGTGGGGCTTGGGCCGTCGCCTTCGCGCCACGCTTGCAGCCGGACGCCCATGCCCGCTGGGACATGGAGCACATAGTTGCCCATCGCATCGGTATCCACGCGCGTCAGATGTGCCGTGCCGTCGGCCGAGGTCGCATGCACGCGCGCACCGGCCGCGGGCATGCCCATCGCGTCGGTCACATTGCCGCGGATTTCGCGCTGCGTTTGCATCCGAGTGCGCGCGACGGCGCTCTTGAGACCATCGAGGCCAGGGCCGCCAATGACGACCCGCGCGACGTGTCTGCGCCACTGCTCACACGCGCCGATTTCAAACTCAGGTGCCTGAAAGCCATCGAACCCGGACACGTACAAGAACGGTGTCAGTGGCCCGTTGGGGTCGATCCACGCGTACGAGGTGCTCGTGTCGTGGACAAACGAGAGCGAGGGCTGAGGCCCAGCGGACGAAGTGTCGCCAGAGACAAATCCGCGGTTTTCGAAATAGAGCGGCATGCGCGTGCGCTGAAAGAAGCCATGCAATGACAGCGCGATGGGCGTGGGATTCGCGCGCGTAGAGTTCACCAGGACAAAGACATCGACGTGCTCTTTGCCTGGCTCAAGTCGGTATTCAAGCGCGGCGCTCAGGTTGCCCAGGGGCTGCCCCGCGAGAGGCCTCGCGAACTCGTCGATAAAGGGAATCGCTGCGGTCGTTCCCACGGCACGGACGACGGCGGCCATGCCATCACGGCCATCGTTGATCACGCTGACGGACTCGGTGCGAAGCGTAAATCGCCCGAGGGTCACGATGGCCTCGTTGAAGTCCGCAGGATCGACCAAGCGACCGGCGCGCACCGACGTGAGTCCGATGAGCTTTCCGCCCCATGGGACGTAGCCCGAGATGGGACGCGCTGCTCCGACCAGTGCGGCGACTCGATCATTGGCGAGGACAAAGTCGCCGGCGCGGTGTTCGAGCAACCCAGAGGGGTTTGCCGGCAACGTCGCTGCGGTCAATCGTCCCGCGGCCGCTCGGGTCGGGCTGACCGTCATGGGATCGAAATCCGGCGTGGTTCCCGGCGTAAACGTGAACGTGCGCGTACAGCCCGTCGGTCCAGTGTCGTCTTGCAACGCGACGTCTACGGTGTCGTCTTGGCCCATCGCGTCTGCGTTCGCGTCTGCCCCGCCGTCCATCGCCGGAGGGTCGACGCCACAGTTTGATGCAAGTGCCAATGACGCCGCCAAAGTGCCGAACAGTCGTAGATTGCGCATGCCCCGAACGCTACACCGAGACGAGCGCGAGGCGTACCCTCTGTGTGATTTGTTGCCCTTGTTGTGGGGGCCGTATCCGGGTAGACGGAGGGTGACATATGGCACGCAGCGCATGGGACCGAGGGCTACGAAGCGCGGCTGTATTGGCTGTGTTTGGTGTGGTTTTGTTCGCTGCCAATGCGCCCGCATCGATCGAAGAGCAGCGCGCGCGGCTGCCTCCGCCGGCGCGTTGTGAGGACCCGGTCGAGGGCGAATGGCGCGGAAAAAAGTGGGAACCCAGCTACCAAAACTGGTTCGCTGTCACGCTGGATGTTCACCGCGCGAGTCCGGGCTCATCGCAGCTGCAGGGGACGATCACTGCGCGGGTCTGGTACGCGACCGAGAGAGACGTCGAGCCTCCTCAGTGCTCGCCGCGCGTGCTGCGTGACTACACCGTCGAGATGCCCGCTTCAGGCTCGGCGCAGGGGCTACAGATTCGGTTTGGCTCAAGCCAGTATCGGGTCGTGGCGACGCACTGTGGACGCTTCAATAGCTACAATCCCGATAACTTTTCGGGCACGATTGATGCGGCGATTCAAGAATTTCAGAGTGTGAACAACGACGGGGGCCGCGCCGTCAACGACCCCATGGTGTTTCGCCGCGTCCGTTGCTTTGAGCCAGGCGAACGCGCGCAGCGAGCGAACACTCCTGCGGTCGTCGTCGCTCCGCCCTTGATGCCTCCAGGGCGTGCGCGGGGATGCTCGCTCAACTGAGGCACCGGACGCTCATCCGGCGACGTCGCCGGGTCGCGCTATTTCTTGGTCTTCTTGGCGAGCAGCGCGCCCAACTCTGCGGGCGATTCGACCAAGATCCTGTGCTTCTCGGCCGAGAGCTCTTCGCGCGAACGAAACCCCCAAAGAACCCCTACGCCGACCATCCCAGCCGCCGCGGCGGTCTTAAGATCCGTGGGTGTATCTCCTACGATCCAGCATTTGGCTGGGGGGACCTTCATGGCCTCGGCGAGCGCGAGTGCGCCCGCGGGGTCGGGCTTGCGGGGCTCGTCGGGTCGATCGCCACGGACGTGCTCGAAGCCCACGCTGCCTAGCTGCTTGGCAACTACGACGCGGGCGCTGTCGTCGGGCTTGTTGGTGAGGACTCCGATGGAAATTCCTGACGCTTTTGCGATCTCTAGCATCGCTAAGATCCCAGGATAGGGCGGGGCGAACTCGCGCGTGTGTCGATAGTGTTCTTTAAAAGTCGCTAGGATTTCATCAAGGGCTCCGTGGCTCTCAGCGGGCACGACGCGCTCGGCCAAGGCGCGAACGCCATCGCCCACGAACGCGCGATAGGCTTCGCGTGGATGGGTAGGAAATTCGTGGTCTCTGAGCGTCGCGTTCATCGCATCGGCAATCGAGTCGAGCGAGTCGAGAAGCGTTCCGTCGAGATCAAACAGAATTGCGCGGGGCTTTGCAGGTGTCGTCATCGCAGCGGGCCCAGCGTACCGTAAGAGCGTCGCAGTGTTGTTCTACTTTAATCATTGCCCTGCGCTCTCTTTGAATTCACGCGCCGAAAGCCCACGATGAATCCACTCCACGAGTATTTTCGCAGCCCTATGGACATCGCCTCGCTCGCCGCGCGGCTCGACGGGATGACCCACCACGAGCGAGTGCGCCACGTTTGTGATCTCGGCGCGCGCGAACAGGCCCAGCTGTTTGACGCCGCCAAGGGTGTCCGCAAGCTCTCGATCGAGGACTTTGTCCCCGAGCGTCTCGGTGAGCTCACCCAGGTCGTGCATCACGGTCGCAACTCGTTGCCGGTGTTTACGCGATTTGAGAAGCGATTTTGCAGGGCGCCGCAGCAAGATCACCCCGGAGAGCTCTGGGGCTACAACGAGCAGATTATGAAGCTCGTGACCGGTCCAGGGTACTTCGTTGCCTACAACGTGCCGGACGACGAAGTGCTCATTGACTACACGCGTGTCCCGCCGCGTGGGGCGCCCGGTTGGCCAGCCGTGTTGCCCAACTCTGCGCGACTGTCTCGCGTGATTTACAACGGAACCAAAGACCTCATGCGAGGCGTAAGCAAGCACGTCTCGATCGGGCGCGCGGCGCGTGCTGGCAAGGACATGGACAACTGGTTTGTCCTCGTTCGAGAAGACCAGCCTTAGCTTTTAGAGCCTGCAAAACAACCCAAATTACTGCATCTTCACGGTAGGTCTATGTCCACCGATCTTCTTCGTTTTGGCGTCGCCATGGAGTCCGAGCTGCTCGAGCGCTTCGATGCCCTCCTCGCGCGCCGGGGGTACAGCACGCGCTCAGAAGCGCTTCGCGATCTCGTGCGCGCTGCGCTTGCCGACGATGCGCCCGTGGGTGGCGCGACCGTGGCGGCGACGCTCACCCTTGTGTACGACCACCACGTGCGCGAGCTCACCGAGCGGCTCAACGCGATGCAGCACGACCTTGGGGCTTTTGTCGTATCGACACTGCATGTGCACATGACGCATGAGCACTGTCTCGAGGTGATTGTGCTGCGTGGGCCCGCGGACGTGCTCAAGACAGCCTCGGATCGATTGCTCGCCACCAAGGGCGTTTTGCAGGGAAAACTGGTCGTCGCGCCCATGCCGAGCGCGCCCGCGGTGACCCACTCGCATGTGCCCGCGAGCACCCACAGGTATCTCCGCAAACGTCAGAGCAAGTAGCCGCGGCCGTGCCGCACCAGCTCTGTAATCCAGCGTACACATGCCGCCGTTAACCGCGATTCACAGCATCTATTTCGCGCTATTTCATTTCTTGAGTGTGTGAAGTTACGCGTCCGCTGCCGCGTCTGTGTCTCTGGCGAGAGGTTGCTGCTAGTACCTTCTCAAGCATTCTCTGCGATCCAAACGGAGTTCCAAGTCATGAAGAGCGAAACACGTGTGAAGTCAGTCGTTGGTCTTTGGGTGGTGCTGGTGTCTGCGCCTGCATCGGCTCAGGTCGTCGTGCAACAGCAGGCTCCAGCGGGCTGGGTTCAGGTCCAACAACAAGGCACTGTCACTGGGTCCGCTCAGGTGGGTGTGCAGGTGGGTGGGCCGGTCGTTTATGGTCAGCCCAATCAGCAGGGTGTCGTTGTTGTCCAACAGGGACAGCCGCAACAACAGCAGCAGTGGGCAGGACAGCAGGGGCAGGTTCAGGTTCAGGGTTGGCAGCCTGCTCCGCTCGGGATGGCGCCGCAGGTGATCGTGGATCCGTTTGGGCCCGGGGGCGCTCCACAGCAAGACCAATGGTCACAGCCTCAGCAGGCTGGTCAAGTGTGGATCGCTGGACGCTGGGAGCCCACACCCCAGGGCCGTCAGTGGGTGCCAGGGCACTGGGAAATGCCTCCTCAGCAGGGCTATGTTTGGGTCGAGCCGGAGTGGTCACGACGTGGCAATGGTTGGGGCCACCGTCGCGGGTACTGGTCGCGGCCACAGAACATCGGGCAGCAATGGCTGCAGCCGGGTGCGTTTGGATTGCAGACGCAGGTGCGCCCATACCAGGTCGGCCATGTGATCACCGGGATGCTGGGACAGGGCTCGTTTCATCGCCAGGAGGGTGGCTTCGCGGACGATTACGCTGTGTATTTGCAGGCAGGTCAGCCGGTCACGTTTGTCGTCACAGGAGGGCAAGCGGCAGGGCAATCAAACCAGCTCTTGGATGTCGTCGCGTCGATTCACTTTCAGGGACAAGAGCTCGCGAGCGATGACGACGGCGCTGGGTTTCCCCACGCGCGCTTGATGTTTACGCCACGAGTGACCGGCGTGTATGCGCTGCGCGTCACGAGCTACGGGTCGCGATTTGAGCAGGGAACTTACAGTGTCCAGAGCTGGGCCGGCATGGTCGCGCAGGCGCAACCGTTTGGCGCGATCCAAGGGTGGCAAGGACAGCAGGGGGTCGTGATCAACGGGCAACAGCCCATCGCGCAGCCCGTAATGATTCAGCCCGCACAGCCCCAAACCATCAACGTAGAGATCCCCCAGCCGCAGCCGCAACCTCGCTTTCGTCGCCGCCGTTGGTGGCGCTGAGCGAGCGAAAATGGCTCGCTAGCGCCGTAGGTCTTCTTGCTCAGAGGCGACGACATCTGGGGCTGGGTTAAAGAGCTCTTCAAGCGCGACAATGTCGTCTCGTGCGCGCTTCTCTTCTTGCGAGAGCGCTGAGAAGCGCACAGGCCAAATGCGTGTGCATTCGCTGCGCGCCCAGCGACGCAGAGACTGCTCGCCCTCGGAGTCGAACCAGGCGTCGTGCACCGTACGGATCGCCTCTTCGTGGTATTTTTGAAGGCCTCGCGGGTGCCGTGCGAGCGCGTCGAGGAAGTTGCAGATGCGGTCGACGTCGCTGCGGATCCGGTTGAGCATGCGAGACCAATCGCGCTGGCCCACAGAGGGGATCGGCGGCGGGTCGGCCTTTGCTGGCTCGCTCGCAGGCGCGGGCTTGCCATCGCGCCCAAACGCTGCGGCTACCTTCGCGGTGAAGCTCGCGGGGCCCGTCGGAAATCCTGCGGGTGTAGCGGTCGGAAAGCCACCGCTGCCGACCCCTGCGACGGAGCCGCTGCCCATGCCTGCTGCGCCAGCACCGGGAGTCTGCGACGTGTACATCGCGGGCGCGACGCTGTTGACCTTGTCTGAGATCTGCAGGCCAAAGAACTGCTCAAGGCCCGCGAGCTCGCGCTCTCGGATCTCGCGATCGCGCTCGTCCGTAGCGTCGAGAATATCAATGATTTGCCTGGCGAAATACCTGGCGAGCACTTCGAACGCGACGTCGGCGCGGGCGAGCTCGCGGTTCTGATAGCGCAGGACGCTCTCAGAGACGTGACCCGAGCGGCCGAGGCGTTCGATGCGCTCGAGCATGCTCTGGCCTGTGGGGAGCAAGAGCTCAAGCTTGCCGCCGTCGTAGCTCGCGTGCAGAAACATCTCTTGGAGCATTCGCTCGATGCTCTCGCGCGCTGAGCTGCGAAAGTCTTCGCCGAGCCCAGTGATTTTGGCCGCCGTTCGCTCGCGCATGCGGTTGCGCATCTGGATCTCGACCGAGGTCTCGTTCATGAGGCCGGGCGAGGTTGTCTGGCGGCGGAGGGCCTCGGCTTCTTCGGGGGTCATCCGGTCGTAGAGGTCTTTGCGGATCTCGTCGATGCGGTTGCTCGCCCTCGCAGCGCGCGCGTTGCGCTGTTGCTCGCTGAGCTCGTAGTCGAGAAAAGCGCTGAGGCGAGACTTCATCGACGGGAGCAATCCGCGTGGGGTTTCGCCCGCCAAAACGTGATTCCAGAGCTGGTCAAACTGCGCTTCTTTGCGGCGCTCGAACTCGCCGGGATTGAGCGAATCTTTGACCGTAATGAGCGTGCCCTTGAGCTGCGTCTCGATCTCGCCAAACTCTTTGCGAAACTGCGCGATCACGCGGCGGTCGATCGCTTCGAGGTCTGTCGCGAGGTACTGAGCGACCGCGGACTGGAGCTTGTCGAGGCCATTGACGGGGCGGGTTTCTCCGAAGAAATCCTGGATTTGCTTGGCGACCGGGTGCTTGGCGTCTACGCCTTGGTGCGCCCATACCTTCGAGTATGGAAACACCCGCTCAATGCCTTCGCTGCGAAAATTTCGCGCCGCGAGCGCCCAGTGCCAGTTGCCCGTCTCGTCGGGCTTGTCAAAGATGTCGATCTTTGTGAGCACGACAAAGACACGCTCGCGCAGGGCGACCGAGCGATCCGCGCTCTGCATCGTGCGGAGCAGCTCGATCTCTTGCTGAACGAGCGACGGGCGGGTGATGTCTTTGACAAAGATCGTGACGTCGACTTCGTCTTCGAGGGCCTCTTGGGTGTCGCGTCGGGCTTTGTCGCTTGGCGCGTCGATGCCGGGGAGGTCCATGAGCACGACGCCAGGCATTGCGCCGCTCACGGGCACCATCACGGTGACCAATTCGACGGCGCGAACACCGACGTAGGGCTTGTCGTTGCGCGTGTCTTTGAGCGCGATAAACGGGCGAATTTTCTCAGCCAGCTCGTCGAGGGTGCTCGCGGTGAGCTCTTCGTCGGCGCGACCCAAGCGTGCCTTGATGTCTCGCAGGGACGCGCTGATTTCTTTGAGCTCTACGATGGCGGCGATGTCTCGCTTGCTCGCGCGATCGGGGTCATCGACCTCGTGCCCTTTGCGTTGGGCATAGACCGCACGAAGCCGCATGAGCTCGGCGTCATCGAGGGCCTCCCAGCGGCCCACACTGCCGACCTCAAGAGCGTCAAAATAGCTTGAAATTCGCTGCTCAAAAGAGGCCTTTGCGTAGTACTTCACGACCGCGCGGTACTGTCCCGGTTCGCCCGGTTCGACCACCGTGGTGGACCACGTACAGCGCTCGGCTTCGCTCGGGAGCAGCCGCTCGCTCTGCAGCCAAGCGGACAAAAATGCGCTTTTTCCCTGCTTTTCGAGGCCTACGACGCCGATCTTGACGACGCCCTTGGCCAAGCGGCGATGGCGATCTGCGATCTTGGTCTGCAGCTCTTCCATCTTGGTTCGCAGGCCAAGGAGTGTGCGGGTCTGGTCTGAATCGCTTGGAAAATAACCGCTAAATCGATCGGTAAGCTGCCTGAACCGCAAGAGCTTGTCGTGCAGTCCTTTGAGGTCTCGTGCGCGTTGTTTGCGTGATTCTGGGCTCCACATGGGTCGTTGCCGCTCAGGGTCGCGCGGGTCGCACTGGGCTTCAAGCTCTATTGCTCCACACGCGAGGTCATCGCACGACCGCGTCTAGCTGTGCGCGCACGCCGCGAGCCTGTGAGACCAGCGTGAGCGCGCGCTCGGCTCTAAACCACCGGTCGTTCGCGTTGTACGGATCTCCTGCAAAATACCACTGCGTTGTGAGCGCACGGCCACCGCGCCAGATCTTCATGTGCAGGTGCGCAGGGCGATATTGGGGCCCGTTGAGATAGCGCCCAGGGACGATCGTCTGCAGCGCAAAGCGTCCCCGCGTGTCGGTCTCAAATTGAGCCCGCAACCGGCTGCCACGTGTGTCGTATTGGCCGTGAGCGTCGCACTGCCACAGCTCAATGCGCGCTCGTGCAATGGGCATGCAGCGGAGGTCACGGAGCGTCCCGGCGAGGTCCAGCGGAGTGCCGGCCATGTCGGGCTCGATGAGCGACGTTCGGGTGGGGGCGTTGGGGAGATAGTAAGGGCCCTCGATGTCGGGTTGCGTGGCAGTGCAGCGGGGTGTCGCCGCCATCGCGTTGCCACGGAGGGTCATCGCGCTGACGGTGGCGGCTCCGAAGGTCGCGACGATGGACGCGAGGGCTTCGCGGCGGGTTGTGTTTTTCATGACAGCAGAACGCACCCTGCGCGCGATCGGCGCACAGAATCGGCGGGCCACAGTGTGAAGCCTGAAACGAGTGGTTTTGGCGACATACAAAAATAGAGCCCCAGAGAAGCTGCTTGTTTAGTTTTTACTCACGCGGTGAAGTGTCTCGATCGCATCTCTCGGGGTGCAGACTAGGACCAGAAGCAGTGAAAAACTCCGTGTACTTGCGCTCGATTTCTCGGATCGCGTTGGCTCTTGGGCTGGGGGGCTCGGCGTGTTCGCCTCCGGTCCCTCCCGTGGAGGTCCCTGATGCAGAGCTTCGTGACACGGTCGCGCGCGATGCCGTCGCGATGGATCGGGTGGCGATGGATGTGCCCGATGGCGCCGAGCCCGACGTGTCCGAGGATGTCTCGTGCATGGGTGGGCAGCGTGTCTGCAGTGGAGCCTGTCGCGATCTGCAGAACGATCGCGCGCACTGTGGTTCGTGTGACCGTGCGTGTGCTGCGGGCGAGCTCTGCTCAGCTGGGATGTGCGACACGACGTGTGTGGTCGGCACGACCAACTGCGCGAACGTCTGCCGCGATCTCTCGACCGACCGGGGCAACTGTGGGGCATGCGATACGGCATGTCCCGCGGGCCAAGTGTGCTCGATGGGCGCGTGCACGGTGAGCTGTGTCGCGGGCACCCAAGACTGCGGAGGAGTCTGTCGGGATCTTCAGACCGACCGTACGAACTGCGGGATGTGTGGCAGAGCGTGTGCGGCCGGGCAGGTCTGTGGCGCGGGCGCGTGTGTCTCAAGCTGTGCGGCGGGCACGATGGACTGCGCCGGCAGCTGCCGCGATTTGCAGACCGACCGCGCCCACTGCGGCGCGTGTGGAGCGGCCTGCGTGGGCGGGCAGGTGTGCGTGTCCGGCGCGTGCGTTGCGACCTGCGCGTCGGGGACTTCGGATTGCGGCGGGGTCTGTCGTGATCTTGGGACGGACCGGTCGAATTGCGGCGCGTGTGGCAACACGTGCGCTGCGGGGCAGGTCTGCGCGATGGGCGTCTGCGCGGTGTCGTGCGGGGCTGGGACGACCGATTGCCTGGGAATTTGCAGGGATACAACGACGGATCGCAATCACTGCGGTGCATGCGGCAACGCGTGCGCGGCGGGTCGTGTGTGCTCGACGAGCATGTGCGTGACGACCTGCGCGGCAGGGACGAGCGAGTGCTCGGGGTCTTGTCGTGACTTGCAGACCGATAGGGTAAATTGCGGTGCTTGCGGTGCTGGATGTGCGGCTGGGCAGGTCTGCTCGATGGGCGTGTGTGCGGTGTCGTGCGGGGCTGGGACGAGCGAGTGTTCGGGGCTGTGCAGAGACACGCAGACCGATCGATTGAACTGTGGTGCTTGCGGCAACGTGTGTGCTGCGGGCCAGGTGTGCTCGGCTGGCACGTGCACGCTCACTTGCGCGTTGGGCACGAGCAATTGCGGCGGCGCATGTCGGGATACGCAGACCGATCGGTTGAACTGTGGCAGCTGCGGCGCTGCGTGTCCTGGCGGTCAAGTGTGCTCTGCGGGGAGCTGCGTCGCGACGTGTGCGGCGGGCATGATGAGCTGTGGCGGGGGCTGCACAAACGTCGCGTTTGATCCGAGCAACTGTGGTGCGTGTGGGGCGGTCTGCGGACCCTATCCCAACGCGGCGCCTGTCTGCGTGACGGGTGCATGTCGGCTCGCATGCAGCACAGGGTTTGGCGATTGCAACGCGAGTGAGAGCGACGGATGTGAGCGCGACTTAGCGACCGATGCGTTGCATTGTGGGGCCTGTGGTCGCTCGTGTCGCACAGAGCCTAACGCGAGCACGCCTTGCACTGCGGGCGCCTGCGGAGCGCTCGTGTGCGACGGGGGGTTTCTGGACTGCAACGGTGACCTCGGTCGAGGCGGAGATGGTTGTGAGATCTCGGATACGCGCTGTCCACGCATCGCGTGGCGCACGACGTGGGGAGACGGCAACGATGACACCCCACGCGTGATGGATGTCGCGGTGGGTCCCGACGGTGTGTACGTGCTTGCTTCGTACACTTCGGATCTCACGGTGGGCGCGACGACGCACTTGGCACCAGGCGAGGGCGGCGTCCTGATCGCCCTGGACGCGCGAGGCGTGGTGCGCTGGTCACGAACGATTTCGGCGGCAATCACAGGCGATATGAACGTCGAGCGGCTCTTGATCGACCGGAGTTCGGGCGACCTCTTTGTGGTTGGGAGCGGGCAAGGTGACAGAGCGATGATCGGCATGACCGACCTTGGCGCGCTGAACGCTGGCTGTGCTTCTTGGGTCGCGCGTGTGGCGTCTGCGACGGGCGATGTGGTGTGGGGAAGTACGTTTCCGAACGCGACCTGCAGCGTGATGACTGCGGTGGCGCTGCATCCATCCGCGGGGCTCGTGGTGGGCGGAACGTACGTCGGTGCGCACGTGATGGGCGTGCGGAGCGTCGCGACCTCGATGAGCACCGACAGCTTTATTGCGACCTTGGACCTTGGGTCCGGCCTGCCGACAGGGCTCTTTCGGTTTGGAGGCGCGGCGGCTGAGTCGCTGCGTTCGCTCGCGGTGTTGCCAAGCGGTGATATCGTAGTTGCGGGTCATTTTTCAGGTGGAATCGCGCAGCTGGGTCCACTGTCGCTCCCCGCTGGCGCCCTGACTGACGCGTTCTTTGGACGCTTCACGATCGCCGGCGTCGCCGTCCATGCGGGCTCGGCCACCTCTGCGGGCAACGTCGCGCTGCAAGACCTCGCCGTGGGTTCGAGCGGTGATTACTACGTCGCTGGGGTATCCGAGGGCGCTGTGACCGCGGGCGCTCTCACGCTCAACGGTGCGGCGCGAGGCGGGATTTTGCTGCGTATTCGCGCTGCGACCGGCGTGGCTCAGTGGCTCTCGGGGAGCGCTGGAGGCGGCAACGCCCCCGTGGGAATTCAGCGTCTCGCCCTCGACGCGAGCGAGAACGTGCGCGTTGCGTTCTATGGTAGCGCCGATGCGACGACGCGATTTGCGGGTCGCGCGATGGCCCCAGGGCCTCTCGTAGGTCGGGTCGCGGCGGTGCTCGGAGCGACGGGTGCGGCGAGCTCGATTGAGACCTTCGGTGTGGCAAATTTCTATGCGAACGCGATCGCGCTTCAGCCCACTGGCAGCGCGCTGGTGGCTGGGAGTTTTGCCGACACTGTGCGAACCGATGGCTTTGACTTCGTCAACGCGGGTGTAGGTCACGATCAGTACGTGATGCAGCTGACCGAATAGCGCGCTGACCCGGCGACGTCGCCGGATGAGTCAAAAGTCACTCGGTGCTCCAGCTCTGCCCAGCACCGTAGCTCCCTGAACCGCTCGAAAACACCCGCCGGGGTGGCCCCGTACGACCCGCGTCTGGCGCTGAAGTCGGTGTCGCCTGCGTGGACACTGGCAGTGCGGGCGCAGGGATCGGGCTAGCCTCAACCCGTGCAGCGACAGCCGGTGTAAGCGCAGCCGAGGTCTGTGGCCTCCGAGGCGCAGGGGCTCGCAAGGGGTGCTCGGCGAGGAGCGCGCGAGCCTCGGTCAAGACGTCCTCGGTCTCGCGATTGATCTGCACATTCTCTGCAAACTGAGAGACCAACTGCGAGAGAAGCGCGCGGCCCTCGCGGAGCTTTCCTTGCGCGAAGAGCGCGCGTCCGAGCACCTTCTGGGCACGAAGAGGGCGGGTGTGATCGCTCGCAAATCGCGTCAACTCGCTGACTAGCACTCTGCGGGCGAGCTGTTCGGCGTCGGCGGGGTGTCCCTCGGCGAGCATCAAGAGCGCGCGGTTGAGCCGGGCCAAATTCAGATCGGGGTGTGCGGTCGCTTCGAGCAGGGTCTCAGCGCGCGCGAGGTGCGTCTGCGCCGAGGGATAGCGCCCCTGCTCGAGATCCAGGAGCCCGAGGCTGTTCTCGGTCAATCCGCGCTGCGCGTCGCCCGCCTCGGGTCCGTGCGCGAGGATCTCGAGGGCGCGAAGATAGCGTGCACGTGCGGCGTCGGGCTGGTTCATTCGCCGCAGGATTCCTGCGAGATTATGCTCGTGTCTAGCGACGCTTGGGTGAGCCTCGCCCCAGCGCGTTGCGTCCAGTTGTCTCGCGCGCGTGTGCTGGGCCAGCGCCGCGTCGAGACGTCCCTCCATGCGCTCAATGTTGCCCAAGGCGCTGTACACGGCCGCGGTGTCCGCTTGGGATCGTTCGCGCAAAGTCAGCGAGCGCGCGAGGGCAGTGCGCGCTTCTGCGGTCTGCCCAAGATTCGCGAGGGCCATCCCGCGAAGCAACAGCAGCGTGGCTTGAAGGCGAGGGTCCTGGAGGCGTCGCACGGACGCGTCTGCTTGCTCGAGAGCCTCCAGGGTCTCGCGCCACGCGCCGCGCTCTCCGAGGGCTGCGACATACTCAAGCCACCCGCGTGCTGCGCCGTCGTCGTCACTCGCTGCTGTGGCCTCGAGGGCAGCGTGCCTGGCGAGGGGTTCGGCCTGCGACGATCGGCCAAGCGTGCGCAGCGCGTGTGCGTGCAGACGCATCGCCTCGCTTTGGAGCTGGCCCAGGTTCGCCGCGCCCGCTTGTTGCGAAGCGCGAGAGAGAAAAACCAAAGAATTATCAGCGTGACCTGCGGATATTTCGGCTCTCCCTTGGGCGACGAGGGCGGCGACCGCGCGGTGTGCAGGGGCGTCTGCCGAGAGGGCCGCAGCGCTCGCTGTGTCGCGCAGCTCGGCACAGCGGCTGAGTGACGGGAGCTGCTCGCTGAGGTCTCGCGCGGCGACGATGGTGCTTTCGTCGGCGCTTCGCAATCGTTGCGCTACGACGCGCAGCGCTTGTTGTGCGCGGTGCAGACACGACGTCCTCGCGTCGAGCGTGCGCGCCGAGAGCGTGTGTTGTTGCGCCGCGCGACAGAGGGTGGTCGCCTGGTCGTGGCGTTGACGCTCAAACGAGGTGAGCGCCTCGCGCACGTTGCGAAGGGCGACGGTCGAATAAGAGAGCGAACTCGCAGCAAAGCTCCTCGCAATATCCTGCATGATTGCAGGTGAAATCACGGTTTCGTCGGGGCGCTCGGCGCAGGGATCTTCGGGTGCGGGCTTGCGCAACGTGCCACTCGCGAGGGCGCTCAACACGGTGGTCGCGAGCACGAGCCCCGTGGCGGCGATCCACTGGGGGCGCCTCGCGCGTCGAGACAACACGCGCCTCACGGAGGCAATCCACGCACTCACGTCCGAAGGGCGGTCTTTGGCAATCGGAGATATTGCCTGCAAAATGACCGGTGAAAGCGCGCGGAGCAAGCGAGCCTCGTCGCGATGACAGCGCTCAGACGCGCGGGCCAGAGCGAGCCCAGGGTTGCGCTGTGACTGACGGAGATCGTCCAGTGAGCGCGGGTTGAACGGGTGCTGCTGAGTGATCGCTTCGACGAGCGTGACGGCGAGGGCGTAGAGGTCCGACTGCGCGGTCGCGGCTTCGTAGTCAAAGAGCTCAGGCGCCATGTACAGGGGCGTCCCTAAGAGCGTATGCGTCGCGGTGAGGCCGAGATCTATCGAGGTGAGATCCTGAGTATCTGCTGTGTTTTCTCTAGCCAAACCAAAGTCTGTGATCTTCGCAATGCCCTCGCTGCTGACCAAGATGTTGTCGGGCTTCACGTCCCGATGCACGACCCCTTGAGCGTGCGCCGCGGCGAGACCGTCGCCCGCTTGAAGCACCCACGCGACGCGGGCAAGCACGTTGTCTTGGCGAGACTTCGGTTCTCGCAGCACTGCGCGGAGCGAGCGCCCGCGGACGAGCTCCATCGCGACAAACACCCGGTGATCGTGCGTGCCGACCTCGTACACGGTGACCACATGGGGGTGGGTGAGCCGTGCCATCGCGCGCGCTTCGCGGAGCATGCGCTCGCGCGCGGTGGGGTCGTGATCGCGGGCTTGGTGCAGGCGCTTGATCGCGACGCGACGATCGAGTGAGGGGTCGTGAGCTTCCCAGACTTCGCCGCTCGCGCCCTGGCCCAAGAGCGTCTCCAGGGTGTAGCTTCCGATGGTGCGATGGTCAGTGTTTTTGCTTGGCGAATCTCTCTCGCCCGACTGCACCATCAGCGCTGACACGAGCTCTTCGCACGAGGCGCAGTGGTCGACATGCGAGGCCAGCGCGGTGCGAAGCTCTTCGCTCAGTGAGCCTTCGGCAAAGGACCAGAGCTCGGTGTCGTCGGGGCAACCAGTCATTCGCGAGGAGCCTTGAGCGTAGCAGTCTTGTGTGCGCGGCTGGTACGCTCGCGGCTGTGCAAGTAGACGACGAGCATGCGTTTGTGCAGGCGATTGCGAGACAAGATCGCGCCGCGCTCGCGACCTTCGAGCAGCGCTGGATCGCCCAGATCCCGCGGATGCTGTCGGCCATGAAGCTCAGCGAGGACGCGCTGGACGAGGTGATGCAGCGCACCCGCGAGCGGCTCTTGCTCGTGGGCGACGATGGCCACTGCAGGCTCGAGAGCTACGCGGGGCAGGGGCGCTTGGCGGGGCTCGTGCGTGTGACCGCGACGCGAATCGCTCTGGATCTTTGCAGGGCTCGCAGGCCTGAGAGCGAGCTTGAGGCAAGCGACGCTTCGGTGGCTTTTGATCAGTGGGTTCACGCTGCCGAGGACCCCGCGACGCGTCGCGTTCGGGTGGAGGCGAAGGCTGCGTTTAGGCTCGCGTTTGCAGAGGCTGCGGCGTCGCTTGCGCCTCGCGAGCGCGCTGTTCTGCGGATGCATGTCTTGCGGGGCGTGACGTTTGAGCGCATCGCCGAGTCGTACGGTGTCCATCGCGCGACCGCGGTGCGATGGGTCGCCGCGGCCAAAGAGCTCTTGCATGTGCGAACGCGCGCGCAATTGTCACGCACGTTGGGATTGGCGAGCGCTGAGCTCGATGAGCTGCTCTCGACCCAGCTAGACGCGAGCGTCGAGCGTGTCTTTGCGACGCAACACGAGTGAGCCATGTCACGCGGCCGAGCGTGGATTGTGCGTGAGAATTTGCTCGATGGTGGCGGCTCCAGAGCGCGGGTCAACGTGGATGTAGAGGCTCTCGATTTGCACGACGGCGCCTCGCGCGACGCGGACCTGTGCGACCCATTGGTGGTTGGGTTGAAGGGTTAGAGGGCTGAGGAGGGTGACGGACGTGGGCCGAGCGCGTGGCCAGCGCTCAAGCCATGAGCGCGCAGGCCACGAGATTGGCTGACAGCAGCCTCGGTAGTCGCCCTGAGAGATGCTCGCGGTGGTCGCGAACAGGGTGCCCGCGGTCTGGCGATCGTGTGTGCGCAGGGCCGTGAGGTAGGTCGTGAGCACATGGCGCGCGGATCGGTCGGCAAGCTCGGAGTCTGAGAGGTAAGGGCCACATGCGTGGGCGCGCGTCGGGGCCGCCGAGAGGGAGGCGAGGGCGGCAAAGGTCAGCAGAATACGTGAAAAATCGCTGGTCTTCATGGTGTCTCTTTCGTCTTGGGGTGCTGCGTGTCTGCACTCAGAACGAGATCACTCGGAGACCGGCGCACAAAATCGACACCTCGGCGCAAACGGGCTGCATCTCGGCCCTCTGTGCGCGGTTAGCATCACGCACCGCTGATGGCTGAGCCCTTTGAACTGCGCCAATGGTACGCGGAGCTGCTCGACGCGCTGGGGCCCGAGGGGCGCGCGTTGATCACTCCAGTTGGCCTCGCGCACACGGTCGCGAAGTACATTGTGAACCCCGAGCGCAAGCTCGCCGCGGACGACCTCGACGCACGCGATCCTGCCTTTGTAGCGCAGTGGATGCGTGTCTTGCGGCCGGTCGCCGAGCGCTATTTTCGCTGGCAAGTGAGCGGCATCGAGCACGTCCCTCGCGAGGGCCCTGTGCTGCTCGTCGGGAGCCACAATGGCGGGATCGTCGTGAGCGACAGCGCCCTCACCGTGCTCGCGCTCTGGGACCACTTGGGGCCGTCACGCCCCGTGTATTCGCTCTCGCACGACCTACTTCACACCACCGCCACGCTGCGCTCGCTTGCGCGTCGTGGCGGGATCTTGCGCGCGGGGCACACGGGTGCCGAGCGAGCTCTGCGCGCGGGGCACATTACGTTGGTCTATCCGGGGAGTGATCTTGACTCTACGCGTGCGTTTTCGCAGCGATACAAGATCGAGCTCGGCGGTCGCAAGGGCTTTCTCAAGCTCGCTTTGCGCACGGGGGTCCCGATCGTGCCGGTGGTGAGCGCAGGGACGCATGAGCAGTTCGTGGTGCTCACGCGCGGGGACGGTCTTGCCAAGCTGCTGCGCACGCGTTCGTGGCTTCGATTGCAGGTGTTTCCGATTGTCTTGAGTCTCCCGTGGGGGCTCACAAGCGGGCTGTTTCCGTATGTTCCGCTGCCGGTGCAGACCTCGCTGGCGTTTGGGCCGGCGATCCGTTGGCCCTCGCTCAGTGCGGCGGACGCCGACGATCCCGCGGTGCTCGATCGCTGCTATGCCGAAGTGCGCGACGCGCTCCAGCGCGAGATGGACGTCGTGGCCAAAGGGCGCCTTCCCTTTCTTGGTCGCGTGTAGATCCGGCGACGTCGCCGCCCTGAGGGCTACCCGATCAGGGTGCAGTCGATTGTGAGAGGCACGCTGGCGTTGTTGTCCGTGTTGCATTCACGAAAGGGTCGCGCGCCCATGCCGTTGTCATTCGGGACCACGATGACCTCGAAGCGGCCTGGCATCGCAGGCATCACCGGGAGGGTCACACGGACCGAGCCGCCGGGCGCGAGGGCTCGTCCCAGTGTCACAGTGCCCAAGAGCCTGCGCATGGCTCCGGGGACCTGTTCGTAGAAGCTCACAGGGGTCTCGCCGGGAGCCACGAGCGATCCACGGTTGCCGATGTCTGCGCGCACTGTGTAACGCGCCGGACACGCGCTGACGTCTGCCGCGGCCGAGAGTGTGACCAGGTCGGGCGCTGCGCGATCGATCGCGCCGAGCTGTGCGTTGACCCTAAACGCGTTGGTGCCCGCGGCCCACGGTGGGCGGGCGCGGCGTGGGACCGCTCCGTGACGATTCTCTGCTGGATCGCAGACCGAATCGACGCCATCGCACACGTTGGTGACGTGGTAGGTGTGCTGGTTCCAGATGCCGCGGGTCGATCGCCAGTTGTCGTTTGCGTCGCGAAACACTCGCACGCCGTCGGTCCTTGGAGTGGTGGCCGGACACGGGATCAAGCCCGAGCGTGCGTAGTAAGAATCGCTCACGAGCACAAACTCGGCGCGTCCGTCTGCGTTGAGATCCGCGACCGTAGGGTAGTTGCTTGCGGTCCCTGAGATGTTGGGGATGTCCATCACGACCGCGCCATCTCGGCCTGCAAATACCCTCGCGCGACAGGTGTCTTGGTAGATCACTTCGTACTGACCGTCGCCGTCAAAATCGAACATCGCCGAGCCCGTGCTGCTCGAGCTTGCGTCGTCCGCGGGCTGTCTCCAGACGCGCTCAAACACGCGCACACCCCCACGAAAGGCGACCCTCAACACGGCGTACTGGGTCGCGCCGGCGATGCCGATCTCGGGGATCCCATCGGCGTCGAGGTCCGCGATGGTGGGCGTGCCGCCCTGGCCATCAAGCCCGAGCGACGCGAAGGTCGTCGGGGCCACGAAGGGGCGCCCATCGTTGCGAAACGCTGCAATATTGCCCGCAGAAATCACTACGACTTCGCCGACTCCGTCCGAGTCAAAGTCTGCCGCGCCGCCCCAGCCTCCGCCGATTCCGGCGCCGGTCCACAGCACGCGGCCGTCGTTCGCGTAGACCGTGTTGCCGCACACGACCTCTAGCTGACCGTCGGGTGGCGAGGACAAATCCACGGCAAACGAGTGCGGACCAAATGTGCCCCAGCAGGTCCCCGTGCCTCGCCAACGCAAGAGCCCGGTGTGATCAAACACGCTGTTGCCGACGATAATCTCTGCGCGCCCGTCTGCGTCGAGGTCCGCGATCGCGATGCCTCCGGCGTACACCGTGGGGTTCGAGGGGCCTGCGGCCGTGTGTCCCTCCCAGAGGCGAGCTCCACGAGCGTTAAACGCGACGATGCCGTCGCCACCGAGGGGACCGCGCCGGAGGCCCGCGATGATCGTGAGCTCGTTGACCCCATCGGTCTGGTCCAGGTCTGCGACGGCGATGTTGCCCCACGCGTTGAGCTCAATCGCTGGGTCGGTGCAAAAGAGCTCACGAGGTCCGCCTGCGCAGTCCCCGGGACCTGCGAGCGCGCACAAGATCGATTGCGCCGTGATCGAGCCGCCAAACGCCGCCGGAGGGTCTCGGTAGGCGATGACCAAGACGTCGCTCGCACCGTCGCGGTCTACGTCGGCGACGATCGGTGTGACCAGCACGCCGCGATAGGCCGGGTTGGCGCGGCTGCCGGTCCACGACCAGGCTTCGACGGGCCTAAACGACGCGCTCGCGGGGACAGTGCACATGCGCGCTGCGGCGGTCGAGAGGCACCGCATGATCGTCGCGTCGCAGTATTGTCCCTCGGGGCAGAGCCCGACGCCCGCGCCTCCGCAGCCGGGGGTAGGAGTGCACGCCATCCCGGGCAAAACGCAGGCGTCGCCGGCGCACACTTCGTTGGCTGCGCAGCAGCGCTCGGGGGTCGCGCAGCGTGCGTTGCCTCCGCAGTCGAGTCGACACAGGCCCTCGACGCAGGCCAGCGCACCAGGGCACGGGCGGGACGCGTTGCAGCGCTCTCCGAGGCCCGCGGGGGTGCTGTCTTGCGTCACGTCGGCGACGTCGCCGGGTCCGCTCGCGTCTGCGTCCATGCTGCTGCCGTCGTCGCTTCCATCGAGGCCCGTCCCGTCGCGTGGGGCCGCACGATCGGTGCTCGCGTCGGTCTGCATGCTCGGTGTGTCAGAGCACGCCGTGAGCGCGAGCGAGAGCGTGGCTAGCACTGCACACACCGCGGGTTTTTGTAGAAAAATGGGCTTCATAGAGGCTCTCGATGGGGGAGGGGTGAAGTCCAATGGACTTGGCGAGTCTTTGGCGAGCGATGCGCGCTCAGTGTGGGCCCTGTGGCGCGGGTTGCCTAGTGGCTACCGAGCCTGTGCTTCGCTGCGGTTGTGGCTCTACGGGTTTGGACCCGGCGACGTCGCCGAAATTCCGGCTACGTCGCCGGTATCGCTTGCGTTGCGTGGCTTGCGTGCCTGACACTGCCGCGCGATGGCAACCTCAAGCAAGCCGAAGAAGGCCAGCAAGCCTGCAAAATCCCCCAAAGTCGTCACAGCCCCGAAGCCCGCGCGCGGCGCAGAGCTCGATCGTGACGCGATGACCAAGCTCCGCGGCGACTGGAAGATCGCCCACAGCAAGCTCCGAGCCTTGGTCAAGAGCGGCGCCAAGACCTTTGATCAACGCTACGAGCTCGCCGCCGAAATGATGGACCACGAGCCTCCGCTCTATCTCGCCGCTGGGATCACGTCGTTCGCGGCGTTTTGCGCTCAAGTTCTCGAAGAGGACGAGCGCGTCGCGCGGCGAAATGTACGCGTCGCGCGGCACGCGACCGAAGCCGATGTGCAGCGCTTGGGTGTGCACAAGATCGACGCGGCGCTGAGCTACCTCGACGCCAAGGGCACCAAATCGGTCACCAAGGGTCTGCGACGGACGGACTTCGATGCGCTGCGTATCGCGCTTGAGATGGACGGCAAAAAGCGCCTACTTCCGCTCGCTGAGGTCTCTATCAAGCAGATCACCGATGCGGCTAACCTGAAGAACCGTGGGGCTACGAGGCGCCTGGCGTCGGACCCGCTCTTGGTGCAGCTCGACAAGGCGATCAGCAAGCGGCCGTTGGTGGGTGTGCGAGTGCGCAAGAGCCAAGGCAAGATCAGCTTTGTGGGGCTCACCCGCGAGAGCCTCGCGGAGTTTGCCAAGGCCATCGCCGAGGTAGATCGCACGTTTGAGGCGGCGATGAGCAAGAAGCCCAGCAAGGCAAGCCAGGCAAGCAAGGCGGGCAAGGCGGGCAAGGCGGGCAAGTCCAGCTAGGGACCCGGCGACGTCGCCGGGGCTCTAGTGCGGTGTGCTCGCGCCGGCGTCGGCCGGGGGGCTCCATCCTCGCATGGGGAGCACGAGTGACTCTCCGCCCACGATGTTGACGCGCACGGTGCCCTCGCGGTCGGGGTTGCGGATGTACCGGACGCGGCGCTGCATGGGGGGCATCCACGTCGAGGGCGAGACGGGCGTGACCTCTGGAAACATCCGCTGCGCGCCGGTCCAGACCTGTGGCGTGAGGGCGAGGGTGGGGCGCAGCGTTGCGGGCGCTGCTTCGCCGAGCGCGCCCTGTCCGCTGGGCAGGGTCAAGATGGCCTCGCCAAGAGCAATGCGTGCGGGGCCACAGCCGGCGCGATCGAGCGCCTGGGAGATCACACCGGCGACTGCGCGGTCGGTCACCGCGAGCACGAGGTAGCCTTCGCGGTCGATCCCTGCACCTCGCAGGACCGCGGCGTTGGGCGCCAGGGTCTCGCCCGCGAGGCCGTCTCCTTCGGTGCCAATGACCCAGCGTGGGCCTTGCACAGTGCGCGACATGGTCACCCTCGGGGCGCCTGCTCCGCGCGCCACAGCGCCGCCCACAAAGCGCGCGACGAGGGGCTCGCGGGTGTCTGCCGGAGCGAGACGAACGCGGCGAGGGTCGATCCGCAGGAGGTTGACCGATCGGTCAGGCTGCGTGGGGTCCGGGCGCAGCCGCGTGCGGGCCATGGGCCAGGGAAAAGGCTGGGTTCCGAGGCCCTGGACGTGAAAGGTCCCTTCGCCGGGGAGGGCCGGAGAAATCGGCGGGCTGATCGCGGGGCCCGGGAGCACAGAGCGCAGCAACAAGTAGAAAAAGTCGCGTGGGTCACGGCGGATGTACCGCGGGAGGTTGTGTCCCATGCGGCGCACGAGCTTGCGGGCGCGGTAGGTCATCCCGGGAAGACCCGAGATGGTCCCCTCGGCTTCGAAGCTGTTAATCAATGGGTGTTCGAGCGGCGGATGCGAAGCGGGAGGCCCCACGCGGTAGAGCTCAAAGCCCGTGTTGACCCCGTTCATGTCGAGGTGAATCGCGTAGCGACAGTTGGCCGCGATCAGCGCGCGACCCAGCGAAGACGGCTCGATGTGGTCTCCCCACGCGTAGAGAATGTGGTTGGCGCGGGTGAGACAAATCGCGGTCCGTGTGGTGTGCGTGTCCGTGGTTTGACCGTGGATTCCGCCCCAGTATCCGCGTCGCCAGGGGTTGTACTGACCTTCATCGACGATGGCGGTCATGTTCTGCCTAAACTCGACGACCTCGTCGGG
Organism: Deltaproteobacteria bacterium; assembly: GCA_030694465.1. GTDB lineage: Bacteria > Myxococcota_A > Polyangia > Polyangiales > JAUXYJ01. Next base: position 257,760 of record JAUXYJ010000023.1, on the reverse strand, counting down.
TGTGCTTCGGAGCTCTCGTGGCCACGAACCAAACCCGAGGTCTCCGTTGGCGAGCAACATGAGCGACGCCGCGTAGGGCTTGGGCGGCAGCAAGACCATCCCCTCGGCGAACACGCCAAACTCGCCGTGGAGGGCCTGAAAAGCGCCGTTGAAGCCAGCCACAAGTCGGCTCATGGTGCTGGCATCGCGGGGGATCGCGCCGGTGCCTGTTTCACCTGTCGCGCCGATGGGCTCTTCGCTCCCGGGCACGACGTGCAGCTCGATCTGTCGCGGATCCCATGCGGCGAAGAACGTGCGGCCGTCGAGCCGCTCGGGATCGGGTCGCAAGAACGTGATGTACATCGGGGACGGCGCGCCCACGTTGCTGCGCGAAAACGGGTCGCCGTCTTGCACAAGCGGCGACCACTCGCCCTCGTGCGGGAGCGCTGGACGGGTCATGGGCGTGAGCGCCGCTGGGGGCCAATCTTCGACGGGACCCTCCAGCTCATGGGTCGCGCGCGTGCCGGTGGAGAGCACGTCCTGCAGGTCCTGCGCGTCGTCGCGCGCAGTGTTGGTCCCGACTGTGGACTGCCTCAATCGCGCGAACTGATGTTCGGCGCCAAACGCGATGGACTCGAGCATCTCGATGGGCTCAGCGCCAATCCACGGGACCGCGCGCACGAGGTTGACCGTCCAGGGGACCCAGGCGTCCATTTGGGCCGCTACGCGAGGCCGATGCCGCACGAGCTCGGGGTGCTCACGGATGACAAAATCGCGCTCGGGCTCAATCCGTACGCGCACACGATGGGCCAAGGTCGCGAGGAGACTCGAGCGGTCAAATCGCAGCGAAACATGCTCGACTGGGTGCGTGAGCTCAAAGCGCTCGATGCCGTACCCCGTGGGCCTCCCCGTGCGCTGCCACCGCGTGATCGCGAGCCGCACCCGCGCGCCGGTCTCTGAGGGAAGCTCTGCGCGCTCTCCGCGGGTGTCCACCACGCTGAGCGCATCGACGCGCCCTTCGACGCGCGTGACGAACGCGGCATAAGTGCCGGTCGCGTCGAGCGTGAGAAGGTCCTCGTCGGCTGCCGGCGAGTTGGACAGGTTGTACACATTCGAGAGCGCGATGACGCGATCGCCGGGCGTGGTCCGTGTGTGCGCGATGAAGAGATCAGTCTTGGCTCCCTCGCTTGACGCGCGGGCTAAGAACATCGCGCGACGGAGGGGCGCATCGGCGGGATCGATCCAATGGATGGACGCGGGCACTGCGCGCAGCCCGCGCCTCGCGAGGGACTCCTCGAGCGTTGAGAAATCGCTGTTCGAAGCGGTAAAAATCCCAGCTCCGAGCGCGAGAAGCGAGACCGAGCGGACGAGAGCCGCAGCTTTGCGAGAGAGTTTACGAGGCACAGCAGAGCCCAAACACATACTGCGAAACCTGCGCTTCGTCGCGTATCAAGCTCGCGACAGGGGGCGGTGCTTCTGTTAAGGGATCGCGGACTCGGTGAATGCGCCACTGCTCGATCCAGCGTTTGTGGAAGAGGCGATTGCGGACCTTCGCCCTCGTCTTCGGCGCCACCGTGACGCTTTCGTCGCGCTGACAGCGCCCTGCAGGGTCGAGGCATTTGGGCGTCTGGTGGCGACCGACGTGCTGGGGGATCGCTTCGTCTGGGACACGCGAGGCGTCGCGCAAGACATGGGTCCGTCGGTGGTCGCGTTGGGGGCCGTCGCGCAGCTTGCGTACACCACCGAGACGCCACGCTTGTTGCTCGCAAGCAGCGCAGCGCCTGCGATTTTTCGGGGGATTGTGGAGCATCGCGCGCCAGGATGTGAATCCGCGCCTGCGCTCGCGATGTACGGCGGAGCTGCTTTTTCAGACGACCCCGGGGCGCCGAGCGGGTGGGGGTACTACCCGCGAGAGCAGTGGTCGTTGCCGCGCTGGCGAGTGGCAATGGTTGGCACGCAGGCGTTTGTCACCTGGATCCTTCGGCTTGACGAATTGCACGAAAATACGCGAGCTCGTGTCAACGAACTCTCGCTCGCCAACGACGTCGTTCTTCGCTCTCCCACGCTGCGACTCGGTCAGCACCGGCTCGTTCGGCGCGACGACCTCTCGCTGTCCCAGTGGTCTGACTATTTAGACCGAGCGCTCGCGGCGATCTCGTCGGGCGCGTTTGAGAAGCTGGTCCTCGCGCGTCGCTCGCGATTTGTGCTCGACCGGCCTCTTGATCTTGCCGCTTGTGTCTCGCGTGCTGGGGCTGCGCAGCCCTCGTGCGTGCGCTTTTTGCTTGAGCGCTCGGGCTACGGTTTTGTGGGCGCCAGCCCCGAGCGCCTCGTGCGCGTCGCCGGCCGCCGCGTCAGCACCGACGCGCTCGCAGGGAGTGTCGCACGCACCGCGAGTGATTCTGTAAAAACACTGACAGAATCACTTTTGTTAAGTGACAAAATTCGCCGCGAGCACGACGCCGTAGTGCGACAGATTCGCGACGCCTTGGGGCCCATGTGTGTCTCTCTCGAGGTGCCCACGCAGCCGGTCGCGCGCGAGCTCCCGAGCTTGGTTCATCTCTGGACGCCCATCGAGGGAGAGCTACGAAGCGAGCAGACGGTGCTCGATGTCGCTGCGCGGCTGCACCCGACGCCGGCCGTGGCGGGGCTCCCACGCGAGGGCGCGAGCGCGTGGATCGCGGCGAACGAGCCTGCCTCGCGCGGGTGGTATGCGGGGCCGATGGGCTACTTTGACGCACGCGGCGACGGGGCCCTGGTGGTGGCGCTGCGATCGATGTTGGTACACCGCGATTCTGCGTGGATTTATGCAGGCGCAGGCGTTGTTCGTGGGAGCGTCGCCGAAGACGAGTACCGCGAGACCGAGGTCAAGATGGCGGCGATGATTGCGGCGCTTGGGCTTGGACCGTAGCGGCTGCGGCCTCGCGGGACCAACGTCGATAGAGCACCGCGGCGATGACCGAAGTGGTCAGCCCGATCCATTGCGACGTTGAGAGCCCAGCGAATGCTCCGCGGTCGCCGTCATCGCGGAGGATCTCGATGGCAGAGCGCGCGAGCCCATACGCGAGGGTGGCGGTGAGCAACACTTGGCCATCAAAGCGCTTGTTTTTGCTGCGCCACACAAGAATCACTGCGAGAGACCAGCCGACGAGGCTCTCGTACAATTGCGTGGGGTGTACGGGCGCGCTGTGGTGGGCGCTCGCCGCGATTCGGCAGACGCCGTCGTGCCAATCGCCGTTGAACTGCTCGACGCAACGTGCGGCGTCCATGCGCACGCCGTCGAGCGTGTGTTGCACCCACGCAGGCGATCCGCGTCCATCGAGCCACCGCGGAAACGACCCCACGCGCTGAAACCACGCTGGCGTTTGGCGAGGCAAAACACAGCCAAAATCACAGCCATAGAGAAAGCACCCGATGCGGGTGAGCCCGAGTCCAACGGCGAGCGAGGGCACCGCAGCGTCGGCCCAGCGTCGGAGTGAGAAGCCGTGTCGACGCGCGTAGAGGGCGCTCGCGAGCAGTCCTCCGAGAAATCCGCCGTACGCGACCAGGCCCCCGGTGCGCAGAGAGATCATCGCCGCGAGCGAAGGAAACGTGGCGCCAGGCGGGACAAACTCACGAAAATTGGTGAAGACATAGAGCACTCGCGAGCCCAAGACGGCGCTCGCTGCGGTCACGACGTAGCACTCGGCGGCGCGGGCGCGGTCAATGCCGAGGCGGACCGCGAGGGGGAGGGTGATGTTCCATCCGGCGACGAGCGAGAGGCCGAGCATGACACCGTAGGCGTGCAGCGGGACGCCATGCCAGCCAGAGCGCCAGGCGCGGTGACTGAGTAATTCTGCGAGCGAATTCACAGGTGCAGCGTATCGCGCAAGGACCACCCCGGCGCCCGCAGTGAGCAACGCATTGAGCGGGTTGTCCACGCGCTGTGCGAGCCAAGCGATCCAACGCGGGAGCGCTTCAGCAGGCTCGGTCGGCTCAAAGACACCCTTGCGCGTGAGCCACGCGAAGAGCCCAAGCGAGAGCAGCCCCCAGGCGACCATCAGCGGCGCGATCACCGCGAGCCACGCACCTGGAATTGTAAAGAGCTCCGGTCGCATGGGCGGTCCCTCGGTGAGCGCTGAATCCGCGGCTATCGAACGGACTGTAGAAAGTCAAAAAACACTGCAGAATCCCACTCAATCGTGTGATCAAAGCGTGCGCGAATCACACCCCGCGGGTCGATCACCCAGGTCTCGGGAAACTGCCGCGTCCCGTAGCGCTGCGTGACAATTCGCCCATTGGGATCAAACAGGATGCTCGATCGCAGACCCTCGGGGACCAGCGACGCGACGCTCGCCCAGTCCGGATCTGTGGTGACAAGCAAGAGCTTCACGTCAGAGCGGCCCGCGACGAGCTCGTCAAACGCGGGGATCGAGCGCTGCAGCTCTTCGATGCACGGCGGACACGTCCGTGACCAAAAATGCAGCACGACCACGCTGCCCCTCAGGCTGCTCAGCGTGTGTGTGCGCCCGTCTTTGTCCGGGAGGCTAAAGTCTGGTGCCGTGCGGTTTTCGCCCTGATAGTCCGGCGCGAGCATGCGCAGAAGGGACGCGCTTGACCGCCGAGTCTCTCCGTCGCGCACTGCTGCGCCAAAGTGAATCACTGCGGCCAGCGCTCCGAGGACAAAGAAGAGCTGCCCTGCGCGCAGCCACGAGCTCCCTGCGGGGCTCGCCGCGGTCGCTTGTGATAACTCGGCGGACTCTTTGGCGCGCGCGCGGATTTTGGCGACGCGGGGAGCACTCTTGGGCACAGGGGTTGTTTCGCTACCGGCAGTCACAGCGGCGGCACTGTAGCACCAGTGAAGCGTCGCATGCGCAAAGAGTGAGAACGGTGAATCCGTGCCAGCGTGGGCGCCGTCACTGAGTGAACCCGGCGACGTCGCCGGGTCAGCCGTCAGACCTTCTTCTCGAGCGCTCGCAAGATGGCCGTGCGGGGCTGTACCACCCCCCAACCTTGTCGATCGCTGTCGATCTCAGGCAGACGGGTCGCAGTGTCAATCAGGATTCGCTTCACTTGCATGGGGGTCAGCGTGGGGTTTGCCTCGAGCATTTGCGCGACGATGCTGGTGACAATGGGCGCCGCGAAGCTCGTCCCATCGACGTGCTTGTAGTGTGCCGAGACGAGCTTCTCGCTGCGACGCTTGAGCGCAACGATGTTGCGAAGATGGTACGGAGCGCGGGCGCGCGCCGCGTCGAGCTCGGGATCGACACCGCGGTGCTCGTCCAATACCCTTTGAATTTGCTCGTCGTTTGCAGCAGCGAGCGCGTCGAGAAGTGACGCCTGCGCGGCGGTCGGGGTGCCCGGCAGGATCGGCGCGGCGACCCAGATCGCCGGCGCGATCACCTCGGGCTTTTGCAGCCCATCGATCGTGGGTCCAAAGGACGAGTGGTACAGGCCACGGGCGCCGGGCTGGGCGTTGTGGTTGTCGTCAAAACCGCCGATGGACAGGACCGAGGGAGCCGACGCTGGGGGCAAGACGGGCGAGTGCGCGGTGTTTCCGGCTGCGCAGATCACGACGATCCCTGCGCGAACGCACTCTTCGGCGGCTTGCGAGAGGGCGTCGGTGAGGTAGCTCGCTTCGTAGTCGCCGCCCGCGGAGATGTTGACCACGCGGATGTCGAATTTGCGATGGTTGGCCAGCACCCACTGCAGCCCTGCGCGGATGTCGTCGTGTCGCACACGTGACATCGAGCCGACTTTCACCAGCACTAAATCAGCTTCGTGGGCCAAGCCCTTGTAGCGACCGTCGGAGAGGGCGCCGTTTCCGGCACACACGACGCTGGTCATCATGCCGTGCCACGAGGACGCATCGGGCTCGGGCATCGTGTTGCGCCACGTGCGGTGCGACAGCGCGTCGTTGTAAGCCACGATGCGGTTGCGCGGCGTGATCAGGTCGGGGTGCGCGTAGAAGCCCGAGTCCAGAAACGCGATCGTGACACCGCGGCCCGAGAAGCGGTCGTCGGCGTTGAGTCGCTCGGCGATGGGCAAGATCGGCGGCGTAGAGTCTCGCGGGATTTCGCGAGAATTTGGCGCGGGTGACACGCCGGATGCGGGCGGTCGCGAGGGGCGGCCTGAGGGACGCTGTGTTCGTGAATGAGCCATGTTGGGGTCTGTCGCGGCGGAGTCTACACGCTGCCGAACGCGCGCTCGGGCAAACGATTGGACAGTGTGTGGGTGTTTAGATCGCACGCACACACACGCGGATTGCCTGAAAGAAAAGGCCCTTCATTCGCAGATGCAACGCGACCTTTCACAGTTGAAATACACGGAAAATGTGCATCCTTCTGCTGTTCGGGTATCGTGCGTCACTCTTCGGCAGGCAGCGGTCGCGAACGATGTGTGACCCATTGCCGAGTGCATACGAGACTCGTCATGACTGACACCATTATTGCCCCACGCAACGCCATGATTTCTCGGCCAAGACCCCTACGCATTTGCCTCGTCGACATGAACGACGGACACGAGAACCAAGCGATGCGCTGCTTTCGCTTGATCAGCTCCGAGTTTCATCGCCACGTGCGCAAACAAAACCCTGACATTGAGCTTGAGCTCGTGCACGTCTCGCCGCGTGACAAAGACGAGATGCCACCCAACGATTGCGATCTGTACCTGTCCTCAGGAGGCCCCGGTTCGCCCTTCGAAGGCGACGGAAAATCCTGGTGTTCGGGCTACTCGCGCTTTCTCGATGGTGTCGTCGAGGACACCCTCAGCCGCGGTGACAACGCTCGCTCACTCTTCGGTGTTTGCTACTCGTTTGAGATGATCGTTCGGCATTTCAAGGTGGCGACGATGGCCCTCCGCGCGACGCGTAAGTTTGGCGTGATGCCGATTTACACCACGCGAGAGGGGCGCGAGCACCCGCTGCTTGAGGTGTTTGGCGATCGTCTGTTCGCGTTTGAGCACCGCAACTGGGAGGCGATTGACCTCGACGAAGCGCAGCTCAAGAAGATCGGCGGTTCGCTTTTGGCGCGCGAGTCTCGAGAGGGCCAAGACGACAAGGGCGTCGCGGTGCTTGGGCTTTTGGCTGCGCCGGGCGTCGAGACGGTGCAGTTTCATCCCGAGGCAGACCGTATGGGCGTGGTCTCTTGGGTGCGCAAGCCTGATCAAGCGGCGGCGTTTCGCATGGCGTACGGGGACGAGACCTATGAGCGCATGCTCAAGACCCTCGATGACCCCAACCGGATCGCGCGGACGTTCTCGATGCTCATTCCGGGCTGGCTCACACGCAAGTTTAACGGCATGGCCGCTGAGCGTGGATGGAACCGTTGCGACCCCCCGTCGCAAGATCTCACCGCGTTTGGCAGCGAGAGCGTGCGCACGCTAGGCGCGAACTAGTCTTCTGTGCCGTTCGATGATTTTTCCTTGATAATTTGCAGGGATTCAACGGCAAGGCGCACAACCAGCGGCCCCAAAAATGCGCCGGCCGCGCCCATCAGAGCGATCCCGCCGAGCATCGAGACCAGCACCAGCAACATGGGCAGCGTGAGGTTGCCAAAGCGCGCGAGCACGGGCCGCACGATGTTGTCGATCACGCCAATGAGGCCTCCCACCACCACGAGGATTGCCGCGCGGCTGTGCTGTCCGCGGAGCAGAAGCTCGATGGCCAGCGGGATCCACACGAGCGCGGTCCCTACCATGGGCACGATCGAACACACGGCGGTCAAGAGCCCAAGAAACAACGCGTTGGGAATCGACAGCGCGACGTACGCGATGGTCGCCACGAGTCCCTGCACGACGGAGGTCCCTCCGCCCGCCACGATGAGCCCTCGTCCGGTCTCGTAGAACGCCGCTGTGAGCCGCTCCATCGCCCGTTTGGGCAGAGGGCTGTTGCGGGTGAGCCAGACGCCCACCGCGGGGCCCTCGGCGGCAAACGTGTAGAGCCCCGCAAAGAACACAATGACCGCGATGATCGCGCTCGCCGACGCCCGCGCGACGCTGCTCGCCGCGGTCCATACGTTGGCGCCATAGCGGCTCATCAGCGTAGGCCAGTCGCGCGGAAAGTCTCGCAGCGTATGCTGAGTTTGTGCAGTAAATAGGCTGCTAAAGGCTCTCTCCCCTGTGATGGCTGCGCGCGCGTTTGCGAGGAGCTCTTGCCCTCCCGAGGCGAGGGCAATCACGAGCGCGACCGACGCCATGGCAGAGACCAGGAGCACCAGCGTGAGCACAAGGGCCGCGGCGGCTTTGCGACCGCCGAGCTTGGGCTCGAGCCACACGATCAGGGGCCTCGCGATGTCGGCACACCAGGCCGCAAGGATGAGCGGGAGCCCAAGGGGCGCGAGCGAGACCGCTGCCAAAAGACACAACACGACCGTGAGCGTTTGGACTGGGCGGGTCGCGTGGGGTTCGGGGGGCGTCTGGCTCATTGCGCGCACGCTACCCTGCGCGGGCTCGCAGCAGTGCGCCAGATCCTCGCGAGCACTCTATCCTGTGTGTTCGGGACCCGTTAGCTAGTGACTGTGATCTTACGGGCCTGCGCGGGGCTCTTCTTGGGGAGCATGAGTGTGAGCACTCCCTCGCGCATGGTGGCCTGAATGTTCTCGCCATCGACGCTGCTCGGGACCGCAAACGAGCGCGAAAACTGGCCGTATGCGCGCTCAATGCGGTGATACCCCTCGGCCACGCGCTCGTGTTCTTGTTTGCGTTCGCCCGAGAGGGTGAGCACGCGGTTCTCGAACTGCACGTGGACGTCCTCGGCCTTGAGCCCTGCCAAATCGGCTCGCAAATGAATGCCTTCGGCGTCCTCGAAGATGTCCACCGTCGGCACAAATTGCGGGCGTTCTTCGCGCTGATGCACGCGTCGAAACTGATCTTGCAGACGCTGAATGTCGCTAAACGGGTCAAAACGGCTGATCATGATGAGTTCCTTCTGAGGTGTTATGAATTGCGCCCGCACGGCCTCGTCCGTGCGAAGCCCACAGGGCACGCAAAGCCGGCGTGAGAGACGCAAGTGGTGCGCGGTGCTAGGGCCCCTTGGATGCCACACAGCGCGCTTGTGAAGGCCGCTGGGAAGCGCGACCGACACAACAGATAAGCCTGCATTCGGGCTCGTCAACAGGGGCCGCCAAAAATCTCCGCGGCGCTCTAGCGGTTGCCCGTGACGATCCGGACGAGCTCCTCGCCGAAGAGCTCAATGCGTGATGGACCGAGACCAAAAATAGCCGGGAGCGCTTGGAGTGTGCGCGGTCGTCGCGTCGCGATTTCGAGCAGGGTTTTATCAAGCGCGATGACATACGCGGGGACCTCGCGGCTCTTGGCTACGCCCGCGCGCCAGGTCCGGAGTCGCTCAAGGAGCGCGGCATCGTCTGCAGAGAGCCCCGTGGCGCCATCGCTCGCTTTGCGTGCAGTTTTGCTGAGCTTTCGTCGCTCGATCGGGAGCCGAAAGCGCAGGGGCTCTTCGGTCGTCATGGTCTTCCAGCCGCTCTTGGTCACGAAGGGCAGCGGGTAATCTCCGGTGCTGAGATCGACCCAGCCCGCGGTCAACAGTCCACGCAAGAGTGACAAGACCCACGCCTGCGGGCGATCTCGAAAGAGCCCAAACGTCGTGAGCCTCGTGAAGCCAAAGCGCTCGGTCTTTACGTTGCTCACGCCCCGCAACATCTCTGCAACGGACGTGAGCCCTGCGCGCTTATTTGCACGCGCGACGCCTGCAAGCGCCTTGCGCACCGTGGCCGTCACGATCTTTGCGTCCTGCTCGTTCTCGAGCTCGTCGAGTGACGCACAGATGTCGCAATGGCCGCAGCCTCCGAGCACTTCTCGCTCGTCGCCAAAGTACCGAAGGACAAAGTCGTGGCGACACGTCCCAGCGTCGAGATAGCGCAATAGCTCTCGAAAAAGACGCCAGTTTCGCGCGATGGACAGCTCGTCCGCGCGCTCTCCGTCGGGTCCTAACTCGACCAACCTGCGCCGCAACGCGATGTCTTGACCCGAGCACAACAAGAGCCCGTACGCATCCGCGCCGTCTCGCCCTGCGCGGCCGACCTCTTGGTAGTAAGCCTCGATGCTCGTCGGTGGCTGCGCATGAACGACTAGGCGAATGTCAGGGCGATCGATCCCCATGCCGAACGCGTTGGTCGCCACTACGACGTCGATGTCTTTGGCGGCAAAGCGCGCAGAGACCTTGGTGCGCAGGGCGGCGTCGAGGCCGGCGTGGTAGGCCGCGCTGTTCCATCCGCGCGAGGTCAATCGTTCGGAGAGCTTCTCGGTGATCTTGCGTGTAGCGGCATAAATAATCGCGCCACCGCGTGGCTTCGCGGGGCTGCCGAGCCGCGCGCTCAGGGCGTCCTCCATGAGCTTGCGTGCCTCGGTAGGGCCCTCGACTGAACTCGCCTCGAAGTGCAAATTAGGCCGCGCAAATCCACGTAGAATCTCGACCGTGCGCTCGGGCTCAAACCGCAGGCTCTCGCGGATGTCTCTTCGAACGTGCGGCGTCGCCGTCGCGGTGCACGCGAGCACTCGCGGAGGGTTTAGCCGCGTCAGGACCTCTCCCAACCGCGCGTAATCAGGCCGAAAATCGTGCCCCCACTGCGAGATACAGTGCGCTTCGTCGATGGCAACCAGCGAGGGCTTGAGCCTCGCGAGCTGATCAATCGCAGAGTCAAACGCGAGCCGCTCGGGTGAGACATAAATGAGCTTGTATTGGCCTTCGCGCAGGCCTCGTTCGCGGGCCGCGCGCACGCTGGCCGTGAGATTGCTGGCGAGATACGTCGCAGAAATTCCACGGGCTTCGAGCGATCGAACCTGGTCTTCCATGAGGGCGACCAGCGGCGAGATCACGACACAGACGCCCGGCAACACAGTCGCCGGAAACTGATAGGTCAACGATTTGCCGCCACCTGTTGGCGCGACGACCAATACGCGCGAGCTCGTGGGCAGCACGGCCTCGATGGCCTCACGCTGCCACGGACGAAAGCCTTTGAGCCCAAAGCGCTCTTCGAGCATGCGCTCGAGCTGCGCCATGGTGGGCGCTCTGCGTGTCGGTAGCTTGGGCTCTGGCGTGTCACTCACGAGCGTCATCGTTCGGGTCCATCTGCCATGGATCTAGCATTGAGATCGCACCTTCGTGCAACAGACAGACACTTGTGATGGACATTGTCTGTCAGCGAAGCAAGCGCTCGAAGGTGACCACACGGAGGGCTACGTACAGCGCGATTCCGGCGGCGACCAGAAAGATCAGCGCGAGCACGAGCACGGCGAGCGCTCCCGGTGGCCCATACGCGAGCACAACCACAGCGATCACCGTGGTGGGACCCAAGAGCGCGCCACCGAGCTGATTCGCGGTGCGAAAATCACGCGCCAAGAGCGACATGAGCAGCGCGCTCGCGGTCGAGTACAGCAGCGCACAGAGGAGCAAGACAAACAGGCTCAACACAAAGGGCACCGTGGCCAGATGCAAGCGCAGCATGACGACCACATCGAGGGTGAGCATCGCGGTCGTTACGGCCACCGCGAGGGCAAAAATCACTGCGAGTTTGGCGCCCAATACGTCACGGATCCGTACAGGGAGCGCGGCCAAGAGCTCAAGTGTGCGCGACTCACGCTCGGCCACCATCGTGTACGACGCGGCCACAGCGGGCACTACGAGCCCTCCCATCGCGACGAGACATCCCATGAGAAATCGCAGCAACACCGACGCGTCGCGCTCGATCCCGACGAGCCCAGGCGGCGCGCGAAAGTTGGGCGGGAGCACCGTCTCCCAGCCCTTGTGGTCGGCGCGGAGCAGCGCTGCCATTTGTCCCAAGGGCGCAACCATCAGCAAAAGTGCAGGCAAAAGTGTGGCGGTGGCGAGCGCACTTCGAGAGCGCATCAGCTGCAGAGCTTCTTTGCGCAACAGTGTCTTCAGTGCGCTCATGGCGTGGTCGCTCCTTCGCCCACAGCGGCGATAAACAGGTCCTCAAGCGTGGGCGCGCCTGCCGTGCATTCGTACACGCTGAGCCCGTGCGAGACCATCGCGCCGAGCAGCACTGGCAAGAGCTCACGTGGGTGGTGCATCGAGAGCTTGACGTGCTCTCCAACGATCGTGGGTGCGGTCACAACGGCGTCGCTCCAGCGCAGCGATTCGGTGCGAAGATTGGGCGCCTCAGCGTGCACAAATGCGAGCAATTTCTCAGCTCCTTCGTTGCATCCGAGCGTCACTCTTGAGGCAGCCTTCGTGCGCAACGACGTGAGCGACTCGTCTAAAATGACCCGGCCTTCGCGCAAGACGACCACCATGTCACAGAGCTGTTCGGCCTCGGCGAGGTTGTGGGTGCAAAGCAGCGTCGTGCGCCCCTTCATGGCCTCGCGCAGCAGCGCCAACACATCGCGCGCAGCGACGGGGTCAAGCCCCACGGTGGGCTCATCGAGCACGATGAGCTCGGGATCGGGGAGCAATGCCGCGGCGAGGGTCAGCCGACGCTGCCAGCCACCCGAGAGCTCGGCCATCTTTTGCGCGAGCAATTTGCGGGTAAATCCCAGGCGCTTTGCGCTCTCGGCGACGTCCCCACGGCCATACACTCCCTGCACGAGGGCGAGGTACTCACGCGCGGTGAGGTCGCGGTACATCCCAGGGAGTTGCGGGACGACTCCGACGCGGCGACGGTGGGTCTCCCAGCGCGGATCGCCTGATCGCGCTCCAAAGAGCAGCGCGTGCCCCGAGGTAGGCGCGAGGGCACCGGTGAGAATGCGAATCAGCGTGGTTTTTCCGGCGCCATTGGGCCCGAGCAGACACGCCGAGTGCCCTGCACGTACGCGAAATTGAGCACCGTCGAGCGCAGGCTTGGCGTTCTCTGCGAAGCGCTTCACCAGCGCCTCGACGACGATGGGCGCGTCACTCATCCGCGCGTGTCTGCGACGGCGTCTGTGCGTGCGTCCGTGACAGCGTCTGTGCGCGCGTCGGTCGGAGCGGCAGCGTCTGTGCGCGCGTCCGTGGCAGCGTCTGTGCGCGCGTCCGTGGCAGCATCTGTGCGCGCGTCCGTGGCAGCATCTGTGCGCGCATCGGTCGGAGCGGTGGCGTCTGTGCGCGCGTCGGTGGGCGCAGCAGCGTCTGTGCGTGTGCCGCCGTCACCCGGCGGGGTCAGGTCACAGATCGTAGTGCCTCGCGAGATCGCCGCGCGGAGATCGAGGCACGAGGTCATTCGCAAGCACGCGACCGCGCTCTGTGGGTTGCCAATGGTGCCGCAGCGACCGACACAAGTGTTGTTGGCAAGCGACGGAGGGTCACCGCATTCGACCAGCAAATAAGTGCACCAATCGACGCACGAGACCGGACCGCGCGTGTCCGTTGGGGGCACTGTTCGGTCCATCGGAACGATCGCTGTGTCTTCTTGTGTCGCGCTGTCTTCGATCGCCGCGGTGTCGGTCTGCGACGCCCGATCGAGCAGCGTGGCGTCGGTCCCTTGGGGGCCATCGGTCGGTCCCTCCATGGGCGCACACGCGACGAACGAGAGCGCAGAAGATAGAACGACCAGCGTGGACCAAGCGAAAGGACGATGCATCACGATCTCGGGACTCTACCGCGGAGAATCGCGATGCGAAACCCACCCGTCAGTCGTCTAGGCGGTTATCGATTTGTGCGCGCTGGAGCCCGCCCGAGTAGTCGATGTACACGGTCTTGACCTCGCTAAAGAACTCGTAGGGAGCCCAGCCACCCTCGCGGTGTCCGTTGCCTGTTCCCTTGACGCCGCCGAAAGGAAAGTGTGCCTCTGCGCCGATGGTGGGCGCGTTGACATAGGTAATTCCCGCGTCGATTCGCTCGATGCCACGAAACGCTGCGTTGACATTGGCCGTGTAAATCGACGACGAGAGACCGTATTCGACTTCGTTCGCGATCTCGATCGCCTCGTCTAGGTCCTTTGCACGGAGGACCGAGAGCACGGGACCGAAGACCTCACGCAGCGCGAGCGTGCTGCCCCGCTTGACGTTGTCTGCGATGGTCGCTGGATAGAACCAGCCCTTTGCAAGAGGTCCCTCGGTGGGAATCGCGCCACCGGTGACCATCACGGCGCCCTCGCTGCGGCCCTTCTCGACGAAGCTATGCACGCGGTCGCGGTGCTCTTTCGAAATCAGCGGTCCGACGTTGACCTTGGGGTCCGCGGGGTCGCCGAGCACGAGCTCTTTGGCACGCGCGATGAGCTTGGGGAGCAGCCGCTCGTGGACGTTGCCCACCGCGATCAAACGCGAGGTCGCGGTGCAGCGCTGGCCGGCGGTGCCAAAAGCGCCCCAGAGGATCCCGTCCACCGCGAGGTCGATGTCGGCGTCTTCGAGGACGATCACCGGGTTTTTTCCGCCCAATTCGAGCGAGATGTGCTTGAGGGTCTTTCCGCCCTCGGAGGCGATCAGTTTGCCCACCTCGGTGCCGCCCGTGAAGGACAAGCAGCTCACGTTGGGGTGCGCGACGAGCGAAGCGCCGGCTTCTTCACCGAGGCCATGGATCACGTTGAGCACGCCCTTGGGGAGGCCTGCGTCGTAGAGCGCCTGCGCGAACATGGCGCCCGAGCAGGGAGCTTCTTCGGCGGGCTTCCACACGACGGTATTGCCGCATACGAGCGCGGGGTAGATCTTCCAGCTCGGGACCGCGATCGGAAAGTTCCACGCGGTGATAATCCCGGCGACGCCGATGGGGCGGCGGATGGTCATGCCAAACTTGTTGGGAAGCTCGGACGGCGCCGTGCGACCAAAGAGCCTTCGTCCCTCGGTGGCCGCGTAGTACGCCGTGTCAATCGCCTCTTGGATGTCTCCGCGGGCCTCTTCAAGACGCTTGCCCATCTCGCGTCCCATCACGGCCGCGATCTCGTCTTTGCGCGTCTCAAGAATGCGCCCCGAGCGCATCAGAATCTCGCCGCGAGCGGGCGCGGGCATGCGACTCCACGTGGCAAATGCCTCGCGTGCCGTCTTCACCGCGCGATCGACCTCGGCGCTGGTCCCGCGGGGCGCGATGCCCACGAGCGAGTCGTCGGCGGGAGAGTGAATTTCAAACGTGCGACCGTCGCCGTTGTCGAGCGATTCGCCACCGATGAGATGCTGGAGCTTAATGGTCATTGCACCGAGTGCAATCGCAGACCGCGGGCCACTCGGTCAAGTGTGCTTCTGCCAACGCTCGCGAAATACCGGCGATTTTGCGCGCCGATCGCACGCATTTCAGATGCAGGGCCGATGCGTTGGGGCACTTCCGTCGGTGTCGCGCTCGATGTGCACACACGAATCCACGATGGCGCTGGGCAGGCCCGCTTCGTCCACACGAAATCCGTCAAGCTGCAGCGAGGTCTTGCTCGCGCGCAAGAGACCAAAGTTCACCGTGCGCTGCAGCGTTCGTGTCCACGGCTGGGTCACATTGCGACCGTACAAGGGCGCGCCAGACGCTGCCGCGGTGACATAGGTCACACCGTACGCGGGAGCCACGACCGGAGCGCCCGCGCCATCGAGCGGATGGGTGAGCTCGAAGTGATGGTCGTGCCCGTTGAGCACCGCGTCGACGTGAAATCTCGCGAAAATAGGCGCCCAAACGCGTCGAATGATGGCGGTGTCGGCGTCGTCGGTGTGCGAGGCGCTCGAGAACGCGCCCTTGTGATGCATCACGACAATCCAGGGCACTTGCGCACGTCGGGACTCTGCGCGCTGCAGGTCTGCTTCGAGCCAGACGCGCTCGGTGTTCTCAAGGATCTCTTGGAGGTTGCCGCTGCCGGTGTCGTTGAGAACGACCAGATGCACGGGCCCGTAGTCCATCGAGAAAAACATCTCGCTCTGCAGGTCTGAGTCCGTCTGAGGCTGAGCAAATTGCGAGAGATAATTGACCGCGAGGCCCTCGTGATTTCCGTGGGCCATCACGAACGGCATGGTCGCGAGGGTGTTGCGCGCGCCGCGAAACCAGCCGTCCCACTCGGTCTGGATCAGGCCGATGTCCACCGCGTCGCCTGTGAACAGCAGCGCGTCGGGTTGGCGCATTCCAGACTGGCGCGCGATGGCCTCGTTGACCTGTTGCCACACCATCACGTCGCCGCGCGAGTCGCCGCAGAACGCAAAGCTCACCGGAGCGAGCGCGCTGTCGGGAGCCGTACGAAATGATTGTACCTGCGAAAATGCAGACGATCCGCCGACGCGGTAGTAGTATGTCGTGTTGGGGCGGAGGTCACACACGTGGACCTCGTGCGTCGTCACACGCTCGACGGGCCCTACTGTCATCACGTGACCCACGGCGTTCTGGTCGAGTCGATCCGGGGCAGTGCCGTACTCAACGACCGATGCGAGGGTCTGCGGGTCTGTGTTCCACAAGAAAGCCGCGGTGGTCTGAGGTGCGGCGGCGAAGTTTACGTGCACCGCGCGGGGCATTGGTGATGGGCCAAGCGTGCCGCGATCACCCTGCACGAGGCCCATTGCGCGTGGAGGCGTTCGCACGGTGTGCGCACATCCCTGCGGGACATACCGGAGCATCCGAACCGGTGGAGGCCCAGACTCAGGCGTCGCTTCGACGTCGCTCGCTACGATCGCATCGTTAGGCGCGTCCGCCACCACGTCCGAGGACGCGTCTGGCGTACCCAGCGGCCCAGCGCAGGCCGTCATCGACACAGTCAGTGCAAAGCCTAGGTGCACACCCTTGAGAGCCATGACGGGCGAGTATGGCATTCTGCGACGCCGTGGGTCCACCCAGGTCTGCGGCGCAGTCCAGCCACCGGTGGCGGGCGAGTCAGAGATTGCCTTGGTTATTTCCGTCGGATCCGCTCGGAGAGCCCACCGGAGCGAAGGGCTTGCTGGGCTCCCACGCGACGGTCGAGGGGGCTGGGGGCGGGGGCGCAAATGGGCTCTGGCCAGGGGCAGGCGGCGGCGGGGCACCTGGCGGAATCACTGGGGCGCTCTGCACGGGTGCCGGCGGCGGCGCAAACGGGTTAGTGACAGCGCCCGCGAGGGTCGGGCCATTGGGGTCCATTGCAGGCCCTGGGGAGGGCGCGGCGGCGCTCACAGGCGCAAAGGGCGCGAAGCCCCCGGGGGAGGGTGGCGGCGGTGGCTGGGGTGCCGCCGTGGGTGCCGTCATGGGGGCTGGGGGCGGGGCGAACACAGGCGAAGGGGGCGCGGTCATCCCGGGCGCAGCGCTGGGTGCGAAGGGGTCGGGCGCGGAGGCGGGCGCCGGGTTGCCCGCTGCGACCGGGTTAAATCCGCCAGGGCTTGGGGCCTGAGGCGGCTGTGCGGGCGGTGCTGTGGGACTTGGCCCCGCGGAGGGTGGGGGCTGAGGGGCAGCGTTGGGGTCGCGGCGCACGTTGGCTGGGGCGACGTAAGAGTCACCACCGTTGTCAAATCGCACGCGAAGGAGCGCCCCGAGTGGGTTGGCTTCGATGATGGTGGCGGGCTCAAGGGCGCCGCCCATGCGTGATGCAAGGACGCGGTCACCGGGAGAAAACGAGCTCATGAAGGATCCTCTCGCGCGACACGGACAGACCCGAATGTCGCATGGGGTTGAAGCAAAACGGCTGTTCGCTGACAGGGTGGCCTAAGCGGCGGCCCTGTCAACGAGACTTACACCTGGGGTTGCTGCGTACGGCAGGTGATTCTACGTCGAATTGCTCCATGCGCACCGTGAGACTTGACGGATCGATGCTCGTTAAGCCACCAATGCAGAAGCGATGAGTGCAACGCGGTTACAATCCCTCCGAGGGGCTATGGGTCGAAGCTCTTCAATTTGGCTGGCCCTGGTGCCCGCGCTTTTGGTAGCGCGATGTGGGCTTTGGCCTGATTTTCCTGAAGAAAGACTGCGCTCGGACGCGGGCGTTCGGGACGGCTCGAGCGCCGATGTCACGGACGCAAGCGATGTTCGTGGGGACATGGTCGCGGTCAGTGATGGCGGCGACGGCGGTGCTGACGCAGCCCAAGAGGTCGGCCCCGACGCGCCCAGCTCATGGAACGGTTTTCGCATTTGCGGCGAGCCCCTGCCGATGGGGCCCTTTGCGATTGAGCCTGCTTTTTCAACGGGCGGTGGCGACGGTGGACGTGATGGCGGCGGCGTAGTCTTTCCGAACATTGTGCAGCCACGAGATCTCTCGTTTGATGGCAACGGCCGGCTGCTTCTTGCCGCGCGCGAAAACGTGATGAACAACGGCCTTGTCGCGGCCATTCGCCCCGACGGCACGTTTAGCCTGCTCTACACCACGGTGGGTGGCTTCGTGAGCGGCATCCGTACCTTCGCCGACAGTCGCCTCGCGATCACCGGGAGCTTTCCGATGAACGTGATGGGTATGTCGCAAATTGTGCCAGGGCTCACTGTCACCACGATGGCCGGAGCAGATCCACAGCGCGTGACTTTTTCCTCGGGCTTCTCGTTCGCATCCGCTGTTCATAACAGCGGTGTAGTCATTGTAGCTGACTCTACCGCGAGCCAGCTCTTTCAGGTCTCGGGGACCCCGTTGCCCTCGGTCGTCATGACCGCGGTGGACCAATCGGCTGCGACCGGGACCGCGCTCGACGGACCTCGCGCGCTGGCCTTCTCTGCGGACTACAGCAAGCTCTACGTCGCCTCACAGAACAACAACGTGATCTTTGAGTTCGACATGATGCCCGACGGCACCGTGGTGGGCGCGTCGCGTCGGCGCTACGCCAGCGGCGGTTTCACTTCGCCACGCTCGCTCGCCTTCGACGAGTGCGGAAATCTCTACATCACGGCGGTCTTTTCGGGCGTCGGTGGTGCGGCCGTCAACGGCATCGTTCGAGTCGCCGCGCGGAGCGCGACAGGGATGGGTATTGTCACTGTCCCTGAGACCGATACGCAGCGCTCGATCGCGTTTGGCGAGGGCCCAGGGTTTGACTCGGAGATGCTGTACTTTGCAGACGCCACCAGCACGCTCGTCCGCCGCGTCAACGTTGGGATTCGCGGTCACATGACCCACGCCCCCTGAGCGCCGGTGCGGACGCGACATTGACCGTTTTTACCTCGATTTGGCGCTACTTTGCGCTGCCACGCCTCGTCGCCGTGGACGCGCTTGGGGATGCGTCGCGTGAGCAGGTTCAGGCGCAGAGGCAGGCCGCCCAGACTCGGCTCGACGCTGCAGTGTCGCTCTGGGAGCGAGGCTATTTTATCGCCGCGGTCGCGCAAGCCAACGACGCACGCGCGACCTTGGCAGCCCTTGGGGATGCGTACCCTGCGCTTGGGATCAAGCCAGCGCTCGGCGAGGACGCTTCGCCCGCGCTCGAGTCCGTCACGTTGACCGCACAGGGGGCGCTGCTGCCGCGCGGTGCTTATGCGTTCTACAAGGATATTCGCAGGGTAGAACCAATCTTAGAGCAACTCAGGGTCGCCTTGCTTCGGCCCCAAGATCGCGCGTTCGGACGGATGCGTCGGACGCTCGTCCTGCTCTTGCCGCTCTTGGCTTTAGCTGGCATTCGTCACCTGATCACCAAGCCTCCAACGATGGCCACCAGCGCGTCCGCGGTGTGGGGAGCCTCGGCCGACCATGAGCTCGCCGTGGATCACTCAGCCGCGACCAATTGGCTGCTCCCTGATCGCACGACGGGTTGGATCGAGCTGCGATTTCCCTCACAGAACGTGCGGCATGTGTCTCTGCTCAACGTGCAAGGGTTTCCGGCTTATGGGACCACCGAGGCGCGCGTCGAGCTCTACGATGGGCGCACCCTCGCATGGGCACGCACCGTAGAGCTCGCGCGATCGGTTGGGAGCTCCGTGGCAGAGTCCGTACAATTGCCCCAGCCCACAAGAGCTACACGGTTGCGTGTGCATGTGCTCGCGTATCACTCCCTCGGCGGAGGCTTCGCCGAGGTCTCGTTGCGCTAGCGCTACTCTTACGCTCGCTACGAGCCATAGGTTGCACAGGCGCAACACTGGTGACTTAGTCGGCAGCAACCGTGCAAGTGCGCTATCGTGAAGATTCTTGGATGCAGCCTCTTCTTCGACGCGCGTGGAGCGGCTCGTGGACCGCAGCGGCTCTCGCTCTTGCGGCATGGATCTCGGTCGGCCCGCTGGCCTCCTGCGCGCTCCCCGCGACGCAAGTTGAAGTGCTGATCGCTACGGATTTTCCTGAAGAATCCCCCATGTCATTGCGGGTGTTTATGCGAGAGGGTGAGCGCACCTTTGCGAGCACACTGACGCGGCCAGCGCATGAGTTTAACCCGCTGCCACGCACCATCCGCGGGGAGGTGCCCTCGTTTACGCTGCAGCCGATGGCAGGCTCGCCACGCGACTCCGTGGTGAGTGTGCGCTTTGAAGCGCAGAGCGGCGGGATCTTGGTGCGCCGAGATGTGCGCTTTAGGTTCTTGCCCAACCAGCACGGTTACCTTCGGATTTTGCTGCGCGCGGCGTGCGGATCTACGGACACGAGGTGCCGACGCACCGAGCCTTGCACGCGGCAAGCGTACTGCGAAGAGAACAACCAGACCTGTGGAGCCCAGGGCGCTTGCGTGTCTCTCCCCGTAGTGCCTTCGCTCGATCGCAACGTGCCATTTGAGCCTATTTCTCCAAGCGGAATGGACGCGAGTGTCGACGCCGAGCCCCTCGACGATGTGTCCACGCCGCCCCCTGATAGCGCCTGTGCTCCGTCGTGCGCGGGGCGCCTGTGTGGCGAAGACAACGGCTGTGGGACCCCGTGTCTCGATGGCCCGTGTGCCGACGGCGAAGCCTGCATGGCGGGCGTGTGTCAATGCGCCGCGGGGTTTGTGAGCTGCGCGGGCGCGTGCTTGCCCATGGCCGATGTCCAGTGCCGCGCGGGCGAGACACGCATGCAGTCTTGCGGCACGTGCGGCTCGCGCACCGATCGCTGCGGCGCGATGTGTCGTTGGGAGGTTGGGTCTTGCTCGGGCGGCGGCACGTGCATGCCGGGTGAAATGCAATCCGAGCCTTGTGGGACTTGCGGATCGCGTGCGCGCGCGTGCTCGGCGAGCTGCGACTGGGGCGCGTGGGGGAGCTGCTCGGGCGGGGGCGAGTGCACCGCTGGGATGAGCCAGACGCAGGCCTGTGGGACGTGTGGGTCGCAGTCGCGGTCGTGCTCTGCGAGCTGCAGCTGGGGCCCGTGGGGGAGCTGCTCGTCGAGCGGAGTGTGCACCCCTGGGCAGACGCAATCGCAAGCTTGCGGCAACTGCGGTTCGCAGACGCGGTCGTGCACCTCCAGCTGCGGGTGGGGCGGCTGGAGCGCTTGCACGGGCGGCGGAGTGTGCACGCCGGGGACGCGTATGGCGGGCTGCGATCGCTGCGGCGAGCAGGTGTGCTCAAGCGCGTGTTCGTGGGGGTCATGTCAGCCTAGGAGCGGTTCGCAGTGCCTGCACATGGGCGGGTCGAACTATCGCTCGTGCACACGATGTCGCAACGGCGCGCAATTTTGCCTAGGGACGTGCGTGTGGAGCACCGCCTGTTGTTCGCTCGGTTCGTGCCCTTCGTGCTTGTGACGGGTTGATCTACAGTGCGCCCTCGATGAAGAGCATCTCTGAGCCTTGGCTGTTGCGTTTGTCCGTGAGCGAGCTCGAAGCGCAGGTTCGGCATCACAACGCGCAGTACTGGGACAAGCACGCGCCTGAGATTTCGGACTACGACTATGACCGGCTGGTGGTGCGACTGCGTGCCCTCGCGCCGGACTCGCGCGTGCTCGATGAGCTCGGAGAAAATCCTGTAAAAGACCCGGTCGTTGGCGAAGCGCCGCCGGTGCGACATCGCGCAAAAATGCTCTCGCTCGACAAGTGCTACTCGCACGAAGAGCTGCGCTCGTGGGGGACGAGCTTTGTGGGCGACGTGGTGGTGACCCCTAAGTTCGACGGCATCGCGTGCTCGATTCACTACGATGAGCACGGCGCGCTCACGCTCGCGGTCACGCGCGGCGACGGTGAAATGGGCGAGAACATCACGGCGAATGTGCGTGGAATCTCGGACGTTCCGCAGGCGGTCTCGGTGCACAGTGTCGAGGTCCGAGGCGAGGTCTACATGAAGCTCTCGGTGTTTGAGCGCTTCAAGGCCGAGGGATTTGCGAACCCACGCAACCTCGCGGCGGGCGCGATTAAGCAAAAAGACCCGGCCAAATCCAGAGCCTACGGGCTCTCGTTTGCGGCGTACGACCTGCTCGGGACCGACCACGCGACCGAGCGCGCGAAGATGGACGCGCTCACGGCGATGGGCTTTGTCTCGGTCGAACGACGAGTGTTTTCGCAGGATAAAATGGTCGACGGTTACGAAGATCTCGCGGCCCGTCGCAGCGCGCTGGACTTTGAGATCGACGGGGTCGTGTTTAAAGCCGACCGCGTGGACGAGCAGCGACGGCTGGGCGCGACGTCGCACCACCCGCGCTATGCGATGGCGTACAAGTTTCAGGGAGACTCAGGCAGCACGATCGTGCGTGAGATCCAGTGGAGCGTCGCGCGCTCGGGCGCGATCACGCCCGTCGCGTTGATCGACCCTGTGACGCTCTCGGGCGCGACCGTCTCTCGCGCGTCGCTGCACAATGCTGGCTACATCAGCAAGCTAACGCTCAGCAAAAACGCAACGGTTGTGGTCATGCGCCGAGGCGGAGTGATCCCCAACGTCGAGTTTGTCTCCAAGGCTGGCGACGTCCCGTTTGACCTCCCCGAGGCGTGCCCATCGTGTGATGGCGCCATCCGTCGGGACGGAGATTTTTTGCATTGTGCGGCACCGCGCGCTTGCCGCAGCGCCGTGATCGGGCAGCTGGCGCACTTTGCGAGCGTGGTGGGGATGCTGGGCTTCGGCGACTCGCTCTTGGCCGGCGCGTTTGATCGTGGAATCTTGCGCGAGCCCGCGGATTTTTACGGGCTCACCGAGCGCAAATTGCTCTTGCTTGATCGCACGGGCTCGCGGCTTGCGAAGCGGTTGTTGCGAGAGGTCGACCGCAGCCGAAAGCTGGATTTGGCCACGTTTTTACGGGCATTCGGCATGCACGAGGTGGGCAAGACCGTCAGCGTTTTGCTCGCGGAGAAGTTTGGTTCGCTCGAGCGGCTCTACGGTGTGGACGAGGTGATGTTGGCCTCGATCCATGGCGTGGGCCCGTCGATCGCGAGCGCGGTGGTGCAGGGGCTGCGTGAGTATCGCGAGAGCTTGGACAAGACCTTTGCGCTCATTGAGATCGTCGCGCTCACGGACCGTCCGGCTGCGAGCGCAGCCGAATTGACCCGCAGCGGCGCCCTCGCGGTCCTCGCGGGGCAGAGCTTTGTCTTCACCGGAACACTCGCCACCCTGCGCCGCGCCGAGGCCGAGCGCCTCGTGAAAGACCGCGGCGGGATGTGCCCACCCTCGGTGACCAAATCACTGACTTTTCTCGTCGTGGGCGACGTTCGCGACGGAGACAAGAGCAGCAAGCACAAGGCCGCCGAGAAGCTCATCGAGTCGGGGGGCTCGATCCGCGTGATCACCGAGCGAGAGTTCTTGTCGCTGATCAAAGAGGTGGACGGCGCGCGCCCCAAAGAGCCCACGACGAGCGAGCCCGATGGGGTGACCGCCAAGGTGACAAGCATTGCCGCGACGGTCTCATCCACAGCCATCCCTCCGACTCCTGCACGCGAAGCGAGCGTCCCCGAGACGCCCAAACGGGTGCTCCGTGAGGACGCCCCGTCCATGCGAGATGATCCGCTGTTGGCAGCGTTTCGACTGGCCGTTCGTGATCGGGGGGTTGACCCAAGCAAGCCAGCCGAGTCCGCTCATTTGGCCATTGAAGAGAGAAAAACAGTAGCCGCCGAGAAGTCATCTGTGCTCAAAGGCGCCGTGGTTCTCTTTGCGGGGCGTCCCGCGCTGCACACCCAAGAAGACTGGAAGCAAAAACTCGAAGCCCGAGGCGCAGTCCTGAGCGATGCACTCAGCGCCACGACGACCCACGTGGTCGCGCCCGACCGAGGACGCCCTACAGAGGTCTTGATTGAAGCGCGAGTGCGCCAGAGTCGTGGCGATGTCTTGCAGGTGATCGAGGAGCGCGCGCTCGTGTTGATGCTTACGGAGAGTGTCGAGTGACTGAGCAAATCGCTGGGGTTTCACAGCGTTTTACACACCCCAGAGTGGTGGGTCGTGACTGCATCGATGAGCATGGTCACGTCAACAATGAGGTCTACCTTCGCTGGGTCCTCGATGTGGCGACGCGGGCCTCGAGCGCGTGTGGGTGGGATCTCG
This sequence comes from Deltaproteobacteria bacterium, assembly GCA_030694465.1. GTDB lineage: Bacteria > Myxococcota_A > Polyangia > Polyangiales > JAUXYJ01. Next base: position 233,681 of record JAUXYJ010000023.1, on the reverse strand, counting down.
AACGCTACGAGCGCGAGGGGACCGCATGGATCGTTCGTCGGCACGAGCTGGACTACCTCAAGCAGCTGCACTTAGACACCGAGGTCCTTGTGCACACTTGGATCGAGACCTACTCGCGCATCACGGCGATCCGGGTCACGGAGGTGTGCGATCTCTCGGGGGTGTGCGCGTTTAGAGCCAAGACCACGTGGGTCCACGTGAGCCGAAAGCTGCTGCGACCGGTGCGGATCCCAGAGGCTTTGGTGACTGATTTTGCACGCGATCGTTAATCCGTAGCCATCGCGCGGCGAGACGCTCTTTGGTGTACTGTCATCGTTATGGCAAGGTGGTCACGCGCTGGGGTGTTGTTGGTTGGGCTGGCGCTGTCGTGCAACCCGGGCGGCGGGGGTCCGCGTGATGGCGGAGACGCAGGCGAGGGGGGCTATGGCACCTCGCGTGTTTATGTTCGTCCGCCAGTACCCGAGGGAGCGCTGCTCGTAGAGACCCCCGAGTTCGCGGTGGGTGCGGGGCAAGAGGCGCTCTATTGCTACCCCTCGACGATCACAACGGACCGCGAAATCACTACGCGAGAGCTTCACAGCTACCAGCTCCTGGGTGGGCATCACCTGGTGCTGTTTTACTTCGAGCGTCCCGTCGCCGTGACCGCGCCGCACGAGTGCACCGAGACCGAAATGAGCAACCTGCGGTTCATCGGTGGGGGCGAAGAGAGTCTGGAGCAAGCGCTGCGGTTGCCTGACGGTGTGGGCGTGCGGATCCCACGGGGTGCGCAGCTCGTCCTGCAGTCGCACTATCTCAACCTCGAGCCGCAAGAGCGTCAGGTGAAAGATGCGCTCGTGATCGTGCCGGCACGCGAGGGATCCATTACTCAATTTGCCGATCCTATGGCGGTCAATGACGGCGCGTTTGAGATCCCTGTGGGTACGCCTTACGGGCGTACGGTGTCGTGTGACATCACGGCTGAGACACGCTTGCTCTCGGTCCGCGGGCACACTCACGAGTGGGGAACACGCTTTCGGCTCGAGCTCGAACGCGCGAGCGGCGCGCGCGAGACGCTCTACGACGAGCGTGGTGGGCTGGCGCTTAAGAACAACCCTCCGGTGCACAATTTTCCGCTCGATCAACCGTTGATCTTGCGACCCGGTGATCGGCTCTTGCAGTCCTGTGATTGGCTCAATACGACGACGGATACGCTGCTGTTTCCGCAGGAAATGTGCGCATCCTTGATGTACTACATGCCCGCCCGGGGGTTTATCACCTGTGGCACGCCCGTCGAGACACGCGGCGCTGTGGATGCAGGCGTGCGCGACGCGAGCACGGACGGCGGTGGCAACCGTGGGTGCACCGCACCGCGTGCGCCGGGCGATCCCTGCGTGCGTACTTGCCACACGGGCAACGAGTACGGCGTCGGTCGCTACTGCACACCGGGCGGCAACGAGTGCGATCGCACGCGCGCCGCGCCCATTTGTTCGGCCGACCATGACCCGTCGCGCCCCGCATCGGGCTGGTGTCTTCGCCCCTGCGCCACCGACGCAAACTGTGGCTCTGGCGCGGTCTGCGTGGGGGATCCAGGCCGCGCAGGCTGTGTCCCAGTGGACTGTCGCGCAGCCGAAAGCACCGACGGCGGAGCAACGGACGCTGGTATGGACGCATCGATGGACGCCACCACGCATGACTGACTCCGAAGCCTCGCGATCACCGGACACACTTCGCCGTGCGCTGACCTACGTGACCGGCGCCGCGATGGTGGCGGTGGGGGTGCTGCATTTTGTCTCGCCGGCGCCGTTTGAGCGCATCGTGCCGCCCTACCTGCCTGGCGCGTATTGGCTGGTCTTGCTCTCGGGCGCCGCAGAGATCGCCCTCGGGAGCGCGCTGTTTGTCACCTCGACGCGGTGGCTCGGAGCGTGGGGTCTGGTCGCGCTGTACGTCGCAGTGTTTCCTGCGAATTTGCACATGGCGATGAATCACGTGTCGCTAACTGCGGACGCTCCGCCGCCCCCTACGTGGGCGCTGCTTGTGCGGCTCCCGATGCAGCTTGTGCTGATCGCCAATGCGGTCTGGATCGCCCGTGGGGCGAGCCGTCCGCAGTGGCTCAAGGGTCAAAAGTCGGGGTGACCGATCACAAGAATCTCAAGAGATTCGCTGCCCGAATTGCGGATGCCGTGCCACACGTTCTTGTCGACGTGCATCACCTGCCCGGGTCCCATCGGGATCTCGCGGTCGCCAATGAGCCCAACGGCCTGGCCCGAGATGACCATCACCGTCTCGCTCGTGTGCTCGTGAAGCTCGAGCGCGATCCCGCACGATGGCGCGATCGTGCCACGGTAGAGCCCATACGCATCGCCGCGTGATTTTCCAAGCAGTCCGGTCAGAAAGACCCCGTGATTTGGGAGGTATTCGCTTGCGGATTCTTCGGCTGGGGTGAAGACCACGCCGCCCTCGTACGATTGTGCCATGGCTGCTCCGTCTGACCTCTGTGAGGCGTGTTGATGCGCGCGGAGCGAGGCGATTGTCCAGCGCTCCGTACGACCGTCACGCTAACACCGAACGTGTCGGATCGTTGCATGGTCAGAGCGTGTCTGAGCGCGATTTTTCACGCGTTTATGTCGCGACGCGGTGCTCACTCTGCGGCCGTCGCGCAGGGCGTGTACAACGTCGGTCGCCCTTGGTAGAGGAGGACAGCGCAACATGACCAAGCACTGGATCTTCTCGCTCTTGCTGAGCTCTGTGATGTCTACGCAGTGTCCGCGCATCGTGTGGGCTCAGACAGCGCCTGTCGCGACAGAGCTCGCAGAGCCCCCTGCGGCAGTGCACGACGACCCCGAGGTGCAAGGGCAAGTGCGTCGCGCACAACAAGCGTGTCGGGAGATGCAGCGCGCGGATGTGTTTGGCTACGTCGCGCTGCCCACGCTCGCGGTCACGGGAATAGCGCTCTCGATCGTGGGATTTACCACGCCAACTCCGCAGCGGACGTCGACGACGTTCTTTCTCAACGCGTTTGGTCCGGGGCTTGTGTTGGGCGCAATCGGGGTACCGCTTACGCGAGGATGGATTGGCTCTGTGGACCCGTTGCCCGCTGCGTGTCGCACGCTGTTGCAAGCCGGAGCACCGAGCGCAGAGCAGAGGATCTTGGTCGACGCGCTGCTGCGAGCGAACGGTGCGCCTGGCTCTCCTGCGTTGGCCATCTTGCTCGGTGCTGCGACGGCGTTGGTCACCGGTGGGGTCGTGTTGGCGCTGGTGTTGGACAACCGTGACTTGGCCCAAGCGATGGGCGGAATCGGTGCCGCCGTAGTCGCAGGATGGAGCATCGTACCGGTGATCCCGCAGGCCGCAGCGGCGAGACAATATCGTGCCAATTCACCCGAGATTCGTCTGAGCCTCGCGGTGGATCCACACCGGCAGAGCTACGGACTCGGGCTCGTGGGTGCGTTCTGAGACTGTGAGACTCTAGGTGACCCGGCTACGTCGCCGGGTGTCCGAGATTCTGGGGCTCTTTACGTGCTGGCTGTGCGCAAAGTGATTCGTCGTTGTGTACACGGTTCGTAAACAATCGCCCTGTGGGTTGTGTGCGATAATCCTCGTTGAGGTAGTGGACTCATGAGTGACGAAACATCTGTGCCGGCCTTGTCTCCCAACGAGCTCATCAATCAGCGCTATCTGGTCGTGAGGCTCTTGGGCGCGGGCGGAATGGGAGCCGTCTACGAGGCGCGCGACCAGGTTTTGGACAAGCGGATCGCACTCAAGATCTTGCACTCAGAGATCGCGCAAGACCCCCAAATGAACGCGCGGTTTATCCAAGAGGCCCGCGCCGCGAGCGCTTTTAAGCACAGCAACGTGGTCGAGAGCCTCGACTTTGGTGTGCACCAAGGCGCGCCGTTTCTGGTGATGGAGTATCTTGAGGGAGAGTCCTACGCGGACCTGCTTGAGCGTGAGCAAGCGCTCTCGCCGCGCCACGCGGTGGAGCTGCTCGAGCCTATCGCGCGCGCCCTCGGACGAGCGCATTTGGCTGGAATTATCCACCGCGATGTCAAACCCGACAACGTCTTCTTGGCCCGCGAAGACGACGGCGCAACCTTGGTCCCCAAGCTCGTAGACTTCGGCATCGCCAAGCGCGCGACCGACAACGACAACCGGCTGACCAAGACCTCTGTCGCGATGGGGACGCCGTTCTACATGGCTCCTGAGCAGGCCATGGGCGCACGCGACGTGACCGAGGCTGCTGACCAATATGCGTTTGCCGCGATGCTCTACGAATCAGTGTGCGGTCAGTATCCCCATGATGGTGACTCGTACAACGCACTGATCGTGGCCAAGGTCACCATGGACGCCGCCCGCGTAGAGACCATCGTGCCTGAGATTTCGCAGCCCTTCGCGGACGTCTTGATGAAGGGTTTGGCCAAAATGCCCGGGGATCGCTATCCCACGATCGCGGCCTTTCGTGACGCCCTCGTGCAGGCGGTCCAAGATCCTCAAGCGGCTGTGCGCCCCACGATCGCGCGACAGATCGAAGGCGACGATTTGAGCCTCGCCGGCACGCAAGCGGCGACGGTTGGAGCGAAGTCTGCGGTGCGTACTGGCACGCTCGGCGTGCAGCGAACGGGGAGCCAAGCCGCTGTCCCTGCGCACTCTGTTGCAGGGGTCGAGAGGCCCTCGATGCTTGCGCAAGCGCCGGTGGCGCCGCGCTCGAATGCTGCGGTTGTGGGTGGGGCCGCGCTCGTGGCGCTCGTGATGGTCGGCGGCGGGATCTATGCCTTCAGACGCTCACCCTCGGGCGCGACCGTCACGGTCACCGCGGCACGACCGACTGAGCCGCCAGCGCCCGTGATGCGTCACGTGAGCGTGCGGGTTGTCCCCAGCAGCGCAGAGATCACTGCCGACGGACGCGTCTTGGGGACGGGGCAAGCGATGCTCAACGTCACGTCAGGGACCGCAGTCGAGCTGCGCATCGCCGCGGCGGGCCATGTCCCGCGGACCGAGCGATTTACCGTGGATTCTGACCAGAATCTCGAGCGCGTCCTCGAAGCGCTGCCCGCCGCAGTGCAGCCTCCGACGGTGGCGGCGACGTCGCCGGATGCTGGTGCGCCCGTGGTCGCGACGGGCTCAAACCGAGGCACGCCGCGGGTCCGTACGCACCACAATGGCCTGCAGCTCAACCACACGGGCATCGTGCTCGACAACTCGGTGGGCGGCCACTAGCCTGGCTCGTTGACTAGACTTTGGTCTGACTATTCGCTGTGAATCGCAGCGATGGCGTCGAGGTCAAAGCCCGACGAAGGGGGCGACAGAGCCCTGGTGGCGAGGTCTCGAACACACACCACGCGTGCACGGCGGAGGCCCACCTCGCGTAGGTCCAATGCGTCGCCGCCCGCGTAGCGAGAGTCGGTGGGATCGAGCGAGTTGTCCGGGTGCGAATACACCGGCGTGACCCCCGCGCAGCCACGGTACGGTGGCTGTCGATCGCACGCAAAGCTCACAAACTGCACGCCGTCTTCGCTCACCGAGACTTCGCCAAGCTCCACGTAGGCCTCGGGGCTACCCGACACGATGAACGGGTTCTCGAAGACGATCAGGTCCGGGCCCTCGCCGTCGACGATCACCGAGGGCTCAAACGAGAGACAGATCTGTCCGCCGCGACCGAGCGAGACCACGTCGGTACCGCCGCGCAGATCTCCTGCGCCGCGGGGCGCTCCGAGCACGATGTCTGGCATGCGCGACTGGCCAAAGCCCGCGCCTTCACCGGGCTCAAAGCGCACGACACGCGATGCAAACACACGCGCACCGCGCGGGCTCGCGTCCGTGGCGCCGTCGACAGCGCCCGCGTCGGCAGAGACCGGCGATGCCGGAGCACAATTTGTCAGTAAAATGACTGACAAAACTGCGCTGTATACGCTCTGCATGCGTGCGATCTGGGCGATCATGGGGTGAGGGCGAGCGAGTAGGTTCCGGTCGAAGGGGCGGCTCCGCGCGCTGGGAGCACGTAGCTCCCACGCAGCATTCCGTTGGGCTGAAACGCGAAGACCGCGCCGCCGGTCCCGAAGGCCGTGTTAATCGCCCACACGTCGCCGCTGGGGGCTCGCGTGAAGTCACCGAGCTGCTCGGTGCGTTCGAGCACGGGCGTGGCCTCTACGGCGCCCGTAGCGAGCGCGACGCGCCGCACGCGAGTGACCACCGCGCCGCCGCCTGCCGTCACGCGCGTGGCGACCCATGCCGCCGCGGGGCTCCCGTCGAGCACTACGACCGAGCCTGGATCGCTGCCCAAGGCCGCAGCGGTCACACTGCTCACGACGCGATGGGTGCTGGTGTCAATCACGTCAAGAGCGCCATCGGTGGTGCTCGCGAAGGCCCCCGTGCTTGCGTACACGAGGTATCGGCCGTCGGCGCTCACGGCCGAGGCGCTGGGGTTGCCTGCAGTGAGCGAGAGGGTGGACTGTACGCCCGCCATGGCGAGGTCGAGGTCCGCGGGCATGTCGGTGGTCGTGTCGATCACGAGCACTGTCGAGCGCGCAGGGGGCGCGTAGCCCATCGCGCGATTGAGCTGCTGAAGCGCGATGTACGCGCGGTTGCCCACCACGTGAACCGATGCGGCCTCGGGGATCCCGTCTGAGTCCGCGAAGGGCGCGAGGTTGATCGTGCCGCTCATCGCGCCGGTCTCGGGGTTAAATACCCAGAGCACGGCGGCGTTGTAGAGGACCAAGTATGCCTTGGTGGGCGAGACCAGCGCGACGTCGTAGGGGTTGGCGTTTGTCGCAGCCATTCCGCTGCCCAACGACGGAATGCTGAGCGTCCGTCGCGCGGTGTACGGGTTGGCCGGATCGATCTCGACGAGCTGGTTGGCGACCGCGCCAAAGCCTCGGCGCAGGTCGTACACGCGACAACCTGCCCTACGGACGACGTGGTCTTGCTCGACCATGACACCCGCAGGAGGCGCGAGATAGCTCAGCGCAACGCCCGCGATGGTGCCTGTGACAAACGCGCCGTCGGTGCCGTCGCTGGTGCTCGCGACGATCCGCGTGAGTGGGCACCCAACGGGCCCAGCGTCAGGGCTTGCGTCTGGGCTCGCGTCTGGGCTCGCGTCTACGGCGGCCTCTGCGGCTGCGTCGCGCACGTCGGGCGCGCTTGTGTCGGCGACGTCGCCGGGTTGTGCGTCTGTTGCGGTGTCTGCGCCGTCAAACACCACGTCGACCACGGTCTGGGTGTCTGCGCTTGCGTCGGTGACGTCGGCGCTGGGTGAAGGCGGCGAGCAGGCTACGAGCGTGCTCAGGGTTGCGAAGATCAGTCCGGTCGAACGATGGATACGAGAGGTCATCGAGGGCTCCATTTCTCGCGCTCCCCGCGCGAGGATCCTCACCGCCGATGGCTTTGGGCAAAATCAGCTGAGAGGGCTCGCGTGCGTCCTGCAAATGGATCGCCCCTGTTTGCCGATGGATCAGCAAATTTACAGGTCTCTGTGAGCTCTCCCAAACGACTACGCCCGCCGCGTCGACGACTTGGATTCATGTTGGATGACAGCCGGTCTCCTGGCTTCTGGATCGCTCTACACCTTGCGCCTTCCCGCGGTCGTCGGCGCTGCATCAGAGGGATGCAACGTCTTGGATTCGCAGTGGTCTCGCAGGGGTCGTCCCCAGTTACAGTGGCGGGGGCCGTGCCGGAATCTCACCGGGCTTCCCGAACGCTGTCATCACGCTGTGTTTTGAACATCGAAGCCCGCGTGCGTTGTGCGCTCGTGAGCTTCGGGCGGCATGTACGCGCGAGTGGCCTGCGGCGTCAAGTGGCTCGTGGCGATGAGGTCTGGTCAAGCACTGGGCTCTTACACCCGGCGACGTCGCCGGATGAAGCTCAGGATGCGAAGTGTCGCGCCGCTTCAAAGAGCGTCACGAACCGATAACCCGATCGCTGGAGTTGTTTGACGACGGCCCTCAGTGTGTTGAGCTTGAGCTCGACCGAGACCGCGAGATCTCGCTGGTGGACGGCGAGCGACGCGAGGTCGTCCTCGCCTGCGCCGAGCAAATCGAGGCCGTGCATCTCGAGGTTAATCAGCGGTCGCCCGAGCATCATAGATGTGAGCCAATTGGCACGAGTTCCCGCGAGCATGACGCTCGTGCCGATGTACGGAAGCCTCGCGCCGCGGGTGACCCCGATGGGGAGCTCGATCAGGCCTCCCTCGGCGTCGCTCTTGCGCCAATACGGGTCACCGACACGGTAGGGATCGGCGGGCGCTTGAAGCATTGCAGGGGTATCCACGACCGACCGCGACTGCCGCCCGCGCAGCGAGATCCAGCCGATCATCGAGGTCTTCGCGGCCCAATACGCAGGGCACGGAAACACGCTCGAATCGTACGCGACATGGCACTCGCTCAGCACGTCGAAGAGCTCGTCGGTGATGGTGTAGCCCGGCGCGCGAAATCCTGCTGGGGGCCGACCCTGTGCGCGCGCGATGCTCTGCATCCCCTGCATCACTTCACGGGTCATCTCGGCGCGCGACAACCGTGTGAGATCATAGCGATGGTTCTGCGTGTGGTTGGCGAGCTCGTGCCCCGCGTTGGCCAAGAGTCTTGTCTCGGACATCGCGCGTTCGTCCTGCAAATCGCTGCCAATCACGAAGAATGTACACGGGACTGACAGCTCCGCGAGGAGCGCACGAAATCTCGGCACCGCGCGCTCGTACACCGCGTGTGCGCGGCGATCTTCGGGCGAGTGGGGCAGCCCGTGGATCGCAAAGTAGTTGGGGATTTCGTCGAGATCGACAGAGAGCGCTGCGAGCTTGGGTTGCGGTCTGGCCATGGCAATACGTGCAAAGTCACATAGACCAGGTGTCACGAGCGTGCTCGCACAAAGTGATCCCGTGCGAGCAAGGGGGCCGCGGTGCGCGATGGGCCTGGATTGCGAGCTTTGGTGCAAACGGTGATTGTCGGAGGGCGCAGAGCGATGGCATTCTGCTGTCTGTGGGTGAGTGTGCGGACAATGCCGAAGAGATCATCGAGGCGCTGAAGCGGAGCCTCGCGCGCGAGCGTGAGCGTACGCGTGCGCTGCAGACCATTGGGCGCTTGCTCGATTCGACCGCGCCGATGCCTGAGCTTTTGCAGCAGATCCTCGCGGCCGCCATGCAGGTCACCGAGGCAGAGCGCGCGACGCTCTATGTGCTCGAAGCGGACCAGCGCACCCTCGTCTCGACCGCGACCGAGGGCGGGACCCCGACGCGCATCGTGTTGCCCGTGAGCAAGGGCATCGCGGGCGCGTGCGCGACGTCTGGACAGACGATTGTCGTGCCCGATGCCTACGCGGACCCGCGGTTTGATCCGGCCTGGGACCAGCGCACGGGGTTTCGTACGCGCGCGGTGCTCGCGGTGCCGATGAAGCGCCCCGATGGGCAGCTCGTGGGCGTCGTTCAGGTGCTCAATCGACGAGACGCGGGGGGCTTTGACGACGACGACATAAGCACGCTGCAAGCGCTCGCCGCGCAGGCGGGAGTAGCGTTAGAGTCTGCCCGCACGCTCGCTGAGCTCGTTGAGCAAAATCGCACATTGATTGAGCTCCGACAGCGGCAAGAGCGCTCGCTGCGTGAGCGCGATTTGCTCCTCGAGATTGAGCAGCTCTTGTCACGGGTTGACTCGCTGGATGAATTTTTGGCGGGCACACTCGAAGAGCTCGTTCATGCGTGTCGCGCGAGCTCGGGTTGCGTCGCTCTCACCGATCCGCTCACTGGGATCTCTACGCTGCGTGCCGTCCGCGGGGTGCCCGACGCAGAGGCCCTCGTGGGCCGCGCCGTGGCCGACAAGAGCTCTCTGGCGAAGAGCGTGCACCAGGGGAGCGCTCAGGTCTTTGGAGACGACAGCGCGCCCGGCGTGAGCGCCATCGCAGAGTCTGCGCGCACCCTGCTCGTTGTGCCCTTGGTTGGGCCCGAATCGCAGGTGTGCGGCGCAGTGGAGTTGCGTGATCATCGCGAGCGAGGGTTCTCTCGAGATGACCGCGCGCTGGCCGAGCTGGTCGCGGCCAACCTCGCGACGGGCATTGAGCTCTGGCAGGCGCGGCTTGAGCGAGAGCGTGCATCGCGGCTCGCGACGGTGGGCCGCACGCTCGGCTCAGTGCTGCACGACATCCGCACTCCGATGACGATTATCTCGGGCTATGCGCAGCTCATGCCTGACGTCGAGTCCCGCGAAGAGCGCAGCCGTTATGCGCGGTTGATCGTGCGGCAGTTTGAGCTCGTGCAGGCGATGATCGCTGAGCTCTTGGCGTTTGTGCGTGGCGAGTCCCAGGTGCTGTTTCAGCGGGTTCTGATCGAGCCGTTCTTTACCGAGCTCGTCGAGGTCTTGCGGCGCGATCTGGCGTCTCGCGGGGTGACGGTGACCTTGACGATTCACGAGCGCGGCGCGGCGCGATTTGACCCCGCCTAGCTGACACGCGCGGTGCACAACCTTGCGCGCAACGCGGCTGACGCGATCTCACAGCGCGAGGGTGGCGGACACTTTGAGATCGTCGTGGGACGAGAGGGCGAAGAGCTCGTGTTGCAGTTTCGCGACGACGGGCCCGGGATCCCCGAGTCTGTCAGGGCTAGGCTGTTTGAGAGCTTTGTCACCCAGGGCAAGCGTGACGGCACGGGGCTGGGCCTCGCGATCGTCAAGAAGGTAGTCGAAGACCACCAAGGCACTGTCACCGTCGACACGTCCGACACCGGAACGTGTTTTACGCTGCGATTGCCCCTCAAGCCTTCGAGCTCGACCCGTAGCGCACAGGGAGCGTAAGAGCATCCGGCGACGTCGCCGGGTGTTGCATGGCGCTGGCTCTTGAGTCCCCCCGCAAGAAGCTCGCCGCGTTAGCTGTAGTCCTTCTCGGCCTTCTCTTGGTCCTCTTTGCACTTGATGCAAAGGGTGGTCTCGGGGCGCGCTTCGAGGCGCTTGATCCCGATGTCTTCGCCACACTCTTCGCAGACGCCAAAGCTGTCGTCGGCGAGCTTGGTCAGCGCATGGTCGATCTTGTCGAGAAAGACCTTTTCGCGACCACGGAGTCGAAAAGTAAACGACTGCAGGTACTCGCTTGAGGCCAAGTCCATCTCGTCGGGGAGATCCGCCGAGTCGACGGCCATCTCTTCTGCGAGGGTGTCTTTGGCGTTCTCGAGGATCTGCTTGCGCTTCTCTTCGAGGGTCTCCTTGAATCGTTTCAGGTCCGCTTTTTTAATTGCCATGCGATGCCCCTTACACGTTGACCATCGAACAAAATTGCGTTGGTTGCGTTCGCGGGGGGCGAAGCAACCCTCGGTGTCTCTAACCACTGCGTCGATTAGAGGGCGCAAGAGCATAGAGAGCCACGCGATAGTGTCAAGCATTGCCGACATGCTTCCGTGGTTTGCCGCACCAATCACAGCAATAACAGCGGCGCTTGTTGCCAACCGTCCGCGGTGAGCGAGAGCAACGCCAGCCCAGCGAGCCAGCTCACTCCGATCGCCCAGACCTCACGTGACACACGGGTAGGCGCCGCGTTGTGATCCAGCGTGACGGCGCTTGTGAGCGCGATGAGCCACGGCACCACCGTGAGCCCACGCGAGGCGAGTCCCAGCGAAATCAAAGCCCATGTGACAGCCGCGAGCGTGCGTCCGCTGGGGCCGAGTGCTCGGAATGCGCGAGGGAACACCGCGCGCAAGAGCGGGAGGCTCAGCGTGCACACAAGGGCTGCACCGAGCCACGCGAGCGTGTGTGTCGCGAGGGCGACGAGCACAGCGCAGGCGAGCAAAGGCGTCGCAATCCAACGCAAGCGACCAGCAAAAACACTGGTACTGTGCGTATCCGATCCGTACGCGAGGGAGGGAAGACAAAGCGCGATGACCACCAGCGGAGCAACGAAAGTTTGCGCAGGGCGGTCCCACAGAAGCTCGCATGCGCGCCCAAAAATAAGCATCGCAGTGAAGCTCTGCAGCGGAAGCGTGACCTCGGTTCGCCGCGGGCCGAGGCGCTCTCGGGCCCGTGCGCTAAGCACAAACGCGGCGGCGCACACCAGGGCTGCGAGCCACGGCGGCGCGCGGAGGGCGGTGCGCGCGAGCCACCAGGTCATCAGCAGCATGGTGCAGCAGACCTCACCATCCGAGCGGCTCCAGCGCGGGGTGGCGACGAGGTTACTGGGTGAGTGGGCCGACAGAGAGCTCATGCAAACGCCACGTTGATCTAACACGACCAGGATGCTTGGTTACGCGCTGACCTCTCGCGCTACAACGCCGGACATGACTCAGCTGCTCATGGTCTGCCTCGGAAACATCTGTCGCTCGCCCACAGCCGAGGGCGCCGTGCGCCAGGCGCTCGCGCGGCACGGGCTCACACATGTGACCGTGCAGAGCGCGGGGACAGGCTCGCATCACCAAGGCGATCGCGCGGATTCGCGAACGATTTCGCACGCAAAACGCAGAGGGATCGACCTCGATTCTCATCGCGCGCGTGGCCTCGTACCCGAAGACTTTGTGCGCTTCGATTATGTCTTCGCGATGGACACGCAAAACCAGTCGACGCTCATCGCACGATGCCCCGAGACGCTGCGCTCGAAGATCTTTATGTTTCTCGGCGACCAGATCGTCCCTGACCCGTACTACGAAGGTCCCGACGCGTTTGAGCACGTGCTTGATCTGTGTGAGCAGGGCGCAGAGCGCGTGGTCTCGATGCTAAAGACCGCCGCACGGTAGCGCACAGCGGTCTGCGAAATAGCTCAGTTCGCGGGGTACGCGGTCCAGCCGGTCGTCCAGTCGCTCTCGCCGGTTGCGCCTGGTCGCACGGCGCCCACAAAGGTCGCGCTGGTGTCAAAACCGGTCGGTGGTGTCGCGGCACCGGTTGCACACGGCGACGTCGCCGCCGGAGCAAAGACGGGCGCCGTCACGCTGTGCCGTCCGGGGATCATCGGGTCGACGTCGAAGCGATTCGACCGAGAAATATCCCGAAAGAACATGTCTTCGTCGAGCGCGGGGCTGCCCTCGGCGGCGCTGCTCGAGAGGTCGGTAAAGTGCGCGCGGCCGTCGCTGCCGTTGTTAAAAAAGATCGCGTTGGCGATGGACAACGTGGCAGGCGTCGCGCGGGCGAGGGCCACGGTGCTGTTGTCAATCACGTCGACGGCGCCCTGCTTGTAGTCCGTGATCAGCACGTTGTGCATAAGCCCCGCGGTGCCGCGACGGAGCACGACGCCGGGCTGCGTGTAGGCCTCAGCGCCCTCAGCGCCAAACACCGAGAGGTTGTAGATCGTCGGCGAAGATCGTGGGAGCGCGTCGTGGTTGGCGTTGTTGTTGTCGGCCTCGACCCCGCGTGGGTCACTCTCGCCCGACATCGCCGGGGACTGGATCACCATGAACTGCACGCGGCCGCTGTAGCCTAAATCCCAGTCCAATCCGTCGTCGTCTTGCTGGGTCGAGATCAGGTGGGTCGCGCTATGCGTTCCGCCAAAGAACTCAAACGCGTCGTCTGCGGCCTGGTGGACATGCACGTAATCAATGGTCGTGCCTCGGCCACATCCGCCGGTGGTCAGACCGTTGAGCTCGTTGCCCATCGACAGCCCTTGTCCGGCAAACTCGATGCGCACATAGCGTACGGTCCCGCAGTTGTGCTCGGGGTCGGCGCCGCCGTAGTTGCCGCGCGAATCGCTCGCTTCGATCCCTTCGATGTTGTTGGTGCCCGACGCGCCACCCATGCCCATCACGTTGATGGGCGCTGCGCCCAACAAGACCAAGCCCGCCCAGTCGCCTTGACGACGCATCCCTACTGGATTTGCGCTGGTAAACACGATGGGCTGCGAGCGCGTTCCTTGTGCGTCGAGGCGTGCTCCGCGTGTGATGACGACCGCGGCGCCCATGCCCAGCCCCACGATGCGCGTGCCGGGCGTGATGGTGAGCGTCGCGCCCGCTCGCACAAACGTGAGCCCCGTCAATCGCCACGTGCGCGAGCAATCCCAGCGGGTGTCCCTCGTGATGTCTCCTGCTGTGATCATCTCGACCGGCGCGTTGTCCGGGCAGCGTGTGCCCGCTTCGGTGGTCGCGCTGTCAGCGGCCACCACGACGTCAGTCGATGCGCTCGCATCCATCGAAACGGCAGCTTCTACAGGCTCGTTGGTGTCCAGCGATGTGACATCCGGCGACGTCGCCGCTTCGGACGACGCGTCGAGGCGAGGCGTGCTGACGTCCATCGCTTCGCTTCGCGGCCCGCAGGCATGAAGCAGCGCGAAAAGTGCAATGGATCGCAGCGATTTGGGTTGGATAGTGGCGTTCATGACGAGTCTTTCTTTGCACGTAGACGGCGGACATCGCGGGCCACGCGAGAGAACTTTTGCCAGAGCCAAGTGTCATCGTGAGGGCACGTGAGACAACACTATGCGAACGCTGTGTGACAGCTCTGCGATCAGTACTGAAGCTGCGCGCGCACTGCGAACGAAGCGCCCGCCGAGCGCTCTTCGACCACCACGTCGCCCTGTCGCAACGTGACCGACTGCCCAAGAAGATTTTTGGCCGCAAAGCGCAGCGAGAACCTCGCCGAAGGCGTCCAGTTCACCGCTGCATCGAGCTGGTGAAATGTGTCTTGATACACATCGGGCAGCCCAAACGAGCCTGCCTCTTCGAGCCTTGCCGCGTACGCGTTGTAAAACAAGTACGCTGACAGCGTGCTGCTCGTGGGCGCAAACCCCAGCACGACGTTGGCGACAATGGGGGACTGGCCTCCGAGGGGTCTGCGCGTATTGGTCAGCAAAAACGTCGCGTTGTCACCACACGCGTCGGGCTGAATCGTCAGCTCAGACCACGACAGCGCGACGTTGGCCGCGAGCGAGAGCGCTTGCAACCGTGGATGAATCCGTCCCATCGAGATCCGCGCTTCGACCTCTCCGCCCAGCACGACCGCGCGGTTGGCGTTGCAGAACGTGAGCGACGATGAAGACCCTTGGCCGTTGCTGACCGATTCGATGGGGTCTGCAAAAGACTTGGCGAACGCGGTCACGGCGATCACCTCTTGGCTGCTCGCAAAGTACTCCCACCGCAGGTCTACGTTGTGGATCCGTGCAGTGCGGAGCGTGGGATTGCCTGTGATGAGTCGGTTGCGCACGACGTCAGGAAAGAGAAACGGCGCGAGCTCACGAAAGAGCGGGCGGCCTACGGTGGCCCCATAATTTGCACGCAGCGCCATCGTGCTGTGGATCTCGTAGGTCAGCCCGAGCGCGGGCAACACGTCGACGTCCACGCGGTCGGTGCAGTTGGCGAGCTCGCCGGTCTCGCTCGCGTGGGTGCGACATGCGGTCGACTCGGCCTGTGCGAAGGGCGAGTACGAGAGCACATGTTGACGGTAGTACTCGACGCGGGCTCCACCGGCGATCCGCAGGCGATCGTCGAGAACGCGCGCGTCGAGGCGCGCAAAGGGCGCGACGTACTGGGCCTGCCCTTGGTAGCTGTCATTGCGCTGGGTGTACTCGCGGATCTCTACGCGTTGGCCAATGTTTTCGCGCGCCAAAATCTCGTTTGGAAGCCCATTCGCGAGGTCTGTCAGGTCGTTGGTGGGGCTCTGTTCGTAGGTGAACCTTCGCGCAATAAAATCGCGACCGGTCAGTCGTGACATCGCGCCAGTGCGCAACACCAGCGGTCCGATGGGAGCAGAGAAATCAAGCGACGCGCCGCCCTCAAGCTGCGACAGGGCTGTGTAAATTCTGTCGATGCCTCCGGTGCCAAACGCGGCGCGAGGGCGCGAGGGCTCTTCGAGCGAGTACTTAAAAAACCGAGTGTCGGGCTCGGTGCGCGAAGACCCCGAGACAAACCCGCTCCATCGGAGCCGAATGCTGCGCGCGGTCCCCCAGCGGTGGTCGCCGTTGAGCTGCGAAAACACTAGCGAACGCTGCACGTAGCGTTGCACGCGCGTGATGAGATCGCTCCCAGCGTCTTCGCTGTAGCCCGTGCGAAAGCCCGCCTCGTCCGAGGTCGCTTGGTTAAACAACGTCACCAGCGAGAGGTCGTGGTCCGGCGCGGGCCTAAACGCGAGCGTCCCGAGGACACCCCACTGGATGTCTCGCTGGGTGGCCTCGTAGAGGCCTTGCTCGCGCGCGACGGCCCGTTGTTGGGCGCCTTCGCCCTCGAGCCTTGTGCGGGCTACGGGCCCCTGCCGGGCGCGCGTGGTGGCGCCGTACGAGAGCGCCAAGAGGTACCCCAGCGGGCGACCGAAGAGCGTGCTGGTGTTGCCCACCTGCAGCGACGCTGAGCCGTTGGGAAGGGCGAGGTCTCTCACGATCGCCCACTGCACCGGAAACAGCTGCGCGGCCTGCGTGAGCCCCTCGCGCGAGAGCCCGTTTTGTCCCAGCGCGAGGGGGCCGCTTGGCAGGCCCCTGGGCAGGGCGCGGGTGCCGTCGTCAAGGCCGAGCGCGTCGAGGGATCCACCCTGGTAGCTCAGCGCGCCGAGCCCCTGGTGTGCGAGCGGTTGTTGCACGTGGGTGAGCGTGTCAAACCCGAGCGAGACGCTCGCGCTCAGTGTCAATCGCTCTGGATAATCCCTGGTCGAAATCAGAATGGATCCGCCCGCCCAGTCGCCCATCAGCTCGGGCATAAAGCTCTTGACTACGTTAAGACTGGTCAGCAGCGAGGCCGGAAACACATCGAGCTGCACGCCTGGCACATCGGGGTCGCTCGGAGGCAGGGGCACACCATTGAGCAGCGCGTTGACATAGCGTCCCCCGAGCCCCCGCACGACCGCGTAGCGGCCCTCGGCGATGGAGACTCCCACGACTCTTCGCACGGCGTCACTGGCCGCCGCGTCGGGTGCACGCGCGATCTCTTGTGCGCTTACGCCGTCTTGCACCGACGCGCTCTGTCTGCGAATCGCGAGCTGTGTCGCTGCGGTCGCGCGGTCTGCCCTGCCGGCGACACGCTGCCCGAGGGGCGCTTGGTTGCGATCGGTGGGCAGCTCGACGGTGAGCTCGGTCGAGGCCCCTGCGGTGACGCGCACGCGCTCAAGCCGGATGGTGCGAAATCCTGGGTAATACACACGAATTGTGTAGGTCCCCGGGGCAAGGTCGAGCGCGAAGTGTCCCGAGGTGTCGCTGCGTGTTCGTGCGGGGGTCCCGACCGCGACGATGAGAGCGTCGAGCACGGGCTGTCGCGCGTCTTGGTCTCGCACGCGACCGCGGATGCCCGTGCGTACGACGGCGAGGGGTGCGTCCTCGGCGAGCGCGAACTCGCTCGGATCCGCGAGGTCCCCTTGCAGCACGGGGAGCGCCGAGGCATGTTGCACCGACGTTGCATCGCTCGACGCAACATCTTCGCTCTGTGAGTGAATTGATTGCACATCTTGCGTTGCATACGTTGCATCGCTCGATGAAACATCGTCTGCATTTTGGGCGCTCGCGGCGCGCGTGAGCGCGGTCGCCGTCATGGCAGCGAGGAGTGACTTTGCGCTACGAGAGTTCACGTCTACCTGCCCGTCGTTAGAGATTGGTGAGTTCAAACGGAAACCGCAGGACGTAGCGGATGCGCACCGCGAGCCCCTCGATGACATAGGGCGCGAAGTGCCAGCGCAGCGCTGCCTGCCGCGCGACCTCGCGCAGCGGCTCGGGCCCACGCAGCGCGACGGCCTGCATCACGTGGCCGTCTTCGCCAATGATGACTCCCACAAAGACCGTCCCCGAGATCCCCTGCGCGCGTACTTCTTCTGGATATTCGGGCGTCGATTGCGCAAGGGGTCGAAGCGGTGGGCCGTCTTCGGGGACCGCGATCGCGCCCGATCGGCCGGTGCGTTCGGTGCTCGCGTCGGGTACGGGGGGCCCCGCGTCGGCGACGTTGCCAGCCCCGCGCCCACCAAACGCTGTGCGCTCTCCGTGTTGCGAGATCGCGCCCCCGCGATAGTCCGTGTTGTCCCCGCTCGGCATGCGAAATCCGCTGTTCGAGCCGCTCGATGCCGCGGTCAAAATCGGTGGCGGCGCTGCAGTGGGACGCTCTGGCGTGGGGGCGGGCGTTGGCGCGGGGGGCGGCCTCCGCGTCGCGCGGTTTGCAGCGGGGCGTGGCTGTGCGCGTCGGATGGGTGTGGGCGCGAGCGCGCGCGGCGGGGGCGGTGTCGGAGGTACGTCAAACCGCACCACGCTCGAGATCCTTCGGCGCGCCTCGGGGGACACTCCTACGCTGACGGCCAACAGACCCAGCGCCGCGATCACCGCGTGGAGGCCCGCGGTGGCTAGCCAGCTCGACGCGCTCTGTTGAGCAAACACGGCGTGCTCGGCGCGTGAGGGCGAGACCGTGGCGTGGTCGCTGCGGTCGCTCGGGTCACTCATGGCGACGGGGTCTCTGGCGCGTCTGCGGGCTGCGTGGTGGTGATCGCAAACCGAGTCACCCCTGCGAGACGAATGACATCGATCGCGTGGGTGACTCGGCCGTGTACGGAGTTGCGATCGGCGTTGATAATCGCACGCAATTCTGGGTTTTGAGCCAGCCGCGAGCGCATCGCGGCGCTCAGCGCGTTGTCATCGACAGGCTGCGCGTCGACAAAGAACGCGCCCTCGGCGTTGACGCCGATGTTGGCCACGGCGACCTGCTGCGTGTCGCTCGCAGACGCCGCCTCGGGCAGATCTACCGCGATGGATTGCGCGGTGATGTACCGCGCGGTCACCATAAAAATCACTAGCAGTACGAGGGCGATGTCGACAAAGGGTGTGACATTGATCCCCGTGATGCTCTCGTCGTCGCTTGATGCGCTTGCGCCTCCGGCCATGACTGTGTGCTCGCTCTCTATGCGTGATGGGTCAGCAAAAATGCAGGCGATTACGCCTGGGCTTGTACGGGCGCGTGAGAGATCGCCATCGCCGGTGTGCCTGGCGCGGAGCTCTGCTCAAGGTGCGCGCGGTGCGTGCGAAGCTCGCGGTCGTGCAGGGCGTGGGCGTGCGAGAGGACCAGCTGCGTGAGCGTCTCGGTCTGCGCGAGCTGCCCCTTCACGGTGCGCTGAAAATAGTTAAACGCGGCGACCGCGGGGATCGCGACCAGCAGCCCTACGGCGGTCGCGACGAGCGCCTCGGCGATGGTCCCCATCACGCGCGAGGTCGCGGCTTGCGCGGCGGCTTGTGCGGCGGCAGCGGTGCGCCCAGTAGGGGGCTTGAGCGCGTCAAACGACTGGATAATCCCGATCACTGTGCCGAGGAGGCCCACGAAGGGGGCGTTGTTTCCGACGGTGCCAAGAAAGGACAGGTTGCGCTCGAGCGAGGGGCGCACGCGGGCGAGCTCGGCCTGCATCGCGTTGGCGCGAGCTTCGGGTCCGTCGTCGTCGTGGGCCAACCCTGCGAGCGCGACGAGCGCCGCGGGCGAAGGCGAAGCGCGCAAGAGAATCCTTGCCTCGTTGAGGTGTCCTTGGCGCAGCTTGGCGCTCATCGTGCGGCCGAGCGCGCCGAGGTCATCGCGCAGGCGGCGAAAGTATCTCGCGCGCTCAAACATCACGCCGATCGAGAGCATCGACAGCGCGATAAGCACCCACATCACCCACTCGGCGCCAAAGAGCGCAAACCGAGTAAACACTGCAATGAGCCCTGAATTTGCTGCAAGCGCGAGGTGCATCGCTCTACTCCGTCGGGCTCGCGCGGCGACTCGTCCATCGAGTCCGCGGGCCACCGGAGAGCAATACCCAACGTGTTTGTCACCACGGTGCGCCCTGTGTGACATCGCGGCGACGGCTGCGGTGTACTGCAACACGCACGTGGCGAAGCAACACGCAGGTGACACTCACGCGGTCGCGCAGTGACAGACGTGTTGCACGATGGCGTCGACGATCTCGCGCTGGTTGTAGGCCAAGATGCTGTTGTGGTCGCCCTGCTCAAAGAGCGTGAGCGTGCTGTGTTGTGCCCACTTCGCGTTGCGCTGCGCGTGGCTCACGTCGACCATGTGGTCGCCGCGGGTGTGCAACACCAGGGTGGGCCCAGCGTAGCTGGACAGTACACGCTGATGATCGATTCGAGCTGCGATTTCACTGCGAAACTCAGCGTCGGTCACCCCAAGATCTTGCGCGGACATCCGCAGCGCGAGCCGCTCGTACACGTCGGCGATCCCGCTCTCGAGGATCAGACCTCCGAGGGTCGAGAACTGGCGCGCGGCTTCGATCGCGAAGATCGAGCCCACCGAGCGGCCATAGACCACAAGCTTGCTTGGGTCTGTGTGGGTGGCTTCTACGACAGCGCGTACGTCGTCGAGCATCGCGCCCAGCGAGGGCGTGCCGGTCGAGGCTCCGTAGCCTCGGTACTCTGCGAAGAACACACCGACGCCGCGGTCGGCCAGGGCGCTCGCAAAGTCGGGTACATAGTCCGCGACGGTCTCGCCGTTGCCATGAAAGTGGACAAGCAGTGGGCGATCTGTGAGCGAAAAATCAGCACATGCGAGCTTGGCGCCCGCGACGTCGACCCAGCGAATCTCTGCGGGGCGGTCTCTACGCGGAAAAAAATAGCGTTCGCTGATCGCGCGATGATTCAGGATGCTCATGCGCGAGAGGATCGCACACTGGCCTCAGACTTACATCGTAAGTCTAGCGCGCTATGCAGCCGAGTATGCGCGGATCTCGAGGGCATACACCGCCGCGTGCACGGTGGCCGCGATGCGTACCGCGTCGTGGACTTGCTCTTCGGTGAGCCCGCCCTCGAGTACAACTTTTTCGTGCGCGCCCACACACATCTCACACGCGTGGATCGCGCTCACGGCCAGACAATAGAGCTCAAAATCCGTGCGATTGGTGCTGGGTTTGGCGAGCCTGTTCATTCGCAATCGCGGAGGCTTCTCGCTGTACGACGGCTTATGGATCATGTGCCGAAAGCGGTAGTACACGTTGTTCATGCCCATCAGGACGGCGGCGGCCTTTGCGTCGTCGATCACGGCCTCGGGGACCTCGGCGCGCGCGTCCGCGATGAGCGCGGTGACCAGCTCGACGTTGCGCGAGGCGATGGCCGACGCCACCGCGACACCCCAACGCTGCGAGGCGTTGAGCGTGTTGTTTTGCAGGACCGATTGCAGGTTGAGCTTGATGTCCCGCGCGGGCTCCGTGAACGTCTCGCGCAGAGCGTCGACGGCGATCACAGAGCCACCGTGAGTGTGGCTTCGCCCTTCTTCCAGTTGCACGGGCAGAGCTCATCGGTCTGCAGTGCGTCGAGTACGCGCAGGGTCTCGTCGACGTTTCGGCCCACCGAGAGGTCGTTGACCGTGACGTGCCGGATGACGCCTTCGGGGTCGATCAAGAAGGTCGCTCGGAGCGCGACACCGTCTGTTTTATGAAGGATTCCGAGCTGCGCTGCGAGCTCACGCTTGGTGTCCGCGAGCATCGGAAACGGCAGCGCGCGCAGGTCGGGATGATCTTTGCGCCACGCGAGATGCACAAAGTGCGTGTCAGTGCTGACACCCAAGAGCTGCGCTTCGCGGTCTGCAAAGTCACGTGCCCGTTGTCCAAACGCAGCGATCTCGGTCGGGCAGATAAAAGTGAAGTCCATGGGCCAAAAGAAGAGCACCTTCCACTGCCCTTCGTAGCTCCCGTCGTGGATCTCTTGAAACTCTTTACCCGGCTCAATGCTCACCACGGATTGAAGTGAAAATGCCGGAACTTTGTCGCCTACAGTCAACATTGTGCGATGCCTTTCGTCTGCGAGAGCGCTGCCCACAGAGCGCTCTCTGGGGCTTGTGTCTCTCTGCGGTCGAGAGAGGTGTAGGAGCCTCTCAGTGATCGAGCCAAGACATCGTTGGGATCACTGTGATAGTTACAGACTATCGAATGGACTTCGCCCCACACCCCTACTCGCTGCGGCAATTGCAGTACGCCGTCGCCGTCGCAGAGCTCTTGTCATTTCGTCGCGCTGCCGAGCGCTGCCACGTCTCTCAGCCATCACTTAGCGCACAGCTCGCGCAGCTTGAGGCCTCGCTGGGTGTGCAGCTGTTCGAGCGTGGCGGGCGCAAGGTCTTGGTCACGCGAGCGGGCGCAGACGTGATCGATCGTGCACGAAGACTGCTCGTCGCGGCGGATGATCTGCTCAGTGAGAGCCGACGTGCGAGTGACCCGCTCAGTGGCTCCGTGCGCATCGGCGTGATCCCGACGATCGCGCCCTATCTCTTGCCCACCATGGCCCCAAGGCTGCGCAGCAAGTTCAAGAAGCTCACGGTTCTTTGGCGCGAAGACAAGACCGCAGAGCTCATGGTGGCGCTTGAGCGAGGGACGCTCGACGCTGCACTTTTGGCTCGCGAGTCCGAGCTGGGAGACGTCGAGATGGAGCTGGTGGGCGAAGACCCTTTTGTCCTTGCGTGCGCGGCGAAGCATCCCTTGGGCTGCGAAAAATCAGCGGTTACGTCGGCCGAGCTTCGCGGCGCAGACGTGATGCTCTTAGACGATGGTCACTGCTTTCGAGATCAAGCGCTTGAGGTCTGTGCACGCTTGCGGCTGCATGAGGGAGAGTTTCGCGCGACGAGCCTCGCCACGTTGGTGCAGATGGTCGCTGCGGGCATGGGCGTGACCCTCTTGCCAGGGCTCGCGGTCGCGACCGAGACACGCCACGCGGCGCTGTCGATTCGCCCAATCGCTTCGCCACGAGCCCACCGAACCCTCGTGCTCGTGTGGCGCAAGCGCGCGGCGTTGTCCGAGGCCATGCGCGCGATCGCCGCTGAGATTCGCAAGGGATTTCTCAGCGAATCGCCAGAGTCTCTCTCCGGCTCCCAGCGCCCGACGCGCCGTGGCAGACCCTCTGGCGATACAGACTGACCTCTCGCCTCGATGTGCGTGCAACCAGCTCCGAGGCTCAATCCAGGGGATCACTTGCTCTCCAAAGTGGCGACTACACGGTGACGTGCGCTAGTGTCGCGCCGACATGACGGACCACTCAGAGACTGCGAATATGGCTATTTTTTGCGACTACGAGAACGTCGCAATTGGTGTTCGCGAGGCGCGCTACGAAGAGTTTGACATTCGGCTCTGTCTGCAGCGTTTGCTGGACAAGGGCAAGGTCGTTCACAAGCGCGCGTACGCCGACTGGGATCGCTACAAGCAGGCCAAGCGTGGCATGCATGAGGCCGCGTTTGAGATGGTCGAGATCCCTCACGTGAGCTACTCGGGCAAGAACTCTGCGGACATCCGACTTGTGGTGGACGCCCTGGATTTGTGCTGGTCCAAGAAGCACGTAAACACCTTTGTGATCATCTCGGGTGACAGTGATTTCTCGCCCCTGGTGAGCAAGCTGCGCGAGAACGACAAGCGGGTCATTGGCATGGGCGTGAAGTCCAGCTCTGGGCACCTGCTGATCGACAACTGTGACGAGTTTATTTACTACGACGACCTCGTCCGCGAGCGCACCAATGCTCGGCGGGCAGCGGCCGGTTCGCCTGCTAAATCACAGCCCAATCGCGCAGACGCCAAGCCCAATGATCCGGCCACGCAGCCTGCGAAGCCCACAGGTCCCGCAGACCTGGTCATCGCCGGAAAATCACTCGAAGACCGACAACGCGAGGGCTTAGACATGGTCCTCGACGTGGTCGAGGCGCTCTTTCGTGACCGCGATGGCGCGCTCCATGGCTCGCTGGTCAAAGAGACGCTCAAGCGCAAACGACCTGAGTTTTCAGAGAGATTTCACGGATACCGTACCTTCTCAGACCTGCTCCAAGACGCAAAGAAGCGCGCCCTTCTAGAGGTCTCGCGCGATGAGCGCAGCGGCGGCTTCGTGGTCACCGCGTTTGGCGCCAAGGCGTAGGCAGGCGGCGTTTCGCTGGACAGTACAGATTTCGTCGTGACAATGACCTTTGATGAAATCTGTATTGCTCCTCACGCTGGGTCTCGCAGTCACGGGTGGGTGCGGCCAGTCCGTTGGGGGCGTTGTCGATGGCAGCGTCGTGACAGATGCCCCGCGGGTCGATGCGTCGCGTGAGGCCGGCGCGGTACAGTGCGGCGCGGGCGGGGCCAACGTGTTTCCGACCTTTGCGCGCGAATGCAGGAGCGACGCCGAGTGCGTCGTCGTGGCGCACCAGACCGACTGCTGTGGCAACACGGAGGCCCTCGGGATCCGCCAATCTGAGCGCGCACGATTCACAGAATCCGAGGATATTTGCAGGTCGATGTATCCCGGCTGCGGCTGCCCTTCGTTTGGTATTCGCACCGAGGACGGCCTGCTCACACAAGACCTCGGCAGCGTCGAGGCGACGTGCGAGATGGGCACATGCCGCGCTCGGTTCCCTGGGATCCCGTGCGGCGAAGAGTTCTGCCGTGTCAACACGGTCTGCGTGCGAGAGTGCTGTGCGGGCCCCGGATGTGTGCCCACACAGCGCTGCCGCGTGATCCCAGCAGGGTGTGGATTGCAGCCCGGTTGCAGCTGCCTCAGTGACCTGTGCGAGAGCCGCCAGTGTCAGTCCCAGGTGGGCCGCTTGGCCCAGTGCCAGTGCCCCTGAGTGGGGCACGCGGAGTCTCTCCCTCTCCCCTGAGAGAGCCCCCCAGAGCGTCTCTCACGCGATCATCGGGGCGATCAGGAGCGAGACCACTGACATCACCTTGATCAAGATCGAGATGCCGGGGCCTGAGGTGTCCTTGAAGGGGTCGCCGACCGTGTCGCCTACGACCGCGGCCTTGTGCGCGTCTGAGCCCTTCTTGTGGCCCTCTAGGCCGCCCTTCTCGATGTACTTCTTGGCGTTGTCCCAGGCGCCGCCGCCGTTGGCCATCAGCAGCGAGAGGGTGGCGCCGACGGCCAACGATCCCGCGAGCGCGCCCGCGAGCACTTCGGGTCCAAACAAGAAGCCAATGACCGGAGGCGAAGCCACCGCGATGGCGCCCGGGAGCATCATTTCGCGGATGGCTGCCGTCGTCGCGATGTCCACGATGACCTTGGTCTCGGGCTCGACGCCGGGCTTGCCCTCGAGAAGGCCCGGGATCTCGCGAAACTGCCGCCGAATTTCTTCGACAATGGCGCCCGCCGCGCGGCCCACGGCGGTCATGGTCGATGCGCCCACGAGGCAGGGCAGGATCGAGCCAAAGAGCAGGCCCATCAGGACCTTGGTGTGGGTCAAGACCAAGACCAGCTCGGGCTCGCCACGGAGGCGGCGGACCGCGTTGATCTCCATGTTAAACGCTGCAAAGAGTGCCACCACGGTGAGCACTGCCGAGCCAATGGCGAAGCCCTTGCCGACGGCCGCGGTGGTGTTTCCGACGGCGTCGAGCTCGTCGGTGATCGCGCGGACTTCGGGTCCAAGGCCGCTCATTTCGCTGATGCCGCCGCCGTTGTCCGCGATGGGTCCGTACGCATCGACGGTCATCACGATCGCGGTGCCGCAGAGCATGCCGACCGCCGCAATGGCGATCCCGTACAACCCGAGATAGTGGTCCGAGACAAACCCCACGATGCAGAGCGTGGTCAGCGGGATCGCGACGCTCTCAAGGCCCACTGCGAGCCCGCGGATGACGTTGGTACCGGGGCCAGTGAGCGAAGCCTCTGCGATCTGCCGAATGGGCTTCATCGACGTGTAGTAGTCGGTGATGAGCCCCACGATCGCGCCGCCCATCGCGCCCGCTGCGAGCGTGATGACCGCGCCCATCGAGATGCCCAACATGGGGAGCACCACGGCGGCCGCGCCGGTGACGAGAAACGGCGGGATAATCAGCGCCAAACGCAGCACGGTGGCCGGGGGCATCTTGCTCAGCAAGCGCGTGATAAAGATCGCGATGATGCTCACGCCGAGGCCAAGGGTTGAGAGCAAAATGGGGAGCTCAACCGCGAGCAAACGGAGCTTGCTCTCGTCGGTCACAGCAGGCGCCAAGCGCTGAAGCTGCGCGACCGGGATGGTCATTGCGAGCGCCATCGCGCTCACCATGGCGGCGATGTAGCTCTCGTAGATGTCTGCGCCCATGCCGGCGACGTCGCCGACGTTGTCGCCCACGTTGTCGGCGATCACGCCGGGGTTGCGGGGGTCGTCTTCGGGGATGTTCGCTTCGACCTTGCCGACGATGTCAGCGCCGACGTCGGCGGCCTTGGTGTAGATGCCGCCGCCGATGCGAGCGAAGAGCGCGATGCTGCTCGCGCCCACCGCAAACGCGTGCAAAATCGGTGACAAATGCGCGTCGTGCTTAAAGACTTGGTACAGCCCACCGAGGCCGATGAGCCCCAAGCCCGCGACCGCAAGTCCCATCACTGCGCCGCCGTCGAGAGCGACCACGAGCGCGGCGGCTTTGCCCTTCGCGCGCGCTGCTTCGGCAGTGCGTACGTTGGCGAAGGTCGCGGCTTTCATGCCGAAAAAGCCTGCCAAAATAGACAAAAATGCGCCGAGTACGAACGCCCCAGCGGCGACCGGGCCGAGCTTCCAGGCGAGCAGCCCGAAGACGACGACGGTGTAGCCCGCGAGCACTCGGTACTGTCGTCCGAGAAAGGCCATCGAGCCCTCGCGGATGAACCGAGCGATGCGTGCCATCACTTCGTTGCCCTCAGGGAGGGCTTTGACTCGAACGTAAAAAACGAGGGCGATGACTAGGGCGACGCCGCCCGTACCCATTGCTTCTAGAGGAAGTGACTCCACGACGATTGCCTCACAAGGGAGTTGTCAAACAGGGCACAGAGCCCGCGGTGACATAGCGGCGGTGCGTCGCGAAAAGACATCCCTAAGCGCGACCGCCCTGGGGAAATGGGGGCCAGAAACACTGACATGGCCCCCTTGGTCAAGTGTTTTGAGGCGTTCTCTGGGGCGCTCGCACCGAAAGGCGGACGTGGGTGGGGCCCAAGGCCAGCGCACATATCGTGACTGTCTGGTGTTTTTGCAGGTGAAATGTCATTCACTCGCGGGAGTGTTGCCCTCACGAGGGCTCGCGGTCCCGTCGTGGGGGCCCAGCGCATGCACAGGCGCGTCAGCCCACCAGAGGCTCCAGGGCAGGTCGTTGCGCCGCTCGGGGTTGAGCGGGTAGACAATCTTGTTGTCGCTCTTGTTGCGCTCGCCACCGACCAGCAAGAGCGCGTCGGCGTCGCTGTCGTTGATCATCACGTGTGCGATGCCGGTCCCGGCCGGAAACGCAGCCAAATCACCGGCGACCATCGCAAAGAGCTCACCCTGGATCCACGCGTTCACCGTGCCCTCGAGCACATAGACAAACTCTTCTTGGTCTTGCTCTGCGTGTGGCATCGAGCTTCGCTCGCCTGGGCTCAGCCGCTCGATGTGCAGCCCGATACGCAAGAGCCCTGCAAATTGACCGATCGCGCGGCCATGGCCGAAGACCTCGGGGCTGTTGGGATAGTACTTTCCGGCGATCTCGGGGACGTCTCGCGTTGAGACAATGTAGGGCGGGCGCTTGATACTCATGGGCTGAGAGCACTACCACGACGCGAGCGCCCGTTGCGCTCAGGGATCGGGTATGGTGCGTCGGTGACACTCTCTATTTGGCGTGATTTTTCGCAGGACAATGGCGTTGTGAATGCCGACGTCGCGGTCGTGGGCGGCGGCGTGGCCGGGCTCGCGGTCGCGAGGCAATGTCTCGCGCGAGGTCTCAAGCCCGCGGTCATCGAAGCCCGAGACCTTGCCTCGGGCGCGACGGGACGCAACGCGGGGTTTGCGATGACGGGCCTGTCCGATCCCTACGCGACCCTGATCGAGACCTTTGGCCGAGCGATGGCTCGCGAGATCTGGGTGACCTCGCAAGCGAACCTCCGAGAGCTCGTCGACGAGGTCGCGATGCGCGAGCAAATTGACTGTGATTTGCGGCCGTATGGCTCGCTCGTCGCGGGCTGGACCCAAGACGAGACGGCCCTGCTTTCGCGCTCGTGTGAGCTCTTGCGCGAAGACGGCTTTGACGTCGCGTGGTGCGAGGGGACAGCGCTCGCTGAGCGTCTGCAGTCGCTGCGCTATCAGGGCGCGATTTCGGTCGCGGCAGACCACGGTGTGCACCCGGTCAAGCTGGTGCACGGGCTCGCTCAGCGTGTAAAAACACAGGGCGGTTTTGTCTTAGAGAATCACGAGGTCCGCAGGGTTGAGCAGCACTCCGAGGGGGTCCGAGTGCACACGGGCAGAGCGCGGGTGGACGCGAGGTATGCGGTGCTCTGCACCAACGCGTATACCCGCGCGCTCGAGCCCACCCTGGGGCAGCACGTGCGACCGATGCGAGGCCAGGCGCTCTGCCTCGAAGGCGTGCAAAATCCCTTGCAGACTCTGCTCTATACCGACGATGGGTTTGAGTATGCGAGGCCCCTGGGACACGATCGTGTGGTCGCGGGCGGGTGGCGACGCGCGTTTGCGCACGACGAGGTCGGGCTCGGAGACGAGGCCACCGACGGTGTGCAGCAGGGCATCGAGCAGTGGGTCCGCGAGAGCTGGCCTCAGTGGTCTGCCGCGCGAGTGAGCCACCGTTGGAGCGGCGCGATGGGCTTTTCGGCTGACGGATTGCCCCTGGTAGGGGTCCTCGCGGATCGCTCGCGGGTTGGCTACGCGGTGGGATTTACCGGGCACGGCTTGGGCTTCGCGTTCGCCGCCGCGCGCGCGGTGATGCGGTGCCTTTTGGGCGAGGGAAGCGCGGGGATCTTTGCGCCGCGCATCGCGAGAGTCTAACCGCGGGACATACTGCGAAACATGCGCTCGATCTGCGGGTAAAATCGCTCGCTCGACGCCCGTGGTGTGCTGGCGATCACGAAGATCCCTTGGTTGTCATGGATGACCAACATGGCGAGCCCCTCGCGCGCGACACCTTCGGTTTGGTAGGTATAACGCGCCATCGCACCGATGGGGTGTTCGGGCAGGGCGAGCACGCGCACGGTGCTCTCGGAGTGGGGCGCGATGCGTGAGATCCGTTGCCGCAACGTGCCCAAAATGTCGATCGCGGGGGTGACCCTAAAGACCACTACGGTCACGCCGACGTCTTCAAACGGGACGAGCAATCGCTGGTCGATTCCCTCGCCAATGCGTGAGTCTCGTGCGGCGAACCAGCCCTCGGGGGCAGAGAGCGT
Organism: Deltaproteobacteria bacterium; assembly: GCA_030694465.1. Taxonomy (GTDB): domain Bacteria; phylum Myxococcota_A; class Polyangia; order Polyangiales; genus JAUXYJ01. The sequence goes on along the minus strand of JAUXYJ010000023.1, from coordinate 204,800 downwards.
GTAGGGACCTCGGCGTCCGTGCAGGCCGCTTGGCGGGACCGCGAGATAGTCTCGCCGAGAGCGCTCGCTCTGCACGACCGGGAGCGCGGGCGAAAACGAGATTCCCTGCAACATCGCAAGTGATTGTGGGTACAGCGTCGAGGGGCTCAGGGCCGGTCGAGAGGTCTCGAGGGTCAGAAGCTCGCCCTCGCCGTTGCGCACGACGGTGAGAATCCTGCGCTCGCGTCGTGGGTCGTTGTCGCCCACGGAGGCCTCGTATTCAACGAAGGGCGAGTGAGGATGCGAGACGAGAGTCCCTCGGTTGATCTGAACAAAACCCTGCAATTGTTCTCGCCGTTCGCGCACTGCCTCGTTGAGTTCGTGTGCGACGTCCGCGCTTTGCTCCCACGAGAGCGCTCGGCCACGGACGCGGAGATGGTGGTTGTGGGCGAGGTGAGCGACGTGACGGTCGTCGTCGAGGAGCGAGCGCGCGCCTGTGTTCTTGAGCGCTCGCCAGCCATCGAGCACTCGGAGCTGATAGCGCAGGGTCTGGCCACGCACGGTCGCTGTCCAAGGCTCGAAGTGTGGCGACTCGCGCAACAGGTTGAGCACGTCGAATCCGCGGGCCAGCGCGAGCACGACCGCGAGCTGAAGCACGAGGCTGAGCGCGACCGAGCCCCGCGCAACGCGCAACACGGTCTCGCGCTTGGTCTCTAGGAGCAATGTCACAAAGCCCAGCAAAAAAAGCAGTGAAATCACGACCCCGGCGCGCACTGAGCGCAGCTCAATGAGCAGCGCAAAGAGCAGCCCAAACGCCGCGCGGACCAAAGCGAGACGCTTGGTGATCTCTCGCAGTGGGTCTTGCACGAGCAACGCGAGCGCGAGGGAGAGATCCACCGCGAGGGCCACCCAGAGTGGCGCAGAAGAAGGCTCGAGGCCGAGCGCGAGGGGCGCGATGCCGAGCAGCGCGTGCAAGCCCAGCGCGAGCCCGACGACACGTCCGGCAGAAAACCATGGGCTGGCAGTGGGGGTGGGGACGGACAGATCTTTCGCGGTCATGAGGTCTCGCGGGGCAGCATGCCAGAGCCCACACGTTGAAGGCACGATGCTTCTGCGCCATCAGGAAAATCACGCGCGAAATGAATGCAGACAACCGACCCTTTGTGTCAAACATCGGAGCCACTATGTTCGAAGGATTTGCAGCGGTCTGGAGCCCAGTCTGTCTCTCGCGTGACCTCCGCGGGGATGGGCCCTCGTCGGTGCGTTTTGCGGGCGAAAAGATCGTGTTTTTTCGCGACGCGAGCGGGGTGGCGCGCGCGCTGATCGACCGATGTCCACACCGTGGTGTGCAGCTCTCGCTGGGAAATCGCACGGCGGATGGGTGCATCGCGTGTCCGTTTCATGGGTGGGAGTTTGCAGGCGACGGCGCGGTGAAGCACGTGCCGTTTAACCCGGATGCCAAGACCGAGAGGCTCGGCGCGACTGCGCTTCCGTGTAGAGAAATCGCAGGGATTCTATGGGTGTACACCGCAGCGATGGACAGCGATGCGCCGCCCCCCGAGCCGACGCTGCCTGAATCGCTTACGCGCGAAGGCGTGACGCGCTGCTCGCTCTCGCTCGAGTGGAAGGCTCACTGGACCCGCGCGATGGAGAACATGCTCGACTCGCCGCATGTGCCCTTTGTGCATCGCACCACGATTGGGCGGTTTATGCAGGACAAGATCAAGCGTGACTCGCGCATGGACATGAACTGGGAAGAGACCGACTACGGTGGCGAATCGAGCTTCGTGATGGACGGCAATGCGGGGGGTGGAAAGCTGCGATTTTACAAGCCAAACATCATGGAGCTACACATCGATCCGCCCAACAAGTTCTTTAGGATTATCTCGGTGTGTGTGCCGATCGATCGCGAGCACGTGCGGATGCTGATTGTGGGCTCGCGGAGCTTCGCGCGGTCTCGGCTGCTCAACCCGTTTTTTGCGCGGAGCAACCGCGTGATCGCCGAGCAAGACCGTGCCATCGTCGAGTCGAGCTCACCGACCGAGGTGCCGCCCGCGAAGGACGAGCGCTCGGTGCGCACCGACAGCGTGACGCTCGCGTTTCGCAAGTACTATTTTGACACTTTGCGACCGAGCAGCGCACATGACCCGAACGGTCCGCGGGCACTTCCGGTTGTGACGTAGTGAGATTTGCTAGGGAATTTGCTGTGCAAGATTGCACCGCAGGCACTCGGTCGGGGTGCCTTGCACGGTCAGTGCGATGAAGGGGTCGTACCGAGGATCGCAAGATCCTCCGCCGTCGGCACCGAGATGCACTTGGCCTTCGCTGTCTTCGTACCAGTCACCGCCGTGATTGAACCAAGTGCGAAACGAGCGGCCGCAGCGCCGGCAGTGGGGCATGGGCGGGGTGGGCTTTGTCATCGCGGGGCAAAGTCTATCCAACGAGAGCGTTGAGCGAAGGCGATTCACTAGGCTAAAAGCATTGCGAAGAGTGATTCGGGGGAAGTGTCTGTGTGTGCTCTCGTGTTTAGTCGCCCAAAGGTGAACGCCATGTCGATTCGACGATTCTGTAGGACTGTGTCGCTTGTGACCGTGTGTGCAGTGGCCGGGTGCAAATCGCGCCCCGTGGAGCCGCCTCCGCAACCCCGCGCGACGCCCACGCCCGCGGCTCCGGCGGTGGTCCCCCCGAGCGCGCCTCCGGTGGCCGTAGTCCCGCCGGCGGCCCCTCCCGCGGCCCCCAACGCGGCGATCGTTGCGCCGATTGGCGAGAATATTCTCTCGCGATTGAGCATTGTGCCGACGGCCTCTTCGGCCATCGCGGGCGCCGCGAACCAGCCCGCCTCAATGACCGATGGCAACCTCGCGACCGCGTGGAACTCGCGCACCGGCGACCTCGTCAACGGGTGGTTCGAGGTGGTGATCCCTGCGGGCGTGACGGTCCAGTCCTTTGCGATGACAGCGGGATTTGCGCACCAAGCGGGCCGCAATGATCTGTTCGTGGGCAACCACCGGATCGTGCGCGTGCGGGTCACCCGCGATGGAGAATCTGTGGGCGAATTTGCACTCAATCCAGAGATCCGTGGGATGCAAGCGTTTGCGCTCAACGGGAGCGGTGGGACCTATCGGTTCTCGGTTGTTGAGGTGCTCGCGGGTTCGCGCCCAACGTGGCGTGAGCTGTGTGTGAGCGAGTTTGCGGTCCACGGCGTGGTCCCCGAAGGGATGTCCGCGGCAGCCCCGAGCGGGCCTTCAGACGACGGCGGCGGGCAGAGCGACGGCGCAACAGAGACAGCCCCTGAGACACCTTCGACGCAGCCCCCGCAGCCCTCGACGGCCGAGGCCATGGGCACCGCGGCGCCCGAGACGCTCACCGCGGGCGAGCCTGCGACGGCCGTCGATGTCTATTGTCGTACCGCACAGCTGCGCGGGATGCGGCGAAGGCAGTGCACAGAGGCCACCACGGCGAACGGCCGAGCGGCGTGTTTTTGCGGGCAAATGTCCGGTCCAACGAGCCCTGCCGTGGGCCTGACCGGGCGCGGCTCGCTGCAGCGCCCGACGGCGCCGTTTACCGACGCGTACGTGATGGCGCGCACGAACAACCCCGACGCACCGGTGAGCTGTGATCTCTTGATTCGCACCGCAGGGGGGATGTTTCCGGTGCAGAACATTGGGCTCTGTGGCGCGCCCACGGTGGAGGGAATTGCCGCGACGGGGCTGCCGCGAATGCAGGTCCTCAGCATGCGCAACGCGCCCAACGCTGGGGGTGTCAATGAGCTGGTCGTTCGCTACCGCGGGACCGTCGTAGACCCGAACCTCGAGACGGCCGAGTGCAGCACCGTCTGGACCGTGACGTGCACAGTGGACGCGGCCAACGTGCCCTCGTGCGTGAAGGCACAAGCAGAGCCCTACCGTTGTGTGATGAGCCCCGTGGTCGCCCCCAGCGCGGAGTAAATCTAGTGCGCTGCGGGCAGGATGTGCAGCGCGTCACGCAGGATCGCGACGACGATGCCTAGCAAGCTTTCGCCTGCGATAATCCCGCTTGAAACAGTGATGATGTACTTGTCCGCGAGGTCTGGTTTGCGCTTCTCGAGATAGAGCGCAAAGAGCGCACCCAAGAACATCGAGAACACGTTGGTCGCCGGGAGCGTAAAGGCCAACCCGAAGCCCGTCGCGCTCGGGATGTACTTCTTGGCCTTGGGAAACCAGCGCTCGGCGAGCGTGAGCACGAGGCCCGTGAGCACCCCAGCGACGATGAGATACCGCGCGCTTGTGGGCAGGCGCGAGAGCCCCTGTCCGAGCACTTGTGCGACCGAGTACCAGCTCACGGCGGCGGGGGCGGGGGCGCGGGTTGTCCCGATGACAGAGACATCGGGGACGAGCAGCCGAAACGCAGGGACCACTGCGAGGGAGCCAGCCATGACGCCAAAGAACTGCCCGAGAAATTGTTGTCTCGGTTTGGCACCAAGGAGGTAGCCGCTCTTTAGATCGGTGAGCAAATCTGCAGAGTGAATCGCGACGCCCGCGGTGAGATTCGCGGACATCAGGTTGATCGTGACCGAGCCGGGTGCGACGGCGCCGAAGACGATCTGGGTGATTTTTCCGAGGGCGCCGGTGGGGGTCGTGTCGGTCTCGCCGGTGGCGCGCGCGGCGACGGTGGCGATGAAGAAGCTCATGACGACCCCAAGCAATCCCATCCACCAGGACATGCCGAAGAAGAGCATCCCGAGAACCATCACGACGGGCGTAAACACCATCATGCCGACGACAAACCACGAGGTTGGGACCTCGATGCGGGCCATGGGATCTTCATCGATGACTGATGGACTGTCTGTGTTTTTTCGGTACGGATCGGCTCGCTTGGCAGCCGCCTTCGCGCGAAACGCTTTGCTCACATCGCCAAACGCGCGGGCGATTTGGCGCCAGCTAAACGCAAACGCGAGCAGTCCTGAGACGAGCAACAGAGACGAGCCGTACCAGACGGTCCAGCCCACGATGTTCTTGTATTTCACCTCGGTGATCGCGCCGATGCGGACGCCGTAGGGCGCGAGGCCGAGGTAGTTTACGCCGGTCCCCAAGAGCATGCTCCAGGCCGAGCGCCAGCCCATGATCGCGCCCGCCGCGAGCAAGAGCACGCTGGTGTCGAGGGCGAGGGTCCACTTCTTCAGTGGCACGCCCATCATGGTCCACGGAAAGTTAATTTGCTCTGGAAAAACAAAGGGCATCCAGCGCATCTTGACCTCGCGAAGCCACGTCACGATTCCGCCCAACGCGGCGCCCCAGAGCAGCGACCGAGCCTTGCCATCGCTGGGTCCCCCGTGGCTGCTCGCGTGCAGGACCTTGAGCGTCTCAGCCGCCGCGATCCCCGAGGGAAACTTGAGCTGCTCGCGGTTGATCATCTGCCGCTTCATCGGGATGGCCATAAAGACCCCGAGCATCGCGATCGCGGTGATCCACAAGAACATCACATGCCAGGGCATGACCTGCCCGGTGGCCATCATCCACGCTGGGATCGCTGCGACGGTCCCGCCTCCGGTCATGTATCCCGCGGCCGACGCGACCGACTGCATCGCGTTGTTTTCGAGCATACCAAACGGCGTGCGCAAAAATCCCACGCGCTCGAGCGCGTTGAAGAACGCAAAGGCCAACACGCCCGCGGTGATCGTGACGCCGAAGCTCCAGCCCGTGTGCAGCGCGACGTACAGGTTGGAGAGCGACAGGAGCCCTCCCAGCGCCATCCCCGCGACGACTGCGCGCACGGTGAGCTGTCGCGCGTGGTCGCCCGCGTAGACGTCTCGTAGCCACACGACATCGGGGTCTTCGACGAGGGGGGCGTCGGCTCCTTTGGGGGCTTGCGTGTCGGGGGTGGGCTCTGCAGCGTCTGGTGTGCTCAACGGGGGGCTCCTTGGGCGGTGGCCATGGGCTGGCGCAGCGCGATGGCGCGGACATTACCGCTAAGCGCGTGCCACGGGGTACTCCCTCTTGTGCGCACCGAGGATCTCGCGCGAGCCACAGCGCCGAGACCCGGCTACGTCGCCGTGTTGTGCATCACGGACGCGATCCAGCTGGCAAATGCCTCTGGGGTCGCGGTGCCCTTGAGCCGGTGATCGTCGTCTACTTCGAGCAGCCGCGCCGTGGTACCCGAGACCAGCGCGCGCGCATGCGAGGGCGGGACCACCGTGTCTTGCCGGCCTTGAATCACTAGGATTTTGTCAGTGATTTCGGGAGCAAGAGTCCCCAGAGACGGCATGGTCGTGCCCGCCCTCTGCGCGACCAGCCCATGCGCGGGACACAGCAGCACGGTAGGGCCTCGCCAATGCCCTGCGCGCAGCAGCTCGATCGCGACCGCGCCTCCGAACGACGACGCGACGACGCAGTCGATGGTATTGAGCCGAAGCGCTTGGATTTGCACAGCCAGACTGCGTTTGAGCACCCGACGCATCAGGGCGCTTCGTGCGAGCGGACGCGCGACCCAGAGCCCCGTGATCACCAGCGCCCCTGTGAGCGCGCTGTGCATCGCGGCGAGCGTCACGGTGGCGACGGCGACCAGGCCAGCGGCGAGCACCACGGGGTCGCTCAGGACGTGCTTGCGCCCACAGGGCATTTGCATACTTACGAGCGAATATCCAGCCTCGGCGAGGTGTTGTGCTTTGCGCCCACCGGGGCCTGACTCGAGCCCGTGGATGAAAAGAACCGTGGTCAACAGCAGGCTCCGGCGCTGGTTCCGGTGGGCGCGTACTGGGTCGCGGCCACGGTGGGACCGCAGGCGTACACGCCAAAGTGAGTGTGTTTTTGGCCGGTGATCTCGAAGTACTTGGCGAAGCGCGAGCTCGCCAACATGGCGGCCGTGTTGCCACACAGGCGCTCGGTGCGGTTGCGCTCAAACGCGTGGTGATTGTCGAGCCAAAAGAGGGACTCGGCGCCGGGGATTCCGCCCAGATAGCGGGCGCTCTGGCCGTAGTCTTCGCACTGGGTGTCGAGGTCTGCGAGCTTAAACAAGCGGTAGGTCACCGAGACAAAGCGTGCGGCGCCGATGGTCTGAGAGATCTCGTCGTTTTGCACGGTGATGGGCGCGGAGCTCACCACGCGGGGATCGAGAAATCCCGCACGTTTTGCCATCACGACGAAGTCATGTTCGTACATCGCGCCACCGAGGCACTCGGCGTAGAGCACAGGATCATTGGCGATCTCAGGGGGCAAGCGCCGGTCTGCGAAGACGTCGCTGATGTAGAGCTCACCGCCGGGCTTGAGCACGCGAAAGATCTCACTGAGCACGAGGTCTTTGCGCGGGCTGAGGTTGACGACGCAGTTCGAGACCACGACGTCCATGCTCTCGTCTGCGAGTGAAATCGCACGTAGATCTTCGATGAACCCCTTGTGAAACGTGGTGTTTGCTCGAGCGTATCCGAAGCGTTCGGCGTGCCACGCGCTCGTGTCGCGGGCGACCTGGAGCTGCTCGTCGGTCATGTCGACGCCGTGAACATGTCCCGTTGGTCCTACGAGCTGCGCGAGCACAAAGACGTCACGCCCAGTGCCACACCCGAGGTCCAACACAGTCGCTCCGTCGATCGCATGGGGGATCGGAAATCCACAGCCATAGAACCTGCTCGCGACGTCGGGATGGACGTTTGCGAGGGTCTTGGCGATCCACGCCGGCGGAGCACCACTTGCGCAGCACGCGTTGGTCTTGAGGTCCGCGCTCGAGGCCAAGAGCTTGCCGTAGTACTCGCTCACGAATGACAGAAGATTTGCAGGGGGAGAAGCGGTCATGACGGGGCACTGGGCTTTCGGTCAGGGTGAAGCAGAGAAACTTCTGGCGCGGTGGCAGCGTACGGGATTACTTGGTCAAGGGCAGCGCGCATAGACTGCGCATTCATCCGTCGAAGTAAGCACCGAACGACAATGACAACGGCGTGGATTTTGGCTCTTCTTGGCGCTGCGCTTGCGTACGTCAATGGCGCCAATGATGTTTCAAAAGGGATCGCGACGCTGGTGGGGAGCGGGGTCGCAGACGAGCGACGCGCCATCGCATGGGGCACGGTCTGCACCGCGCTGGGGGCAGTGTGTGGGGCGACGTTCGCGAGCGCGATGGTCAGCACATTTGGCGGCGGAATGCTCGTCGCGGGTACAGCGCAGACGCTCCCGGCGGCGATCGCGACGCTCGTCGGCGCGGCCTCGTGGGTGTTGCTCGCGACGCGGACGGGCCTCCCGGTCTCGACCACGCACGCCATCGTGGGCGCGATCGTGGGGGTGGGCGCTGCGGCCTACGGGATCGACGGCGTGCGCTGGAGCGCGCTCGGTACCAAGGTGTTTTTGCCGCTGCTGCTCACGCCGCTGGTGTCTCTCTCGCTCGTGGTTGGGCTGCTCAAGTTCACTCGCGGTCGTGCCGTATTGTCCGAGACAAATCGCACGCTCAACGCGTTGCATTGGCTCACCGCGGGAGCGACGAGCTTTGCGCGCGGAGCCAACGATGGGCCCAAAATTGTAGGGCTCATGTTGGCCGCGAGCGCGCTGCAGCGAGGTCACGCGTTTGCGCGCTCGACCCTGTTTGCGGTCGTGACGCTCGGCATGGTCGCCGGCAGCGTGATCGCTGGGCGGAGGGTCACCAACGTGCTCTCGCGCAATGTGACGCCAATGGATCATCGCGAGGGATTTCTCACGAACTTGGTCACCGCGGTGTTGGTGATTCTGGGCGCGCGCTATGGGCTCCCGATGTCTACGACGCACGTGTCCGCGGGTGGCATTATTGGCGTCGGGCTCCAGCGTGACTCGCTCGATCGCGTGACACTCCGGAGCATCGCGCTCGCGTGGGTCGTGACGCTCCCGGCCGCAGCCGGGCTCGGGCTGATCGCGTACGGGCTGATCCGCGCGCTGAGCTGACCGCTGGGTGCGGCGAGACGGCGAGACAACCGCATGCGAGTCCGGTAGTGTGTTTTTGATGTGTAACCTAGACTCTCGCTACCTTGTTTTGACGGGTATTTCTCTGCTGTTTCTCGCTTGCGGTGCTTCGTCTGCGCCAGCGGATGCGCGGGCTGACCGCGTGCCGAGCAGTGACGCCAACCAGACCGGCGACGCCGACCAGACCGGCGACGCCAACCAAACCGGCGACGTCGCCGCCCTCGATGGGCAGGTCGAGGACTCTGCGGCCAACCTCGACAGCGCCGTGAGGGACAGCGCCGTGAGGGACAGCGCGAGCGACGATGGAAGTGTCCCCAGTGACGCAAGCAGTGCTGGGGATTCTTCAGGCGGATCTGACGGCGCGACGTCGTTTTGCGCGATGGTCCGCTGCGCCGCCGGGAGCTACTGCTGCGAAGAAGCACGAGCCTGCTTGCCCAACGCGACGCCTTGCCCGCCGCGGGTGGATGGCGATGCGGGGGCAGACAGCGGCTCGCGGCTGTGTGGCCGCGCGGTGTGTACCGGTCGCGAAGAGTGCTGCACAACGGGCGGCGCCATGTCGTGTGTCCCCGCGGGCACCTGCGGCGCGGACTCGTTTTGCTCGCTGGTCCGTTGCGCTGCGGGCAACTACTGCTGCGAATCTGCACGTGCTTGCGTCGCGGACAGCGTGACCTGTCGAGACCCAGCCTCTCCTGCGCCCTTCTGCCGGCCCGCGTGTGCTGGGAGCGAGACCTGCTGTGGCGTGGGCGACCGCGCGACGTGCATCACGCGGGGCATGGTCTGTGCGAGCGATCCTTGTCTCGGCGTCACATGCGGCTCGGGGTTCTCGTGCTGCGGAGTCGGTCGCAACGCGGGCGTCTGCCAGCCTGACGCGTGTCTGTCCTGCTGCATGTGACCGCTGAGTCTTGGGCTCGTCGTCGGCTGCCGTTTGGTGTCTTTTGGCGAACCCGGCGACGTCGCCGGATAGAATCCCAGCGACGTCGCCGGGTGCCACGTCAGCGAGCACTCTTGCGACCGACATCGTGCGCTAGCGAACACTTCGCGATGACACCGGAGAGGCAAGCGCGAGCCTAAAGAGACTCCGAAGTACTCGGTGAGGGGTCAGCGCTTCACGAGGCCGCCGGGGTCTCGTAGCGTCTCGGGTCCTATGGATCTCGAAGCCCTCGAAGCCCTCGCGCTCTCCCCGGATCGATCACAGGCCATCAACGCGCTGCTGCCAGGATCGCCCGATCGAGATTATTGGCAGTGTATTGTCTGGCAGAACGCGCTCGCGCTCGACGCCGTCGACGCGACCTTGGCCACGTGGGAGCAGCGTCACGGCCCTCGGGCCGAGACCCAGAGACTGACCCTCGCGCGGCGACAATTGGCGCTTCGCGCGGGTCTCGATCTGCAGAGCCATCGCGAGGCGCTCGCACGAGAGGCAGGCGCGCGGCTCGACCATGTCACTCCCGCCAAGGCCGGAACGGCCGCCCTCGCGACCGCGCTGAGCCCAGCGATTTGCCAGCTCGATTCGCTTCTCGAAGAGGGACTCACGCGTGACCCAGAGCTGAGAGCGTTCTCGGACTGGATGCTCCCGATCTTGATGGCGCGTGCGGCGAAGCTGTCGGCAACCTCACGCAGGGCGCTGCTCAAGCGACTGCGTGTGAGCGGTGATCCTGCGCTGGTGTGGGCGCTCGCGTCGGATTTTGCCCTCGCGCCGGTCCCCGCGTTCGGGGATTACACGATCCATCGTGCGCTCTCCCTGGCGCAGCTCTACGCGCTCGCGCAGGCGCGCCCAGAGCTCAGGGCTGCGCAGAGCTGGGTGCAAGCGGTGCTTGATCGGCTGGGCCCGAGTGTCGATGAAGATCCCTCGGACGATCGTGTTTTGGGCGCGTGGCTCGATCGCGTCCATGCGTTCGTGGACACGCTCTCGCCCGCGTTTAACTCTCTGCGCGCGCAGGTCTTGGCGCAGTATTTGTCGCGCGATTTGCGGGCGGGGCGCTGTGATCGCAGGACGCTCTTGCGCTGGCTTGCGTTGCCAAGGCAGGCCTCGTTTGTCAACGCGATGCGCTACCGCGAGACACCCTCGACGCAGTTTGTGGTCGAGGGTGCCCCCGCGATCTTTGTCGAAGCGATCGACGCGGATCGCTTGGTGCGCGCGTGCCTCTCGATCTTGCTTACGAGCGACCCGCGTGACGACTTCGAGGGGCTCTTGCACGCGGACTGGCTGGCTGTTTTTCGGGCCTCGCATCAGGTGTGCGCGGGCGACGTGGACCCTGTCTGGGTCGCGACGTTGGGGCCTGGGCGGCTGATGGCGCTGCGTGACGAGGTCCGGATCGCGTGGAGCGAGCGCAACCCCGCCCGCGTGGGCGCCAACGATCCGGTGTCACTGTCGGTGCGGCTCAAGAATATTGCGTCGTTGGTCGTGAAGGTGTTTGCCGTCGACGAAGTAGCGCACTTTCTTGCGCGTGGGGTGGTCGTGGACGCGTCGATCGACCTCGACGGGATGGTCGCGCGACATGAGAGAATCCTTGCGTTTTCGCACGATCCATTGCGCGAGCATACGCTCACGCTCGAGCTCCCAGAGTGTGCAGCGCCGGGCACCTACGTGATCGACCTGATGGGCGCTGGGTTGGCCTCGCGTGCGGTCGTGCGCAAGGGCGCGCTCACGGTCGTGCAGCATCTGGACGGTGAGCGAAGTGTGCTCTCGCTCTTGGACGACACGGGCGCGCGATTGCTCGGTGGCGTCGCGTGGATCCGCGGGCGCGCGCACCCGGCGGACGCGCTGGGCCTCATCGAGGTGCCGCTCTCGGCCGGAGACGACACGCGGGTGACCGCGCTCGTGATGGCCGGGACGTTGGTGCAATCGACGGAGCTCTGGCTCAAGAGCGAGCGCTACACACTCTGCCTCGGAGCAGAGGTGCTGCGAGAGTCGCTCGTGGCTGGGCTCGAGGCCGCGGTCGTGCTCAACGTGGCGCTCTGTGGCCCGCATGGCCCTGTCTCGTTGCGCGAACTCGGCGAGGCTTTTTGCACGATCCGCGCGACCAAGCGGGACGGCGTGAGTGTGGTCAAGCGTGAGGCGATCCGGCTCGAAGACACGCGCGATGCGGTCCTTCGGTTTGACGCGATCGAAGAGCTAAGCGGGCTTGAGATTGAGCTCGAGGGTGAGGTCTCGCTGGTTCATCGAGCGGGCAAATGTGCCGTGCGATCGAATGTCTCGGTCTCGCTCGCGGACATGGCACCCAATCGACACAGCCAGGGGGTTCACCTGCAGTCGACCTGGGATGGCTATGCCCTGTGCGTGCTTGGCGCCGCAGGAGAGGCCCTGGCCGGGCGCATCGTCGAGCTTGAGCTTGGATTTCGCGGGGTGAGCTTTGTCCGCACGGCGACGCTGCAGAGTGACCCAGACGGGCTGGTCACCTTGGGCGCGCTTGAGGGCGTTGAGTCACTCAAGGTGACGCTCGCGGACGGTTATGTGCGGTCGTTTGCGTTTGCGCCCATCGAGCGCTGGCCCTCGAATGTGCAGGTGCGCGAGGGCCAAGACGTGCTGCTACCGTTGCCCGATCGGGTCGCCTACGACGAGCTTCAGGCGCGGCTCACCCTGGTGGCGATGAGGGACAACGTGGTCCTCGAAGACCACACGGGCTCGGTCGAGGTGATCGCCGATGCGCTGCGCTTGCGTGGGCTTCGACCAGGATTTTATCGGTTGACGGGTGGAGGGGACGCCTCGGAGGTCCGCGTGCGGGTGGTGCCCAAAGACTACCGCGACGAAGGCGCCCTGAGCGTGGGCTCGGTCGGTCTGGCGACGTTGCCTGCGGTGCCTCCGTTTTTGCGTGGCGTAGTGAGCGAGACCCACACGTTGCGTGTGCGCGTAGAGGGCGCGACCGAGCGCTCGCGTGTGCACGTGATCGCGACGCGGTTTGTGCCCGAGCGGCTGTTGGCTCGATCTGTAAACAAGCCTGCAAAACTGCTCGCAGATGTCTTGCGACGGCGTCGCACAGAGTATGTCTCAGGGCGCAATTTGGGAGACGAAATTCGTTATGTCATCGAGCGTCGCGGGGCGCGCAAGCGACCGGGGTCGTTGCTTGAGCGCCCTTCGCTCTTGATGCATCCATGGGCTCGTCGCGCGACCCACTCGGCGGTCCAGACCGCGATGTTGGGGCAGTCGTTTGGCGCCCCGTCGCCATCGCCTTCGGCCCCGAGTCCCAAGAGCTACGCGGGCTCGCGGGCAGAGCCTGCGTCTGCATCGAGCAGTATTTCTCCAGTCGAGTTCTTGGACTCGGCCGCACGAGTGCTCGAAAATCTTCGCCCCGACGCCAACGGCGAGGTGCTCATCGCGCTGGACGGATTGGGGCATGCGCAGCACGTCCTTGTGCTCTTGAGCGACCCCGGTGCGAGCGACCAGCTGGAGGTCTCGCTTGCTTCATCCGAGCGCTCTCATCGTGACCTAAGGCTCGCGCGGTCTCTCGATCCGACCTGCAATCACGCAGAGATTCGTCGGTTGCAGTGCGCCGCGACTCACGCCACGCTCGTGCTCGAGAACCGACGCACTGGTCGCATCGAGCTCATCGATTCGGTGCCGCAGGCTTGGTCGCTCATGGCTGCGCTCGACGCTGGCTGCGCGCCCAGCGAGCTCGCGTTTGTCGCGCGCTGGAACACGCTCAGCCAGACGCAGAAGTGCGCGCACTACGGGGAGAGCGCTTGCCACGAGCTCAACTTGTTTTTGCAGCGAAAAGACAGAGATTTCTTTGATCTCGTAGTGGCTCCATCGCTCCGCGACAAGCGCCATCAAGCGTTTATCGATCGCTACCTTTTGGGCGAAGACCTCACGGGGTATCTCTCGCCGTGGGCGTTTGGCCGACTCGACGCGCTTGAGCGAGCGCTCCTCGCGCAAGCTGTCCCGGCTGCGCGCGAGGCGATCGTGTCGTGGATGGAAGGGGTGCTCGCACAGACACATCGTGACCGATGGGCAGAGAGAAAATTGCTTGATGCCGTGCTCGGTAGCGGCGCTCTCGGTGGCGGCGGTGGTGTCTCGGCCATGATCGCGACCATGGACGCGATGGAGTTTGAGCGTGGAGATTCGCCGGCGCCACAGTCGCGCGCGTCCCGGACGAGGCTCCACGAGGTCGCAGAGGCACCTGCCGAGGCCGCTGCAGTGAGAGACCACGCAACCGGGATCGATGGCTTCGGAGGGGCTCCGGGTGGAGCAAGCGGTCGTCGTGGCGGGGGTCCCGGCGCTCCGCAGGCGTTTTTGCCCGTAGAAAAGACGCAAGAGTGGGCCGAGGCCCGATGGTGGCGCTGCGCGCTCGGTGGGCACTCCCCCGTAGCACCCAGTCGGTTCTGGCGAGACGTCGCAGCGCATCGCGAGGGCGCGTTTTTGTCCACGGCGTTGGGCGAGTGTGCGCGCTCGGTGCGCGAGGCGCTGTGTGCGTTGGCGCTCACGGATTTGCCCTTCGTTGCAGGCCAACATGGGGTGACCAGCGCGGGTGCCAACGTGAGCCTGGTGCTCGCGAGCCCAGCGATCGCGGCGACGGTCGAGATGGTCACGGTGCCGAGCTCAAACCCAGAGGTCTTGGTGGGGCAGAGCTATGTCCGCGCGGACGACCGGTACACGTACGACGACGAGGGACAGCGCGATAAGATCGTGCAGGGGCCGCTTGTGCCAGGGGTCGCGTATCTTTGGCTTGTCGCGATGAGCAACCCGAGCGCGGTGACACAGCACGTGAGCGTCCTGATGCAGTGTCCTCAGGGAGCGATGCCGATTGACGGAGGCCGCGCGACGCGGACCGAAGCGCTCACGCTTGGGGCGTACGAGTCGACGATGCTCGAGCTCGCGTTTTACTTTCCGGAGCCTGGCGAGTGGACACATTTGGGCGCCCAAATCGCACGCGAAAGTGTGCTTCTTGGGTCTGCGCCTTCGCAGACGCTCACGGTCCGAGAGCCCGCCGACGTGGTCGATCTCGCGTCGTGGAAGAGCGTCTCGCGCGACGCGAGCCTCGATGATCTCGTGCGTTATCTCAGCACGGTTAACATGGCGACCGTTGCGCTGGGAGACCTCGCGTATCGCATGCGCGATCGGGACGCTTACGAGCGCGTGTTGGGCGCGCTGGAGTCACGCTTGGTCTATGACAACACGCTCTGGGCCTATGCGATTTTGCACGCGGATCGTCCACGCGCGTCCGTGTGGCTCGCGCACCAGGCGCACTTCGTTGGCCAGCTTGGCCCTTGGCTCCACGGCGGCCTCGTCGACTACGACGCGTTTGCGCACGGCGCGCTCGAGCACCTCGAGTATGCGCCTCTTGTGCACAGCAGGGCACACCGATTGGGCGCACGACTGCGGGTACTCAACGACGGATTGTCTGCGCAATATCAGTCATTTCTGCGTTGGCTCGCGCATGTTCCGGTCCCTTCGAGCGACGCGCTCTTGGCCGCGGTGCACTATCTCTTCGCGCTCGATCGCGTCGACGAGGCCCTCGCGGTCCTTACGCGCGTGCGGGACGAAGAGGTCACGTGTGGCACGCAGCTGGGCTATTTGCGCGCGTACGCCGCGCTCTGTGAGGGTGCGTTTGACCGCGCTCGCGCACACGCGGCCCCGCACGCGTTGCATCCCATCGATCGCTGGCGCCGGCGGTTTGAGTCACTGCTCGCGACCCTGGACGAAGCGCAGCGAGGTCCAATCCAGACGCAGGCGCAGCCCGACGATCGCGCGCGCTTGATGTCCGAGGCGGCCAGCAGGGAGCCCTCGCTGAGCCTCGCGGTCGAAGCGCAATCGCTAGTGTTTTTGCACAAAAATATCACCCACTGCGCGGTGAACTTCTATGCCATGGACGTCGAGCTGCTCTTCTCGCGCAGCCCCTTTGCAGAG
Source organism: Deltaproteobacteria bacterium (assembly GCA_030694465.1). Lineage (GTDB taxonomy): Bacteria > Myxococcota_A > Polyangia > Polyangiales > JAUXYJ01. The sequence goes on along the minus strand of JAUXYJ010000023.1, from coordinate 189,089 downwards.
CGCGAGGTCGATCGCTTCTCGTGGATCGAGCCGACACACACGCTCACGCTCGCGCTTGATCCCTCTGGGCGGACCGTCATGCCCATGCCTGCGTTTGCAAAGAGCACAGACGCGGTGATCTCGGCGGTCGCGTCCACCGTGCGGGCCTCGCTTGTGCACTACGCCCACGAGATGTCCGTCACATTGGCGCTCGCGCTGGGGCAGCTGCGCGTCTCGATCAAGGGCACGGGGGATGCGTTGCCGACCGCGTACATCAAGGTTTTTGCACGCAATCGTGACGGCTCGGTGAGCTTCTTCAAAGACGGCTACACCGACTGGTGCGGGCGCTTTGACTTCGCGACGGTGTCCAACGATGCGCTCTCGCGGGTGCAGCGCTTCGCGATCTTGGTTCACTCCGAGGGGCACGGTGCCACGGTGCTCGAGGCCGACCCGCCCACGCTCTAGGCTCGGGCGGTGAGCAGGTAGACGTGCTCGATCCAGCGTGTCGCGCCTCGGTCGGCGAAGCGTTGGTTGTTGGGCAGCGCGTCGTGAGAGGTCAGCAGCTCGACGGTGCACGCCTCGCCGTAGAGCAGCTCGATCTCGGCGCGAGAGACCTCGTGCGGCGGGCCGCTTCCGAGGTCGTGGTCGACGCTCACAAGCAGGATTTTTGCTCGTGGTTTGAGCATCGCGAGGATGGTCTTGGCGTAGGCTTCTCGCTGCGGCGCGGTGAGTGCGACGAGGGCCGCGCGGTCAAAGACAGCGTCGTAGGGTCCGAGGTCGTCTTGCCACGCGAAGACGTCGCCACAGGCGATACGCACGCTGGGCCTCGCAGGAGAAGTATACACTGTAAGGCTGCCGACGGGATGCGTGGCGGTGGCCTGATCGCGCTCCGCGAAGTAGGCCTCGACGGCGGACGAGACCAGCTCGCAGCCGGTCACTTCGAAGCCACTGTCGCTCAGAAAGTCCAGGTCGTGGCTCTTGCCGCACAGGGGCACAAACACGCGGCCTTGGGTGCCCAAGAGGTGGCCAAAGCGCTGAAGATGCTCGTTGGGTGCGCCCTCGTGAAAGCCAATCTCGTGCTGAGCCCAGCGTTGCTGCCAGAATGAAGGTTCCATGGGGACGAGGTATACCTTCGAGAGGACGAGAGCGCCGGACAGAACTGCGCTACACTGACGAGTTGACATGTTGTTCGCGAGGTTTTTTGCTAGAGTTACGATCCGATGAGTGATCCCACGCTCCGTGACGTTGGCACCGCACGTACTCTCGTCGATGCCAAGATCTCGCTCAGTGACACGATGGTGCCCGATGGTCTGGTGGGCCGCGTCGTCGCTGGCCGTTACCGTGTGGTCTCTCGCCTGGGTGCGGGAGGCATGGGCGAGGTCTATCGCGCCGAGCATCTTGGCCTCGCCAAGCTCGTCGCGCTCAAGGTGTTGCGTGGCGACGGGACAGACCCCGAGAGCGCCGCACGATTTCAGCGCGAGGCGATGACCGCTGCGCACCTTGAGCACCCCAACATCGCGCGCTGTATGGACGTCGGGATCTTGGACGATGGCAGTCGCTATCTCGTCCTTGAGCTCATCGAAGGAGAGCCGCTCTCGGCGGTGATCGCGCGAGAGGGCGTCATCGATTGGACTCGCGCGCTGCCCTGGCTCTCCGCCATCGCGTCGGGCCTCGCGAGCGCGCATCACCGTGGGATTGTCCACCGCGATCTCAAGCCCGACAACGTGATCGTGACCGAGTCCGGCGCGATTAAGATCATTGATTTTGGCATCGCGCACGCGCGCTCGCAGAGCTTTGGTGGCCACGGCGCCACGGCGCTCACCAAGGCAGGCACGCTCCTCGGGACACCGGCCTACATGGCCCCTGAGCAGGTCGTAGGTCAGCCGGTCGACACACGCGCAGACCAGTATTCGCTGGGCGTGATCGCGTTTGAGCTCTTGACCGGCAAGCCGCCCTTCGAGGCCGACGACCCGCTGTCTTTGGTGTTTAAGCACGTGGGCGAGCCCCTCCCGTCCGCGCAGGCGCTCAACCCCTCGCTGCCACAGGGCGTCGACGCGGTGCTTGAGCGCATCATGGCCAAGCTCCCTGCCGAGCGCTTTGAGACGGTCACCGATGCGGTCGATGCGTTGCAGGCGGTGTGTGTGCGGCCATCGATGCCCCTGGTGTCTTCGCCCGCGCTGTCTACGCCTGCGCAGGTGCTCGCGTCAGTCCCTGCGATCAACCCTTTTGCCCCGGCCGTCGCGACCGCGGTGAGCGCGCACACGACGACGGTGACCCCTGTGGTCTCGTCGCCCCGCCGCGGCCGTTGGGTAGCCCTCGCGGCGGGGGTGCTCTTGGCTCTCGGGCTCGGATTTCATTGGATAAGTACACGCAAAACGCTCGTCCCTGAGGCCTCGATCGCGACGGTGCGCTCGCTGTTGGCTTCACCTGGCGAGGCGCCCCGTGAGGACGATCACCACGCGCGAGAGAGCGACCATGAGCAGCGCGTGCAAGACGACGACAGCGACGAAGACCGCTCGCGTGATCGCCCTCGGCGAGCAAAACATCATCGCCATCGGTGATTGTGTCACGATGGAAGCGCGTGGTTTTGTAGGCTTGTGCGGGTGAGCGTGCGACGCCTGAATGGGCACGCGAGAGCGACAAATGGCAGCCATGATCGGTCCGAGGTAGCGCATGAGCGAGAGTCCCGAGAGCAAAGTGGGCGAGGTGATCGCGGGGCGCTATCGGCTGCTCAAGGTGCTGGGGCAGGGTGGCATTGGCGCGGTCTATCTCGCGGAGCCTGTGGGCGGCGGCGAGCAGGTCGCGGTGAAGCTCTTGAAGTCCGAGTTTACGAGCGACCGCGAGACTGTGGCGCGGTTTGACCGCGAGGCCAAAGTGATGACCTCGCTCGTGCACGAAAACATTGTGCGCGCGTGGGAATTTGGCCGTCTTCCGTCGGGCGACGTGGCCATGGTGATGGAGCGCGTCGAGGGCGAGACGTTGCGCTCGGTGTACAACCACACGAGGCCGCTCCCGCCGTGGATCGCGCTTGAGATTTCGCGCCAAATGGGCGGAGCACTTCGTGCCGCGCATTCCCAAGGGATTGTTCACAGGGACCTCAAGCCCGAGAACGTGATGGTGAGGCGTTTTGCCGACGGGCGCTTGGTCGTGAAGGTCTTGGACTTTGGCATGGCGCGGATGCTCTTTGGTCACGCCGGCGCGCCGCTGACCAAGGACGGCGCGGTCTTTGGGACGCCCGAGTACATGCCCCCCGAACAAGCGATGGGAAAACCCGTCGATGCGCAGGCGGACCAGTACGCGTTTGGCGTGATCGTGTTTGAGATGATCGCGGGCAAGCGGCCGTTTAAAGCGGCGAGCCTGCTTGAGCTCTTGCAGATGCAAATTCGCCAAGCGCCTCCGTCCCTTCGGACCCTCGATCCGGCAACGCCTGAGGCCGTGTCCGAGGTGGTCTTGCGCATGATGGCCAAGAACCCCGCGCATCGGTTTGCAGACATCGGTCAAGCCGTCGAGGCCTTGCTCGAAGCAGGCTGGCCGTCGCTGCGTGTGTCCCACCCAGGGCTCGCCCCGCGGCCCTCGAAGCTGCCTTAGGCTCCCTTGCGTTTTGTGCGCTTTTTTGCAGGTTCAATCGCGCTGAGCGCGGGTGCGTCGAGCTGCTTGGCGAGCTTCTTGGTTGCGACGGCCCGGTAGCTCTCGGTGACCCACTCGCGCAGCATGGCGACGTCGATCTCGAGCCCGTCGGTAAACACGACAGAGACCCAGCCGGCTTTGCCTAGGCCGTAGCCAGTGGGCGAGACGTTGGGCAGGGCGAGGGCGAGCTCACAGGACTGTGGCAGCTTGACGCTAAACGACGCGCGGTTGTCCGAGAGGTGCGAGAAGACAAAGACCTTCTTGCCTACTTTGGCTACGCGTTCGCCCCAAGGGTTGTCTTCGAATGCGCCAGGGAGCGAGAGGGCAAACGTGAGGACAGATTCATATTCTTGTTTGAGCGCGGTCATCGACGGTCTCTCAGGGGGCGGGCGGGGCGTCGCGAAAGAGTGGCGATTGTGGTCGGGTAAATTGGCAAGGCCCAACAATTCGGCTTACATCGAGTCGTAGCGTCGTGCGTGTGTGCGTGCCTTCGCGGGAGCGATCAGAGGGCCCTGCGTCACAAACGGCTTGGTGAAGACTGGCTTGTGTAGAGCAGCGTTCGGAGGAAGAAGCGACTATGAGTACCGGCTGGGAAACAACGATTAACACGGGAAATCCGCAGACGGATCAGCAGACGGTCCAAGCCTGGCAGCAGTCCGCTGCGTCCCAGGGGATGGTGCTGCAGGTCACTCCGTTGCCCACAGGAGGGCTGCATGTGAAGGCCGTCCCGATGGGCCAAGCGCAGCCTTCGCAGCCGCAGCCACAGCAGGGCTACGGGGCTCCGCAGCCGCAGCCACAGCAGCAGCAGGGCTACGGGGCTCAACCGCAACAGCAGCAGGGCTATGGGGCTCCGCAACAGCAACAGGGCTATGGCGGCGGTGGTGTGTTTGCGGCGGCGGGCGCTGCGATGAGCGCTCCGCCCAGCTCACAACCGTGGAACGCGAACGCCAACGCGGGCCTCGGCGCTGCGCCGGGCGCGCTCGGTCAGCAGCGGCTGACCTACCTGCGCAAGGTCTATGGGCTCTTGGGCGGAAGCGCGCTCACGGCGATCATCGTGGGCGGGCTGGTCACGAGCAGCGTGTTCGGGGTTGAGACCTTTGAGAGCACGCGCGGACCGATCGAAGTGCCTGTCGTGGTGGCGACCATGTTGCAGAACCAGGTGCTCATGCTGGTCGCGTTTGGCGTGCTTTTTGTCAGCACGTTTATCGCGAGCTGGGTAAGCAAGATCAAGGGCGTCAACATCGCGGCGCTCTTTGGCGTGGGCGCGCTGATGGGCCTCGACCTCGCGCCGATGGTGTGGGTCGCGAGCGTCCTTGGCGACCTGGGGATGAGCATGAGCGCGAGCCCTGTGCGTGATGCCGGCGTGATGACCATGTCGGTCTTCGCCGGGATCACCGGCTACGTCTTTGTGACCAAGAAAGACTTCAGCTATCTCAGGGGCTTTCTCTCGATGGCCACGATGGCGCTCTTTGCGCTGTGCATTCTCGCGGGAGTCTTTGGCAGCGAGGCATTTTCGCTGGCGGTCGCGGGCATCGGCTCGGTGATCTCGATGGCGATGTTGCTCTATGTGACGAGCTTTATCTTTCGCAACAGCGAGATGGATGACCCGGTCGGAGACGCGTTGGCGCTGCTCGTTCAGCTGCGCAATCTCTTTATGTTTCTTCTGCGAATCTTCATGAGTTCGCGCGACTGAGGGTGTCGACGGGGCCCGCGGGGCGCCCATCCGGCGACGTCGCCGGGTGCAGGTTAAGCGTCGAGCGACGGAGGCCAGAGGGGGCCCGAGGGTTGGCCGATGAGTCGGCAGCCGGCGTCGAGCTGAGGGGGCGTGCACGTGAGGGCCTCGCCATCGCCGGCGTCGTAGTTGGTGCAATCGCACACGGTGCCGCCGCCGCAGCCGCGGACGGCGCCGAGGGGTCCGAGCGAGAGGGCGACCAGGACGCGGATCACGCGCTCGTGACGGGGGACTGAGCGAGACAGAGACTTGGGTGGGTTAAGCATGATGGGCGGTATCGTAGCCCAGCGTGGGCCGAAGTTAAATCGCGCCCAACGGGGCGAATAGGGCTGGTTTTGCGGCGATTTGGGCACTAGCTCCGCGGTTGAATGCGCCAACGATTTGCGCGTTGTGGTAAAGCCCCGGCAGAGAAATGTGCGGAGCTGCGGCGGAGCGATTGAGCGCGCCGATGCGTGCCAAGCGTGCGCACCCTGCGGCCCACTAACGAGCGCGAAGTGCGGGCAAAAGGTCTCGCGCGAAGCGAAATTTGCGACGGAGGAATTCGATGAGCACCAAGGTGTACGACGCGATTGTTCTAGGTGGCGGACCTGGCGGCTACGTGGCCGCGATTCGATTGGGGCAGCTCAAGCAAAAGACCCTGGTCATCGAGAAAGACACGATGGGCGGCGTGTGTCTTAACTGGGGCTGCATCCCGTCGAAAGCGCTGATCGCGGCGGCGAATTTGGTCGAGAAGGTCAAGCACGCCGACGTGATGGGCATCACGGTCACGGGCGTCGCGGTGGACTCGAAGAAGCTCCAGGGCTGGAAGAACGGGATCGTCAAGAAGCTCACCGGCGGCGTGAATACCTTGTGCAAGGCCAACGGCGCGGAGGTGCTCATGGGCGAGGCGAGATTTGTCTCGTCGGACACGCTCGAGGTCACAACGCCCGAGGGCAAAGTGCTGGTGCAAGCGACCAAAGGGATTATCGTCGCGACGGGCTCGCGCCCTGTGGCCATCCCGGGCTTCGAGTACGACGGCAAGAGCATTATCACTGCCAAAGAAGGCGTGAGCCTCGATCCATTGCCCAAGCGTCTCACCATCATCGGTGGCGGGATCATCGGGATGGAGCTCGGCGGTGTGTACAGCAAGCTCGGCGTCGAGGTGACCATCGTCGAGTTTATGCCCTCGGTGCTCGCGACGATGGACGCAGACCTTGTCGTCCCAGTGGTCAAAGCGATGACCAAATCGGGCGTAAAATTCATCACTGGGACCAAGGCCAAGAGCGCGGTCAAGCAGGCCGATGGCTCGCTGTTGGTGACCCTCGAGACCCCCGAGGGCGAGCAAAAAGTCGCGGCCGATGTGTGCCTCGTGGCCGTCGGGATGAAGCCCAACAGCGACGCGATCTCGATCGAGAAGAGCGGCGTGATCTTGGACAAGCGCGGGCACCTGGTGATCGACGAAGAGTGCCGCACCAACGTCAAGAAAGTGTACGCGATCGGCGACGTCGCCGGGGCGCCCTACCTGGCGCACAAGGCCTCGAAAGAGGGCGAAATCGCTGCTGAAGTGATCGCAGGGCACAAGAGCGCGCGCGACTGGCGTGCGATGCCGGCGGCGACGTTTACGCACCCCGAGATCGCCAATGTGGGCCTGAGCGAGCGTGAAGCGCGCGAGAAGGGGCTGGACATTGTGGTGGGCAAGTTTCCGTTCGCGGCGAGCGGGCGCGCGATGGCGGTGAGCGAGACCGATGGCTTTGTCAAAGTGATCGCCGAGCGGGTGGGCAAGGACAAAAAAGACCACAAGATCATCGGGGTTCACATCGTGGGGCCCGAGGCCAGCGACCTGATCTCAGAAGCTGCACTTGCGCTCGAGATGGACGCGTACGTCGAGGACATGGCGCTGACCGTTCACCCGCACCCGACCCTCAGTGAGACCATGATGGAGGCCGCCAAGCACGCCATCGGTGAAGCCGTTCACATCATGAATCGCTGAGCGAATTGGCTCACGCGCGTGCCCACGCGATGCCGACCTCGATGAGATCCACGTCGGTCTTCTTGGCGGCGATCGTGCGGGTCGTGAGCGCTCGCTCAATGTCCGCGAGCGAAGCGCCAAGCGCGGTCACCGCGGCGTCACGGAGGGCGACGGCTTCGGCCAGCGCGGCGTCTGCGGTCGCGATCGCGGCCATCACGGTCCCTCGCTTGTCGAGCACCTTGTCGCGCTTGCGCGAGGCGCTGGCGAGGCCCCTGCGGCCTCCTACGGCGATGGCCCCGAGCATGTCCAGGTTGCTCGGCGCCGCGCGGTCGAGCTCGGCGAGCTTCTGTCTTGCGATCTGGGCCTTGCTGTAGAGCCCCTGGATCTTGGGCTCGTGTTTGCGCCCTAAAGCCTCACTCTCGCTGCGAATTCGCAGGGCCGCGGCCTCTCGGCAGCGCTGCACAAATGCGTCGCGAGACTCTTCGAGCGACTGCACCATCCCGAGGCGCTCGTGCAGGGTGACCGACACCGTCGCGAGTCGTCCGCCGTGATCACGCAGGGTCTTCTCGACCGCGCGCAGGGCCGAGGCCTTGCTGAGCCCCGCGGGGAGCTCTTGGTAGCGAGCCCCCTGCGCGGGCGCGTTGGCGAGAAACTTCGGGTCGATCTCAAGGGCGCGGGTGATGTCTACGCGGGCGTCGTCGGTCAGCGGTGCGGCGACAATCACGGTTTTTTGCAGGTCAATTCCGCTCGCGGTGTCACGGAGGTGTACGGCGACTTTGGCAGCGACCCAGGGCTTGTACATCCATCGCGCGGTGGGCGAGGCGTCCGCGTGCCCGTGCCACACACGCCATCCGTCGGGCGCACTGGGCGAGGCGCTCGGGGCCGCAGCCGGCTCTCGTGCAACGGGCGTTTCACGTGTTGCAGGCATCGGAGGTGCAGCTGGATTTGCCTGTGATTTTACAGGTTCAATCGCTGCGCCGGGTGTTGCAACGGGTGTAACATTGGTTGCAACATGGGCCTGGACTGGCGGTGTGGGAGGCTGCAACCGGCGGAGCTCTTGGCGCGTCATCGGGCCGCGCAGCCAAGACAGACACCAGCGGGTCTCGAGCAAGTGGCACGCCGGTGAGCGGTGCACGTTGCGCATGAAGAACGTGCGCTTAGGCAGCGATTTGAGCGCGATCGCGAGCTCGGGCGCGGTCAGACCGCCGGCACCTGCGTCGCTCCCGGCGAGGCCCTCGACCGCGCGCTCTCGGTCGGCGTCGGTCTGCAATCGACCGACGAGCCAGACGCCCGCGTTGGACAGGGCTTTGTAGTCCACGTCCATGGGGTTTTGCGTGGCCAACACCAGGCCCACGCCAAACGCGCGCGCCTGCTTGAGCAGCGCGAGGAGCGGTCGCTTGGTGGGCGGATTGGCAGGGTGCGGCGGGATGTAGCCGTGCACTTCGTCAAAGACCACCAGCGCGCGGAGGTCTGAGGTCCCTGGGAGCGTGCGAATCCAGCGCAAGAGCTCATCGAAGAGCAGCCCAAGCACGAGCGCGCGCTCGTCGTCGTCGAGGTGCGCGACCGAGACAATCACCGCGGGGGTCTTGGCGTCGGGCCGTCGCTTGAGCCACGCGCCCACGTCGAGGGCGGCGCCCTTGCGCCACGCTGCAAAGGTCGGAGCGACCAAGAGCGTGTTGAGCGACTGGCAGAGCGAGGTGCGCTCTTTGGGGGGCAAGAAGTCGTCGAGAGACATGGCGCCCACGGTGCTGATGGGCGGGCGTGTGAGGTCCCCGAGGAGGGCCTCAAGGGGCGCATGTTGACCTGAAGACAAGCGTCTTTCGGCTAGCAAAGAGAGCACGACGTGCTCACGCGAGCGTGCGGGGTCAGCCTCGCGTTGGAGCAATCGCAGCAAGAGCGAGAGCGCGGACGAGAGGGCCTCGCGTGCAGCTTGCGGGTCGGTGTCCCACAGGGGGTCTCGGCGCTCGAGCGCAGAGAGGACGTGGACGGGCTCGGTGATCTCTGCGCCGGGCGTGAGGATCCTTGGGGCGATGGACTGACGGAGGGACGCGGCGTCGGGCTCGCCGAGGTTCCATTGGGCGAGGCCGTTGCGCCATTGCGTGGCGAGCTGCTCGGCGCGTTGCTCGCGCGTGAGCCCTTCGCGCAGGGCAGAGTCCTCGTCGACCCACGGCGCAAAGTGGGCCGTGTCCAGGCGCTCAAACGCGAGGAGAAGGTTCGGGAGATCCCCCTTGAGGTCCACCATAAGCACTGGAATTTTGCTGCGCAGGGCCTCTTCGACCAGGACCATCGCGAGGCCGGTTTTTCCGCTCCCAGTCATGCCCAAGACCACCGCGTGGGTGACGAGCTGATGCGGTGAGAGCGCGTTGGCGACTGCCGTCTCAGCGGCAGCGTTGAGCGCGCGCTCGCGGCCTAAATACAGTCCCAGAGAGTGTTCGGACACCATGACACCCTGTGCTTTCACAGAACGTCGGTTGCAAAGCAAGTGTGCTCGTCGCGTTAGCGCGCAAGCACGCAGTGAAGCTCTCTGGCTAGACCCTCAGGAGCGTGCGCGAGCAAGGGCCTGAGCGCAGCGCGGAGGGCCTCGATGTGGGCGCGCTCAGGGACCGTAGAGAGCGCGAGCTCGACCCGGCGCGGGGTGAGCGTAACCCGTGATAAGCTTACAGTGTAAGCCAGTGATTCTTCAGCGCGATCGGTCAGAAAGTCCATGAAGCCTTCCCTGACATCCGACGCGCGGTGCACGTCTAACGGGCGTGAGACTCGCGCTTGTGACGCGCGGTAATCATGCTGGGTGTGCCCCTGCGCGACGCGCCCCCACCGGAGCGTGAGGGTGTCGACAAAGTGTCCCTCGGGAGCGCTTGTAGTCAGGGCCGAGAGGGTGAGGTCATAGAGCGCGGGCCGCCGAAGCATCACGCTGAGAGACTGCGCGGTGAGGTCCAGGGTCAGGGCAAACGCGTGGGCGGTCCGGTGCGAGGCCTGCCACGATCGCGCAGGGTGCGTGCTGTGCTGAAGCGATGCGCTGGCGAGGGCGTGGGTGAGCGCGAGCTCGCGCCGCACGGGGGGCTCATCGGACGCGCGCGTGAGCCAGTCGTGTGCGGCGACGTGGCTCACTCGGTCTTGGTCATTGCGGAGGGGTTGGCCACCGGAAACCCTGGCTCGGTGCTGCTCGAGATGTTGGTTGTGGCCGTGCCCGTGGTGGCGACGGTGGCCTGAAACTGTTGCTTCGCGGCCGAGGCGGGGGCGCCCGTCTCAACGCGCACGCCGGTGCGCTCTTCGGCCATGGCCGTGGCCATCGAGATGCTCTGCTTGCGCTCTTCGTTGTCGAAGCTCTTGGCGAGGTCAAAGACGACCTTGGTGTTTCCCGACCCGGTGATGCCCTGGAGCGCCTCGAGTCTGCGCAGCTCGAGGGCGCCGGGGCTCTCGGTAAGGATCCTCGCGGCCTCAGCAAAATTGCGTGCGGATTCGACGTCGGCCTGGGACTTAATGATCACGTATTGCTTGTCGCGTTGCGCGATGGCCGTGCGCGCGATGGCCTGCTGCATGTCGTGCGGGAGCTGGATGTCTTGCAGCGCGATGGACTCGATGTGAAGTCCCCATTGGGCGACAAACTGCTCGACTTGCTTGCGGACTTGCACGGCGACTTCGTCACGTCCACCGAGCAATTCGTCGAGGGTTGTCTCACCGACGATGTCTCGCAAGACGACCCGTGCGCGGTCTTTGACGGCGGTCTCGAAGTTCTCGACGTTAAGCGCGGCTTTCTCGGCGTCGATGACCTTGTAGTAGACCACCGCATCGATCATCGCGGTGACGTTGTCCTTGGTGATCACCATTTGCGCAGGCAGATCGCGGTTGCGGATGCGCGTATCGATCCGAAAGATCTTCTGCGCGATCGGAATCACAATGTTGAGCCCAGGCTCAAGCCGCCCGGCATAGCGGCCGAAGGTGAACTTCAGCGCGGTCTCCCACTGGTTAATTTGCCGAACGGACCGGAGTAAAAACAGGATCGCGATCGCGGCAAAGATCAAGAGCGGGGCGAGCAATTCGGGGTCATCCATGGTTGTCGAGAGAGTACCGTGAATGGCCGGGCAGATCCGTAAGGGGACCCTCTTGAGGGAGGGTCAGATAACGGGACCTGACGAGCAAGCGCTTGGCCTTGTGGGACATTGCAGGTGCTGCGGTACCTTGCGCGTACGATGGCACGCTGGGGGACACCAACCACGCAATGGAGTGACCTGGATGAAGAGCAAAGTGGAGAGCAAGAGCGCAGTGAAGCCTGCAAAAAAGGCCGCAAAAGTAGCGGTCGCAGCTGGTAAACCGTCACCCAAAAAGATCGCTGGCGATGTGACGCAGGTGGACCTTGGCTATTTTGACATCAAGCAAAACGGCTATGAGGTCGGCAAGCTTGTGGTGTCAAAGTACCAAGCGGGCGCGGTGGTGATGCCGGGGACGTTTATCGAGTTTTATTTTCTCTATCTCGAGGACAAGAACGGCATGAAGCCGTTTGTCGCGCCTTCGGTGAACAACAACCCCTCGACGATGGAGTTTGTCTGGAAAGCCAACGGGCCCAACAAGAGCTTTGATGCGAAGGCGTACCAAGCCACGTTGGGCATTTCGAACAAGCTGATCTCGTGCACGTGTGTCGATCAGGGGTCGGTCTAGAGCGCCGACCCCAAAATGCGCCTGTCGCCCCGCGGCAGATCCACTTCGCACGGCGGCGTTGCGGTGACTTGCAAGGCATCCAGCCTTGCTGCGTCGCCGCGCCTTAGCCGGGCTCCGGCGATTTTGGGGTCGGCGCTCTAGCGCGACTTCAGCGCGTCGATGCACTCACGGGGCGAGAGCACATCGAGCCGGACATCAAAACGATCTGCTGGGATATTTTCAGTGAGAAACGCGAGTTCGGTCTCGGACACGCGCACCGGGTAGGCCCCCAGGGCGAACAGGGCGAGGACCTGCAGGCCTACGCCGGGGGCGGTGCATGTGCGCGCTTGGGCTTCGATGCGTTGGGCCTCGCCCTCGGGCAGCACGCCACCGCAGCGGATGCACAGACCCGCGACAAGCAGCGACGCGAGGTTTTCTCCGAGCGCGTGCCACAGGTCCCACGCGCGCCGAGAGAGCGCGAGCGCGTGATCCAGCGCAGAGGCTCTGAGCGCATAGGCTGCCTCGCCAAGCAGAATCAGCGCCTCGGTCTGCCGTGAGTCCTGGAGCGCTGCGGCCTCCACGAGCTCTTGGTCAACCGCGAGCTCTTTGCCCTGGCGATACGCGATCGCGCGCAAGAGCCACTCGGCGCGTGCTTCGCGCGTGCTCAGGTGTTTGGTGCGACAGAGCGCGAGCGCTTCGGCAGCAAAATCGCTAGCGAGATCAAATTGTCCGGCCTCCATGTGTGCAGACGCGGCGTCGAGCATCGCGCTCAATCGCTCAGAGATCCACGGCTCTCGTTGGGCTGCGTCGCGGTGAAACGTTGCGGCTCTCTCGAAGTGACCTTGGCGATAGGCGAGACGCGCTTGCCACTGCAGCGCGCGCGATTGGGCCCGTGGGTCGGTGCTCTTACCGATCGCGTGGAGGCAGGTGATCACCATGGCCTCTTCGCGCGCGAGTGACACGCGACGCGCGGCGTTGATGCGGGTGTTGAGCCGCAAGAGCTCAAGGCGAGGGTCGTCGAACGCTGCGATGGACTCGACGATGGTCGCGCTGCGATCGGTCCAGACACCCACCGCGAGCGTCGCGCGAACGAGCTGCTCGAGCGCTAGAATCAGCTGGTTTTTATTTGGGATTCGCAGAAGTTCGTAGAGCACTGCGTCGAGCGCGCGGCTTGTCGCCGTGTACATCGCGATCTCGACCCATCGCGCGAGGATCGGTGTGGGGTCGAGCTCGTTGCGCTCGGTCATGGGCCTCAGCGCAGCGAGCACATCCGCGGCGATGAGGGTGGCTTGCCCGAGGGCTCCGTCGCGCGCAAACCGGTCGCATTGGATCAGCGCTTCGCGCAGCAGCTCGTGTGCGGCGTCCACGTTTTCGGTCGCGCCACCCGAGAGCAAATGGACGATCCGGTTGTTGCTTCCGGGTGGCAAAACGCTCGCCAATGCGCGATGCGCGGCGCTCTGGGTGCTGCTTGAGCGTGACCCGTTGCGCCCGGCCCCAATCCATCGCACCGCGCCGTCGGCCATCAGCTGAATTCGACCGAGCATTTGCAGCTCAGAGAGCTGGAGCTCGAGGCCCCATCGGGGCTGCTCTGTGAGCTGACTGAGCACGGTCACGGTCGCGTTAGAGCCCGCGACATCGATCCACTCGGAGAGCCTCGCGAGGTGCGCGGCAAGCGGAGGATCTTCGGAGCCGGGCCTGTCGCTTGCCGAGTGTGACGCGAGCGGTCTTGACGACAGCGCGAGGCGATCGAGCGTGGGCCGATCCATGACAATGCGGTCGCCGGCCCACGCGCACAGGCCCGCCCGGACCCAGGCGTCGAGCTCGTCGGCGATGCGCTTGGGCTCGCCCTTCGTGCGCTGGTAGAGCCTCTCGGCGCCGTCGCTCGGGAGGTGCAAAATTCGCTCGGGACCTGCAAAAATAGGCTCAAGTTGTTCGGGTGTGAGCCGCTGGAGGGCGATCTTGAGCGGCTCTTGTGCCGAGGTCTCGGACCTCGCGACGGGGCCGCCTGAGTCCGAGACTCTCAACGCGCGGAGGGTGACGCAGCCGCGGGCGGTCATGCGTCGAACGACCTCAAGGGAGGCAGGGTCAGCGCGCTCGAGATCATCGATCGCGACGAGGGTGTGCTTGCCTACGCGGGCCACCAGCGCGTCGGTGAGCTGCGTGAGGGCCTCTTCGAGCGAGAGCTCGGGGGAGAGCGCCAGGGGAGGGTCCAAGAGCCGCAGAGCGGACTCGAGCGGCGCGCTTGCGGGACGCAGTTCGAGCACGGTGAGCCCGGCCGCGCGAGCCGCGGTGAGGGTGTCGGTGAGCATCCGCGTGCGACCGCTCCCCTGCGCACCGAGGATCTGCACGGAGCGAGACGAACAGAGCGCTTGGACTGCGTCCGAGATGTGCTGGGTACCGCCCAGCCGGGGCAAGAGCGCGGGAGCGTTTTGCGTGTGTTTTAGCGCGTAGAGTACGGCGTCGGTGCTCGGTGGGCGGTCTTCGGGGTCGAGCGCGAGCAGGCGCATGATGAGCTCGGCGACGGGCGCGGGGACCTCGGGCACAAGCTGCTGGAGAGGCACTGGAGCCTCGGTCAAACGTGCGCGGAGGACCGCGTGGATCGAAGCTGATCGGTGAGGGATTTGCCCGCTGAGGGCTTCGTAGAGCATCACGCCGAGTGCGTACAAGTCGGTGGTTGGACCGATGGCGCCGCCGATCACTTGTTCGGGCGCGAGGTAGGCCGGGGTGCCCATAAACTCGAAGTCCGCGGTGAGCCGATCGTCGTGGGACTGTCGCGGAAGAGAGATGCCAAAATCGAGGACTGTGACGCGGTCAAGAGGGCCGACGAGGACGTTGGAGGGCTTGAGGTCGCGGTGGATGATTCCTGCGGCGTGGATGCGCCCAATCGCTTCGATCAGTCGTCTCGCGGGCTCTCGCAGGGTCTCCCAAGGGATGGGCAAACCGCGCCCCGGAAACGCGCTCCCTTCGACCAGCTCGAGCACCATGAACGGGCCGAACTCGTCTTGGTCTTCGTCGAGCATGAGCACGACGCCTGGCAGACGCAGTGCACGGAGAACGGCGATCTCACGGTGCACGCGTGCGGCGCGGCTGTGGTCTCCGGTGTGAAAGAGCTTGATCGCGACGCGCCCACCGGAGAGCAAATCATCTGCGATCCAGACCGTCCCATGCGCGCCGGTGCCGATGCGCTCGGTGAGTACGTAGCGACCGACGAGTGTCGAGCCTGCGCTCCGAGGGAGTGGCTGAGCGAGTCGTGGGGTCGTGAGGTCAGTGTGCATAAGAGCCCCGTCTGTGGCGCCAAAAGAGAGTCGATACTATCTGCAAATGAGCTCGTAGAACGCACGGGCTCTGCGCTCACTTGCTTGCGTCGCGGGCCGCTGCGCTGCGGCGCACGGGCGTACTTCGCATGGGCAACACATTGCGTGGGTCACACGGGACGCTGTTGTCCTGCGCGACGTAGCTCATGGGGCCCTCGAGGCGCGCGGGGTTGATGCCGGGTCGGAGCATACGGATCTCGTAGTGCAGGTGCACGATGCCCTCGGCGCCCGAGTCTCCGACGGTCCCGAGGAGGGAGGTCGCCGCGACCGATTGGTGCCTACGTAAGCCGGGCGCGATCGTGTCCAAGTGCCCGTGCAGCGCGAGCAAACTGCGGGTGTTTTCGCCATCGCGGACGATGTGCAAGAGCACCACGGTGTTGCCAAAGAGCGGGCCGGCGTAGAGCACTTCGGCGTCGCCCTGTTGACCTCGGAGGGCGAGGGCGCGCACGGGAGCCCCGCGTTCTTGTGGGAGATCTACGCCGCCGTGACCTACCGCACGCAGCGCGTGGCCTCGGCGCTGTTGCATGTCACTGCGCCCCAGGTCGTAGCCAGAAGAGACGGTCTGCCCGCCCCAGGGCTCGGTAGGATACAGGTAGCTGTCGTAGTTGGCGGGAAGGTCGGGCCTTCGCGGGATGTGCTCGTACACGACGAGGTTGCCGGCGCGGTCGGTGTGCGCGTTGCTCTGCATTTCGGGCGACGCGTCTTCGAGCGCGTCTGAGCGCATCGCGAGACAGAGCCCATCGATTGGCAGTGTGTCCGCAGGACATAGGGCGGGCTGCAGGCACTGTCCACCGGGTGTCCTGAGCGCGCACGTTGGGCGCGTGGGGGTCTGTTCGCTCGGGGGCTGCGTGCGCGGTGAGATAAGCGTGCGTCGGGCGTGCATGGACACGATCCCTCTGGGAGGCGCGACCACCATCGCGACGAGCAACCATGGCAGCGCGAGGGCGAGGCGCGAGGCGGTGTGAGCGTGCTTGGATGACGGATGAGAAGCCAACGCTTGGGCAGCGTAGCGCACGGTGCAGTGTGCTGTGAAAGATCTGTGCTGGGGGGTGAGAGGGCGGCTACGTCGCCGGGTCGCGCTTGAGCGCACGGGAGCGGGGTCTCTCGTGGGGATCGAGGGCGAGAGAGTCTTGCGAGGTCACGGGTTGCTTTTCTTCGGGTTGAGTGCGAGAGACGGCGCACAAATACATGTCAAACGAAGCCAAGGCACTGAGCGCGCTGCTCGAAGCAAATCACAAACTCAATGTGGCACGCTCGGACTTTCAAGAGAACGGCTCGACGGATGCCAAGATCAAGGCGATTACCGCTGCGATCGAGCAGGCATTTGCTGCGGGTGATTCGACGGACGCTGGTCTGTCACTGATTCTGATGACCGACGTACTTGTTGAAGTACAGAGCCCTGTCGCCGCGAAGCTCTTGCTTCGGGTTCTCGGGCACACCGATCCGGGCATCCGTGTCTCAGCGGGCGAGGCCCTCGTTGAGCTGTTGGCCGAGAACTGGAACGACGGCGCCAAGGCCATCGAGAGCTACATCGCCACGGACGGCGCGAGCCTGGACGCGCTGCGCGAGCTTCCGTTTGTTCTCGCAGAGGTCGCCGAGCCTGCGGGCGCAGAGCTCATTGCAAAATTGCTCGCGCACAAAGACGCTGACGTCGCGGCGTCGGCGATCGAGGCGCTCGTCGAGCTCGGCAACGACGAACACATGGACGCCATGCGCGCGCTCGTGAGCGACAAGCGTGAGCTCAGCGTCGAAGAAGACGACGACAGCGGAGTTGCGGGTGGCACCTTGGGTGAGCTCGCGAACGACGCACTCGAAGTGCTGTCGACCCTCGCGCGCTGAATCGCCAAGCGCTCGGGCGCACTTTGTGTGGCCCCCTTCGCACGCTCTTGGCGCGCGCTTGTGCGTAAGTGCGTGATGGCTGCGAAGGGTGTACCGCCTCGGTGAAACTCTGCGGTAGCGTGCGAGCCCTGTAGCATGGACGACGACGAGCTCGCACAACGCGTCGCGCGGTACGATGGCATCGTGTGGCCACGGTATGCTCGCGTTTTTGGCGAGCAATGTGTTCGCGCGCTCGCGCTCCCGAGGCAGGCCTCGGTGCTCGATCTGGCGTGCCGCACGGGGTATCTCAGCTCGCAAATCCTGAGCATGATGCACGACGCCACCGTGATGGCGCTCGACCACGACGACGAGTTCTTAGAGGCTGCGCGATTGCGGCGCCCAGACGACGACGGGCGGCGGCTCTTTGTGGGCCGGCAAGATGAGCTTGTGCACTTGGCGTTTAGCGACGAGGCGTTCTCAAACGTGGTGGGATCGTTGGTTGATCGTGCGACCAACGATCGCCAGTCGCTGTTGCTTGAGTGCGCGCGCGTGTTGCGGCCCGGTGGGCAGCTGGTGCTCTCGCAGCCGCTCCAGGGCAGCTTCATCGAGCTGCTGGACATGATGCGCGAGGTTGGGACCAAGTACGACATCAACGAGCTCATCGCGCGCGTGGACCAGTATGCGCAGTCACTGCCGACGGCAGAGCAGTGGTCGCGCGAGGCCGAAGAGCTCGGCTTTGTGAGCGCCGTCGTCGACGATGACTCTCTGGTGCTTGGCTACACTTCGGGTGCCGCGGTGTTGGGTGACCCTGCGCTGCACATCGCGACGCTCCCTGAGTGCCAGTGGTGTGCCGAGGCTGCGCCGGACCCCAACGCGGTGCTCTATCAGGTGCAGCACGCGATTGACGTGTATTTTCGCGGGAGAGTCTTTGAACTCACCGTGCACGCAGGGTGCCTGAGCGCCCGCAAGCGTTGGTAGCGTTTGGCGAATTGTGAACGAGGTTCACATGCACCCGGTGCCCATGATCTCTTGTCGGGTAAACGTCAGCGTCGTGGGGGCGCTCGCGGTGCTTGGCAGTGTGGTGGGTGTGGGCGCGAGCACGCCGAGGGTGATCGAGCGTAGGTCGCTTGTGCCGCACAAGAAGGGGCTCTGCAGTGTGCCGCTCACGAGATACGAGCCCTCGGGCACCTGGACAATGAGCTGCATGGGCTCGCGTTGGTTCCAGAGCGCGATGCGGCGATAGGGTCGGGTCGCGGTGCCTCCGTCGGTCTCGCGCGGAGCAAACACGAGCTCGATCGTGGGGGTCCCGAAGCTGCCCAGGCGACGAGACACGGCGTCTTCGACACCTCGAATCGACAGGGTCAAGCGCGGCTGTGCGGGCGTATCGGCGCAGCCCATGGGCGCCCCCGTAGTGGCCAACGCAAGGAGCATAGTCCGTGTAAATTTGCTGATGATCACAGACTTCCTCCCAGCCCAAGCGTCACCGCGTCGGGGCCCACGTGCACCCTCGGAGTGAGCCTCGCGGTGACCCACGTGCTCTCTACGTGCGAGCTGCGACCCAGGATCCCGTAGAGCACGCCCGTGAGGACTAACCCGGCGCCCGCGCCCACCGACACGAGCGAGGCAATCTGAAACGTCTGCGCTGAGGTCTCTTCGGCCTGCCGTCCCATCACGCGATCGGCTGGGTTGCTGCCCCACTGCTCGGCGCGGTTGCGCGCGCCCTGAGACATTCCGTCGAGAAAGACCCCGGCCACGATGCCTCCGGCGCCCACTACACCGAGCACGATGGCCATGGCGGGCACGCCTCCACGCACGGTGGTGCGCACTTCGCGACGCTCGGGCGGCGGAGCCACGACGGCCACCTCGCTTACGCGAACATCGGGCCCGCGCACTTGGTTGCTCGCGGTGGTCGTGGTGTGTTCGGGCGCGGGAAGCGTGTTGGCCGGGGTGGTGGCAGTGGACGGAGTGCCGGTTGATTGCGTCTGCGAAATCGCTGATCCGAGCGCGTAGGTCCGCAACCGCGCGATGTCCGACAGCGGGCTCTCTGCGACGATCGCGCTGCGCACGACGTCTACGATGACGGCCTCGTTGCGCCCAGCCAAGACGCCTACGATGCGCACGACGCCAAGCGCGGTCCCGATGCGCGCGAGGTCGTCGGCCCATCGCGCGCGGGTGCCATCCAGTGAGCTGTATTGCAGCGCAGGGAGGTCGCCGAGGCTCAGAGCTGAGTCCAGCTGCGAGTCGATCGTGAGCGTCGAGGTGACCCCCTGGCCGACCTGCGCGGGATGCAAAAGCGACTGGCGTCCGCCACACCGAATGCTCACGCGATGGTGCGACCCAGGTGCGAGACCGGTGAGCTGCGCGGGGGACAAGCCTACCGAGCGGCCATCGCGAGACACTTCACATCCGGCCGGCGTGGACTGCACGACCAACGCACCGGTCGCGAGCGCTTGCACTTGCGTCGTGAAGGCAGCGCGCACCGCGGCGCTCGCAGCCCGCGCGGTGAGCGTCCGCTGAGGGTCCATCATTGCGAGCCGTCGCAGGGCGTCGTCGGCACGCGCAGGCGAGGTCTGCAGGGTGGTCTCTGCGACAAAAAGCAGGGCGCGCGCGAGCTGATCGCGAGCGTCCGAGAAGGCCGAGAGTACATCGGCCTGCTGCTCGATCTCTCCTGCGATGCGATCGAGCGCGTCGAGCGCGCTGGCCTGCAGCGCCGCGTCGTTGGCCGCTGTGGCGCTGTTGTACGCGCGGCGTTGTTCGTCGATGCGTGTGCTGACAGCGCTGAGCGGGTTGTTGACTGGGGCTGGGCGCCCGTAGCGCTCGCGGATGGCGGCCGCGAGGGCGGGGCCGACGAGGACGTTCGATGCGCCCAGGGCGGTCACGACTGGCTCAATCGAGGTGCCCAAGGCGGCGCCTTCTGCGCTCAACACCATCACGGGGACCTGTCCCTCGGCGTGTGCTGGGCGAGCGAAGAGCGGCAGGGCGAGCGCGACCGCGAGGGCGATGAGCGAGGGTGAACTAAGTGATTTAAGTCTGAAATTCATCTGACAAAATGGGTATGGCCAAGGAGGGTAGGGCTCGAACGGAGGTGTCGGTGCGGGGCGCCAGAGAGACAGAACTGCGCCGCGGTTGTGTCTGTTGAGGTCCGTGCGCAAAAGATATCCCGACCGCTGGATCGCGAGGGTATGCTCAAGGATCGGTGTCCGTCGAGCCTGGTGAGCGTTGGGGTAATTACCTCTTAGAAGCGAAGTTAGCCGCAGGCGGTATGGCCGAGGTGTTTCGCGCGCGTCGCGTCGGTGCCGGTGGATTTAGCAAGCAGGTCTGCATCAAGCGGATCCACTCGCACCTGAGCGAAGACGGCACGGTCGTCGCGATGTTTCTCGATGAAGGTCGAACGGGGTCCAAGCTCAGGCACCGCAACATCGTCGCGATTGATGACATGGGGCAGCACGAGGGCCAGCTCTTTCTCGCGATGGAGTTTGTGCACGGGGTCGACCTAGCGCGCGTCGAAGAGCGCCTCGCGAGCGTCGGTCGCAAGGTGCCAACGTCCGTCGCGTTGTTCGTTGTGAGTGAGATTTTGCAGGCGCTTTCGTATGCGCACGAGGCGCGTGATCCGGACACCGGCAAGCCCCTCAAGGTGGTGCACCGTGACATCGCCCCGCACAACGTGCTGGTGTCCTATGCGGGCGAGGTCAAGCTCGGCGACTTCGGCATCGCGCGCGCCGAGGGGCGCTCCCACGTGACCCAGGGCGAGGTCGTCCGCGGTCGCTTTGGCTACATGCCTGTCGAGCAATACTCGGGCGGCGCGATCGATCGTCGCGCAGACCTGTACGCCCTCGGCGTGGTGCTCTACGAAATGCTCTCGGGCTGCTCGCCCTTTGATGTCCCCGAGTCTCAGCACTCGATGCACGCGATCGTCGCGGCGCAGGTGACCGACGCGACCATCGCGCTCTCGGCCCGCGTTCCGTCGCTCTCAGAGCCTGTGTATGCGCTGGTAGAGTCGCTCTTGGCCAAGCACGCAGACGACAGGTTTGCCTCGGCAGACGCGGCGCTCGCGGTGCTCGAGCGTGCCCCAGAGCGCGTCGGTGGTGCCCTCGCGCTGGCGGCTCTGATGGGCGAGCTGTTTCCGTCGCACGCGAGCGTGGCGGCGACCGCGCGACCGGTGCTGCCCGAGATTTTTCAGGGTCCAACGCGCACCTCACTGAAGCCGGCGACGTCGCCGGGTCTGCAAGACTCAGAGCCCATTGCGTCTGCGCCTGCGCTCGCGCCGCCGCCCTCAGCGCGCGCTGATCGTCGTGACTCTACGCTGCGATGGCCTGTTATTTTGCTGGCTATTTCTCTTTTTGTGGCGAGCAGTGTGGGGGTGGTCGCGCTCGTTCGATCTCGCCAGGCCCCCGCCCTGACGGACCCGCTGCGAGAGACCATGCGAGACGCCTCGGTGCTCTCTGCGCCTCAGCTCGTAGACGCGGCGAGCGTGAGCCCTGACACGCGCGCGCTCAGCGTCGACGCTTTTGTGCCCCTCGCGGTGCGTGTGGGTCCGCGTGTCGTGCCGCCCTTGCGGAGCCCGCAGGACGCCTCTGTGGCCCTCTCGGTACCCATGGTCCGTGTGGCCGAGCGCGGGACCATCCGCGTCGTCGTGACACCGTTCGGGCAGATCTCGATCGATGGCGCGCCGCTCAGCAGTGAGTTCTCGGGCGCGCGGGATTTTGCCGTGAGCGCGGGGCGACACCGCGTGCGCGTGACTGGGCCTTTTGAGCAAGAGCGCGTCGTCGAGGTCGCGGGCGGCGAGGTCGAGACGGTGCGGTTTCAGGACTGAGCAGTGTGGGGGGCCAAGAGCTCAGTCATCAGCGATGCAGTGAGGTCTTGTGCTGCGTTTTGGCTGATAGAGTGCGTGCGATATGTGAGAGATAGCATCAGCTCATCGTGCGCGTCGATCGCCGTCAGGGCCACGCCCATCCGGAGACACACCGGCGAGAAGGGCTGCCACGCGCGGAGTCGCAGGGGGCTCGCTTTGTGGGCTGTGAGGGGTCTTGGCAACCGAAGCGCGGCGACGTGTGAGGTCGCGTTGCCGGTGGTGTCCGCGTTGACGACGACGCGCTCAAAAAGAGCCCAGGGGAGCTTGGCGATCGGCGCGGTGGTGAGCGCATCGACGAGGTGCATTCCGGACTGGATCGCGTGACGAAAATCACTGCGAATTTGCTTGGCAATGGCCTCGGTGTCTCGCTGCGTCTCGCTCCAGAACGTGATGGGAGCGACGTGGTTTCCGAGCGCGTCTGGCGTGCGGTTGCGGGCGCGGAGGCTCACCGGGACCTCGACCGACACGGGGCCCGAGGGCACGACGTGCGCGTGCAGCGCGTGGATCCACGCCGCGATGATCCAAGCGCTGAGAGAGACCCCCGCGCGATCGGCGCGCGCGCGGAGGGCCGTGAGCGAAGACCCCGTGAGGTGCTCGCTGTGCACTTCGAGAGGGCCAGGCGCGATGAGACCCAGCGCGAGTCGGCTCGGTGTACGCGCGCGATCGCGCCGATTGCGCTGCGCTTGGGCCCGCAACATGGTCGACCACGCCGGATGATTCGCGAGCGAATTGGCTGGTGTTTCAGCGGCTCGCTCAGCGAGCGGCTCTCCTGTGAGGGCCCGCAAGAGCGCGAGGATGACCGCCATGACCCCTTCGCCATCCATCAGCGCGTGATGCACACACAGCACCAGCGTGTGCTCGCCCGGGGCCTCGTGCCAGTACAAGCGCAGAGGGGCTTGGGAGAGCGGATCGAGGAGCGTGTTGCGTGCCCTCGAGAGGTCCTCGTGAGAGCGCAGTGGGACGAGCAGAGCGCTCGCGTGCGCCGGTGTCGCGTGACCTTGCGCGAGGCCAAACCCACGGCGCGTGACGGGCGCTCCGAGCGCGGGCCAACGCGTGATGAGCTGCGCAAGGGCGTTCTCGAGCACGTCTCGTGAGAGCTCGCCGTCGAGAGTGAGCGTGACGCCCATGTGCATCGCGATCTGGGCGCGGCGTTGGTACGCCAGAAAGAACGCGTCGAGCGTCGAGAGTGCGCGCGGGTTCACGTGGGCGTGGGCACCGAGAAGCACGTGGGCATGCGGTGCAAGACCTCGGGGTCGTGTTGCGCAAAGACCTGCATCGCGGGGCGTGTCGTAGGTCGCGCTTGGTCTCGGTCGACGGCGCGCTTGAGCACGACGAGGTTCTCGCCGACGAGGCAGCGTTTGATGCCCTGATCGTCGGCCGAAGCATCACGAATGTCCTGAAAAAAACGCGACCGAAGGATCTCGTGCAGTGGCTTGGCGTACACCGAATCTGCGGCGAATGGCACCATGCAGCAGGGCTCGACCTCGCCCTTGTGGTTCACATGAACAAAGTCACGGACCGCCGGGCAACCACCCCGCAAGAGGTCACTCACGACGTTGCTCATGAGGCTCAGCGGGCGGTCTCGATGGAGGGTCTCGATGCGCGCCTGCATCCACCGCAGGTCGGCGTCATCGAGCAGCCAATCGGTGCGCTGTTGGCCTCCGAGGAGGTCGTAATGGTGCAGGTAGCCCATGTAGGCCCCGCACGCGAGCATGGCATCGATAAAGTCGTCCGAGAGCAGGATCTTGTAGTTCTCGCGCGTGACAGTGGGCGCAAAGATCCCCATGCCGCCGGCCTCTACGTAGCGCGTGAGTGCGCTCGTTGCGCGCTCATACGAGCCCTCACCGCGCCACACATCGTGCAGGTGTTTGGGCCCATCGATGCTCACCGCGAGCTCGACGTTGCCCGCGGCGACGAGCGCCTCCGCGACCTCGTCTGTGAGCAAATGACCGTTCGAAAACACGGTAAAAAGCACGTCGGATGCGTCTTGTGCGACAGCAACTAGGTCGCGCCAGCGCAGCAAGGGCTCGCCGCCAATGACGCTCACGCGGTAGGCACCCAGCGCGCGCGCTTCGCGCACCACGCGGGTCATGGCGTCGCGAGTCAACCGATCGCGGCCATCTTCGTGGATCTCGTAGAGGTTGTAGCAGTGCTCGCAGCGGAGGTTGCATGCGACCGTGGGCGAGAGAATGAGCGAGCGAAGTCCGGCGATGTTGTGCCGCGCGCGGGTCTGCAAGCGCGCATGTTCGCTGGCCACCAGAGGACGCAAGAGGTAGCGCTCAACGCAGCCGGAGAGGGCCTCTGGAGAGAGCCCGCGTCCGTCCGCGTGGCGCAGAAAATTGAGGAAAAAATGAGCTGAATCACGCCCGGTCCCGCGCGTGAGGCCCAGCGAAGCGAGTCGCCCCACGAGCGCTTCGTTGGTGTGTCTGCGCAGCGTGGGCAAGAGCGCTTGAACGCCGCGTCCAAGTGCGCTCGTGGCGAGGGATGTCAGGGCGCTCATTGCGACGGGGAGCGTACTGCACTCTTAGGCGCTGCGTGGGCTGAACTGCCCGCCGCGTTCAGGCCCCACAGACCCAGATGGGCACGGTGCCGCCCGCGCCGTTGCTGCAGGTCGTCGGGGTGCACGAGCATCGTCCGCTCGCGCCCCCAGAGCCACAGACGGAGCCAACGATTGGGCACGGTTGCCCTGCCATGCTGTGCGGATTCGCGCCGCAATCTGCAGTGGTCGGCGGTGCTGCGTCGCCGCCTGCGTCGGATACTGGGACGGGTTGTACGCCGCCTTCGGGACACGCGATCCCTTCGGAGTCTGCGTCGGTGACGTCGGCGATCGCGTCGACGGCCTGCGCGTCCTGCGGTTCTTGCGCGTCGTGTGCAGAGTCTGTGTCCATCGCGCTGTCGACGACATCGGCAGGGACCATGCGCTGGTCGTCGGCGACGTCCACGAGCACGGTGGCGTCTTGCGCGATGTCGGTTGTCACGTCGGAGCGCACGTCGGAGCTGGCGTCGCGCTGGGTAGGCGGATCGTCGCAATGGACCAAACCGCTCAAGAGCACGAGCGCCGCCGGAGCGCGAAAGAACTTGGGCAATCGACGTGAAGAAAAGCAGTTCATGAGGGTCCAGTGTGCCATACCTAAGAGTGAACGACGCAGAGGCAGGCTCCCCGAGGGAACGCGATGACAGACTTTGACGTGGACGCGCTTGTGATTGGCTCTGGTTTTGGCGGCAGCGTCGCGGCGCTGCGGCTGCGTGAGAAGGGCTACAGCGTCACGGTGCTTGAGCGCGGAAAACGCTTCGCACCCAAGGACTTCGCCAAGACCAACTGGGACATGCGGCGCTCGATCTGGCTGCCTGTGCTCAAGTGCTTTGGCATCCTGCGTTTGTCACTGTTTTCTGAGGTCTTTGTGCTGAGCGGCTCGGGGGTCGGGGGCGGCTCGCTTGTGTACGCCAACACGCTCTATGTGCCGCCGCGCGCGTTCTTTACGACGGGCGCGTGGGCCTCGATGCGGGACTGGGACAAGACGCTCGCGCCGCACTATCGACACGCGCAGTTTATGTTGGGCGTCACGCAGAACACGTTTGAGGGCGAGCCCGACCACGTGCTCCGTGCGATCGCGAAAGAGCAAGGTCGCGAAGAGACGTACGTGCGCACGCCCGTCGCGGTGTACTTCGGAGAGCCTGGCGTTCGTGTGCCTGATCCGTACTTCAACGGGGCAGGACCTGACCGCGCCGGGTGTACGTTGTGTGGCGGGTGCATGGTGGGATGTCGCCACGACGCCAAGAACACCCTCGACAAGAACTATCTCTTCTTTGCCGAGAAGCTCGGCGCCGAGGTGCGCCCCGAGCGAACAGTGACCCGGATTCGTGCGCTCTCCGAGGGCGGCTACGAGGTCACTCACGAGCGCAGCGGGCGCTGGTTTGCCAAAGACCGACAGGTGATCCGTGCGCGCAAGGTCGTGCTCTCGGCGGGCGTGTTAGGCACGGTGAAGCTCCTGCTTGAAGCGAAATCGCGTGGAGATTTGCCCAATATTTCGGACGCTCTCGGTGGCAAAGTTCGCACAAACAGTGAGGCGATCTTGGGCGTGGACGCCAAGTCCCCCGCGCAGAGCTACGCGCGCGGGATCGCGATCACGAGCTCGTTTCATCCCGACGAGCACACGCACGTCGAGGTCGTGCGATACAGCGAGGGCAGCGACGCGCTCGTGCCCCTCGCGACGCTCTTGACCGATGGCGGCGGGCGCGTCCCCAGGGTGGTCCGCTGGATGGGAAATGTGCTCAGCCATCCAGTGCGCTGGGTCAAGAGCCTATGGCCATTTGGCCGCGCAAAACGCGGGGTCTTCTTGCTTGTCATGCAGACGCTCGACAACTCGATTTCGCTCCGGCTACGTCGCCGGTGGACGCGATTTTTTACGCAATCGATGGACACCGATCGCGGCGACGGCGCGCCTAACCCAACGTACATCCCGCTTGGCAACGAGGTCGCGCGCGTGTTCGCGGACAAAGTCCAGGGCACCGCTTACTCGTCCATCATGGAGGTGCTCTTCGATGTGCCGACCACCGCGCACATTTTGGGCGGGGCCGCGCTCGGTCCGTCTGCCGAGACCTCGGTGATCAACGAGCGGGCAGAGGTCTTTGGTCACAGCGACCTGTATGTGTGTGATGGCTCGATGGTCCCTGCGAATTTAGGCGTCAATCCCAGTCTCACCATCGCCGCCCTGAGCGAGTACGCGATGAGCCAGATGCCCTTGCGCGAGGGCGCTACGCTCACGCCCGCGCTCGATCCGGCGTTTGTCACGATGCGTGTCGAAGCGATCGAAGCGCTCGCGACGCAGCGCAACAATCGAAGCCTGCAGATCTACGATCAGACCAAGCCCTCTGCGTAGCGGGCTCACCGCAGGCAGAGCACATCCGCGCGCCGCGAAATGAGATTGACCGCGACAGGGCCCACGCCTCCGACGCTGCCAGTCACCGTGCGTCGGCAGTGCTCGTTGATCGCCGCGAAGCAGTCCCCGTTGAACCGCGAGAGCGTCGAGCACCCCGACGCCAAGGCGGTCAGCGTCGAGAACGAGATGCCCGTGAGCACCACGCCGCGCGCTGTCGGCACACACACGATGCGCCCCCGTCCGGGCACGCTGTTGGCCTCGACGGTGCCAAACCCACCGATCATCCCAGCGCGCCGCGCGCAGTACCGATGGGCCGCAAACAGGCACGACTCGTGGTGCTGGCCTGCGCCCGCCGAGCCATCACAGTCGCTATCAATCGCCGCGAGATCTGCCCAAGAGACGTCCATCACTTCACCGACCACGCACTGCACCTGGGGCGCCGAGGAGCTGGTCGCGGCCACCCCCCAGCCACCGGTGGCGCACGGTCCGCTGCGACACAACCGATGCGCGGCGGTCGCGCACTGAAGCGCTGAGCGTGTGGCCGAGGTACACCCATTGCCGAGGGCGCCATAGCTAGTGGTCTGCAGTCCTGGCGCGATGCCCTCGTCGATGAGCCCGTTGCAGTTGTCATCGGCGCGATTGCAGACCTCAGAAGGCCGACGGCTACACGCACCGCAGTGATTGGGATTGGTTAGCAAATTTACACACGAACCGCTGCATAAGCTGAGCCCGTCTGCGCACCCGCTGACACACCCTCGTGTCGGATCGCATTGGAGCGTCGCGCCCGAGCAGCTCTCACTGCACGCCCTGCAGTGGCTCACGCTCCCGAGGGGTTGCTCGCAGCCGTTGTTGGGCAGTCCATCGCAGTCCGCGTTGCCCGCGCGGCAGGTGTAGTTGCATTGACCGCTCGCGCTGCATTGGGCTTCGCTCTCTGTGCGGTCTGGGCAGGTGCCGCAGAGGCCGCCGCAGCCGTCGTTTCCGCAGCTGCGACCTGCACACTGAGGCAGACACGGAGGGGGCTCTTCGGAGACATCGGGAGCATCCGGCGACGTCGCCGCATCGACGCGTGCGACCGCCGCGTCGCGATCAAACGCTGTAGTTGGCTGGTCAATCGCAACACATTCGCCTGCGAGACTGCAGCTCATTTCGCGCTCTGCGCACGCGCGCTCGACCGTGCACGGGCCCTCTGGGTTCGCGCAGTCGGCAGAAGGCTGCATGCACCCCACGCTGAGCACCACACGGATCGTGGTGGTCTGATGCTGCGTAAACCTCACGCGGACAGCGCGGTGGATCACGGACGCGGTGCCGCCCTGCGTGGGTTCGAGCGTGAGCGCTAGGTCTACGCGAACGGGTGACTCAACGCGCGAGCCTTCTCTCGGAACGAGCGTAAACGACGCAGGCCACGAGAGCCGAACGGGCAGCGAATCTCCCGCGCTGAGCTCACTCACGGGGCGATCGGGCTCTTCGCGCACGCGTCCGCTCAGTGTGAGCCGATAGGCCCGTGGGGCTTCAACGCGATGAGACTCTTCGAGGTCCGTATCAACGATCACGACGATGGCCGTCGCGGGCCGCACGCACGAACCAGACAACCCCACGACCAGCCCACAGAGCCCACGCAACGCACTGTGAATCGCGGTCGTGCGAGCCATCCCGAGAGGGTAACTGCAGAGCGCGTAAAAGTTAAAGTCCGCGGGCTTTTTGGCTCAGAAAATAAGCGACCTTGCGTCCGCGCATGATCTCTCCGAGGGGGCGATGCGCCGCGAGGGCGTGCCACGGGTCGAAGATCCCGCGCTCAAACGTAGCCATGCGCTCGTCGTGCTCGGGGCCCTCAAGTGCTTGGGGCTCGATCGTGAGCGTCGCCACGGTGAGGTACGGCGACTGGTCTTGCGGCCAGTTGATCGTGGGGTCGAGGATGGGCGTGGTGGCTTCGTCGACAAAGAACTGGAGCTGCAGCTCGTGGACCGAGGGGCCCTTCGCGAGCTGGGTTCGTACGTCGTCTAAGAGGCTCGCGGACTGGGGTGTCGCGGCGGTCGTCGCGCTCGGTACGGGCTTGAGCCGCACGCGGGCTGCGTAGGGTCCGCACGCGATGGGCGCGGCCGAAAAAAACATCTCTGCGAAGAAGCCCGCGAAGGGCTTTTTGAGGCCCTCATCGAGGGCTTTGACGGCCTTGAGTCCTGCGAAAAAGCCGTTCATTTTGATCATCGCGCTGACGATCGCGAGGGGGCCTTTGGGGGCGGCGAGCGCGACGTTCATAAACTGCTCGACGGTCTTAAACGCGAAGGTCTCAGACGGGATCAACAAGAAGTCTTGCGTGGTCGCCGGGCCACCGAGCGCGGACTCTCCGGCGACGTCCAACACGGAGATCGCAAACCCGCGCACATCGGGCCGCGCGTCACGCTGGGTGTGCCCCGATCCGTTGGACAATCGCACGCGCGCTTTGTAGCTCATGGGCTGCGCAAAGAGCCCTTGGCGCGCGTACTCGGGCAGGTCTGCGGCTACCTCGAGCGTCGCGTGAAGCGCTGCGATTTGTTTGCGATGGAGCGCTCGCCCAGGGCCCTCTTTGTCCCGCGTGGCTTGCTGCGATGCGATGAGCTTCTCGGCCAACTGCGTGTGATGAGCCTCTTCGTTGGGTGGGATCTGCTCGGACCATTGCGTGCTGGGTTGTGACATCGCGTAAGTGTTACGCGGTGTTGCGACGCAAGGGGTACATCCATCGCTCATCCGTTGCGCGAGCGTCGACGCGCACGCGAGGCAGTCCACGCCATCGCGAGCACCCAGAGCCCCGCGCCCGAACGCGCGCCCCGGGACGACGGCGACGTCGCCGCCCGACACGCACACCCGCTCGGAACATCGACCCGATCCGGCGACACGTCCGCGTCTACCGAGACGGGCCCGAGGTCCACGAGGCTCACGTCTTGGTCACTAGGTTCGCTCGCATCGTCAGCAAAATCGCTGTCACTTTCTGCGTCTGAGCCTACGACATCAGCGCTCGCGGCGTCGGCCCCAGCGCTCCCGTCGCCTCGCGCTGCGTCGCGTCCGGCGTCAGTCACGGCGCCCGCGTCCATCGCGCACACGCCGTCGTCGACTCGCCCGTCGCAGTCGTCGTCCATGCGGTTGCAAGTCTCGGTGCGTGGAGTCACCTGGCCCGCGCAGGCGCCCCAGCGTCCGGCCGCGCAGGTCTCGGTCCCACCTCGGCAAATGCCACGGTTGTTGGTCCCTGCCGGGCCTGTGTAGCAGTTGCGCGTGAGCCCTTCGTCGATGCGCCCATCGCAGTCATCGTCGCGGCCGTTGCAGACCTCGGGCGAGGGCACACACTGGCACGCGTCTCCGGGGCTCGCGGGGTAGGGCCTCTGATCGACCCACACCCCCGGCGCGCTCGTGCAGCCACCCCGAAACGAATCCGCCGACGCAGCGCTCGCCGAACGGCGCCACCCAAAGTGCAGGTGCGGTCCCGACGAGCTCCCCGAGCTCGCCGAGCGTCCAAGTGTCTGGCCGCAGGTGACACGCTGCCCGCGCGAGACCGAAATCGAGTTGAGCTGCATGTGGCAAAAGATCGTCCGCGAGCCATCTGAGTGCTCGAGCTGGACGTAGTTGCCGCAGCGCCCGCCACAGGGATTTCCCACGTATCCTGTGTTTGCGCAGCCGTTGTTCGTCGCGATGACGGTCCCGGCCGCGCCCGCGAGGACCGCGGTCCCTACGGGCACGGGCATGTCGGTCCCCGAGTGCCCGTCGTAGCACCGCGAACCGCAGCTGTAGTCCCGGCACCCTGCCGCCGCGTTGTTGTCAAAGTGATAGCTAAGCGTGGGTGCCGGGCCGATGGGGCGGCGATGTCGCACCTGCGCATGACCCGGAGATGCGATCAGCGTGGCCCACAGCGCGACCCAGAGCGAGAGCCCCAGCGCGTACATCTTGCGGCTCATCGCGGCTCTCCCGTGATCGCGCCGCGCGCAGTGATCAAAGCGCGAGGCGCGACCGTGGCGTTCGTCGCTGAGTACTCTCCACGGCGCTGCACGAACACAGTGTCATCGAGCATTCGAATGGGCAGCGAATATCCAGGCAGAGTCCCTCTGTCACTCCCGTCTAATCCCAGGCGAAACACGGCGCCATCCGACTCGTACACCATCGCGTCGCCGACCATCACGGGCGCCGATGGACCCGTCGGGAGTGGCACGTTGGGCGGGAGCATCCACCGGTGCGCCGCGCCGCTGTCACGCACCCTGAACATCGCCGGGCTCCCCTCGGCGCTCGCCACAAAGATCACCTCATGCCCATCCGGTGTGATCATCGGAGACCACGCTGGGACGAGCGCGGGCGCGAGCGCGACGGGCTGACTCTGGCCCTCGATGTCCGCACGCATGACCTGATACTCAGGCATCTCGCCGCGCACGTAGACGACCCATCGGCCGGCATCATCCAGGCTCAAGGGCCCAAGGACCTCGCGGTCTAAAGTCACCGGCGTCGCGTCGGGGTTCTGCGTGTCCAATCGCAGCAGCTCGTGTTGCGTCGTGAGCACGAGCAGCGCCTGCGTGCGCCCGATGAACCGCGCATCAAGGACCGGCCGGTCGGCGAAGGCCCACGCCCGAACGCTCCCATCCCGCAGGCGCCACCGCACGGCCAAGGTGCGGTCCGCGTCGCTCTGCTCGGGCACCGGAAGCGCGCGAGCGCGCAGCTCGTCTCCGAGGGCGCTCACGTCCAACACAAACTCTTGCAGCGCGCTCTCTTGGCGAGGTTCGGGCGAGGGCTGCACGTGGGGCGCGACACGTGCGCTGGGTGTGGGCTCTTGCGTGCATGCCGCGAGGGCCCACGCGATTGCCCAGATCGGTCGGATCTTCATGGGCCTGAGTCTACCGTCCTCTGTCGAGTCCGTGGCTGCGCCCGGAGAAGCAATCGCGTATCCATTGGCTTTTTTGCTCGCAGAGGTGCGATGGTGTCGGTCTTATGAATCACCGTTCAGTCCTCGGCTGTCTCGCGCTGTGCTTGGCCGCCTGCACTCCCGCGCCCGTGGTCGAAGTGCCTCCTCCGTCGCCGCAATCATCGGGCGCCGTCGAGTCTGTTGTCACCGAGCCCACGGTCGCGGGCCTCGACGTGATGGCCGCTGACGCCACGCCATCGGGCAACGCAGCAGACCCGGCGACGTCGCCGCTTTTGAGCACTGATGCGTCCACGAGCCCTGATGTGCCCTCTGTGCTCGACGCGCGCGCAGAGCTCCCACAGCCCCCCGCGCAGACAACACCTCCGCGCGTCGAGCCCTCGCGACCGCCCGTGCCACGCCCTACGGTGCGCCCCACGCCGACCGTCGATCCTGACCTCGCACAGGGGCGTGAGCTCTTCAACCGCACCTGCGGGAGGTGTCACCCTGGAGGCGCATCGCGCGTGGGTCCGCGGCTCATAGGCCGCAATGATTCGGCGGCGCACGTGCGTTCGGTCGTCCGCGACGGGCAGGGGACCATGCGAGCGATCCCGGCATCGCGCGTGAGCGACGCGGACCTCAGCAAGATCTTGGTCTACCTGCGCTCGATCAACGCGGCCCGCTAGGCTCGCTCGTTCCGCCGGGGCGCGGGTCTGGCAGCGGACACCCACCCGGGACGCTCGGGCGAGGCGTCGCAGGAGGGCAGAGGGTCACCGGGCGAGGCGCTCTGGGAGGAGCCTCGGGTGGCTGGGTCTGCTCGCGCAGCGAGAACTCCACGTTGCGATTGCGCTCGCGGTCTGCGTGGGAGTTCTCGATCACAACGGGCTGTGTGCTCCCGCGGCCCACGGCC
The DNA here is from genome assembly GCA_030694465.1 of Deltaproteobacteria bacterium. GTDB lineage: Bacteria > Myxococcota_A > Polyangia > Polyangiales > JAUXYJ01. Next base: position 156,545 of record JAUXYJ010000023.1, on the reverse strand, counting down.
TCGAGTCGCGCCGCATCGACGCCGTGCGCGATGAGCCAGTCTCTCGCGCTGTTTGCGCGCCGCAGTGACAGCGCCTGCGCATTGCGCTCGTCCCCGCTGCTGTGACCCACCACGGCGACGCGACGGATCTCAACGTGTTGGGCCATGACCTGCGCGATCGCCTGCAACACTGGGATCGATCGCTCGAACGGTGTCACGCGATTGCGCTGAAAAAATACTCGCTCCATGATGACGATGTCTTGGTGAGACACCACGACGTGGCTGCGATCTGGGCAGCCGTCCTCGTCGTCGATGCCCTGATAGGTCTCGGGCTCATTGGGGCATTGGTCACATCGATCTTCGATGCGATCGTCGTCGTTGTCGGGGTCCTCGCAGCCATCTTCGTCTTCAAATCCGTCAAGGTCTTCGGCCTGTGTGGGGCAGCGATCGCGGCTGTCTTCGATCCCATCGCAGTCTTGATCGACTTCGGGGCAGCCGTCTTCGTCGGCGACTCCGTCGCGGTCTTCGGCCACAAGGGGGCAGTGGTCGGCTGCTCCGCGCACGCCATCGAGGTCGGGATCGTTGAGATCGACGGCGATGGGCTGCGATGGGGACGACACGCGCGGCTGTGCGGCGCAGCCAGCGAGCCAACACGACGCAAACACCACCGCCCACGCACGTTGAGACCAAGAGAGCATCGGCGGAGCATAGAGGGGATGTGTCCGAGGTCGCGCGCTCGGGTGTTATTTGGCTCGCAAAATGATCACGCGCTCGTGGGTGTTGAGCGCCTGGACGCCCGGCGCGAGCTCGGCGAGTGGCTCGTCCCACGCGGTGTGTCCGAACACGGTGAGACCCACACGGTGCTTGACGAGCTGCTCGCGAATCTCTGTGTGTCCCTTGCGTGTCTCGAAGTCAGGTCCCTCGTGAAGCAAGAGCACGTCGCATCGCTCTTCGAGCACGATCTCGCGCAGCGTGTGTTGCTCTTCGGGCGAGCGCCGGCCGTGCTTGATCTTGCTGCTCTCGACCAAGCCCACGCCGCCGATTCGCACGTCGCCCACAGAGACCACGTCGCCATCCAAGAGGGCCACGTCGTGGTCTGCGCACTGCGAGATGTCGTCGTGGTTGCCCGCGATGGCGAGGGTCCACGCGGCGATCGCGGCAAACGCGTCAAAGACTGGCCGCACATCGCCGTAGCCACCTCGCTTGCACGCACCCGAGACGGCGAAGAGGTCTCCGGCCAGGAGAATCCCTAGCGAATCGTAGCGTGTAGACTCGTGATCGCTCAGGGCTTCGGCGATCACGACGCCCAAGAGCTGGTCCGGTGGCGCGTGGGATGAAGCGACCGAGCGACCCTGCAAATCCGAGGTGAGCACCAGCGCGTCGCAGCCCTCGGGGAGCGCGTCGACGGTGCCGTGATACCAGGGCAAGCGCGCGCGCACAGCGACGCCACGGGGACCTGCGTTGAGATACGGGACTGAGTGAAAGGGCTTGGACTCAAGCGAGGTGACACGCATGGCGAGGTCGGCCTTGGTGTGTCTCTCTGCGGCGCTTGTCGAGTGGCCAAGTGCGCTGTGCATGGCTCCGCGAGATGTAACGTGAGTCAAGCACTGGAGAGCGCGAGCGTCCCCACGTTGAGGAGCGTCGTTCGCTCGGATTGCTGGGTAGTGTTTGTGCGTCTCGTCAAGCGCGCGCGAGGTCGCGAAGCAGTGCTCGCTTGCTCTCCCAAGTGAGCACTTCTACGCGCTCGAACGAGCCCCGATCGCCGCTGCGACGCGCATCCCGCCGATCGCAGTGGCCAGCGTGCTCTGCCCCGGAAACACGCTGTCCCCAACGAGCCACACATGTGGCGCGATTTGCATCGGGCCCAAATGGCGATAGTGCGCGAGCCCGGCGCGACGAGGCACACCTCCGACGAGGCCCTCGGGGCGCCTAGTGAAGCGCTCAAAGGTCCTCGGAGAAGCTGTGAGCTCGTGCACAATCGCCTCTGAAATCTCAGGCGCTCTTGCCGCGAGGGTCTGCCTCATCTGGTCTTGAATGCTCGCCACAAGCTGCGCTCGCGCAGCGTCGTCGAGCCCGCGAAGTTTAGACATCGCGACATGGGTCGAGCACGTGATGGTGCGCTGGCCGTGGGGCGCGCGCTCAGGCTCGTCTTCGCCAGAAATCGATAGAAACACATGGTTTCCGTCGACAAAGGGCGCGCGAGGGTCGAGGACGAGCTCAAGATGATGGGCCTCGCGACGCGCGATGCGATCGCCCGTGACGGCGAGGTAGAGCATGATGGCGCTCCACCCCGCGTCGACCGCGCGCTGAAGCGACTGCGTGCGTGGGGTCGCCTGGCCCAAGAGCGACGCCGCAGCCGAGGGCAGCACGTTGGCGACGACGTGCCGGGCGAGCACGTTGCTCTTGCGCGTGGTGATTCGCCAGTAGATTCCCTCGCGACGAACGCTGTGCACTGCATCTGCCATCCGCGCGCTTGTGCCCAACTGCGTGCAGGCGTCGACCATCGCTTGCGCGAGTGCGCCAATGCCATGGTGCACATGGACGGTCCCCCGAAAGTAGTAGTCCATGGTCGCAAGGGCGAAGGGCGCCTCGGCTTCTTCGCTCGAAGCTTGCACGGTGATTTGCAAAACAGCGTCGAGGTAGTGTCGCAGGGGTGTACAGTTTTCTAGTCCAAATCGCTTGAGAATCTGCGCAAGGGGGCGCCCGATACACCGCAAGAGCGCCGCATAGCGAGGGACCCTCGCGACGTGTCGCATCAGCGTGCTCATGCGAAACGGAGGCAAGAGCGTGGGGTCGTCGAGCAGGCTCCAGAGCACGTCCGCGATGGTGCGCTGGTAGTCGAAGAACGCCCTGCATCGCTCCGCGGGCACTCCGGGGAGCGCGCACAGCGAATCAATAAGCGAGTCTCGATCGCTGGAAATATCCAGGACAAATTCAGATGTACGAAGCTGCACCATCGGCGCGATCGATCGCGTGGTGACCTCCATCTGGTGTCGCTCGATCCACTTCGCGAAGGGCTGTCCTGGGGCAAATCCCGAGAACAACGTGGCGCCCGATTCAAAGCGGTAGCCGCCTCGTGAGAAGGTGCTCGCGCAGCCACCGGGATACTTCAAGGCTTCAAACAGCACGACGCGCTGGCCCTGCTCGGCGAGCGTGAGAGCCGCGCCAAGACCGCCAAATCCCGCGCCGATCACCGCGACATCAAAGAGCTCTTCGCGCACCGCGAGGCCGTTGCTCATGGGGCGTGGGCAGAGGGCGCGTCGCCGAGCTCGATCCAAATCTCATTGCGCCTGAGAAATCCCAGGGTACTCGGCGGATCATAGCGAGCGAGCGTGGGCTCTCCGGCGGGGACTTCGTTGCGCGCCGCGAGCCAATTGCGCAGCTCGTGAGTGTGCTGCGCGACGATGTCGGGTGCCACGCTCCCTGCAAAGCGCAGGGTCGCCACGCGACGCTCAGGCACCGTACGCAACGTGACAATGTTGTCATTGGGCGTCGGAAATTCTTCACGTGAGCGCCCCGCGGGGAGCACGAACGCGATGACAAAGCTCTGCCCGTCGCCCTGTGCTTGCGTGACCGGTGCCGTCATCGCGATGCGCTCGCCCTGGGCCTGTTGCATCACCGGCGCGGTCATCGCGATGGATTGACCCGCGTGATTGCCTCCAAAAATATACCGCGCGATCCGGCGAAAGCCCTCGCTGCTCACGGCGCGAGCGTCTCGCCCTTGCACGCGCGTTTCGGCCACGACATACGCGGGATACAGCCGGATCTCACACGATTGCTCGCGCGCCAAGAGCGCAAACGCGGGCTCTTTGACCCAGTGCCGGGCTGCTTGCCAGCGAACGATGGCCGCCGAGACCGAGAGCCCGAAGACTCCCAGGAGCGCAATACGTAAATGGGTCATGCGAATTACGATGCACTGCGGCGTGTCCTGGGTGCCTTACGCCGCGTCGAATTGTCGCGAGACCCACCACCAGGGGTCTTTAGGCGGCCCTGCGGATCTCGTCGATCTCTTCGAAGCTCACGTTGACTCCCAGCGCGAGACCCAGCGCGGCGGCGCCCATGCGGGCGAGCTTGGTGCCACCCACGACGCGGATCGCCGTGATCCGGTGGCGAAGTGGCACGATCGCGCTCTGCCACGCCTTGCGCGCGTCGCTGTCGTACCCGTCCATGCTTCGAAGGTCCCAGCAGATCCGCCGTGGGGCAATCGTGAGCGCGTCGGTCACGGCCTTCGCCGACTGCGCGCCCTCTTCAGATGTGAGCTTTCCTCGAAACACAAAGAGCAGCTCCATGTCTTTGCTTTGTTGTCCTCGAACCACCCAACTCATACGTAGACCTCCGTCCAAAAATCAGGCTGAGACACCCACGCACCGTTTGCACTCGAAATAAAATCGGTCTGCAAATGAAGTGGGATTCCGTGCGCGCTTAGGCCCAGTGTGTGGTGTCGCCGGTCTGACGCACTGTCAAAGACTTGGCATGCAAACCGCCATCACGTCGTCACGCACCACAGCGCGCTGCGACCGACACGAGGGCCGCGCGAGTGAGGGCGAGTGTGAGATCCTCGTGGAGATATGCAGTCACTTCACGGACTCATCGCGAGACTTGCTGAGCTGCGCCCGCTCACCCCGGACGCCGAGGCCGACGCGTGCGGCACAGAGTTTGAGCAATTCGTCAGGGACCGAATGGACGAGTGGCACGCCGCGCTCGCGGCCCGCGAAGGGACGGACAGCGCAAGCTTTGCGGGCCAGATCGAAATGGTGCGCACCTACGGCGAGCTTCATGTGCACTGCAACGCGCATCGGCTCAGCGAGCGCGTCGTCCAGGTGCTCGATGGCGTGGACGCCGAGCTGCAATTGCACAGACAAAAACCTGACATAGACGCTGCCGTCGTGCGCGTAATGGATGCGCTGAGGCCCGAGTTTGTGCGCTCTATGCGATGGCAGAGCGTCGTCGAACGGGTGGATCTCGGGGTGAGCATACCGTGGCTCGTGCATGCGCTCGCTGAGAGTGTTCTGTGTGTGATTTCTCAGACTCAAGTGACGTCAGAGCTCTCGCTCTTCGCGCCCTGGATCGCCCTCTGGGAGCGGGGCGTGTGGCCTGTCCCCATCGGCGACGGAGGCATCGCGGTGTGGATCCCACGCGCCGACGAAGACGCCCTCGCGATGGTGACCGCGATGGCCTCGAGCAGCTCGCGGGTCAAAGCGCCATCGGCGTCCGCGGCGAGGCTCGGGTTTGTCCCGCCCAGGGTGAGTCCGGTCATGATCGAGGGGGTCTCGTATGGCGGAGCGTTGCAGACCGCGGGGCTCGATACGCAGCCCGCGTTGCAATGGCGACCCATGGGGCCTCCGCCCACGATGAACCTCCCGATGTCACCGTTTTTAAACCCCTACGAAGAGTACCCGCCCGTCGCGGCGGGCTACGGCGCGCCACCCGGGCCGCTGATGCCTCCTACGAGAATCCCTGAGATAAACCTCGCGCAGCCACCGACCCGCGAGCCCCCTCAGAGTGCGCTCGCGCGGCTCCGACGCTGGCTCTCTCGCAAGTGAACCATGTAGGTGCAATCGCTGCGATGCCTGCGATTTGTGCCGCGTTCGTTTGATCTCGCGTGCATAGACTCTCGGCTTCCATGCGAATCGGAATTCCCAAAGAGCGAGCAACAGACGAGCGACGTGTCGCGGCCACTCCCGAGTCTGTTCAGTCCCTCCTCAAACTAGGCTTCGAGGTCGCGATCGAAGAGGGCGCCGGGAGCGCCTCAGGGGTCCACGACGACGACTACGTCGCGGCGGGCGCGACGATCCTTTCGCAAGATAAAATCCTGGGTGAATCGGACCTCGTCCTCAAGATCCAGCCGCCCTCACTCGACGAGATCGCGTGCTTGCGCGAGGGCTCACTCTTGATCTCGCTTGTGCAACCCGAGCGTGACCCCGCGCGCTTGCCCGCGCTCGCCGCGCGCAAGGTCAACGTGCTCGCGCTCGAGCGCATCCCCAGGGTCACTCGCGCACAAAAAATGGACGTGCTCAGCTCGATGGCGAACCTCGCGGGCTACCGCGCGGTGATCGAATCGGCCAATCATTTTGCAGGGCTTTTCAGCAAGAGTGTCACTGCCGCCGGGAGCGCACCGCCCGCACGCGTGCTCGTGATCGGTGCAGGCGTCGCGGGGCTCGCGGCCATCGGCGCAGCACGCGCGCTGGGAGCCGAAGTGCGCGCGTTTGACACACGCGCAGCGGCACGAGAGCAGGTCGAGAGCATGGGCGCGGCCTTTCTTGAGGTGACCCTCGAAGAGAGCGGCGACGGCGGTGGCGGCTACGCCAAGGTGATGAGCCCCGAGTTTATCGCTGCAGAAATGGCGCTCTTTCGCGCACAAGCGGCCGAAGTCGACGTGATCATCACGACGGCCCTGGTCCCTGGGACCCGTGCCCCCACGCTGCTCCCCGAAGACGTGGTCGACGCGTTAAAGCCAGGCAGCGTGATCGTCGATCTGGCTGCCGAGCAGGGTGGAAACTGTGTGTTTACCGAGCCCGGGCAAGTGATCCAGCGCAAGGGCGTGCACATCGTAGGCTACGCGAATCTCACCTCGCGCATGGCGCCCGTCGCGAGCCGATTCTTTGCAAATAACCTTGTCAATCTTCTCTCAGAGATGCGCACCGGCGGTGAGTTTCGCGTGGATCTTACGGACGAGGTCATCCGTCCGGCGATGCTCGTGTACGACGGTGAGATCTTGCCCGCGCCTCCGCGCAAAGAGCCCTCGCCGCAGGCGCCTGCGAAGCCCAAGAGCGTCGCGCCGCCCCCGCGCGAGGCCAAGACCGCACAGACCAAGCTCCAGTCGCCCGCACGCAGCGCGTGGGTGACCAACGTGTTTGGGATGGTGGTCGTCGGGCTGCTCTTTTTGTTGGGGCGTTTTGCGCCCAACGCGTTTTTGCAGCACTTCACCGTGTTTGTGCTCGCGTGCTTTGTGGGCTGGCAGGTCATCTGGAGCGTGAGCCCGTCGCTGCACACCCCGCTGATGAGCGTCACCAACGCGATCTCTGGGATCATTGTCGTGGGCGGAATGCTGCAAATTCACGGTGATTTCAGCGTCGCAAGCGTGCTCGGTGCGCTCGCTGTCTTGGTAGCCACCGTAAACATCGCCGGCGGGTTCTTGGTGACCCACCGCATGCTCGCGATGTTTCGCCGTGACGGAGGTGCGCGATGAACACCGGGACGATCACCGTCGCGTACCTCATCGCGGGTGTGCTCTTTATCCGGAGCTTGGGCGGGCTCTCCAAGCAAGAGTCTGCGCGCAACGGAAACTATTTTGGCATCGCCGGCATGGTCTTGGCGGTGCTCGTGACGGCGGTCTCGTGGGCCACGCACGGGCTCTCGGGCACCGCGATCGCGCTGCTCACCTCGTCCATCGCGATCGGGACCTTCGTCGGTGCGGGCCTCGCGCGTCGCGTCGAAATGACCGGGATGCCCGAGCTCGTCGCGATCTTGCACTCGTTCGTAGGACTCGCCGCGGTGCTCGTCGGGCTGAGCTCTTACATGGCACCTTCGCCCGCGGCCGCAGTGCACGAAGCGCAGACTGACTCTTCGCACCTCGTGCACCTCGTCGAGATCTGCGTGGGCATTGCTGTGGGCGCGCTGACGTTTACGGGCAGCATCGTGGCGTGGGCCAAGCTCCGTGGCTCGCTCTCGGGCAAACCACTGCTCTTGCCGGGGCGTCACGTGCTCAACGCGACCCTTGCGATCGCAATGGTTGCGTTTGCGATGATGTTCGCGATGGCCCCGACGCCCAGCGCAGGTCTGCCCTGGGTGCTCGCGATCACGGCCCTCGCGGGGCTGCTCGGAGTGCATTTGGTCATGGCCATCGGCGGCGCGGACATGCCCGTGGTGGTCTCGCTGCTCAACAGCTACTCGGGCTGGGCCGCGGCGTCCGCAGGGTTTGTGCTCTCGAACGACCTGCTGATTGTCACCGGCGCCCTCGTCGGCGCGAGCGGAACGATCTTGTCGATCATCATGTGCCGCGCGATGAACCGCTCGATCTTGAGCGTGGTGTTTGGCGGATTTGGCACCGGCGAGAGCAAGACCAGCGCAGCGCCCGTCGAGGGCGAAGTGCGCGAGATTACGTCTGACAGCCTTGCGCAGAGGCTCGCGGACGCCAAGCGGGTGATTGTTGTTCCGGGCTACGGGATGGCCGTGGCGAGGGCGCAGGGCTCGGTCAACGAGCTGTGCCGGACGCTTCGGGACCGCGGCGTGACCGTGCGCTTCGCGATTCATCCCGTGGCGGGGCGCTTGCCGGGGCACATGAACGTCCTGCTCGCAGAGGCCGGCGTGCCCTACGACATCGTGCGCGAAATGGAAGAGATCAACCATGACTTCGACACCACCGACGTCGTGCTCGTCATCGGCGCCAACGACATCGTGAACCCCGCGGCGCTCGACGACACCGCGAGCCCGATCTACGGCATGCCCGTCCTCGAAGTCTGGAAGAGCGCCCTGGTGGTGGTCTTCAAGCGAGGCATGGCCGCAGGCTACGCAGGCATCGAAAACCCGCTGTTTTTTCACGAAAACTGCAACATGCTCTTCGGCGACGCCAAGAAGTCAACCGACGCCCTCGTGACCGCCGTCCGCGCGAAATAGTCCGCGTTCACGCGCTCAGGACTGAGACGATTGTAAGCAGAATCAGTTCAATGATATCATGGTTATACTGATTTGCTAAACATACTCTGCAGTGTAGTCTGAAGCCCATGAAGCTCAGCAAACGCAGCGCGCTCGCGGTCCTTGCACTCACTCTCACGCAGCACTGTGGCGCGATGGTCGCCCCGAGCGTCGATGGCGGCGCAGACGGCGCGGTCGAAGCGGGCACCTTCGCCGAGTCTCCCGCGTGCGACCAGGTGCGCGCTCAGTGCATGGGCGCCGAGTCCCTCGTAGTGCGTGGGCACGTCGAGAGGTTGGGAGACCTCAACGGCCACAGCTTTCACTTTGCCGTGCGATATCTCGATCAACTTGGCGACGGGCTCGATCATCCGTACCTCGTCGTGCGCGCATCGGGCGTCGTGCGCGAGGGCCGCGCAGAGGCCTGCGTGTGCGTGCCCACCGGCGCAAACAACTACCCGCAGATCGCAGCGACGGTCGTGCGCCCCGGTGCGACCGAGATCCGCGCGGACAACACGGTGCGTGCCGCGTTTAGCCGGCGTTACGCGACCCTCGGAGACGAAGGATTTGACTGGACCCTCACCGGTGCGCCCTCACGCGAGACCCTCGCGGCGGGCCTTGCGGCGATGGATTCGCGTGGATTTACGCTGACCCTCCGTGGTCGCTCGTCGCAGGTCACCGAGGGCGTCGTGCGTGCGGGCCTCGTGGGCGCAGCCCGCCCCGTCGCGTTCAATGTGGCTCGCGCTGCGGTGGGCGATGCGGACTTGGCCTTGCGCTTTGTGATGCCCGGCCGCGCCCTCTCGGACGAGAGCGTCGCGCTGTGGCACGATCGCAACGGCAACGACCGCTGTGACGAGGGCGACCGCGCGGCGTTTGTGGCGCTTCAGGGACGCACGGAGGTCCGTATGGACTCGGTCCCGTGGGCGCAGGGGGCGACCCTCACCAGCGTCTGTGACGCCCTGGTGCTCAACGGCCGCGGCGAGAACTAAACCCCTCGCAACGCGCGACGGGGGCCGATGAATTGCGCGCAACGGTCGATTGCCAACAGGCACGCCGTGCCCTGCCTCACCCGTGACAATTTGTCACACGTGATCGCCCTGTCATCGCGCGTTTCGCGAGTAAAATTGCTGTGATTCACGCATCGTATCGCTTGGCACGCTGCTCGAATACTCGGTGCACTCATGAACTCACCCCATCGCGCTCTGCACTGCCTCCGCTGCGGGGCACCCGCCCAGTGGCTCTCGCACGACGACTCAACGCCCCACTGCGCAACGTGCGCCTACGAGCCCCCGCGCGACGTGCGCCCAAGCCCCCCAGTCCCAACCGCTAACACATACCCAGTGATCGCGCTGCTCGCGTCCTTGGTCTTCAGCGTGGCGTGCATGGGCCACCTGACCGCGACGCAAGCGAGACTCACCGAGCGCGTCGATGCGCTCGTCCACGAGGTCCGCATGACCGCTCGTGCCGCGCGCGCCAGGTCGCACCCGGCGACGTCGCCGCTTGTAGCCCAACAGGTCTCGACGATCGCGACTCCGGTCCGCACGCCAGTGGCGCAGCTCCACGCGATCTCACCCCGTGGGATCGTGGTGACCGCGGCGATGTTGCAGCTATTTCCCATGCGGATCTCGCTTCGTGTGGGAGACATCATTGAGCGAATCAACGGCCGCGCCGTCGGAGAACTGAGCGCCACGAACGACCCAACCTACCACCCGCTTCGTCGCCCTCGCACGGTGCTCTTCGAGGGGACCCGCGAGGGACAATGGTTCGCGGTCCGCGTGTCCACGCCCGCGATGCACGCTCGGAGAGCGCACAGCCTTACGATGTAAGTCTCTAGGCTTACACGGTACGTTCGGGCACGCCGTGCGGCTGGTAGCGAGTGTTGCGCTCGCGAAGAATGTCTCGCAAGAGAGCCTCGATGTGCTCGACACCCTGTGTCACGACCGTCGCGCGGTTAGCCTGAGCGATGCGCTCTGCGATCGGGCGAGCTGGCGGATTGACCGTGATATTTTGCAGATAAGTCTCGATCTGCTTGGCGTCGACAAAGAGCGTCTCGGGTGGGTCTTTGCTGCGCACGCGCTGCAGGACCTCGTGACGCACGAGCTGGATCGTGGGGTCCGGCGTGCGGCGCACAAACGCCACCAATCGCCTCGGGTCTTCGACCACCGCCTCGGCCGAGGGATGAAACGCCGCAGCCGCAAAGACCTTCTGTAGCGGCCGCACGCTGGCTGCATCCAGGGTGTGCAGGTCGGCGACAAAGCGCTGCCACGCGCCTCGGCTCCACTGCACGCGCGGAAACAGCAGCAGCCCAATCGCGGTCTCGTCCCGCGCCGCGAGCTGGTCGGACACAGCCAGCGTCTGCGCAAGCGTGGGCGTCTGCTCTGAGATCACCTCGATACGCACCTGGTCATCTTCGCGCGCACGCCGGGCCCAGGGGCAGAAGTCAAAAGCCTCGACGATCTCGGCTGCGTAGCGCGCATACACCGCGCGCGCCGCGTCTTCGAGCGTCTCGTCTGGGATCACGCAGGCTCCGGCGGCACCAGGGACTCTGCATCGAAGAGCGAGAGCTGCGACCAGGGCTCGACGTTGCCACCCGCGAGGCGCCGGGTGAGGCTCGCCGCGAGCTTGTACAACCGCAGGAGCTGTCGGGCACGCGCCGTGCGGTCTCGCTGCGGCTCGATCTTGAGCTTGTAGACTGTGTTGCCGGACTCGTCGCGCGAGGGCTTAAGCCAGTCAGACCACTCGTACGCGGCGGCCTCGGCGAGCACTTTGCGCAGCAAATCCACGTGGCCTTGCGTGGCGCGGTCTGCACCAAAGAGCCCACTCGCGAGGGACTGCACTGAGATACTGCTCTGCCCACGGAGCCATTGCGCGACAGCCTCGGCCATCGCCGCAGCGGCGACGCGGTCCATGGGCGCGCGCTCGTCAAACGCGGGCTCTCTTCGTGCGGGCGTCCCTCCGGCTTGCAACAAGAACAGCGGCTCGAGCTCGAAGTCCGCATGCAAATGAAACTGAATGTTCGTGAGCCATCGGAGCGCGACACACGCTGGGGTGTCTGCTGCGAGCTCGATGGACAGGCCCTCGCGTGAGACCTCGACCAGGGCCGTGCGCGCCGCGTCGAGGTCGACCACGCGGGCTCTGAAGTGATGCTCCCCCAAGCGCTCGGGCAGACCCCACAGCGCGAAGGGATCACCGCCCACAAACATGCGCTCGACCGCGGGCTCGATTGCGTCACTTCGCCAGGGAATTCGCAGGACAATTCTGCGGTTGCGCGCGGTGATCGTGTCGACCAGTGTGCGCAGCTCGTCGTACTCTGCGACGATGGCCTCAAGCAGGCGCTCAAAGTGTGCAAACGAGCTGCCGACCGCGGTGCATTTTCCGTCGTGATAGACCTCGACGCGGGCGTACTGCGACGCGTCGCCGATGCGCAGCTGCACGCTGCTGACGCTGGTCGCCCCTGGGAGCACGTCGCGCTCTCGCAACACTTGGAGCGTGCGCGATGCGGTCGCGGCCCAGAAGCGCAGCGTCACTACGTCGATGTTCTCTTCGACCGCGTCGCTGTCGGCGTCACGGGTCGCGCGCAGGGGTCGGCGATCGTGTCGCAGCGAAAACAACACGAGCTTTCCGTCGACTTTTTCTGCCAGTGACTCAAGGCGTGCGGGCAACAGCCTGAGAGCTGTCACAAACGGTGTCGCCGTTGTGAGCTGCTCGTGAATTCGGTCTGCGTCTTTGACGCTCGCAGAGACGTGGAGCCTCCAGGGGCGGCCTGGCGACATGTCGAGCCACGAGACCTGCTCGCCCGAAGAGAGGGACAACAGCTCGGGCTCGTCGGTGTCTTCGACCAGCAATCCGTGTGGTGAAAGCGCTGCCGTGAGTGTTCGCTTTGCGTCGGTTTGCGCGGGGCCGTGCGGCTCAAGCAGGTACGTCTTGAGCGCCGCGCGACCCTCGAGGTCGTCGTCTCCGGCGGCTGAGCGAACCGAGGCGGCCATCTGACGAGCGAGTAAAACCGAGAGTTCGGCGCGAGTTCGTACGGTTCCCATGAGCAGTGTGCCTGCTACGATACTGTGCTCTGCGTGGGACCGCGAAAAGGAACGCACACATTCGCTTTTGCGCGCAACCTACCGAACCCAAGTAAGCATCGAAGGCACGCCATTGTCCAAACTCACTGTCGAAGCATTCGTCGCAAGAATCCCTGAAATCGGTACGAGCCCAAGGCACGCGTTTGTGCTCTTCGAGCTCGGCGGCACACTCGATACAGCGGCCGTCGCCGACAACGCGCGCGCTCCGCTCTGCATGGCCCTCGCGATCGACGCCTCGAGCTCGATGGCAGGCGAGCGCTTTGCGTTGGCAGTCCAAGCCGCACGAGACGTGATTGACGCACTGGGCCCCGACGATCGCTTCGCCGTCATCGTGTTTGACCGCTTAGCGCGCACGGTGTGCACCCCCAGCGCCGCGGATGACGAAGCCAAGAGCGAAGCGCGTCGCGCGCTTGACCGCCTGCGCACCGGTGTAGGGACCAACCTCTCGGGCGCGTGGCGCGAGTGCGACGACGCGCTGTCTCGCTGGATGATCCCCAACGCGGCGCGACGGATCGTGCTGTTGACCGATGGGCTCCCGAGCCACGGAGAGGTCGAGCCCGAGGCCCTCCGCCGCATGGTCTCAGAGGGCCTCAGGCGCGGGGTCGAGACCAACGTCGTGGGCGTCGGCGACGGCGTCGATGAGCGGCTCTGTGCGCTCGTCGCGTCTGCAGGCGGTGGGCGATTTCACTACCTTCGTGACGGCGCGCAGGTGAGGTCGGTGATCGCGTACGAGGTCGAAGGCTCGCGCGCGCTCGTGGCCAAAGACGTCTCGCTCAGCGTGGCGTTTGGGGCCAACGTGCTCCGCGCCGAGGTGCTGCACAAGCTCCCGTGCAGGCCCGACGGTCGCAACATGGACATCTCCATCGGGCCTGTGACCTCCGAGAGTCTGCGGGGTGTTTTGGTGCAGATCGAGGTCGAAGACCCAACGGTATCGCAGACCGTGGCCGAGGCTCTCGCCCGCGGAAACTTCGTGCATCCTTCTCCCCAACGCGCCACCGCTGCTGGCTTTGCGCTCGGCGCACGTGCGCTGCTCGAGGCCTCTGCGAGCGACGCGAGGGCGGCGCTGAGTCCGGGTGTGGTCGTGAATCTCGCGCAGGGGCTCGGGGATTATCCATCGCGCGCGAAGGTCGCGCAGAGCGTGCTCTTGCTGCGGACCTCGAGCGAGATTCGCTCGGCGTGGGACGCGTGTGAGCGGCAAGATCCGGTCGCGGTCAAGCGTCGGCTGTCCCGCGCACGCACACTTCGACAGCAAATGATCAGCGCAAAGCTGCTTGACGACGAGACCGCTCAGGCGCTCCCTGACTTAGACGTGCTCGAAAAAATGATGCTCGGCCCGTCGGGCGAGGCGCAGAGCTCGTTGCGTCGCGCGTGGACCGCGCACGATCACAACACGTCGATCTCGCGTGTGGTGGCAGCGCCTGTGACCGGCGCGATGTTCGCGGTGCCGTTGATCGCCGACGTGAATCCAGACGATCGCGGCAAACCTACGCAGTAGCGCCGGCTGGCTCTGCTGCGATTTTACTCATAGAAATGGCGAAAGATTTTCGATGGCTTCCGTTCGCGAATGCAAAGACATGATCCGCTCGATGCTCGATGGAGCGCACGACCCCGGCGGCCCGCTCACGCTCATGATGTGGGGCCCCCCAGGGATCGGAAAGACCGCCCTCGTCGCACAGGCCGCACGGGACATCGGCCTGGGATTTCGCAGTGTGATCTCACACTTGTACCAGCCGGTCGATGTGCTGGGTTTGCCCTACATCGTCGACGGGCGCTGCGAGTATGCGCCGCCAGGAGCGTTTCCGGACGCGGCCCGGGACGGAGAGCGCGGGGTGTTCTTTCTCGACGAGCTGCCCAACTGTGTCCCCGCGATGCAGTCCGCATGGGGCATTGTGGTGCTCGAACGGAGCACCAAGCACTTTAAGTTTCCGCCAGGATGGCTCATCGTTTGTGCTGGAAATCGTGAGGGCGATCGCGCAGGAGCCTCGCGGCTCGTGAGCGCACTCGAGAACCGCCTCTGTCATGTGCAGGTCGAGCCCAGCCGCGATGAGTTTCTCGCGTACGCGGTCTCTCGCGGTCTGCATCCGACGGTGCCCGCGTTCTTGCAAGAGCGCCCCGACATGATGCTCAAGTTCGACCCCAAGAGCACCGAGCGGGCGTTCGCGTCGCCGCGATCGTGGGAGCGCGTAAGCGACGTGATGAAGCTGCGCTTGCCCGAGCCCGCGCGCGTCGAGATGCTCAAGGGCTGCGTCGGTGCCGGGACCGCCGTTGAATTCTCTGCGTTTATCCGTGTGTTTGACGAGCTCCCCAAGCTCGAAGACATCCTGGCGGGCCGCGTCGATCTCCGAGCGTTTACGCGCCCGGATCTCTTGCGCGCGATGGTGTACTCGGTCTTGGCCTGGGTCGGCGAGCAGCCCAAAGACCGCATGAACACGGGCGCTACCGTCGCGCTCGGGCTAAGCGACGAGTGGGCCATGCTCTTGGTGACACGCTTGTACGAGCTCGACCGTGCGGGCTTCGTGCGCACCGAAGCGTGGCCCAAGATCTCTGCACGACTCGGACGCTTTCTCACCTAAAACACTGGTCTAAATCGCAATGAGCACCGCACACAAGCCCGACGCCAAGCCGATCCCTGAGGCGCTTCGCGAGAAGCTCCTCGACGCACGCGCGCGCTTGTTGCTGAGGCACCCCTTTTTTGGCTACCTCGTCGCGCACCTCGAAGACCGCGTCGGTGAGCACAGCCTAGAGACCTCGGGTACCGACGGACGCTACGTCTATTGGTCTGAGAATTACCTGGGAACTCTCAACGCCGAAGACGCGCAATTTGTCCTCGCGCATCAGGCGATGCACAGCGCGCTCGCGCACCTCAGCCGCCGTGAGGGTCGCGACAAAGACCAGTGGGACCTCGCGTCGGATGCGACCGTCAACGCGATCCTGTTTGACGCGGGCATCCGTACACGGCGCGAAGTGGTCAAAGGCGAAGCAGGGCAGTCGGCCGAAGAGCAGTACGTGCATGCGGACGCACTCGCGCAGCAAAAGGGCGCGCAGAGCCCCCTCGATGACCACAGCGAGTGGGACGAACCCAAAGACCCTAACGACCCCGAAGAGCGCCAGCTGCAAGACATGTGGCGCGCGGTGATCGCACAAGCGCGTGAGTTTGGCGCCGTGCCCAAGTCACTCCAGCGCGCGATTGAGCTGCTTGAGCCCAAGCGCGATTGGCGAGACCTGTTGCGCGAAGGGCTGCATTTTCCTGAAGATTATCGCTGGACTCCGACCGATCGGCGCTTTCGCGATGTGCTCTTGCCCACGCTGGCGGGCGAGAAGCACCGGGTGGTGATCGCGGTGGACACCTCGGGCTCGATCATGGGCCAACAGCTCAATGAGTTCTGGGCCGAGCTCGTCGCGATCTTGCGCAATAACCAGTGCGAAGCGCGCGTGCTCGCCTGCGACGCCGCGATCCAGAACGAGTGGGACGAAGAGGCATTTGAGCCCTCGCTCTTGCGCGAAGTGCGCGGGGGTGGAGGGACGAGCTTTGAGCCGGTCTTTGCCCGTGTCGAAGAGTATGTTGCGGGCGGCTGGCGACCCGAAGCCGTGGTCTACCTTACGGACCTCGACGGCAGTTTTCCTGCTGAAGATCCTGGCATTCGTACGCTCTGGGTGGTCGCCGAGAAAGACCAACGCAAGCCCGTCCCGTTTGGCGAAGTCGTCGCAGTGGACTGAGCGCTCGCACTAGAAAAACTTGCTCTCACCGAGCACGCAACACGCACACGTTTGGAGTTCGAACACCGTCATGACCCCTATGATTTCTGCACTGAATGGCGATTTATCGCACGAACTCGAGAGCGCACGCGCAGAGCTCTCTTCGCGTATCGACCGCATGAAGGCCGCGCAACGATCACGCAGCGCGCCGAGCATTCAAGAGCGGTTGGAGTCTCTGTCACGGCTCCGCAAGGTCATCGTGGCGCACAAAGAAGACTTCGTCCGCGCTGCGCAGAGAGACTTCTCGGGCCGATCGCGCCACGAGACGTTGCTCGCCGAAGTGTTCGCGTCACTCGCGGAGCTTGACCACATGAGCAAAGAGCTGCCGTCGTGGGCCCTGGTCGAGTCTCGCCCCGTAGGTCCCTACTTTGTGCCCGCGAAGGCCGAGCTGCGCTACCAGCCCAAGGGCGTCGTCGGGATCATTGCTCCGTGGAATTATCCAGTGTTTCTCTCGCTCTCGCCGCTCACGGGCGCCCTGGCCGCGGGCTGTCGCGCGTTGATTAAGCCCAGCGAGTTTACGCCCGCGACGAGCGAGCTCTTGGCCCGGGTGATCGCCGAGGCTTTTCCGAGCGACCAAGTGTACGTCGTGACCGGAGATGCGGACGTCGGACAGATGTTCTCAAGCATGCCGTTTGATCACTTGCTCTTTACGGGCTCGACCCGCGTGGGCAAGCTCGTCATGCGCGCCGCGAGCGAGAACCTCGTCCCGGTCACACTCGAACTAGGCGGAAAAAGCCCCGCCATTGTGCACGAGAGCTTTGACCCAGCCCTCGCCGCGCAGCGCATCATGAGCGGCAAGCTCATCAACGCAGGGCAGACCTGCATCGCGCCAGACTACGTCTTGGTGCATCCCTCGCGCCGCGAGCGTTTTGTTGCCGAGGCGCAGCGCGCGGCGGGCAAGATGTACCCGACGATCCGCGACAATCCTGACTACACCAGCGTGATCTCAGAGCGCCACGCGGCACGACTGCGCGCGCTCGTAGACGACGCAGAGCGCAAAGGCGCCCGCGTAATCACCTGCAATCCACGAGGAGAATCGCTACAAGGACAGCGCATGGCGCCGACGCTCTTGCTCGACGTGACCGACGCGATGGAGGTCATGCACGAAGAGATCTTTGGGCCGGTGCTCCCCATCGTGACCGTGGGTAGCAACGACGAGTGCATCGCGTACGTCAACGCGCGCCCACGACCGCTCGCGCTCTACTACTTTGACAACAACGCCGACCGCGTCGAGCACATGCTCGACCGCACGGTCTCGGGCGGCGCGTGCATCAACGAGACCATCGTGCATGTGGCGCAAAACGAGCTGCCATTTGGCGGCGTCGGCCCGTCGGGGATGGGCGGATATCACGGCCGCGCGAGCTTCGAGACGTTCTCGCATGCGAAGGGCGTGTTTAAGCAGACCCGCTTGAACAGCGCCGACGTCCTGATGCGGCCGCCCTACGGCAAGCTGATGGACATGGCGATCAAAGTGCTCACACGCTGAGCACGAAGACCTGGCTCACGGCACGCTGAACACGAAGTCGCGCTCACGTGCGCCACCGCGGTGGCAGTTGTTGCACAGGCCGCCAAACAGATCAGCCCCACGCTGCGCGATCGCGCCTTCGCCGTCCAAGACAAACCACTCCCAGTCGTTGTTGGCCGCATTGAAGCTGTTGCCGCGCTTGGCCATGCCGAGGACCGAAGACACGGTTCCATCGGCGTTCTCGACGAGCTTCACAAACACGGTGCCGACGGCAAATGTGCCGTTGGTGCGTGTGATCGCGGCTCGGTTCACAAAGACCGAGCGTCGCATCGTGGCGTCGCCAGCGCCGTGCGCGCCGCCGAGCGCCGCGGCCATTGGACCAGGGCCCGAGAGCACCTCGCCCACACGAGTCCACGTGCGAAATCCCCTGAAGTTGTCGGCAGTTGCGACGAACTCATTGGGGCCACACGAGGTCGCGGCGAGGGCGAGCACCAGGATGGTCGCGGTGCGACCGAGCAATCGATGTGTCATGACGGGCTTTTAGTGAGAGATGTAAATCGCTCAGCGTACGCCGCGCGAGCGCAGTTGGGTTTCGGCTTCGGCGACACGTGCTGCGTCGATGCCCACGGGGAGCGCTTGACCCGCACGCACCGCGAGCGCGATGAGCATAAACGGTGTGGGCCAAAGCACCCGCGCGCGTGCCGTCGACGCGTCTTGAAAGATCACGAGCGTCTCTGCTTCTTTGGTGAGCAAATGATCGATCGTTTGGCTCTCAGCGAGCGCCGCGACGATGCGTGTCACCGGGTATTCGTACATGCGAATGTGCCAGGCGCGGTCTTCGCCGATCGCGTCAACAGGCTGCGCGGTGAGGTCAAAGCAGAGCCACTCGTAGTCCGCGAGCTCGAGCAAGAGCGTGGTGCGTGATGGATCTTGCTCACACCAGCTCTCGAGCCACGGGACAAAGCCACGCGCGTAGTCCGTGGGGCGCGCGCTGTTGGGCTGATACGCGTGGCGATACGCTGTGATGAGCTCGCGCCATAGCCCCGGAGCAAGCTGCCGTGCGGCCGCGCAACAAGCGCTAAACAAGCTCTCGATCGCAGACTCTTGTTGCCTCGCGATCAGGGCGGGGTACCAAGCGAGCCGCGCCGGAGCGCTCGCGTTATCTCCGAGTTTGGTGAGCGAATTTTCAGGAAATTCTTCGCTCTTAAGGTAGGCCAGCGCCTGTGCAAAGAACGCCTTGGTCTCGCTCACGGTGCAGACCCTCCCAAGACACGCGCACACACGGCGCGCGCGCGATCGACCTCGTCCATCAGTATCTCAATCGGCGGGATGCGCGTGTCCCACTCGATCAACGTCGGGATCGGACCGCAGAGCTGCAGCGCGGTCTCATAGAGCGCCCACACGTCGTCGCAGACTGCGGCGCCGTGATCATCGAGCCACAGCGCCTCGGCGACGCCCTGAGTGCGCTCGGCGGTCTCTCGGACACTCTGCGGGGGCTGCTCAAGGCGATGTCCCGCGAGATGCACCTGCCACGCGCGCGCGAGCGGAAGCTCTCGCAACAGGTCATCGGGCGAGCTGCCGGAGTTCTTCGCGTTGACGTAAAGGTTGTTGAGGTCGAGCAAGAGCCCGCTGTCCGAGAGCTCAAGGACCGCAGAGACAAAGGCCCCTTGGGACATGGTGCTCCCGGGCATGGACGCATATTGCGTAATGTTTTCGAGCATTAACGGGCGACCCAAGACTGCGCGAGCTTGCGCGATCCGACGCACACAGTGCTCGACAAAGGGCTCGCTCCACGGCAACGGGAGCAGATCGAGCGAGTGCCAGTCTCCAAGCGCGGACCAGCACAAGTGATCGCTCACGACCTCGGCACCGACGCGGTCGAGCAGCCGGCCCAGCGAGCCGAGGTAGGCCACGTCCAAGGGCGTGTCCGCGCCGATATTGAGCGAGACGCCGTGCGCGACGATGGGCCAACGCGATTGGGCACGTGAAAGCACGAGGTCAGGTCGACCCGTGGCGTCGAGGTAGTTCTCAGAGACCACCTCAAGCCAATCTGGGCTCCGCTCTGACAAGAACAGCGTCTCGAAATGGGCGCGTCGAAAACCGATGCCGATTCCTGAGATCGAGAGCGTCATGGAGCGCGCCTTCACCCCCACCAAGGGTCAGGACGAATCAGCCGTTGGGCAGAGCAGCGTCGATGGCGACTGCGGAGTCGGCTGCGGGGCAACCCGCGGGGCAGCCAGCTTCGCCAGCGGCGTCACGCGCTGCCGCGTCCCGTGCTGCGGGGCAGCCAGCTTCGGCTGCTGCGTCCGAGGTGGTGGCGGTGGGGCCGCAGCCGGTCGCGACTGCGCTCACTGCTGCTGCTGCCAATGCGAGAACCAAAACGTGTTCAATCTTCTTTTTCATGTTCGCTACTTTCAATGAGACTGGATCAGCCTGTGTCACTCCGCGAGCATTCGTCGTGGTGCCAACAGGGATGCTTTGAAAATCAGTTGCGCGGTGTACACCATATTTTTTTCGCTGCAGCGAAAAAGATTCACGGCGTTCGCAAATTGTGCACAGAGGGTGCGCCCTCGCATTCGCCAAATGCTTGCGCAAATGCTGACACAACGGCCTGATCACTGTGCGCTCGGAGCCAACGGCGAGAATCGCAAACGCGCAAAGCGTGCGGATCTCGTGCGGCGAGCGCTTCGCTCATTCGCACATGGGCGATCGCGGTGGACTGGTCTGAGCAGCGCCCCTCGCGTGCCGAGGCAGTCGCCGTGGGCGAGGCACAGCGCAGGTCTGCGAAGGGCCACCTGCGCTCGCGGTTGTCCGCGCGATTGTGCTCGAGAGGTCCGTGATTTTGCAGGACTGATTGCACCGAGAAGAGCCCGCTCGCGTCGGTCCCGTGGTGTGGCGTAAACCCGTCCGTTACGCGCACACGCATGCCCCGCGCGTGCTCGTGGCAGCGCGCACACTGATTGATCCATTGGGCACGCTCGGCGGCCTGCTGGGCTTGCCGTGGCGGCGCGCTGAGCCGCGCGATCTGCCCAATCAAGGTGTCCGCACGGAGCTGCTCAGCGGGCACCCCGCGGGGCCAGCGAACACCCCAGAGCTGTCCCTGGGCGAGCTGGCGCGCGGGCCTCAGCGCGTAGAAAATCTCGCTCTCATTCGCTCCAAAGATCGTTCCGCGGACGTCGAGCACCGACCACTGACGCGATGGCGTGTCGCCCGCGCCGTGGGACTCGACGCGCACGACGTCGGCCCCCTCGGGCATGCGCAACAGAGGCGCTTGGCCAAGCCCCGAGCCAAGCGAGATCTTGCCATCGCCCACGAGCTTAATCCACGTCGTGATGTGAAGCAGACCGTCTGCGCTTGTGGGGCTGTCGACGGGCGAGACCAGCTGGGTGTACCCCGCTCGCTGCCAATAGAGCGCATCGGAGGGGATGTGAACATCGGGTCTGATAGGATTTTTGCAGCCCAAAAGTGTAAGTGCCACGAGCGCAGAGAGCGCGCACGTGGGGCGATCGCGACTCGTTCGAGATTCACTGCCGGTCATCACAGGGGTGCACTTGCGATACCATTTGATCGCACCGCGAGCCGCCTTCTGTGGTTGATGCGAAGAGAGACTTGATTTCCGAATGAGCGAGCCATCTAAAGCGAGTGAAGAAGTGAAGCGCGCGCTCCAAGAGCGTGGGCTCCTTGCCGAGCGGCGGCCCGAAGACGAGAGCCAAACGGCCGCGCATACTTCGATCGATGTGCTGCGATTTTACTGCCAGATCGCGTTCTTGATCGCCTCGTCCGACGGCGTGCTCAGTGAAGAAGAGCACTACGCCATCGGGTCGCTTCTGCGGTCTCTTCTGGACGTTGAGGTCTCACAAGATGCGCTCGATGAGTGGGTCGATCAGGTCGATCAGGTCGTGCAAAACCACGGCGTCGAGACCGCGATGGGCATGCTGGCTGCCTCGATGACCGAGCCGAGCGTGCGACGCAGCGCGCTGGCGATCGCCGCCGCGGTAGGGTGCGTCGATGGCCCTCTTTGCGAGGAAGAGGTCAGTGTGTTTGAGTCGCTCGCGGACGCGTTTGACATTGACGACGGGGACGCCCGCGAGGTGCTTGAGACGTGCGAGCAAGTACTCCGCGACCGCTCACGCTGAGGCTGTACGAAATTTCGCGCTGTGGCGTCGTCGCGTGTATCGAGGGGAGCAAGTCGTGTCCTCGCTCGCCGCAAGCGAAGCGTGAGCCCGCGCTGGAAAGACCGCACGAATGCCGCGCCTCCCTTCTCATACGCCTCGCTCTGCTGCGCTCGTCGCGATCACTGTGCTGATGGCGTGCGCACCCGCGCGAGCACAAGCGGTGAGCACTACGACGACCGCGAGCGCAGGTGGCGCAGCGCAGGCGCCCGCCCTCACGATCCTTGACGCGCTTGGGGCCGAGAGCCCCTCGCTGGCTGCGCTGCGTGAGGCCGAATCATCAAGCGCGATCGTGTCCAACCCGGCGTTGCATGCGGTCGAGGGTCTGAACCCTGAGACACTGCAACGTCCAGTCATTTTGCAGCGATTGACTAACTCAACCCTCGAGACCGCGGGCCGCTATCTGAGTGATCGCCGGGCGCGACGCACCTTGCGAGGCTGGTATCGCGACGCCAATAAGTTTCGTGAGTCGCTACAGCGCTGGCTCATCGCCGAGGGGGCCCCTGCGGACTTGGTGTGGGTCGCCGCAGCAGAGAGCGGGTTTGACGTCGGGAGCGAGTCCAGCGCAGGTGCCGGAGGGCTCTGGCAGCTGATGCCCGACACGGCTCGCTCGTACGGCCTACGGGTCGACGCGTGGGTCGATGAGCGGCGCGACCCTGAGCGCGCGACGAGGGCAGCGGCGCGGCTGTTGCTCGAACTCCGTGGGCGATTTGGCTCATGGGAGCTCGCCCTCGCGGCCTACAACATGGGCTACGGCGCGCTGCTGCGCTCGATGCGACGCTGCAATACCAACGACTTCGAGGTCTTGCTGCACACCGAAGGCGGCCTGCCGTTTGAGACCGCTCGCTACGTGCCGAGGATCATGGCGTTGGCCCTCGCGGCGCGCAATCCCGAGCGCTTTGGGCTCGCGGATGTCGTGCCGGCCGAGCCCATCCGCTGGGACGACATCGCCCTTACTCGCTCGTTTAGCATGGCCGCCCTCGCTCGCGCCGCGGCGATCTCTGTGAGTGAGCTGCGGCGGCTGAATCCTGCCTTGCTAGGCATGCGCACACCAATGATCGCAGAGGCTTCAACGCCCTTTGTTTTGCACGTGCCCTACGGTCACTCTGTGCAGACGGTGACCGCGATCGCCGCGATCCGCGAAGAGCGCGTCCGGACGACGCGGCTGCGTTTTGGCGAATCGGTGAGCGAGCTTGCCGCGCGCTATGGCCTGTCGAGCACATCGCTCTTGGCGCTCTCGGGGCTCTCGTCTGAACAGCGCGTGCAGGGCGGAACAGAGCTCTTCGTCCCCGATCGCCCCGAGGTTGTCGCGCACAGCGCTGAGCGCCCGCTCGTGGTGGTGACCCCGTCACGCGCGCCCTCCTCGGCGCATCATCGGGTGTTCTATCGCGCGGGCGTCGGCGACACGGTGCGCGAGGTCGCGAGAGTGCTCGGGATCTCTCGCGAAGAGCTGGTCGCAGCGAACGCGCTCGATCCCCAGGCGCGCATCCCGTCGGGCCTCTGGTTGCAGGCCTTCGTCGAGCGCGATCCTCGCGATGCGCTTGTGTATTCGGCCGCGGATGTGACCCTCGTAGAGCGAGGCACCGAGTCGGTCGCCGAGCACGTAGCAGCCGCCGATGGCCGCGTACGGTTGACTGTCGCGGTGCGCGCAGGCGACACGATGTCTTCGCTCGCGGCGCGATACGGACTCACCACGGGGAGCCTCTCGCGGATCAATCATCGACCACGCCACGCGACGTTGACCGCGGGCGAGTCGTTGGTCGTTTGGGTCACACCCGAGCGCGCAAACGCCGAAGCACGAGACGGGGATGTCCCCGAGCGCAACAGCGCTCCAGCGGCGTCTCAAACACCCGCTACAGTGCCCAGCATCAACGTGACAAACGCGCCCCGCGTCGCGGTCCAGAGCGAGCAAATTTCTTCTGATTCAGCGCAGCGTGTCCATGGCGCTGACCGCGCAGCGCACACTCGCTGATCGCGTCCCTGGCGTGACCTTCGAGGGCTCTCACGATGTCTGCAATCACCGTCGCGTTGCTGCTGTTGATCGTGACCTTTGCGTTCGCCGTCGAGTCCACCATTGGCTTCGGTGCGACGGTGATCACGGTGTCTTTCGGCGCGCTAATCGCCGACATCGACCAGGTGTTGCCGGCCTACGTGCCGGTCAACATGGCGCTCTCAGGCTACCTCGCGCTGCGCTATCTGCGCCTGGTCGATCGGCGCGTACTGTTGACCCGAATCGCGCCGTTCGTCGCGGTCGGGATGCCTGTTGGCTTCTGGCTCAAGCGTCGCGTGGCGCCCGCCGTGGGGGTCAAGATGTTCGGCGCGTTTGTGGTGTGTCTCGCGCTCTCGGAGCTGGTCTCGCGCATCCGCCGCGCGAATAAACCAGACCCTTCGATCGAAGAGCTGCACGAGCCCCCGATGCTCACGTGGCTGCGCGATGCGGTCGCGATGACTGGCTGCGGAGTGCTCTTCGGAATGTACGGGACCGGCGGGCCTCTCGCGGTCTGGAGCGTCTCGCATCACGCGCGGGACCCCGGCGTGTTTCGCGCGACGCTCGCCATGCTCTGGCTGCTGCTCAACGCTGTAGTGCTCGCAGAGTTCTGGCGCGCTGGCACACTGAATCACCATTCACTCTGGCTCACCGCTGCGTTTGTCCCTGCGCTGGGCGTCGGGACCCTCGTGGGCGAGAGGCTCCATCGGACCGTGCCCGCGACGACGTTTCGCAGCGCTGTCTTCGCCCTCTTGTTTGCTGTGGGCTTGGTGCTCTTGCTCCGTCGATAGCGCGCGATCCTGAGGCTCATAGGCAATCCGCCCAGTGTTCGTGACGCGTCGCGTTGAGTCGTGATAGCTCCTGCGCGCCATGCACACGCGAAGACTCTCTCTGCCGTCTCGTTGCCCTCGCGCCCTCGCGCTGGGGTCTCTCGCCGCGCTCGCTGTGAGCCTCGCTTCGACGACGGCGCGCGCGCAAGCGTCGGTGAGCACCATTGATTCGGGCGACACGGCGTTTATGCTCGTGGCCTCGGCGCTCGTGTTGTTAATGACCCCTGGGCTGGCTCTCTTTTACGGCGGAATGGTCCGTAAAAAGAACGTCGTCGCCACGTTTATGTACTCGTTCTACGCGCTCGCGTTGGTCACCGTGCAGTGGGTGGTCTTTGGCTACTCGCTCTGTTTTGGGCGCACGCACTGGGGCCTCATTGGCGGGTTCGACTACGCGATGCTTAACAACGTCGGAGTTGAGCCGCGCGGCACGGTCCCGCACCTGGCCTTCATGGCCTTTCAGCTCAAGTTTGCGATCATTACGCCTGCGCTGATTTCGGGGGCTTTTGCAGAGCGAATGCGGTTTTCGGCCTACGCGCTCTTCACGCTCTTGTGGACCACGTTGGTCTATGACCCGGTCGCACATTGGACTTGGGGCGAGGGTGGGTGGCTCGCAAAGCTGGGGGTCTTGGACTTCGCCGGCGGCACCGTAGTCCACTGGACCGCAGGGCTCTCTGCGCTTGTCACCGCGATTTACATCGGAAAACGCCTAGGATTTGGCCGCGAACACTTCGTCCCTCACAACCTAATTATGACCGTCACGGGCGGGGGGCTCTTGTGGTTTGGTTGGTTTGGGTTCAACGCCGGGAGCGCGCTCGCTGCGGGCCAGTCCGCGGCGCTCGCGTTTGTGACCACGCACGTCGCTGCGGGTACAGCGGCGCTCGCGTGGTCCGTCGCCGAGAGCAGACACCGCGGAAAACCGACGTTGCTTGGGCTGGTCTCGGGGCTCGTCGCGGGGCTGGTCGCGATCACTCCCGCTGCGGGATTTGTCACGCCCGCGGCGTCCATGGTGATCGGTCTCGTGGCCGGAGTGCTCTGCTACGGCAGCGTGCTTCTCAAAGAAAAATTGGGCTACGACGACGCGCTGGACGCCTGGGGAATTCACGGCGTAGGTGGCATGATCGGTGCGCTCTTGGTCGGTGTATTTGCACGCAAATCGCTTAACCCAGCGGGCGCTGACGGCTGGCTCGCAGGCAACCCAATGCTGCTGGCCAAGCAGGCGCTTGGCTTGCTCGCGGCGGGGCTCTGGGCCGTCGTCGTCACGCTCGTATTGCTCAAGGTCGTCGACAAGCTCGTAGGCTTGCGCGTGAGCGAAGAGGACGAGCAAGAGGGGCTCGACATGACCCAGCACGGTGAGGTCGGCTACCACGGCTGAGCCGCAGCGATCCACGCGATCCACGCCCGCGGACACGCCGAATTGGTGTACACCGCGCGATACGATCGAGATGGCAACCCACCGCACGCACGGGGATGGCAGCTTTGAGCTCTCGCAGTTTCGCGAGCTTGGAGACGAGTGCGTGTTTGAGGCAGGTGTCCTGGTTTTTCACCCCGAAAACATCACGCTGGGCCGCAACGTCTATGTGGGTCACTACGCGATCCTCAAGGGCTATTACAAAAACGAGCTGCGCGTCGGAGATGGCACCTGGATCGGGCAGCAGTGCTTCTTTCACGCAGCGGGTGGACTCACCATTGGCTGCAATGTTGGGATCGGCCCAGGGGTTAAAATCATCACGTCGGTCCATGACGAAGTGGGCCGCGGGATGCCCATCTTGCATGCCCCGGTGACCTTCGCGCCGGTCGTGATCGAAGACGACGCCGACATCGGGATCAACGCGACCATTCTTCCGGGGGTCACCATCGGTCGCGGCGCGCTCGTGGGCGCAGGTGCCGTGGTCAATCGAGACGTCCCGCCGTACGCCATCGTCGCCGGAATCCCAGCAAAAATACTGCGCGAAAGACCTCTTTGAGCAACAACATCGCCTCTCTCTCTGAGCCAACTATCGCCGATCGTGCGTCCGCGCTCTCGCTGTCGTTGGTCGTGTTTGCCTACAACGAAGCGCTCAATGTTCCGACGGTCCTCGCCGAGATTCTCGTGTGGCTCAACACCCGCAAGGGACCCTGGCAGCTGGTCTTTGTCGACGATGGCTCCACCGATGACACCTTGGCGCTCGCCCGAGAGGTCTGCGGCGATGACTCTCGTTGCGTGTTTGTCAGCCACGCGACCAACCGCGGAATCGGCGCCGCGCTCAAGAGCGGACACCGCGCATCGTCTGAGCGCTTCATGACCTTCTTGCCCTGCGATGGCCAGATCCCAGTGCACGAGCTAGACAAGCTCTGCGAGGCGGCCGTGAGCTCTAATGTCAAGGTGGTCTTTAGCGTTTATCCCAATCGTGACGATGGGTTACATCGGACGATTCTCTCCGCAGCGGTGCGCACACTTATTTATGCAGTTCATCAAGTGCGTATGCGCTCCGATGGTCCCTACTTGGTGGACCGCGCGCTCTTTGATCCTGCGATCTTGGTGCCCAACACGTTCTTTCTCAACTTCGAGTTTCCGATCCGAATGCTGCGCGCCAAAGAGCCCTCGGCCACGGTGGAGATCGCGTGTGTTCCGCGCCGCGCTGGGGTGAGCAAGAGCACCGGGATCAAGCGCATCGTGGGCGTGGGCAGAGAGCTTTTAGGGCTCAAATGGCGCCTCCTTCGGGCCTAGTTCGGCCATGCGCGCACACGGCGCGTATGCAACGGGCGCGAGATTGTGTACACATCAGAAGGCACGAGCATCGGCATGCAGATCGAAGCAGGGATCGTTGTAGCCGAGCATTTTCAGCTCGAAGAACTCATTGGCCGCGGGGGCATGGGTTCGGTGTGGCGTGCGCGTGATTTGCATCTTGGGCGTGTTGTCGCGATCAAGATTTTGCACACGGATCTGCGCAGTGATCCGAGCCTGCGTGAGCGCTTCGCGCGCGAGGCCCGGATGCTCGCGTCGATCGAACACCCTGCGATTGTTCCGATTTTTCATCTCGGCGTCATCTCGGACGGCACCGCCGAGTGCCCATGCATTGTGATGCCTCTCGTGCGCGGGCTTACGCTCTCGGACACCATCGCCAAGCGTGGACGGCTGCCCCTGAGCGAGTCCGTCGGCTGGATGCGCGCCCTGCTTGAGCCCCTCGGGGTCGCCCACGCGATGGGCATCGTGCACCGTGACCTGAAGCCGCAAAACATCGTGCTCGAAGAGAAGCTCAGCGGCGGCTTGCAGCTTCGGCTTTTAGACTTCGGGATCGCGAAGGACGTTGGCGCTTCTCCCTCCGCGGGGAGCGTGATGGCGACGCGCGCAGGCATGCTCTTGGGCACGCCTGAGTACATGTCTCCCGAGCAGGTCCGCGATCCCTCTGCGGTCGACGGCCGCGCCGATCTTTGGGCCGCGAGCGTGGTCTTCTTCGAGATGCTCACCGGTGAGATGCCCTTCGCGAGTGACTCGTCGGTGGGCGTGTTGGCGCAGGTCCTCTCGGGGCAAAGTCGCTCTGCGTCCGGGCTCGTCTCAACGCTTCCGCCGCGGATTGACGCGTTGTTTGCCAAGCTCTTCGCGCCCACGCTCGCGACCCGCCCGCGCACCGCGAGCGAGATGCTCAAGCTCCTCGAAGAGGTCGACATCAGTTCGCTCAAGACCGCTCCCCTTGAGATCACTGCGAGCGTCCCTGCGTCTTTGCCACAGTCGGTGCCGAGCACGACGCCAGACTTGCCGCCGAGCTCTGTCCCAAGCCAAGCGGCGTCGCTCCTTGCTCCCGCGAGCAGCCCCGCGACGCCTTTGCCGATGCTCATTCATGACACGGTGGTCGAGTCCGCTCCGGCGACCGTCCCGCGGTTTCAAGAAGTGCCCAGCGGCCCGCAGTATTTCGGCGCGATGAACTACGACGCCGCGCCCAGCGCGATGGTGCCCGCACAGCAGACCCACCACGTGCACGCGGTCCCAGTCCCGACGCATCCGACCGGCGCAGCGCCCTCGAAGACCTCGACCAACGCGCTTGTAGCCGTGGCCATTATCATCCCCGTGTTGATGGTGTTGATGTGCGCGCTCTCGGTGCTGGTCGCGACGCGCTAGAGAGCGATGATCTGCAAATTTGCAGAGACTTAACGCTACTCGTCTTCGACAATGATCGTGGGCGCCAGCGCGAGTCGAGCCTCTTGGATTCGTTGATCGATCGCGCCGACGCGCTCTACCTTGCGCTCAAGCCAGCGCTCAAGGGATGCGAGCTCGAGCGATCGCGAAATGATGTCGGGATCGCCTGGCATGTGTGGCGGAATCCAGGTCAGCGAGCCCACCGCGCTTGAGCAAAAATTGGCCTGTAAGAACCACGCGACCGCGAGCGTCCGCTCGATCACTTCGCGTGCGGGGCCCTCTGCGAAGCCTTCGACCACGGGGAGCGTCGCGGCGAGCTCACGCGCGCGGGTGACGATCTCATCGGCGGCGCCCTGAAGTCTCTCGGCGATGGCGCGGGCGGTGCTTCCGCCTGGGAAGATCCCGCGTTCGTTCAAGACGGCTCCAAAGAGCCCGAGCTCTGCGGCGTCGCGCAGCAAGGGGCCATCGGCGTAGTTGTTGTCACTTCGGTTTTCGGCAGGAAAATACCTAGGAAGAGTCCTCAGCGCGCGGACCCATCGCGCCGCGCACTCGCGCGCCACAAGCGCCTCGCCAAGTGGGACCGCGACCGTGTCTCCCTCGGCCGGTTCGATCTCGGCGCTCCAGCTGGGCGCGTTGCCTTCACCGAGCAAGCCCGCGATGCGCGCGCCGAGCTCAAGCGCGGTCAACTGCAGCATCGATTCGCTCGCGTCCAACGCAAGCGGAACGCACAAGTCCAACGACACTGGCGCCAAACTGGCGTTGGTCTGCAGCTGCGTCATGACCGCAAGATGATCACGTCCATCACGCTTGAGCGTCCGCAACGTTCCCTCGCTCACCAAGCGCCTCGAGGCCTCAAAAGCGCCCGCGATGATCGAGCCCGCGACGCCGATGGTCACATCGCTCTCTGCCGGAATTTTCCAGCGCAAACGCATGAACGGTCGCCTGAGCGTGATCGTCGATTCGCGCTGATACGCGATCTCTGCGCACGCGGCGAGCACGGTGTTCGCGTTGCGTGAGAGCACCGTGACAAACCGATCGGGTGGCACGCCTTCGATCCCGAGCAGCTCACTCATCCAGGGCCACGTCGCGCTGACCGGTTCGTACGCGTCAGACTCTAAGAGCTCGGCTGCCGCGTCGGACACCACTGGAATCGCCCGTGAATTCGCACACAAAATCCATGGCATCGCGGCCATGCGCGCGGTGTGTTCTACACGCTCAAGGTGGGTCGTCCCGCGCGCTGCGTAGTACTCCGCGACGAGCACCGCGACCTCGTGACGTACACAGTCTCCGAGCTCGCGCAGCATGCCCGCAGCGAGCGCCGCGCGAGTGGTCTGTTGTGCGCTTACGCCCGCTTGCATTGCCCGGCGCGAGGCGGCTCCGTCCTGCGGCGCGTTGGCCGCGCGACCCAACGCGCGCAGCACCTCGGACAGGCTCTGTCGAAGGTCGACCGGGAGCGCGAGCGCGTTTGCAGAGGTGGGGTCTTGCGCGAGAGAAAGCTGTGTTAACCGCAGCCGTTGTGCGCGATAGCGTGCCTCGGCGGGGACCAACAGGGCCCTCGCAGCGAGCTCAGCCAGCGGCGAAGGACCCGTGAAGGCTTCGGCCACCCGCAACAGCTGTTGCTCGTCCGCGGGGCGCTCGGTGAGCGTCGAGGCCGGGGCAGGGGCGTCCACGCGCAGCAACGAGATCGCGCCACCACGCAGCGGAACATCCGAGAGCTCCAGCTCTGCATAGCGACCCAACGCGTCTGACAACGCCGCGGCGGCGCCATAGCTCGGCGCTCCGACAAGCACTACGAGCGAGCGAGGCAGCGCACGATCTGCGACGTCCGAGCACAGCTGCGCGAGCGCAAACGCTTGCGCTTCGGTGGTGCGACCCAGCGCGCTCGCGTTGATGACAAGGTTGGCCCCAGGGTCGACGTTGAACTCAATACTTCGCGACAAATCGATGTCGATCCATCGCGAAATATCGGCGCGACGCAGCGGCGCGATCGCGTCAAGAAGCGGCTCAAACGCGAGCGTCTGCGTGTCGGGTCTTGGCGCCAAAATGTGCCAATTGGCGCCCCTGCTCAGCAGCGATTTTCCAATGGTTGCGAGCACTTCGCGCGCTCTCGCCGATCGGGGACCCACGAGCACTACGACCTGCGTGCTGGGCTCACTCGACAGCGCCGCGCGCGTGATCCGCGAGGCCACTGAATCAAGCGTCCTTCGCACAAACGTGTGAGCCGGCGCGTAGGGGTCAATGCTGGCCTCAAGCAGCCCTACGAGGTTGTGTCCACGCGTAGCGGTCTTGACGCTCTCGCGAGTCTTCGCGAACACCGTCTCTTCGAGGGCGAGCGCCTTGGGCTTGGGCGAGAGCGACGGGCGGGACTCGGTGATGGACTGCTCTGCCGTGGGGCTCTCTTCGATGGTCGCAAACGGGAGGGCGACAAACTCGATCTTCGAGAACAGCCCCAGCACCGGGCTAGAGACCGCCGCGGTCGCCGGCCCCACCGCGATCGGTGCCGCGGTAAATGCCTCGTCTGCACCGACCCCGGGGACCACCAAGGGGCTCTCTCGCTGCGGGACCATCCCGTCGTACACCGCGAGCGCGAGAGACATTCCAAACACGTCCAGCACTTCGGCGGCGAGGGCCGGCTCTCGGGTGAGCTCGCGGCTCGTGCTCCCCGATGACGACGCGCTCGCGATCGCCTGCGCGAGCCACTCTCGCAAGGACTGACCGACCTCACGAGGCCACGCAGACTCGTCGGCACTGAGCCGCCCAGAGCGGGCGAGCTTTGCGCGCACAGCCCTGAGCGCCGAGCGCGGGTTGGCCGCCAAATCAAGCACCGCGAGCACGAGCGTCGCGCCCGCGAGGTCAGTCACAAGCCCGGAGCTCCGGGCAGGTTTTGACACCATCGCGCCGCGCAACGAGAGCGCAAGGAGCCGTCGCAAGATGCCCGCGTCGGCCGCGTCGATGGGATCGACCGAGGGGCGCAGAGAGCCCAACATCAGCTCGGACGAGAAGCTCGTCGCGACGCCACGTCGTGGGTCAAATCCGCCGAGCTGGCCTTCGATGCGCGAGGCCGCGAGGCCCGCGGTTCCACGGAGCAAATCTTTGGTCCCTGACGCGGTCTCGTGCGCTTCGATGCGCCCACGGAGCCCCGCGGCGATCGTCCGAAGCACTCGCGCGAGGGCATCATGTCGCGGATCGATGCCGTGGCCCGAGGGCGCAAACAACCCGCCGGGGCCCAAGAAGAGCTCACGTCTCCCTGGCGCTAGGACAAAATCATCAAAGAGCCGCGACGCTGCGATCGCAGCCCGATGCCTGTCAAATGGCGGTGTCCCAGCGCTCGCCAAGAGCACAGCGAGCTGTGTCGGATGACGCGTCGAAACCGTACCGTCAGGTGCCCCATGCGCGCTTGTGTCGTTGGCCATCCGTCGTGTCCTACCGTCGCAAACGAACGGCAGTCATCGCAAGCACGGACTCGATTCGACCACGCACTTTGAGGCGATTGATGCGCTTTCACGCAGGCCGAGGCCTCTCAGCCGAGCGTCACCCGCACACCTCTGCATAGCGACTCGCGCGAGTGACCTGCTCCCACCGATCCCCGTCGATGAGCAGTTCTGCAGGCTTCGGCCGCAAATTGTAGGTCGACGCCATCGCGTATCCGTACGCACCGACCATTCCGATGACGAGCAGGTCGCCTTCGCGCGGGAGAGGCATCCCCCGTCGCTCGGCGAGGACGTCTCCCGATTCGCAAATGGGTCCTACAATCCAGCACTCGGTTGGCTTGGATTTTCTCTCGCGAACGGGCCAAATCGGGTGATAGCTCCCGTACATCGCGGGGCGCACCAACGTGTGCATCCCAGCATCTACGCCGACCCACACGCGGTCGCGCGCGGGCTTGATCGTTGTCACCCGCGTGATGAGCGCACCACACGCCGCCACGAGCGACCGGCCCGGCTCAATCAAGAGCCTTGGCCTCCGGTCTTTGCTGGGCCAGCGGCGCACAAAAGCCTCGCTGAGCGAGCGCCCCCACTGCGCAAGATCAGGGTCGTGTGCGTCGTCGGGATACGCCACGCCGAAGCCCCCGCCGACGTCGATGAAGTCTAGAATTCCGTGTGATTTTTCGGTCGAAATCGCGAGGTCAAAGAGCGCGTCCGCGGCCTCGAGCCACACCTCTCGGTGGGCGTCGGTGCACAGCCCACTGCCGATGTGCTGGTGCAGCCCCACGAGCCGCAGCCCGCGCTTGCGCACGATCTCAAGCGCCGCGGGGAGGTCTTCGCGCGCGAGGCCAAACTTGCTATCCACACCCGCGGTGACAACGTGTGGGTGATGGCCAGCGCCCCTCTCGAGATCCACTCGGATAGCGATTTTGCTGCCTTTCGCGATTTTTCCGTATCGATCGATGGCAGAGAGCGCGTCGAGGTTGGCGACGATCCCTCGCGAAGCGATCGCGCGCAGTTCGTCGTCTGACGGAAAGTTTCCGGTGTACAAAATGCGCGAACGACGATGCCCGTTTGCATGTGCCAAACGAGCCTCCCAAGCGCTCACGGCGTCGATGCCGATCTTCTCGTCCGCGACCGCACGCAACAGCGCCGGATTGGCGTTGGCTTTCATCGCGTATCGGAGCTCTGTTCCGAAAAAAGCCTCGCGAAGTACACGTGCTTGCTGCGCGAGCACTCGGCGATCATAGGCATAAAACGGAGTGCCCACGCTGGCCGCGAGCGACTCCCAATACCGAGCGCTTCGTGCCCGTGGCCACTGCCCTGGTTTGTCCGTTGAGTGAGCCATCGCCTAGGCGCTCTCTGCAAAGAGCGCGTGGTGCAATGCGCGCACGGCGCGATCGGCGTCGAGCTCAGAGACCACCATGCTCATGTTGGTTCTTCCCGACCCCGCGGAGATCAGCTCGATGTTGACCCGCGCCCGCGCGAGCGCAGAAAACACACGGCCCGCGATCCCTACCGTGGCGCCCACGCCGAGGCCTACGACCGCCACAAGCGCTCGGCCGCGCTGTACATGGACCTCGCCAATCGCGCGTAGCTCATCACATGCCGCACCAAGATGATCCTCTCGATCGACCGTGAGCGACACGCTCACTTCGCTCGTCGCCACCATGTCAACCACGATGCGATAGCGCGCAAAGACCTCAAAGATCTTCGCCAAGAAGCCATCGGCGAGCAACATGCGTGACGAGACGACCTGCACGACCGTGATGTTCTTCTTCGCCGCGATCGCGCGCGCGGGATGCGACGGATCCACGATCGCGCCCGCCTGGGTGATCACGGTCCCAGGCCGCGTAGGCGCAAACGTGTTGAGCACACGCACAGGAATACTCTGTCGAATTGCAGGGTGAATCGTCTTTGGATGCAGCACCTTCGCGCCAAAATAGGCGAGCTCCGCGGCCTCTCCAAACGACAGCGACGCGATGGTCACCGCCTCGGGCTCAACGCGCGGATCCGCAGTCATGACGCCGTCGACGTCGGTCCAAATCTCGATCTCGTCCGCGCCCACTGCCGCGCCAATAATCGCTGCGCTGTAGTCACTGCCGCCTCGCCCCAGCGTCGTGGTGCGCCCATCCCGCGTGCGCCCCAAAAAGCCAGTCACGACAGCCACATAGCCCTGTGGCTTTGCCAACGCATGCCGAAGCAGCTCGTCACTCTCAGGCAGCGGCTCTGCGGCTCCAAACCGCTCGTCGGTGATCATCCCTGCGTGGTCCGCGTCGATCGCCCGCGCAGGCGTGCCTCGCGCGCATAGCGCCGCAGAGACCAGCCTCGCAGACACCCGCTCACCTGTCGCCGCGATGGAGTCGAAGTGCTCATCACTGCAGCGGCCCAGGACTCGCACTTCAGCGAGAACCTTTGCCAACTGGTTGAGTGGCTCAACCACGACGGAGTCTTCAAGTGACAGCGCTTGGGTGAGCTGCCGGACCCGCGTCGTGATCGTCTCAAGCTCGTCGCGACCCTCGGCCGCCGCTCGGCCTGCACGCAACAAAAGGTCGGTCATCTTGGCCGCCGCGCTGACCACCACGATGCACGAATCGTCTGCAATTTTGCTCGCGACAATGTCACACACTGCGACAATTCTCGCTGCGTCGCCGACGGAGGTTCCCCCGAACTTTAGGACACGCACGTGTAGCTCCCTTCACTGACGCGAGCGCAACAGCGACCGCGCCGCCAGCTCGCGCAAGGGCTCTTACGTGATGCCGTGCGCGATCGCCATTTTACGGCGAGCTCGCGGCACGCTGTGCCCCCCCACAGCGTCACTGTCCCCTACTTAGGCGATCGATGTGCCCAGAGCGCGAGCGTCGATCAGT
Source organism: Deltaproteobacteria bacterium (assembly GCA_030694465.1). Lineage (GTDB taxonomy): Bacteria > Myxococcota_A > Polyangia > Polyangiales > JAUXYJ01. Next base: position 121,240 of record JAUXYJ010000023.1, on the reverse strand, counting down.
TGGCTGCCGGAGCGCGGGTCGCCGGGTCCGTGATACGGAAGTTCACGCGGCGATTGAGCGAGCGTGCCTCACGGAGCGGACGACCACGAAGACCGTCAATGGGGCGCTCGGGGCGAGTCTCGCCGAAGCCGTGGGCTTCGAGGCGACCTGCGTCGACCTGGTGCTGGGTCAAGAAGGTCACGACGCTGATCGCGCGGCGGTTGGACAGGTCCATGTTGCGCGCGTCGTCGCCGACGTCATCGGTGTGGCCTTCAACGGACACACGACGGATCGAGGGGACCGCACGGAGGGCGTCAGCCACAGCGGTCAACACTGGAAACGAGCGCGGAAGAATGCGGTCGCGGTTGGTCGCGAAGAACACCGGCGCGAGGATCTGGAGCATGCCGTTTTGCACACGGACCAAGCCGGGGCAGCCATTGCGCATGGGGTCTGGATGCGGAGATCCTGCGACGTCGGGGCAGTGATCTTCGGGGTCCACGACGGTGTCACCGTCGCGGTCGGGGAGGGGGCATCCGGCGCGTGCGGGATCGGGATGATCGCCAGCGGGAACATCACGGCACTGGTCGGCACCGTTGAGTACGCCATCGCTGTCCGCGTCGCCATCGGGGCAACCGACGCGTGCGGGGTCGGGGTGCTCCCCTTGAGGCTCGTTGACACACTGATCGGTGTCATCGAAGACGCCGTCGCGGTCGGTGTCTGCGAGTGGGCACCCGCGGCGCGCGGTGTCGGGGTGATCGCCCATGGGCTCGTTGACGCATTGGTCTTCGCCATCAAAGACGCCGTCGTGGTCGGTGTCCACGAGGGGGCAGCCGATGCGTGCGGGATCGGGATGCTCGCCTTGGGGGACGTCTACACACTGATCGTCGGGGTCGAGAACGCCATCGCCGTCGGCATCGCCGGGACCCGCCACCACCGGACGGCGGACGGGCGCGTAGGCGACTGTGAACAGACCGCGGACCGTCGGGGTCCCTGCGCCTTGCGAGAGCCCTGGGCCAGCGCCAGCGCCCACCAAGATGGTGTCTGCGATGAGGTAATGGACGCCCGCGATGACTTCACCGTTGGTCCATGGGTATCCGAAGAGATTGGAGATGCCGGACGACAGCCAACCCTCAGCGCCGATGGTGAGTCGGTCTTGCAAGAGCGCGACACCGAGGCCTGCGCTGCCGTAGAGCTCGTGACCCGCTTGAGGAGGTGCGCCACTCTGAAACGAGACGTTGACGTCGCGGTAGTGAAAACCCACACCGAACGACCAACGGAGGATCGACGCGCGGCCCGCCGCGGTCAGGTCAAACTTGCCACGGAACAGGTTGTCCGAGACGTTGGTGTTGGTGTTGCCGGTGAGCAGTCCCGCGTTGAAGAAGAAGTTTCCGCCCAAGTGCAACGAGATCGGGTCACGATCGGCGTGGCCAAAGAGCCTCACGCGAGCGCCCAAACGCATGTCGCCGATGGCGGGGCTTGTAAACGCCGTGAAGGGGCCTGCGGCTGCGCCACCGCCGGTCTGCAAGAGCAACATGGGCACGTTGAGATGCACATTGATGCGGTCGAGAAAGCCAACACCGAGCTGTGCGTGCACGAGCAACATGTGCTCGATAAGGACGTTGCTCGCGTCCATTCCTGCGGCGTTACGCTGGACAAGGGGGCGGTAGGCGTAGTCCGCGACGAGGCCGCCACGGATGCCAAACGAGCCATCCCCAGGAGAGTACCAGGGGCGCTGAGCGGCGAAAAAAGTGTCGCCCGCAGGGGTCGGCTCATAGCGATTGAACGCGTAGGCCGTGCCTTGCGCGCTCGCGGTTCCGCTGGTCACGCCCACTGCAGCAGCGAGCAGCGCGCTAATACCCAATCGACGAAGCATTCGATGACTTGACACAGTTATTTCCTCCTGGTTCCCGACGCACTCAAGCGGTGAGGGAACTGATGTCTCTCGGATGAAATTCAGGCCAGAAGTCGAGACGTCCAGCCGAAATTCATGCCCTACAAAGGGCCTCAAAACAGGTGTGTGATTTTTAGTAGAGCGACGAAGTGTCTGATAAACCCGCGATGAAAACCGCGGACTACAGCGACAGCATTCGCCTTATCGGATTTCTAAACCGCGCATAGCTATCATGAAACCGGAAGATTTCGCCACCTTCTGTGTGGTCACCGGCGCGATCGCGAAGTCTCAAGACTGGCGATGGTCAAACAGCTCGGCTCGGATGGCCACAAGCTGGCGCCGAACGGCCTCCGCCGTGGGGCGCTTCGCAGCAGTCTTCGCCAGCAGCGTCAGGACCAAGCGCTCAAGCTTGTCCGGCACGGGACGCCGTCCGCGCTCTTCCATCATCGGCGGCTCTAACAGCACATGCTGCATCATCACGTCTGTTGAGCCTGTGGCACCAAACGGGAGCACCCCGCTGAGCATCTCGTAGAGCATTACTCCCAGCGAATACACATCGCTCGCGCTCGTCGGCGGGTGGGCTCTGCACTGCTCTGGCGACATGTACAGCGGCGTTCCGCGTACGGTGTTTGGCTCGGTCAGCCTGATCCCCGAAGGCTGATCGTCCGCGTACGCGAGCCCAAAGTCATAGACCTTCACATGCTCTTTGCCGTCTGCCGTCTGAGAGAGCATCACGTTCTCGGGCTTGAGATCGCGGTGGACAATCCCTGTCACGTGCATCACCGCCAAAACCGAGAGAATTTCCTCGGAGATCTCCAGCACCCGCTCCATCGGAATGAGGCCCGCCGACATCTTCGCGCGCAACGTGTCGCCCTCAAGCTTCTCCATCACCAGGTAGGGCGCGCCGTCTTCTTCACCGTAGTCTAAAACACTCACCACATTGGGGTGACGTAGCTGGGCCAAGAGCCTCGCCTCACGAAGGAATCTCGCGCGATATTCAGGCAATCGGGCCCATGGACCATGCAATCGCTTGACCGCCACGCTGCTGCCCAGCGCGTGATGTCGTGCCAGATAGACCACCCCAATCGCGCCCTCGCCGAGGACCTCTTCGACGAGATAGCGCCCCGCCAGCTCGCGCCCAATCCACGGATCTCTTCGTCCACGCGTCTCGTTGATCATGCAGTGGGCCAGACGCTATCGCCCCCAACCGAAAATTCCCAGCCTGCGCTACACGCTAACTCGCTCGATCACAGGCTGTGGTCGCGGAGGTCTCGCGCAAGAACAACGGCCGAGAGCACCGCGACAACCAGCAGCGCAATACCCGATGGATAGCGTCGCAGAATGATATGGCCGATCCCAAAAAGCGCACCGTAGACCAGCGTGCAGCCCGCGACCCAGTCTCGCAGTCGCACAGGCAGCGGAGCGCCTTTCTCCTGGGGAGGGAGCGCGCGCGCGACCCTAGCCCAGCCTGGTCCGTCCGGACGAACACGCAGAAAAAACGCTGACAGAGTCTCTTCGGATTCGGGCTTTGTGACAAAGGTCACCGTGACCCAGGTCACTGTGGTGATCACAAGCGTCCCCATCATGAGCTGTGCAAACTGGGCCGGATCTTCTGGGTTGAGCTTGAGCCCATATTGCAACGACATCGACGCGATGAGACTCGCGAGCATCGCGCTGATCTCGCTCCACGCGTTGATCCGCCACCAGTACCAACGCAAGATAAGCACGGGGCCGGTGCCTGCTCCGAGCGCGAGCAGCAGCTTCCACGCGCCCGAAATAGACTCAAGGTAGAGGCTCACGATCGCCGAGATCACCATGGTGAGCACGGTCGCCACGCGAGACATCCGCACGTAGTGTTTCTCGCTCGCGTCGACGACGACAAAGCGCTTGTACAAATCTCCGACGAGGTAGCTCGCTCCCCAATTGAGATGCGTCGCGACGGTCGACATGTACGCCGCCAAAAAGCCCGCCATCATGAGCCCGCGGAGCGAAGGCGGGAGATGATCAATCATCACGCGGACATAGCTCCCCTCGGCGTCGTCGATCCGTGGGTAGAGCACGCACGCTGCGAGCGCCGTAAGGATCCACGGCCAAGACCGGATCGCGTAGTGCGCGACGTTAAACCACAGGGTCGCGTACACACCCTCGCGCTCGCTCTTGGCTGAGAAAATTCTCTGCGCGACGTAGCCGCCCCCGCCGGGCTCTGCGCCCGGATACCAAGCCGCCCACCACTGGACGCCGAGGTACACACTCAGAGCGCTCACGGGCATCCATGCCGCGCCCACCGGAGGCATGATCGACAGGCGCTCAGCCGGAATGTGCTGCAAAATCCCGTCGATTCCGCCTGCTGCACGAACCGCGACCACCGCAAGCACGATGGTCATCCCGAGCTTCACGACAAACTGCAAGAGGTCCGTCACCAACACGCCCCACAGCCCCGAGACGCTCACGTACGCACCGGTCAACAGCAGGCAGAGCCCCACAGAGGTCACGCGATCGAGCCCGATCGTCATGGTGATGATCTTGGCCATCGCCAGGTTGACCCAACCAATGATGATGCAGTTGACAGGCAACGCGAGATACGCCGCACGAAACGCACGCAATCCCGCTGCAGGTTTGCCGCCATAGCGCAGCTCAATAAGCTCGACGTCGGTCATCACGCCCGCGCGACGCCACAACGCAGCGAAGAAGAACACCGTGAGCATCCCCGAGGCGACCGCGTTCCACCAGAGCCAGTTGCCTGCGATCCCGTGCTTGACCACAAGCCCCGCGACCGCGAGCGGCGTGTCTGCACCGAAGGTCGTCGCGACCATCGAGGTGCCCGCGAGCCACCACGGGACGTTGCGTCCCGAGAGAAAAAACTCGTTCATGCTCTGGCCCGCGCGGCGCGTATACCGCAGCCCTAACAGCACGTTGAGCACAAAGAACCCGACGATGACGGCCCAATCGAGCGTGGTGAGTCGCATGACCCCACTGCGGTTACCAGAATCGCGCCAACGCGGGCGAACAAGTTGCACGGTGTCGGCAGGGAAAGAGGGCTCTGGTGCGCGGCCCTGTGTTCGCATTCAAGCAGCAAATTTGCTGAGAATGATGTAGCAAATCGTTCACGGATCGCTGTGAACGACGAGGCACGCGCTGCCACCGATCTCAGAGAAACTTGGCGGGATTTCCAGGTGAAACGCCCCTCGCGTGCAGCCGCTCCCTGTGGCTCGAATCGTGCTCGGCGCTCAGGGCCACTGCGTCGCAACCATGCGCAGCGCTCTTTCTCCCCATTCGTTCGCCAAGGGATTCACACGGATGTCCACGCTCGCACGACTCGTCGCCGGTCTCGGATTCATCGCGGTCTCGCTCACTTCGCAGGCCGCCCTCGCGCAGCCCGCGACGCACGGATTCAGCACAGAGCACCCTTTCGCCATTGGCAATCGACTGACGGGGCGCGCGGGAAACTACCTCTTGGGCGGCGTCGGTGGGCACATCCGCTTGCGCCCGCATCGTTATGTCGCAGTCGAGCTCTTCACCGATCACCTGTTTGGCCCCGTCGATCAAGCGCTCCGACACGACCATGAAGTCGGTGGCCTCTTGCAGTTCCCCGTATTGGGAAATCGCTGGTGGAATCTCTACCCAATGGTCGGCGCGTGCGCTCAGCTCGCTGTGCTCGAGTCCCCTCGTCAAGGCGGCGTGCCCGTGACCGATGTGCAGTTTGGTGTGCACGTGGGCGCGGGCTCCGAGCTCTACCTCAGCGATCATTGGTCGCTTCAATCGCACATCGAAGCGATTGGCTATGTCGGCCACGATCTCCGCGCATACCATTGGACCGCAGAGCTGTCCGCGGATCTCCGCATCACCGCGGTCGCCCAAGGCGTCTTGTCGGTCAATTATTACTTCTAGCGCACGAGCGTTGTGTCTCTATGAGCGCCCACTCTGTCAGCAAAATTACAGAGACTCCGCGCTTGCTCTTTCTGTCCCTCGTGGCCAGCTGCGCGGGCCCGATGCAAGCACCTCCCGACGCGGGACCGGTCGCGAGTCCGTGCGCAAGCTGCCACCCGTCGCACACGGCTCAGTTTGAAACCTCGAGGCACGCGACGGCGGCCGTGGGGCCTCGCTACGTCGCGCTCCGCGACCAGAGCGACCTGCGCACGCGGGCATTCTGTGACAGCTGCCATCGCCCCGTCGTCGGCACCGCGCGAGGGCTCTCATGCGAGAGCTGCCACGTCGCAGTCGGAAACACCGGGACGTCCAACGCGCGGCTCGTGTGGGACCGCAACGGCGCGATTCGTGGCTCTTTCAATGCGGTCCAAACCGCTGGACACCGCAGCGCGGTCCACGGATTCATCTCAAGCGCAGAGCTGTGTGGGACCTGCCACGAGGTGCGAGGGCCCGGCGCGTTTCACGAGACGCCCTACACCGAGTGGGCCGCGTCTCCGTCAGCGACCCGTGGCGAGACCTGTGCGGACTGCCACATGAGCCCCACGCCCGGGCAGAGCAGCCCACGAGCGCGAGGCCCCGCGGCCAACGAAACAGGGATCGTATCGCCCGAACGCTCGCTCGCGGATCATCGATTTGTCGGCCCCGACCACGACGACGCGCCGTCGCTTCTCCGAGACGTGCTCACCATCGCGCTGGCTCGCGAGGGCGACGAGCTGGTCGCGACCGTGCAAAACACCCTGCGAGGCCACTACTATCCCACCGGAGCGCGCTTTATCCGCGAGGCCTGGATGGAGGTCGCCGCCACCCGCATCGATGGCAGCCGCGTAGTGCTCCGTGGCGCGCTCGACTCGTTGGGACGCTTGCAGAGCGGCCCGCTCGCGCCTCTGGCTCTGTTTCATGACGAGCTCGCAGCAGGGCTCCCTGCCGAGAGCGCCATCGTGAGTGTGCGCGCGATGGCACCTCTTGAGAGGCGGGTCTTTCGCATGGTCGTTGGGTCTGAGTCACCAGTAATTTCGCAGATCATTGTGCGTGCCCGTTATCGCCCCGCCTCGGTGACACTGCTCCAATCACTCAACGTCGATACCCTCGTCCCCGTGTACGAAGTGGCCTCGGCGTCGATCCCCTGGTAGCGGCCCATTCACTGCGTGTCGTGGGCTCAAAAGACGCTATGTTCCCGGCGACAACGTGCTCGCTAAGATCAAAGACCGAAATGTCCGCGTCGTGTACGCCTCGATCTTCTTGCTCGGCATCGCCTATGGCGTCCCGATCGCGCTGTCGTCACTGGTCCTCGCAAAGCAGGGCTTCTCAAAACAGGACATCGGTACGCTTGCCGCGTTTTTTGCAGGCGGAATCGTCGCACTCTCGCTCCCGATGGGCGCGATCATTCAGCGCTTCTCCGCGCGGCGCACGCTGATCGTCGCGTTGCTCGGCTATGCCGTGGCCGTGGGCAGCTTCCCTTACATCAGGTCCTATCCGCAGTTCGCTGCGCTTCGCGTGGTCGACGGGATGTGCTCTGTCGGAATCTGGGTCGCGTGCGAGACGATCTTGCTCTCGCGTGCGGACCGCACGCACAAGGCGTACATCGTGAGTCTCTACGCGATCGCCATGGGCCTGGGCTACGTGATCGGGCCTGTGATGGCGCACACCATCGCGCATTTTGCCGACATGAAATACGCGTTCGTCGTCGCGGGTGTGCTCTCGGTTCTCAGCGCGTTCGTCGTGGTCTCACAGCTTGAGCAGGACACGGACCTGCACGCGCACGTCCCTGCAGAACTCGACCCCGCCGAGAGCTCCCTCGACTATCGAACCATGGCGCACGTGCCTCAGCCTGCTCCTCGCTCGATGGATCTCCTCGCGAGGATCCGGACGTCGTGCTTCGCGACCTTTGCGTACGGCTATTTTCAATCCAGCGTGGTGCTCTTTTTGCCGCTGTATCTTATCGAGTCCAAGCACATCCCGGAGAGCCGCACGATTCTGGTTCCCGCATTTTTTGCTGCTGGAATGCTCGTCTTGTCAAACCTTACAGCGCGCGTCGGTGACGCACGCGGACACCTGTTGCTCATGCGCGCGCTCGGCGCCGTGGGCACAGTCATGGTCCTGGGCTTCATCTGGATCGATTCGTTCTGGGGCATGTGCGCCGCCGTGTTTGTCGCCGGCAGCACGCTCGCATCGATCTCCCCGGTCAGCTTGGCGCTCCAAGGCGTAGTCGTCGCGCAGCGGGACTACACCCGCGCAAACGCCATCTACAACGCGTTTTATGCAGCAGGGATGCTCTTGGGCCCGATCATTTCCGGTGCGCTCTTCACGCGCTACGGGGGAGTGTCGATGCTTGGGCATCTTGCGCTTTTGTGGGCGGCGTTTGTCGTGTTCGCTACGATCTATCGCATGGACGATCCGGTGGCGCGCACGCAGCGAGTATCGACGGTCTAGCCCACGCAGGGCAGCTCACCCCTCGCGGGCGCGGATGCCGTCGAGCTCTCGCTGGTAACGCTGGAGGAGCATGCGATGCAGACCCTGCAGACCCACGACGGTGGTGAGCGTAACGTCGGGTTTTCCTTCGGTTTTGACCGGGGCACCCGTTTTGCGCACGTGCTGCTCAGCGAGTGAGAGCAGCTGATCAAACTCTTCGAGACGGGCTTTAAGCACACTGCTGCTTGTGCTCCGCGCGATGCCCCAAAACGAACACGCGTCGTCGAAGGTGATCATCCCGCCGCGTGAGAACTTTTGACCGGCGACGCTCGAAGCCACCCGCGCCAAGAAGACCGCGTCTTCAAAGACCACCACGGGCTTTGCGTTGGCGGCTGCGCGCGAAGTCGGCGCAGGGCCGCGCGCAGAGGGCGTCGCGCTCACCGTGACCTGCTCACGCGAAGCGGTCTCGCTCGCGTTGGTCGTGCTTCGGTCCACACGCGCGGGCTTTGTGACCCCGGACTCTGGCGTGGGCACGTAGTTAAGCGAGCGTACGAGCTTGCGGCCAGAGGTTGTCAGTCGATAGGTCTTGGTGTCGGTCTGCTCGAGAAAACCCCGGCCGCACAGCCCGAGCGTGCCCATGAGCTTCGCCAAGACTCGGTTAGAATCGGGATGTGCGTCACGGTAGCCCACCAGGCCAAATGACTCGGGAAATGTCTTCCAAGCGCAGACGATTAAGTCTTCGGCAGAAAACGTTTGCTTATCGACGTCGAGCATAGCCGCCGCGACAAGCACCTTCTTCAGGGTCGTGAGCTCCTCATTCATGTCTTCGTCCCCATCGTGGAACGAGTGGCCCATTTGTCGGAAGAAACCTGCGGATATTATCCGTCAACTCTCCTCGGTCGTGGCCTTGCGTCGAGGCTTCTTTGCGCGTTGCTTGACGGGACTCGCGTTCGCGTCGGTCCGCAGAGTCTTGGGGCGAACGGCTCGGATCTCTGCCCGGGCGAGCACTTCTTTGACGCTCAACACGTCTTTGAAGGGCACCACGGCGTCGCGAAGCGAACCCATGTCGTCCTCACTCACGCGAAGCCGCTCCGACAGCGCCACGATGAGGTTCGGTGGCCCATGCGACTCAAGCAACGTCCAGCGCGCTTCGAGGTAACTTCGCCGCCAAAATCCCACGATTTCAAGCAGGGCTTCTCTCCCATCGTCATGCACAAGAACGAGGTCCGGCACGAGCACTCCACGCCCGTCGAGATCGATAATCTCAGGCCGCTTCTCGATCTTCCACCCCTTGGCAACTGCAGCGAATCGCTTGACGAAATGCGCTTCTTCGTCGGTCACATACACGCCACGATCGCCATAGTGAGACCGCAATCCGGCGCCCGCAGCGAGACTAAACGTCACGTGTCTTCGGTCTTTTCCCCAGAGAATTTCAGCTTCAATCGACCAACCGTCGCAGAGCAAGAGCGCAGGCAAAAACGAAGCAAGCTGCAGACCGTACTTCGCTCCCGCGGTAAACAAACTCGCCGGTCCGTCAAGCAAGAGCTCATAGCCGTCGCGGCTGTTGCCCGTCGCGCTAAAGAGCAAGCGATAGAACTTTACGTAGCGAAAAAGCTGGCGATATCGCAGCGGGTCCCCCGGCGCGATGCGAATGCGCATGCTCACCGCGCGCAGCAAGACCGCCTGCGCGAGCCCGAGATTGTATCGATGCAAGAGCGAATCAACGCTCAGCGTCTCAAAGCTCTCGAGTCGTTGCTCACGGTGAAGGTCCGAGTAGAGCGCACGGTCGACCTCCTCGAGGCTCATGTCAAAGCTCTGCCCCGCCTGCTCGAGGATCATGTCTCGCGTCGTGGGGTGAACTAAATCGCCTGCAATTCTGCTCACAGGATGCGACTTTGATGCCAGCTCAAACACGCGCTTTCTCAGCGCCCGTGGGTCAACCTTCGACGCCGTCTCAAACGTAGAGCGGTCCTCGAGGAGCTTGGCCAGCCCACGGTGGATTAGGTAGTCCGTCTCTTCGCCTACGAGCTCGGTCAAGGCGTCGTCGAGAGCGCCACGTTTGAGCCCAACGTGCGCAGAAAAGAGCGCGAGCAGAGACTCTGCGCGCTCGCGGACCGCGCGGTCGTCCACTGCGATGTACTGAGGTCGGACCTCGCCCTTGACGAGCCGCGCGCGAAGAAGATCCGAAGTCAACATGGGACGGTATTCTTTGGGCTCCTACCACAACGCGCGGGCGATTTTTGTCCGTGGACTCGCTGCCCAAGCTCGCCATGACTTTCTCGCTGTGCAGGCAATTGAGCGCGTCTGTGTCGTGACGCCGCGCAAATGTGACGCTTGACACAGTGCGGTGCTGACTCCTACACAACCCCGGCGAATTTGCCGCACTACGCTCGCTTAGCGATGCGAGTCGGCGCGCCAATGATTGGCAAAATTCACTGCCCAATAGATCCAACTAGACGGAGTGCCCGCTGTGAAGATTCTGGTTCCACTCAAGCGCACGGCTGATCCCGACAACGCAAACAAGGTCAAGATCGCGCCCGGCGGCGGCAAAATCGTCACCGACGGTCTTGAGCCCAAGCCCAACCCCTTTGACGAATACGCCGTTGAGACGGCGCTTCGGCTTACCGAAAACGGCACCAACCCGAAGGTCCGCCTCGCGGGTGACTCGGTCGTGATCGTCTCGATGGGCCCCAAAGAATCCGCAGCCACGATTCGCCAAGCGCTCGCCATGGGAGCCGACAGCGGACTTGTCTACGAGACCACCGACGAAGCCTTGGACGGCGACCTTGTGGCGCGAGCCCTCGCACGCGTCGTTGCGCAAGAGAAGCCCGACCTGGTCGTCATGGGCAAACAAGCAGTCGACGGCGATTCAAATCAGGTAGGACAAATCCTCGCAGAGCGTCTGGGCTGGCCGAGCGCCACCTTCGCGATGAGCATCGAACTGTCGGCAGACAAGAAGAGCGTCATCGTGGGCCGTGAGGTCGACGGTGGGGTGATCAAGCTCAAGCTAACTCTCCCCGCCGTAGTGACCGTTGACCTGCGAATTGTCTCGCCAAAGTCAGTGAGCAACAATGTTACCCCCGCAACGCACGCGTACCAAGATGGCGCACGTTACGCGCCGCTCCCGATGATCATGGCAGCGAAGAAGAAGCCTATCGCAGAGGCCCCATTCGCTTCGCTTGGCGAGCAAGGATTGACGACGACTTACCTGCGTTTTGAGCAGCCGCCTTCGCGCAAAGCCGGAATCAAGGTCAAAGACGTCGCCGAGCTCGTACAGCGCCTCCGCTCCGAAGCAAAGGTTCTCTGAGCCCCTCCCGGTTGCAATAGCCATCCACAGCGAAACCATCAGCAAGAGGAACAATCACCATGGCAAAGATCCTGGTAGTGGCAGAACTCGGGGGCGGATCTCTCAAGAAGACGACCCACTCGGCCATCTCGTTTGCACGCAAAGCCGCCAGTGAAACCGGCGGAACTTTCGATATTTTGGCGATCGGTAAGGGCGCCGAAGCGGCCGCTTCGGTGCTCGCGACCTTTGGTGCCTCCGCGGTGCTCGTGGCCGAAGACGCATCCCTCGCAAACTTCGTGGGCGAGCGCTTCAGCCCGACCATCGCAGAAGCCGTCAAAGCCGGCGGCTACACTGTCGTCGCTTTCACAGCAAGCTCGTACGGAAAAGACTTGGCACCTCGCGTCGCCGCACGGCTCAATGCCGGTTTGGCGAGCGATATTGCAGGTGTTTCGTTCGAAGACGGCAAGCTCGTCTACAAGCGCCCGATGTACGCGGGCAACGTGTTGGCACTGATGACCGTAGACACCGCGATCCAGGTCGTCTCCGTGCGCCAAGCCGAGTTCGCAGCGGCTGCCCCGACCGGCGGCGCAAGCGCCACTCAGAAAGTAGCGCTCTCGCACCAGGCCTCCGCAGATCGCGTGGAGTTCTTGGGCTACGATGAGAGCGTCAAGAGCGCGCGCCCCGAGCTCACCGAGGCGGGGATCGTCGTCTCTGGAGGGCGCGCCCTCAAGAGCGGCGAAAACTTTAAGACGGTCCTCGAGCCCATGGTGGACGCGTTCGGTGCGGCCATGGGTGCGTCACGTGCAGCCTGCGATGCGGGCTACGTGCCCAACGATCTGCAGGTCGGCCAGACGGGCAAAGTCGTCGCCCCCAAGCTCTACATCGCCGTCGGGATTTCAGGCGCGATTCAGCACGTCGCAGGCATGAAGAACAGCAAGGTCATTGTCGCGATCAACAAAGACCCCGAAGCCCCCATTTTTCAGCTCGCAGACTATGGCCTCGTCGCGGACTTGTTCAAGGTCGTGCCCGAGCTCACCGCCGCAGTCAATCAGCTCAAAGCGCAGGGCTAGGCTCTTGTTCGGGAGCGGGGCCCTCTGAGCGCTTCGACGACGACGAGCAAACGCGGGCCAGTGTGCCCGTGTTAGCTTTGCCCGCGAATGAGCGAAGCGCGTACGGGTCGACAGTGCATCTTGCAAAAAGCCACCAGCTGGCGGCACCGTATGCTGCCAGTTTTGTGTGCGATTTTGCTGGCTATTTCTCAGTTTGGCATCTCATCCCTGGCGCACGCTCAGGACTTCGCGGGCATGTATCGGCTGGTCAGTGATGTGACCACCGCCGAGGTCCCCGAGTGGGGAAGCGATTGTGGGCATCGCCCCGAGAACCATCGTGGATCCGCGGGTCGACAGGTTCGCGTGTCGGCCGATGGAAGCCAGCTCGTGGTCGAGGACCGACCGAGGATGCGAAGTGACGGTTGTTGGAGCCAAAATCCTCGCGTTCGTCGCACCGGCGGAAGCGGCGGAGGCACCCGCTGGACGACCGAGTGCGCGACCCCCAACGACGACTACCAGCGCGAAGAAGGCACCTACACGACAACGGTCGAGGGGCAGCGAATCCTGCTACGAGATCGCACCGTCTACCGATGGCAGCTCCGAACGAGCGCCTGCCGCGCGACCCTCGCGCGCGTGATCACGCTCGAGCTCGTCGAGGGCACGACCCCGCCACCCGCACGCGACGTCGTGGTCGTCGAGCCGCCACGCGACGCAACGGCGCCACGGCCGCCCGTGCAGGCACGCTGTAGTCTCCCCGGTCCCGCCGTACGCTTGGCGATCGTCGCGGGACGCCGAAGCACAGAGCCTGGTTCGCGCGTTTGTTTTCGAGCCCAAACCCTAGACTCTTCGGGCTGCCCCTCGATTAATTCGGGTGCGGTCCCTGTGACCTGGACCGCGGCCCGCCGTGGGGGCGAGGCGCTGGGAGGAGACGGCGGCTGTGTGGTCATCCCGAGCACCCTCGCCGCTGGCACCGATGTCCTCGTCACCGCGACGAGCGGAGGTTTGCAGGCCGAGCTCACCCTCCGGATCGCGACCCGCGAAGAGCTCAGCGCGCTCGTCGCGCAGTCCATCGAAGAAGAAGACGCGGGTGTCTCGCCCGAAATCGTCGCGCGAGCCGTCGGCGCAGGATTAGCCACCGTGACGCCCGCCGAGACTCCAGCGCCACCGCCCGTGTCGCCGCTGCGCAATGTGCTCATCGCGGGCCTCGTGGCGGTCGCCGTCGCAGTGCTTGGGGCCGCGATCTTTGTGATCACACGCAAGCGAGAGCCCGCGAAGCAGAAGTCGTCGATTCGCCTCATCGAGGACTCGCCCGCACAGCCGCCAACTTCGCAGCCAAGCGCTACGGACCCTGTGGCACCTCAAGACGGCATGCGCCCGACGCCTCCGGGGGGGCTGTCGACACGGACCCGAAAAGACGAGATCCCCATCCCCATTTCGCAGATGCCCATTGGGGGCTTTGTCCAAGGTGCAGCCGCATTGGGCGTGAAATTTACCGCGAAATCTTCAGCGACAACGCCTCCCGTTGCCCAGCCTCCCGCCGAGCGCCCGAAGACCAAAGAGTGCCCAGCGTGCCGACTTCACTTCACCGACGAGGTCGGATTTTGTCCTGAGCACGGCGTGCTTCTCGTGCCAATCGGCTCGGTCTCGGTGACCCCGAATGGACCCAAGGCAGGAGCTCCCGTGGATCTCGCGCGGACCATGATGGAGGGCTCGCCGCTTGACTTGGGCGATGTCGTCGCTCCCAAGCCCAACCTCGCGTCGCCGCCCCCTGATGCCCCCCTTGTGTGCCCCACCTGTGCAAAGCGATTTTCCTCAGAAAATATCTTCTGTGGCGAAGACGGAGCGCGGCTCATCGTGGCGAGCTAGCCCCCCATCCAGAGCTCCAGTAATCGCGAGCAATGATCAAGAGTTTGGCCAGATCTGGCGGGCGATTGGCTCTCTTGGGTGGTGTTGAGCGCTGTTGTCCTTTGGACGCTCACTCAATGCGAGAGATTTTGAGCGTTTCGGTGTAGCATCCCGAAAGTGCACGCTTGGTGCTTGGTGATGCTTGACCCGGCGAAGTGCAATTCTCTATTTTCAATGCGAATTGGGTACAACTAGTCCCCACTCACACACTACATCGGTCGTGCCGAGATGATGGCTCGTCGCTTTTTACCAAGCTGCGAGCCTATTTACACATCAAGGCAACCTGCGACCAACGCGGCTCGAGTCTCCGGCAGAGACCTTGTTGCGCAATGTGCGAACCGACGCCGAGGACGACGGAACACGAATCATGAAGATCGCATGTCAGAGCTGCGGAGCGAAGTACTCGATCGCGGACGACAAGGTCCAAGGCAAAAAAGTCTTTAAGATCAAGTGCAAAAAGTGCAGCTCGGATATCATCGTTCGCGGTGATCAGGCTGGAGCTGCAGACGCTGGATCGGCAGACGTAAGCGCTGCCAATAGCGCGCTAGGAGCCGACCAGTTTCCTGAGGACGAGGCCACGCGTGTAGTGGGTGGCGATTCAGACGCGGTCTGGCACGCAGCCATCGGGGACGACACCCGCGGTCCCTATTCGTCGGGCCAAATCCGCGATCTGTTTGCAAGCGGTGAGGTCAACGCAGACACCTCCGTCTGGCGCGATGGCTTCGGTGATTGGAAGCCGCTCAAAGAAGTCCCCGAGCTTGCCGTTCAAGTGATGTCGATGGGAGCGCCAAGCACGCCGTCGCCGGTCGCAATGCCCGCTCCGGCGGCGGACCCGTTGTTTGGCACCGCCGCAGGCTCCTCTTCGGGGGGCGGAATGTTTGGCGAGAGCAAACCCGCCGCGAAGGCCGCTGCACGCGCAGGAAGCAAAGCAAGCGCAGGCGCGGATCTCTTCGGCGACAGCTCTGGCGGCGGCGGAATGTTTGGTGCCGAAGAAGGCGTACAAACCAGCGCGCCAAGTGGCGGAGGTTCTTCCAGCGGACCCCGCGTCGATGCGCAGACCATGACCGGCCAGCGCAATGAAAACTCGGTGCTGTTTTCGCTCTCGACGCTCCAGCAGGTCGCTGGCACCAGCCCCCCGCCCTCGAGCAATAAGTCTGCTGATCAGAGCGGGCTGATTGACATCAAATCCATGGCAAGCATGGGGCCCTCATCCAGCGGCAAGAGCGCTGTGGACGAGCTGCTCTCCGTCGGTGGCGGGGGTGGCATGGCCTCTCCGCTCGCGGCGCCCGTGCTCGCTCCGATCCCCGCTCCGTCGGTCCCCATGGCCGTGGACAACTCCAAGGGAAAAAGCAACAACACGGTCATCTTCAGCGTCCTTGGCGCTGCGTTGATCTTGGCTGGCGGCGGAATCGCAGCCGCAGTGCTGCTCAAGTCAGGGCAGCCAACCACGCAAGTGGGAGTCGAAGCAGCTCCGAATACAGCGCAAGTCGCTGGACCTGCGGCGGGTGCCGTGGGTGCAGCAGCACCCGGCGTCGCAGCCCCAGGCGTAGCGGGCGCAGCAGGCGCGGCGGGTGCTCCCAGTGTGGCAGCGGGTGCTGTCCCCAGCGCGGCAGGAGCAGCTCCGGCAGCAGCAGGCGCGGCGGCCCCTTCGACGGGCTCTGAGACACCCAGCGCGCGCGGCTCTGAGAGCGCAGGGAGCAGTCGGGGATCACGAGGCTCGCGCGGTAGCTCGGGATCGAGCGGCTCCAGTGGCTCCAGTGGCACGTCCCCCGCCGCTGCCCCGTCAGCGCCTCCGACGCCCTCCACGGGCTCATCTGGCTCGTCCGGCGGAAGCACCTGCGCGTCACGTTGCCGCGGCGACATCGCGTGTCTCCTTGGCTGTGGTACCGCGAGCCCCTCCAGCGGCAACAGCGGTAGCTCGAGCGGCAGCTCAAGCGCCGCCAGCAACGCTCCTGAAGCTCCTGGACGCAACGACGTGCTCTCTGCGATGCGTGGGGTTCAGCCCAGCGTTTCGGCTTGCGCCGCCGGTCAGACGGGCGTCGCGATGGTCACCATCGTGTTCGCCTCGTCTGGACGCGTAACGACAGCCAACGTTGGAGCGCCCCTCTCGGGCACCCCCGCAGGTTCGTGTATCGCTCGCGCAGTCCGCGCAGCGACCGTCCCTGCCTTTACGCGGCCGACCTTTCAGGTCAGCTATCCGTTTCGCCTCTGAGCTGACCAACCTGTGGGGGGTCGCAGTCCTCAGCCCTCGGAGAGCCTCGCGATGTTAACGCGTCCTGGCGAACTGACTCAGCGCGCACTGCTCTTGGTGCTTGAACTCTCGCTACCGGCCCTCCTCGCGGCGGCGTTGATCGCGCTCGTCGTCGGCTTATTTTCGGCGACCACTCAGATCAATGACGCTTCGCTGAGCCACACGCCAAAACTCATCGCGGTGTCCTTGGTCTTGGCGCTCGCAGGGGGCTCGGGGGCTGCGCTCATGGTCCGATACACCCAATCACTGTGGCATTCGATTCCGCAGCTGGTTCGCACCCGGTAGCGCGCAGCTCGCCGTGGCTAGTCAAGGCTCATCGTGAGTGTGTTTGCTTCATTGGGCGTCTTGGTGCCCTGGCTGCTTGCGACGCTTCGGCTGCTCCCTGTCACGCTGCTGTTGCCAGTGTTCGGCGGTCGCACCCTCCCTAGCAACGCACGGATCCCACTGATCGCCGTGCTCGCGTGGGGACTCACAGCCGGCGTGCGCCCGTCCCACGTCGGTCCCGTGGGGTGGTCGTTGATGTCCGCGTCGATCCGTGAGGTCTCGATCGGACTTCTGATCGCGCTGGTGTTGTCCACGCCGTTCTTTGCGATCGAGCAAGCAGGGCGACTGATCGACACTCTCCGCGGGAGCTCCACCGAGCTCACAACGTTGGATGGCCAAGGCCGCGCGAGCGCGCTGAGCGAGCTGTTGCGCTGGACCTTTGTCGCGGTCTTTCTAGGATCGGGCGGGCTTCGAGCCGTGCTCGCCGTGCTCGCGCAGTCGTTTGTTCGTTGGCCTCTGGACGCGGTCGCCGAGTTTGCAGTGAGCCCGTCGCAGCTCGGTGTCGTCGCACGGTTCAGCGCGGAGTCTCTCGCGGCGACCCTCACGCTCGCGTCGCTGGGGGTCATGTCACTGCTCGCGGTCGAGGTCGCGTTCGCACTCGCAGCGCGTCTGTCGCCCGCGCTCGGACAGGGCGGCGCTGCCCTTCCCGCAAAGCTCTTGGCGCCTCTGGCGGCGCTCTGGCTGGGGCTAGACCTGGTGTTGTCTGGGGCGCTCTCGCTCACGCGCCATGCGCTCTCCGCCGCTGCAGGACTGTGAGCGAGCGGCTCTCACCGATTATCCTTGGGTTTCATACTCGGTTTTGGCGCTCACCCGTACGGGGATCGCCGAACCCGAGGCAATACCGTTGGAGCGGACCGCGCCACAAGGTAGTGTCCCAGGCCATGATTCCTAAGCCAAAGGTGATGTTAAGTCGCGAGCAGATCGCTGCGCGAGTTGCCGAACTTGGAGCACAGATTACCAGCGATTATCGAGATCGACCGCTGGTCTTAGTGCCCATCCTCAAGGGAAGTTTTCTCTTCGCAGCGGACCTCGCGCGCGCGATTGATCTCGTGGATGTGCGGATCGATTTCTTGGGCTTGCGCTCGTACGGTTCGGGAGTCGAGACGTCGGGCGTAGTGCAAATCACCTACGATCTCGGCGCACCGATCGAGGACCAAGACGTGCTGATCGTAGAGGACATTGTCGATACGGGCCTCTCGATGCGCTACCTGCTGGACAATCTCGCGACTCGGCGACCACGTAGCGTGAAGATCTGTTCGCTCTTGCACAAGCCCGCGAGGACGCGCGCCAAGATCGACATCGACTACCTGGGCTTTACGATTGAGGACAAATTCGTCGTGGGATACGGCCTCGATTATGCTGAGAAATTTCGCAATTTGCCCTTCATTGGTGTGATCGAGTCGTGATCCCGTCGGGCGCGATATTCGTGATGAAAGAGATGAAATGAGTAAGCGATTGGCGGCTCTTGAGAAAATGGTCGCGGCGGTCCCGAGTGATCCGTTTGTGTATTACGGACTCGCGCTCGAGTATCGAAGCGCAGCGCGGCTCGACGATGCGCTGGGCGTGTTCGTGACGATGCGAGAGAGGTTCGCCAGCTATGTCCCGCAGTACCTCATGGCGGGCCAAATTCTGAAAGAACTCGGCCGCAAAGATCACGCGCGTGAGGTCCTCACGTTGGGCATTCAGGCCGCCCGCGCGGGCCGTGATTCTCACGCCGCAGGCGAGCTAGAATCGGCCCTCGCGGAGCTGTCGTGACGGTTGGTTTTGACCTCCACGCAGAGCCCGTCGCGCTGCGAGACGCGGCGACCATTGTGCTACTTCGTGATGGCCCGACGGGTCTCGAGGTCTTCTTCGTCAAGCGGCGCGCTGATGTGCGCTTCATGGGCGGCGCCTACGTATTTCCTGGTGGAAAACTCGACGCAGCCGACGCCGATCCCTCCATCCTGCTCGACCTCTCGCCCGACGAGTGCGCGACGCGATTGCAAATCGCCGAGGCGACTCACGCGCGCGCCCTCCACGTCGCCGCGCTTCGCGAGTGCTTCGAAGAGTCTGGAGTCCTGCTCACGACCGCAACCGTTGAAGAGTCTCTGCGCACCGCGATTCGAGCGCGGATTCTCGCCTCCAATCGCCACTTCGCCGAGGCGCTCGCCGAGCACTCCTTCACGCTGCGAGCGTCTGCGATCGCGCCCCTGTCTCGGTGGGTCACGCCACGCGCAGAGAACCGCCGCTTTGATACTCGGTTCTTTCTCGCAGGCGTGGGCGCCGAGGTCGTCGCAGACCATGACCAAGGCGAGACCGTCGCGTCGTGCTGGCTAGCTCCCCATGCGGCGATCGAGCGGGCGCAGCGCCAAGAAATCGTGCTGGTCCCGCCAACGTACCGCACCGTGCAAATGCTGGCAGGGTTTAGCGATGTCCAGAGCGCGCTCGCCCACAAGGTCAGCCCGCTCGATCCCATCGAGCCCTCCGCACGTCCACACGACGCCGGGGGCTTTGAAGTGCTGCTCCCAGACCACCCAGAGCACCCAGCACATCGACCGATCGCGTGGGATGGGCCGCCTCTGGTGCGCAGTTTTCGTTACTGCGACGGGGTATGGACAACGTCGGAGTAAGCGCGGCCGTGTGGTTGAAGTGGGCAACCATCACACGAGTCGCTTGCAGACTTGTCCGAATCGAAATCGAAAATCGTAACGATTTCAGATAGTTGTCTTCACGATTCGTTCGGGTCTCCCGCTATGGTTCACCCTTCTCGGAGAAACTTGACCGAGGACCTTCTGGAGACGCGAACGGTATGACCAGCAAGAACGAAGACCCAAGTGCTAGCGGTGAACTCGATGAGGCCGAGGAGCTTGATGGCTTTAATGAGCCCATTTATCTTGCATCACAGCTCGCATCGATTTGCTCAGTGGATCTCAAGACCATTCACAACTGGTGCGACCGTCACGATGACCCCACGGCCCCCGCTGAGCTTGAGAGCTTTCGCACGCCCGGAGGCCATCTTCGGTTTAAACACAGCGCGGTCCTGAGGTTTCTCTCTCGCTGGCGTTATCCGATTCCCGATGCGCTTTTGACCGACCGACCCCACGTGCTCATGGTGGAGCCCGATGTGGTTCGACGTGTTCGGTGGCTGTCAAAGCTGGGCCTCAAGCGGCCTGGGCGCGAGGGCGCTGATTACAACGGCTCGCGATCGGTCGAACGTGTCGCCGTTGGGCTCGGCGCGACGCTCGGGCTCTTTGCCCGCGAGCAATGCTACGTGCACCTGTACGACGACGCGCATCGCGCGCTGATCGCGGTGGGCGAGCGCGGCGGTGCAGGGGCCCCGATTGATGTAGTAGTCGTCCGATTGCCGCTTGAATCGCTCGAAATCGAAGATTTTATCGCGGCCTGCACGAGCACCGACGAAGACCGCGCGATGCGGTTTGTGCTCGTCGACGCGCCCCCGACGTTGGTGCTCAAGGCGCCCATTTTGGCGTGGCTCAAGAGCGATGACATGGCCACGCTCCCGGTCATCCTCGATACGTACTCGCGTGAGGCGATGCCCGCTTCGGACACCCGCCCCGAGGAGAGAGCGCGTGGATCGATCGCCCGCAAGGCACGCGTCAAGATTTTGCCACGTGAGCCACTGTTTGTTGCTTCTCAAGTCGCCCACGTCTGGGATGTCGATCTGAAGACCGTTCACAATTGGGTAGAGCGCGGAGATATTGAAGCGTTCTCGACTCCGGGGCGCCATTTGCGATTTCGTCGGCGTTCTTTGCTGCGATTTTTGCGGCGCTACAACATGACCATTCCAGCAGAGATCGCGCCAAGCAAGCCGCGCGTGATGCTCGTCGGGCTTCCCGAGTCGCCGCTCACTTCGTTGCGCGAAGAACTCTCTCAACTATTTGAAATCATTGAGACTTCGAATCGCCATGAGGCCCTCGCGGTGCTCGGACGCGAGTGCTCAGGGGCCTCTCTCGTGGACGCGATTGTGGTGCACTTCGAGGCAGGCCAGACCGACTCGTTGGCGTGGCTGCGCAGTGTCTCAGAGCACAGCGAGACTCGGTACACGTCGGTGATCGCGATTGACGGGGGCGTGGGCGAGCTTCGCGACGGGTGGAACGCCGCGGGCATCCTCGCGAGCCTAGACGTCAACGACCTCTCCCCAGTGCGCATTCTTCTTGAACGCGCGCTGGGCGTTTAGGCCAACTACACCAAGAAGGCTGACACACAGGCCTCGCCGCGGGCCACCAGTCCGCGGTACGCTCCCGCTGTGACTACGACGCGTGTTGGGCTCCATACCCCTGAGGTGGCTGTGATGGTTCGAGGCACAAATGGCTTGTGGATCGCGCTCGGGCTCGCTGCGCTGATGTCAGGGTGCTCGATCAACGGGCAGCTGCAATTGGGCGACGATTGCCTGCAGACTCGCGAGTGCGCTGCGGGGCTTATTTGCATCGCGCAGTCGGTGGACAATCGACTCCGTTGTGACCGCACCGTCGACGGAACCGCACCTGCTCCGTCCGATGTCTCGCGCGTCGAGGCCTCGGCCAGCCCGGCAGACAGCTCGTCCGACTGACGGAGTTCACAGGTCGCCGGCTCTGCGTCGTAGAGAATCTCATGCCCCCCCTCGGGGCTTCCCTATTCAGGGCATGCAGTTGCCGTTGTAGCTACGGTCGGTGTTGGTTGAAACGCAGTAGCCTGCCGCCGCGCCATTGGGTCGCAGGGGTCGCAGCGTGCAGTCCGCAGCCGAGGTCATGCTGACGTCGACAACGCGCCATAGCGAGCCCATGGTGTTGCTTCCCGAAGTGTTGAAGCCGTTGACCGGCTCGGCGCCGATGCGTGCTCCAGCGGCGTCTGCTCCGCCATAGGTCGCGCGCAGTGATCCACCGCAATAGATGTTGACCATGGGGCGCACGATGCCGGTGCCTCCATAGTAGTTCACTGCGACGCGAAAAGTGTCGCCAGCCCTGGGATTGTCCACGTTGATGTTCTCGGGGACGCCACGGGTCGCGAT
This sequence comes from Deltaproteobacteria bacterium, assembly GCA_030694465.1. Classification (GTDB taxonomy): domain Bacteria; phylum Myxococcota_A; class Polyangia; order Polyangiales; genus JAUXYJ01. The sequence continues at coordinate 99,232 of JAUXYJ010000023.1, read as the reverse complement.
GTTGTCAATGTCCAAACGCGGGTTGTTGCAGCCCGCGCCGCTGGGCTCACGGCAGCCCATGCCTGGGGTCGCTGCGTAGCCCCAGTTGATGGTGCGTCCGAGGCCATTGCGGCAGTTGTTGTAGGCGCAGTTGTCGCCCGTGTTGGTGCCTGATGCGACCCAGGGGTTGGTGTTGTTGGGGCGGTGCAGCCAGAAGTCGACGTCAGTGCTTCCGGTGCGATCCCAGCAAAGCTCCGCGCGAAACCCTGCGGCACGAATCGGAATGATAAACGTGCACTCAAACGTGGTGCCGTCGGGGCGGGTCACGGTGAGCGTCACGGTGTAGTCGCCCGAGAGCGTGGGACGAAAGATCAGGTTGGGGCCCTCGGCCTCAAGCGTGGTCCCCGTGGTGCCAGTGGGGTTGTTGAGCGTGTAGGTCACCGAGTTGCTGGTGGCGAACAAGAGCCGATCGCAGGGGCCGCCGACTACGCGCCAGCGGTAGCGCATTCCACCGCTGATAAAGTCCGATCCGCGGAGGGTATACGTGCTGAACGGGCCGCCCGTTGGGATGCGTGGGTCGCCCGGTCCAGGGCAGGTGCCATCGGGGCGGCAGCAGAGGTCTTCGTCCACGCGCCCATCGCAGTTGTTGTCCAAGTTGTCGCACGCTTCACCGCGAGGTGAAATCCCGCCCATGCAGGGTCCCCACACACCAAACTCGCCAGCTCCCTGGCAGGTCTGCATGCCATCGACACATGCGCCGACCATGCGCCGTCCTGGAGGGCCCAAAAAGCAGCGCTGTACTCCGCCGGGGAGACACGCGCAGCCCTCGTCCGCTTGCCCATTGCAGTTGTCGTCGAGCCCGTTGTTACAGATCTCGGCGGCGACACAGCCTGTCGGTCGTACCGTCCCGGCTCCGCTGTCGCAACCCGTGCGCACATCCCCTGCGCCGCCCGCGTCGTCATACACGCCGCCGCCGTCGAGCAGCATGGGGCCGCTGTCAGGGACGGTGCTTGCGCTGTCGCTGGGCGTGCTGCTTGCGTCCGAGGGGGGCTCTACGGTGACGTCATCGCCGGTCGTCACGATGTCGCTCTGGATCACTGCGTCTGAGCCCACGCGATCGACCGGAAAAAAACTCGACGGTTCGTCCGAGCACCCGACGCCGAGGCCGGAGAGTGCGGTGATCACCGCGCAACGTAGAAGCAGTCGCATCGCAACCTCACAAAGGGACTCAAGACCAAGAATAGGACGCACCGGTGGGTGCCTCGCTTTATGTCGCAGCGGGAGAGTCCCCGCGGCGATGTCTTACAACGCTCTGAGTGTATCATTCGCGTGGGGCTGAAGCGATACGCTCGCTGTAAGAAATCACCGGCAACGCTGGCGTGGCTGAAGCGCTTTGTGTAGATCCGCCGATTGCATGCGTGTCGTCGAACTGGTGAATGGCTTTGGCGTTGAGAATCTGCGGCTGACGGAGCGAGCGCTCCCCACGGTCAAAGCGGGTGAAGTGCTTGTCCAGATGGGCGCAGCTTCGCTCAACTACCGGGACCTGTTGATGGTTCGAGGGCTGTACAATCCACGGCAACGGCTCCCGCTCGTCCCGTGCTCGGACGGCGCCGGGACGGTCGTCGCGGTGGGCGATGGGGTCCGCGATGTGACCGTCGGGACCCGCGTGATCCCAGCGTTTGCGCAGGCGTGGCTCAGCGGCGAGCCCACCCGCGAGCTCTTGTCGAGCACGCTCGGCGGGCCGCTCGACGGCACGCTGTGTGAGCACCGTGTCTTTGATCCGCGTGCGCTCGTGCAGGTCCCAGAGCATCTCTCGCTCATCGAAGCGGCCACGTTGCCGTGCGCGGCGTTGACCGCGTGGCGCGCGCTGTTTGACCACGGCGGCTTGCTGCCAGGGCAGTGGGTGCTCGTCCAAGGGAGCGGCGGAGTGAGTGTATTTGCGCTGCAATTTGCCAAGCAAATCGGCGCTCGTGTGATCGCGACGACGAGCAGCGCAGAGAAAGCGGCGCGCCTCCGTGAGCTCGGCGCCGAAGTGGTGATTAACTATCGCGACGAGCCACAGTGGTCCAAGCGCGTGCGCGAGGTGACAGACAGTCGCGGCGTCGATGTGATCGTCGAGGTTGGCGGCGCTGGGACGCTTGAGCAGTCGTTGCGTGCGATCAAGGTCGGTGGGCGCGTGAGTCTCATCGGGGTTCTCAGCGGCGGGAGTGGCGAGGTCAACCTGCTCCCAGTGCTTATGCAAGACGTCAGGGTTCAGGGAGTGATCGTCGGTTCGCGGGCTCATTTGCAGCAAATGTGTGATGCCTTGGCGGCATGGCGGCTTCACCCTGTGGTCGATCGCGTGTTCGCGATGGAGGACATCGCCGAAGCGATGACCCACATGGCGAGCGGAGCACACCTGGGCAAGGTCGCTGTGGAGATCGCGTCGTGAGTGACTTTGTCGCGGCGCGCGCGACCCCACCCGCGATGTTGCAGGGGTTTACGCCCGAGGGGCTGTTGGTGCACTGCGAGCGCGAGGGGTTCGCCGTGGGCATCACGATTGACGAAGCCCGCAAGGTGATCGCGCACGCGACGCAGCGAGGCCATGACACCGGACGGGACATCGCGAACGTGCGTCGGCATGTGCGGGATGAGGTCTTTGCAAACATCGGCGTGGGGCGATTTGAGCTCGTCGAGCGACACGCGTCGTCGGTCGATCCGTTTGTAAAATACGTGTTTCGCTTGGCGGATGGCTCGCTGATCGAGACTGTGCGCATCCCGTTGCACAAAGAAGGTCGCTTCTCGGTGTGCGTCTCTTCGCAGGTGGGCTGCGCGCTCGGTTGCCGCTTCTGTGCGACCGGGACCATGGGGCTCGTCCGGCATCTCGCCGCGTGGGAGATCGTCGAGCAGGTGCGGTACGTCGCACGCGAGCTCCGTGAAGAGAAGCTCGGGCGCGTCCGTGGCGTGGTGTTTCAAGGGATGGGCGAGCCGCTGCACAACGTTGAGCAGGTGATTGACGCGCTCGGTGTGATGTCGCATCCGTGCGGTTTGGCCATCGATGCGAGGCAAATCACGGTGTGCACCGCCGGGATGATCCCAGGGATTTTGCAGCTCGCGCAGCGGGCTCCGCGGGTGCGTTTGGCGATCAGTGTCACCACTGCACGGCGCGACGTTCGGCGCTCGCTCATGCCGATCGAGAAGCGCTACGACATCGGCGCGGTCTTGGACGCGGCGAGGGTGTTTCAGAAGGCCAACGGGCGCATGGTGATGCTCTCGTTTGCGCTGATGCGCGGAGTCAATACAAGCCTCGAAGACGCGCGCGCTCTGTCCGAGTTGATCGGCACAGGAAGCGAAGATCCCCTGCCGGTGCGGCTGTCTCTTGTAGAGCACAACACGTTCGAGGGCAGCGACTTTGAGCGCCCTGATGCCGAAGAATATCAGCGATTTGTCGATGAACTCATGCGATTAGGGGTTCCGGTCGTGCGCCGATATTCGGGGGGCGGAGACATCGGCGCGGCGTGCGGACAGCTTGTCACCGAGGGGCGCGATCGAGGGGCGAGCGCGACGCTACAGCCCGAGTCGTGACCGCAGCGTGTTCACGTCGATCCCGAGCACGAGCGCGACGTGGGCTTCGACCACAGCGCGGCTACGTCCCTCGGGTGGACTGCAAATTTGCTCAACGAATCTCTCGGTGATCTCAAGCCCCGTGACCGCGCGGCATCGTGTCGCGAGGTCGTCGTGCGTCCCGCGATGTCGCTTGATCCACAGCGACGCGCGGGTCCATTGATGCCAGAGACAGACCGCGCGCATCCATGGAACGATCGCTGAGGGGTCGTCGGCAGCGCGCGTGAGCTGGGCTGCTCGCGCATGAATCTCCTCGAGCGAGAGCCGGTCGAGTTCTCGTAGACATCCAGGAAATTCACTGGCCAATCGCTGAAACTCTGTGCGCGATGGTCGCTCTGCGCCTGCGCTCTCGTCGCTGCGCCATCGTGAGAGGGTCTGGTACTTGCGGGCCAAGTCGAGGAGCAGCGCGGGGGTCACGGCGTAGTCTGCACACCGTAGCGTCGGGCCAAGAACAACGCGAGCTTGCCCAGCAAACCTGTGTATCGTCGGCGCTAACTCTTGTGCACGATTGGATGGTCATCGCACCGACGCCCGTTGAAGTTCTTCCGGTTGTTTCACGGCAATTGGGGACCGAAATTTGGATCAAGCGTGACGACCTCACACACCCCCATTACGGTGGAAACAAGCCACGAAAACTTCTGCGAATTCTCAAACGTGCGCGTGAACTCGGATACGACGCGGTCGCCACCACGGGCGCCGCTGGCTCCCATCACGTGCTGGCCACTGCGATTCATGCGCGCGAGGCGGGCTTCGCCGTTGGGGCCGTGCTGTTGCCACAGCGTTGGACCCCACACGCAGAGCAGGTCTTGTCTGCGACGGTGGGGCAGGGGACGGTGCTTGAGCCCGCGAGCTCGTACGCCGCGTGGTTGCCCGCTCGCATGCGCGTCGAGGCGACGCTGCGCGCGCAACAGAAGCGGGTCTTTTGGATCGCGATCGGCGGGAGCGATGTCGATGGGGCGTGTGGCTACGTCGATGCGCTTGATGAGCTCGCGGTGCAGATCCGCGATGGGGCGATGGGCGGAAGATGGCCTGACGCCATCGTGTGTGCGAATGGCTCAGGGGGCACGCACGCAGGGTTGCTCGCGGGCGTGAGATTGCGCGATGCGCCGACACGCGTGATGGGCGTGTTGGTGAGTTTTCGCTTCTCGGGTGCGGGCGTGCGGACCGCGATGTTGGCGGCGCGTGCGATGGCTCGCGTGCGAAATGGCAGCGTTTTTGCTGGCATTTGCGACATCGATCCCGATCACTTGTGGCTCAACGAAGACTATTTGGGTGAGGGCTACGGCGAGCCCACGCTCGCGGGAGCGCGCGCGACGGCGTTGTTCGCACAGGATGGCGTGACACTTGACCCCACGTACACGGCAAAGACCGCAGCGGCAGCGCTCACGCTCGCACAGAGCGCTACACGAGTCTTGTATTGGCACACGCTCTCGAGCGCTTCGTACGACGATATTGTCTGTGCAAAGCAAATTCCTGCGTCGCTGCGTGGGTTGCTACGGACACCTCCCGAGCGCTCGACTTAAACACGCTACGATCACTTCGGAGACGCGATGGGATACCGAGACGAGCTCGACGCGGCGAGGCATCGCACAGACCAGGCCGAGCGATCTCTCGCCGATGCCCAAGAGAAGCTCGCGCTTCAAGCGAGAGAGCTCGCCGCGCTCAAACAGCTCGTCCATCAGCCCCCCAGCGGACCCGGTGCGATTCAGACCATTGCCAGCCATCGACCTAGTCATACGCGACATCCGCAGAACGCCTTCGCGCTGTACCTCGCGCTCGCGCTGAGCGCGCTGGCGCTCTTGGTGATTGGCGCGATCGCGGTCACCGGGAGCGAACGTGACGCGGTGGCGATCGCCCTGCTGTGTTCACCGATGCCCGGCGCGTTGCTCGGGGTGGCGATGGCAAAACGCCTCCACGGTTGGGCGCTCGTGTTCGCGATGCTCTTCGGAGCAGCTTCGAGCTTTTTTGCTGTTGGAGTGTTCTTTCATGTCGTCTGGCCGCTGCTGTAATTGCGCATCGCGCTAGCTTCGTGGCGTGCAAAGAGGCCATGATGGCGGCCACACAATGACGCGCTCGGTGGTGTTTGGGTTGGGATCGAATGTGGGGAGCCGCGTTGCGTTCTTGCGCGCGGCTGCTCAGCTTTTTTCTGAGGCATTTCACGGGGATGTTCGCGTCGCGCAGGTGCGGCTCACCGAGCCTGTGGGCCCGGCACAGCCCGACTTCGCGAACACTGCGCTCTTGGTCCGTACCGAGGCTCGGCCCGAGGATCTGTTGGCCCTCGCGCTGCGGATCGAAGAGAAGCTGGGCCGCGTTCGTACCCAGCGCTGGGGCCCGCGGACGATCGACGTGGACGTCCTGTGGGTCGAGGGCGAGGTGCACCAGAGTGAGACGCTGAGCATCCCGCACGCGAGATTGCACGAGCGAGCATTTGCGTTGGCGCCCTTGCTTGAGCTCTGCCCAGACGCAGTGGATCCCCGCACAGGCGGCGCTCTTGCGGCGTTTCTGCGCGGTTGCGTGGATGTGCAGCGTGGGTCGCCCCAAGCGTGGGAGGCGCAGTTTGCGACACGCGAAATCACAGACCACACCGCGGACCAGGGCTTCGAGGTGACCGCGCTCGACCGTGCAGATTTGCTCGCAGGATGCGCCGAGGCGCTCGCGCACACCATGGTCCGACCGGTCGGTGTTCGCATGCCACGGATGCTCGCGATTGAGGCTGCGTCGCCTTCGGGACAAGACTTCGCGGACGATGACGAGCGGATGGTGACTTGGTTGAGCGAAGTGCTTTTTCGGCTTGATTCAGACCGATTTGCAGCGCGCAGGGTCTGCGTTGTCCAAGATGGCCCGAGGGTCATCAAGGGTTTCGCGTTGGGCGAGCCGCTCGATGTTCTGCGGCACGAATGTGCGACCCACGTAAAAGCGGTCACCTGGCACGATTTGCACGTGGGTCCCAGCGCGAACGGCGAGAGCTGGCTTGGCCGGGTCATTGTTGATGTGTGAGCAAACCCAACGCATCACGGAGACGTAGTTGACACAGAGGGGTCTCACGCAGAATGGTGCGCCACGCCGTCGATCGTAGTAGAGCGACGCGCAGGAGCATCGACCATGGCCGCCAAGCGAACCAAGTTTATTTTCACCACCGGAGGCGTGGTCTCTTCGATCGGAAAAGGACTGGCATCTGCGTCGCTCGGCGCGTTGCTCGAAGCGCGCGGGCTGCGCGTGACCTTTATGAAATTGGACCCGTACATCAACGTCGATCCGGGCACGATGAGCCCGTATCAGCACGGGGAGGTCTTTGTGACCGATGACGGCGCCGAGACAGACCTCGATCTTGGACACTACGAGCGTTTTGGCAGCGAGCGCATGTCGCGGGCGTCCAACGTGACCACCGGAAAAATCTACCAAGCGGTCATCTCGAAGGAGCGCCGCGGAGAGTATCTTGGCGCGACCGTGCAGGTGATCCCGCACATCACCGATGAGATTAAATCGCGTGTGATCGATGCGACTCAGGGAGCCGACGTCGCCATCGTTGAGATCGGCGGGACCGTGGGTGACATCGAGTCGCTTCCGTTTCTCGAGGCGATCCGCCAGCTCAAGCTCGAAGCAGGGACGGGCAACGCCGTCAGCATGCACGTGACGCTGGTGCCATGGATTGGCGCCGCGGGAGAGCTCAAGACCAAGCCCACGCAGCACTCGGTCAAAGAGATGCGCGAGATTGGTGTTCAGCCGGACATTCTGGTCTGCCGGACCGATCGGCCGCTCTCGCCAGGGATCAAAGAGAAGATCTCGATGTTCTCGAACGTGCCTGTTGATCAGGTCATCGCGGCAGTCGACGCCAAGAATATCTACGAACTGCCTCTTCTTTTGCACGCAGAAGGCATCGACGACAAGGTCTGTGAGCTGCTCAATATTTGGTCACGCGCGCCGGATCTTAGCGGCTGGTTGCGCGTGCAAGAGCGCTTCACCAAGCCGACCCATGGGACCGTTCGGATCGCCGTCGTGGGCAAATATGTTCATCTTCGAGACAGCTATAAGAGCCTCCACGAGGCGCTGATTCATGGAGGTCTTGAGAACGATTGCCGTGTCGAGCTCGACTATGTCGACAGCGAACAACTCGAGAAGTGCACCGACGCTGAGGTCGCAGAGAGGCTGCGCGCAGCCGACGGAGTGCTCGTCCCCGGCGGCTTTGGCGAGCGCGGAATCGAAGGAAAAATCCGCGCAGTTCGTCACGCCCGTGAGAACAAGATCCCGTTCTTTGGGATCTGTCTTGGGATGCAGCTCGCGGTGGTTGAGTTCGCGCGCCAAGTGGGTGGGTTGACCGGTGCCAATAGCGCCGAGTTTGAACCCACGAGCTCGCAAGCGGTGATTGACCTCATGCCCGAACAGCGCGGCATCCGCGACAAGGGCGCGACGATGAGGCTCGGAGCGTATCCCTGCAAACTTGAGCCAGGGTCCCTCGCCGCAGAGGTCTACGGGACGACGGAGATCTCAGAGCGGCACCGCCATCGCTACGAAGTGAACAACGATTTTCGTGAGCAGCTCGCAGCAAAGGGTCTGCGCTTCGCAGGGACTTCGCCTGATAAAAAGCTGGTCGAAATGGTTGAGCTCCCCGGACATCCGTACTTCTTGGGCTGCCAGTTTCATCCCGAGCTCAAGAGCCGACCGATGACTCCCCACCCGCTGTTCGTACACTTCGTGCGGGCCTCGCTTGAGCACACGCGCCGTGTGGCGGCTGAGCTGAGCGACCGCACCGACGAGCGAGGTCACGAGGGACACGCTCCCAATTGAGTGCCGATCGCCACGTCGCAGATTGCGAATTCTCAGGCTATATTCTTTTGAGAATCGCTCTAGTCTTAGGTTCGTCAAAGTTCTCCTGAAGGAGTCACTTCGTTTATGAATAAGTTACTTTGCTCCGCATTGTCGTTGTCCGCTTTTGTCACTCTCGCTGCCTGTGGCCCGCCCACGGAGCAGCCTGATGTGCGCACCGACAGCGGCACTCCATCAGACTCCTCGATGAACATGCCAGAGACGTCCGTGATGACCGACGTCGTGGTTGCCCCAACCGACGCCGATGCAGGGCCCCCAGCTGCCTGCGGCGCGGATTACACCACGTGCAACCCCGTCGCAAACACGGGCTGTATGGCGGGACAGGCCTGCGTTGTGACCAACCCTGCGATGCGGATGAGCATGTGTGTGACCGCAGGACGTGCCGCATTTGGTGCGGCTTGCATGACCGCCGAAGACTGCCAAGAGGGCCTCGGCTGTCTCAGCAACCGCTGTGCGCGTTGGTGCTGTGGCGCAGGAGACAACACAGCCTGCCGCACGGGCCCGGGCTCGCGCCCCGGCGCCATCTGCAACATCAACGTGAACAACTCGGGCTTGTTTGCCTGCAGCTTGCCCTCGGATTGCAATCTCCATCAGCAGAACTGCCCGACCGCGATGGACAACTGCATCTTGGCCGGCAACGACGGCACCGTCCAGTGCGTGACGCCCACGGCGGGCGCTGTGCCTGGCCGTGCCTGTATGTTTCTCAACGACTGCCCACGTGGCTATCTCTGCATCGGTACGATGGGCACCTCGACCTGCCGCCAAGTCTGCGATCCGACCATGATGGCGACCGGTGATTTCTCGCGCTGCGCGGCGCCGATGACATGTGGTCGTCTCACGGGCGCCCCGATGAATGTCGGTGTCTGCGGCACCCCGATGATGATGTGATTGGGCACACTGGGGGGTGATTGAGGGGACCTGGGGGACGCAGCAACCGTCTCAGCGCGGGTTGCGCGCAGCCTTCTCGGCGAGCCCGCTCTGCCGTGTGCGCTCTCGCAACACGGCGAGCACCTCGCGCAAAGAGACCCGCCGCGCGCGGAGAGCAACCCACACGTGGTAGAGCAGGTCCGCGGCCTCGCTGACGACACGCTCGTGGGTCTCGTGCTCGACCGCCTCGCCAAGCTCTGCCGCTTCTTCGCGGAGCTTCTCTGCGATCCGCGCAGGGCCCAAGGTCAGCAGCTGTTTCGTGTACGACTTGCGATCCTCTGGAGCGTTGGCGCGCTCGTCGATGCTCTGCTCAAGGCGGCCAAGCTCTGTCGTCGGGTTTTCTGCAGCGCTCCACGCGTCGTCGCGCAGTGTGCGGTAAAAGCAGCTGACCGCGCCGGTGTGGCAGCTTGGCCCCTTGGGATCGACGTGCGCGAGGATCACGTCGCCGTCGCAGTCGAGATAGAGCGCGCGAATGGCAAGCGTGTTTCCGCTGCTCTCGCCCTTGCGCCACAAGCGCTGGCGTGAGCGCGAGAAAAAGTGGGCTTCTCCCGTGCGGAGCGTCTCAGTGAGCGCAGCGGAGTCTGCCCACGCGACCATGCAGAGCGCCCCCGTGAGGTGGTCCTGTGCGATGACCGTGACCAAGCCTTTGTCATCAAAGCGAACGTGCGAGAGCCAGTCGGGCGAGAGCGCTTCCATCGTTGTGCGCCGTGCATATCATGCTCGGCACGCAGGCAGCGGGGCTGGCTGTCGGACTTACTCGACGGTGACGGTCTTGGCGAGGTTGCGGGGCTGGTCGACGTCGGTGCCGCGTTGATCGGCCACGTGATACGACAAGAGCTGCATCGGGATCGTCGTGATGAGCGGCGAGAGCTCGGGCTCGGTCTTAGGGACCACGATAGTCCATTTAGCGAGCGATTTAGCAGTGTTTTCGTCGTTGACGATCGCGAGGACTTGCCCGTCTCGTGCGCGGACCTCTTGCACATTCGAGAGCATCTTCTCGAGTGTGGGATCATCGGGAAGCAGGCAGACCACGGGGAGGCTCTTGTCGACCAGCGCGAGCGGGCCGTGCTTCATTTCGCCGCCGGCATAGCCCTCGGCGTGTACGTACGAGATCTCTTTGAGCTTGAGCGCTCCCTCGAGCGCGACGGGGCACGAGACTCCGCGACCCAAAAAGAGCGCGTTGTGCGAGCTGACGAGGTCTCTAGCGATTTGCTGGATGTGTGCGTCTTGCTCAAGCGCGGCGCGCATTTTCTCGGGGATTTTCACCAGCTCGTGGATGAGCACGCTCGCGCGCTCTTCGCTCAGGCTCCCACGTGTCCTGCCAAGATGGATCGCGACAAGCGCCATCGCGGCGAGCTGCGCGGTGAAGCACTTGGTGCTCGCGACGCCGATCTCGGGGCCCGCGTGCGTGTACAAGACACCATTCGAGATGCGCGCGATCGCGCTGCCTTGCACATTGACCACACCCAATACGTTGGCGCCTTGGCGTTGGGCTTCTTTGAGCGCGGCGAGCGTGTCGGCGGTCTCGCCAGACTGAGACACAGCGATGACCAAGTCGCCCTCGCAGATCACGGGGTCGCGGTAGCGAAACTCGCTCGCGAGGTCGACTACAGCTGGGATTTTCGCAATGCTTTCAATAAGATAGCGGCCATACATCGCCGCGTGAAAGCTGGTCCCGCACGCGAGAAGGACGACTCGGCGGATGGCCTTGGCCGTGGTCTCGGGGACGCCCAACTCGTCGGCCACACAGCGCGCGTGCTCGAGCTGAATTCGTCCTCGCAGTGTGTCTTCAATCGCGCGCGGTTGCTCATGAATCTCTTTGAGCATGAAGTGCTTGTAGCCGCCGCGTTCGGCCTGCACGAGGGACCAACGGATGGTGGTCGCAGCGCGTTCGACCTTCACGCCATCCACGGTCTCGATGTGGGCACCGTCGCGCGAGAGCACCGCGAGCTCGTTGTCCTCGAGAAAGAGCACCTCGCGCGTGTGGGCCAAGATCGCCGGCACATCGCTCGCTGCGAGGACCGCGCCGTCCGCGAGGGCGAGGACCAGCGGCGAAGCGTGGCGCGCTACGATGATTTTCTCTGGGTCTTCACGGGACAAAACAGCGATGGCGTAGGCCCCACGGAGCTGACGCAGCGTCTGGCGAACGGCCTCGAGCAACGAGGCCCCGGTGCCAAGCGCGAGCTCTACCAAGTGCGCCACGATCTCGGTGTCCGTGTCCGATGCAAACACACGGCCTTTGGCCTCGAGCTCTTGCTTGAGCTCTACGTGGTTCTCGATAATGCCGTTGTGCACAACGGCGACACGGCCGGACACGTGAGGGTGCGCGTTGCGCTCGGAGGGCGGCCCATGAGTGGCCCAGCGTGTGTGCCCAATCCCAGTCGTGCCGGCGATGGGCTCGGCGATCAAGAGGTCTTGAAGCGACTGCAATTTTCCAGCTGCGCGGCGTACGACGAGCTGTGTGCCGTCGTGGACGGCGACCCCAGCGCTGTCATACCCGCGGTATTCGAGCTTGCGGAGTCCATCGATAAGAAGCTGAGCACATGGCTTGTCGCCAACGTAAGCAATGATCCCGCACATGATCGTGTAGGTGAACCTTTCTCGTCATCAACTCGTGGCGACATCGCCCATGCAATTCACGCGATGTCGCGAACCAGCGGAGAGGTTGGTAGCACAAAGGCACCCCGAGATTCGAAGCCGACGTGGGACGACCTAACTCAGAGGGCGAGTGGAGGGGCTCAACGGTCAATTCTCACGCCCAAGTGGTGTGGCTCGCTTGAGTTTGTGGGACAGTGAACCGAACGCACGCGCACTGACGAAGTGTGCGATGCGAAAGGAGATTTTTTATGACTTACCGATGGCCCTCGACCTCAAGACTTCGCTGGCTGCTCGCGTTTGGTGGCGTATTTGCTGCGCTCGCAGCAGTGCCCGGCTGCTCAGATGGGATGGAGCCCTTTACGCCGGTCGACGGTGGCACACGAGCCGATCGCGTCGTGGTGCCTGTCGACGATGGCGGCGATGGCGGAAGCGCCAACGGTGACGGTGGGAGCATGAGCGGCGACGTCGTGACCCCGCCGATGCGTTGCATGAGCGACCCGCAATGCGATGACAGCGTCGCGTGCACCATTGACACGTGCGACGTCGGCAACGGCCGCTGTATCCATGTGCCCGACGTGGCGCGCTGCGAGTGTGACCCGTCGTGCACCCGGCGAATGTCCGGCGGCGGCATGGGCCCCACGGGTGGCTTCATGATGGAGGGTCAGCGAGGAGTCCAGTTTGATATGGCCTCGGGAGGGCTCTTGGTGCGCGCCGAGTCACGACGTGCAGATTATCTCTGGGTTCCCAACACTGCCGAGAGCACGATTTCGAAGTGGGACGCGACGACCAACACGGAGATCGCGCGGTACCGCGTCGGGGTTGCAGCAGGCGAGTGTCTCGGCCGCTGTTGCCATGAGGCCAACTGCAACATGACCTCGCGCGTGGTGGTCGACGGACGCGGCGACGCTTACGTAGCCAACCGTGGGTTTGCAATGCAGGGAACGGTGGCCAAAATCGCAGCAGATCGACGCGACTGCGTAGATCGCAACGGCAACGGCATGATCGACACGAGCGCGAACCCGATGGATGTGCGCCCGCTCAATCAAGACGAGTGTGTGCTGTGGAACCAGCCCGTAGGGCCCGTCAATGCCGTGCTGCGCTCGCTCGCGATTGACCGCGGAGACGAGAGCAATCCTGATGGATTTCCGTGGGTTGGCTCTTGCTCTGCGACAGGCGCTCTGACGGGAAATCAGGGGCTCTTTAAGCTCGATCCTCGGACGGGCACTCTCATCCGAGCCTACCCGTTTGCCGCGTGCGCCTATGGCGCGGTCGTGACCCCAGACGGCACGCTGTGGGAGCACACGCTCTCGAACGGGATCACACCGGTCAACACCACCACGGGCGCCGTGGGGACCCACGTCCGCGCCGGGACGGGCGTCTCGTCGTGCACGGGTGGCTCGTACGGGATCACCGCAGACGCACGTGGGCGCATCTGGCTCTCACGCACGGGTTGCCGCGATGCCGTGGGCTACGACCCGCGCACAGGGCAGTGGACGTTGGTGAACGTGATGGCGATGGGCGCTACCGCCGCGGGCCTCGGGATCACCGTGGACTCGAGCAATCGCATGTGGTTGCCCTCGAACAACCAGCTATTTTCCTGGGATTCAGACGCCTTTGTGGGCGGCGGCTCGATCCCAGCGGCAGCCATCACCCGGCACGCGCTCACGGTCCCGGCGGGATGGACCAGCACGAGCGCCGTGGGCGCGGACCGCTCGGGCGCGATCTGGGTCACCACGCAAAACGCGGGACCGTTGCTTAAGTTCAACCCGATGACCAACACGACGCAGCCCTTTGCGGGGCCCAATCGCGTGTACACCTACACGGACTTTACGGGCGCTGTGCGGCGCCTTGTGATTGGCACGGGCACCTACGAAGAGCAGTACATGGCCGAGTGCGAGATGCCTGCCTACGCGGATCTCACCTGGCGCGCGACGACTCCGGTGGGCACCTCGCTGCAGTTCGTGGTGCGCGTCGCAAACACCGAGGCGGGCTTGGCGATGGCGACCCCCGTGACGCTCGCGGTTGCGCCGCGAGATAGCTCGCCCATTGCGATCGGGCCTCGGCTGATGGCCGCGGGGGTTGGCCAGGGTCGCTACGCGCGACTGAGCGTGACGTTTACGCCCACCAACAGCCCGGTGCAGAGCCCAGTGCTTCACGAGCTTGGGCTCTCGTGGCGCTGCACGGTCAACCCAGGATGATTGAAATCTCTGCAAATTCGCAGAGATTCTAGAATCCTACGCGGACGGTTCCGTCGGGCGCGATCACCTGCTGGGGGAGCGGTGAGAGCCCAAGATCTGCGCGGTGCGACTCGTCGCCGGGGCTATTGAGTTGCCAGTAGGGCAGGCGCGCAGAGCGCAGCAATCGCGCGCGACCGCCGTCGCTTGAGCGCATGGCGGCGATGCGCTTTTCGCCCGAAGATTCAACGTCAAATTCGCGCCAGAACTGGCCTGTCTCGAGACGAAACCGTGTGATCTCTGCGCTGGGTTGCGAGCGCGTGATGCGCGCAGGGTCGGGGACGAGCGTCTGGTGTGCGCGACGATTGCGCCACAGGGCTGGCACTACATGTCCTTGCCAATTTGAGCCGTTGGCGAAGGGACCATCGAGCTCTCGAAGCTGCACCAAGAGCGCATCTTCGTAGAGCACATCGCTCGGCGCTGACACGCGCTGGTCGACCTCGCCTTCGCTCGCGAAATAGCTCATGGCGCGCTGCAAAAATGCGTCTTGATCGGGCCACACGCCCGCAAACACGTGGCCACACCACTCTTGCGCAGAGAGCGTGATCTTGGCCGGAGAGAAGCGTTCGCGGCCGTACACGTCGCTTGGGCAAAACACGCTCGTGAGCAGCGAGTAGGGATAGATCCCGGTCTGAAACTTTTCGCTCACGTTGACCTTGAGCATGTCCATGCGGTCGTCGCCTTGCGCGCTGTCATCTTTGATCAGCGTGCGCCGTGAGAAGGGTTCGGTCACATAGACCAACACGAGCTCGGCGGGGCGAAGATGGCCGTAGCGCGGGCTGACCGCTTCGTAGCCAATGAGCTCTGCGCGACCATCGCCCCAGCGCTGCGAAAACGCACTCGAAGCGCGCGCGCGCGGGGATGGCCAGCGAGGAAGCTGGGTAGCGCTCCCGCCGGACGAGAGCGGCTCTCCGCGTGCCGCGCGAGGGTTGACGTTGGCGTCTTGGCTCGCGGCAGAGCGCGTGCATCGGGCGAGGGTCGCGGCGGTTGGAACGGCGAGGAGTGTTTGCAGCAGTGCGCGTCGGTTGATCACAGCGATGGACTACGACGAGCGCGCCCGATGCGCTACACGTGTACGCGATTTCGCGTGTGAATTCACTGCGCTCAGATCTTCAGGATCCGCTCTTGCTCGAGCAATCGGTTGAGCCAAAGGTCCGAGAGCTTTTCTTGCATCGCGGTCTGCTTCAAGCGCGCGTTGAGAAAATCAAAGTCCACTCGGTCGAGCTCTTGATCCTGGTTAAAGCAAGAGAACACGATGGTCTGCTTGCCCGTGACCGGGTCGACCTGGCGCTGCAAACACTGCGCGCAGATCTCTTTCATCATGCACTGCATCGGCGAGTTGATGCTGCCAATCGCGACATGTCCGCGCTTGAGATGCGGCTGCAACACCTGATGCCGCGCGAGTTTGACCGCAGCCATCATGCGGTCTGAGCCAATCGCGACGATGCGATCGACGTCGGTCATTTCGATCAAGCGTTCGCCGAGCTCGCCGCGTGCATAGGCGAGCATGGCCTTCACGATGTTGCCTACGAAGGTGCGGTCTTGCGGACGGCGTGGCGTCGGGCTGGGCGCGATGTCCGTTGCCCAGACGATCTGGTCTGCGGACGCCTCGATCTCTTCCATCTTGTAGAGGTCGGCCGGGTGCCGATAGCCAGCAAAATAGATCACTTTGCAGCCATTGGCCCTGAGCGCGCGGCCGATCGAGAAGAGCACCGCGTTGCCGAGCCCGCCGCCCGCCAAGAGCACCGTCTCGTTCTCTGGGATCTCGGTGGGCGCGCCGGTGGGACCCATCAAGATCACTGGCTCGCCAGGCTCAAGCGCAGCGCACAACCGCGAGCTCGTGCCCATCTCGAGCACGATGGTCGAGAGGTGTCCCTGGGCTTCGTCCATGGAGGCTCCGGTGAGCGCGAGGCCCTCCATCTGCAAGCGCGTCCCATGCACCTTTGGCGCGAGGGTCTCGAAGTTTTGCAGGCGATAAAACTGCCCCGGCTTAAACTTGCGCGCGGCCAAGGGTGCTCGCACCACCACCTCGACGATCGTAGGAGTGAGCCGCTCGACTCTGACCACGGTCGCGGAGAGCTCGTCGGTGAGCTGTGCGACCAGCTTGGACCAGCGCGCGTCACGGGCCGGCTGGTCAGCGGGTGACAATTCGGCGAGCTCTTTTGCAAACGTTTGTACGACGAACGGGTATCCGTCTTTGGCGCTCGCCATGGCCTTGACCACCGAGCCCGCGTACGTTGGGTGGTTGTCGCCATAGAAGCTCACCGTGCGTCCATCGCGGTCGTAGCTCGTAAAAAATCCCATGGGATCTCGCGCCAATGTGCGCGTTCCGTCGGGCTGAAACTCGACGCGATGAGGCGCAAAGCCCTTGGTCTTGGGGTCCATCTCAAACGTGCCTGGGAGCTCTCGCTCGTAGGTCGCGTTGGGCGCGGTCCCTGCTGCGATGCACACCGTACGGGCCGCGAGCTCGACGGTCTCGCCCGTCGAGACGAGCTTGCCATCGACGCTGTTGAGCCGATCAAACACGATCGCGCGCACGGCGCCGTGTGCGTCGACGAGGGCCTCTTTGGGGGAGACGCGCTCGACGAACTTCACGCCCTCCTCGAGAAACTTCTCAACCTCTTCGTGATTGAGCTTGTACGCCGGAGACTCGACGACCGAGCGACGATAGGCCAGCGTCACACCACCCCAGGAATCAATCAGCGCGTTGAAGTCAGGGGCTCGTGATTCTGTCAGCGCTTTTGCTCGCTCCTCGCGGATCAAGCGACCGTGTGCGGTGGCCTCTTCGAGGATCTCTCGCTCTTCTTCGTTGAGCTTCTCCCACACGGACTTCTCGCCGTGTGCGCTCGCGAGCGCTTCAAATCGCGCCAAGACCTTCTCGCACTGGACCACGTAGTACGCGCGCATCTCGGTGCATGTGTCGATGCCGGTCAGGCCACCACCGATGACAATCCCGGGCAATCGCACAGTCAAATTGGCGAGCGAGTCGTGCTTGTAGGCACCGCTGAGTTGCAGCGCCATGAGAAAATCCGACGCTTGGCGGATGCCCTTGGCGAGGCCATTGGGCATGTCGATCAGCGTTGGACGACCTGCGCCGGCGGCGATGGCGACGTGGTCAAAGCCAAGGTTCCATGCGTCTTCGAGCGTGAGGGTTCCGCCAAAACGGACGCCACCAAAGACCTTAAAGGTCTTGCGTCGCGCGAGGGTCGCGTAGACCACCCAGAGAAAATTCTTGTCCCAACGGACCGTGATCCCGTACTCGCTTACGCCGCCAAATCCCAGCAGAACGCGCGTGTCGAGGGTCTCGTAGAAGGTCCGCCACGAGCGCACCGGCTCGTTGAGGAGCGCGTCGGGGAGGGGCTCGATCTTGAGCCCGTCGATGCCCACAACGCCGAAGCCCTCATTGAGCAGGTGCTCTGCGAGGGTGTAGCCCGCGGGGCCCATGCCGACGACGAGCACGTTCTTGCCGTTGTAGGCCAGCGCGTGCGGGCGGTTGACTCGCAGGGGGTTCCAGCGCGTGAGCAGGTCGTAGATCTCAAAACCCCACGAAAGATCCAGCACATCGGTGAGCACCGCGGTCTCAATCGCGGGGATATTCACCGGTGTTTGCTTCTGGTAGATGCACGCCTTCATGCAGTCGTTGCAGATGCGATGGCCCGTGCCGGGACACATCGGGTTGTCGATCATGACGACCGCGAGAGCCGACACTGAGTGGCCACCGTTCTTGAGAAAATTGGTCTCAGAGATCTTCTCTTCGAGCGGGCATCCTGTCAGCGAAATCCCTAGCGGATTCGACTTAAATCCGCCCGTGGTCTTGTCCACAAAGCCCTTCGAGCAGCTGTCCTTCGAGCGATCGTGACAATAGATGCAGTAGTCCGCGTCGTTGGCGATCTCGCGCGCAGAGGGCCGCGCGTCGGTGAGCGCAAAGCCATCACGAGCACGCAGCGCGCTCGCCGGGCCAACGAAGAGCTCCGGGAGCTTCGCGTCGGGGCGTCGCAGATGGACCAAGTGCTGATAGTCCAGCGTTTTGGGCATCCGAATCGAGACCCAATGGTGGTCGTATGCGCTGTCGTGCATACGCAGGGCACACCAGCGATCGAGGACCTCGAGCGCCGCCGAGTAGAGCGCAGCGCAGCGCTCGTCGTGAACCGATTGATCGTCCCACGCGGTGAGCGCACGCAACGCGCCGCCGCCGTCACTCGTGCTCAACATGCGTGCAAACACAGCGCACAGCGCGCGGTCGGCGTCCGTCGCGCTCGCGCCGCCGGCTGCGAGGCTCTTGCGAAAGAGCTCTTCGCGGCCCAACAACGTGACCGTGAGATCTGCAGCGTAGAGCTCATCGTTCCACGGGTCTGTGGCGCTCGTGTCGAGGCGCGCGCTTCCGTGTGCGACGAGCGCTGCCGAGAGCACCGCGCGGGCCTGTGCGTCTAGCTTGCGCTTGTCGTCACTCGACGCGGCGTCGATCTCTGCGCGTTTACGTTTGGCCACGCGCTTCTTGATGAAATCGCGTTTGAACTGAAAAATAACAGACAGATTCTGCGCGCTCTTTTGCAGCGCTGCGACCTCGTCTTCGATCTTAAAGAGCTTGCCTACAAAGGTCCCGAGGTGAGGCGCCACCAGGACCAAGAGCTCTGAGATCGCCTCGGGCGCCATCCCCTCGCCGCCGCAGTGTTTGTAATGCGTCCAGCGAGTCCAGAGTTCTTCTGGGGTGTTGCTCTTCGCGTGGTCTTCGAAGAGCTCAGTGAGTTTGGCCAATTTTTCAGGGAGAAAGAGGTCTCCCCATGCAAAACCCTCGAGCCCAAGCGTCTGTGTGTTTGCTGACATCGCGCGACGCGATTCGCACGATCGCTCCTACGTTTCAAGCCCCCTGTGAAACGATCAACGCACCCCAGACGGCCTGCCCGGCCACCCTTAGGCTCTTTGCGAAATCACGCGCTCACGGCGAATCCAGGCGCCCTCAGAGCGTATGCTTCCCTCGCACATGCGCATGGTGAAAAGACAGTTCGCAACGATTGCGTGGACGATGGGCTCGCTTATCTCTGCGCAGGCGCTTGGGTTTATGGCTGAGCGGCCTTCCACGGACGCCAACCCCACGACGGGCCCTATGGCGACCGCAGACACGGTGACCATCGCTCCGAGCCAAGCGAGAGAGCCCACACAAGCCCTGGCTCAAGCAGCGGTGAGCATCCGTGGCGGCGGCTCGTTGCTCGCCCAAGGGGTCGTGCTCGCGGACGATGGGCGCATTGTGACCTGTCTCACGTCGCTCGGCGCTGCGCGTGTGGTGGATGTTCGCTATCCCAACGGCAGGGTGCTCCAGGCCACGCTCGTCGCACAAGATATCCCCTGGAACCTCGCGTTGCTCCAGCCTCGCGGAGGCCACTGGTCTGCGGGAGTCTCGCTCGCGCCGGGCGCGCAGAGGCAGACCCGCGCGACGATTTCTACCGGCGATCCAGCTGGGATTTCGTCGATTAACTTCGTCCGCCGTCGCACGTTTGTGCAGCACGGAGAGCTCTTGCGTGAGGCCTGGCAGCTCGACCCCGCTCCCACGCAGTCCATCGGCTCGGGTGTGCTCAACGTGCGCGGACAGCTCGCGGCGGTGTTGGTCGGTCCGAGAGGTCTAAGCAACGCGGCAGCGGCGCCCCCGGCAGTGTTCGGAGCGCCCGCACGTGCGATCGCAGCGTTGGTCTCACGGACCGGGATTACCGCGCGCCCATGGCTAGGGTTCAACGTGCGCGCGATGCGCCGGGGCGAGAGCGCCCCTGGGATTTTTGCAGGCGCTTTGCGAGTCCTTGATGTGACAGATGGGGGCCCCGCGCAGCGCGCCGGGATCGTGGCCGGGGACACCCCCGATCATCTCGTCGGGGTGGACGGCGTGCCAGTCCGAGTCGAAGCGGATCTCGCGCGGGTGCTCGAAGGTCACGTCGCGGGAGACAACCTCACCCTGCGTGTCGTCCGCGGCGGGAGCACCTACGATGTTCCGATCGAGCTCGGGCGATATCCGTCGATTGGCCCCTAAAGCTCACTACACTGCGCGGTCATGAGGCCCTTCAAACACTGCCCTTGGTGTGGAAATTCGCTCGCGATCCGCGCGATGTCTGCCGCCGACAGCGACGACACCCGTGAGCGCTTGGCGTGCACGGCGACCGACTGCAGCTATGTCCACTATGACAACCCCACACCCGTTGTGGCAGCGATTGTGCAGCGTGAAGACTCCGTGGTTCTGGTGCAAAACAAGGGCTGGCCGGGGTCGTTCTTTGGGTTGATGTCGGGGTTCTTAGAGCGCAACGAACACCCAGACGAAGCCGTCGCGCGCGAGCTGCACGAAGAGCTTGGCTTGGTGCCACTCAGCCAAACGTTCTTGGGACACTACGCGTTTGACGGGATGAACCAGCTGATCTTGGCCTATCACATGGTGGTCGAGGGTGAGTGGACTCTTGGGCGTGAGATTGCCGCAGCAAAAGCCATCCCGATCGCGAAATTGCGCGCGTGGTCTGTGGGGACCGGGCCCGCGCTCCAAGACTGGCTCGTGCGCGTTCGAGGTCACTGAGACGGTCGTCGCGCGTCGGGTCGGTGCTAGCTTCGCGGCGGTGATGGCAAAGAGCACTTCTACGCGTCGAACAAACGCAGCGATCCTGGCCCTCTTGGTGCTCGTCTCGGCGGCACCGGGCTGCAAGCGCGATCCAAGGCTTCTGGGCGAGAGCACCGAGCCCATTGTAGATCGCAGTGATGGGCGCATCCCTGCGCTCACGCTCAAGCGCGTCCGAGACAACGCGATCGAGATCGACGGCATGATGAACGAGCCCATGTGGCGCGAGGCTGGGACCACCGGAGCGCTCGTTCATCCTGCAAATGGGCACGCAGAGCCGAGCTCACACGTCAACGGAGCCGTGCGATTCTTGTGGAGCGATGTTCATCTTTTTGTCGCCGCGCAGGTCTACGACAATGACGTCCAGGCGCCCTTTGCAAGAGAGACGGTGGACCCGCACCTCTGGGAGCGCTCGAGCGCCGTAGAGCTCATGCTCCAGCCGGGCGATCACGGGGACAACCGGCACTACTATGAGCTGCAAATTGACACGGTAGGCGCCCGCTGGGAGACGCTCTTCGATGACTACAATCAGCCCATCACGCAGGGCGGCGACGGGCAGCGCTTGTTTGGGCATCAGAGCTGGTCGACCCACATGCGCACGGCCGCGCGGGTCGAGCGTGGTCGTCGGTATGTGATCGAGATGGCCATCCCGTGGCGTGACTTCGACGCTGCGGGGCGCGCCAATGTGCCGCCGCACGTGGGCGATGTGTGGCGTGCCAACGTGTACTCGTTTCGGGATGGCCAGCGAGACTCGCTCGCATGGTCGCCGATCCTAGGGCAGGGAAACTTTCACTTCGCCCCACGCTTTGGCCGACTGCAGTTTGGTCCCTAGATTCGCGGATAAATAAAACCGACAATTGTCAGCGAAATTCCAGCTCATCGTGAGACTGGACGGCTCTTCTCGATCTGCGTTACGCAGAGCCCATGAGCATGACATTGAGTTCGGCAGAACCGACAAGCACCGAGCGCCATGAGCTTCGTGAGCTCGCACAGCACGCGATGCATTCGGCGCTTCAAGAGCTCGCACGTGAGCAGACCGAGCGAGGCGCGTGGTGGGGCGACTACGGCGGCCCTATGTTCTTGCTGCCCATGTATGTCGCGGCGTGTCGCTACGCTGGACGAGAAATCCCTGAGCAAAAACGCACCCGAATGCGCGAGTATGTCGCCAACGTTCAGCGCCCCGATGGCAGCATCGGGCTGCACGCCGAAGGCGACGGCTGCATGTTTACGACCGCGCTCACCTACGTGATGTTGCGGACGCTTGGAGCCCCTGCAGCGTGCCCCGTGGCCACGCAAATGCGCGGGTGGATTCGAGATCGCAACGGGCCACTCGGAGCCGCCTCTTGGGGCAAGTTTATCCTCGCCGTGATGGGCGTGTACGAGTGGGAGGGGCTGCATCCGATTTTGCCCGAGCTCTGGCTGCTCCCTCCGTCGGCGCCGTTTCATCCGGGCCGATTGTGGTGTCACTGCCGA
The DNA here is from genome assembly GCA_030694465.1 of Deltaproteobacteria bacterium. Classification (GTDB taxonomy): domain Bacteria; phylum Myxococcota_A; class Polyangia; order Polyangiales; genus JAUXYJ01. The sequence continues at coordinate 77,008 of JAUXYJ010000023.1, read as the reverse complement.
CAGGTCTATCTCCCCATGGCCTATCTGTACGGCCTGCGCGCGACCTCACCCGCGGACACCCTCACGTTGGCGCTGCGCGACGAACTCTATCCGCAAAAATACAGTGACATCGACTTCGCGGGCCATCGCGACACCCTTGCAAGCGAAGACGCCTATCGTCCCGACAGCGCTGCGCTTCGGGCGGCCAACCGCGCGATGGATCTCTTTGAGTCCATGCACAACAAGGCGCTGCGGGCGAAGGCCCTAGCCGCCGTGTACGAGCACATCGTCTACGAAGACAACGTCACGTCGGACATCAAGATTGGGCCAGTGAACGCTGCGCTCGATACGCTCTGTCATGTCGTCGCGGGGGACCTTGCGCGCGCCGAGCGGGGCTTTGCGCAGCTTGAGAACTGGTATCTCTGGGAGGGGCACGATGGGCTCAAGATGCAGGGCTACAACAGCACCGAGCTCTGGGACACGGCGTTTGCGTTGCAGGCCATCGAGGCCACTCCCATGGCCCACGAGTACGAGGAGATGGTCGCAAAAGCCCAGCGATTTGTCAGGGATAATCAGATCCTCGAGGATGTCCCGGCGCACCAAGAGCACTATCGCCATCGCTCGCGCGGTGGGTGGCCCTTCTCTAATCGCCCTCACGGATGGCCCATCACCGATTGCACGGCCGAGGGGTTTAAGGTCGCATTGAGTGCGATGGACAAGCCCACCGCGGTCGACCCAGCGCTGCTTCGAGACAGCGTGCGGTTGATGCTCTCGTGGCAAAACGACGATGGAGGTTGGGCCTCGTACGAGCGTCAACGTGGGGGCGCGTGGCTCGAGCTTCTGAACCCGTCGCAGGTGTTTGGCGACATCATGGTCGATTACTCGTATGTCGAGTGCACCAGCGCGGTGCTGCAGGCGCTGGCGAAGGCCAGAGCGCACTTTGTGGGCGAATTTGAAGACGCAATTGCCAAGGCCCTCGGTCGCGGCGCAGCATTTTTGCGATCGAAGCAGCGAGACGACGGCAGCTTCGAGGGCTCGTGGGCCGTGTGTTTTACCTACGGAACCTGGTTTGGCGTGAGCGGTCTGCTCGCCTCGGGGGCCGCACACGCGGATCCCGCGATTGTCCGCGCGTGTGAGTTTTTGCTCTCTAAACAGCGCGCAGACGGCGCGTGGGGCGAGCACCCGAGGTCGTGTGTCGAGAGGCGATGGATCGACCACTCCGAAGGCCACGCGGCGAACACGTCCTGGGCGCTGATGACTCTTGTGCGTGCAAAAAACCAGGACACTCACGCCATGGATCGCGCGGCCGAGTGGCTGTTGCTTCGGCAAGAGCCCGGCGGCGCTTGGCCTCGCGAGTCGCTGGTGGGTGTGTTTAATCGCACCTGTCTGATCAACTACGAGAACTACCGAAGATACTTTCCGTTGTGGGCGCTTGCCGAGTGGCACACCCATTCGCGCACATCGGACCTGTAATTTCACAGCTGTCTGCCTCGCATGTGGTTGTGGCACCTCGCACGCGAAGATGTTTTACTGTTCGGTATCGTGACTAATCCTCTTCGCGTAATGGGCCGGGTCATCACAAGCGGATCGCTGTTGTGGGTCACGTCGTGTGCACTGCCGCACGCCAAAGCACCGGACGGTAGTTCGGTCGACGGCGCCCAGGTTGACACGATCATTGTGCCTGACCAAATGCAGGCAGACGCGATGGACGTAGCCAACGAGCGAGACGCTGGTGAACAGCCCGATGTGATGGATGTGGCAAACGATCGCGAGCCATCCGAGGCTGGAGACGTGGTGATGCGAGCCGACGCTGAGGATGCGAGTCTGGACAGCGGCGACGCCATGGTGCCTCCAGATGTGACCACGCCACGCGATGTTATTGCGGACGCGATCACGCCGTCCGATGTCGTCGTTGGTCCCGTAGATTCGGGGCGCTCCGACGCCGGGGGCCCTGACGCTGCGCCGTGTACTCGGACGTCTTGCGGTGCGTTGATGGCTTGTGTGAGTCGGTCGTGCGTGCCCGCTCGCCGGGTCTTTGCCTCGAGCCGAAGTAACTTCACAGGCAACCTCGGAGGGCCCACCGGAGCGAACAGGTCTTGCACAAATATGGCGACCGCTGCTGGCTTGGGTGGAGCCTGGCGCGCGTGGCTCTCAGACGATATGGAGAGCCCGAGTGGGAGTTTCTCCAACTCGCCGGACCTGCCCTACGTCCTTGTGACGGGTGTGAGAGTTGCCAACAATTATGCTGCGCTTTTTGCCGGTTCGTTGCTCGTACCGATTAACGTTGACGAGGCGGGCCTGTTGATTTCGGGCGAGGCGTGGACCGGGACCTTTTCTACGGGGCTGGTCGCGGTGAACACCTGCCGCGGGTTTACGTCGGACAGCAGCTCGGTCCAAGGGATGTCGGGGCGATTGCAGGACTCGAACCAAGACTGGACGCAACGCAACCTCGCGCGCAATTGCGATGGCGAGCGTCGGATCTACTGCTTCGAAGATAACTGACTGAGAAATTGCAGTGAATCGTCGCGAGTAGTCAGATCGCCAGGGGGTTGTTGTGATGATCAATCGCGTTGTGGACATGGGCCATCATCGCGACGACTTCGCCTCGTTCGACCTTGGCGCCAGGGCCGAGCGCTTCGACGCGGTCGAGGGTGGCTTGTGCGAGCAACACGGGTAGCGAAGTAAACGCGAGGAAGCCCGCGGGGGCTTCGGCCTCGTGCAGCGCTGCGACGTAGCGCTTGGCGCAACGTAGATCCTCGCGCGCGAGCTCAAAGATAGGTCCACGCTCGCTCTTGGGTGGCAAGAACACGCGGCCATCTTCGGCGTCGTCGTCGCTGTCCTTGAGGATGTTGACCAGCTGCAGGGCTTCGCCAAATGCGATGGCGTGCTGGTTGAGCTCGCCGGCCACGGCGTGAAGCTGAGGGGCGTCGAGGATGAAGAGCTCGGTGAGCAATTCTCCAACGATTCCTGCGACGATGTAGCAGTAGGACTTGAGGTCTTCGACGTCTCGTAGTTGCAGATTTCCGCGGTTGTCGGTGCGCTGAACGACCTCGGCCATGCCCTCGGTCGTGCGGATGGCGTGGCGCGTGACGATGTGCCTTGCAGAGGGGCTGAGCGACGCGAGGGCCTCGAGCACCGCGGGAGTCTCTGCGAGCAGCTCAAGGTAGCCCTCGTGCTCGATCGGGCGCGCGGCGGACCACTGGGTCGTGAGCTCGAGTGCGCGGACAGGGTCGGGCTTGCTCAGGAGCGCTGCGAAGTCTCCCAGCGCGGCGAGCCGCTGCTCGCGCGGCCACACCGCGGCGTCTTCAAACGTGTCAGCGATTCGAAAGAGCAGGTACGCGATCGTGACCTCGAGCTTGCACGGTTCTGGCAGCAACGGGATCGCTAACGCGAACGTTCGGCTGGTTTTTACGAGGAGTTCATCAAGATTTGCCATCACGTTGTCTCTTAAATATTTGCGCGAACAATTGCAGACTACGGAGTCAGATAGACAAAGTTCGATAGGATCCCGTGGCACCGTAGCGTCCATGGGTTGCACGCAAGAACTCGTCGATGCAAGGCTATGGACCAGACGCTGCCATCGCGTCAAGTCAACGAATTTGCAGCTATTTCAGTGACGACCTTCAGTGACAAGTGTCGACGAATTACGTTTGTCAGTGACGCCTGTCTGTGACTGCCGACTGTCAACCATGGGCAGCAATCGAGATAAAGTTCGAAAGACTTTTCACATAGGGATCAGTGCGGTATCGCTCGGGTCATGATCACTTCAAAGAGCGAAGTTCTCATTGTCGGTGGCGGATTTGTGGGCCTGTGCGCTGCGGCTGCTTTGGCCGCCGAGGGGCACCGTGTCACGGTGCTCGAAGCGCGGGCCGGCACGGATCCTCGGTTTCGTGGCGAGCTCATTCATGCGCACGGGGTGAGGGCCCTGGCTTCGCTTGGACTCGATCAAGTCCTTGAGCGCGCAGGGGCTTGGCGAGCGACGGGCTTCGCGGTGTTTACCGGAGCTAAGGACGAGCGAATTCTGCTGGGCTATCCTCGCGGACACGGGCTCGCGATGGACCACCACGCGATGGTGGCGGCGCTCCGCGAAGAGATCTCCTCGCGCCCCGGCGTGTGCGTCAAGACTGGCCACCGGGTCACCGACGTCCTGCGTGACGGAGAGCGCGTTGTGGGCGTGCGCACAAGCGAGGGTCTTGAATTTAGGGCAGATCTCACGGTGGTCGCCGATGGGCGGCACTCGCGGCTGCGTCCGCTGCTCGGGCTCACCGAGAGCTCCACGCTGTTGTCTTTCACGGCAGCTCTGAAGATCGACGGGATTTCGCTGCCTGAGGCTGGCCGTGGGCACGTGTTTGCAGCACCGATGGGGCCCATTTTGGCCTACCAGGTCGGGCCCTCGCAGGTGCGCATGTGCGTAGATGTTCCGCAGGACCGGGCGAAGGGGAGCAAGCAGTCGCTCGCACAGCTCTTGGTGGGCGAATATGCCCCGTATGTTCCCGAGCCTTTGCGCTCGGCGATGCTCGCGGCGATCACCGCGGGCCACGTCGAGATGTGCGCCAATCAAGCCATCCGTACCGAGCGCTGTTATGTCCAAGGCGCCGTCTTGGTGGGTGATTCTGCAGGGTGTTCGCATCCCTTGTCCGCGACCGGCATGACCATCGGGCTGCACGACGTGGTCACGTTGGCCAGGTCGCTCGGCGCTCACACCACACAGGCCACAGCGCTCGCGCGCTACGAGAGCGAACGTTATGCGTATTCGCGAGCCCGAGAGGTCCTCGCGCAGGCGCTCTACGATGTCTTTCTCGCGGCGACTCCCGGGGCCGCCGTGTTGCGCGAAGGGATGTTTCGCTATTGGCGCATCGACGAGCGGGCGCGGACGGCCTCAATGGCGCTGCTCGCCGGCGACGACTCGCGGCTGCGGTCGTTTGCGCGAGAATACGTGACGGTCGTCGGGACCGCGGCGAGCGCGCTGCGTGACGAGGGTCAGGGGCTCGGTTGGCGAGAGTCCATGGCCTATCGTGCGAGCATTACGGCTAGCGCTTGGCGCGTGGCGCGCAAGCCGCTCGCGCGCAGCGGTGAGGCCGGCTGGTTGGAGCTCTTGAGGCGGCTGGGCAAGCGCCCGGCGGCAGCTGTTCCGCAGGCGAACAGCGCACAGACCGCGTCGTCGCGGCGCGCTCAGAGCGCCCATGTGGCAACGCCCCATGCGACCGCGCATGAGCCACGAAGGTCACCACGGCCGTCGCGCTAACGCGCCGCCGCTGCAGCAAACGCAAGGGCCATGTGCGGTGGGGTTGTCTTAGGGGGGCGTGTGCGTGACTACCGGCGAAGTACTGACCGATTCGCAGCGGTGTCCACAAGTTCGCCTTGACGAAAGTGGGTTGAGCGAGGACCCTCAGAGGTCTGATGAGCAGCGGTTCCGACGACGGAAACGACTGGCAAGCTAGGACCCATGTCATTCGGTACAGCCCTGCCACCGGCAAACCCAAAGACAACGGTAATGATTGCCTCGTTATCATCTATTCACGAGATGTAAACCAGCTTGGGCGGCGCTTTGTGCTTGACTCCAAGGGGGCTGTAAGCACCGTGGGTCGAGGTGCAGACAACGCCGTAGTCTTGGACAGCGAGACTTGCTCACGCAAGCACGCCTCGTTCGAGCGCAAGGGTGAAGTCTGGTGGATCACCGATAACGAGAGCACCAACGGCACTTACGTCAATGACGAGTCCGTGCGATCCAATGCCTTGCGTCGTGGCGATTTGATCAAGATCGGTGACACGATCTTTAAGTACCTCTCGGGTAGCGACGTTGAGGCTGAGTTTATTCAGACCATTGGCGAGCTGATGGTCACCGATGGGCTCACGCGAGCCCACAACCGGCGCTATCTCACCGACCATCTAGAGACCGAGCTGCAGCGCTCGCGGCGCTATCGACGGCCGCTGACGTTGATCATGTTCGACTTGGATAAATTCAAGGGAATCAACGACAACTACGGTCACCTCGCTGGCGATCACGTGCTCAAAGAGACCGCGTCGTTGGTCAAACAGCACCTCGCCGAGGGCATGGTGTTCGCGCGGTACGGCGGCGAAGAGTTCGCGCTGTTGCTGCCCGAGACGCCGCTCGAAAAAGCCGTAGACCTCGCCGAGAAGATCCGTGTCGGCATCTTCGAGCATGTGTTTATGTTCGAAGGCATGCGCCTGCCTGTGTCGATGTCGATGGGCGTCGCGATCGCGGGCGAGCACATGCACACCGCGGAAGAGTTTATCAAGGCCGCAGACGAGAAGCTCTACAAGGCCAAACATGCTGGCCGCAACTGCGTGCGCTACTAGAGGCTCACACGCTTGACGTCGCGTCGCGTTGGCACGAGACCCGGATTTTTGCGAGGAGCTCGGCATGGTTTCCTTGGGTATCGAGGCTTCGTCGACGAATCCCACCCCGGCGTGGACGGGGATCGATTGGAGCGATGTAGGCGTCTCGTTTGCGAAGACTCCCGACGAGGCTTTGCGATGGGCGATGAGCCTGCAGCTCGACGCGGCGACCCGCGTGTTGGTCTGCACCAGCAAGTCCGCGAGCGCCATCCTAGGGGCTCTGCGCAACGAGAAGACTCTGCGGGTCTTGGTGTTGGTAAACGCCGCTGCCGAGGCTGCTGAGGTGCTTCAGCTGGGTGCGTACGGGGTGTTGCGCGAGGACGCGCTTCCCTTGCAGATTCGCGCGGCGGTCGATGCACTGCGCCTGGGTTTGACGGTGGTGGACGCGACCCTGGGCCCGGTGGCGTTGGGCCCCGCGTCTCGCTTGTCGTCGCGCGACCTGACCGATGCGCCGTCGGCGCGCGAGAGTGAGGTCTTACGTTTGCTCGCAGAGGGGCTCTCGAACAAGGAAATCGCTGAGAAAATGGCGATCCAAGCGAGCACCGTGAAGTTTCATCTCGATGCGCTGCGGCGCAAGTGCAGGGCGACGACTCGCACGGACATCGTCGTGCGGGCGGCGCGGCGCGGTTGGCTTACGCTGTAAGTCTGAGTCACGGAAGCGTGAGCGATCCCTCATTGTCGAAGCGATCGATCGCGCGGACGGTGCGGACTCGTGAAGTGTCCATCCCGAGGGTGACGCTCACACTGCCCAATGCGTCCGTGGGGCCCACAGTCATGCGACGGGGCATCGCCTCGCCTTCGAGGGAGAGCTCCAGGGTCACCGGCTCGTTCGCTAGGGGCAGTGGGCGGTTCTGCGGTCCAGTCGTGGTCAACAGTCGCCAGCCGTCGGGGGCGTTGTATCGGAGCTGCACACGAAGCGCTGTGGGCCCTCGTGTGGCTGTCACATCGAGCGTCGCCGGTGTCACTTCGAAAGCACGACTTGTGACGCTCCAGGTGCTCCCAGACGCGCGGAATCGATAGTTTCCGAGCGGAGTCCCCGCGCGATTGCCGAGCGCGGCGCCCATGGGCGCGACGGCTTGCCATTCGACCACCCAGTAGTGCGCGCGCGGGGTGGCCCCAGCAGGGATGAGTGGCTGGGGCGTGTAGGAAAGCAGGAGCTCTCCGTCGCTCACGGGGCGTGACGAGTGACGTGTGACCGGGGCAAACGTGCCCGACCCCGGCGCGCTCTCGCGCTCAAGAACGACGGTTGGATTTTGCCCCATGGGGTCTTCGCCAAGGAAGACAAACCGCGCTGTTTGGAGCCGTGGAATCCGTGAGTTTGGCTGCGCTGTTGTGATCGCGGGGCGACCGCGGGCGAAGACCTCGGCGGGGACCTCGCGAGGGATGGTTCCGGCCGTGGGAGAGGGCTGCGGCACAGCGAGCATGTCAACGTGGGAGGGGTAGGCCAGCCGGGTGCTTTCGACGGCAGCGTTCTCTCGCGTCGGGGTCATCGCGAGGGCCATGAGCGCGGCGGACTGCTCGACGAGGTACTCGCCCTCAAGAGGTCCCCAGAGGTTGATGTTGGGTTCGTAGCCGCCCCGGAGCCAGTCTTCGGGCGTGAGCAAATAACCCATGTGTCCTTGCGCGTACCCGATGACCGCGGTGCGCTCTTGTCCCACGGGCGAGCGTGCGCGAAGAGACTGCGCCAAGAGCGTGACGGGCTCGCCGGGGAGGGTCGCGAGCATAAAGTCGCCGATGCGGAGCGCTGTCAGGTTGGTCCGCGTGCTCGCGCAGACGGGGGTCTCTTCTGGGTCGATGTTGCCCACGGCGAAGACAAAGAGCGCGCCACGTTCGACGTCGATGCACGAGCGGTAGGGCGCGAGCTCTGCGACCCCTGGGAGCGCCGCCATGGGCACGAGTGGGCGCGAGTCTGCACCGCACAATCCAGCACCTGCGATCGCGTTAAATTCGTCAATGGGCGAGAGGACCACGCCCATTGAATCGAAGATGAGTCCGTCGGGGAGGCGTCTGCGAACGAAGGGGGCGTACTCGAGCCTCGCGCGATCGCGTCGGATCGAGAACGTTCGCCAATCGGGGCCCAGCGCGACGCTGCGCGTGACGCTCTCCATCGCGAGTGAGCTCCGGAGCGAGGTCCCTGCGCGGGTCCACGCGGCTAAAATCGAGTCCTTCGCGCGATGACCTACGAGCTCTAGACGGGCCAAATCACTGCACTGCGCGATCCCCTCGCACGCGGTCATAGAGTCTCCGCCCGGAGAGACGTCTCCGGCGGCGCCCTGCAGATGCATCACGAGGACGCGATGATCAAAGTGCTCTTCAAGGACGCGCTCGACCGCGCCGGTGACCTCGGTGGAGGCGTACGCGTTGGTGTCGCTCAGGACGGTCCCGTGGACTCCGAAGATGGGCAGGATCGCGAGGGGCAGGGACGTCGCGCGGTCGTCGACGCGTAGGACAAAGAGGTCGTGGTCTTTTTGGGGTCCGCCGGCGAGCGAATCGTTCTGTGGTCGGCGATCGCGCGAGACCTCGTTGGTTGGGTCAAAGGCACCGTCGTGGGCGAATCCGAGGCTGGCGTCACGTCGTGTGCTGAGGGCCTCGCGGGCGGCCTGAGTCGCCGCGGCGAGGACGCGAAGATACATCCGCGGTCGGTAGCGCCCGAGCCCCAGCGAGATCACAGGATTTGCAGTGAATTGTCCGGGAGAAGCGTGCGAGTGGCTGGTCGCGACGATGACTTTTCCCCGAAACTCTGGGCCGAGCGCGTCTTCGATTTCGAACACGAGGGATTCGTAGTTGAGGGGAAGATCTAGCTTCACGAGGACGACGGTCTCGTCGCCCGCGGTGATCGCGAGGGCACGCGCCATGGAGCGTGTCTCGATGCCGATGGAGGGCACGAACACGTCGGCGCTCGGAGCGTCTCGGCGGTCGACGGCGCGCGTTCGATTGGCACGGGACTGAAAGCCACCGAGGACGGTGCCGACTGGCATGTCGATGACGACCTCGCCCGTGCCAGCCCGAACGTTTCCTTCGCTTACGGTGGTGCCGGCGTGCGCGGTCGCGCCGAGGGGTTCGTAGGTGCAGTGTTCTGTGCTCGCAGGTCGTGGAGGCGCGGCCTCGATGTCGCGCGCGGCGTCGTGATTGACCTGCGATTCGTCTTGCGAATCTACAGTCACGGTGTCCATCGCGGCGTCGCGATTTTCGCTCGTCGAGGTGCAGCTCGCGACGAGCAACGAGGTGGTCCATAAGAGAGCCGAGCGCGCGATGTCCATGGCGCCCGCAGGATGCCATCTCGCGCGAGTCTTGGGCTAGCCGAGCAGCTGCCGAATCGAGCGGGGGAGCACTGGCGCGCTCTGTTGTGCGCCAGCTTGCTCGATGATCTCAGTGGCCATCGTGCGCACGACCCACTCAAACTGCGCGTCGCCGAGGGAGGTCTTGTCAAAGTCGGGGGCAGAGTTCATGTAGTCAATTGCGTAGGGAATTCCCTCGCGGATCGCGAACTCGACGGTGTTCATGTCATAGCCCAGGGCATCACAGAGTGTGCGCGCGTCTTGGATCACTCGTGCGCGTGTCGCGTCGTCCAGCGGGGGCATGGACGATTGTGCGCCAGTGTAGCGATCGAAGTGTCCCAACCGAGGGTCCCACGGGGCGGGGAGCACCTCGGCGCGACCGATGACAATGCACCGGACGTACTGCGTCCACTCGATGCCTTCTTGGGCGATCATGGCCTTTTCGCCTGTCGTATTGTACTTGGCGAAGAAGTCCTCGGGCGAGGTCACGCGGTGCACATCGCGCCAGCCACCGCCCCAGTGGGGTTTGATAAACATCGGAAACCCGAGCTCTTCGAACATGGCATCCCACGAGAGCGGGTAGGCGAGGTTGTGAAGCGACGCGCTCGAGATGTCTTTGCTATACGATTTGCTCGGTAGAAGACGGGTCTTCGGCACCGCGACGCCGAGGCGTTCTGCGAGCGCAGCGTTGAAAAACTTGTCGTCCGTCGTGCGCCAAAAAGGGTTGTTGATGACGCGCGTGCCCATGAGGGCTGCGTGCTTGAGCCATGCTTGGTAACAGGGGACCTCGTGCGAGATTCGGTCCACCAGGACTGCGTAGGGTGTGGGTTCGTGAGCGCGCATGATGTCTACGCGGGCGTATTCGGCGACGACATCGGTCGCGCGGGCGTTGATCTCTTGGATCAGCGCGTCGGGAAACGATCGCTCGCGACCGACGAGCAGACCGACACGGAGGGGTGAGCTTGCGTTCATTGAATTGGGGTCGAGAGACTACCGTTGCGCGCGGTGCTCGCAACGGGGCGAATGGTGGGTTCGTGCATAGGGAGCACCGCGGTCATCCGAGCCGGGCGCGCGCTCGCCGGAAAGCTCGCATCGGTCTGGGGTGCGCCGTCGCTGATGGTGTGATCTCGCTGGCAGATGTCCTCGCCCGGGCCGCTCTGTTCGAGCCAGCCGATGTGGTTTGCGACCGCTCGCTCGCCGCCGTCGCTGGGTTGGTTGATCACACGCCCGTCGACTACAAGCGTCGATGAGCCGCCGCCATCGAGACGCACGGCCTCCCACGCACCGAGGTCACGCAGGATGAGCGCGAGCTCAGGGGTCGTAGCGCCTACCGAGCGCGCCGAGCGTCCGTCGACGACGACGAGCGCGAGGGTGCGTCCATCGCGTGAAAATCCAATGGCAGAGCGTGGGTGCCGTTGCTGTGAGTGGCGCACGTGGCGGTCGATGCGCGCTTGGCCTTGGTAGACAATGCGCTCTTGCGTCGCGAGAAAATCACGTGCCGTGGGCGGTGCGCCAGACTGAGAAATAGTGAGTAAATTTCCAGGCGAACTGAAGACGATCGCGCCGAAGTAGTAGCTCTCACGTGGGGCGAAGTCTTGCCCGAGTCCACGCGAGGGGCCCAGCGGGCGGGTCGGACGATCGAAGAAATCTCCGTTGATTGCCACGCGTGCGTGCACTCTGCGGGCCCATCGTGACGTGAGCATTCCGCTCTCGGTCGGGGTCGTCGCGCGGACAGAGAGCTGCGCTAGGCACGGGTCAAGGACCACGACGTGCACGCGCAGCGGAGAGCGATCGGCGTGACGTGTGACGCGGTGCAGTACGCGAATTCCGGGCGAAATATCAGCCCATTGGTCTTGCGCGTGCGCCAGATTGGGCGCGATGAGAGAGCCCCACAGGACTGCAATGGCGGCGCGGTACGCGTTCAACGGTGTGGGCACGAATGAGCGCATGCTCGATCGTAGCGCACTCGCAGGGCCCTACCTCCGTGCGGCTCTCGGAGCGCGCCATTGCAGCAGCCGCGGGGCGACCAACGCGTGCAGCGCTTCGCATTGGCGTGACGCGTCGCTGCCCTCATGGAGCGCGCGCTCTGCGCGGTCTGCGCGCGTTGCACGGGCCGTGAAAAACTGGGTCCAGACCTCGCGCGTGCTCGCGTCGCAGGTGTCTCCGACGAGCCCCGCGAGGTGCATCGCGAGCTCGTCGGTCAAGCGCGCGGTGATCGCTTCGAAGTGCGCGAGCACCCACACACGGACGGTCTCGCGGCGCTCGGGGTGGCCATGCGCGACGCGGATGAGCCGAATGACGTCTTGGCGCCGGACCGAGTCCGTGAGCGTTCGATCGAGGCCATTGCGGAGGGTCGCAGGGTCGAGCGCGGTGACAAGCGAGAGCTGCAGGACCGAGCGCTCTTGCGGCGTGATGGTGGAGACGGCGAGCCGCGCGGTGATCGCGTCGAGCCGGGCGACGTCTGCGCTCATCGAGGCGATTGGCAGCACTGTGAGCGCGAGCTCTGCGGGGACGCTCGCGGGGTCGCGAAAGTAGCTCGTCGCGCTGGCTTCGCATGCGGCGCGAGTGGGCGCATCGAGGGCGACGGTGCCGAGCGCAGAGAGCAGTGATTTGCGCGAGAGCTTGTCGTCCTCGGTGTCATTGGCGCGAGGCTGAAGTCCGAGTGCATCGAGGGCAGGGCGCAGCCAGGATGCGGCGAATGCACGCAGGCGCGTCCGGGTTGCGCCGTCGGCGTGGTCGTCGACGAGGCTCGCGAAGGCGTTGATCACTTGCTCAAGAATCAGCCGGTCGCGCTCGCCACGGATGTTCTCGATGAGGGTGAGGTAGTCGTCGGCGCCGAGGGTTCCGGCACGCAATTCGGCCCAGGCGGCGTCTACGAGTCCGACGCGTGTTGCGCGGTTGAGCGTGCGCCACACAGCCGGTGCGAACATTGCGCGGACGGGGGGTGTGAGCGCATAACGCACGTACGCGGACTCGTCGAAATTCGGATGAATCCATCGCGGGCAGCGCACGTTGGGCTGCGCGTCGGTGCGGAGCGGGACGCTGGTCTGGGCTTGGCTCAACAGCGTGCACTGTGTGACAGGCTGAGGTGATTGTTCGTAGCGAAAACACAGGGGAATCAGCCATGGAGAGCTCGGCTGAGCGACGCCGCCGACGGCGAGCCATTCGCGCTGTGTGACGCTCACAGTGGGCGGACCCCCCGCGGTGCAGTCGATGGACATTTGCACCACGGGCACGCCACGTCGGTCCAAGAACGAGTGTGCGACGGCGGCGACATCGAGCGAGCCCTCGGCGCTCAGGGCGGTGAAGAGGTCTTGGGCTGTCGCGTTTTGCCAAGCGTGGGCCTGCATGTAGCGCTGCACACCGCGACGAAAGGGCTCTTCTCCGAGAGAGGCCTCGATCATGCGCAAGAAGCTCGCGCCCTTGACGTAGGTGATCCCGTCGAAGGCCTCTTCGGCTTCGGAGGTGCTGCGAACGGGCTGACGAACGATGCGCGCCGAGGGCAGGGCGTCTTGCTCCATGGCCCAGCCACGCCCGCGGATTGACTCGATGTGAGACCCGAGCGTGGGTTGCCAGGTGTCCATCACGCGGGTGGCGGCCCAGGTGGCGAAGCCTTCGTTGAGCCAGAGGTCGTCCCACCAGCGCATGGTGACGAGGTTTCCGAACCACTGGTGGGCGAGCTCGTGGGCGATGATCCCGGCGACGGAGCGGCGCGTGCTTGCGGCTGCCCGAGCCGGATCAAAGAGCAGCATTTCTTCTCGAAATGTGATGAGTCCCGGGTTCTCCATGGCGCCCGCGCCGAACTCGGGGACGCCGACGATGTCGAGCTTCTCGTAGGGGTATGCGCGGTTGAAATACCGAGACAAGATCGCGACGTGTTCTGCGGTGATGTCGAGCGCGGCGCGGGCCAACGCGCCTTGGCCGTGGGTTGTGATCGCGCGCAGCGGGATGCTGCTGTGGACCCCGTTGAGGTCGAGCTCGATGGGTGCGTGTTCGACGACATCAAACTCACCGACTGCGAACGCGATGAGGTAGCTCGACGTGTTGGGTGTGGGGTTAAACATCACGCGGTCGTGGCCATCCGCGAGGGGAAGCAGCTGCCGAACGTTTGAGTTGGCCACCGCAGTCAGCGCGTGCGGAATCACTAGCGAAAGTGTCCACGGCACTTTGAAGCCCGGCTCGTCAAAGCACGGAAACGCGCGCCTGGCGTCGTTGGGCTCAAACTGTGTAAACGCGTACCAGCGGTTGCCCTGTTGCACACGATACAGACCTCGCAGCGCGCGGTTGTAAGCGGCGTGGTACTGGATCGCGAGTCGCACGTTGGCACCCTGGATGGGCTCGTCAAAATCGAGCTGGAGCTCTTCGGGTTCGCCGTGTCCGCCAGCGCTCGCCCGGGACGACGCGCGGCCCTGAGCGTACGGGCGCCCACGCTCATCAAGCAGCGATACGCGATCGATCGAGAGCTCGCGGCCGTGCATGACCAGCGTGCGCGTGCTCTCGGGCACGTTGAGCACGAGGGTCATCGTCCCCGTGAAGCCCTCGCGCGATGGGTCAATGTTGAGCTCGACTTCGTAGCTGACAGGGCTGGCAAGAGAGGGCAGCCGGCCATCGGAGCGCACGGCGGCGCGCGGATCGGCGACGGGCGCGGTGGGCGCGGCGGTGACCGCGGCGGGGGGCGTGCTTTGCACTTCGCGCTGCGAAATTCCAGGTCGAGTACAGGATGCTGCGAGCAACACGCCGCAGTGAGCGAACCATCGTCGGGTATTCACGGGCGGCGATGGTGTCACACGCGACGCGCGGGTGGCACACGCAGGGCCGGTCGCCGTACTTGGACAAGACACAAGACCGATGTTTGTGTGATGACATAACATGGTCGCGGTCTGCGATTATCCGCGCGATCATTTGGGCTGCAGGGTGGGCAGGCTGTGTGGGTTCGTGGCACAACCACGGGTGTGATGCGTGTGAACTACAGTGTGCGGTTAGAGCGCGGTGTCAGACAGCGAGGGCTCGCTGTGGCGGGCGCGCTTGGGCTTGTGGTGAGCGCGGGGTGTGGCGCGAAGACGGGGCTGTTGGTGCCGATATTTCCGAGCGACGCGACGGTGGTCGACGCGGACGCGATGGACGCGGTGGACGTCCCGGATGTGCAGGACGTCACGAGTGAGCCCGAGGTCCAGGTGTGTGTGCCGGGGAGGTTTCCGCTCGACCCACGCGGGGCCGAAGTGATGATCGTGGTCGACCGCTCTAACTCGATGGCGTTCTCGCTCGATGGCAACACGATGCCGGTGGGAGAGCCTTCGCGATGGCAGGTCCTGCGCGACGCGCTCGACCGCATTTTGCCTGCGTATCAACGGACGGTGAGCTTCGGCGCCAAGTTTTATCCTCAGCCCATCACGCCCGGCAATCCCGACCTCGACGCCAACTGTCGGAGCCTCGCGGGGATCGACCTTGCGCCGGCGCTCAACAACGCCGGGCCGCTCGTGCGTTTCTTTGACACCACCCGGCCCGGTGGCGGCACGCCAACGTTCGATGGACTGCAACAGACCGCCCAATATCTGCGCTCGAGGCCCGGCCGAGGCTCCGCGCGGTACATCGTTTTGGCGACCGATGGCGGACCCAACTGCAACCGCAACAACCCCTCGCCGGCGCAGTCGTGTGTGTGCACTTCGAGCGATCCGATGGCATGTCGCGCAGACCCACGCATCGGGATTTACAACTGCCTCGACGACGCGCGGACGGTCGCCCTTGTGCAAGACGTCGCGATGCCGACAGACCCTTCTGTGAGCGCGATTCCAGTGTTTGTGGTCGGGCTCGATGGCTCGATGACGACTCGGCAAGACCTGCTCGCCGTGCTCGATCGCATGGCCGTAGCCGGAGGGCGACCGCGCACCGACCCCATGGGTCGTCGATACTACTCAGTGCGTGAGCCTGCGGATTTGCAGCGCGCGTTTGACACCATCGTGGGCTCGATTTCGCAGTGCTCGTTCGTGACGCCTTCGCGTCCTGACGACCCCAACGCGATCGATGTCGAGATCAATGGCGTGGTGGTTCCGCGCGATGTGACGCGAACGCAGGGGTGGGACTGGACCGACCAAGGCTTTGGCGAGCTGACCTTCTTTGGCAGCACGTGTGCGAGCGCCTCGCAGCCCGGAGCGCGAGTGAACGCGCGCGTGGGTTGCAGAGATCGGTAGCCCATCGAAGGCGCGCTGCCCGACCGTTAGCAGCTTGACGCCTCGCCGTCGAGTTCAGAGACGAACATCAAATAACTCAATAGTTTCAATGATTTTGCGTACGGCATCGCCCTTGCTGTAGTGCTCGTCGCGTCCCTCCATGTTGACCCACGGCGGGCATTGAAACAAGACAAGCGCGTGACCCCGCGCTCTTCGCAGCGAGATAATCGTATGAGCTATCGCAAGCGCGCATCCCTAGGTTTTTGCATGGCCGTTCAGCTCTTGGGCTGCGGCGCAAAGACAGGGCTTGAGGTGCCTGAAATTGATCACGACGCCTCGATGGATGTCGCTGAGCTTCGGGATGTGCCGTTTGTGCGCTACGAGGCGTGTGTTCCGGGGAGGTTTCCGCTGATCCAGCGGACCGCGGAGGTCACGTTTGTGGTCGATCGGTCGGGCTCGATGGACGCGCCGCTCGAGGCGACGCTCGCCGACGCAGGGCGCTCGGGTTCGCGCTGGAGCATGTTGCGTGACGCGCTGCGCGCTTCCCTCGTGGGCGAGGTCGAGTCGCGGTTGAGCATGGGTGCGCTGTTTTTTCCGCGCGTCCCGGTGACCGAATCCCCTACGCAAGAAGAGTACTGCACGGTCAACCCGAACAACCTCTCGTACAACATCATCACGCCGCGACTGAACAACGCGAGCGCGCTGTTGCGCATCTTCGACACCACACGTCCGCGTGGCGGAACGCCCACCAATTCAGCGCTGCTCACCGCCGGCGAGCCCTTGTTGCGCTTGGCCGAGACCGACCCCGATCGCTCCAAAGCGCGCTACCTCATCCTCGCGACCGATGGTGGACCCAACTGCAATCCCACGGTCCCGACCAACCAGTGTGTCTGTGCGGTCGAAGACCCCACTGGGCGAGACATCTGCGCGGACAACCCGGCGCTCGCGCGTTGGTTCTGTCTTGACCGCGTCAACGTCGTCGAGACTGTTCAGCGCTTCGCCTCGCAGGGGTTGTACACGTACGTGATTGGCCTGGATAATCCCAGCGAAGGCCCAATGATCGCGACGCTCAACGCGATGGCTGTCGCGGGCCAGCGTGCCAACCCGGTTGGCGAGTATCGGTATTACTCCGTGCGGCGCAGCGACCAGTTGTTCGCGACGTTTCGGGACATCTCGACGACGCTCACGCGCTGTGCGTTTGTGACGCCTTCTCGCCCTTCGGACCCGGACGGGATCCGTATCGATGTCGGCGGGTTGGTGGTGCCGCGTGACCGCGCGCACATCAACGGCTGGGACTGGAGCGACCAAGGCTACGGTGAAATCACGCTCTACGGCCAAGCGTGTACGCGCGCGTACGAAGCGCCCGTCAGTGGCTTGGTGGGATGTCGCTGAGGGGCGTTGTCAAAGACTACGGAGCCTACGGCGGGCGCCGTGGTACGGTGGCTCAGATGCTGTCGAGCGGCCCGTGTGCGAGTTGATTTCGTGCAGGGTTTGCTCCGATGAATCGCATCTCAACACCTAAGACAGCGACGGAGCGAGCTGAGCGATGACCACGATTGAGACAGTCCATCAGAAAATCATCGACATTCTGACTGAGTCCAACATCAGCTATGGGCTCAAGGGCGAGAGGATCTACGTTCGCCAGGGTTCTGCTGCGGTATTTATCAAGGTCGAGGCGTGGCTTGGCGACCACGTCGTGGTCGAGCTTGTGTGCCCAGTGCTCAAAGATGTCGAGCGCACCCCGGGGCTCTTGGGCAAGCTCGACGAGCTCAACAAGGCGCTGTTTTTTGGCAAGGCGTACACACATGACCGTGGCGTGTGGCTCGCACACAACCTGCTCGGCGATCACCTTGACCCCCAAGAGCTGCTGGCTTGCGTGGGCCTGATGGCGCGCGTCGCGGACAAGCTCGACGATGATCTCAAGGGCGAGTTTGGCGGGGTCCGTTTCGCCGAAGAGTGAGTGATTTGAGGGGCGTTAGGCGCGCAGTTCTGCGGGGCGGAGCGTCTCTGCGATCTCGCCTAGCGCGATGGTGCACTGTTTGATCGCGAGCTGGTTGCACTCGATCCGGGCGTCTTGTGCCGCGTCGGTGGGGCCCTGCGCTTGGAGGGTCGCGTTCTCGAGAAACAGCGCGCCGCGGTGCGAATCGAGCGACACGTGAAGCTGTCGGGCGTGCACGCTAAAATCAGTGACGTGGACGTCGGTCGAGAGCTCGGTCCATCGCTGCACGAGCTCTTGGAGTTTCGGGTATTCGAGCGAGAGCTCAATCGAGATGCTGGCTGTCATGCTGAGTGGGCAGAGCCTATCGCAGCCCACGTCGTGATGGCCTAGCGCGAAGGAAGAAATGCGTTGAGTGCGCGCACGAGCGCCTCGGGACGCTCGATGCAGGGCAGGTGCGCAGCGCCGTCTAAGAGCACAAATTGTCCGTGTGCGTGCGCGTCCGCGAGGGCCGCGAGCTCGTCGGGTGGCGTCAGCGTGTCGAGCGATCCAGCGACACAGAGCGTCGGGATCGAGAGCGAGACAAAGTGGTCGTGGTAGTCGCTGCGATCGCGCATCGCGACGAGGGCAGCGAGCACCGCGTTGGGGCTCTGGCCTGACGCGACTGCGCGCGCAAAGTCCGTAAATTGCGGCATAGGATCGCGAGAGAAGAGCCGCGACTCCATGCCGTCATAGAGCGCTGTGACGCCCTGCGAGGCGACCAAGGCCATCGATTGCTTGCGTCCCTGTTTGGCCTCTTCGGTGTCGGCGCTGGCACGCGAGTCGATGAGGCAGAGGTGTGAGACGCGCGCCGGGTAGCGCGCGCTGAGGGCGAGGGCGACGTAGCCTCCCATCGAGAGCCCTGCGACGGCGACGCGGTCGATTTGCAGCGAATCGAGCAGCGCAACGAGCGCGTCGGCGTGCGCGTCCATGGTGCGCGGCGGGGTCTTGCTGGTGCTGTGCCCGAAGCCCAAGAGGTCCACGCTGAGGACTCGCCGGTGGAGCGCGAGCTCAGGTTTGACAGCGCGCCACACCCGACGATCAAACGGAAACGGATGCAGCAACAGGGTCACGGGACCCTGGCCGGCGTCGTCAAAGGCGAGCGGTGACGTCATGTGGGAGTGCCTCAATCAATAGGGAATTTACTGGCAGAAATGCTGTGACATAGTCTGTCCTATGTCGTTGGCGCCGTGCTCGGGACGCGTGTAAAGCTCTCTCTACCATGAGCAAGAACACCGCAGAGAAGAGCGCAACCACCACGTCGAGCAACAATGATTTTGTGCGGACAGCCATCCGCGAGAAAGCCGAGCGAGAGATGCTGGGGTTAACGCAACGACTTGAGGCCTTTGGGGGGATTGAGCGCGCCCGCGACGCGCTTCATCAGATCACGTCGGACATCACGGCGGCCAACGCGGGCTATGCGTCGTTGCCCGTGATTGACGCGGCGACCTCGACCAAGCTCAAGAAGCTCAAGAAGCTCGCAGAGGACGCCTTGGCCTTGGCGACAGAGCTGGGGGATGTGCTGGGGGTAGACGCCGAGCGTGAGGCGCTCTTAGAGCAGCGCGCCGAGATTGAGCAGGCGCTGTTGTCCGTGGGGATTGACCCGGCTTCGCTTCATCCTGCGCATGCGTAGTGGTCACGCGGTGGGGGGCCTGGGTGGGCCTGAGTGGGCCTGAGTGGAGCTGAGTGGGTCTGAGGGGACATCCAGGTGGGGTTAGGGGGGGCGATCGCGAGGGGGAAGGGCTTGCACAGCGGGCGCCGTGTAGCGTAGTAGTCGGGTGTCTAAGTGGTTGAACCACTCAAACACTGGAGGACCGTTGGCACTGCACGAAGAGACCCATCCGCAGCTTGAGCCCGTGGGCCGTGGCACCGCCGTGGACGCGATCACCGAGCAAATGCGCGCGCGGATCTTGAGTGGGGCGTGGGCTGCGGGGGCTAAGCTCTTGTCCGAGCGGGAGCTGGCGCAGCAGCTCGCGGTTAATCGGCTGACCTTGCGGGCTGCGTTGGCGAGGCTCGAGGCTTTGGGCTTGGTTGCGACGCAGCACGGGATCGGGACGGTGGTGCGAGACTTTCGGCAGCACGGAGGGATCGAGTCGCTGCCGGAGCTGCTGGCGGTGATGCGGACACGAGACAGCCGCGCGTACATCGCGCATGTGCGGGATGTTCTTGAGCTGCGGAGGGCGGTCGCGACCGAGGCGGTGGCGTTGGCGGCGGCGCGGCACACCCAAGAGGACCTTGTGCTCCTTGAGTCGCTCGCAGCGCTTCAGCGGGGGCGGGTGCGGGACGTGGTGGCGTTTGCGCGCGGGGATGTCGAGTTCGCGCGTGCGGTCGTGCGCGCGGGGCGCAACCTGGCGTTGGAGCTGTTGCTCAACACGGTGGCAAGATTTCCGGACGAAGACCCCATGTTGACGCGGGCGATGTATCCCAAGCCGCGGGCCCAGCAGCGGATGTATGCGCCGTTGATTGCGCTCATCGCGTCGCGCGATGTGCAGGCTGCCCGCGAGGCGTTGCGCGCCACGCTCGAGGGGCTCGATCGCACGTCACAGCGTGCCATTGAGCGCGAAGTGATGGGCGGGACAGTGATCGAACCGACTGCAAAAATGCAGACAAAACAGCTCGCATCGAGCAAGCGGACGAAGGTGAAGTCATGAGATTTTCGCGCTGGGAGAAGCGGATCATTCACGCGATTTACGACACGATGTATCCCTCGGGAGCGAGCGAGCGCTTGCCCGAAGGGATCGCGGGCGGCGACGTCGCCGGATTTATCGACGAGCTCGCGGACGCGTGGGGCTGGCTCCCTGTCGCGACGCTGCGGATCGCGGTGGTGTTTGTGTTCTTCGCGAGCTTTGCGTTGGCGCCTTCGCTCAAGCCGTTTCAATGGCTGCCTGAGGCGAAACGGCTGCGGGTGCTTGAGCGCTTGTATGCCTCGGATGTCTACGTGGTGAGGCAGATGATCACGATGCTCAAGGCCACCGCGGGCTTTCTGTACGGCGCGATGGTGCGCCCAAAGATCGCGCCCACGCGGGGCCCCGCCGAGCCCCAAGCGCTGATCGCATTGCAGGCACTTCGCCGCGCAAAAACCAGCAACAATACAGACCCTCAGACCACGGAGCGCTCCGCATGACTCTCCCCTGGAATGCCTACGAAGCACCTCACATTGTCACGCGTGATCGTGAGGGGTACAGCGATGACTTGGGCACCCTCCCTGAGGGCAGTGACATCGATTGCACGCTCGCGCGCCGTACGCTTGACGACGTGGCCGACTGGGTGGTTGTCGGCAGCGGCGCGGCGGGCGCGACGGTGGCCTGCACGCTCGCAGAGGCGGGCGAGAGCGTGGTGATCGTCGAAGAGGGCCCGTGGGTGCGGACCCGGGAATTCAAGCGAGATTTCTTTCCGGCGCTGAAGCAATTGTGGCGCGGGATGGGGACTAACGTCGCGCACGGACGCTCGATTATTCCGTACATGCAGGGCCGCTGCGTGGGCGGAACGACCGTGATTAACTCGGCCATCGCGTGGCGCACACCCGAGGACATCCTCGCCGCGTGGACCGAGCGCCTCGGCGTCGATTCGCTTGAAAAATCACTGGATCCGCACTTTACCTTTCTCGAAGACGCCCTCAGCGTACGCCCCGTCTCAGATCAAGCGCTTGGCGAAAACAGCGCCATCTTCGGGCTCGGCGCGGCGCGTCTTGGCATCGAGTCCCACGTGATCCATCGCTATGACACGGGCTGCGACGCGAGCTCGGCGTGTGGCAACGGCTGTCGCACTGCAAAAAAGCAGTCCATGGCCATCACCTTCGTGCCCCGGACCCTGCGCGCAGGCGGTCGCATTTATCACAGCGCCGAGGTGCAGCGCGTCGAGATGCTCGGGCGTCGCGCGGTCGCGGTCCTCGCGACGATGAAGGGACCCGGCGGGCCGCATGTGCTCCGAGTGCACGCGCGCAAGGGAGTCATTGTCGCGGCGAGCACGGTCCAGTCGCCCAATATTCTTCGGCGTTCGGGTGTGCGTTCGGCGCATTTGGGTGAGCATTTTCAGGCGCATCCTGGCGTGAGCGTCGCCGCTCGGTTTGACCAAGACGTGCAGCTCGATTTTGGTTCGACGCAGGGCTTTAACTCGCTTGAGCTGCTCAAGACCCACGGCATCAAGCTTGAGTCGCTGCATCTGCCGCCCGAGCTCGCGATCGCGCGGTTGCCGGGATTGGGCGCACCCCTGATGGATCGCTTCGCGGACTATGGGCGCTTGGCCGTGTCCGCGGTGGTGATCAAGTCCGAGGCCGAGGGGCGCGTGAGCGAGCGTTTTGGCGGAGATTCAGTGCGGTTTTCGCTCACCAAGCGCGACATGGAGCGCACGCTCGTAGGGCTCGAGCTCACCACGAAGATTCTCTTCGCCGCGGGCGCCCGTGAGGTCTATCCGGGAGCCCACGGGATGCCCTCGGTCTTGCACTCGATTGACGAGGCGAGCAAGTGGCGCGAGGGCCCCACGGACACGCGGGCTTACAACATGGTGATGACTCACTTGTTTGGCGCGACGCGCATGGCACAGCGTGCGCAGGACGGGGTGGTTGGGACTGACTTTTCTGTGCACGATTGCAAGGGATTGTATGTCGTAGACAGCGGAGTGTTTCCGACCAACATCGGGGTCAATCCGCAGCACACGATCATGGCGTTGGCGCGTCACGCGGCGTACGGATTGCTCAGCGAACCTTCACGTTGACGGCATAGAACACGGTAGTGTGCCCTCGCACGGTGGATGAGTCTGTCGCGTGCCAGAGCCATTCGGCGAGCGAATATCCTGGGCGTGACGCTCATTGACTGGGCTCTAAGAGGCACAGTTGAGCAACGATACGATCGATCGCGTCGCGCCTACGCGGCGCCCGAGTGGCTTTCACGTGATGAAGCAGCGGTGGGAGGAGCTTTTGTTTTTGCACTGGGAAGTTCCAGCGCAAATGCTCCAGGAGCTCTTGCCGCCGGGGCTGACTCTTGACACGTTTGACGGGCGCGCGTTTGTGGGGCTCGTGCCCTTCACGATGACCAACGTGCGGCCGAGATTTGTGCCGCCGGTACCGGGTCTGAGTGACTTTCACGAGACCAATGTGCGGACCTACGTGCACTACGAGGGAGGCGAGCCAGGCGTCTGGTTTTTTTCGCTCGAGGCCTACCAAGCGCTCGCGGTCAAGATCGCGCGATGGACGTTTAAGCTCCCCTATCACTACGCGGTGATGGAGCTTGAGCGGGACATGTTTACCCAAGAGGTCCGCTTTGCGAGCGAGCGCAAATGGCCCGAGCCGGCGCCTGCGCATTGCAGAGGTCGCTACCGCGTGACGGGTTTTATTGAGCCTGCGAAGCCACGGTCGCTCGAGTTCTTTTTGGCCGAGCGATACAATCTCTATGCGTGGGATGGCACCACGCTCTCGCGCGGAAGAGTGCACCATACGCCCTACCCGCTGCAGACCGCTGAGCTCATTTCGCTAGACGAAACGCTGCTCAAAGTAGCTGGCATCGACCGCGGTACCGCGATGCCCTCGCTCGTCCACTATGCCTCGTCGGTGGACGTCGATGTGTGGGCGCTTGAGTCTCTCTCGCGTCGCTGAGCGCCCGCTCAGACCTTGCGAAACTGCGGCGCGCTGACGAACGTCGACTCGGGCAAGAGCTCGCTGCCCGGCCCAAGCAGGTGGGTGTGGACGTCGTCCGCGGTGTAGCGCTCGATGTGCTTGTAAAACACGTGTCGCATCGCGAAGAGGTGCAGCACGACGGCGCTCGCGTAGGCCAGCGTGGCGTAGGCAAACTCGTACTCGCGGGGGCGAGTCATGAGCGCGTAGGCAGCCGCTGCGCACAGGATCGTGTTCTGCGTGAGCGTCCAGCGGGTGTTCGAGGTGATGAGCTTCTGAGCTTGCTCGCGTCGGCCACGGACGAGCGCGAGGCCCGCTCGAAACGTGAGAACCGCGCAGTAGACCCCTGTGATGGACGACAGCGCGAGGGTCTGGATCCACCACGTCCCCGTGTGGTGGTCGGTGCTGAAGAGTATCCCGAGGATCGCGGCAGGGATCGCGGGGACCAGCATTTGGCCGATGAAGAACGCAAAGAATGCCACGACGACGATGGACGTGGGCAGGCCGCCTCCGATGATGGACCAGTGACTCTGCTGGGCGTTTCCCTGGCGAAATGCGCCTTCGCCCACCGAGGCCTCTTCGCTGACGTGCCGCGCACGCGGGAGCCAGACGAGCTTGTGTTTCTCGAGCATGCCCGAGAGCACAAGCACGGGCGCGACGAGGGAGAGCAGCACCAAGACGATCAGTGACATGGGAGTGGCCTCTTTGAATGGGTCAGCGAATTTGCAGGACAAAACGTGCTGGTTTGTCCATACGGGCTCGCTTGGTGAGGGCCTGAGCGCTCGGTAAGCGGGCGTTAACCGAAGAGTATACTAGCGCTCGAACGCGCCGACGGGGGCGCGTCTGACGTGCCAATGGGCGAGGCTTCTCGGTGATTGGCCATGAGGGCGGGCTCAGCGGCGAAGGTCAGCTCGGTGCGAGTCGACCGAAGTTGTCCGCTTCGAATCCGCGCGCTTCGAGGGCGGTGTGTACCGCTTCGACGAGGGCGAGCTTGTACTCTGCGACGAGTGTCGCGTGGGCGCGGACGGCGACGGTCCACTTGGTTCCGCCCCAGTCGAGATCTTGCGGGCCTATGATTTTTACGAGGGCGTCTGGGTCACTGTGGAGCGGCTCAAGGGTCTTGGCGAGCGCCGCGGCCTCGCCGAGAATCTCGCGCACAAACCCTACGCGCACGCTCGCGCGAAAGGTGACCTCGACCGCCGCCCGTGACCAGCTGTGGGTCTTGTTGGCGACCTGCGTGATCGTCGAATTCGGCACAAAGTACGCGGTCCCGTTGAGGTCTCGGATCATCGTGATGCGCAGCGACATGCGCTCGACCGTGCCCGTGATGGTCCCGAGCGTGATGGTGTCTCCGACGTCAAACTGGTCTTCAAGCAAGATATAAAACCCTGCGAAATAGTCTTTGACGATGGACTGTGCGCCGAAGCCAATGGCGACGCCCGCGATGCCTGCGCCTGCCAGGAGCGGCTTGATCTCGAGCCCCAGCTCACCCAAGAGCATCACTGCGGCGATGGCAAAAATCGCAGTGCGAGACAGCGACGTCGCGACGCGCGTGAGCGTCTCGATGCGCTGGCGCATGTCGATCTCGCTCTCGGTCGCGCGGCGGTCCAAGGGCGATCGCGCGGCGACACGAAGAATCAGCCTCTCGACCCACGGAACGAGCCGCATCGCGAGCACGGTCAGCGCGATCGTGACGATGACCATGCCCCCTCGCTCAAGCCAGCGCGCAAGCTCGCTGTCGAGCCCAAGGCGCGTTGTGAGCGTGCTCTGCAACAATCCGCGCGTGAGCAACGGGGAGCTTGGAGCGGTTGTGCTCGCTGACCGTGAACTGCTCTGCGCGAGCAAGACCAGTGACTGAAGTGACAAGTGATCCATCACGCGGGCTGCATAGCGCGAATCGGGCAAGAATTTTAGTCACCGGGTCTTTGTCTAGATGTTGTCTTCGCGGACCTTTAGGCTTGCTACGGTGTCGCATACGCCTATGCGATGGTTGGTCACCGGTGCAGACAAAATGGTTGGGCGCGCTGTGCTGCGCGCTGTGCTCGACGTAGGGGACGAAGCGATCGCGATTGGATCTGCAAATTCACAGTCCATTGCGCATGACCGCGTGACCTATCGCGACGTCGATTGGCGCGATGACGACGACCTCGCGCGGGTCACCGAGGGCGTCGAGGTGATCGCGCACACCGACGTGGGCGATCCGTGGTCGCTCGACCGCAAAGCCTGCGAAGAGCAGGTGCTTGTGCGCACCGAGGCGCTCTTGGATGCCGCGAATCGCGCGGGTGCGCGGAGGTTTTTGTTTCGGTCGAGTGAGCGCGTCACTTCGTCGGGCGAGCCTCGGCGCACGGTCAATGAGCGCCTCGCGCACTCGTGGCGTTGGCTCTCGCCGTGGGACGAAATGATGTCCATCGCCGAGGGGGTCGTATGCGCGCACGCGGGGGCGTCGGCGGGCATTGCGTTGCGGGCGGGGCTGGTGTGGGGGGAGGGCGACGACGAGTCGCTTCCGAGGTTTGTGGGGCTCTCTGAGCGCAAGGCGTTAGTGCTCCCTTCGGGGCCCGACACGACCTTGGTCACTACGCACGCGCGCAACCTCGCGCAGGCCTTCTTGTGCGCCTCGATGGCTCACAACATCGAGGGAAGTGCCTACTGGATCTCGGATGGCGAGTGGGTGTTTGCGCGCAAGTTTTTGACCCGATGGCTCGCGAGCGCGGGCGCCAAAGCGCCTCGGCGTGGGCTGATGCCGCTTCGCGTCGCCGACCTCCTCGCGCGCTGGGAGCAGCACCACGGGGGCATGTCGCGCGCAGAGCTGGCGCTCGTGGGAGTGACCACGATTCTGGACGGTGCGCGGGCCCACAACGAGCTTGCGTATGAGCCCCTGGTCTCGATTGACGAGGGTCTCGCTGCGCTTCTTCGCGCAAAGATCTGAGCGCCTTCGGGGCCTTTGGACACCTTGGGGGTGTCACGCCGCGCGAGGGAGAAATGCGAAGTGGCACCGTTGCACGCTCACTGCCTTACCGTTGCTACCTCTCGGTCCTGGCGGGATTCACGGCGCAAACGCCAACGATGCCGAATGGGGATGTAGCGCGGATGATAGCCCCTGAGCAAGCAGAGAGTGCGATGCGCGCGATTCGGGTACGATGCCCCCCGCGATGAACCTACTGAGCGTGACCCGATCCCTGAGTTTTGTGAGTCTTTTGGCTGGCAGTTTAGCCCTTGGCGCGTGCAACAACGGCGCCCAGCGCTCGCTGCGACCGCCTCGCGCCGGAGTGCAGCGCGACCGCGCCAACCGCGCGTACTTTGAGCTCCGTGAGCTCTCTGCGGTCTATTGCCAACAAGAGGGCCACGACGCAGCGCGCACCGAGCAAGGTGCCCGTGATCGCCTGTCGCTGAGCGCACAAGAGCAGGGCTACTCGGGCGTACGCGACGTCGCGTGTGAGCGAGGATCCGCGGACTGTGCGACGGGGTACACCTGCCGCGGGATCGCGGTTCGGTATGTGATTCAAGCGGCGGATGGCACGGTGCCCGAGGTCCGTCGTGGGCCCTGCGATCCGGTGTGTGAGGGCACCGCGACGTGCCAAGACGGGCAATGCGTCGCGCAGTGTCCGACGCCGTGTCCGGGCGGCAGGGTGTGCGTGCAAGACAGCACCTGCGTCGGTTTTGACTGAAAAATCACTGTGCGATTGAGACTACGGTCTGCAGTAGTTAGGCGCGCCGCTGACCGACTGGCACACCGCGGCGCCAGGGCACTCGGCAGAGCCTGAGCCGTCGCGACAGGCACATCGGTTGTTGAGCGAGGGCTGCCCGATGCGACAGAGCTGTGGGGTGCACTGCGCGTTGCCCGAGCAGCCGCAGAACCACTGGGTTGAGCCCACCGACGCCGCCGCGCACGAGCCACTGGGGCACGCGAGGTTGCACACGTTGCAGTGGGCCGTACTTGCGCGAGAGACCTCAGCGCCCGCGCAGCAGTGGGTCGTGGCGGTG
The DNA here is from genome assembly GCA_030694465.1 of Deltaproteobacteria bacterium. GTDB lineage: Bacteria > Myxococcota_A > Polyangia > Polyangiales > JAUXYJ01. Next base: position 49,660 of record JAUXYJ010000023.1, on the reverse strand, counting down.
GGGCGCGTGTTGTCCGCGCGGCTGCTCCCTGCGGCGCACGCGCCGGTCTGGCATGTGGGCGCGTTGCGACAGTTGGTCGCGGCGCCGCAGACGGTCCCGTTGGCGCGATTGCGGATGGGGCCGCACGTGCCCGTGGTGCACGTCCCCGCGGTGAGGCAGGGGTTGCTCGTGGGCGCGCAGACGGTCCCGTTGGCCACGCTTCCGACTGCGGGACATGATCCATTGTTGCAGAGTGAATCGATCTGACAGCTGTTCGCGGCGCGCGCGCAGACCGTCCCATTGGGGACGTTGCTCACGCCTCCGCAGCGGCCCGCCGTGCAGGTCCCGTTGATCTGGCACGCGTTGCTCGCCATCGCGCAGACGGTGCCGTTGGGTCTCGCGGTGGTGCCCGTGCAGTTGCCTGCGCTGCACGTCCCGTTGACCTGGCAAGGATCGCTGGCGGTCGCGCACACGGTCCCATTGGCGACGAAGGTCACGGGCTGACACGCGCCTGCGCGGCAGGTGCCGTCGCGTTGGCACGCGTTGCTCGCGGTCGCGCAGACGGTCCCATCAGGCGCGGGTTGGACGGGTGAGCAACGGCCCATGGCGCACACGCCGTTGCGCTCGCAGGGGTTGCTTGCGCGCGCGCAGACGGTCCCGTCGGCCACGGCGATTGGGCCCGTGCAGGTGCCCGCCATGCAGAGCCCGTCGGTCTGGCAGGGCGAGCTTGCAGGTGCGCACACGGTGCCGTCCATGACGGCTTGCTGGGGGTTGCAGGTGCCTGCGACGCACACTCCGTCGGTGTTGCATCCGTTGCTTGCGCGGTCGCAGACGGTGCCGTCGGTGGCGGGGGCGTTGGGCAGGCAGGTGCCGTCTTCGCAGACTGCGTCACGCTCGCAGGGGGACGCTGCGGGGCGACAGGGGGTGCCATTGGGCGCTGTGCCGCCGGGGATGCAGACGCCCGCGCGGCAGCTTCCGCCCGAGAGACACGACGAGGGGGCCATGCCGCAGGGGGTGCCCTCGGGGCGCAGCGAGTCACCGTCGCAGCACGCCTCGGAGCCCGCGGGACAACGCACGCAGCGGCCCGCATTGCAGGTCAGACCGTCACTACAGCGGTTGGCATAGAGGCAACAGGCTTGGTTTGCGCGGCCACACTGTGGGCTCACGCGGCCAGCGTCGGTGCCGCCGTCTTCGGTCGCGGTGGGTCGCTCGGGGGCTACGCATTCGCCGACTTCGTTGCAGGTGAGACCGCGGTCTTCGCAGAGCTGCTGCAGGGTGCACAGCGAGGTTGCGCAGCCCTCGGCAGGGTCAAGACAGCGCGCGGCCAGAAAGACCTGAACGCGCTGCGTTTGGTTGCGCAAAAGCGTGCGCGTGAAGCGTCTGCGCAGGGTGACTCCGTCGGCCAGCTCGAGCGAGACATCTGTGACAAACGCGTCGTCCGCGCGCTCGGTGTCGGGCACTACGGTAAACGACTGTGGAAACGGGTTGAGCCCGCCATCGGTGAGCCCTCCGTCGAGGTTGAACTCTTCGAGTTGCCTGAGATTCGTCCCGCGAAACCAGCGGTAGGTGTGCGGTTGTGGCGAGCCCTGACTCCGCCACCGGACGGTGACCTGGAGCAAGCCAGGCACGGTGATGGGCAGGTCGGTGTCGACGGTAAACTGGACCTGCGTGGCGGGCGCGCGGCAGCTTGTCAGCAAGGCGAAGGCTTGAAAGATCAACAGAGCGAGCAGACAACGCACGGTGCTCACGACGATCGGTGAGTGCGCGCGCTTGCGCAAGCGGGCTGCGTTGAATCTCGTTCGGTTCACCTGCAGCCGACGCGCGAGAAGGGCGCGAAGGTGCCCTCGGAGCTCGTAAAAAAGCTCTGCCCGTCGCGTGCGTACGCGATGGCTTCGCCCTGGATTTCGCGGGGCGCGGTGATTGTCGTCGGGGTCGCTGCGAAGGCCTGCGCGAGGGTCTGCCCTGCAGCGGCACGAAACTCAAAGATGTCGGCGTACGTGCGCACAATCACAGCGTTTTGGCAGGGATGCGCGTCAGCCGCGGTGATCTCTTGCGCGTCGACGCCGCGGAGCGAGGTGAGCAACGTCGCCGTCGCCGTCCCCGCGGCGGGGGGCAAAGTAACAGAAAATACCCTAGCTGCCCCGCGGTCGACTTTCTCAATGAGGTAGCCACGCGTGGCGTCTCGTGGGTCAAGCACGAGGGACTCGCAGTTCATGGCGCCGCTGGGGTAGCGCACCTCGATGCGCTCTGCGGTGAGGCTCATGGTGTCTGTGATTTCGCTGGGTTCGCGCACGCGGTAGAGCTGCACGCCGGCGCGTACGCGCCCGTTGTCGCCGACGTCCGCGATCATGATGCAGTGCCCGGTGTCTGGACACGGACCGAGCGCGATGTCCTCCCAGTCGACCGCGCCTGCGCCCTGAATGGTGACCGTAGAGCGACGGACCCCCGTTGAACTGAGTGCAAAAATCCTCGCCGAATCGCCCGAGTCGTTGTGCCCCCAGAGCACCCCGCGGTGCCTCTCGCTGCTCGCGAGGCCCGAGAGCTCACGTAGCTCCATGCTGTCCAGACGACCCACGATCGCGGGGGGCGCGTACGCCTCGCAGAGCCCGCAGAGTACCGCGCTATCGGGCGGCGGGGTGACGTCGGGTGCCGCATCGGGCAACACGTCGGGCGCCGCGTCGCTGCGCTCTTGCGTGACATCGAGGGCGCCGTCGGTGCTGCTCGCGTCGAGGGCCGCGCTGCCATCGGGGACGTCGTCTGCGGGAGCGATGGGCGCTGCGCACGCGGCGAGCGTCGTGGCGAGGGCAAGAATGGACGAGAACCGGCAAGCTCTTGAGAGATACACCACGACGAGATTCGCACGAGTGTGGCGCGCTTGGCGTGTGCAGAAGCTTCACGAGGGAGGTGCCAAACTTTAGTACCCTGCGCGGGTGAAGATGCAATCGCGACGAGGGATCTTGGCCACGGGGCTGCTCGCGGGCTTGGCGGTAGGGTGTCGTGGGCGGCGCGGCAGCGGTAAGCCAAAGGTCGCCGTGTCGATCTTTCCGCTGTACGATTTGGCGAGAAGAATTGCAGGAGATCGTCTTGATGTGGTGTTGGTGCTTCCGCCTGGTCGGAGTGAGCACAGCTTTGATCCAACGCCCCGCGAGATGGCGCGCATCGCGGGCGCGCGGCTGGCCCTCGGCGTGGGCCTCGGCATGGACGAGTGGCTCGCGCGGATCGTTCGCAGCGCGGGCGGAGACACCACCGAGATTTTTGACCTCGGGCCACAGCTTGATCCTCGCGATGTGAGCGGCGAAGACGTGGGCGAAGACGCTGCGGACGAGGCGCGCGATGCCCAAGACGCGGGCGCCGAGCATCACGAGCACGGACCCAAGGACCCGCACGTGTGGCTCGATCCGTTGCGTATGGTGCGAGCGGCCGAGCTGATCGCGCGCAAGTTCACGCAGCTCGATCCAGCGGGCGCTGCGGGCTTTGCACAGCGCAGCGCAGTGCTGGAGCGATCCCTTCGGATGCTGGACGCTGAGATCGCGCAGCATCGGGCGGGATGGACCCGCACGAAGATTGTCACCTTTCACGGATCGATGAGCTATTTTGCAGTGCGATATCACCTGCAGATTGTGGCTGTTGTCGAGCCTTTTCCGGGGCGCGAGCCCACGGCGAGGTACCTCGCGGAGGTGCTTCGCGCGCTCGAAAACGCGGGCGCAGCGGCGCTCTTTTCGGAGCCGCAGTTGGACCGTAGGCCCGCGCAGGTGATCGCAGATCAGAGCCACCTCCCGTTGTTTGAGATTGACCCCGTGGGCGGCGTCCCAGGGCGTGATTCGTACGAGCTCTTGATGCGGCACAACGTGTCGGTGCTGGACCGAGCGCTGCGATGAGCACGCCATCGGATAGCGAAAATCCATCACATTTCACTACGCCCGATCCGTCGATGGAGCGCGTACTCGTGGCCGACGACGTGACCGTGCGGCTCGGCGGCAAGCTCATTTTGGACGGGATCTCGTTTTGGATCCCCAAGGGCGAGTTTGTCTGTCTGTGTGGTCCCAACGGAGCTGGCAAGAGCACGTTTCTCAAGACCGTGCTCGGCATCATTGAGCCCACCTCGGGCGCGATCTCGATCCTCGGAAAACCCGCCGGCGTCGCGCAACGTGCGGTGGGCTATGTCCCGCAACGCAAGACCTTCGATCAAGATTTTCCGGCGACAGCGCTTGAGCTAATCGTAGCGAATTTGCGGGGAAAATGGCCTATCCGTGTGCACGACGCCGAGCGTGAGCGTGCGCGCGCGGTGCTCCAACGCGTCGGTGGCGAGGCGCTCATCGACAAGCCTCTGGCGGGGCTCTCGGGCGGCGAGACCCAGAGGGTCTTTCTCGCGCGCGCGCTGGTCACCGATCCTGCGCTGATCATTTTGGACGAGCCCACGGCGGGCGTCGATGTGCGAGGCCGCCAAGAGTTCTTGGATATTCTCTGGGAAATCTCTGCCAGCGATGAGCTCGCCGCGATCTTGGTGACGCACAACCCCGCCGCGATCGCCCGCTGCGCCGAGCGCGTGGTCTACATCGAAAAGAAGCTCATCGCGTGGGGCCTGCCCGACGAGCTCTTGGGCAAGTCGTCTCTCTCGGCCATCTCGTACGCTCGGACCACGCGCACACCCGGTGGTGTGATCGCTCCGGACGAAGACTGACTCGTGAGTCACCTAGTGAATTTTCTCACCGAACCGTTCTCTCAGGCCTTCATGATCCGCGCGATCATGGCCGGCACCGCCGTGGGCGCGCTCTGCGCGGTCCTCGGGGTCTTTGTCGTCCAGCGAGGCCTGTCGTTTATCGGCGACGGCCTCGCGCACGCGGCGTTTGGAGGCATCGCGCTGGGGCTCTTGTTGGGCGCCTCGGTCTCGCACGCGACGTGGGTCGCGCTGCCCTTTACCGTGCTCGTTTCGCTGGGGATCAGCTTTGTGCTCCGCCGTGGGCGTATGCGCGGAGACAGCGCCACGGGGGTGTTCTTCGCGGTGAGCTTTGCGCTCGGGGTGCTCTTCTTGGGGCTGCGACCGCTCAGCGCGCCGCCAGTCAACGTCGAGAGCGTGCTCTTCGGAAGCATCCTCGCCGTGGGCCCCCAAGATCTCTTGGTGATGGGCGCCGTGTGCGTGCTCGTCGGCCTCGCGATGGCCATCACCTGGACCCGCCTCGCGTACGCCACGTTTGACCCCGAGCTCGCCAAGCTCTCGGGCGTCCCGGTCGAGCGACTCGATGACATGCTCCTTGCGCTCACCGCGGTGGTGATCGTCGTCGCGGTCAAGACCGTGGGCATCGCGCTGGTGAGCTCATTTATTGTGATCCCTGCGGCCACCGCGCGCATGCTCGGGCGCTCGCTCCACCGCGTCACGCTCTACGCTGTCTTGTTGGGTGTGGGCGGCGCGGCGCTGGGATTATTGCTCAGCTACCACCTGAATGTGGCCAGCGGCGCGACGATTATTCTTGTGATGGGCGCGTTCTTTGCGCTCGGTCTGGTGGTCAAACGACGATGACTCCAAAGCTGCTCACCGCGGTCCGCGACGATACCCCCACGCGCGTTGTGCGCGTCGTCTCAGAGCGCGCGCTGGTGTATGCCCACGGCGCGCAACCGATGCTGGATTTGCCCGCGCACGTCCGCGCAGGCTCTGCTCTCGCGCGCACCGCGCGGTGGCTGATCATCGTGCAAGACGACACGCAGTCGCTCGGCCGCTACGACCTTGAGAGCGGTCGCTTGACCGCGTTGGCTCTCCCCGCGGGACACAACGGCGCGCGGCAATTTGGCGAAGCGCGTGGCAACAAGAAGCACAAACGCGATTTCGAATCCGCGGTGTTTCTCCCGGACCTCATGGGCGGCACCATGCTGGCGTTTGGCTCGGGCTCGACCCCCGCGCGGCGCACGGTTCTTGTGGCGCAGGGGCTCGATAGCGCTCCGTCGATTCGCGAGTGTGACGCGACCCCGCTCTACGAAGCCTTCGCGCGAGCGCAGGGGTTTTGCACGAGCGAGCTCAACGTCGAGGGCGTAGCGCACGTCGGAGATTCGCTCTGGTTTTTTCAGCGCAGCAATGGCCAAGCGCTTGGCAGCGAGACCCCGCGCGACGCGGTGTGCGAGGTCCCTCTCGCGCAGGTGCTCGGCGCGCTCGATGGTGATCCGCGTGAGATTCTGCCCGTGAATGTGCGGCAGATTGTCTTGGGTGAGCTTGACGGTGTGCGTCTCGGGATCACCGACGCGTGGAGCGACGATCGTGGCCGGGTGTACTTTCTCGCGGCAGCCGAAGACTCTCCGGACGCCTACCACGACGGCGAGATCAAGGGCTCGGCGCTGGGATGCATCGAGCCCGATGAGCGCGTGTGGTGGGTCGCACTGACCGATCGGTCAACGGGTGAGCTCTTGCCCATCAAAGCCGAGGGTCTGGTCGGGACTGGGCCTGGAGCCAAGACCTTCTCGATGGTCACAGATCCAGACGATCCCGCTATTGCGTGCACACTTTACGAGCTTGTGCTCGAAGGAGAAAACTGAGCGATGAAGACCGAACTCGTGATCGAGAACATGTCGTGCAACCACTGCGTTGCGTCTGTGAAAACCGTGCTCGAAGCCCTGCCCGAGGTCCGCAGCGCCGAGGTCACGGTCGGGCACGCGGTGCTCGAGAGCGAGGGCGCGTTGAGCCTGGATGTGATCGCCAAGGCGCTCGACGAAGAGGGCTATCGGCTCGCGCAATAATCGCGCGGACTCCGATGGCGCTCATGCGGTGACTAACGCTTGGCTTTTGGGGGCAGAGAGGGTTGAGTCACGCGGTGAGCTCCTCCAAATCTCAGGCCGCTACGGCCGCGCTCCCGCCCACGCCCGTCGTCGCCGCGGCGCTCTCTGTCTTGCGAGGGCTGCGCAGAGCGACGGACGCGGCCCATCCCCCGCCGCTCGTGCTCTGGGACCTCGTGACGGGGGTCGCTCGCACGCAGCTCATGGGGCTCGCGGTGTCACTCGATCTGGCTGACCGCGTACGAGAGCAGCCCATGAGCGCGAGAGCGCTGGCGAGCGCGTGTGGCTGCGACGTGGATGCGCTTGAGCGGGCGCTGTTGGCGCTGGTCTCGCTCGGTGTCTTTGCGCGCCAGTCGGACGGACGCTTTGGCAATAACCGCGTGAGCGAGCTGTTGTGCGCAGAGCATCCGATGTCGATGCGCTCGGCCGCGCGGTACTTTACGTCAGAGTCTAACTTGCGCGCATGGAGTGCGTTTTCGCAGGCCATACACACCGGAGAGGGCGCCTTCAAGATCGCCCATGGCGAGAGCGTGTGGTCGTGGTTTGACGCGCATCCGGACGAGTGTGACGACTTCGCGCGGGCGATGAGCCTCGCGACGGCGATGGTCGCGCCTACGCTGTGTGGTCTCTATCCGTTCGCGACGCGCCGCCGAGTGTGCGACGTGGGCGGGGGAAGCGGCACGCTCTTGTCTGAGATTTTACAGCGCAATCCATCGCTGCATGGCGTGCTCTGTGAGAGCCCCTCGGTGCTCGCACAGGCCAAAGCGCGCTTTGCCTCGCGCGGTCTCACCGGTCGCGTGACGCTCAGCCCAGGGAGCTTCTTCGACGCGGTCACAGAGGGCTGCGACACCTACGTCCTGAAGCACATCCTCCACGACTGGAGCGACGCACAATGCGCGACGATCTTGTCGGTGTGTCGGCGCGCGATGCGTGCCGGAGACGAGCTCGTCGTGTTCGAGCTGAGCTACACGCGAGATGGCCGACGTGCAGACAAATCACTCGCAGATTTGCAGATGATGGTCGCATGCGAGGGCCGCGAGCGCTCGCTCGATGAGTACACTCAGCTGATGACTGCAGCTGGCTTTGACGTGACGATGGCGCGGGACGCCGAGGTGAGCGCCGTGTGGGTGGGGCGCGCGCGGTGAGCACGCAGCGCACAACCAAGAGCGCACAGGGCGCATCGGACCCGACGAGTATGGTGTTGGCAGAGTCACGACGAAAGATCGCCGCGCGGAGTTGGGTCAGCGCACACGCCGGAGTTACCGAGACGTTTGACGTGGCGCTCAAGTGCATCAGCGGGGAGATTCCCAGGGACTTAGTGGGTGTGCTCTTTCGCAATGGGCCAGGGACGTTTGAGCTCTTTGGCACGCGCTATGGGCACTTGTTTGACGGAGATGGGCACGTCCAGCGGCTCGCGTTTGACGGCTCGACGGTGCGCTATCGAGACCGCTTCGTGGACACACGCGAGAGGCAACGAGAGCGCGAAGCTGGGCGCATGCTCTATCGCGCGTTTGGCAGCAATCGCCCAGGCGGAATGCGCGCCAACGCGTTTGACCCGATCTTCAAGAACGCCGCAAACACGACGGCGTTTGCCCACCGCGGCGCCCTCTACGCGTTGTGGGAAGCGGGGCTCCCGCATCGGCTCGATCCTGTGACACTCGACACCCTCGCGCGCGAAGATTTCGCAGAGGCGCTCTTGGCGCCACCGACGCGCTGGACCGAAATCGCGGGCCGCGAGCGCCCGTTTTCGGCGCACCCCAAGGTCGACCCTCGCACAGGTGAAATGCATAATTTCGGCCTGGCCAATGGGCCGTTTTCTTCGCTCGTGCTCTATCGCATGAGCGCCGAGGGCGTGATGCAAGCGCCCGAGGTTCATCGCCTCGACGCGATGTACTTTGTTCATGACTTTGCCCTCACCGAGCATCACCGTCTGCTGTTCTTGTGCCCCGCGCGCTTTGACGTCGTGCGCACGATGTTGGGCTTGCGCACGCCGGTCTCGGGGATGCAGTACGACCCGTCGCGAGGGACCAAGATCTGGATTGTGCCCCGCGAGGGCGGCGAGCCCACAGTGCTCGAGGCGCCGCTCGGGTTTGTCTTTCATCACGTAAACGCATGGGAAAACGCTGACAAAACCATCGTCTGCGATGCCTTGGTCTATGGGCACTATCCCACGCTCCCGCACCCTTGGGATCTGGACACGTTGGCCATCGCGCCCGCTCGCGCGGACCTGGCGTACGTGACCCGCATCACGCTCGATCCCACGCGACGCGTGGTCCAGAGCGAGCGCTGGCTTGATCTCCCGTGTGAGCTCCCAGGCATCGATCCAGCCCGTGTGGGCCAGCCCTATCGCTACGCGTGGGTGACTGCGACGGATCGACATCGGCCCATGCAGGTGGTGACACGCGTCGCCAAACTCGACATGCACACGCGCACGACCGTTGAGCGAGAGTTCTTTCCGCGGGTGGTTGGCGAGCCTGTCTTTGTTGCGCGCGACGGAGCGAGCACGCAAGACGAGGGCTGGCTGATTGTCATGGCGTACGATCCCACCGAGGACCGCGGCGAGTGTCACGTGCTCGACGCTGCGACGCTCGAGAGCGTGTGTGTGCTCGCGCTCCCTCACGCGTGTCCCCTGGGATTTCACGGATCATTCGTGCGTGGATAGCGCACGGTCGTACACGCACCGAAAGCCGTTGTTCGAGAACGCGGCGCCGGCGTCTGTGTGTCCGCGGTAGGTCAACCCGTAGCCCTCGCACGTGCAAGCGGCACACCACCAAGAGCCTCCGCGAAGGACCCGTTGGTTCTGGCTCGCGTTGGTGTCTAGCGTGTCTCTCGCCAAGCGATACGTGTCGGCGGTCCACTGCCACACGTTGCCCACGGGGTCGTAGAGCCCCCAGCGGTTGGGTGCAAACGCGGTCACGGGCGAGACATACACATAGCCGTCGCGTCGATCGTTGTGCGCGTGCGAGCTGCCCTCCCAGCGGTTGAGTCTCGGCGGCGTGCCCGGGATCTCAACGCTGTCTCCCCAGGGAAATCTCTGATCATTCGCGCCTGCCCGCATCGCGTATTCCCACTCAAGCTCGGTGGGCAGTCGTCCGCCAGCCCACGCGCAATACGCGTTGGCGTCGTGCCACGAGACCATCACGACCGGAGCGTCGTCGCGCAAGAAGCCCGCCGTGTCCGCGTTGTCTACCGAGGAGGGCCTCTGCCAGGTCGCGCCGGGCGCGCGCCGCCACTCCCAGTCCAAGAAGCCCTCGAGCGATTCGACGCCAAATCCGCTGCGTTCGGCGCTGGTCCGGTGGTGTGTTTGGTCGACAAAGTCAGCAAACCGCGCGCGCGTGACGAGGGTTCGATCCATGCAAAACGCTTGCACGTGCGAGGTGGTCTGCGCGCGATCGCGTCGATGGCGGAGCGTGCCTGGTGGGAGACACACCGGAGCGCGCGCAACGTCGCCGCGGGCAGGCGCAGCTGCGTCGACGGGGGGCTGTGGTGAGTGTGTTCGATCTGAGAAATGACAAGAAAATATCAATATCGCCAAGAGCGAGAAGGCCGGATCCACTGCGCGCAAGACCACGTCTGCCTCGCCTGCTAGTGAGCTACCAAGGGCTGGACCACCGTGCGTCCAGCGCCTTCGACGACGAGGACCTGCCCGTCTCGCGCGACGACCATCGGAGGGTCCGTCTGCGTAATCGCGAGCGGTTCGTTGGGCCAATCGCCCGGGGTGACCTGCCAACTCCCGCGGATTTCGGTCGCGAGGGGCCCCCCTGCCGCGATGATCATCGCGTGCCCCGTGAGCGTAATCACGCCCGTGCGAGGCTCGATGGGTGCGGGACCCACCATGCGCCGCGGGGCTCGCCCAGGGCGTCCTCGACGTAGGACTCCGTCCACCAAGAGCACATGGCCGTTGTCTGCGCGGTCTAAGATAAACTGCAGAATATTTGCACGTACAATCGTATTTCGCTGCCCGTATCGATAGACATCAAAGTCGCCATCTACGCGCGCCCCCACGACGGACTCGTCTGCGCTCGACTCGAGGTACAGATACGACACGGCGTCCGAGTCTTGCTCGGTGTGCACTGTCCCCTGCGGGTCGACTCGCAGCAGCGAGGGATACACTCCGCCTACCCACACCGTCGGCCCCGGCGATCGCACCGCGAGCACCTGGGGACGCCAGGGATGGTCGGGGCGTCGATCTGCCAAACTCGGCGAAATTGCACGCCAAAGTGACAAGCCGTTGGCGTCGCGGGACTGCAGCACGAGCGCACGTCCGACGTTGGGCCCTGTGCCTTCGGCGAGGACCCAGAGCGCTCCGGCGGATGCGCGGACATCGCGCGCGATCGCGCCGTCTAGTCGCAGCGGTACCCAGCGCCCATCGCGGACGGTGAGCAGCTGCTCGCCGCCAATGGCGAGCATGTGGTCGCTGTCGAGCGCGGCGACGTGGGACAACGTGATCGGCGTGACCGTTTGCGGATGAACCGCAGTGACCTGCGCGTCGGCTGCGAGCGACGCTTCGGCCTCTGTGCTGTCGATCGCCACGTCGCGCGAGGGGCGCGGGCTGACGTCTTGCGGGGCGTGTACGAGCGCGACGTTCTGCGCGTGAGGAGGCGGCAGCGAACAAGCCGTCGTCGCACTCAAGATCATCCACGCGGTAAGGCACGACGGTTTGCTCACAGACGGGTCTCTTTGGTTGTGTCAAACGATGGGCGTAGAGCGCAACGACCGATGTTGACTTGAGCGCGCTGGGGTCGAGACCGCGGGCACGCTTGTGAGGCCCCTGGGATAGCCAATTACACTGTAAATTTAGGTACTTAGAAGCAGAACGGCCTGCGCTCGGGCCGCCTCGGTAAAGTTGTCATCGCAGGCGAGCACGCTGAGAACTTGCGCGAGGGCCGCGCGGTACAGCGCCGCTGCGGGAGGGTGGACCTGCATCGCTTGGAGATGCGCTGCGACGGCGGGGATGTCTCCGCGCATCAGCGGGGACGCGAGCGCGTTGTGCGTGCCCACGGCGCGGACGTTGTGTGCGACCGAGGCGAGCAGTGACGCGGTCATCTGAGCCGCCTCGCGGGGACTGAGTGACGGAATGGTTTGCTCAAGAAGCGATTGAGCTGCTTGGGCGAGGGCGACTCCGCCCGTTGCGCACAGGGCCGCGGCGGCGTGATACCGCGCGCGGTCCATCGCTGGCACACGGATCACGTCGAGCCCGAGCAGCTTGCCCAACCTGCGCGCCGCCGAGCACGCGCGTGGGTGGCCCTGTACGGTCGCTGCGAGCCCGCGCAGGGGCGGTGGATCGCCCGGAGAGGCAACGGCCACCAGCGGGTGAAGCGCGCCCGCAAACGCCCCTGCGAGGCTCGCAGACGCAAGAGGGCGCGTGTCGAGCATCCCAGCGCAGTGAAGCACGACGTCGCGTTTGGCGAGGACGCGGGCGTCGACGAGGCGCTCGCAGGTGCTCGCGATGTAGCGATCAGAGACCGCGAGGATCACGGTTCGGGGCGTGTTTGCGTGGGGCACACGCCACTGCGAGGCGCGCGCGGTGATCGCGCGAAACGGGAGGTTCTCGCGGTGAAAGGCACGCTCAAATGCTGCGGCCATGCGGCCATGACCGACGAGCACAAGGTTCGCCGCGGCGCTCATTCGCGATAGAGCCCGTGGGTAGAGATATACTCACGGACTGCGCGTGGCAGGAGGTCGGCTACGTCTTCGCCGCGCGCGAGCCGAGCGCGTAGGTCACGCGACGCGAGCTCTGGCAGCACGGGCGCGGGCGCTCCGGGGGCGGGGTGTCCTTCGCGGCCCAGTACGATCAGCGGAGCGAGTGCGATGACCTGATCCCACGCGAACCATTTGTGAGCTTCGAGCAAAATGTCGCTCCCTACGATGAGCCTGAGCGTGTCGTGAGGGTGTGCTTTTTGAAGCGCTTGGAGCATGAACAGCGTGCGTGAATCCTGGCCCAGGGACTGCTCGAGGGTCGAGACTTGGACGCGCGCGAGGTCTGCAAACGCGAGCTCGCACATCGCCACCCGATGCTCGAAGGGCAAGAGGTTCTTGCCAAACGGGTGCGAGAAAGCGGGCACCACCAAGACCCGGTCGACAGGCTGGGTTGCGAGCACGTAGCAAGCTGCCAACACGTGCGAAACGTGCGGGGGATTGAAGCTCCCACCAAACACTGCGACGCGAGTCACGGGGCCGAGACTCCCACTTTTCCGCCGCGGGCGAGGGCGACCCGGTGCTCGAGCTTGACCGCGCCGTCTTCGTCAAAGATCGCGCAGTACAGAGTCTCTTCGGTGCACTCGACAAGGGCCGAGTGTCCAGGGGTGCCAAGCCCGAGCCATCCCGGCGACAGAAACACCCGAGGACCGATGGCACGAAGCTGCGGTTCGCGTGCGTTTCCCCACACGATCAGCGTCGCGTTGGCGACGTCTTCTTCGTCGAGCACGCCCTTGTCAAACACCATGAGCAGTACGCGATCTCCGATGAGCTCGACCGCGCGTGACGGTGGCGCTGGGAGCGCGGCGAGGTCACCGAGTCGTCGTGATTGCTTGTCGCGTGCGAGCAAATCCATCAGCGCTTCAGGGGGCGCATCGAGCGCAATGAGCGCGATTTCATCGAGAAAATCCTCTTCGCTCTTGGGCGCTCCTAGGCGCTCTGCCCAGCCACCGATCGCCCGATCAAGCGCGTCGTCCGCGCCCAGATACACGACCCGGTCGACATGATGCTCGAACAACAACCGCTCGGCCGGGGGGTGCATCACCTTTGCGTCCCCGCGGCAGGGGCCGATGAATCCGAATTTCGCCACTGGTATCACTTCTTCTGGTGCACGGGTGTTGCTGCGCGTCTTGCGCCCAAGCACCAAGAGTACCGCGCCCTGCGGTATTTTCGCAGTCATGTTTGCTTTCGCGTGAGCACTCTTAGTGCAAACGGTCGCTCGGTTGATCGCGAGACGGCTTTGCACAGCGGCGCGCATCGGTTAGATCAACCCTCAGTACCATGAGCATCCCAAGCACCGAACCCCGCACGGTTATCATCCTGGCCGCAGGTCAAGGGACCCGCATGAAATCCACGTTGCCCAAGGTGCTCCATCGCATCGCGGGCGCCTCTCTGCTTGTGCACGCGATCCAGTCGGTCCTGCCCCTCTCGCCCGAGCGTATTGTCGTGGTCGTGGGGCATGGCCGCGAGCAGGTCGAGTCCGAAGTTCGCGCTCGGTTTGGCGACCTCGTGACGTTCGCTGTGCAGTCTCAGCAGCGGGGCACGGCTGACGCGGTTCGCGCGGCGATTCCCATGATCCCGTACTCTTCGACCGAGGTGTTGATCACGTACGGAGACTGCCCTCTGGTGCCTACTTCACTGCTCAAACAGCTGCTCGACGAGCGCGCTCAGTCGGTCGCGCGGGTCTCTGTTGCGACCGCTGAGATCAGCGATCCCACCGGCTATGGTCGCATCGTGCGCGACGTGCGCGGGCACGTGACAGCGATCCGTGAGCACAAAGACTGCACACCCGCCGAACGCGAGATCACGCTGATCAACGCAGGGCTCTACGCGATGGACCGCGCGTTCTTAGAGCGCGGCCTCGCGGCGGTCTCGAGCGACAACGCGCAGGGCGAGTTTTATCTCACAGACCTCGTCGCGATGGCGGCGCGCGAGTCAGAGCGCGCGAGCGCTGGGGCGGGCTGCATCGAGGTGCGCGGGCGTGCGAATTTGCTGCGCGGAATCAACGATCGTGTCGAGCTCGCCGACGCCGAAGTCTCGATGCTCGAGATCATCCATGACCGTTGGCGTCGCGCGGGCAACACCATCGCGCGCGGCGCACGGATCGAGTGCGATGTCGTCCTTGAGGGGGACGTCACGGTCGCTCAAGGCGCCGTGCTGCGAGGCAAGACCGTCGTGCGAACAGGCTCCGTAGTGGACGTGGGATGTATCCTTGAGGACGCGATCGTTGACGTGAATGTCCTGCTAAAACCCTACTCGATCGTCGTGCAGTCCGAAGTCGGGGCGCGCGCGCAGATTGGTCCGTTCGCGCATGTGCGGCCCGCGAGCGTCATCGGCGAAGACGCGCACGTCGGCAACTTTGTCGAGCTCAAGAAGACCCGCATGGGTCGCGGCGCCAAAGCCAACCACCTCGCCTACCTCGGTGATGGGGTGATTGGTGAGCGGGCAAACATCGGAGCCGGGACAATCTTCTGCAATTACGACGGTTTTCAGAAGCACACGACCACCATCGGCGAGGGCGCTTTTGTCGGAAGCAACAGCTCGCTCGTCGCGCCGGTGACCATCGGCGATGACGCCTATGTGGGCTCTGGCAGCGTCGTGACGCGCGATGTGCCCAGCGGGGCGCTCGCGGTCGGCCGCGCGCGGCAAGAGATCAAAGAGGGCTATGTGGCGCGCATTCGGGCACTCAAAAAGAAGCCCTAGCGCCCAAGCGGTTATTGCTGGGTGAGCTGCCGCATGAGCGCTTGTTGCGCCACGGACATTAAGCGTCCGCTGTTGTCTTGAAGATATCGCGTGAGTCCAGCGATCACGCGATCGCGCATCGCAGCGTCGACCCCGTGTGAGGCGACTAGCTCTGCGATCTTGTCATCAAGACCGAGCGAATCTGCGGCCGCCATCAGCGGCTTGAGAAACCCGAGCAGCGTAGAAGCCACGCCTGTCGCTGCGGGCATCTCGAGCTTGAGCTTCGCGACCGCGTGCTCAATGAGCGACGCGAGGGCTGTGTCCACGAGGTTGTTCGCGGTGGCCTGATCGTAGACGTGCTGCTCAAGCTCGCCCAAGATGCTCTGCTTGGTTTGCGCGATCCAGCTGCTGATTTCCACGGAGTTTGCTTAGGCCCCGTGCTTCCAGCCGAGCGCGATCTGTTGATCGGCCAGAAAGTGGGTCGCCTCACCCGCGACACCATCGACGGTGTAGCCAAAGGCCTGCTGAAGCGCGCGTACCGCGGTGTCCGTCCCGGGTCCAAACGATCCGTCCACTTCGATCTTAAAGCCCAGCGTGACGAGCTTGGTCTGCAGCTTGCGAACCCACTCGCCCTCAGAGCCCTTCTTCAAGATCTGCGCGCGCTCTTCGATCACGTTCGCGGTCAATGGGCTCTTCCAGGCGAGCCCGGTCTGCTGCGCGATGAGCGCGCGTGTGCCATCGCCGACGATCCCGTCGATCGTGTAGCCAAATGCCTTCTGGAGGTGCTTGACGACGAGCTCGGTCTTGGTGCCGAAATGCCCATCCGCGGTGAGCGCATAGCCCAGGGCGTTGAGCTGCGTTTGCAGTGCCGAGACCTCTGCGCCGCTTGCGCCATGCCTGAGCGTCGAACCAGTACCTGCTGCCATTGTGCGATCTCTTTCGTAAAGGGTTGAGGGCGTTGATCGCTCGTCTCAGGGTGAGACAATGGCGACCAATCGCCGACAGTGTCTGGCTTTGTCTCGCGAGAGTAAAGCCCGCACTTTTTCCAGCGAATCTTCTAGCAAATCTGCGCTACCCACGCGCCGGGGCTGCTCGCCGACCGTCGCGCCTGCGAGCGATCGCGAGCAGCAAGAGCGAGCCCAGTAGCGGCCCCGCAGCGTCGCGCGTTTCGCTCTCGCTCGGCGATGTTCGACAAGAGCATCCGCGCCCCGGAGGCGGCCCCAGAGGGGGCAGAACGTCGCTGCCAGTCACATCGCGCGAAGCATCTTGAGTCGTCGCCGAGCCGTCCATGGCTGGGCCCCCGTCGAACCCAGGGCTCGCGTCCACAGTGCCTGCGTCCACGCCCGAGGCGACCCGAATGCATGCCCCGGTTTCGCAGCGTTCGCCCAGCGGACAGCGTGCATTGGTACATGCATCACGACATGCCCCGGAGATACACTGCTGACCCAAGGGGCACGACACCGCGGCGCAATCGGTCGCTACGCAGCGCCCGTCGGTCTGGCAGGTCTCGCTCGCGGGGCAGCGTCGACACTGGCACCGTGGCGAACACGTTCCGCCGACGCACACTTGGTCTGCGTCACAACGAACGCCCTCGCACGGGTCCACACAGCGTCCCGCGCGGCACTGTTGCGCACCTGGGCACACGATGCCGTCGCAGGCTGCGAGACAGCGCCCGGCCTCGCATCGCTGACCGCTTGGACAGCTCACCATGGCGCACGCGTCCTCGACACAGGTGCCGCGTTCGCTGCAGCGAAATCCCTCAAAACATGAGCGCTCAAGGCACGGTGGGACGCACGTCCCGCGATCACACACTTGGCCACTGGGGCAGAGCGAGTCGCCCTCGTCCACGCTGCCGTTGCAGTCGTTGTCTTGGCCGTCACAGCGCTCGGCGCTCGCCACCGTGGACGCAGCGCAGGCGAGGGCGCCGGCGCGACATTGGAGGGTTCCGTTTGCGCATACGCCGGGCATTCCGGTGTCGCAACGTCCGCCGCCGCCCGAGCAGACGATGTTAGAGACCAGCGCGACGAAGTCGGTAAAATTGTTGTCTCCGCCGCGAAAGAGATCTTCCCACGCAAAGTAAAACCCATCGCGCATCGCGCGTGAGTCGTACGTGAGCAAGTGCACATACCCAGAGCCTCCCGACTCGAGGCTGTCTGGATTAAATCGTCGCTCAGAGAAGTACGTGCGCCCGACACGACCCGGGCGAGCACAGCAGTCGCCGCCTGCACAGGTGCCGCTCGCGCCGTCCTCGGGTGTGCGAAGAAAGAAGCCAATTTCGCCGCCCATGTAAGCGGGCTCGCGCGTGAGATCCAAGGTCGCGACAAAGCCCTGGGGAGCGTCGCAACCGATCAGCGGATGGAGATCGGCGTCCGTCGGCGCGCGTCCCGTCGCGTTGTACCAGCCGAAGCTGTTGCGAAAGAGCGCGGGGCCTCGGGTCGCCAGCGTAAACGTAAGCCTACAGCCCGGAACAAATCGCTCGGGCGTGAGCGCTGCGTCCGTGAGCGCGTTGAGGCTCTCGCCGCGCGCGGTAAACACCGATTGGAGCGCGCTCGTCGCGGGGATGGGCGTCCCATCCGGTTGATTGATCGCGAGGGCGACGCTTGCAGAGAGCCAGGCGAGGGCTGCGAGCGAGACGCTGACGAGAGAGCGAGCGATCGAACTGGTGTGACTCACGCTTTGCACACGCGCGATGATGCCATTGCGTAGCGCGCGTGTGGCCCGTCACTCAGCCCGTGTGTCGTTTTGCCTGCGCGATGCGGGTCCCTGCGGCGGGCAGCGCGACTTCACCGCTGACAAGCCTGCGCCGTGTGGCGTGTGCTCCATGGGCTGCGATGCGTTCGCGGGCTGCGCGGCCTCGGGCGATCTCGAGCGCCTCAGCGCGGCTACCGACCACCCAGTAGTCGCGAGTCTTAAAGACCGCAGCGCCCGCGCGACACACGGTCGCGAGAGCCTGTGATCGCGTGATCGTGATCGACGCGGGGATTTGCCAGTTGTTGTGCGCAGCGTGAGCGATCACGCGGCCCACGACGCCTGGATCAAGGGTCTGAAGCTCCGAGAAATCTGTGACCAAGGTGAGATACTCGTCGCGCAGCTCGAGCACCTGTCCGATCGCCTCAAGCACCTTGGGCAAATCAAGGTGTGTGATGCACCCTGAGATGGTAAGACACAGCGTCTCGGCGGTCAGGTGCGAGATCTCGGTTCGCATGGGTTTTTGCAGAGTTTTATGAGCCATTCAGCCGGTCCCCCTCGTGTGTGAACGCACCGTTCGGTGCATCTCGGCGTGTGGATCCGCAATACGCGCACCCACCGATCTCTACCCTCGCGACAAGCGTACTGAATCTCCACCCAAGCGCAAGGCCATCATGCTCTCTCGCGAGCTTTGCGTGTTTGAAGCGAACACCGACGACGTAGGCAAGTGTCGGAGCGCGGAGTCCTCTTGCCGACTGATCACGATGGCCGCGATGACACCGATCACCGCGAGGATCGCGAGCACGAGCAGCGTGATCTTGACCCAGGAGTAAGGCGCCTCGCCTTGCACTTCGCCGGTCTGTCCGTTGACGAGGAATCGATAGGGTTTTCCGTCGAAGCGATACGCTGCGACATAGACGGGCAAAAGTACGTGCTTAAACGTCTCGCCGCTGTACTGATTTTGGACTTGGAGCCCGCGCACTTCGTCGCCACCGACGTCGCTGTGGCAGCGCGACTGTTGCGTGCTTTGAATGGTGCTCTGAGCCTTGGTCCACGCGACGGGGAGATCCACGGCATAGGACTCTGCGCGCCAGCCTGCGAGGTAGCCTGGTGCGTAAGGGACGAGCTGCTTGGTGTCAAAGCTTGTGAGCGAATCTGCAAGCTTTTCGGGCAGGCCCTTTGAAGCGCAGACCAGCACGTCGTCGAAGAAGTCTTGTCGTTGGCCGCTTGCGGGTTCCCATCGCGTGTGACGGACCTCACGGGTCTTGGTGACCCACTCACCGTTCTCGTTGTCTTGGTAGGTCTCGGTGACGTAGTAGTACCAACCGCGCTCGGCGTGCCATCGCGAGAATACCTGCGAATCGAAGGTCCAATAAGGGACATACACGCCGAAGACCTGCTCGAGCTCGGCCATGGTTTTGAGCTTCGAGGGGCGAAACCAGAGGTCCGCCAACCAGCTCTTAAAGCTCGTGACTGCGACCTCGCGGGCCACTCGAAATGGCACCAAATTCTCAGGCTGAATGAGATTTGGATCTGGCGGCACCTCGATGACTGAGTGCGACGCGCAGTACGTACAAGACGCGGTGCGCTCGTTGGGCGCAGTGTTGACGCTCGCGCCACACTCTTTGCACTGAAACTTAATGGTCGCGACGCCGAGCCCGCGCGGCGCACGTTGATAGCCTTCGGCCAGCGGAATCTCACGCGGTCCCGACGCACCGGGCTGAGCTGGGACGGCCATTTGGTGCTTGCAATACTTGCACTTCATGCCGCCGAGGCCGGCGTCGTACACCATGGCTCCACCACACTGTGGGCACTGAAACTGCTGCGCTTGTGGGTTGGCTGGTTGTTGGGTCTGCTGCGTCACGAGAGTCTCAATTCTAGCGGGTGTCTTGGGATGCGCGAACAACGCAAAGCGTGGGCTGGGGGAGTGTGCCAAGAATCGCGGGTCGTGGGCACGGCTGAAGTGTGCGTTCGGATCGATTGGCGATGCGCGATACGGTTTTGGACTCGCGCGCAATCAGGGGTTGTTGCACGGGCGTGTGGGGACTATCCTTGCGCACATTGCGGGTCGCGGCGGTTGCTGAACAGGTCAGCGACGGGTCGCGATGGCTCGGCGCGCGAGGTCTGACAACACGGTCTGTCAGACATCGCTGTGGTCGAAGTGTCTCAACGCGAACGGTTTGACTCACAAATCGTGTTGCACTGACTCAGGAGGTCCAAGCGAATGGGGTTCTTTAATTTCGTCAAAGAGGGCGTACGCGAGATGGCGATCGCCCGCCCGGATGGAAACACTGACCTGATTTACAAGCACCCGGACAAGACGGTTCCGCGGTTTGCGCAGGTCACTGTTCGCGCCGACGAGTGGGCAGTGTTTGCCCGCGAAGGTCGCCCTGCCGGGACGCTGGACGCCGGTCGCCACACGCTGCAGGGCGCGGGCATCCCGTTCTTGCAGAATCTCATCGACTCGGCGACGGGCGGAGACTTCTTGCTCAGCGAGATTTTCTTCTGCAAGCGCACCCCTTTTCCGATGCCCTTTGGTGGCTCGCTGGGGCACATGATTGACCCGATGACCGCGATCCGTTTGCGCGGTCGTTGTCACGGCGATTTGCTCATGCGCATCGAGAACCCCGAGACGTTGATCTACGGGTACTTCGGCATGGGCAAGTACCAAGAGCACCCCGACATTTTCTCGTGGCTCACGGACATGTTCTTCATGACCGTCAAGAGCACGCTCGGCAAGCTCGCCCGCGAGCAGCGCCGCACGCTCTTGGACATCATGGATTTGCAGAGCGAGCTCGCCGCTGCGTTCGTCGCAAACGCGCCCGAGCTCAACCAGGTCGGCGTGCGCATTTTGCGTGTGACCAAGCTCGAGATCGACGTCCCCGAGGAAGACATCAAGCGCTTCGACGAGATGCGCCAGAAGGTCGCCGAGCAGATGGTCGGCCTCCAGCAGGACGAGATTCAGATCCAGCGCGCAGCCCTCCAAGCGCAGGCCGAGCAGGTCAAAGCGCAGGTCGGTGTGCAGACCGCCGCGTACGCAGCGCAGGCCAACCAGCACAAGCTCGACCAGCAGTACTCGCAAGACCAGAAGTACGTGCAGAACCTCGCGGGCGGAAACTACAACGCCTACGCAGCGGGTCAGGCCATGATCGGCGCGGGTCAAGGCATGGCGCAGCCAGGCGGCGGCGGTGGCAACAGCCCCGCAGGCGCGATGGCTCAGTTCGGCATTGGCATGGGCGTCGCACAGGCATACTCCCAGGGCGTGCAGGGCGGCTTCTCGGGCGTCGCGCCCGGCGCCGGTGCGTATCCCCCCGGACAGGGGCCCCCGCCCCCTCCAGGGCCTGGAGGCGGTCCGCCGCCACCCCCGGCAGGAGGCCCTGTGTTTCACGTGCAGGTCGGCGCTGAAGTGCTCCAGCTTCAGGGCCCCGAGGCCGTTCGTGCAGAGCTCGCGCGCCGAGGTCTAGACCCCGCCGCGATCTACGTGTGGTCGCAGGGAATGCCGCAGTGGACTCCCGCGGTCGTCCTTTACGCGACAAACACAGGCGGCCCTCCTGCGCCTCCTGCGCCGCCCGCGCCGCCCGCGCCGCCCTCGATGGGCTGATCGCGAACACGGCCTGAGGGGGGATCGACGCACGCGACAAGCGGGCCCACCCGGTGAGCGTCCTATGCGAGCACTGGGGGGACCCATGTTGCGCCGGAGAAATGCGCAATCACCCGAAAAGTGTGGCCCTTTGGGGGGCAAAACTCTTCGGGTGAACGCGCTGGTCTTAAGCGCCATGAGCGAGCCGCTGAGACGCGATGCGTCGGCGGTCTATCGTGAGCGGGTAACCATCAACGCTGCTTATGGATTCGGCCTCAGCCATTCATCGTAGTGATGGCTAACTGGGGCTGAGAATCCTTCGCTGTCACCTGGGATTTCGCTGTGGGAGTACACGTTCGGGGCGTGTGTCTTTGGCGATCTTCGAGGGCATGACTCCTCGCGGTGGCAGCGCTGCAAACGGGGGCGCTTGGGTCTTTCTCTTTCCTTCAGCTTTCGCTTGGGTCCGAGTGAGGGCCTTGGGCAGCGAAGCGGTCACGAGCGGGGTCTCGGGGTACCCACGATGCGCGCCTTTGCAGGGTTGACCTCGGTGGGACTTTGAGCACCGCGCCGCCGCTTCCGACTTTGCTGTCAGCACATCGCAACGTTCGGTCTTTTGACGGGCCGAAGTGAAACAGTGCTGAGAGAAAGTACGTCCGAGTGCAGAGCGTCCGAGACGCAGCGCTTGGTCCTTGGTTCGCCGATTCCGTCGCCTCTGGAGAGAGACTCTGTGGCGCTCGCGAGGTCATCGGTGAAGAGACATCGGCGAGGCCGCATGCTGGAGAGAGAAACCTAAGGCCCGTTGCGACGGGTCTCGTGGACTATTGGGATTTCGAGGCTGTCCTTGCGAGCATGGCGGTGAGCATCGAGTGGTTGAATCAACAACCACCGTCCGCGCCGCTTCGTTGTGTCGTCACTGGGTCGCTCTCTTTCGCGTTGTCACGGGCTCACTGGCCGCTTGCGCCGTTGCGATCTTCGTCGGTGGCCCTGTGAGGGGCTCACGACGCCGATGCCGGGGCGCGTGCAGGAGGAGTCCGAGAGAGAGTGATCCGATGTCGCGACGTTTAGGTCGCTTCGACACGCAGGGCTCATGTACCTCGCCGATGTGACTCAGGGGTGTTGGTGTGAGTCACATCGGGCGATGCAGTGTGGTGCGAGGTTAGTCTTCGAGCGGCTGCGAATCACATTTAGGCAATTCGCAGACGCTCGTCGCGTAGCTCACACAATCTTCGACGAGACCGCAGCGCATGAGATCTCAAGAGATCTCAGCAGGGATCGCGACATCCCGCACAGGCCAACGATGTCTTGTTGGCGCTGTGTGCTGCGTGGGGCCATCGGGCTTGATCGCGGCGGCGTCGCTGGAAGATCGTTCTCGCGTTCGATCGTATGGATATCCAGGGAGTCGCTGCGCCCGAGCGCCGCTTGCATCACCGTGTGGTTCACTCACCTTGGGTCCCCCATTGGGCTTGCGCGCTCCGCGAGAAGCGGGACGAACAAGGGCTATGGGGGAGGTGAGTAATCCGAGGTGAACGAGCGGCGGTTCTTCAGAGCGACACTCGCTGTGTGGCGACCTGCTGCGCCCGGTCAACTTGTCGCATCCGTGGGACTAAAAAGCCGCCCGGTGTGCGTCGAGTGAGAGAGAGCGCGGAGGTCGTCGCTTTGAAGAATTCTGGCACCTACGCCCACTCGACACAGCGTTGCAAAAGCGATCTGCAGTGGCGGTCGAGGGGGCTCTCGTGCGAAGGCATCGCACGTTATTCTACTGTCATTCCGTCGGAGGTTCTGATGGACCTTGCGAGGGACCGCGGGGACATGGATGCCATTTCTGACTCGTCCTCGCGCTCGCTCTTAAGCTCACGGCGGAAACCGGTGGACCTTGTGTGAGTTTGCAGTTGGCTCCGCGCGCTCACTTCGGTCGTCAGCAGGAGTGCCGCTGACAAAGGGGACCCTAACGTGGCCCTGAAAATTAACAAAAATACTTGCGTCGATTTTTGTGATTCGCTGCAATTTTTCTAACCAAATCGCTCGGTGTTTCTGGCCGCGTACTTTGTGAAACGCCGCGCTCGCGGGTGTGCGCTTGGGCACTGCATGAAGCGGGGTAGTCTCGTGGGCTCTTTGGTGACGCAATCAAGAACAGCGCGGGCGCTTGGGGCCCTCACGATGGGCACGTTGATGCTCGCGATCGGCGGCGGATTGGGCTGGCTCGCGCGAGGACGCAGAGACGAAGGGCGTGCGCAATCTCAGGTGTTTCGCTGGGTTGCGCCCGCTCCAAGGCCCGCCCCAGTGCAGCTTGCAGACGCCGGGACGGTGCGTGACCCAGCGCCCGAACGCGTGGCGCCTACGATGTTTCGCGGAGACCGCTTGCACACAGGGCGCAGCGGCTTTCGGCTCCCTGAGCGGCCAAGTGTTCGCGCGACGTTTCGCACCGAGGGCCGGATCACCGCGCAGCCGGTGGTCGCGCCCAATGGGACCGTGGTGGTGGGCTCACACGATGGCGTGCTGTATGGGCTCGATCCTGTGAGCGCGACCGCGCGTTTTCGCCTGCAAACGGGCGATCGAATCTATGCCTCGGCGGTGATCACCCCCGACGCGAGGGTCTATGCGGGGAGCGACGCGGACCGCTTGTTTTCGCTCGACGCGAGCGGGCACCTGCAGTGGGCGCTCGCGACCGATGACGACGCTGACACGGCACCGGCGATCGCGCCGGATGGCTCGCTGCGGTTCGCGGCGGGGCGTGTGCTCTATGCCACCGAGACAGATCTCACGGTGCGTTGGCGTGTGCGATTTGGCGGAAAGCTCTTCGCGAGCCCCACGGTGCTCGACGACGGGACCACGCTGATTGGCTCGCAAGATGACCGCTTGCACGCGATTGACCCGAGCGGCGTCGAGCGCTGGAGCTATCCGACCGGCGGCGATGTCGACGCCACGGTGAGCGTCCACGGCGACACCGCATACGTGGGCAGCGACGATGGCTACGTGCACGCGGTCTCACTTCGCGATGGGCAGCGTCGGTGGCGTACGCGGGTGGGTGGATACGTTCGCGCAGCGATCGCGCAGGGGCTTGATGGCACGCTGGTCGTTGGGACCTTTGGGCCGCGTCCAGCGATCGTCGCGTTGTCGCGAATCGATGGGCAAGAGCGCTGGCGGATCGCGGTGCCAGGGGGGCCTCCGACGGCCGAGTGGGGGGGCTTGAGCGCGGCTCTTGTGGACCGCGATGGGCGCTACGCCATTGGGACGCCCTCGGGGCAGGTGTGGCTGATTGAGCCCGACGGGACCGTGTACTTTCGCGTGGCGCTGCGCGAGCCGGTGGACACCGCGCCTGTGCTCACCGCGGACGGAGAGCTGGTCGTGGGGAGCGATGACGGCGCGGTGTATTTTCTGAGTGATCCAGGGCCGCTGGTGCGAAACGGCGCGCGCGATCGGTGAGCCTACGCACTCTCGGGTAGCCGCATTTGTCCTGCAAAACACGGCGTGTCGTGATCGCCAAACCGAGCCTGTGTCGATTGCGTGCGAATCTATGCACGCGAAATCGTGGGACCTTTGCTACAGTCGTAACCGATGCATGTCATCGGCTCGCGACGGTCGCTTCCTCGCATTGTGTCGATGATCCTTGCTGGGGGCGAGGGTAAGCGCCTTGCGCCGCTCACACTTGAGCGTGCCAAGCCGGCGGTACCTTTCGGCGGCCGCTATCGGATCATCGACGTAGTGCTATCCAACTTTGTCAACAGCGGTTTGGCAAAGATCAAGATCATCACGCAGTACAAGAGTGCTTCGCTCGAAGAGCACATTGCGCGCGCGTGGAGACTCTCACCGATTCTCGACAACTACATTGAGGCCATGCCAGCGCAGCAGCGCACGGGGCTGTCTTGGTTTAAGGGCAGCGCCGACGCGGTGTGGCAGTGTTTTCATGCGATCCGCGATGAAGACCCTGAGATCGTGATCATTTTCGGGGGTGATCACATCTACAAGATGGACATCCAGCAGATGCTCGAGCACCACTTAAACATGGGTGCGGACATCACGGTCGCCGCGATCCCAGTGCCCAAGGCTGAGGCTTCGGAGTTTGGTGTGATTCACACAGACGCCGAGGGGCGGGTCATCGCGTTTGTCGAGAAGCCCAAGGACCCACCCGAGATGCCAGGCCGTCCGGGCTGGTCGCTTGCCTCGATGGGAAACTATATTTTCAAGCGTTCGGTGCTCGAAGAAGAGCTCGCGCGAGACCAAGCCGACGAGAAGAGCGCGCATGACTTTGGCAAAAATATTTTGCCCTCGATGGTCGAGCGAGGCGCCAAAGTGTTTGCGTACGACTTTGCGCAAAACATCGTCCCTGGTGAGACCAAGAACGGCTACTGGAAAGACATCGGCACCATCACGAGCTACTTCGAGTCTCACTTGGATCTAGTGTCCATATCGCCGTCGTTTAACCTGTACAATCGCAGCTGGCCGTTGCGCACCGGGCACTCCCACGACCCTCCTGCGAAGTTTGTCTTCTCGGACCAAATCAACGCGCGCGTAGGCATCGCGACCGACTCGCTCGTGTGCGATGGGTGCATTATTTCGGGCGGCCAGATCCACCAGTCGGTGCTCGCGCCAGGCGTGCGAGTCAACTCGTTTTCGCACATTGAGCAGTGCGTCTTGATGGAGCGCGTACGCGTGGGGCGCTATGCGCGGCTGCGACGCGTGATCGTGGACAAAGACGTTGAGATCCCGGCGGGCGCAGAGATTGGCTTTGACCTTGAGGCCGATCGCAAGCGCTTTACCGTGACCCCCGATGGGATCGTGGTGATCCCGAAACGCGCACGACTCGAGGCTTAAGGGGCATCGCGAAGGTGACCGGGGGAGCGGCGCGCGAACCTCGTGCTTAGCGCTTTTTGCGCAGGGGGGTGCCGCTGCCCGTGGATGCGCGCGTGTGGTTGCGCCGCAGCTGTGCGAGCTCGAGCTCCATGCGCTCGAGGGTCTCGTGGACGCGAGCGATCAGCTCTGGGTCGTTGGTGCTCGGCAGGACGTCTTCGATCTCGATTTGGGCGAGGAGGATGAAGCGTGCGCGAACGAACGGGAGGTCTGCCTTCGACTGGTTGGCGAAGAACAGCGTCAAGCGCTCATAAAGTGTCTGCTCTCCGGCCATGAAGTGGACGATACCATGGGTCTCTCTTGGATCGCACAAATGCGAGCATTTTTGCAGCGAATTTGCGCGACCAATTGTCAATCTGCTGACATGAACGACCTGTCAGCGATCTCTGTGGCATCGCCCAGTCAGAGCGCGTGATAGCGTCGCAGGTCTCATGGCGGATGCAGTGATTGCGCTTCAACGCGGAGGTTTTTATCTCCGAAGTTCTGCAGGTCCAATCCAGGTGGGATTGCCGCCTGAGACGATCAAAGACTCGATGGCCGCTGGGCTAGACGTCCCGACGTTGTACGTCTTGCCTACGGAGCTGTTTGATCGGCGTCGCGGAGTGAACGTCGCGGAGTGTGAATTTCCTGCCTATTTTAACTTTTTTGCGCTCAAGCGGAAGATCCGTCTGCTCGTGACCTCGGCCGACATTGAGCGCCGTGTTCGCGCGGTGTTTGAAGAGGCGCTCTTTGGGCCGAGCGTCTTGCCGAGCGACAGCGAGTTCGCAGCGGATTATGGGCTCGCGTTTCGTCCGGATTTCGAGCGCGAGAGCAATCACTTTCGGCGGATGCCCGATGGCAAGCGCTTGGACGTGGACACACTCGTTGAGTTCTTGCGCTTCGATGAAGCGGGCCGGTGTGCGCTGAGTGAGCAGTGCGTGATCGCGCACGAAGCGGACTCGTTTGTGCTGTATGAGAGCGGCGCTGAGGCCGCGCGGGTCCCTGATCGGCTGGATCTTGCGCCGCGCGTTCGACCGGCGATGGGCACAGGCGCGCAGTTTGAGCCGCCCGAGTTTGGTGTCACGGTGCTTGGCTCGAGCCACGGATTTGACCCGGCGGGTAAGACCACGGGGTTTATTTTGTGGGTCGGAAAGCGAGGAATTCTCGTCGATCCGCCCGTGGACACGACCGAGTATCTTCGCGAACGCGGCGTGTCACCCAAGCTCGTCGACGGGGTGATTCTTACGCACTGTCACGCCGATCATGACTCGGGAACTTTTCAGAAAATCCTCGAAGAGGGTCGGATCCAGCTCTACACAACACCGACGATCCTTGGGTCGTTCTTGCGCAAGTACTCGGCCCTCTCGGGCATCGGTGAAGACCTCTTGCGCAGGACGTTTGTGTTTAACCCGGTGACCATCGGGAAGCCTGTCCGGGCCCATGGCTCAGAGATCTGGTTTTTTTACACGCTGCACTCGATCCCTGCGCTTGGGTTCGAGGTATTTTACGGCGGTAAGAGCATGGCTTTCTCTGGGGACTGTCTGTTCGACCCTGTGCGCTTGACGGCGCTGCGCGAGGCCGGCGTGCTGACGCCCGAGCGATGCGAGGATCTTATTGATTTTCCGTGGCATCACACTGTGGTGGTGCACGAGGCCGGGGTCCCGCCGTTGCATACGCCTGCGACGGTGCTTGCCGAGCTCCCCGAGGATGTCAAAGAGCGGCTCTACGTCGTGCACATCGCCGAGAAAGATCTGCCCAAGGACAGAGGCCTCAAGACCGCGCGTGTGGGCATCGAAGAGACCATCCGGATTGACGTCACGAGCTCTCCGAACGATGAGGCCGCCGAGTGGCTTGATCTTCTTACGGATGTAGAAATTCTCAGGGATCTTCCGCTGTCGCGCTCGGGAGAGCTCTTGCGCGCGGTGCGTGCAGTGCGCGCCCCAGCGGGGACGAAGGTTATCGCCGAAGGTTCGCTGGGCAACACGTTTTACGTGATCGCTTCGGGGGTCTGTCGTGTGGTCCAGGGCGGCGTGGATCTCAAAGAGTACGAAGCCGGAGACTACTTTGGTGAGACCGCGCTCGTGCTTGATCAACCACGCACAGCGGACGTGATCGCGCGTACCGATTGTGTGCTCCTCGAGATCGATCGTTACGGCTTTTTGTATCTCTTGCGGGGCACTGACATCGAAGATCGCCTGCGTCGTTTGGCCAAAATGCGTGAGGCTCGCTCGTGGGAAGTCTTCGATCGCAACACGGTCTTGTCGGTCTTTACGAGCGCGCAGAAGACTCAGCTTCAGTCCCACATGGAGACGCGCATGTTGAGCGTCGGCGAGGTGCTCTGGACCACGGGTGAACCCGCGCAGATGGCGATCTTGTTGGACGAAGCGCAGGTCGTGATGGACGGCAGCGATGGCCCTCTGGCGCCGTTTTCGACCGGGGCTTTTGTCGGCGATTTTGATGCGATTCGACAGTCTGCGAGCGCAAAGACCACCGTGCGTGTGGTGCAGGCGGGGCGCGCATTTGTCGTGGGACGCGACGCGCTCAGGCGGTTCTTTAAGGACAACCCCGGTGTGCTTGTGAGCTTCCTTGGTGCGCGCTTTGTAGAGTAAATTGCGGCGCAATGGACGCGCACGCAGAGCTAGAGCAAGAGGGGGCGGTTCTTGTCACGGGGATTGTGGGGCGCTTGGGAAAGAGCGTGTGTCGGCTGCTTCATCGCAGGGGCCCTGTGGTCGGTGTCGATCGTCGACCTTTTGCCGATCGGCCCAAGGATGTGCGGTTTCATCAGATTGATATTCGCCGCAAGAAAATGCGGGACATCTTTCGGGGAGGGGGCATCAAGGCCGTCGTCCATCTGGGCATCATGCACGACCCACGGAGCTCCCCAAGCGAGCATCACGCGTGGAACGTGGTGGCCTTCGGCAAGCTGCTCGAGTCGATGGAGCAGTTTGGTGTGCCCAAGCTCGTCGTGCTCTCAAGCGCTAACGTCTACGGCCCGAGCCCAGACAACCCGCAGTTTCTCACCGAGAGTGCGCCGCTGTTGGGCAGCGCGCAGTTTCACGAGATCCGAGATCTTATCGAAGTCGATATGTTGGCGCAGAGCTTCTTTTGGCGCAACGCGTCTGCCGAGACAGTGATCCTTCGGCCTGTGCATATCCTGGGAAATGTGCGCAACGCAGCCTCGAATTACCTGCGCTTGTCTGTGCTCCCCACGCTGCTTGGGTTTGATCCGATGGTTCAGGTGATTCATCAAGAAGACGTCGCGCGAGCCATTGTCAGCGCGCTTGAGCCCGGAGTGCGCGGGATCTTTAACGTCGCAGGACCGGCGCCCACTTCGCTCTCGAGGCTCATCGCGTTGGCGGGACGAACGTCCGTGCCTGTTCCGGATGTGCTCGCGCGGTCGATGCTGAGGACAGCGTGGCGTTGGCGGCTCTCGAATTTTCCTGCGCCCGAGCTCGATCACATCAAGTACGTCTGCATGGTCGACGATCGAAGGGCACGCGAGACCATGGGGTTTGAGCCCAAGCACTCGCTCGTCGAGTCCGTTCAGGCAGCGGTCTTGGGCTGATCGCCGCGACGATGATCGCGCACCGTTGAGGCGGCTTTGGGGGTGCGGGTTCGAATTT
Organism: Deltaproteobacteria bacterium; assembly: GCA_030694465.1. Lineage (GTDB taxonomy): Bacteria > Myxococcota_A > Polyangia > Polyangiales > JAUXYJ01. Next base: position 19,825 of record JAUXYJ010000023.1, on the reverse strand, counting down.
GTCTCAGTTCTGGTATGTTGTCCCGAGCATCCTTGGCACAAACAAGTCCACCGCGCGGTGTCTTCGGACACGCACGGCGCTCACGCCGGGCTGCCATGACACTCTTTTTTGGAGCAAATTATGAATCGTTTACACACTTGGCTTGTGTTGAGCGCGGTCCTCGCCGCGTGCTCAACGCCTCCCGAAACCCCAGACGCAGCGGCCGACGGCTCGACGTTGCCCGATGGCAACACACTCCCCGATGCGCGCGCTGAGGCAGGCCCAGAGGCAGGGCCGAGACCTGAGGCCGGCACGCCTGACGTGGTCGACACCGATGTGGTCGACACCGACGCAGGTTCGATCGACGTGATGGACACCGACGCGGTGGTGGCTGAAGCGGGAGCAGACGCGAGCGCTGGCGACGGCGGCCCCGTCTGCGCGATGACAGAGATCGCGTGCAGCGGTGTGTGCGTAGACTCCAACACCAACGCCGCCAACTGCGGAGCCTGTGGCGCTGCGTGCGGTGCAGGCCAGAGCTGCTCGATGGGCGTGTGCGCATGCCCCATGGGGCAGACGGCGTGTGGCGCTGGGGCTGCTGCGACGTGTGTCAATTCGCAGACCGATGTGGCCAACTGTGGCGCGTGCGGCAACGCGTGCGGCATGGGTCAGGTCTGTGACATGGGGATGTGTCGGACGCCGTGTGTGGCGCCTCGCGCGATGTGTGGCGCGGCATGTGTTGACACTTCGGCGGATCCTGCGAACTGCGGCGCGTGCGGCACGGCGTGTCCGATGGCGCAGAGCTGTGTCATGGGCGCGTGCGCGTGTCCGATGGGACAGACGGCGTGTGGCGCGGGGATGAGCTCGGCCTGTGTCGACACCACGAGCGACACGAACAACTGTGGCGCATGTGGGGCGACCTGCGGAGCCGGGCAGACCTGTGCGATGGGCCGCTGTGCGTGCCCGATGGGCCTGAGCGTATGCGGAATGGGCGCAGCTTCGACCTGCAATGACCTTCAGACAGAGCTTGGCAATTGCGGCGCATGCGGAACAACGTGTGGCGCGGGTCAGGTCTGTGTCGCGGGCGCTTGTCGTGTGGGCTGCACGGCCCCGCGTGTGCGCTGTGGCATGGGCGCGAGCGAAGTCTGTGTGGACTCGACCTCGGACAACGGCAATTGCGGCGCTTGCGGCCGTGTCTGCGGCAGCAACGCGACGTGCACCACGAGCGTCTGCCGCCCGCGCAACAACACCCCGGCGACAGCGATCCCGCTGATGGTCCCGGTGACGGGCGCGCGCGTGACGGTGACCGGGTCGACGGTCAACGGCAGCAGCGTCGCGGGGCAGTGCAGCGGCAACGCGGTGTACTACTCGGTGACGTTTGCCGAGCCTGTGTACCTGTACGCGGACACGTTTGGCTCACCGACGAACACCGTGTTGGGTATTCGCCCGGCGATGGTGACAGCGACGACGGTGTGCAACGGCAACGCGTGTGGCACCACCCAGTCGCAGACCGCGCTGCCGGTTCCGGCGGGCACGCACCTGATCGAGGTCTCTGGCACTGCCGGAGCGTTTACGCTCAACGTGATCGCGCTCCCGGCGGGCGGCGGTGACACTGCGCGGATTGCGCCTGCCGTGAACGTTGCACAGTCACTCTTTGGTGTGACAGCGGGTGCCAGCGCGCTGAGGACCTCTTGTGGCAACGGCAACGGTCCCGAAGATTCGTACTTCTTTCTGAGCTGTCCCGCCGACCCTGCGCGGACCCTCCAGGTGACGAGCTGTGGCTCGAGCTACGACACCGTGCTCGAGGTCCGCAGCTCTAACGCGATGGCGCCCACTTGCAACGACGACGCGAACGGAAGCTGCGGGCTCGGATCGAACGTGCGTGCACCCATCGGCGCAGGCGCGGGCCTCCATGTCGTCTACGTGGACGGCTTTGGCTCAAGCGCAGGCAGCTATGTGGTCAACCACTCGTTTGAGGGCTGCGCAGGCCCCTGGACCGCTTGCGGCGGGACGTGCGTGCAGACAGACACCCTTTTGACCGATGGGGCCAATTGCGGCGCTTGTGGCCGTGCTTGTGCTGCAGGTCTCACCTGCACCAACGGGGTGTGTGGCTCGGACGCGGCGCCGCCGACGACGTTCTTGACCAACGAGGGCGGCGTCCAGATGACCGCGAACATCGGCAGCGTTGTCGACGGCGCTCCGTTTAGCGACGCTTGCCCCAACGGGCAGTACCTCGTGGGCGTGCGTGGGACGACCAACGCGCTCCGCACCGTGGCCTCGGTGGAGGGTGTGTGTGCGACGCCTTCGTTTATCGGTGCACCTGCGCGCTTGGTCTTTGCGCGCGCGGGCAACACCCCCATCCGCGGCACGGTGACCGGTGTGGTCAACGAGCGGCTCTGCCCGGCCAATCACATTGTGGTGGGCGTCGGCGGACGCGCTCAGACGACCGCGGTCGACCAGCTGCAGATTCGCTGTGCGCCCGTAACCATCACAGGCACGGGACCCTATGTGCTCGCCATTGGCGCGCCGGTGGTCTTGGGCGTAACCGGCGGCAACGCTGGCAACCTGGCGGGCAACATTGTCTGCCCAGCCAATCATTTGGCCAACGGAATCGCTGGCCGATCGAGCACGTTGATCCACGCGGTGGGTGTGCGTTGCATGCGCCCGCGTGTGTTTCGCGTCGTGGTGAACACTGGCGCGACGACGCAGCTCTCGCTGGTTGGTAACGTCGCTGGTGGCGGCGCGTTTTCGGACGACTGCCCGCTCAACCATGTGCTCGTGGGCGTCAATACGGTCTACAACGGTGGCAACTCGTCGCTGTCGCAGCTCCGCGGTGTGTGTCGTCCGATCTCGGGTCTCATCGGCAGCGGACCCTGGACCGTTGCACACGGGACCAACGCTTTGCTTGCGAACCACGGGGCAGACGCAGGTATCGCCGAGTCGGGGCTCTGCAACGCGGGCAACGCGGTGTCGGCATTTGCTGGCAACGCGAGCGCGTTGGTCTCGCGTATTGAGCCTGTGTGCTCGACCGCGGGGGTGACCGTCGCGGGCGCGTCGACGCTTGTCGCGAGCGCTGAGATGCCTGCGGTCGGTCAGGCTGCAGGACGCGCTGCGGTCAGCCGCGCGTGCGCTGCGGGCTCGGTCGCGACGGGCCTCATCGGTCGCTCAGGAACGCTGATCGACGCGTTCTCGCTGCGCTGCTCGCCCATCGCGATTCGCTGAACGATAGGGGGGACGCCGGAGATGGGGGGCTGACGATTCTTCGACAGGCTTACAGCGTAAGGCTGAGCCCGTCGTAGGTGATCCCTACGTTGGCCTCGTGCACGAGTGCACACTCTTCGCTGTGAGAACACACGATGGGGTTGCTGTTGTTGATGTGAATGAGCCAGCGTGAGGCATCGGGAAAATGCTGCAAATACGCGAGGATTCCGTCGGGGCCTGAGAGCGGTGCGTGGCCCATGGCGTATGCATCGCGTGTGGTGACGCCGGTCTTTGTGAGCTCGTCTGCGCCAAAGAAGGTCCCGTCGACGAGCAGCGTGTGGGCGCGCGAGAGATAGCCAGCGAGCCGCGCGTCGAGCACACGGAGCGCTGGGACGTACGCGAGCGTCGCGCTGGTTTGTGTGCGAACGAGCAGGCCGATCGCGTCTCCGTCGAGGTCGCCGCGGGTCTGTCCGAGCCCCTTTGCGCTGGCGTAGGGCGGGACCTTGCTCGCGACCGCGAACGGCGTGATCCACACGCCTGTGTCACGGCCCTCGCGATCGCGGACCGAGATCTCTTGGTCGAGCGCGAGCGCGTGGGTCACGACGGGGCCGTACGAGCGAAGAGCGCTGAGCACCCCGAGGCCCTGTTCGAGGGCCTCGAGCGCTGCATCGGTCGCATAAATCGCAGGGGCACCGCCCTCGCGCAGGATGAGTAGGCCTAGGCAATGGTCGAGGTCGGCGTTGCTCAGGACAGAGGCGGCGATGGGCGTGTGTCGCGTGTATCCGGGGGGAGGCGCGGCCTCGGGCCATTGGGCGAGCTGTGTGCGCACGTCGGGTGAGGCGTTGAGCAAGACCCAGCGCACGCCGTCGGCGCTCACGGCGATGGACGACTGAGTCCGCGGCGGTGTGTGGGCTTGGTCCGAGCGTGCGGCGTGGCACTGGGGGCAGCCGCAGTTCCATTGGGGGAGCCCGCCGCCGGCCGAGCTACCAAGCACGCGAACGCGCAGTGAATTCTCTGACATGGTGTGCTCTTTAGCCGCCCGTCGCGCGCATGCTTACGGCCGCGGCGCTCTCTTCGGTGCAGCCCTTGAAGTTGGCGTCGGGTTTCATGCGCCAGGCCTCGGCGAGTCCCTCGCTGAGCGCGCGGGAGTCACCCATTCGCGCAGCCTCGGACACATCGACGCCCTCGTTGCGCGCGAGACACGCGCGGAGGGTCCCGGTGCTCGAGACACGCAATCGGTCACATTCGTCGCAGTAGGTGTGCGTGGTCCCGGTGATAAATCCCACGCGATGTGCGCCATCGCGGCTGCGAGCGTACTTCGCCGGTCCGCGATCTTTTTCGGTGCGCGCCTCGTCGTCGCTCAGCAAGTGCGCGAGGGCTCTGCGCATCCGCGTGTAGCCCACGGCGTGTGTGCGAAACAGGTGCGCGCCTTCGCCCACGCCCATCACCTCGATAAACCGAGGCGTCATGTTCTTGTGCCAAGCCCACTCGGTGATCGCGACGAGCTCGTCGTCGTTGTGGTCCGCGAGCACGACCGTGTTGGTCTTGAGGTCGGTGAACCCTGCGCGCTGGGCGGCGTCGATTCCGGCAAGAACTTGCGCGAGGTTGCCTCCGCGGGTCATCGCCGCGAACCGCTGAGGATCGAGCGAATCGAGAGAGATATTCATTCGGTCGAGGCCGGCATCGCGCAAAGGCTGAGCGAGCGCTTCGAGCCTCGAGGCGTTGGTCGTGAGCGCGAGGTCATCGAGCTCAAGCGCGCGGATCCGTGCCACGAGCGGGAGCAACCCGCGGTAGAGCAGGGGCTCTCCGCCGGTGATTCGTACACGACGAATTCCCTGAGAAATCAGAGACGAAAGCAGTGTGTCCCAGGCCGACTCGTCCAGCCGCTCTTCGGCGGCGACGTAGCCGTCGTGCATCGACGGGCGGCAATAGATGCAGGCCATGTCGCAGCGATCGGTCAGCGAGATGCGCACGGACCGCGGCGCGATGCGATGTGCGACCAGTGGCTCGGGAGTCGCTGTTTGCGCGAGTACGGGCAGAGAAAAGACCACGTCGGGACTGTAGCAGGCTGCGCCCTGTGGGGGCGTGTCTTTGGGCGAACGCGTCCACGAGACCCTGGCACCTGAGCGGGCGCATGGCTGCGATGGGTGCGGTAGGCTCTGGCGAGATGGACACGAGGGAGTTGCAGGCGCTGGTTCGTCGCAGTCACGAACAGCATTTTTCGCACACCGAGCTGCGCGAGAGGCTGAGAGACCTCGCGCAACAGGTCTCGGAGCTGTCGCATTATCGCGACCTTGCGCACTTGACCGATCAAGCGGGCGACGCCGCGTGGAGCTTGCTTCAGCTGCTCAATGAGCAGGGGCTCACGCTCGACGATGTTGTCGCGCGCACCGCGAGAAAGCTCGATCAACGCGCCTCGGGTCGGCTCATCGCGCTCATTGGGACCTCGGCCAATCCCATCACCAACGCGCACCTGACGATCGGGCTCGAGGTGCTGGCGCTCACCGAGGTCGACGAGGTCTGGTACCTGCTTCCGGGGCAGCATCCGTGGGGAAAAAAGCTCATGCCCGCAGAGCATCGGCTTGAGATGGTCCGTCGCGCGGTGGCCAAGTATCCCAAGCTCAAGGTGTGCGATTTTGAGATCGCGCATGGCGAAGAGATCTACCCAAAAGCGCAGGAGACCGCGTTTATTCTCAGGGATTTCTTGATGCCCGCGTTTCCTAATCACCGCTTTGCGTTTGTGATGGGCTCGGACGTCGCGCAGAGCTTTCACTCTTGGGGCGGCGCCCAATGGATGGCGGACACGCTGGATCTGTACGTGATCCATCGGCTCGGATACGAGTTTGACAAGGACGCCTCGATCCTGCGCGACGCACGCCACCGATACTTCAAAGACAACGTGGTCACGAGCAACATCTCTTCGAGCCTCGTGCGCGAACGTGGCCGCACGTATGAGCAAGAGAAGCTCGTCGCGCTCGTCCCCGAGGTCGTGTGGAGCTACCTCGTTGAGCACCGATTGCTCGACCCAGACGTACTTAAATAAGCGCGCATTTGTTAGCGAAATTGCAGCTCTCTGAGAGCACGTGTGCTCCGTTGGCGGCCCAGTCCTGGGCCCCTCGGTGGCTGCTCGGGGTTGCGTGCACGAGCAACTGTCCGATGGGATGGGCGAGTCGCGAAGACCTCGCTGTCGTCGTCTTCAATCGCGATCGCGACGCGGTCAGAGCGAGAGAAGTGAGCACGAGCGGTCGCACGGCGACGTCAAACGCGCAGAGCAAAGGTAGGCTTGCAGCGTGTTTGTTGCAGGCTTAAGGGCGAATCGACGCGCGAGACACGTCGTGTGTGCGTCGTGAGAGCGAGTGTCACCTACGACGCTCGCGAGGAGAATTCTGAGATGTCGAAGCGAGGATCGAGAGCGTTGTTGTGGGTCATGGGTGTGTTGGTTGGGTGCAGCCCTCCGAGCCCAAACGACACGGACGCGAACATGTCTGCGACGGACGCTCAGGAGCCCCTCGCCGACGCCCTCGCGACCCCCGAGGGGGGCCCTATTGCCGACGCCGCTACGGCGGACGCAGGCATGAGTGATCCCTGTCCAGCAGCAGGATGCCCTGTAGTCAGCAGGCTCGCTCTCTCTCAAGGGAGCACGTGCGCGCTGACGGTGCCTGGCGAGATGCGGTGCTGGGGACGCAATGGGAGTGGGCAGCTTGGGGATGGCACCATGATGGATCACTTGCGGCCGGTGGTGGTGAGGCTCGCCGACGCGACGCAGGTGTCTCTGGGCTACGAGCACGGCTGTGCGCGCAAGAGTGACGGGACCGTGTGGTGTTGGGGCGCGAACAACAATGGTCAGCTCGGCAACGGCACCATGAATTCATCGCTCTCTCCGGTGCAGGTCATGGGGATCACGACCGCGACGAAGGTGGCGGCGGGACAGTACGCTTCGTGTGCGATTTTGCAGGATCGTTCGGTGCGTTGCTGGGGTCGAGGGACAGACCTTGGTGCCGGTGGTGTGGGCAACAGTATGGTCCCGGTGATGGTGATGAACCTCTCGGACGCGACAGATCTCTCGATGGGATACAGCGCGACGCGTGGGTCGAACTCTCAGACGGCGTGTGCGCTGCGTGCGACGGGCGGTGTGCGTTGCTGGGGCTATGGCAACGACGGGCAAATTGGCAACGGGATGCGCAGCAGCGCGCGGATCGCGACGGACGTGATGGGCGTGACAAGCGCGCGAGAGGTTCACGTCGGCGGCAGCCATGTGTGCGTAGTGCTGATGGACCAGACCGTGCAGTGCTGGGGCGATGGGATCTCTGGGCAGCTGGGCGACGGGACCGAAGAGATCCGCACGAGCCCGGTCACCGTGCTGGGGGTCCGCGGTGTGCGAACGCTCGCGCTGGGCGATCGGTTTTCGTGTGCGATTTCGATGGCGGGGACCGCGCAGTGTTGGGGCGAAGGCGGGCGCGGACAGCTCGGGCGCGGGGTGGTTCCGCCGGTGGGGATGAGCCGCTCGGTGATGGCAGCGCCGGTCGTCGGGCTGACGGGCATCGTGGCGATGGGTGCGGGCGTAGACCATGGCTGCGCGTTTACGATGGACGGTCTCACGCGCTGTTGGGGCGACAACGCGACCGGGCAGCTTGGGGACGGCAACGCGACGAGCCTTGAGCGGTTTCCGACTCCTCAGCCGGTGCGCTGGTAATCGCGACACAGCGCGCCTGTAAGAGCCCGTGCAGGGCAAGCCAACGGGCATCCTTGGGGTTGCGTCACGCGCGCCAAACGAGAGACAACGACCCGCCCTTCAACGCGCCACGTCGCGCTCGCGAGGGCGAACGGATCCATCGTCCCCCATGGCTCGCAGCATCCACAGCCTCTTGTCTTTCGCGCTCGGGATCATTTCGGGTCCCGTCACTGCGTTGGCCCAAGAGCAGCCCATGGCGCGGCTCACGATTGTGCGCGGCCCCAACACCGATCGCTGCCTGAGCGAGCAAGCCCTGCGCGCGGCGGTCTCTGCGCGGCTTGGACGCGATCCCTTCGACGAGCACGCGACGCTGACCGTGCACGTGAGGCTCGAGTCAATCCACGCGACCACCCGCGCGACCCTTACGCGCATCGACGCCTCGGGGCCCGCAGGACAGCGATCGATCTCGTCACGTCGCGAAGACTGCGCAGACCTCGGCCCGGCGCTGGGGCTCGCGATCGGGCTCGTGATCGATCCGCTCGCGCAGCCGCCCATCGCTCCGCCCGTGGTCACCGCCCCCGTCGAACCGGTCGCGGTCCCCGTCGCTCTGCCGGTCGTCACGCCCGTCGTCACACTCTCTGAGCCACCTCCTGAGTTGGTCCCAGCGCCTGTAATCACACCAGTAAATTTACTCAATGTCTCTAGGTCAGATCGTCCATCTCCGCTGCCGGTCCGTGTGCTCATGGGCGCCGAGGCTTCGGTCACAGTGGCAGAGCTCCCGACGGTGTCCCTGGGGCCGGCGATGTTTGCCTCGCTCCGTGTTGGACGCTTTGGGGTCGCGCTGACGGGTCGCTACGATCTGGCGTGGCCTGCGATGCTGGATGGCACGCAGGTCCTCGCGAGCCTGGTGAGCGGGTCGCTCTCGCTCTGCGCGCTTCAGCCGCTTGGGAGCGTCGCCGAGCTGGACTTCTGCGCGATGGGTTCGGGAGGCGCGCTGGCCGCCAACGCCACGCAGCTCGATCGCTCGACGCCGGTGGTCACGGCGAGCGTGTACGCGGGCGTGAGCGCGGGCGCGACGTACTGGTTTGGGCGCTGGTTTGGCCTTCGCGTGCACGTCGATGGGCTCGGAGCGATCGTGCGCGCTCGCTATACCTTCGACGACGCAGGCCGCGAGCGTGAGCTCTGGCTGGCACCGCCGTTTGCGCTCGTCGCCGGAATCGGACCGGTCCTTCGTTTTCACTGACGGATCCGAGGCCAAGGCTCCAATGATCGCGGTGTGACTGATTCAAGCGCAGCCGCGACTCCGACGCGTGCGTCGCCGCCGGCGCTCGTGTCGCCGCTGCCGGGCGAAGATTTTGCTGCGTTTTTTCGGGCAACAAGCGCGTACGTGTGGTCTTCGTTGCGCAGGCTTGGCGTCGGGGTGGCGGACCTCGAGGACCAATCCCACGAGACGTTTCTCGCGATGTATCGCCATCGCGCGGCCTTCGACGCTGCGCGCCCGCTGCGTCCTTGGGTCTTCGCGTTTGCGCTTCGCGTCGCGGCGGATTATCGCAAACAAGCCTGGCATCGCCGGAGGCCTGAGACCCTCACGCACGAGCCCCCAGCTACCACGCCCGCGGCCGATGATCTTGTCGCTGAGCGGCAACAGCGCGAAATGATCCATGAGGCTCTGGATGCGCTCGATCTTGATCGTCGCGCGGTGCTCGTGATGCACGAGCTCGATGGAGAGGCGATCCCCGTGGTGGCTCAGACGCTCGAGATTCCGCTCAACACGGCCTACTCGCGGTTGCGGTCTGCGCGCGAGCAATTCTCTGCCGCGCTCAAGCGCGCGCAGGCTCGACGAGGTGAGCCATGACTGCACACGATCCACAGGATCCACACGATCTGGGCGAGTGGGATCCCTCGCTGTTGGACGCAGCGCGCGCGCTCGAGGGCCCGTCAGACGCGCTCGAGCGCCGGCTCTTGGCGAGGCTTGAGGGCACGATTGCGAGCGAAATAGCAGCTCCTCCGCGTGTCGACAGCGTCGCAGAGCGCCCGAGTTTGGGTGCGCGTGTGGCTCGCGTCGTGCGCGCTCACGCCGCCGGAGTGTTGGTCGCGTTTGCCGCGGGGGTGCTCACGGGACGCGTCACCAAGTCCACAGATGCACCCCAGAGCCTCACGGCGCCGAGGTCCGCGCGTGATCTTGCTTTGCTTCGCGATGCGGGCGCATCGATCAGCGAAATTGCAGTGATAGACGTCGTTGTCGTGTCGCCCGCGGATGCCGCGTATGGGCCCGCCGTGGGTCTCGAAGACGCCTCGCGCGGCGCCCCTGATGTGCGCACTAGCGCGCCTCGACGGCCCACAGCGCGGACCCCCGAGCCCGAGGACTTAACCGCAGAGACGCATCTCATGGACATGGCGCGCTCGGCGCTTGCGCGAGGTCGGGCCGAGGCCGCGATGGACGCGATCGATCAGCATGCGCGTGCGTTTGCGCAGGGTCAGCTCGCCGAGGATCGCGAGAGCCTCGCGGTGCAGGCGCTGGTGACGCTCGGGCGGCGCGAGCAAGCGACGCGCAGAGCCGAGGCATTTCGCAGGCGTTGGCCAAGCGGGCTGTATCGTCCGCGTGTAGAAGCGGCGATCGCGTTGATTCGGTGACGGATCCGAGAGGGGCTGTCCAATGGCCTTCGTAGACACGCAGTGCGCAGACGCAGGGGCGTCGAGACTGCAGCTTATGGTTCACGAATCACGGAGTTTATTTGCTCATGAAGTACGGTGTTTCAGCCTCGTTGATCTTGGTGTTGGCTGCCCAAGGATGCATTGTGAATCAAGGGCTCGGAGGGCGAGATGACGGCGCGACGGGAGACAGTGCGAGCGTCGAAGACGTGGCGATTCGCATGGATTCGCTCGATGGAGACGGCGCGGTCTCAGAGGCAAGCACACCCGTGGACGCGGGCTCTCCCGCGGACGCCAGGGTCCCCGCGGACGTCGCGGACGGCGGCGGCGGAGTCCAGGGAAACACCAACGTGCGCTACGTCGACATGACCGTGTCTACAGGGCACCCGATCCCGGCCCTGGGGGCAGCGCTGACCAGCGTCGTCGTGAGCCTGCGCGAGGTCCCAGGGGGCGCAGGATCGCGGGTCGTGCGAGAGCTCGCGCGCGGCGGCGATTGTGTATTCAACGAGGTCGCGGCGGGGCCTCAGTCGATGCCCACACTCGACGGTGCCACGATCACTGCGACGGCCGCGGGGAGGGCACCCGTGGCGCTTCGGCGCGGCAACACGGGCTCGACGGACAACGTGCTCGCGACGTATGCGATCGAGTTTTCGCCTGCGCTTGCCGTCGGGACGACGGTGCGTATCGATGTCGGTGCCATCGGCACAATGCCAGCTTTTTTTCGAGAAATGGTCGTAAGCGATGCGCAGTATGTTGCGCCGTCTCCTGTCACCGACACGCCAAGCGCGCGCTATGTCACGCGCACCGCGGGCATGCCGCTCGCGCTCGCTTGGACCCTTACGGGTGGGGCTTCGACAGGCGTCTGGGTCATCCCGGTGATCACCTCGGGCGCGATCTTTGAGCTCACGTGCCAACCCGCAGCGGGGGCCACCATGACCACGGTCCCAGTGACGGTGCTCGACGCAGCAAGCCCCTATGTGCCGATGTCTCTGGGGGGCGCTAGCGCGCTCTTGTATGTGCGTCGCGACGCGCCCGAAGCGACGCTGTCCAACGGCACACGAGTGATCACCCGCACGGGGTCTTCGATTGTGGCAGGCACGCGCTGGTAGCCGCGGCGGGGGGACCCGGCGACGTCGCCGGGTTGTGGCACAAAGGCTCTCTGTGACCAATACGCCAGCCCGTCGAGGCGAGTGTTGCCTGTAAAAAAGCTCACTCTTTGAGGTCTGGCTGGACCGCTGAGCCTGGCAGCGCGAGTCCGGGGAGCACGCCGTCTGTGCCCTTCTCGCCGCTCTCGTGCCGCCACAGCACCGAGCCGTCTTGGGTCAGGGCGACGACTCCTGCGCTGGTCGCGACGTAGAGGCACCCGTCGTGCGCCAACATGGCCGCGCCCCAGTTCGATGCTTCGGCCGCCGCGACGCTCCCCAAGAGCCGGCCGTCGTCGGGCGAGAGGCAATAGACTACGCAGTTGGAATCGAGCACGAAGACGCGCTCGAGCGCGAAGAGAAACCTGAGAACCCTAGAGCCGGCTTTAAAGTGCCACCGGGGGAGCCCACTCTCGCGATCGAGCGCGGTCACGGTGCGGCGATTCGAGTAGAGCAGCGGGGCAGCGAGGGGGGCGGTTCTTAGCATTGGAGTGGGCTTTGGACTCTAGCGCACGCAGGGCTGCATCTCCTCATCGCGCTGTGATAATCACCCGCGTGTGAAGTGTTCTTGTGGCAGCGATGAGGCTCCAATTGAAGGACGCGTGAGCGAGATAAGCTGGTGGTTACAATGAGAACGAAGAGTGGTTTGGCGGCGTTGCTGGCTGCAGCGTTTGCGTGCGTGTCCGCGGGGTGCTCAGAGGGGCCTCGGCCTCTGGCCGATGCGAGCGCTGATGTGCGAATGGACAGCGGAATCGACGCGCGCGTTGACGACGGTGCGGCCGCGGATGGGCGTGAGGGCGAGGACTCGGCGACGTCGCCGGATGCCACCTCGGTGGACGCCTTGGGGCGTGAGGACAGCGGTGACGGCGGTGACAGTGGGCCTATGTGTGCGATGCCCGTGGGTGCGCCTCCGTACGCCGACCGGATGAACAACGAGGAGTTTACCGATCCGCCCACCTGCGCAGGGTGCCCGCAGCCGTTTACGGATTTGGCCGAGCTCGACGGGCCCACGCTGCCTGCGAACGCGACGAGCTTGACCATCACGGGCGCCTCGCGCGGCGCGACCGAGTGCCACTGGTACGTATCCAACGCGTCCTGCGGAAACACTGGCGGAATGATCCCGGTCGATGTCGAAGGCACCGGACGGTTCTCTACGACGGTGCCGGTGTTTTGTGGCGCGAACGTCGTGCGGCTGGTGTGCCGCAACGACCGCGGGACGCGGGTGCTTGTGCGTCGGTTGCAGGGCACCGAGTGTTCTGGGCGCGACCTCCGTGTGACCCTCTCGTGGGACGAGCCGGGCAAGGACCTTGAGCTGCATTTGCTCAGGGCGCCGCGTGCGCTTAACTCCACGACGGACGACTGCACGTGGTTTACCTGCATGTCGCCGACGGGGCTCGAGTGGGGATCGCCCGGAGATACTGCAGACAATCCGCGCAAGGACATCGACAACACGAGCTCGTTTGGGCCCGAGAATATTTTCTTAGACCGCGCGGCGCCGGGCACTTACCACGTGGTGGTTGAGCACTGGAGTCTCGCGGGGGATCCCAGCGCGGCGGACGTCGATATTATTGTGCGTGAGCGCACGGTGGCGAGGCTCCATCGCGACAATTTTGTTCGGCAGACCGTGTGGTATGTGGGGACGATTACATTTCCCGAGGGACGATTTGTCGCTGCAAACACGCTGACCGATTGCACGGCCTCGTGGATGAGAACGTCCCGCGGGTGTGACCTCCCGCTGCCGTAGCAAGCGCTCATGTAGCCAGCGGTGCACGCTCAACCCGGCGACGTCGCCGGGTCCGTAGTCTTGCTCTTGTGCGCGGGGTCTTGCCCGTAGAATCTCTTGAGCGTCTCGTACACCTCGGGGTGCTTCTCGCGCAGGGCCACAGGGCGCTCGAAGAAGGCCTCGGTGGCGACCGCGAAGAACTCTTGCTCGCTGGTCGCGCCGTAAGCACGCAGGATCGATCGGCCGCGGTCAATCCGCTGCATTTCGCGGTGCACAAGCCCCGCCCACGAGCGCGCTGCGGCGCCGTCGAGCCCTACGGGGATCCCGTCAAAGTGTGCTCCTTCGAGGTCGAGCATGTGAGCGAACTCGTGGACGCCTACATGGAGCCCATCGCGGGCGCGCGCGAAGCCCTCGCGCAGGGCGCGCTCAGAGAGCACGACGGGGCCCTGGGCGTGGGCGAGCCCGAGGACCTCGCCGCCGCGCGAGACCTGATAATCCAGGTCAAATGCCTCGGCGTACACGACCACGTCGATGCGCGTGGGGAGGTCCAGGTCTTCGCGTGCAAACAAGAGCATCGACGCGGACGCTGCGACGAGCACCCGCGTGGTGAGCGAGACGGCCTCGCGTCGAGCACCGGTGATGCTGTGTTCGTGCAAGAAGCAGCGGACATTGCGGACGAACTCGCGTTGGTCTTCTGCGCTGAGCTCGCGGTAAAACGTGACTTCGCGCTGCAAGATCGCGAGGACCTCAGGGTCGACGGGGGCTCGCAAGAGCGCCCAGCGCGTGATCCACCGGCGCGAGAGCACGGCAAAGACCAAGGCGCTTATGGCGAGGGTCGCGAGCGAGGTGACCCGCGCGTTGTGCTGTGAGAAAATCCAGGCCGCGCCGCTCGCGACGGGGCTGACCGCGAGGGACAACATCGCCGCGTTGCGCACTTCACGCCGTCGCACCAGCTTCATGCGCAGAGGTTGATCGCTTTCGTCGGCTTTGTCACAATGTCCGGTTAACTACACTCGGAGCGCGCGAATCGTGCGGTTCTTTGGTGTGTGGACTTCACGCTGGCGGAGCCTTCTGGTAGCTGGACGAGGCTAGAAATTGTGGACTTGGTTCTGTCTTCTTTGGCTGGTGAGCAAAGGTACCTTCGATGCATGACTTAGTGAGCGCGACCCGTCGCGCAGCGCGTGTGTTTCGCGCGATCACGCTGGCGACTTTCGCGGCGGCGACTCTGGCACCCCAGGTGGCGAGCGCGCAGACCCTTCGCGTGGGTGTGAGCGAGGCTTTTCGTGGCGGCGTGACCGTAGACGGTTGGTCTGTGGTGTCGTCCGAGACGCAGGCCGTGGCAGGTGAGTTTCGTCTGCGAATTCCCAGGGGCGGAAGAGTTCGTCGCGCGGTCTTGTACTCGCCCGTGCATGCCGAAATGGGCATGGTGGTCCAGCCCGTGCCGGCGGGGCCTCCGGGGTTTCCGAGGCAGATTGTCGTCGGTAGCGGGACCACGCGCGTGACCCGCTCGCTTGAGGGCATGCCGACCTACGTCGCGCGTGACAGCGGCGGCCGCGATTGGGGCACGTTTGTGTCCGATGTGACCTCGGCGGTGCGCGGGATCGTCGGGCCCGCTTCGGCAGGGACTGGCCTGCGCGTGCCGGTGACCGAGCGCGGGGACGCTCACTGGAATCACACGCGATTTCCACAGTATTTGGCGCACACGCTGGTCGTCTTGTACGACCTCGAGTACGCGCCGCTCCGCAACGTCGTGGTCTTTGAGGGCGCCGCGATCGCCGGGTACACCTCGCCCGATTTGCGCTTGCCTGCGGCCGTCGCCAACCGCTGTCCCGCCGGCTCGACCCGCGGTGAGCCCTTCGCCGCGTCGATCAACGTCAACTGGGAGTACAACCGCTGCGAAGAGAACAGCACCGTCCGTGTGGGCGCGATGACCCTCACCACGCGCGCGGGCGGCGCCGACGATTGGGACCAGCTGACGGACCTGACCATTCCGCGTCCTGCGGGGATTCCGGCTGACCAATTTGATTTGACCGCGTGCTTTCGCGCGAGCGCTGCGCTGGGCTCGACGGGCTCGTTTGGTGGCACCGAAGCCGCCCTCGGAACCGCCGCGGGCTCGCCCGTGGGCACCGATGGTGACTCGATCACGGGGGCACACACGCCCGCGACGAGGCTCGACGATGAGCTCTACGATTTTCGGCCCTTCGTTGCGGACGCGCAAGAGACGGTTCGCGTGGGATTCTCCGGAGATAACAACGAGCTGCTCTCGGTCATGGTGCTCCAAATGTTGGCGCGACGTTCGACCGGCGATGCGGACCTCGATGGCTTCAGCGACGTCGCCGAGGGCGACTGTTCGGTGGACACAGACCGCGACGGCACGCCAGATTATCTCGACGAAGACAGCGACAACGACTGTCTGCCCGATGTGCGCGAGACCGCGTCGGGGAGAACCAACGCGAACATCCCCGGCTCAGCCGACGCGAACTGCACAGGACGCGCGCCTGTGTGCGATCGCACCATCGGCGTGTGCACCTGTCGCACGAGCTCGGACTGCCGCGGAAGCGCGCCCATTTGTGACAGCGGCTCGCGCTTTTGCGTCGAGTGTTCGACCGACACCGAGTGCCGCACACGCAACACCGCCGAGCCGTTTTGCGTCGCAGGCGGAGCGCTCCGTGGCGCTTGCGTACAGTGTCTGAACAACAGCCACTGCACTGGCGGCGAGACCTGCGATGTCAACACGGGGACGTGTGGCGATCGTGACAGCGACGGCGACGGATTGCGAGACTCGGTCGAGCGACGCATCGGGACAGACCCGTTGAATCCAGACACCGACGGCGATGGTCTTCGTGATGGCTTTGAGGTTCCTGATCCCAGCAATCCGCGCGACAGCGACATGGACGGGATCATTGACGCGCTGGATCCGGACGATGACGGAGACTCGATCCCGACGGCCACCGAGCTTCGCTTGGACGAGACCATGGGCGATGATTTCGACGGCGATGGCATCCCTAGCTATCTCGATCTCGACAGCGATGGCGATGGGCTCGCTGATCGCGCCGAGGGCATCGTCGATCGCGACATGAACGGCCGCCCGGACTTTCTCGATCCCGCGGATGACAGCGACGGCGACACGGTCCCCAACAGCGTTGAGCGCGGCGGATGCATGGGAAATATGCCCGGATGTGTCAACGGCGATCGCGACACCGACCGCGACGGGACCCCCGATTGGCTCGACCCCGACGACGACAACGACGGCATCCCGACGCGCACCGAGCGCGCGCTGGATCCCACGCCTGGCGATGACTTCGATCGTGACGGGATCCCGAGCTATCTCGACCTCGACAGCGACGGAGACGGCGACCTCGATCGCGAAGAAGCCGGCGCCACGCCGACGACCCCTGCCAACACCGATGGCGTGCCCGATGGCCCGGACTTCTTGGATTTGGACAGCGACAATGACTGCGCACCGGACAGCGACCCGAGCGAAGACGGCGCCGCACGGATCACGGTCTCGACCCGTGCCAATGACCACTGCGCCTCGAGCGCAGACGGCCCCGTGTGCGACCTCGGCAGTGGCCGCTGTGTGCCTTGCTACGTCGACGCGATGGGCAGGTCCCTCGGTTGCGAGAGCAACGCCAACGGCCGCAGCTGTCTCACGGTGGGCTCGGGTCGCGCGATGGCGTGTGGCTGCACGAGCGACGCGCATTGTGCAGCGGATCAGCAGTGCAACACGGCGAGCAGCCGTTGTGTGCCGCGGATGGGCGCAGCAGACGCGGGCATGACCGAGACGGACGCCGGGGACCCCGACGCGAGCGCGCCCACGATGGATGGCGGCGAGGGCGACGCTGGGCCGTTTGTGCTGAGCGGCGATGGCGCGTGTGCGTGCAGGGCAGCGGGCCCGACGGGCTCGTCGCGCGCTGGGTGGGCATGGCTCGCCAGCGTGCTCGCGATCGCGATCGTGCGACGCCGTCGCTGATTTTGCTTAGCGAACGCGACGTTTGTGTTGCGAGACCTAGCGAACTAGTGGGCATGATCGGCGGCTCAGAGAGGTGCGATGAGCAAGACGCTGCGCGCTGAGTTCGAGTCGATCTGGGACACGTTGAGCATGGATCGCACGCTGGCCGCTGCGCCCATCAACGCGACGCTGCGTGGGATTTTTCAGGAAGAAGCCCTTGAGCTAGGGCTCGATCCTGCGTCGCTCACGGTGAACCTTCCGCGGATTACGCTGGATGGGACGGACGATGACAGCGGCGTAGACGGGGCTCGCGGTGATGTTGCCGACCTGCGCTTGGACTCACCGATTGGCAGCGGCGGGATGGGCTTGGTGTTCGCCGCGACGCAGCGCTCGTTGGGGCGTTCGGTGGCCGTGAAGATCCTGCGTGACACCGGCTCGCACGCGATGGCGGCGACGTCGCTGCTTCATGAAGCGCGGATCACCGGGGGGCTCGAGCACCCCAACATTGTGCCTGTGCACGCGCTCGGAATAGACGGCGACAACCGCCCCGTGCTGGTCATGAAGCGCGTCGAGGGCACGACCTGGGCGACGCTCTTGCACGACCCCTCACACCCCGCGTGGGCGAGCGTAAAACAGCGGCACGAGGACCCGCTCTTGTGTCACGTCGAGGTGCTGGTGCAGCTCTGCAACGCGCTGCAATTTGCGCACACGCAGGGGATCTTGCATCGAGACATCAAGCCCGAGAACGTGATGATCGGCGCGTTTGGCGAGGTGTACTTGCTCGACTGGGGGGTCGCCTCGCGCATGACCAAGCGCCCGACCACGCTCGATCCGTCGCAGCGGCCCATTGTGGGGACGCCCATGTACATGGCCCCTGAGCTGGTCGAGGGCGACCCCGCCGAACAAGACGAGCGCACCGATGTGTACCTCTTGGGCGCGACCCTCCACGAGGTGCTCACGGGCGTCGCGCGTCACGGCGGAAAGACCCTCGCGAGCGTGCTGCTCCAAGCCTACCTCTCTGAGCCGTGGCGCTATGGGCCCGAGGTCTCGAGCGAGCTCGCTGCGCTCTGCAATGAGAGCACTTCGCGAGACAAAACCCAGCGACCTACGTCGGTCGCGGTGTTTAGGCAGCGGCTCTTAGACTTCTTGCGCCACCGTGCCTCGTCGGCGTTGAGTGACACCGCGCTGGCGCGTCTCGCGCGGGTCGAGTCCGAGTTCGCGACGCACGGCTCGGACGCCTCGGTCGAGGCCTGGGGGCTGTTGACCGAGGCCCGATTTGGCTTTGCCCAAGCGCTGCGTGAGTGGTCCGCGAATACACGCGCGACCGAGGGGTTGCAGCGCGCGCTGGAGCAAATGATCCGCCGAGAGGTGGCCTTGCGAGACGTGGGTTCGGCCCAGCGGCTCTTGCTCGAGCTTCCGCAGCCTAACGAGGCTCTCGCGGCCGAGGTGGCTGCGCTTGGGACCGAGATCGAGGCGCTGCACGCACGAGATAAACGGCTGCAGCGGCTCAGACAAGAGATGGACCCCACCGTGAGCGCGTGGGCCCGCGCGATGGCCTTCGCCGTGATCTTGGCGTTGAGCCTGGCGGTGACCGGGCTGCTGTTGCACAGCGCAGGGTCCGTCTCGCGGATTGAGCCCCGCGCGATGGCCGCGGTCGATGTGTTTGGGCTCGCGGTGGTCTTGATCTTGGCCTGGATTTTACGCAGGCAATTGTTTGCCAACGTGATCAGCCGGCGCCTGAGCTGGGGTGTGGGCGCGCAGTGTCTTGGTCTCACCCTGACGAGCGTGATGGGCTGGTGGATGGGGCAGACCACGGTGCAGATTTTGGTGTCTCGGATGATGCTCTTGGCGGCGACGTTCGCGGTGGCCGCGGTCGTGAGTATTCCGGTGCTGCGCTGGCTGGCGTTGGTCTCGGTGCTCTCGGCGATCGTGACCGCGCTGTGGCCCGCGGCCGTGGGGATCGTGATGCCCGCGAGCATCTTGCTGGTGTTGGCCTTGGCCGTGCGGTTGAGCGCGACGGGCGCGCTGCGCCCCCGCGAGTTTGACGTCGCGGATCCAAAGAAGCCGGCGACGTAGCCGAGATTCCGGCGACGTCGCCGGGGCCGCTCGCTTTGCTCAGTCAGACCTCGATGCAGCCTCGCCCAAGGAGAACCATCCGTGGGAACGCTTATTGAGAAAAGCGCATTTCCACAGCGGTAGATCTCTCTGCACGAGCGAGGGAATGAGCGAATGGTCACTGGTCATTGACAACGCGAGGGATGCCTGCGTAGCGTCCCTGGAGCATCTGTTGCGCAACGGGGCGGACAGGTGGGGCGGATCAATCTGCGACGATGAAGTTGGGTGGATTCTGTGAATTCTAGATCTTCTCTCTCTCTCTCTCTCTCTCTCTCGTAGACTGATGGGCTTGCTGCTGATGCTCAGCGTGTGGACCAGCGGGTGCGAGTGCACTTTGCCAGCGGTTCGACAGGCGGATGGGACGTGGGTGGGGCCCAATTGTTTGGCTCCCA
>JAUXYJ010000006.1 GCA_030694465.1 Deltaproteobacteria bacterium | reverse complement strand
TTGACCCTACGTCCGAGGTGCGCCGGAAGCGATTGAATGGGTCAGAGTGTGCCACGGTGGATCACTCTGTAGCGATCGGATCGCCCAAAGCGCACCTCGGACCATGACATTGGGCAATCCGATCGCCCCAAAGCGCACCTCCGAGGTGAGAAACAAGCGATCGGATTGCCCAAAGCGCACCTCCGAGGTGAGAAACGGGCGATCGAATGGCTATTTCCTGCGAAACCGCGGGGATTGGGTGCCGCGGCGGGGGCAAGCGCGCAGGGAGGAGCGCGAGGATGAGCCAAGGGACACGTTGAATGCAGAGCTCGCGGAGTCGCCTGAGCGCCGAGGTGTTCAGCGAGGTCGTCGCGGCAGGCGGCTCACTTGCCGCGACCGTGAGCGAGTGGCGCGGGCGAGCAACCCTCGTCAATGCCCTCGCTGCCGTTGTTCTTGCGGACTAAGCCTACGTGAAGCTCACTCCGTAGCTGGTGACCACGTTCAGCGTCTTCACGGTCTCCCAAGTCGGCGCCATCGCGGCGCCCAAACCATCGCCGTTCCGCATGCTCCGCGGCCCTTGACCGTGTCGCGCGGTTCGTGAACACTGAACGCACGAAGGGGATTGTGCGTAAGATGCGATCGACACCCAAAAGCTCCACCCATCGCTTCGGCGGTGACTGGACCGACGCAAAGCTTGACGTCCTTGCAAGGTATCTGAAGAGCTATACGACCGCATTGGAGAATAAACCGATCACCAAGTGCAGGTGAAAGGCATCGCGAACCACCTTCTCAAGACGATCATCGAAGAGGTCCGCTGATGGCGCTTGGCTCAAGCATTGAGTGGACACAGTCCACCTGGAACCCCGTCACAGGGTGCAACAAGATCAGCCCCGGGTGTAAGCACTGTTACGCCGAGCGCATGGCAGAGCGGCTCCAAGCGATGGGGCAGCCGAACTACAAAGACGGCTTCAAGCTCACGCTGCAGCCGACGATGTTAGAGCACCCGCCGCAGTGGAAAAAACCACAGACGATCTTCGTAAACTCCATGAGTGACCTGTTTCACAAAGACGTGCCGATCGCGTACATCCAGCGCGTCTTCGACGTGATGCGCCGCGCGCATTGGCATTGCTTTCAGGTCCTCACCAAACGCGCAGATCGGCTCGCGGAGCTCAGCCCCGAGATCAAGTGGCCAGACAACGTGTGGATGGGCGTGAGTGTCGAGAACACCGACCACGTCGACCGCATCGACCACCTTCGGACAACAGGTGCGCGGGTGAAGTTTCTGTCGCTCGAACCGCTCCTTGGGCCCCTCGAAAAACTCAAGCTCAAGAACATCGACTGGGTCATCGTCGGCGGTGAGTCTGGCCACCGTGCGCGCCCCATGGACCCAGCGTGGGCCAGCGATATCCGCGACCAGTGCGCAAAGGCCGGGGTCGCGTTCTTCTTCAAACAGTGGGGCGGCAAGAACAAGAAGAAGGCAGGACGCGTGCTTGATGGGCGCACTTGGGATGCCATGCCGACCGTCCCTGAATCGACTCGGGCAGCGCGCCCAACGCGCACTCCACGGACCCGCTCGCTGCCCATCGTCGCCTGAGGGCTGCTCGCTGCTGCGCCTCACATCCCGCCTGCGAGTCCCTAAGGGGCTGAACATTCCGCGGCACCCGAGAGACCCGCCCCCCGGTCAATTCGCCCCCTAAAACACCCCCACGATCCCCACCGGGGTCACCGCGATGCGCACCGCCGCCGTGGTGTCCGGCACCAGACGCCGCTGGTACATCACCACCAGCGGGATCCCGAGGCCGATCGCGCCCACGCCCGCCACGATGGTCAGCACGGCGGCCAGGGACGGACACCCCGAGCCCGTGCACCCGCCGAGCTGCCCCTGCACTAAGAGCGCAGAGCCGGTGACAAGCACCGCGGCGCCGGTCCACGCGAGGGCCTGCCCCACGGCGTACCACCCCACCGAGCTCGGCCGCGCGCGCAGGTGCTGCAGTTCTGGGGTCACCTCGACGCTCTCGGTTCCAAGCGGCGTGTCCAACGTGCGCAGGTGAACGCGCTGGGTCCCGAGCGGCAATCGCGCCGTGCAGGGCGTGCGGCAGAGAAACCGTCTTTGCTCAATTGTAGCCCGCACTTGCATGGTCTGGTCTTGCACAAACGGTGAGCCGTAGAGATACGGCGACGAGCCCATAAACACACCGGGAGGGGCGAACATGGCGCTGCTCGTTCCGAGGGGCATGGTCATGGGCGGGGCGACTTGGATGGTGCGGAGCACCTCGCGGGTCCCCGTAACGAGAAACACATCGACGGGCGTGTCGTCCGACACAAACGCGATCGCTCCCTCGGGGACCTGCACGCTCCCCGGCGCTGCAGGCGGCACAGGCGGCACAGACGGCACAGACGGCCCGGTGGGTGCCGGCGGCGGAGCCGGCGCGACCTCGATCGACCACGGCGCGACGAGCCCCCCAGAGGGCGCTGCAGAGGGCGCTGCAGGGCCGGGGCTGGGGGCTGCGCTGGGGGCTGCCTGCGCGCGTGCGTGTGCGCTCGACAACGTCAGAACACAGCCCAGGAGCGAAGCGAGCGCCGATCTCATCTCAGGAGCCAAAAGCTTAGGCCATCAGAGTTCTTCGCGCACGAAACACCGGCGATTGTTGCAGACACCCTGCAAGCGAGGGTACACCCTTCGGGTTCTGGTACAGGGCGACAGATCGGGAAGGTGCGGCACGATAGGCTCGTACCAAACGACGGCAACCCTCACAGGGGCGAATCGCTTCGCCTGGGCACCCCTTGCACCAATCCGTTGGTGTTGTTTCTCAACAGACTTAAACGTGCGCTGGTTTGCACTCGCTACGTGACCCCTCGGTGAAGCAATCCCGCTTGGCCGACGTCCATCCAGCCCACAGGAGACATTCATCATGGCAAATCGTTGGTTGAAGGCTGCGACACTGATCGCAGCAATGGGCATCTGGGGCAGCGGCTGTATTATTAACGTCGGCGGCGGAAACACCCGCAACACGTACCAATCGTGCAGCCCCGGCGACACCTGCACGGGCATCAGCGTGTGCCAAACAAGCGCGATCACCCTCGCCGGAAGCGCCGCAGGCGCGCTGTGCACCACCAGCTGCACCGTGGACACACAGTGTCCGTCGAGCCCCTCGACGGGCAACACCTCGCTCTGTCTCAGCACCACAGGCGGGAGCGGTCAGTGCTTTGCAAAGTGCATGACCAACACGGACTGCGCAGCAGGGACCACCTGTGGCGCGGTTCAGCGCACGGGCCCTGGCGGCACGATGAGCATCAACGTGTGTATCCCTGGCAGCGGCTCCGTGGTCACCTGCGGTGGCATCGGCCAAGCTTGCTGCGGCGGCAACACCTGCAACGACGCCGCTGGAGCCTGCGCGAGCGACGGCATCTGCAAGCCCCGCGCATACATCGGCTGCACCGCCGCGTCGGCCAACGCCAACGCAGCCTGCACCGACGCGCCCAACCAGCGCGGACAGAACGTGCAGACCATTTGCACACGCCCGCCGTTTACCAACGCGGGCCCCGATGGCTTCTGCTCGACGGTGTGCGATGGCACCAACGAGTCGTGCCCGACCTTCGCAGGCAGCACCACGGGCTGCTACACGTTCGCAGGGATGACGCGCCCCATGTGCTTTGTGGACTGCGCGACCAACCCCAACATTTGTCCTTCGAATACCCAGTGCGTCATGCTCACCGGCAACACCGGCGCGCAGGTCCGCGTGTGCGCTCCGCCCGTCTCGGGCTGAACCCACCGCTGGTGCACATCGCGCGTTCGTGACGGGGTGAGACCGAACGCGCACAGCCCCCCAGAGAGGGCCCGCTCGCCTGAGCCTAAAACTCGGGCAGCGGCTCTTGGGTGTCTTCAAAGAATGCAGCGAGCTCTGAGCGCCTAGCGTGCGCGTCTGCGCGCCCTAGCTCAATCAAGCGCCGGCAAAACCCGCCGTCAAAGAGCAGGTAGCTCGCGAGGTCTGCTTCTTCGCTGTCCTCGGACTCGAGCGAAGAGAGCAGCCGCCTTGTGATCAACGGGCCCGACACGCGCCCGCGGCGAACGTGGTCCGCGGCGATGCGGCCGATGTCTTCGCTGGGACGGATCACCAGGGTCTCGATCTGGCGGTAGCCACGCATGCCGCGCCCGACGGCCTCGCGGGACAAGCGGTCGATAAAGTCCGGGCCGTAGACACTCGTGCCCACTTCGAGGAGCTCGTTGAGGCGCTCGAGCAGCTCGATGTCCGACTCGACGTGGTCGAGCAAGAACGCGTTGAGGAGCTTTCCGAGCAAGAACGGGGCGCCGGGGGCTTTGGTAATGGGCGCGGTTCCCTCGGGGACCACGCTGCCCTTGACGTCTTGTGAGAGCCCCACCACGAGCAACCGCGTAGCGCCCAGGTGCAGCGCAGGAGCCATCGGTGTGTTTTGCCTCAGCCCCCCGTCGCAGTACAACATCGAGCCCACTCTCACCGGCGGAAACACCAGCGGAATCGCCGCGCTCGCCAGCGCGTGCTGCGGCCCAATGAGCCCGTGCACCACGTGCGACCGCGGGCCCAACCGTGTGGGCACCGGCAGGTCCGGGTGCGTCTGCATAAACACCGCCGTGCGGCCCGTCTTGATCTCGGTCGCGCTCACCGCGAGGGCCTTGAGATGCCCACGGTTAATCGCCCGCGCGATCGAGCGCCAAGGGATCTCTTTGGACACGAGCTCCACGAGCGGGCCCACGTCAAACACGCCGCGAACGTCTGGGCCACCTCCCCAGAGCACCTTGGGCAGCCGCAGGGCCTCGGCCACGCCAAAGCGGATCACCTGCTGGAGCTCGAGCCCCGTCCACAGGTCCGTGAGCCTCCGCACGCCCGCGCCTGGCGTCGCCGCGTGCGCCGCGAGATAGACCGCGTTGATGGCCCCGACGCTTGTGCCGCACACGACGTCAAAGCTCGGCATCCGCGCGCCCATCCGCGGCATCTCGTCAAAGAGATACGACAGCACGCCCGCTTCGTAGGCGCCGCGCGCGCCGCCGCCAGACAGAATGATCGCCGAGAGCCCGCGAGAGCTCGCGAACGCATGCGGAGGAGGAGGTTGTGAACGAAGCACGTCTTCTAGAGTCTCTCGTCGAGCGAAGGGATTTTGTCAATAAAACGAATGATTACGTAGTGTTGCGAGCACTTGGCCGTCGCGCGTGCAGCGCGATGACCCGCGCCGCGCGGTCGGGATCGCCCAGCGTCTGCAGCGCACGGGCGAGCGCACTCACGACACGGTCTCCGCGCTCAATGCGCCAGGGCTCGAGCATGGCAGGGTCGTCCAAGACACGGTCCGCAAGCTTCTTCGCGGTCACGCTGTCGCCCGCGCGTGCGTGCGCCTCGGCACCATACGCCCGCGCGTGGACCGCGTACTGTGTGATCCCAGCCTCGGTCGCGAGCCGCTCGGCGTCGTCCGCGCTGATGCACGCCGCTCGAAACTCTCCGCGCGCGATCGCGACCAGCGTGTCTCCCAGACGCACGCGCACAAGGTCGTACTTAGACCCCGACGCGAGGGCATCTCGCCGTGCGCGCTCAAGCTCTGCGAGGGCCGCCTCGGTCTCACCGCGTGAGGCGTACACCTCGGCGAGCGCCACACGCGCGTCTGCGCTCCCGGCACCTCGGGTCCCAAGGGCCGCGTACACATCGAGGGCCTTGCGCAAGTGCGACATGGCCAGGTCATCGCGACCGAGCGCCGCGTACGATTGCCCCGCGTTCGAGAGCGCGACGCCCAAGCGATCACGCTGGCCGGTCTCGCGCTGCACCGCGATGGACGCGCGATAGAGCGCGAGCGCGTCGGTGTAATCTCCTCGCGAAAAGCACGCCACACCCAGGGCGTTGTAGACCTGCGCCAAGAGCCTCCGCGGGCCAAAGCGCTCAAGCATCGCCCACGCCTCGGCATACACCTCGATCGCGCGGTCGATCTCTCCGGTCTGCCGCAAGAGCGCGCCGCGCGCGATCAAGACCTCGATGCGCAGCGTCCTGGCCGAGCGCACACCGTCCTCGGGCGCGCCCCCTGGCGGAGGCTGCGCGGCCCCACGCGCCGTGAGCGCGGTGAGGGCCTGCTCGGTCGCCACCAGGCCGTCTGCGTAGCGCCCAAGCTGGCCCAAATAGAGCGCCAACACACGCAGCGCTTCGGCCGCGGCGCGGGCGTCTTGGGCACGCCGCGCGGCGCGGGTCGCGGCGGTCACGTCTCGCTCGATCTGTGCGCCCATGCCCGTGTCGAGCTTGTAGCGAGCTTGGCGTGCGAGGGCGCGCGCAATCAGCCGCTGGTCTCGGGCCTCGACGGCGACCAAGCGCAGGGCGTGCAGAGCGCCGCGGCGCATGCGTGTGCGTCCGCCCAGCCGGTCGATGTCTTCGCGCCCCGCGAGCGCTGCAAATCGCAGCGAAAATGCCTCTGGATCGGTCGCTCCCTCGGTGAGCGTGAGCACCCTCGCGCAGTACTCGTACGCGTCGCGATAGCGCCCCATGGCGCGCAGGGCGCTCGAGGCCTCGAGCCACGCGCGGGCCGCAGGGCGCAGGGCCCCAGCGGCTTCACGGTGCCGCGCGACCATGGCGGCGCCTACGCCGCGGGCTGCGGGGCGGCGCTCTAAGATCGCGGCGATGCGGGCGTGCATTCCGGCGGCCTGGGTGGGGTCGATGGACTGCCGCGCGACACGCGCGAGGGCTGTGTGGGCGAAGGTCAAGAGCTCGGTGGGGCCGCGGGTGCGCACGAGGATCCCGTCCGAGAGCAAGCGGCCAATCGCGCGCGGGGCCTCGCTGCCCGCGAGAGACTCAAGCACGTCCACAGGGATCTCGCGGTCGATCAGCGCACACCAGCGCGCCAGCGCCCGGGCCTCGGGCGGCAGGGCGTCAATCCGCGCGGCGAGCACTTCTTCGAGCGTGGTGGGCAAGGGTGCTTCGCCCTCACGGGCCGCAGCCAACCGCACCCGCGAGCCGCTCGCGTCCGAGAGCACCTCGAGCCGCCCACGGTCGCCCATGGCCTCGATCACCTCAAGGATCATCAAGGGGTTGCCGCCTGCGACCGCAGAGACCTCGTGCAAGAGCTCGTGGCCTACTTCTTCGGCGCCCAACCGCGTGGCGAGCAATCGTGCGCGGCCCTCGAGCGACAAGGGCATCAAGCGCATGTTGGTGATCGCGTCGTTGTCTCGCAACATCGCGTCGCCATCACGCAGGCCCAGCACCAAGAGCACGTCGCCCGACGGGGGCCGGCGCATGAGCTCTTGCATCACTGCGCGCGAGGCCACGTCGGCTTGGTCCAACCCGTCAACAATGGCCACCAAGGGCCCCAGGACCGACGCCGTCGCCAAGAGCTTGCGCAGGGTGAGCGCGACCTCTCGGGGGAGCGCGTCGATGTCTCCTTCGTCAGCGATTTCTCTACCCAATGCGACACGGAGCGCACGCCGCGCGGCGCGCCCCTGGGCCCCCGCAGAGACCCCCGCGATCACCAGGGCGCGCTCGATCGCCGCGTCAATCACGCTGCCGTTGTCCGCGTCTTCTTCGGGCACCGCGAGCACCGACAAGATCAGCTGTGCGACCGCACCAAACACGCGATCGCTCGCGCCAAAGCCTACGGACACCCGGGCGCTAGGGCCCTCGCTGGCCTCGTGCTCGGCCGCAAACGCGGCGAGCAGCGCGCTCTTGCCTACGCCAAGCTCGCCGCTCACAAACATCGCGTGACCACGCTGTGTGCCCCGCAGCCGCGCGACGCTCGTGCGCAACTGCGTGAGCTCGTTGTCTCGGCCCACCAAGAGCACCGTGGCCGCGTCGATGTCGGCCTCGCGCTCGCCTCGGGACTTGGCGCGTTCGAGCCGATAGATCTTGGTCCCGATGCCCGCGCGGGCGCTGGACTCGGACAAGACAAACGCGCGACGGACCAACCGGTAGAAGCCCGCGGTCGCTAGGATTTCTCCGGCCCCGGCGACGTCTGAGAGGGTCGCCGCGAAGCTCCCGCTCTCGTCCACAATGTCAAACCCGAGCATCGAGCCCGACGAGCCCCGCGCCGAGGCGGCCACCCCACGCGCGAGCCCAAGAGCGACGCCAGGGGAGCTCTCGCTGTCACCCGTAAGTGATTGAATTGCTTCAGCAATATCGATTGCCAGGCGCGCCGCCGAGAGCGCATGGTCGATCCCTGGGCGCAGCACCCCGACGACCACGGTGAAGCGCCCTTCGTCGGGCCGCTCGAGGGTCGCGTCGGCTTTGAAAGCGAGCGACGAGACGAGCTCAAAGAGCGCGCGGGTGTCGACCGTGTCCTCGGTCGAGCGTGGCGCGACAAAGCGGCCCGCGATGAGGGCGACGTGCATGCGCTCGCGGACGAGGTTGTGCTCGCCGAGGCTGGGCAGGACCGACGCGCGATCTTCGCGTGGGACCTGCGATCGGCGGCCGTGCGCGACGGTGCTCTCTTCTTGGTGCGAGGGATTTGCGCCTTGTGGGTTGTCTTCGGAGCCCTCGGTGAGCGCGAGCGTGACTCTTGTGAAAAACCTCGCGATGTACTGCTCGAGCGCCGCGGCGTCCCAGTCTTCATCGAGGGTGCGGAGGTACTTGGTGAGCGCGTCGGCGACCTCGCGCGCGGTGCCATAGCGCTTGGCGCGATCCGGCGCTAAGAGCTTGCCCAAGATCTCGCGCAGCCCCTCGGGCACATGCGCTGCGACCTTGTGGAGATCAGGGGTCTCGTTGCGGCGCAGCCGTGGCAGCAGGTCTGCGCCCGAGACCACGCCCTCGTGCAGCGTGCGCCCCGCCGAGAGCTCGCCCAGGACGATCCCGAGGGCGTAGAGGTCGGTGCGGCGATCGACGGTCTCGAGCCGTGATTGCTCGGGGCTCATGTACGCGAACTTGCCTTTGAGCGCCTGGTCGTCGTCGACCGAGCTCATGCGGGCGCGAGCGATGCCGAAGTCACCGAGCTTGACCCCACCATCGTAAGTGAGCAGCACATTGGCAGGCGAAACATCGCGATGAACGATCTCTAGTGGTTGCCCATCGTCGTCTTTGCGCTCGTGGGCGTAGTGCAATCCGCGGGCGACTTCGCGGCCGATCCAGGCACAGAGCCCCGGGGGCAGGCGCTCTCCGCGGGCGTGGGCGGCGCGGGCGAGCTGGGCGAGGTCAGGGCCGTCAATGTGCTCCATCACGAGCAAGAGCGCGGCGCCGTCGGTCTCGAAGCCGTACACCTGCACGATGTTCGGGTGATTGAGCCGAAGCGCGACGCGGGCCTCGTCGATGAACATGGTGCGAAACTGCGAATTCGTCGCAAATTGCGGGAGAATTCGCTTGAGTACCAAGAGCTTGTCCGTGCCCTCAGCGCCGCGTGAGCGGGCGAGAAACACCTCGGCCATGCCTCCGGCACCCAGCCGTCGTACGATGGTAAATCGCCCAAGACGCGTGGGCGTAGTCGAGCTCGGAGTCTCCGCCATGAGGCTGCGCGCGACTGTAAACCACTCGTCACCGAACCGGCACACTTACCTTTGTGCCACGCCAATATTGCAGGGCGTTTTAGGTCGTCGTGGGCTTGAGCGCGTACACGCGTTCGCGCTTGCGAAATCCCCTGAACTCTTGCTCACCGAGGTCATCAAAGCGCTCGCGCGCGAGAGCCCCGCCGTCGGGTCGATCGAGAACGAGCCAGCGAAACACCGCCTCGTTGCAGAGCAAGACCGAGGTGTCCGCTTCGGGCATCGCGTCCATCCGCGCGCACTTGTTAATCGCGGTGCACAAGAAATCTCTGCGCGCGATGGTCAATCCACGCACGAGCTCGTCGCTCATCACGCCGGTCTCGTAGTAGGGCACACGCTTGTCCACCGTGCTGTACAGCGACACTTTTAAGTGCGGATCTGCAAGCGGATCGAGCGCGCGGACTTGCTCGGCGAACTCTGCAAAGCGCTCGCGAAGATAGCCCACGATGTAGCTGTGCCAGCGCAGCGGGTCCTTCTCGAAGACCAAGATCACAAACGCATCACCGACGCGATTGGCGAGGTAAAAACCTTTGGTAGCTCCCGTGCGATCGCGCACGAGTGAGTCACGCATGGCCTGCCACGCGAGCAGGTAGTGCTTCATTTTGTCCGTCGCGAGCGTCTCGGACTCGATGCGATCGAGCGTCGCGGTGAAGCCACGAATGTCCGCATAGAGCACCGCCGTCGCAGTCCGCTGTTTGGGCTGCCCGTCCGAGGGTGGCATGCTCGGTGCGCGAGGCAAATCGCTGGTCGACATTACTCTTCGGGGGTGTCTTTGCGGACTGGCGTGAGGCACGGTTGTGGCATGGGCTCGACCATGTCCAGGCAGGGCTGCGGGCGCGGCGCGGCATAGCGCAAGCAGGCCGCGGGGATGCCAATGTTGCCCACATTGCTCGCACGAGCGTCTGCGCGTGCATCGGTGCGAGCGTCTCTGCGTGCATCGGTGCTCGCGTCGGATTGCCCAGGATTTCCTGCGTCCATCGCGACGACCATCAGGCAGGGGGCGGGTCTGCTGAGGCAGGGCTGTGGGACTGCCATCTCGAGGCAGGGTTGTGGGCTCACGAGCGTGTACGACGCGTCCATGCTGCTCGCGTCGGGGCTCTGGGGCTCGGCGTAGGCCACCATGAGGCACACCTGCGGTTGCACGATGTTGTTGCCGCTCTGGGCGGTGGTGTCACCCTGGACGACGGTGCCCCCTTGGGTGACTGTGCCGTTGTTTTGCCCAGTGTTTTGGCTGGAGTTTCCGCTCGTAGTCACTTGACCTTGGACCGAGACAGAGCCCGACACGTCCGTCTCACACGAGGCCGTCGACAGGGTCATCCCGGCGAGCGCAGACGCGACAAACGCGCGCCGTCTCGCGAGGATCGCCTGCGTATCGAGGGCGTCTTGTGCATCGTCGTCGCGCTTGGGGTCGTCTTGCTCCATGGCCATGGTCCTCGGGGCTGAGGGTATCGCACCGCGCGCGTGTTGTGGGTCGCACACTTTGCACAACGCGACGCGAGGCAAACTGTGCCAAAACCCACCACATCGCAGTGAGCGCCATGGAGTGGAACTATCTCGGCCACGCAGGCTGGCTTTGTGTCGCAAACGGCCTGCGCATTCTCTTTGACCCTCTGCTCGATCGCACGCACCACGGGGGCGTCTTCGAGGTGGCTCCGCGGCGCACGATCCAGCTCGCGGCGCTGCGCCCAGACTTCTTGGTGATCACCCACGCGCACACCGATCACTTTGACCTCGCGTCGCTGCGGCGCTTGGTGCGCACAGACCCGCAGATGGTGGTGTTTACCTCGGACACGTTTGTCGGAGAGTCGTGCAAGCGCCTGGGATTTTCCTCGGTTCACGTGGCCGCACCGTTAGAGCGCGTGGACCTCGACGGCGTGCGCTTGGTGACCTCGCGCTCGTACACCGACCACGTCACCGAGTGGGGCATGATCGTCGAGTGCGCCAACCGCGTCGCGTGGAACATGGTCGACACGGTCCACCGAAACGCCCTCGATGTGCGCACGACGATTGACACCGCCGCGCAGGGCCTCGGGCTCGCGTCACTGAGCGAGCGCGTAGACCTTCTGTTAGCCCGCTGGCAGCCCCTGTGCGAGATCGCGCCCATGTTGGGAGAGCGCACACGATTTGCAGGCAAAGCCTACAACGCGACCCTCGATGAGCTCAGCGCCGCGCGGCCCACGACGGTGGTCCCTGCGTCCGCGGGCGGGCGCCACGTGGCCCCGTTTGAGTGGCTCAATCGCTTCTCGCACCCGGTGCCCATGAAGCGATTCTGCGAGGATATTCGCAAGCGAATCCCTGGTGCGGTCTCGTACGAAGGCACCCCCGGGGCGCGCTATGTGCTGCACCACGATGGCACCACGACCTACGAGCCCCGCGGCGCATCCCAGATGGTGCACTTGGACGAGCACGTGATCACTACGCCCCCCGAGCAGTGGCGACCGGTGACGGTGCCCGACGTGATCGATCACAATCCCTGGCAAATCCCCTACGAAACAGCGAGCACGGTCATCGCCGAGTGGCTGCGAGACACGCTCGCTCCGGCGCTCTCGCGCGCGTTCGTCCACATGAACCACCCGGCGCCGCTGCGCTTTTTGCTTGAGCTTCGCTATGGGCAGCGCGACGAGGCCTACACCCTCACGGTGGAGGGCACGGGGACGCATGTGGCCGCACGTTATGAGAGCCAGTGGGATGCGCTCAACGTGGTCTCGGGCTCGCAGTTGTGCGCAGTGATCGAGGGGCGCGCGTGCTGGGGCGATGTGCTCTTGTCGGGCGGGCTGCGCGCGTTTGAGCGTGCGTACACAGTGACCGAAGAGGGCATCGATCGGGCCAACGTGGGCGTGACCTTTGTGTACTACGGGCTGGGCTACGACGAGAGCTTTCGCAGGTATATCGCCCGCGAGCTGGACACGGTGGGCTGAGCGAAGAGAGAGCTCAGTGCACGCTCTCGCCGAGGTACGCGCCCTTGACGCGCTCGTCGTGGCGCAGGGCTTTGGCGTCGCCTGAGAGGGCCACTTCGCCCGTGACAAGCACGTACGCGCGCTGGGCTGCACCGAGGGCGCGCCGTGTGTTTTGCTCGACCAAGAGCACGGTGGTGCCATCTTGCCGGATGCGCTCGATGCCCTCGAAGATCTGGTCTACGAGCACTGGGGCGATGCCGAGCGAGGGCTCGTCGAGCATGAGCAATTTGGGTCCGCTCATAAGGGCGCGCGCGATCGCGAGCATCTGTTGCTCGCCGCCCGAGAGCGTCCCACCGAGCTGCTTCATGCGCTCGCCCAGCCGCGGAAACAGCGCCACGCTCTGCTCGATTCGCCTGCGAATCGCCTGCGAATCGCGCACTGTGTACGCGCCCATGTCGAGGTTCTCGCGCACCGTGAGGTTCGGAAAAATCGCGCGCCCCTCGGGCGACAGCGCCATGCCCATCGAGACCAGCGCGTGCGGCGCCACCGTGGACAGATCGCGCCCATCAAAGATCACCCGGCCCGCGCGCCACGGGAGCAATCGCGCGATGGCCTTGAGCGTGCTGGTCTTGCCCGCGCCGTTGGCACCGATGAGCGCGACGAGCTCGCCCTTGTTCACCGTGAGCGAGACGCCCTTGACGGCCTTGATGCCACCATAAGCGACCTCGAGGCCCTCGACCACTAGCAAGGGCTCTTCGCTCTTTGCTTGGTTTTCTGCAGGGGATTTGTCACTGAGCTCGCGCACATCGCTCACGCCCTGACGCGCGCTGTCCGTGTCGTTGTCCTCGCCCTTGCCGAGGTAGGCTTCGAGCACCTTGGGGTGGTTTTGCACGGTCTCGGGCGGGCCATCGGCGATGGTCTCGCCGCGGTCCATCACGTGGATGTGCTCGCAGACGTTCATCACGACCTGCATGTTGTGCTCGACCAAGACTACAGTGAGCTTAAACTCGTCGCGCAGCCGCCGGATCTGCTCTTTGAGCACGTGCGACTCGGTGCTGTTCATGCCCGCGGCGGGCTCGTCTAAGAGCAAGACCTTGGGCGAGAGCATGAGCGCGCGGGCGATCTCGAGCCTGCGCTGGTCTCCGTACGACAGCGACGCGCTGCGCTCGTCTTGCACGTCGTCGAGGGCAAAGAGCGAGAGCAAATGACGTGCTTTTTCGCGCTGCTCGCGCTCATCCGCGGCCCCACGCGTGGTGCGCAAGAAGCTGTCCCAGAGCCGCGCTTTTGAGCGCAAGTGCCCCGCGACAAGCACGTTCTCGAGCACGGTGAGCTCGCTAAACAAGCGGATGTTCTGAAACGTGTGCGCGATGCCCAGCCCTGCGACTTCAAACGCGGGCATGCCGTCGACGCGGTTGCCAAAGAGCTCGATGGTCCCGCCGGTGGGCGTATAGACCCCGGTGATGCAGTTAAAGACCGTGGTTTTGCCCGCGCCGTTGGGACCAATGAGCCCAAAGATCGAGCCCTCGGGGACCGCGAAGCTCACGCCGCCCACGGCACGCAGGCCGCCAAAGACCATCTCGACGTTGTGCAGTTCGATCGCTGCGCGGGCGCTCACGAGGCAGCCTTCTTTCGTCGTCCAAGCAGTGCTTTAAGCGAGAACTCACGGGTCCCCAAGAGCCCCTGCGGTCTGAGCAACATCAAGAGCACCAGCGAGAGCGCATACACAATGAGCCGCACGTTGCCCGCGTTGTCTCGCAACATGCGCACGAGCGCGCCGTCGCCGCCGCCGAGCAGGTTGGGGAGCTCTTTGAGCAGCTCGAGCAAGATGCCCACAAAGAGGCCACCGATCACCGCGCCAGTGATGCTCCCGAGGCCGCCAAAGATAATCATGACGAGCATGTCTACGCTGCGATCTAAGCGAAAAGCGCCGGGGTCAATGTGCTGTCCGCCCGTGGCATCGTGCGCATAGAGTGCCCCCGCGAGACCCGTAAGCATCGCGCTCACGGCGAAGGCCAAGACCTTGTAGCGGGTAGTGTCTACGCCGACCGCTTCGGCGGCGATCTCGTCTTCGCGGATCGCGGCGAGGGCGCGGCCGTGTGAGCTGTAGGTGAGGTTCCAGGTGAGGGCGACGACGAGCATGGCGCCGCCGAGGATCCACGCGAGCTTGGCGTAGCCAGGGATGGAGGTGTAGCCCAAGGGATAGCCCTGCGAGCCGCCGATGGCCGGCGTGCTCTCGATGCTAATCCGGATGATCTCGCCAAAGCCGAGTGTGACAATGGCGAGATAATCTCCACGCAATCGCAGCGATGGGACCCCAACGAGCACTCCGGCGATCCCCGCGGCGAGCACGCCCGCGAGCGCGGCGATCACCAAGGTCACGCCGTCGGCAAAGAAGGCAGGGACCACCGCGTGGATCTTGGCGTCGAGCGCGAAGCTCGTGATGGCCGAGGCATACGCGCCCACGGCGAGAAAGCCCGCGTGTCCGATCGAGAACTGCCCCGTGGTCCCGTTGACCAGGTTGAGCGAGACCGCGAGCATCACGTTGAGCGTGCACACCGCGATGATCCGGATGAGGTAGGCGTTGAGCAGCGCTCCTGCGGCGAATTGCACGCCGATGCAGAGCGCGAGGGCTCCGGCGATCCATGCGAGCTTGCGTAGCATCGGTCGGGTCGGTCTCTTTCGAAGGGATGGGTAGGGTCAGCGAGAGGGCAGCGGACACTATCACCGATGGATTGCCGAGCGGATCGCGCAGTAGGGGCACTTGTGCGAAGCCGTAGGCCCCACGGGCGCCAGGATCCGGTGGGGCTTTGGGAGGCTCGATGGAGGGCGCGGCGCGGGGTGCGATGGGTGCGGGCCTAGTGATTCTGCGGGCGAAAGGGCAGGGTTGTGTGAGAGCGCACACTGGGTCCGTCGCCCTAGCGAAACGCGAATCCGGCCCCGCGCGCGCCGTCGAAGTTGGCCATAAAGAACAGTGGCACCTCAGGATCCGCGAACCACGTGCGTCTGACCCGACGAACCCAGACCGATCTCGAAAAGAACGGCCGATCAAAGCGCGCGAGGATCGCCGGAGAGAAGGTGAGCTGCCCACTTCGATAGGATGCAAAACACCAAGCGGCCAACGTATCTCGCCCCATGTGCGGCGAGCCACGAAGGATCGCGAGCACCTCATCTGCGTCTGTAGCTCCTTCGACTGGCCACGCGATGCGAAGCGGTGTTCGTGCGTCGAAAGGGACCGTGCTTCCAGGGAGCGGCAGACTCAACTGCATCGCAGGCGGAACCGTAACGCTCAGTGAAAATCCAGGGAATTGATCTGTCCCCGGAGCACTCACAGTCCACATCTCTCCGGGCATCGCGCGCCGTGGGAATTGATCATCCGTATACCAAGACACGCGAGGATCGAACGAAGCTACAGCTTGGTTCTCGCCATGCACTGCGGTGACTGTGCCGCCGTTGACCTGGTCGAGCAAATAGGGGTCAAAGATCCGGCATCCGTCGACATCCATGTCTCGACTCTGCTGACCTGCCGCGCGCGAGACCAATCGAACACGCAGTGCTTGTTGAAAGCCCTCATCAATCAGCCACACATACGACGGACGGCGCGACGAACTCGCGTCGGTCGGTTCAGCATCAGACACAAGTGCGTCCCGCTGGTGACTCGCATCGTCCAAGACCTCACCATCCTCACGAGGCATCACGACTTCGCCGCAAGCACTGAGCGTGACAAACGCCGCAAGGCCAACACAAACCGTTTGAAGTGGAGCGTTCATCCGTTATCAGCCTCGCAGTTTCCGTTGCCTGGGTTGCAGACCAACCTCCCCACACCTGGGCCACTCGGTCGGCACCCATCCGTTTGCAGCTCGCCACTTGTGCCGGGGCATCGGCAGCATCGCTCGTTGGGTCCACCGCAGGGTTCGCATTGGTTCTGTGGGTTGCAGGTGTCCGTGTTGCTCAGGCACAGGCTCCCCTGCAGCACGGTTGGTTAGCCAAGTTTACCGCACATGGTGCTCGCTCCCCGGCGACGTCGCCGGGTGAAGACCCTGCTCAGCCCTAGCGAAACGCGAATCCGGCCTGACGGGCGCCGTCGAAGTTGGCCATAAAGAACAGTGGCACTTCGGGATCCGCGAACCACGTGCGTCTGACCCTGCGAACCTCGACCCACCTCAAGACCAGTGCCCGATCAAAGCGCGCGAGGATCGCTGGAGAGAAGGTGAGATTCCCGCTTCGATACGGGGCGAAACACCAAGCAGCCAGATTGTCTCGTGAAGATTCGGACGAGCCACGAACGATCGCGAGCACCTCATCTTCGTCTGTAGCTCCTTCGACTGGCCACGCGATGCGAAGCGGTGTTCGCGCGTCGAAAGGGACCGTGATTCCAGGGGGCGGGAGACTCAACTGCATCGAAGGAGGAACCGTCACGCTCAGCGAAAATCCAGGGAATTGATCTGTCCCCGGAGCACTCACACTCCACATCTCTCCGGGCATCGCACGGCGGCCAACCGCATTGCTCGCATACCGAGACACACTAGGGATGAACGAGTTCACAATTTGGTTTTCACCATGGACTGCGGTGACTGTGCCGCCGTTGACTTGGTCGAGCAAAAAAGGGTCGAAGACCCGACATCCGTCGACATCCATGTCGACGCTCTGCTGTTCTGCACTGCGAGACACCAACCGAACGCCCAGCGCGTGTTGACGATTTTGGCTTCCACGGTCAATAACCCACACATAGGATGACCTTCGGACTCGACTTGCGTCGGTCGGCTCAGCATCAGACATAAGTGCGTCCTGGTGGTGGCTCGCATCGTCTAGGACCTCTCCATCCTCGCGAGGCATCACGACTTCGCCGCAAGCGGTGAGCGCGGCGAACGCCACAACGCCAGTGCACAGGGGCTGATACTTCGCGTTCAATTGGTCACCCCCACGCACCGTCCTGAATTCGGGACGCAGGCCAAGACCTGAGCATCCGGGGCTGCCACTCTGCACCCATCCGTTCCCAGCTCGCCACTTGTGCCGGGGCATCGGCAGCATCGCTCGTTGGGTCCACCGCAGGGTTCACACCGGTTCTCTGGGTTGCAGGTGTCCGTGTTGCTCAGGCACAGGCTCCCCTCGCAGCACGGTTGGCCGGTCCCTCCGCACGCTTGACAGGTGCCCCGCGTACCGCTGTAGGGATCGCTTGAGACTGGGCAGACGGTGTCTGCGCCATCATTGCATCGGGGCGGCGAAATGGCCGGTACACGACGGTCACCGGGGCATCGGAGGTCGACGGATCGGCGAGGCGGCATGTTGCGCGCGGCGTTGCAAATGTTGTTGCCCTGCCCAGGGCGAGCTTGTTGTTGGCTGAGCGCGTTGAGAGCCACCAGGCTGCCTTCGCAGCAGGCTGTCCCGACGATCGAGGCCTGTGTCGTGAAGCTGGCACCACAGGGCACGCACGTCCCGCCGAAGCCTTCGCTGTTGCAGACGTTTGTTCCGTTGCATCGACCGCCTTGCGGCAGCCGTCCGGGTGGGCCGCAGAGCCGCACATCCGGTGGGCAGCAAGGTCCACCCGGAAAGCCACAGTCCGTGCGTTGGACACACACGCCGTTTGGATCGACGCGCAAATTGCCAAGCCGAACGAGGCCACCTCCGGCCACATCTTGGTTGAGAATCACCGTGCAGCCTTCACGTCCAGGGGCAATGCACGCGAGCTCGCCCGGATGGCCACAAGGCACACAAGCCCCACCAAAGAAGGGTAGCCCGCCAAACGGTGGACGAGGCAAAGGACGGCACTCCGTGGGCGCGGGACAGACAAATCCCGAGGGCGGAGCCGGGTTGGGCGGAAAGACCCCTCGGCAGATATCGGGCAGCAAATTGCCGATTAAATTTGCACGACAGCCGCGTCGACAGATCTTGATCGGAGGGCGCGCGGGCGCGCTTTGTGTGCTTGGAATCGCCGTGGACGGATCGAGAACGCAGCTCGCGCCGTTGGTCCCGAAATCGCAACAGTCGTCGTCGACGTTGCAGCGTGACCCCGCGGGGACGCAGCAGGTGGGCTCATCGAGGACAGGCTCGCCGTTCACAAGGGTGCTGCTGGTCTGCACACAGGCGTCACAGAGGTCGAAGCACGGACGCACATTTCCGAGTTCAGGCTGCCCCACGGATTGATGCCGAATCTCGATCACCGAGTCGGTAATCAGCGCGCGGGGTGGTCGTCGGTAGTACTGCTCAACCGGTGGGAAATTAGCCATCGTGATCTCACGGGTCTGCGCGGACGCGATGCTCACACCACACTTGCCTCCGTGTCGTCCCAAGCGAATGCACACCTCCGCGGTGCTCTCTGCGGATCCCGCGCTTAATCATTTTCGCCCCATTTCAACGCTGCGCTGTCTGCCACGTGCAGAGCGCAACGAAGACCCATAGTCACATTTGCCGAGTCGGGGCGTCAATGGGGGGGCGGACCGCTCTGAACACCCCCAAAAATGCCCGCCCTCTGTGCGCGATGGTGTATCCCTCGGCGCACTTGTGATGGCTCAACGCAATGACACGTCCGGCGCGATCGCGGGCGTCACGGTTCCGCTCTTTTCGCTGCGCAGCGCGCAGGGATGGGGCGTCGGCGAGATCCTGGATTTGCCCGCGTTTGCGCGCTGGATGGCCGAGTCCGCGGGGCTCAAGCTCGTGCAAATTCTCCCGCTCGGTGAGATCTCGGGCACCGAGACCTCGCCCTACGCGGCCCTGAGCGCCTTCGGGATCGACTGGCTCTACCTCTCGATGGCGGCCCTCGAAGACCTCCCCGAGCACGCCCTGCGCGAGGCCCTCGGGGGCGACATGGGGCTGTCTCTCTTGCGCAAGGTGCAACAGAGCAAGACCGTAGATTATCCTGCGATTCGCCTGGTCAAACGCCGCGCACTTCAGTGGGCTTGGCAGCAATTTTCGCGCGAACACCTGGGCCATGAGACCGACCGCGCGCAGTCGTTTGACGCGTTTTGCATGGACGAGCGCAGCTGGCTCGAGGACTACGCGCTCTTTCGTGCGATCAAAGACGCACGTGAGGGCGAGCCCTGGTGGAAGTGGGAAGCACCGCTGCGCGATCGCGAGCCCAAGGCGCTCGATGCCGCCCGCAATGAGCTGCAAATTCACACGGGATTTTACAAGTACTGCCAGTGGATCGCGCACACCCAGTGGGCTCAGACGCGCGAGTCACTGCATGACAGCGGGCTCGAGGTGATGGGCGATCTGCCCTTTATGGTGGGCCGAGACAGCGCGGACGTGTGGAGCCATCAGCGTGAGTTTAGGCTCGATAAAAACGTCGGGGTTCCGGGCGATCAGTTTGACCCCGAGGGGCAAGACTGGGGCCTGCCGCCCTACAAGTGGGACGCGATGCGTGCCAATGATTTTGCTTGGCTTCGTCGCAGGGCGCGCTACGCGGGCTCGCTCTATGACCGCTTTCGCGTAGACCACTTGGTAGGGTTTTATCGCACGTACATGCGCCCATTGCAGTCGCGTGACGCGCGCGGGCGCTTGGTCGAGGGCACGTTTGACCCGGTCGACGCGCGCTCGCAGCAGGCCCACGGAGAGCGCGTAGTGGCCGCGATGAAGACCTCTGCCCTTGAGCGCGGCGCGACGCTCATCGCCGAGGACCTTGGGACCGTGCCCGAGTGGGTGCGACCGTCCCTCGCCAAGCTCGATGTGCCTGGCTACAAGGTGCTCATTTGGGAGAAAGACTCGCGGGGAGAGTTTAAGAATCCCAGCGAATTTGCTAAGCGAACAGTGAGTGCCCTGGGCACCCATGACACGGACTCGTGTGTCACCTGGTGGGAGACCCGAGACCCCGCAGAGCGCGCCGCGTTTGCCAGGTTGGCCCTCGTGCGTGACCGCGCAGAGTCTCTCACGGCCAAGTTTGACGGAGCCGTGCATCGCGCGCTTCTTGACGTGATCTTGTCCGCAGGCAGCGAGCTCTGTCTCTTGCTCGTGCAAGACGTACTCTCCCTGCGTGACCGGATTAACGTTCCGGGCACCGTGGGTCCGCACAATTGGACGTGGAGATTGCCAGCGCCTCCCGAAGACCTCCGGGCCACGGCGACGGTGGCGGGCTCGACCGCGCGCGTGCGCGAAGCGGTGCGCAGAAGTCATCGTGGGGATTGACTAACGCACACAGAAGAGGCAAGTCTCCGCCCGCTTCGCACTTCGCACACGGTGGCGAGTGTGAGTGCGCACAGAGTGACTGGACAAACCCAGTCGCGCTTTGCACACTGCGAAACCCACCCATTGTCGGGTCGTCCAAGGGCAGGACAGCGGATTTTGATTCCGCGAATGGGGGTTCGAATCCCTCCCTGACAACCAAAAATCCACGCAAAAACACACCCTGTTGTGCATCCCTTGCGTGCCCTGTCTGAGCGGTTCACACGCTTCTCGCGCTCGCGCATAACTCGCGGCACACTCGCCCGCAGGTCTGTGACAACCGCGCGTAGTCTCGTAGCTAGGGTGACGCTTGTTGCGCTCAGTGCGTTGAGTCCGTCGTGTCGTCGCCCTGCAAATTCGCTCACCGATGCATCACGTGCACAACCGCGCGCCCCTGCCCTGCGTCCCACCCTGCGCATGGTCCACCGTGATCCGCAGTTTGTGACCAGCGCTGTGCTGCGCGCCGGGATCGAGATGCAGAGCTCGGGAGAGCCCTTTGCAGAGCACCTGGGGCGCGTGCTCAGTGGCTTTGACCGCAACAGCGCCCTCACCGATCGCTACCACGCACCAGGGACGCCCACGAGCACGCACGACCCCAGCGGATACGCGGCCGCGGTCGAAGCGTACGAGTACTCGCGGCAACCGATGAACAACGTCGCGTTTGAGTCCTCGGCGGGGCTCTCGCTGCTCTTTTCGCCCGCGCTCGCCGCGCTCATCGCGCGCGGCACGCAGGTGCCCTCTGCGGGCCTCACGGGACGCGACGCGCTCGAGGCCATGCGCACGCTGGTCGAGCGGGCGGCGCTGAGCACACACGCCGGCGTGGCCACCGCGCTCAACGCGCCCCCGGTGGGCTTTGTCACCGTGCCTGCCCCGCGCGAAAACCCGCTGAATTTGCTGGGGTTCGGAGGTCTGTGGCCCACGAGTCTGCCCTTTGTCGCGTTTGACCCGACCATTCGCCCGAGCAACAACGTCACCCGCGGCTGCTCGATCACCTCGGGCTATGGCGCCACCGCGGGCACCGCCGTCGCCGTCGGAGACTACGAGTGTGGCTACAGCTCGCTGCACCTGGCCTCGCGCTGGGGCCAGAGCGATCGCGCCGTCGGGGCGGGCGCAACAGGCGCCGCGCTGTGGAAGTACGGGCTGTGGATTATCAATTATCTCCAGCGATTTCACGATGCAAACGGCGGTACGGTCACCGCGGTCCCGCGTGAGTCTCTCGCGCAAGTGGGCCTCGCGCACAACACGGTCACGGGCACGCTCGAGGACCACAGCGAGAGCGCCCCAGGGGTGTACCTGGGCTCGAGTGACCTTGAGGGATTTCACGCGGTGCTCTTGCTCGCGAGCGCCCTCGCGATGTCGCACATGGCCATGACCGAGCTGCAGACGAGCGACGGTGTCACGCTGCGATCTGCGAGCGAAATCGCTACTGATTCTGCTGCACTGACCTGGACGCCCGGCGCCCTCGACGTGCGCGAACAAGACGACCCTGACGCGGGCTTTGCGAGGTACACCCGCGCGCGCATTCGAGCCCAGCGCGCGATGCCCACGCTGGATGAGCAGCTCTCGCTCTGCGCGGGCTTGGCCACGCTGCTCTCGCTCGTCGACACGGACAACCCCGAGGTCGGAGGCTCGCCCACGGTGCGCGCCATGTTGGACCGCGACCCGCTGGACGCGGGCGTGTTTCGCACAGTCTGGACCGCGCATTTGGTACAATCACTAAGAACCCTCGACGGGCTCTTTGCGAGCGAAAATTCACACTATGTGAGCCAAGTGACCTTGCGCGAGGGCGTGGTCCAGCGGGGCTCTGCGATCACCGTCGAAGACACTGCGTCCACGGTGATCGCCCTGCGCTTGGTGCGGCGATCGATCGCGAGCCGCTTGGTGCTCTACGGCGACCGCACCCCGGACACGCGCGTGACGCGCACGTGGCTCGATGGCGCGATGGGCGAGCGCTACGGCGACACGCTCTCACGCACGCTGAGCGCACACAGCGAGCTGCTCATTGCGCGCTTGACCGACGCAGACGGGACCGTGCGAGACAGCACCGAGAGCACACACGAGAGCACTAGACTCACGGCGCACATGGCCGCGGTGCGTGGGCTCTTAGAGAGCTGGCTTGCGACTGGCGAAGTGCGATTTCGTGACCGGGCGCAGCGCGTGTTTGCGCGCACACAGTCGCGGTTTTGGGACCCTGTACAGAGGCTCTTTCGGACGAGCACGGACGTCCATGCGCCGATGCGCTGGACCCCTGTCGATTGGCAGTGGCTCACCGGGGCGCTGCGCGAGGTGCACAAGCTCATCGCGTCGCGGCCGGGTGCGAGCGACGAGGCAGCCCGCGTGCTCGCGCAGTGGACACGCATGAGCAAGCTTGTGCTCAATGGCTGGGACGACAGCAATGACAATGGCGTGGTGGATTGGCCGCAAGAGTGCGTGAGGGTCGAGCAAGGCGTGCCCCGTGGAGGGCTTCAGATGGCAGAGCGCGCGCTCACCGGAGAGCTCGGCGCAGAGGGCGACCGGCCCACGAGCGACCGCGACCGAGACTGCGTGCCCGAGATCGATGATGTGCTCTTGCCCGCGGCGCTCGCGTCGAGCATGACGCTGCAACCCTCTCCGCGGGGTGCGCGATGAAATGCGCGCAGTGGGGAGCGCTCTTGTCGGTCGTGACCGCGTGCGGCCCAACGCGGATTGACACTGCAAATTCACTTGCGAATGAGACTTTGCGACCCAGCGAATTGCAGAGCTCACACGCGCTGACCCTCGCGATCACCCGTGATGATCAGTGGCTCTTTGTGGTGCGCCCAGACGAAGACGCGGTCGCAAAAGTGTCCACGCGCTCGCTGCGTGTTGAGCGCATGATCGCGCTCGCACCCACGCCCACGGTGGACGCTGCGGGGCGCTATACCCCGTCGGTCTCTCCGCGCTCACTCGCGCTCAGCGAAGACGAGACCCGCGTCGCGATCGCGGGCGAACGCGCAGGCGAAGTGATTGTGCTCGATGCACACACCGGCGTGATCACCATGCGCAAGCGCGTGTGTGCGCGGCCCATTTCGGTCGCGTGGGCCAGCGCGGTGCAGGGCCTGATCGTGACGTGCGCAGCGGACGATCGCGTGCTCTTGCTCGATGATCGCACGCTGAGCGAGCGGGCTTCGGTGCGGGTCCAGGCGCTCCCGTGGGGGCTGTGGGTAGACGCGTTGACCCAGCGCGCGCACGTGACGCACCTGCACGGGCCCGGGACTACGACGCTCGATTGGTCGCCGTTTTCGCTGATGATTCGCAGCGAAGATCGTATCTCGGACGTAGCCCCGCGCGGGCACCGCACGCTCGCGCACGGCCGAGTGCGCTCGATGTATGACCTCGCGTGGTCGCCGACGCAGAGGGCCTTGTGGGTCGCGCACGAGCTTCACGGAGACGACACCGCGCAGCCTGAGCTCGACTTTGAGAGCACGGTGTTTGCAGCGGTGACCGTGCGCGAGGGTGCCCGCAGCGAGACGCTGACCGTGGACTCGCGCTTGGCGGGTGT
Organism: Deltaproteobacteria bacterium; assembly: GCA_030694465.1. GTDB lineage: Bacteria > Myxococcota_A > Polyangia > Polyangiales > JAUXYJ01. The sequence continues at coordinate 75,502 of JAUXYJ010000006.1, read as the reverse complement.
AGACGGAGCGATGGGGGACGTGGTCTCGGGCCCGCGGTCGCTCACGCTCTCGCGCGATGGGCGCTGGCTCTTTGTGGTCGCGCAGGCGAGCGAAGACGTGCTGGTGATGGACACCGAGCGCCGTGTGCAAGCAGGATTGCTCAGGCCATTGGCAGGGCATTGGCCACAGGCGATCGTGCTGAGCCAAGACAACACGCGCGCGTTTGTCGACCTGCGCAACAGCGGAACGATCACGCAGCTCGCCCTTCGCTACGAGCCCTCGGGCACGGTGAGCGCGCGGGTACTGGGTGCACCGATCGATGCGCGCGGGACCGATCCCATGCCGAGCGAGATGCGCTTGGGGCAGCGCGTGTTTGTCACCGCGAACGACACGGACATTCCGGTCACGACCAACCGATGGATGGCCTGCGCGAGCTGCCATCCCGAGGGCACGACCAACCGAATCACCTGGAAATTCTCTCAGGGCCCCCGCGACACCCCGAGCAACGCGGGCGGGCCCGATGGGTTCTTGTTTCGCACCGCGGACCGCCGTGATCTTCGTGAGTACTGGCAGACCATCGTGGTCGAGCAGGGCGGGCACTTTGCCGCAGACGACCAGATCCTCGCGCCCTACCTCGACGCGGTCGCGTCGTATGTGCAATCGGCGATCCCGACGCCCCCGGCACCGACGCTCGATCCCGCACAGATCGCACGCGGTCGCGCGGTGTTTGACCGCACCGACACGCAGTGTCGTCGCTGCCACGACGGCCCCTCGCTGACTGACTCTGGGCGCAACAACCCAACGCTCAACCTCAGTGGTCCCGTGCAGCTCTGGGACGTGGGAATTTGCAGCCCAGAGGACCGCGCACACCAAGACATGGCGGGGCACCCGAGGGCCGCGTGCCGCTTGGATACTCCGGCCCTGCGGGGGCTGCACGACAGCGCGCCGTACCTTCACGATGGGCGCGCCGGCACGCTGCGCGAGGTGCTCACGACGCACAACCGCAGGGACCAGCACGGCGTGACCTCGCACCTGAGCGCACACGAGCTCGACGACCTCGTGGTGTTTTTGCAGTCGCTCTAGCGCGAAGGGTTTGCGGTGGGGCTTATTTGCGATGCACCGCGAGGGACAGACCTGTCATTCTCGTAGACCCATGTCAGCGAACATTGCTCCTGCAGACGGGAGCCTCGAAGGTGTCTTGGTGGCGAGCAGCGCGATCGCCACGGTCGATGGACGCGCCGGAATCGCGCTTGTCCGTGGTTATTTGCTGCCCGAATTGGCAGAGCACTGCACCTATGAGGCCGTCGCCCACCTGGTCTTGCGCGGCGAGCTCACACGCGTTGGCGACCCTGTGCGCACGTTTGCAGACCAAGTGCGCGAAGGCAGCGTGCTGAGCCCCACAGAGCGCGCAACCGCACGCGCCTTGGCGCACGGCAACACCGAGGCCGACGCCCTCGCCGCCGCCATGATCTTGACCGATGACCTCACCGCGCGCAGCGAGCCCGACGAGTCTCTTCGCACGGCCCGTGTGCTCGGACGTGTTGCCAGCGTGTGCGCCGCGGTGGCCGGGTTTGATGCGCCTGATCCGGCGTGGAGCTATGCGCGCAGGGCTGCCGCTGCGCTAGGCGCCAAGCGGGTTGATCCTGCGGCGCTGCGGGCGCTCGAGGTGCTGTTGTGTCTCGAGGCCGAGCATGGGCTGAGCGCGTCGACCTTTGCGTGTCGTGTGGCGGCGTCGTCGGGAGCCAACGCGGGACCCTCGCTCGCGGCCGCGGTGGCGACGCTCTCGGGCGAGCGACACGGCGGGGCGACGGCGCAAGCACGCGCGATGCTCGAGGCCGCGCGAGACTCTGGCGATCCCCAGGGATTTGTCAGGCAAAAGTGCGAAGCGAGGGAGCGACTCCCGGGCTTTGGGCACCGGGTGTACAAGGTAGCGGACCCCCGCGTGGTCCCGTTGCGCGCGGCGATGCGCGCGATGGGAGATGCACCCTTGCTCGATGTCGTCGAGCTTGTCGCGCAAGCGGCCGAGCCCTTGCTCGCGCCCAAGGGGATCTACCCCAACATTGACCTGTATGGGGCCGCGCTGCTCACCACCCTCGATGTGGACCCCTCGCGTTATGTCGCGGCTTTTACGCTAGGGATCGCGTGCGGCTGGCTCGCGCATTGGTCCGAGGTGCGCGCAAGCGGACGCCTGGTGCGGCCCGACAGCGTGTACACGGGACCCGCGCAGCGCAGCGTGGTGTAGGCACCCGGCGACGTCGCCGGATTGCCACCTTCACAGGCCCGAGCGTAAGATCGCGCGCGCCACGGCGACGCAGTGCACCGAGCTTGGCTGAGCTGCCAAGAGCGCTGTGTGTGCGGCCGTGAGTGTCGCTCCGGTGGTGACCACGTCGTCGACCAAGAGCACACGCAGACCGCGAACGAGCCTGGGATTTTGCAGCACAAAGGCGTCTCGCACGTTGTCCGCGCGGTCTTCGCGGGTCAGCCGTGCTTGTGCGAGTGTGCGCTTGGGCCGCGCCAACGCGTGCACCACGGGGCCCGCGTCGAGCATCTGCGCGATGACGTGCGACTGGTTGTACCCGCGCTCACGTAGGCGCTGATCGTGCAGCGGGACCGGGACGACCACATCGAATTGAGCAGTGATTTCGCTGAGACAATCACGCAAGAGCAGGCCCATGGTCTGCGCGGCGAGCTCACTCGCGGCGAACTTCGCGCGGTGAACGAGGCTCACGAGCGTCCCGTCGTGGGCGTAGGGCGCGAGCACGCCTTGGACTGCGGTAGGGGACGTGCGCTCGAGCCCGCTGAGACAGAGGGCACACAGCGCGCGGTGCACCGCGGTGGGCTCGTCGCAGGCGGGACACAGCGGGGGGGCGTAGAGCTCAAGCACCTCGCGGACAACGCGAGCGCAGTGGGTACGGAGACCCGAAACAAGGGCGTGGGATCGTGGGAGCATAGAAGACCGGCTATCGCAGCGAGGTGCGTGCCGGTTGCGAACAGCGGGCGATTTTGCTGGTTCTGCGTGTGAACCTTTAGACGCCCGAGTACTTCGAGATCACCTCGTTCATGATCTCGCGCGTGCCACCGCCGATGGGGTACAGCCGCGCGTCGCGGTACAAGCGCTCGACGACAAACTCGCGCATGTAGCCGTAGCCACCGTGCAATTGCACGGCTTGATCGACGACGAAGCTGCACATGTCCGTGCAGGTGTTTTTGGTCATCGCCGCGAGGGCTGCGACGCTCTCTCCGCGCAGGTGTCTCACGGTGACCTCGTGCACGAGCGCGCGGGCTGCGGCCAAGCGCGTGACCATCTCGGCGAGCTTGTGGCGCGTGACCTGAAACCCGTTAAGCGGTTTGCCAAAGGCCTCGCGCTCGCGGACATAGCGCGAGGTCTCGGTCAGGGCGAGCTGCGCGATGGCCACACACTGGGCGCTGATGAGAATGCGCTCGTTGGCGAAGTTCATCATGATGGCGACAAAAGCTGACCCCTCTTCGCCCAGCAAATTCTCAGCCGGAACCCTGCACTCGTCAAACGTGAGCTCTGCCGTATCCGACGCCCACCAGCCCATCTTGTGCAGCCGCTTCGAGACCAAAAAACCCGGCGTGCCCCGCTCGATGACCATCAGCGAGATCCCTCCGTGCCCTGCCTCGCCCGTGCGCACCGCGCAGGTCACAAAGTCCGCGCGCGCCCCCGAAGTGATAAATGTTTTGCTCCCGGTCACCACGTAGTGATCGCCGTCGCGCACCGCGCGGGTCTTTAATCCGGCGACGTCGCTGCCTCCGCCGGGCTCGGTCACCGCGAGCGCGCTGATCTTCTCGCCGCGCAGCACGGGTGTGACCCAGCGCTGTTTTTGCAGGTCCGTTCCGAGGTTGGCGATGGGCGGGATCGCGATGCTGTGGCTGCCCACGCCCACGACGGTCCCCACGCTGTGCCCCTCAAGGAGCATCGCCTCGGCGGCGACCAACACATGCGAGAGGTCCCCGCCGCTGCCCCCGAGAGACTCTGCATAGCCCAAGCCCAAGAAGCCCACCTCGCCCGCCTTGCGATAGAGCCCGACGTCAAACTCGTTGGCTTCTTCCCACGCGAGCGCGTTGGGCGCGATCTCTCGCTTGGCAAACGCGCCAATGGTTCGTCGAAGGTCTGCGTGCTCGTCGGTCTCAAACAAGTAGGGGCTCTGCATGCGGCAGAGCTTACTTCACGCGGGGCCTGCGTCGCCGCGCCACGCGCGCGAGAGCGCTCGCCACCAGCACAGCCACCGGCCAGGACAAAGTGGTCCGACCACTTGGCACACGACACGCACACGCCCCACCACGAAAACGCAGGTCATCCGGCAGGCCCGAGCCAGCCCTCGCGTCGCTCTCGATCGAGACGACATCCATCTGCCTATTTGCAGCGTCTTCGCTCATCGATGCGTCTCCGCTTGCGTCGGACCCCTGCGCGTCAGGCCGCGCCAAGACATCACTCGCATCACTCGCATCACTCGCATCACTCGCATCACTCGCATCACTCGCATCACTCGCATCGCTTGCATCGCTTGCATCGCTTGCGCCTCCATCCACGGGGACGCTCACGCAGCGGCCCTGCGTCAGGTCGCATCGTGGTGTGCTTGGGCTGCGTGCGGCACAGCGCGCGTCGGCCTCTGCGCGCGTCGCGACCCCCGTGCGCGCGGACATCTCTTCACGGTCAGGGATACAGTCGTTGTCGCTGTCTTCGTCGCGCCAGTCCTCGATGCCGTCGCCGTCTGTGTCGATCGCGCTGCAATATCCCTCGACCGAATCACGAAAGCCGTCGCCGTCGAGGTCTCCATCGACCGCGTATTGCGTCACGATCAGGCCCAGCGCTTTGACATCCGCAGCGCCGCCCGTGAGCCTCACCGCGGTCACCGGCATAGGCGACGCGACGAGCTCGTCGTTGCCCCGCGGGGCCGCCGGCATCGAGCCCAACACATCGCCCTCGACGCCCACGGCAGTGCCCATGACGACAGCGCGTACCGTCGGATCCGCACCCCACGAACCCGTGGTAATCAACGCACGATAGTCGCCAACGGGCAGCGCGCAGTCGGTGCTCACTCTGATGGGATCGCTCCATCCATCGTCGGCCCCTCCGATGCTTTCCGACAGAAACGCAGTGCCCATGGTCGTTGCAAACACAAGGCTGCCGGCCTCGTCGCAGATGTTGCGCTCTGAGAGCACCGTGGCCGACAGCGCGACAGGCTCGTCACGCACTTGACCCGGGCAGCGAAATGCCTGCGGGGACATGGCGAGTCCAGGCACCGCGAGGGTCTCGACGGTTTCATGGCTGTCCCCAGCCCACACGCCATGCCAGCGTCGCCGCACAATCCCAGGATTGCGGTACTGCAGCACGAGCGCGTGCCCGGTGTAAGAAAACCTTTCGCCAAGCATCGGGTCATCCCCGCGCTCGGACATCGGAATACGCAGCGAGGGGCCCGCGCTCGCATCAAACAGCGGGCGCACCTGTGCGGTCACATCGTGTGCAAACGTTGTAAAACACACACGACCTGTGGTTGTTAAGGGGCACCTCAGGGCTTGTCCTGCGGGCAGCTGCTGGGCGCCCGACGCGACACCCGGACCCCACAGCGGCGAGCCAGCGATCGAGACCGCACCGGGCAGCGAGCTGGTATTGATCACAACGTCGAACCGAGAGCGCACAAACGAGAACAACACGGCGCGCACCAGGGTCGACCCCGTGGGGACCTGGAGGGTGAGTTCGCCAGTCGATGACTCGGTGGGTGTGCTGCGAATTCCCACACCATCCACTGCGAGCGCGGTGTAGCCATCGCTCGAAAAGAGTGCGGAGATGGGCTGCATTCGCTGCGCGTGGCCAGGGCGCGCTGCGGCGCTCAGAGCCAACGCGAGAGGCAACCCGCACAAGAGCCTTGAGCACGGACACACAGAGCTACGGCGCACAAGCATGGGACAGAGACTGAGCGATCTCAGTGATTTCTACCAGCGAAAACCCTAGTGAATCACAGGGTTACACAGCACAGCGCTACCCGCGTCCGAGCAGCAGTCGCTGCGCGAGCGCACGCCAACGGGCCGCCGCGTCACGCTGAGCATCCGCCGCAACCCGCGCGAGCTGCCCGAGCATCGGGAGCGCCTCGGTCGGAGGGAGCTCTGCCACGAGCCTGCGTGCCTCTTCGCGATGCGCTTCGGCGGTGCTTCTGCAGTCAATCACCACGCGCGCGGTGTCAATGGGTGCATCGATGGTGCTTGGGAGCGCGGTGATGTGCGTGAGGTACTCCATCGGGAGACCGAAGTGATCGGCGATGCGCCAGAGCTCACGCGCGGTAAAATCAGGCAGCGCGACGCCGCTCAGCGAGCGATCGGTGAGCGAGCGAAAATCCAGGGCGAGCTCTTGCTTGAGCCCACGATCATTCATGCCCGAGACCAGCTCGCTCAGGCCCGCGCTCATCCAGTCTTGGCGCTGCCCCGCGAGGGCCTTGGTGCTGTGGCTCACGCGACGAAAGGCCCAACGCCAGCGCCGCTCGTCGGGGCTTCGGCGCTGCAGCACATTGAGCGCGCGCGGATAATCCTGGCGTTTTACCAGGATCGCCGCGTCGTCGCTTACGCGCGTGTACTCGGTGAGTGGCAGGCTCGGCGAGGTCGCATGAAGTGAAATAGGCGCTTGCACTGTGACTCTGTCTTTGCAACAGAGACCCCGCGTGCGTCCAAATTTCGGCGAAGTTCGTGCGATCAGCCTTGGTCGACGCTCATCCAAAATGCCCGCAATTCATCAAGCGAATTGCATCGTGATGCGGGCGGGAGCGCGTCGAGCATCGTGCGCCCATAGCCCTTGGAGTAGAGCCTCCGGTCCAAAATCGCGACGATCCCCGCGTCGTGCCGCGTCCGAATCAACCGACCAAACCCTTGCTTGAGCGCCAGCGTCGCCGCGGGAACTTGTAGTGTCACAAATGGCTCATGACCCTGCGATTTAAGCCGCGCAATGCGCGCAGCTACGACCGGATCATTGGGCGCTTCGAAGGGCAATTTATCCATCACGACCAAGCGCAGCGCGCGCCCAGGGACGTCTACGCCCTCCCAGAAGCTCGAGGTCGCGAAGAGCACAGCGTCGCCCGCGGCCCTAAAGCGCGTGAGCAGAGCCTGCTTGGGAGACTCTCCTTGCACGAGCGTTGCGTAGGGCCAAGTGCCGCGAAGCGCCTGCGCAAACGCCTTCATTTGCCGATGCGATGTGCAGAGCACAAAGGCCCCGCCGCGGGTCACCTCGACCAGCGCGCGGATCTCTTGCACGGCCGCGTCGAAGTAGCCGTCCTCGCGGGGCTCAGGGATCTTGCGTGGCACGTAGAGCGCGCTCTGTAGGCCATAGTCAAAGGGGCTGGCGAGGGCGAGCTCGTCCGCGCCCGAGGGCACACCCAAGCGGGCGCGCACAAACTCAAAGCCCTTGGTGGCGCCGTTGGCACCGGACGCCAGCGTGGCGCTGGTGAGCACCACCGCGGTACGCCGAGACCAGAGCCTCTCGCGCAAGAGCGGGCCCACTTCGATGGGGCTCACGCCGATGGTCCCGCCGCCGCGCGAGTCGGCCTCGCCGTAGACCACCTGCGTGCCGTCGCTGCCGCCGAGGATCATGACCATCGCGTCCCGCATCGCTTGCGTGCGCCGCGCCACGCTCAAGAGCGCGTCGCCCCCACCCACGAAGTCTCGCAGGCTGTCACTCAGCCGCGTGAGCGCGTTGGACAGCGCGCGTGTGGCCTCGCCAAAGGGCCCTTCGAAGACCTCGGCGTCCAAGAGCACACGTCCTGACTGCATCAGCACGCGATCAAACGTGTCGGTCGCGCGCCCACGCGCCCCCAACCGTGGCAAGAGCGTAAAGAGCTCAATGTTGGCGCTAAGGATATCCGCGAGCACGCGCCCAAGCGAAGACCTTCGGGTCGGATCGACGAAGAAGCCCGCGGTCTCAAACGCGCGGTTGGCGTCTCGTACGATCGCCTCGGCGCGCGACCGCATCACGCGCACCCCAAAGAACTCGGTCGCGACCTCTTCGAGCGCGTGCGCTTCGTCAAAGATCACCGCGTCGTAGTCGGGCAAGACCTGCGCGCCAATGTTGGCGTGCCGCAGGGCGAGGTCTGCACAAAACAAGTGATGGTTGGTGACGATGATCTGCGAGGCCTCTGCGCGACGACGCATCCGTGTCGAAAAACACTGCTCGTAGAAGCGACACTTCACCCCCAAGCGCGTGTCACTTGAGCTTGCGACGTCACGCCAGACCATCGAGTCTTCGGGCACAGACTCTAGGTCCGCGCGGTCTCCGCTCGCGGTGTTCTCGGCCCAACGTATGACGGCGTCGAGGTGCATGTCCGCGCGCGCAGTGCCCGAAATCACAGCCCGACGGTGCTCGTCGAGGCGTCGCAGACAGAGGTAATTCGAGAGACCTTTGACCAAGGCCACCGAGGGGTTGAGCCCGAGCTTTGCGAGCGTCGGGAGGTCCCGCTGCATGATCTGTTCGCCCAGCGCTTTGGTCGCCGTCGAGACCACAACGCGCAGCCCGCTCTTGGCAGCTGGGATCAAGTATGCGAGCGATTTTCCAGTGCCGGTGCCTGCTTCGACCAAGAGCGGGTTGCCGCCACTGAGGGCGCGCTCGACCGCCGCAGCCATCTGCCCTTGCTCTGCGCGCGCTTCGTAGCCCCGAAGGACACGCGAGAGCGCGCCACCTTGTCCGAGCATGGTCTCGACAGTCACTCACTGCCTCTAGCACGACTGGCCCCAAAGCGTGCACAGCAGGAGTGACATACTATGTCACAGTGGCATCCATTGAGCGCCCGACTCGGGCTGCCCATTGGCGACCTCGACCAAGCGTGAATCGCGTGTGACATGCACTCCGCCCACGCGCTGTGTGTCCTGGTGGCTCTCAAGTGTCACGCGAAACACACTCGAGCGTCCCATCGCGCGTACGGTGATCGTCCCACGAACGACCGGGCCGTTGCGCACTGGACGCGAGAGCTCGATCACGTAGTCACCGGTCTGCGAGAGGCGCGAGAGCCCAAGGGACTCTCCGTCACGGCCCTGCGCGTTGAGCACCGTGAGCCCGCGTGTGCGGCCCCACGCCCAGGTCACGCGTGTGCCCGAGGGATCGATCACCGCGAGGTCGAGGTCTACCGGTGTGTCCCAGCGGGCTTCGACGGTGAGCTCGCCACGGACGGCGCTCGCGGTGCTCGGAGCGTTCGCTTGATCGATCTGCAAAATCGCAGCTTCAATCGCGCTTACGCGGGTCGCGTCACCGAGCCCATCGAGCCAGCGTTGTGCGCTCGCGGTGTGCCCCGCGGCGCGTTCACAACGCACGGCCCCTGCGAGCGCGCTGTTGTCCTGGGTCGGTGCGATTTCGGCAAGCGAGATGCGTACCGCGCACGCAGTCGCGGTGTCCTCGGCGCGCTCAAACATCGTCGCGATGCGCTCGAGCTGGGCTTTGTCTTCACTGCGCACATCCGCGATGCCGGCGAGCGTTCGGAGCGAGAGGGCGCGATCGCCGTTGCGGGCCGCGACCTCGGCGAGACGTACGAGCGCGTCGGGATCGAGCGCGTCGCGGGTGCTCCAACGGCGAGCCACTTCGGCGGCCTCGTCAAAGCGCCCCGCGAGGGTGAGCACTTTGTAGAAGTCTTTGTGACGGCCGCGCGAGTCCGGCATGAGCGCGAGCGCGGTGCGGGCCGCACGGATGCGAGCTTCGTCAGCGATCGGAGCTGCGCCCACGGCAGCGTGGCGCTCCCAGATGCGTCGCATCCAGCGGCCGGGCGCACGTGTTCGGCCACGACGGTCGCGCATAACATCCTGCTGCGCGATCGGCTCGCGGTTCGGTGCGCTGGGCCTCGGCGTCGCCGTGGCTCTTGTGGTCACCGACATCGGGGTCGTCGGCGCAATCATCCCTGCCGCGACCGCAGGCGGAGCGGGAGGCGCACTGTTTTGCAACGGTTGCGCGAGAGCGTCCCCGGTGGCGCCCGAAGCGGACGCGCGACTGCTCACACGGGCACCGCTGCCCGAGCCCGTCGTGGCCATCCGCAGACCTCCGCCCATGCTTCCGCCGAGGTCTGCGACGGGACCTGCGCTGGCCTCTCGAGCCTCTTCGCCTGCACCTGCGGCACCGGGCGCTTGGTCATCGTCGTCGTCGGCCCTAGCGGCCATGCTGTGACCTCCGGCGCTCCCTCCCTCGGCGCGGCCAAGGCCGCCGAAACCCGCGGCAGCGAGGGCTCCCGCCATCGGGGCTTCGGCGACGTTCTGCGCCTCGCTAGACGCCTCGGCGAGGCGATCGAGCGCCCCGAGCGAGCCGATCGCTTGCGCTTGCATCGGGTTGCGCTCTAGGACTGTGGGCTCGGCTTGCGCGCTGTGCTGCGCGGGGGTGTTCTGTGTCGCGGTCGAAATGCTCGCCTCTTCGCCGGTCCAGTCGGCCTCGGGCGCGAGATTGCGAGACACACCAAACGCTCGGTACATCCGATCGCTCTCAAGCACCAACAGTGATGTGTAGCGGCTCGCGACACGAAAGGTCTGCGACAAGCGCACGATCTCTTCGCGGGCGTTGTTGCCTCCGTTGGACTCGAGCTCGGCGATGCGCGCCGCTGCAAACAAGCGCGGAACAAACGCGTTTCCGCGGTCGCTCGTGACGCGCACATCCAAGGGAATTCGCGCTTCAAATGGCTCACCTGCCACGGTCCCGCGCAAGATCGCGTCGCCACGGAGAGACTCTCCGCGCATGCGCCCCACCACGAGCAATTCGCCACCTGCGCGCAACGTCGAGAGCTTGGTCGGGGCGACCTCGGTCAGCCCCTCGGGCAACACCAGTGAGGGCTCTCGGAGCGTGACCCCGTAGGTCGCTTCGAGCACCGAGAGGCCCGCGCTTCGCACGCTCTCACCCGGAACATACGGCGCGATCACACCGCCGCCGGCCCTCGCCATCGCGCCCAGCATCGTGCTGTCCGAGTCGACACCGATCGCCACCGCGGTGAGCGTCGCGCGCCCCGGAGGCATCGCAGCGTGCACCTCTTCGGCCACGCGGTCGGGCCTGCGATAGCCCAACGATGCGCCACCATCACCGATGTACACAATGCGCAGATCCCTTGCAGAATCCCTCGGGATCGCACGCGCGGCAGCGCGCACTTGTGCGACCAAATCAGTCCCACCGGCGGGCTGCTCGGCCGCGAGAAACTCTTGCACTTGCTGCGCAGCGCGAGCCCCAGCGAAGCGCACACTCCCTGAGATCTCACGGCAGTTGGCATCGCACGCGAGCACGGTGACCCGATCGCGTGGGTCCATTTGGGAGACCATCTCGCGCGCCAAACGCGCGGCGCGCACCATGCGTTCGCCCACCATCGAGCGGCTGGTGTCCACGACGAGGGCGTAGTCTCTCGGTCGCGAGTCGGTCCATTGTGGCAGCACCGGACGCAGCGCGAGGGCCACGTACGCGCGGTCATCAGGCACCGACGGGGGGGTCCCTGTGGGCGCGGGGGTCGCAGGGACGGTGGGCACAACGGGCTGAGAATTCTCAGGGCGAAATGCCCACGCCGTCGCGACCGCGTCGCGGTTGGGCAGCGCATACTCGATCACCAAATCACCCGCCGGGACAAACGCGCCCTGCGAGAAGGTCAAGCGCGCGCGCTCTGGTGTATTGGCACCGGTGCTATCGGGTGAGAGCGCATAGCCACGAGGACGTACGCCCGCTGCGCTGTCGTGCCCTTGCACTTGCACATCGACGTCAAACTGCTCAACACGTGTGCTCCCGTTGGCGTCGTGCGCGAGCGGGTACACATAGCGCCGCAGCCCACCGGCACCGGGCGCGATGGTCTGTGTATACGCAATCGAAACGCGGCGGTTGCCCCGCGCGGGGATCGGAAAAATCCGCAGCTCAAAGCGCCCTCCGCGCTGCCACTCGAGCAACGCCGGATCGCGCCACGGGCCAGGCACCCACACGAGGTCTTCGCTCTCGACGCGTTGCTGCATCGGTCGCACGGCGTTGCGGATCACCCCGCGCCAGATGGCCGCCGCGCGCTGTCGATCGACAAACGCGCCCTGCTCCATCTCGCCGTTGACATCGAGCGCGAGCCGCTCGATTTGCGCCTCAGGCGGCAGCGGAAACCGGTAGATCCCCTCGAGCTCGTTGCCCGTATCGTTGCGAAATACCTCTTCGATTTCAGTGCGCGCGAGGTTTCCCACGATGCGGACCTTCACCCGATGCGCCACGAGCGACACCGCGTGGTCTTGCTCTTGCGACTGCCCCGGACGCCGCGCGCGGAGCTCTCCCAGACCCGTCACCGCGCTGTCTTGCTCGGGGGCCTCGGTGCTCTCGCCGCGCTCGCTCCACGACACACGCGACGCGAGGTTGACCGCGGTGGCGACCTGCGGAGCGCTCGCGCGCCCGAACACACTCTCCATCCCGGTCTTGACCTCGACGGGCGCACCCGCTTGGCCTTCGACACGCACAGTCCCGCGCGTGACAAGCACGGTCCCGCGGTCCTCGCTCGCCGTGAGCAACAAGCGCGTCCCGAGCACCGTGACCACCCCCGTCGGCAGCGTGAGCTTGGCCGACGGCGCCGTGGCCAAGTGAGACACATCCGCCATCATCGCGCCGCGCAAGAGCGCCGCGGTGCGCGCGTGGGCGCCATCCAACCGCAGCCCAGTGCCTCGATCGAGCACCAAGCGCGTGCCATCGGCTAGGTCAATCCGTGCCCGCGTACGGTCATCGGTGCGCAGCTCAGAGCCCGCAGCGACCGTCCCGCCTTGCGCGAGCACGACAAAGTTCGCCTGCCCAGGAGCCCGCACCTCGAGCCCGCCCGTGCTGTCCGCCGCCGCGCGCGAGACCATCGCGATCTGCCCGCTCCAGCCACGCTTGCCGGCCTGCTCTTGCGCTTGCTCACCAGTGGCTTCTGTCCCACGGCTGCGCACCGCGCGCACCGCCAGTGGGATCATCGCCGCCGCCGCCGCGATGCCCACCAAGGCCATCAACGGCCCGACATTTTTGCCGCCACCCTTGCGCGCGATCGCCGACTCCATCGAGCGCACGTTGCTGTCCACGGCGTCGCTCGTAGGCCCCTCGCGCTTGTCACTCAAGCGCCCTGCAGAGGGCGCCGTGACTGGCTGCTCTTCGGTCTTTGCGAACGCGAGCGCCGAAGATTTATTCTGCGATTTCGCTGATGGATCCTCTTCGCTCGGTTTGCTCGGTGCAGGCATAGCGCTCTCAAGAACAAACAATTTGCCCTCGGCCGCGCGCAGCACCTTCGCCTCAAAATCATCGGGGTGACGATAGTCTCCGCCCGCCTGATTGACCGCGTTGACGTCCTTGCGCAGCTCGTGCCGAAGGTCTCGGCACGCGTCGCACTGCACCACGTGATCACGCTGGGCATCGCTCAGTGTGTCTTCGATCAACGCTGCTAAATCCTCGCGCAACGCGAGGCACTCGGGGGTATCAGTCATGACAACGCCTCACTCTTCTGAGCTGCAAAAAACCACACCATTACTCGTCACCCAGCGCGCGCCGTAGCCGCTCAAGGCCCCGTGACACGCGCTTGCGCGCGGCCGCTTCGTCGATGCCACACGAGTGCGCGACCTCTGCAAACGAGAGCTCGGACTCGTAGCGCAGCACCAACGCTTCACGCTCTGTCGGCTTGAGCTGATCGAGCGCGAGCCGTACTCGCGTCGCGCGCTCGCGTGCCACCAACAACGTGTCTGCGCCCTCTGCGGACTCGTCGAGCTGAACCAAGCGCAGGCGCTGCTCACGTCGCACTCGGGTCTCGAGTTTTCTGCCGCAAATTCGCCGGGCGATCGCAAAGAGCCACGCGCGCACGCTGCCCTCTCTGCGGTAGCTCGGCATGGCATCCAGGGCCGCCATCAGCGCCTCTTGCGCTGCCTCTTCGGCCTCGGACTGCACCCCCAGAAAGGCCATACACAGCCTCCCCAACGCGGGGCCATGCACGCGCACACACTGTGTGAGCGCTGCGCGATAATCACCGGCTGTGATCAGTGTGGCGATTGGATCCGACGCGATCGCGTCCGGTGTTCTGGTGGCTAACATTTGGGCTCCCATGCGCGTGACACCCCCTAAGGTGCCCATGAGACCCCATTTTGTGACCGGCGAGCTCAGCGAATTATCTATCGCGCACGCTCAACGCGGGTCTGTGACGGCTCACACAGCCTTGGTCCACGCGAGGCTTCGCTCCCACAAGAGCTTGGCCAGGGCAGGGTCCTCGGCGTACTTCGAGGGCTTCTTCTCGCGTGTGTCGTCGTTGTAATAGCGGCCGTCATGCGAGGCGACCTCGGCCGATGTTGCGCAGTGCAGCGAGGTCCGCGCGCCGTCCTCGTTGCTCTTCATAAACAGGGTCATCAAGGGCCGAATCGGCCACGGAACATTGCGCCACACGTCCGACGCGATCACTCCAGGGTGCAACGAATAGCTATGCACACCCTCGCCCGCCTCGCCCGCCGCGAGCTGCTTGGTGAAGAGCACGTTGCACAATTTGCTGTGCTGATACTCAGGAAGACCCGTGGTCGTCCGAGTGCTCTGTCGCACGTTGTCGAGGTCTAGCCCCTCGGCTTTGTAGTGCGCGACGCTCGCTACGTTGACGATCCGCGCGGCCCCCGCCTCACGCAGCCGCGGCAAGAGCATCGTCGTAAACAAGAAGGGCCCCAAGTGATTGGTCCCAAACGTGATTTCAAAGCCGTCTTTGGTGGTCCCACGCAGGCCCGCGAGCCCCGCGTTGTTCACCAACACATCGAGCCGGTCACCGGTCGCGAGAAAGCTCTCGGCCGCGCGACGCACACTGGCGAGCTCGCCGAGGTCGATCTGCAAGAACTCAGCGGCGCCTCCATGGGCTCGGATGTTGTCTACAACGGGCTGCGTTTTGTCCAGCGAACGCGACGCGAGATAGACCTTGGCGCCGCGCTGGGCCAGCTCCCATGCGGTCACACGACCGATCCCGGTGTTGGCACCGGTCACGATCATCACTTTGCCTTCGAGGTCTTTGCTTTTTGCTTCGCTCATGGTGTTTGAGCGTCACGGTGTATCAGCAAAGCGCTCGGAGACAACGCTCACTCACCGTGAAGAAGTGTTGGCTCAGCGAGTCTTCTCGAGCAGCACGACTTTGTACGTGTCGGTCCCATCGACCATGTTTTGGTACAATCGCGTGTTGGGATTGCGTGCGAAGTTCTTGAGGGCGACCTCGGCTTCGGCGCGCTTGCGTGCACCGAGAACGGGGATCCTGAAGGCCGGAAAAGCCTCCATGCACTGGTCGACGTACACGTCGATGCGGCGCTTGTCTTCGTCGCGTGCGCGCACGGCTTCTTCGGTCACGTCGCACTCTTCGCGCACTGCAAAGCCAATGCTCTCGAGGTACGCGTAGCAAGCTTTCCAGGTGGGATCGGGGATCGCGTTGCCCCACACGATGTGCCCGTTGACCTTGAGCATCTGGTGGGCCTTCTTGAAGAAGCGCTCGTCTTCTTCGGTCACGACCCCGGTGATCTCAGTCACGTGCGTCTCGTTGACCGCGACAAAGTCCGCGCTGCCGCCGGGGCGCGCGAGCTGCGTCGCGTCCGAGCACGTGGCCTTCAAGCGACCATTGAGCGTCGGGACGAACTTGCGATTGCACGTCGCGATCGCCGCGCGCTGCATGTCCACCGCTTCGTAGGTGCACTGCTTGAGCACGTTGGCACAGACCTGATGCGCGCCTGCGCCGGTGCCGCAGCCCATCTCGACGATGTGCACTTTGCCGTCACGGTCTGCGACGTACTTCTTCACTGCGTCGAAGTGATAGAGGCCCGTGTAAGCGTTGCGGCCGTAGCGCTGTGGATCACGCGAGGTCGTGGGCGCGGGGCCCCACGCCTCTGGCCACGCATAGCCCCACGTGTTGAAGGTAAACTCGTAGCGCTCGCCGTGCTCATCGCGCACTTCGCCCATTGAGCGATAGAGGGCATAGAGCAACGCGTAGAGCGACTTCTTGTCGTAGTCGTCTTCGGATACATCCCCGTCACTGAGCGAGATCTTGCTCTTTTTCTCAGCGAGACCGCTAAGAACCCACGCTCCAACGATCATCTGGAGTTGATTGCGCGAGTAGTCATTCTTGTTGCTGAGGGCTGTCAAAACGTCCACAAATGTCTCGATTCGTACGTAAAAGTGCGCATCGCTGCACACTCGCTCCTAAGCAGTGGAGCTCGTTGGGGATGGGGTCGAAATGGGTGAGATAGAGCACAGGAGAGCCTGTGCCTGAAGCGATCATTCAAGAGCCTCGCGCGCCATCGCCTCGCTGTGACAGCACCTCCATCCAGCGCGAAATAGCATCGCGTGGTTTAAGAGCTGTCACGCTATCGAACACGACAGCGCGGGCACCGAGAAAGCGCGGCACGGTAACTCAGCAGGCGAAGTGTGTGGTTGCACGAAATACCAATTTTTCCTGACAACCACGCGACGCAGGGCGCGTAGTCAGGGTGGCACTTCGCCCGAGCTCTTGCGATCGCCTGCAAATCCCAGCGTTCCGGCGGCCAACGGGTCGACGTCACCGGGCTCGGTCTGCAGATCTGCCTCGAGCGTCACGGTCAAAACGCGTGCAATTCGTACGACAGAACCCACACGAACCACCACCTCGGTGCCCCTCGGGACTGGCACCTCGTCCACCTCGGTGAGCTGATCGGACACCGCACGCAGGTGCATCGCAGAGGGCGAGCGACGCAGCTCAAAATGCCACCGCGAGATCCGCATCGAGGCCTGCGGGTCGGGATGCCAGAGGACAATGTCATTGGCCGCGCGGCCATCCAGCTCTTTGAGCCGGCCCAACGTCACCGTGTCTTGCGTCGGCAGCACATGCGTCTCTTGCGTCTCGACCACCACCATCCGCGTCGGAAACGTCACCGCGTCTCGCCACACAAGCTGCAGAAGCTCCAGCGGCTGCGCGACGCCCTTGAGCTCGCACTCTCCCACTGAACGACAGCGCATTCGCCAGCGCCCGCTGAGCTCAAGATACGCCGCACGGGACAACCGCACTTCACCCGCGGCGCTCGCGCCCGCCACCCGCGCGGCGATGTTTACCGAGTCGCCTGTGACCTGCACTCCGTCCGTCAGAACAGACCCGTAATGGATCCCAACGCGCAAGACAAGCTGGTGCTCACTGGCGCGCGCAGCGTTGACCGTGGCGAGCGATTCTAACAACTGTGCGACACACTCGACTGCACGTTCTGCCTCTGAAAACACAGTAAAAGCGCCGTCTCCCGACGTGTCCACCACGCGCCCACCGCCGGCGACTAACACACGGTCGAGCCAATCAAAGTGAAGCTGCTGCAGCGACCGCCCGGCGATGTCGCCGTATCGCGCAAAGTACGCCGTCGAAGCGACTACGTCGGTAAACACCAGCGCTCGTGGTCGCTCAAATCGTCGACGCAACGTCTCGCTCACGCGCGCCTGCAGCTGCACGAGCTCGGTCATAGTGAGGGTGTCGAGGTCCGCTGCCATCGCTGTGTTCTCACGCGAGTGTAGCAAGATCGCGCGCTACCATTGCAGCGTTGTTTGATCTGAAAAAATCCTCGCCACTAGCTCCTCGATCAGCTTCGCTTCGTCTTCGCTAAACGCGTCTCGGTGCGGGCTGTCGAGGTCCAACACCGCGCGCACATGACCTTGGTAGACCACAGGCACGACCAGCTCGCTCTGCGTCTTGTCATCGCAGGCGATGTGCCCCGCGAAGGCATGCACGTCGGGGACTCGCTGCGTCTGCCCCGTGCGCGCCGCCGCCCCACACACGCCACGGTCGAGCGCGATGTGAAGACACCCCATGCCGCCCTGGTAGGGCCCTACGCTGAGCATCGTGTCGCTCACTCGTCTGTAAAATCCCACCCAATTGCACCAGACCATCGTGTCCCACAGCAGGCACGCCAGCGTGGCCTGAATCAAGACCGTGTCGGTCTCGCCCGCGAGCACCGCTTCAATCTGCGGGATGGCTTGCGTCAGCCTCGCGATGCGCGCGCTCGGCGCGAGCCAGGTGCCTCTGGGCAGGGACTCGAGATGGATTCCTTCGCTCATACGTCGTGCGCGAGGGTGCCATTGTTTTGTGCAATTTCACTCGCGAATTACTCGCGTCGGTACATCACGTCCGTGCGCAAGACGTACTTTCGCCCGGACAACACCGAGCGCCCCTCGTGAAGGATCGGGTGAAAAAACACGAGGACGTTGCCCTGCTTGGGCTTGACCACAACCCCGTAGTCCAAGAACGCTGTTTCACCGCCCTCGAAGCCGTCGTTAAGATAGACCATCAGCGTGAGGGCGCTCTCTTCGCGGTCGTATTCGCGCATAAAACAGCCATCAAAGTGCGGCCTAAATCGCTGCCCTACATCGTAGCGATACACGCGAAAGCGCTCATTCAGACCACAGACCTTCCAAGCATCGATGTGCTCGGGGAGCGCACTTTTTACGCGCTCAAAGAGCGATTGCGCCATCGCTGGATCGTCAAACATCAGCCGCTCATTGTTGCGGACACGGTCGTTCATCACGGGCCCCGACGCGGTGGTGATCGGCGCGCGCTCAAAGCCTTGGGACTCAAAGCGCGTGATGAAACTCTCGCAGGTTTCTCTGTCAAAAACCCCGTCGATTCCCCAAATGGTCTCGTCGATAGGTCGGCGGCGATCGAAGTCAGGCATGGACACTCCCTGGGTTGCAAAGGGGCGGAGTCAGGACGACGACGCTTCATCATGAGCTTAAAGCGTTCATACAAGGTCATTCTACCGCAGGGATCGAAGCACTTAGGCACACTCTGCCATGATTGACGGAGCGCATCATTGCCCTCTATAGACCTGCGAAGTCTCACGTTTTCTTTCTCACTGAACGAGGTTTTTTCTCATGCCGATTGCGATGACTTTGCTGGTCCTCGCCATGCTTGGAGTCTTTGCTTTCACTGCTCGAAAGCGGATGACATTGCTCCTGGCAGGCGCGCCCGAAGGCCGCTTCGACCGACTCTTTGATCGTATGGCTGCCCCTCCGGGTGGCCGCACGCCCGACCTCGTCGGCACCATCATCGTGGCCGGAATCGTCGCGCTCCCTGCAGCCGGTCTGCTCATCAGCCTCGCCACGCTGATGACGGACTTTGACGCGTCCACCACCGTGCCTCTGCGCCTCGCTGCGCTCCTGCTCTTCGCAGGCGGCGGCGGTCACGTGTTGTTTTGGGCCCTGCGTTCGCAGATGAAAATGCCCAAGTACGCGGGCGCGGGCATCGCGCACTACGGCATCTTTCTGGGCTTCGCGATCCTGCTCCTCCGCACGATCGTGCTCGTAGGCCGCGCGTACGATCCGCACTTCAACCTCTGGGTGCTCGACCCCAACGGCCCCATGCCCTGGAAGCTCTTGGGCATCGGCTACGCCCTGATGAAAGACGCCGTGATCGGCTTAGTCTTGCTGGGCGTCGCGTACTTTATCAAGGCACGCATCGTCGATAAGCAGAAGCGCTTGGCCTACGGATGGCACGCCACGCTGGTGCTCTCGGTCATCGCGACCATGATGATCATGGACTTGGTCTATGACGGCGCGCTCATCGCGAAGGCCGCGCTTGCCATGCCCGCGTCTGAGGGCGACCTGGCCGCGCGCACGATGACGGCAGCGATGCACGAGGCCTCGCCGCTCGGATTTATCGTAGCCAAAGTGTATTTGGCCCTGGGAATCACCAGCGAAAGCGTGCTCACCATCGTGGGCACCTTTGGCTGGTGGACACACGTCGCGCTGGTATTGGGCTTCTTGAATTACCTGCCCTACGGCAAGCATTTTCACGTGATCACCGCGCTGTTCAACGTGCTTTTTCGCAGCATGGAGCACCCTGGACGCTTGAGCCCGATGGCCAAGAACACAGACGAGCTCATGGAGATCGTCGGCGCTGCGGCCGAGCTCGCCAACCCCACGGACGCGCCGGTCGGTGTCGCGCAGCTCGAGCACTTGAGCTGGAAGAGCATGCTGGATTTCTACACATGCACCGAGTGCGGGCGCTGCTCGGACAACTGCCCCGCGCACCGCACGGGCAAGCTGTTGTCACCCAAGCACTTTCTCTTGGAGCTTCGCAACCACGCGTATGACCGCCAAGAAGAAGTGCTCGCGCGCGAGGGTGGACCTCGGGCGGGGATCGCTGAGTTTCCGCCCAAGACCGCGGGCGAGTCAGACGGCGACGCAGAGGGCGCAAAGGCCGCGCCCAAGCACAAAGACATCAAGCACGTGGACTTGGTGCCCAACGTGATTGACCCGGATATTCTCTGGGGTTGCACGACGTGCCGCGCGTGCGAAGAGCAGTGCCCCGTGCTCATCACGTATGTCGACAAGATTGTGGATATGCGTCGCAATCTTGTGCTCGTGAAGGGCGAGTTTCCGCACGAGCTGCAGAAGACCTTCAGCGCGCTCGAGACCAACGGCAACCCGTGGAACATCACCAAGATGGACCGCGGCACCTGGGCCGACGGCTTGGACATCCCCATGATGCGCGAGATGCCCGACGCAGACGTGCTCTTCTGGGTCGGCTGCGCGGGCAGCTACGACGACAACGCCAAGAAAATCTCACGCGCGACCGCCAAGATCATGCAGGCCGCCAAGGTGCGCTTTGCCATCCTCGGAGACGAAGAGACCTGCACAGGCGACCCCGCACGACGCGCTGGCAACGAGTTTCTCTACATGATGCTCGCCGAAGAGAACGTCGCGACGCTCAAGAAGTACGAGCCCAAGAAGATCGTCACCACGTGTCCGCACTGCTTTAACACCCTGCTCAACGAGTACCCAGACCTGGGCGCTCGGTACGAGGTCGTGCACCACACGGACTTTATTTTGGGCCTGCTTGCTGAGCAGAAAATCACGCCAAAGCGCGCAGTACGCGCCAAGGTCGCCTACCACGACTCGTGCTATCTCGGCCGTTACAACGAGGTCTATGACAGCCCACGCAAGATCTTGCAGGCCATCCCCGGGGTGACCGTTGTCGAGGCTGAGCTCAACCGCGAGAAGGGCCTCTGCTGCGGCGCGGGTGGCGCGCAAATGTGGATGGAAGAGCAGAACAACGACCGCGTAAACCGTCGTCGTACGTTGCAGCTCTTGGACACCGGAGCGACCAAGGTCGCCACGGGATGCCCCTTCTGCCAGACCATGCTCTCGGACGGGATCAAGTCCTTCGGCGACGAGCTTGAGAGCGCGGGGCGCGAGGTCGAGCAGCTCGACGTGGCCGTGTTGCTTGAGCGCAGCCTGGCGCTCGGTGAGCAAGTCATCAGCGACAACGCTGCGGAGTAGCAAACGAGCCTTCGGGGGGCTTGTGAGCGGGTGAGGTTAGTGGCTCACGAGAACTTGCCGCTCGCGGCGAGGAAGGTCATCTTCTCGTTGGTCTCGCGGAGGCGCGCGGCGAGGGTGCGCGTGACGTTCCACAAGATCTCGTAAGCGATTTCTTTGTGCAAAAAGAGCAGATGTTGCAGCTCGTCTTTGTCAATCACGAGCAGCTTGCAGCGCTCGTGCACCCTCGCGTCGGCCGACCGCGGCGCGTCGTCGACAAGGGCCATCTCACCAAAGTATTCACCCTCGCCCAACACCGCGAGGGCCTCTTCGCCCAGCCCCGGGACATCGCGCGAGATCCGCACTTTGCCATCCAAAATGAGATAGAGCTTGTCTCCGGGGTCCCCTGCACGAAACAAGACCGTCGCGATCGCAGCGGTCTGCTCCTCGGCGAGCGCTGCGATGCGCTCAAGGGAGCGTGGCGTAAGCCCCGAAAACATATGAATGCTCCCGAGCGCCTGGATGCGATCCGCGGTGGTCACTGCCCTCCCATGGTAGTGCAACGGGTGGCAATCACGGCAACTGTTTGACGTGAAATTTACCGAGTCACAAGGCTACAGAACATCGGTGCGACGCTTTGCCGCAAGCGCATCGACGGCGCGCTTGACCTCTTGCGCACGCGCACGCGGCAAGACCAAGAGCGCGTCAGGTGTGTCCACCACGACGAGATCTTCGACGCCAATGAGCGCGACGACTTTGCCAGCGCCCGCGCTCACGACGTTGCCGCGAGAGTCTTCAAGGACCACCGAGGCGCCCTCGCCCACGCGCACGACATTGTCGTTCTCGTCTTTGGTGCCGAGCTCCCAGCTCGCTTGCCAGCTGCCCACGTCGCTCCAGCCGCAATCGACCGCGACGACATGGACGTGAGGGACCTTCTCCATCACGCCATAGTCGATCGAGACGCCGTCAATCCCTGCAAATAGACTGTCGATCGCGCTGTCCTCTGCGCTCAGTCCGTGCAGCGCAACCGCTTCGTCCACGCGGTCAAGCCCCTCGGCGAGCGCGGGCAAGTGAGCGCGCACAGCGTCGTCCATCACGGACGCGCGAAAGACAAAGATCCCAGCGTTCCACAGGTAGAATCCATCGCGGACGTACGCGGTCGCGTGCGCGAGATCAGGCTTCTCGACAAACGCCTCGACGCGACGGACACCCTCTCGGGACGTGCTCTCGCCCACACGAAGGTATCCGTAGCCGGTCTCGGGGCGCGTGGGTCTAACCCCCAAGGTGACAATCGCGCCGTCCGCTGCGGCGGTGACCGCGAGCGCCAATGCGCTGCGAAATGCCTCTTCGTTCTCGATGTACGCGTCTGCGGGCAGCACGATCACGACCGCGTCAGGGTCGCTCCGACGCGCAACACGCGAGGCCCACGCGACGGCGGGAGCGGTGTTCTTCGCGATGGGCTCTGCGAGAACACGTCCCACGGTGCCCTCTTGCAAGAGCGCACGAGTCGCCTCGGCGAGCACGCGCCCCGTGAGCACCATCGTGCGCTCAGACGGCGCCAAGGGCGCTACACGTGCGAGCGTCGAGACTAACAACGGCGTGGAAGAATCCTCGCCAAGCGGCAAGAACTGCTTAGGCCATCGCTTGCGCGACGCGGGCCAAAATCGTGTCCCCGAGCCACCTGCGAGGACTGCGACAAACGTGTGGGTCGAATGGGTCATTGGGTCAACCGAGACTCAGCGAAGGGTGAGCGTGAGCAGCGCGAGCGGGATGACATAGAGCGCAAACGCCCAGAGTTTTCCGCGAGAGACCACGCCGCGGAGGGCGAGCAACGCGACGAGGCCCACAAAGAACGCGACCACGGCGCCGAACACGCCGGGCATCCCGCCGGCACGCGAGAGCGCGCCAGGGTCTTTGAGCTCTAACAAGAGCGCACCGCCCACCGCGGGCAGCGAGAGCAAAAACGAGAAGCGAAACGCCTCTTTCGGCGGCGCCCCCAAGAGCAGCGCGGACGCGAGCGTACACGCCGAGCGAGAGAGCCCCGGAAGCACGGCAAGACCCTGGGCGATTCCCACGAGAAAAGCCTTCGTAGGGGTCCACTGAAAGTCTGCTTCTTCGCGGCCAAACCGTGACGCCAACAGCGCCGCGCCAGTGCCCAAGAAGCACACCCCCACAATCCACGGGACAGAGCTCCAGGCCTCGACGTGCTTCTTGAGCGCGAGGCCCACGATGGCCGTCGGCACGCTCGCGACAAAGATCCCGATGAGCTCCATGGCGCGAACATCACTGCGCACCGTGCCCGGCGATCGCACCATCCGCGCGAGCGCCTTGAAGAGCTCAACGACCTCTTTGCGAAAGATCACGAAGGTCGCCAAGAGCGTCCCTGCGTGCAGCAACACGGTCATCTCGAGACCGCCGCTTGTGTGCAACAAGCGCTGGCCCAGCGCGAGATGCCCATCACTGGAGATCGGCAAAAACTCGGTGACTCCCTGGACGACCCCAAGGATCGCGGTTTGCACAAAGCTCACTTCGGTCGTCATGGCGGACGGTGTGTACACCACAAAGCGCTCGCGTGCGCACGAGAGTCACGCGCTGGGTGCGTAGAGTGCTTCGCATAGCGTGCGCGGCTGCGCAGAAATTGCCTGTAAATTCTCTAGCAAATCGACGCGCGATCCTCGCACCGACTCCCACGTGTGTGCTAGGACCGAGACCGCGATGCTCAAGCAATTGTTCACCGACGAGCTCCTCGACGCCGCGCTGGGACGCACCCCCGCGACGCCTCGCAAAGACCGTCCCAAGACCATCTCTGTGTTCAAGAATCACTTTCTCGAGCACTACCTCGCGCGTGCACATTGGGTGACCCCTGGCGTGTGGTTCGGACCCGTCGCCGTGTACGGGCTCTACCGAGGCTTCACCGAGACCGCGTACCGTTGGCCTACCGTCTTGGCGCTCTTCGCGCTGGGCTGGCTCATCTGGTCGCTGATTGAGTACGCCCTGCACCGCTTTTTGTTTCACTCCCTCGTGCCGACCGAAGAGCACCCCGAGAACTACCTCGCGCACGGGTATCATCACGATTTTCCCGATGACCCGTGGCGCTTGGTCATGGTCCCGATTGGGAGCTTTCCGCTGGCGGTGATCTTCGGTGTGCTCTTTCGTTTGACCCTCGGCGCGCACCACTGGGCCCCGGCCTTCGCGGGCGCCGTCGTGGGCTACGTCGCGTACGATTGGGTGCATTACTACACGCACCACGCGCGCCCCAAAGGCGGCATCGGCAAGTGGCTGCGCATGTATCACCTGCAGCACCATCACGATGAGCGCCCAGGCCGTTACGGGGTCTCTTCGCCGCTGTGGGACATCGTGTTTCGCACGTACATTCCGATCAAGAGCGCGGCTACTTCGCGGGGATAATCCCTCGCCAGCGCATGACCGCGTGCGCAACGCCGAGGGCCACGGTGTCCACCGCGAGATCAAAGAGCTCGCCCGCTCCGGGGATCCGTCGATAGGTCGCGCACTGCACGAGCTCTTGCACTCCGGCGATGCTCAAGGTCGCGATCACTGCGATCGCGGTCGCGTGCCGACGAGGCCCCAGAGCCAAGCGCAAGAGCCCGTAGAGCGTCGCGTACAAGATCAAGTGCGCGAGGATATGAAACGCCTCGGCGCGCAAGACTTCACGGAGCCACGGCTGTCTGGGCGTAAAGTTCTGTAGCCACCACGCGGCGACCCACAGCAGGACCGTGAAGAGCACCACCGAAAGAGCCCACTTTCGCTTGGAATATCCCTGAGTGTCTTCGCTCAGAGCGTCAGTCGGTGTGGGACTCTCGGGCGTGCTCATGGCGCTAACAGACCAGCTTGTAGCCCACGCCGTGCACTGTGAGAATGTGCCGCGGGGCGTCGGGTGTCGCCTCGATTTTCTTACGGAGCTTCACGACAAGGTTGTCCACAGCGCGCGCGTTGATGGCGCTCACGCCCCACACTTTGTCGAGGATTTCGTCACGCGTAACGACCTGCCCTGCGCGCTCAAGCAAGAGCTTTAGCGTCTCGACTTCGTAGAACGTCAGCGCGCTCTCACGGCCCTTGCGCAACAGCAAATGCCCAGCCAAGTGAACCTGGCTCTCGCCAATTTGCACCGTGTCTGGCGTCGCACGGGCGTGGTCAGCCCTGCGCAAGATCGCGCGGATGCGTGCGATGAGCTCGCCCAGCGCGAAGGGCTTCGCGACGAAGTCATCGGCACCGGCGTCGAGCCCACGGATCTTGTCGCTCTCCTGGGATCTCGCTGACAGAATCAAAACCGGGACCGTACGCGAGAGCCTCCGAAGCTCTTCGCAGACCGTGTACCCGTTGGTGTCTGGGAGCATCAAATCGAGGATCACCAGGTCGGGTTTTTCGGCTTTGAAGAGCACGACGCCCTGGCGGCCCGTGCTCGCAGCGACCGCGCGATAGCCCTCGAACTCAAGCGCGTCCGAGAGGCCGAGCACCATGTCCTGCTCGTCTTCAATAATCAAAATAGTCTTCATGCGTCAGACCGTCGCGATGCGTTTTGTGCAAACGCATCCATGCGCCGCGCGAGGGTAAGATCCAACGCGGTCACCCCGCCGGCGTCATGCGTGGTCAACACCACCTCGACGCGGTTGTACACGTTGCTCCACTCGGGGTGATGGTCGAGCGACTCTGCGACCATCGCCACGCGGGTCATAAAGCCAAAAGCCTCGATGAAGTTCTCGAAGACATACGTGCGCCGAATCGCTGGGCGCGCGGGCACAAGCTCCCATAAATCCAAGGCCGCGAGGGCCTCTAAGACGTGAGCTTCACTGAGGGCAACAGGGCGGGACATCGCTGAGAGTCCGGCTCATAGCACACCCTCTCGCAAACGGCGCTGTGCGTGAGCCGTACACAACGCAGGTGCGCAGCGCACTTCACGGGTGAAGGTGAGATTTTTACGGTGCACTGCGGCAACCGCGAGGCGTCATGACAAGCTGGATTCTCTGCGGTAAACAGTCCGCCCTATGCCCAACGCGTACATCTCAGGCACGGGCATGCACGTGCCCGAACGAGTAGTGACTAACGATGACCTCCGTGAGCAATACGGCATCGATACAACCCACGAATGGATCGTCCAGCGAACCGGAATCGAGCAGCGTCACTATGCGCCCGTAGGCGTCGGCACTGCCGAGTTAGCGGTGCCCGCAGCGCAGCAAGCCATCGCAAACGCGGGGCTCCAAGCACGCGATCTCGACATGATCTTGTTTGCGACGCTGTCGCCCGACATGCACTTTCCCGGTGGTGCTGTGATGCTTCAGCGGCGGCTGGGCGTGTGCGACGGAGACAGCCCGAGATTTATGGGCGCGATGGACATCCGCAACCAGTGCTCGGGATTTTTGTACGGGCTCGCGACGGCGACCGCGATGGTGCAGACCGGCGGATGCAAACATGTGCTCGTCGTGGGCTCTGAGATTCACTCGGCGGCGCTAGATTTCACGACACGCGGACGCACGGTCACCACGCTCTTCGGTGACGCTGCAGGCGCCGTGGTGGTCAGCGCGACGGACGAAGACCGCGGTGTGCGCGGCTGGTGGCTTGGCGCCGATGGACGCCACGTGGACGCCCTGAAGATGGAGATCTTTAACACCGCCAAGCGCCCCTTCATGGAGATGGAGTCTACCGACGGATACGCCAGGATCAGCCCCGAGATGCTCTGGCCCCACATGGAAGGCAAGACCGTCTTTAAGAACGCGATCGAGCGGATGTGCCAGGCGCTTATGCAGGCCTGTTGGGAGAAGAACACGCAGCTCGAAGAGATCGATCTGTTTGTGTTTCACCAGGCCAACATGCGGATCAATCAGTACGTCGCCAAGCAGCTCAACATCCCAGACAGCAAGCTCATCCACAACATCCACAAGATGGGCAACACCACCGCCGCGACCATCCCGACGTTGCTCTCTGAGGCCGTTGACACGGGCCGCCTCACGCGCGGAATGAAGGTCGCGATGGTCGCATTCGGCGCAGGATTTACCTGGGGCGCAGCGCTCGTCGACTGGTAGCTCACGCGCTCGGGGCGGGCTCGTCTGGCGCTTCGGTCTCTCCGGCGGACGGTGCGGGCAACGGCTCAGCGCTCGGTCGCCAGGGGTTGGCGATCAAGGCCAAGAGCACATGCGGATTGTGCAGCGTCTCAATGAGCACGCTGAGCGCATGCGCGGGCTCGTCCACTGCGACCAAATGCGCAAAAGGTCCCTCAAAAACCAGGGCCAATCGCGCATGCGTGGGCAACACGACGCCGCTCACGCTCACCCCCTTGGGGGTCCACAAGATCGAGCCAAACGAGACACTTGAGCCCCTGTCGAGCGCCGCGTGCGCCTGCGCGAGCAAGTGCGTCTGCGTGCGCGCAAACACCTGCTGCGCGAGCGACGTCGCGTCTTCGAGCGCGCGCGGGATGGGCACCTCGCGCCCTCCCTCAAGCACAAGACTCGTGAGCGACGCTGCACGGATCACCCCCGCGCGGTCGGTCTGCATGTCCGCTTTGACCACCGCGATGGACTCCCACGCGATGTCCAAGCGCTCGTCGGCCACACGAAGCGCTAGGCCGTGGTCAAACGTCGCCACCGCGGCGCCGCGCTCACGCGCGTACGCTCGCAACGCCATCGAGGCCAGCCCGGCGAAGCCAAGCCCGAGCACCGTCGCGATCCCCGCGGTGAAGTTGCTCTCGGTCAAGGCGAAGGGGATCGAGGCAAAAGATCCCAGCGAAATCACAGCGCTCCCGAGGCCCCACAGCCGACGTCCGCGCTGCTCCGCGCTGTCCATTCGGTGCGCTGTCGTGGGCCGTCCGACGTGGGATGCGTCACGGTAGGGCACGACGGCGCTGGTCGTTTTGGGCGCTAGCAGCGAAGCCAGAGCCTGGTCTTCTTCGATCTTCTCGCGCACACGTCGGTCGCTCATGGGTGCTCTGCGTTATGCCATCTGGCGAAACACAGGCGAAAGAATCGGCGTACACTGGCTCTCTGTCATGAGATTTCTCAACGCTCACGTTGCTCGATCCACGTTGCTCGCGACGGTCTGCTTGGCGCTTACGCAATGCGTGCGCCCTGCGACGGCGGTGGTCTTTGTCGTCGAGACAGACCTTGATCATGCGCGACCCATCGGGATCACCGCGCGCCTGGGTGCAGACCTTCGGGCCACCTCGATGCGCTCACTGCAGTTCTCGCGAGGGATCGCAACCCACGGAATTCAAACAGAATTTCCGATGTCCTTCACCGTCTTGCCGCAGACCGACGCGCCCAGGGACAGCTCGGTGGTCGTGTGGCTCGACGTGGACATCCCGCCCTCTGCCGGGAGCACCACACCCCTTCGATTTACACGCACCGTCCGCGTGCGGTTTACGCCCAACCAGACCACACAGACCCGCGTGTTCTTGTCCATTCGCTGTGGGCAGCCCGCGACGGGGTGTCCTCCGGGTGAGACCAACTGCACCCTCGCGCGCTTGTGCGAGCTGCAAGACCGCACCTGCGGCAACAACGCCGAGTGTGTCATGCCCGACGCGCCCACCACCGTCTTTGACCCCGACGCCTCGATCGCCTCGGACGCGTCGCACACGATGGACACCATGGACACAGGCCCCTCGCCGGACGTGGTCGAGCCCATGGACGTCACAGAAGCCTCTGCACCCGACGCATCGATCGGCATCGATGCCGATGCAGAGGCATCGGTGCCGATGGACACTGTGTGTGTTCCCAATTGCGCTGGGCGTATGTGCGGAGACGACGGCTGCGGTGGCACCTGTGGCACCTGCGGGCCGCGTGCAAACAGCGCGCAAGTCTGCAATCCATCAGGCCAATGTGCGTACACGTGCAACCCTGAGTTTGGCAACTGCGATGGCAACGCAGCCAACGGATGCGAGGCCTCGCTCAACACCGCGAGCAATTGCGGCGCGTGTGGGACAGCGTGTTCGGGCGCCGCTCCGATGTGCGACGCGATGGCGAACCGCTGCGTCTCGGGCTGTGCAACAGGCCAGTCACGCTGTGGCATGGCGTGCGTCGATACACAGAGCGACCTGAGCCACTGTGGCGCATGCGGAATGCCCTGCGCAGCGCGTGCAAACAGCGCGGTGACCTGCGGTACTGGCGCATGCCGTTACACATGCAACGCGGGCTTTGGAGACTGCGACGGCAACCCCGCCAACGGATGCGAGGCCTCGCTCAACACCGCGAGCAATTGCGGCGCGTGCGGGACTGCGTGCTCGGGCGCGACCCCCGTGTGTGACGGTGCACGTGGCGTCTGTGCATCGGGATGCACCGCAGGCCAGACCCGCTGCGGGATGTCCTGCGTCGACACACAAAATACCCTCGCGCACTGCGGAGCCTGCGGCAACGCGTGTGCCTCAACGGCCAACGCGGTCGCGAGCTGCGCCATGGGGGCATGTGGCTCCTCGTGCAACGCGGGCTTTGGCAACTGCGATGGCAACGCAGCCAACGGGTGTGAGACCACCCTAACGAGCATCACGCACTGTGGCGCGTGTGGTCGCACGTGCTCGTACGCCAACGGGACCGCGGCGTGTAGCGCAGGCACATGCGCGCTCGCGAGCTGTCAGACAGGCTTTGGCAACTGCGACGGCAACCCGGCCAACGGATGCGAGACCGCGCTCAACACCACGAGCAACTGTGGCGCCTGCGGCAGCGCGTGCACGATCGCGAATGGCACCGGGACGTGTGGTTCGGGGACGTGCCAAGTCGCGAGCTGCAACGCGGGCTTTGGCAACTGTGACGGCAACCCGGCCAACGGATGCGAGACCGCGCTCAACAGCACGAGCAACTGTGGGGTCTGCGGTCGCTCATGCTCGTATGCCAACGGCAACGCGGCGTGCAGCGCCGGCACATGCGCGCTCGCGAGCTGTCAAGCTGGCTGGGGAAACTGCGATAGCAACCCTGCCAACGGATGCGAAGCGCCGCTCAACAGCACGAGCAACTGTGGCGCGTGTGGCAGCACGTGCACGATCGCGAATGGCACGGGGACGTGTGGTGCGGGGACGTGCCAGGTGGGTGGTTGCAACACGAGCTTCGCAAACTGCGACAGCAACCCGGCCAACGGATGCGAGGTCAACACCAACACCAACACCAGCCACTGCAACGGCTGTGGCCTCACGTGCCCTGCCATCTTCAACGCCTCGCCGACATGCGCTGCCGGAACGTGTGGGTTCACTTGCAACGCGGGGCTAGGCGACTGTGACGGGAGCCCCGTCAACGGGTGCGAGGCCATGCTCAACACCACGAGTAACTGCGGCGCCTGCGGCACCGTGTGTGGTGCGACCTACATCTGCAACGGGACGAGCTGCGTGTGCCCTGCCGGCCAAGCAGCCTGCGGCGCAGCGTGTGGTCCCATTCCAGGGACCGCGTGCGCGCGCACTTGCTACACGGGCTCGACGTGGATGTGCACGGCCGGGACGCTCTTTTGCGGCGGCGGCACGCCGGTCACCAACGGCACCTCGTGCGGCGCAGCGGATGGGCGCATTTGCACCAACGGCTCGTGCGGTTGTCCAGCGGGGCAGTGCTATCGCTGCGGTGAGTGTCAGGGCTGCACAGGTCCGTGCCAGTGAGGGCAGCGCGACGGGGCTAGATCCAGTTCTTGCGCTTAAAATAGGTGTAAAAAGACAAGGCGATCAGCAACATGATGCCCAGCGCAGACGGGTAGCCCCAGCGCCAATCGAGCTCGGGCATGTGCTTAAAGTTCATGCCATAGATGCCCGCGACGAAGGTCATGGGGAGCAAGATCGCAGAGATCAGCGTGAGCGCTTTCATCGCGTCGTTGGTGCGGTTGGCAGTGACCGTAAAGTGCACCTGCAAGACCACTCCGAGCATCTCGCGGTTGGACTCGGCGAGGTCTGTCACGCGCACAAACTGGTCGTACACATCACGGTAGAAAGCCAGCGCGGCCTCGGGGATCTGCTCGAACTCGCCGCGTGACAATCGCTGGGTAATATCCCGCTGATAGACGCTCATGCGGCGTAGCCATTGCACTGCGCGCTTGAGCTCAAGGATGGTCTCTAAGAGCTCTGGGTGAGGGTCGTCGATGACGGCTTTTTCGATCCCATCGACGGTCTCATCGATGGCTTCGACCACAGGAACATAGAGATCTGCCAGCTTGTCGAGCAGGGCGTGTGCGACAAACGCGGGGCCACGCGCGAGCGCACGCGGGTTGCGGTTGAGCTCGGCGATGAGCGCCTCGATGCAACCGATGGGCGACGTTCGGTGAGTAAATAACCAGTCAATACCGAGTATGAGGTCCAACTCGAGCGGCGAGACCTCGACGCGGTCTCCGGGCTCAGTGCGCACTCCGTGCATCACGATGTAGAGATAATCGCCCCAGTCCTCGACCTTGGGCGTCGCGCTGTCTTCGTAGAGATCCTCGATCACCAAGGGGTGAAGGTGAAAGACCTCGCGCAGGATCTTGTCGAGCGCCTCGGTGCGCTCATCCGTGTCGAGCCAGACATGCACGCCTGGCCTCGATACGAGGCCTTGAAGCCGCGAGAGGTCGACGACCTGCTCGTAGTGTTGTCCGTCAAATATGTGCGCAATCGTGGTCATAAGCGCCCTCGCAACCCGCAGAGATACCACGCGTGGCGCGCACACTCGTATCGTATGGGACGCACTCGGTTACACTGCATGGCGAAAGACTCTCATGCGTACACCGTTGCTCACGATTCTCTTCGGCGGAACCTCAGGCGAACGCCGCGTTTCTGTCGCATCCGCGGCTCACGTCGCAGCGCTATTGCCCGAAGCGCAGTGCCTGTTTTGGACACCGGACAACCGCCTCCAGCGCTGCGCTGGCGAAATCCTCCTCAAGCACGCGCGACCCTTCGAAGAAGACTTTGTGCCCGAAGGCCAAGATCTCGGCCCAATCCGCAGCGCGATCGAGCAGCTCGCGCAGCAAAATCCCGAGACCATTGTGTTTCTCGCGCTCCACGGAGGCCAAGGCGAAGACGGCACCGTCCAGCGCTGGCTCGAGCACAGCCGCCTCGCGTACACGGGCTCGGACAGCACGGCGAGCGCGCGCGCGTTTGACAAAAACCTAGCAAAATCATTGGTAGAAGCAGCTGGAGGCCGCGTCGCACCGAGCCGCACGTTGCCGCCAGACGACGTCATCGCGATCCGCGCAGCGATCGAGCAGATCGTCGTGGATCACGGTCGCGCGGTGGTCAAACCCGTGGCCGATGGGTCCAGCGTGGGGCTCTTTCATGCGAGATCCCTGCAAGACGCACGCACGATCGCCGAAGAGGTCGCGTCGCACCGGGTGGCCTACCTCGTCGAGGCGTTTGTCTCGGGTCCCGAGCTCACCGTCGGTGTCACCCAAAGGCGCAACGGAGAGACCCAGGTCTTGTGCGCAAGTGAGGTCCGCTTAGACCCAGGCCGTGTCTTTGATTTCGAAGGAAAATACCTGGGCAAAGGCACCCTTGAGTTCACCCCCGCCGAGCAACCCGACGAGGTCCTCCGCGCGGCCGAAGCCCTCGCCCTCTTGGCCCACAAGACCCTGGGCTGCGAGGGCTACACACGCACCGACATCATCGTGGGCGCGCAGGGCCCGGTCTATCTCGAGACCAACACGCTGCCGGGGCTCACAAAAGCGAGCTTTATTCCTCAGCAAGTGACCGCATGCAAGATGTCCCTCGAGCACTTTGTGCGCGAGCACGTCGCGCTCGCACAGGCCCGCCGCGTCGCGTTGCGCGCGCTCCGAGAGACCTCCCAATGACCCTCGCGGTACGAGTCGTGGGCGTCGGCGACGCGTTTACAGCCCAATATCACCACGCATGTCTGCTCTTCGAGCGCGACGGCGAGCGCCTGCTCATCGACGCTCCACCCGCCCTGGCCCGCGCACTCAAAGACCTCGGGACGCGCGGTGGCGAGCTGGTCTCGCTCGACAGCATCGACCGCGTCTTGATCACCCACGTCCACGGCGATCACGTCGGCGGGCTTGAGCAATTGCTCTTCTGGCGACGCTTTGTTACCCAGCGAAAATGCTCGGTCTACGCGATCCCCGAGGTGCTCAATGACCTCTGGGATGGGCGCCTGCGCGGAGGCATGGAGCAGCTCATGGACCGCGACCATCACATCCGCAAGCTGTCACTCACGGACTACGCCGACCTGCACCCGCTCGAGGGCGAGACCGCGCGCATCGGTCCCTTCGAGCTCTCGTGGCGCAACACCATTCACCACGTCCCCACGTCGGCCCTTCGTGTGCGCGCAGACAACGCCACCATCGGTTACTCGGCGGACACCGCGTTTGATCCCACCCTGATCGACTGGCTCAATCAGTCCGATTTGTTCTTTCACGAGACCAACCTCGGAGTGCATACGCCCATCGAGTCGTTGCTCACGCTGGCCCCCACCACGCGCGAACGCATGCGGCTGATTCACTACACCGACTGGCATGACCCCGAGACCGGAGACATCGCGAGCGCACGCGAAGGCGAGCGCTACGAGCGCTGAATCCCCGGCTCGATCCCACCGTCCTCGGCGCGACGCTCGAGCCCACGGACCAGCACGCTCACCAGCTGCGCCGCGGTCTTCTCGAGCCCTCCCACGCGCCCATCGCCGAGCGCCCAGGTGAGCACCAAGCCATCGAGCGCACCAAAGAGCACGCGCGCCATCACCCGCGGTGAGACATCCAACCGAAAGTGCCCCGTCTCTTGCCCCTCGTGCACCACCGACGCGAGGAGCTCAAGGTACTCGACAAAGCGCTTGGAGCCGTACTGCCGCAAGAGCCTTGTGCTCTGCCGGAGGTTCACTGTGATCACCTCGGCGAGGTCTCGGTGGCCATCAATGAGCCCTAACTGAATCTCGATCATTCGCTGCAATTTCGCAGGCGGATCTACGTTCTTAGCGAGCTCACCGCGCAGCACCTCGAGCAGCCGCTCGCTGCGCTCTTCAAAGAGCGACTCGAGCACGTCGTCTTTGCTCTCGAAGTAGAGATAGATCGTGCCATCGGCCACGCCCGCGGCCTTGGCGATCTCACTCACCCGCGAGGCGTAGAAGCCCTTCTTTGCAAACACCTTGACGGCAGCGCGCAAGATCCGCTCGCGCTTGTCATCCGTCGCCGTGCGACGCTTGCTCACAACACGCTCGGTGCTCGGCTTGTCTTTGCCCTTGCCCGCCTTGCCGTCAATGAATCGCCGTTCAGTCACGCTCTCCGCGGTATCACGCGGCGCGAAAGCTCGTCAAAGAGCACGCACACGCGCGACGACCTCACGCAGCGCGCTAGCCCCGGTCTTCGCCCATCCCGTCGCTCTGCTTGCGCGTGAGCTCATCGAAGAGATCACGGCACTCAGGCCGGCCGCGCAGATGCTTCACAAGCACAACGCTCGCGTCACCAAACTGCTTCTCAAGCGCGAGGCCCTCGCGGGTCTTGTTGGTGACTCGCTCACGGCCCTGTGCCAAATCGTCTTCGAGCGCCTCGGCGTAGCGCGCGAGCTGCGCACGTAGCTCTTCAATCTGCCGACGAAGGTCCCGCGCCTGGGTCTCTTTCTTTGCAGAGCGGGTCTCGCGCTCGGCGAGCTGCTCGCGGCGAATCTCAAGGCGCGCGACGGCAGAGCCAATTTGCTCGTACGCAGTGCGCAAGGTGGCGCCCGAACCGCCCGCGCGATCAAGCGAATCTGCCTGCAATTTTGCTGCATGCATCGCGCGCTCATTGGTCGATACGCGCTCACGAAGGTCCGCGACCTTCTCTGCCTCGGCCGACGTGTCTCGCAGCACGCGCGACTCTTCGTGGGCGAGCTCTTCGACCTTTCGGCCGATCTCAGCACGCAACGCACGACCACGCTTTTCGAGCGCCTCAAGCCGACGCGAGAGCGACGAGACCTCGCCCTCCAATCGCGACGCGCGCGAGGCGAGACTCCACGTGAGGTCCAGGTTGGTCGCCACCTCGGAGGGGACGTCGCCCTGTGGCCACGCGCGGGCCACCATGCGCGCGAAATGCGCTGCGCGTGTCGCCCACTCTGCGACGCCAGCGCTTGGCGCAGGGGGCGCCGCAGGGGCCTGTGCGGGCGCGTCCGAGAGGTGCAAGACCTCCCACGGAGAAGACGGCATCGAGCGCTGAAGTGCCTTGAGATCTTCAGAGAGATGGTGGGCGTCTTTGTAGCGTTTATCTAGGGATTTTTGCAGCAGCTTGAGGATGATGCTCTCGGCCGCAGGGGCCAAGTCGGGCCTGAGCGTGCGCGGGTTAGGCGTCGCCCCTGTGCGCTGCATCTCGAGCAACGTGTCGCGGTCGTGCGAGCGAAACGGCAGCTGCCCAGTGACCATCTCGAAGAACAAGATCCCGAGCGCGTACAGGTCGCTCTGCGGGATCGCGTCTTCGCCGCGGGCTTGCTCGGGCGCCATGTACTCGGGCGTGCCAAACACTGCGCCCTTCGGGGCGAGCCTGGGATCTCGCGCGAGCGCGGCGAGACCAAAGTCCAAGATCTTGACGAAGTCCTTGCGACCCCCGCGATTGGTCAGGTGAATGTTGTCGCTCTTGAGATCTCGGTGCACCACCCCGAGGTCGTGTGCGCGACCCAGGGCGGCGGCCATCTGCTCCAAAATATCCACCGCGCGCGCGATCGGAAACGGGCCCTTCGAGATGTCCGTCGACAGCGGGGAGCCCACGAGAAACTCCATCACAAGATAGAGCTCTCCCTCTTCGGTCTCGCCGATGTCATGGATGTCAATAATGTGCGCGTGGTCCACGCGGTTGGCCGCGCGAGCCTCACGAAGCATCCAGGCACGCAAATGCGATTCGCCACGTAAATCAGGGCGAATGAGCTTAAGCGCGACCGTGCGATCGATGAGCACATGGCGTGCTTTGTAGACCACCCCCATGCCGCCTTCACCGAGGCGCTGCTCAAGCCGATACCGTCCTGCGACGACACGACCAAGGTAGGGATCAGAGGACTTCTTCGCCGACGGTGCGGCAGCCGTTGTTTTTGCGGTCGTCACTGGGACTTCTTACCTCGACGAACACAGCTCACCGAGCGAGCTGTCTCTTGCGAATTCGCTGCGACTTGATCTCTGTCTCGCCGCACCCACTCTGCGCACAGACTTTTGTACACAGAGGTCAACTCAGATCGCCATTGCCGCGTCTCGACTCGGACACACAATGCCCAGCGAGAATACGCACCACCTCCGCGTGGCGTACAGCGCTCATTTCAGCCAAGAGGCTTAGACAGCCCTGCGAATTGGGCGCGCAAGCTGTACGACAGCGGCGCCTAGGCGAGCACACTGTGACGTCCCGTGGGCTAGCGCGCAGAGAGGGTCAGCTCAAAGCGCCCCGAGCCGCTCGCCGCGATGGCCACGCGAGAGGTCACGACGAGGCTCGCACCGTAGCGCGCGCTGAGCACCGCGCGCAGGGCGGATTCGAGCGCGGGGGCTTGGGCTCCCGAGCCCGTGCGGAGCTCAACGTGGAGCGCGCGTACCGAGGGGTCCATCTGGGGGAGCAGACCATTGAGCTCTTCAACGGTGAGCAAAATTCCAGAGCCAAAAGGTGCGCTGTCGACCGTGGCGCCTGGGACAAGCACCGTGCGCTGGGCTTGGGTGCCAAACACCGAGAGCGAAGCCGTG
The DNA here is from genome assembly GCA_030694465.1 of Deltaproteobacteria bacterium. GTDB lineage: Bacteria > Myxococcota_A > Polyangia > Polyangiales > JAUXYJ01. Next base: position 38,748 of record JAUXYJ010000006.1, on the reverse strand, counting down.
CCGCCCAGGTTGAGCTCAACCTGCGTGGGAATTTGTACACCTACAGATCCGCCGGCTTGCACCTGCGTCGGGATCCTCGGGATCACGAGCTCGTGCCGCTGGGTCGGGATATTCGCGCGCGGTGACTCTGGCAGAGACCACCGCGGAAACGGCGCCGCTTGCCTGCGTCCACCTTCGAACTCGAAGCCCAATTGCAGGCTCAACGAGTCGTACGCGCGCTCGTCGCTCAGCCCAACACGCGCTTGCACGCCAGCATATCCGCCAAAGTGATGACCCACACCGGTGAGACCAAAGCGCACGCCCGCTGCGGCGCTCGCGATGGCGGACCCGTTGACCTCGTCGCGGTACGCACCGAACGAGCCCGCATAGCCCGCGGCGAGCTCTGCGTAGGCCCATCCCCAACGAAACCTCGGGCCGCTCTCGGCAAAGAGCGCTTCGAACTGCGCGGTGTCTTTTTCGCCCGAGCGAAACGCGTAGCCAGCGCGCGCGCTCCACTCAAAGCCCGGCGAAAACACAAGCCCCGTGCGTGCGGCCAGGTGATTGATGCTCGAGCCCAGGGCGCGACCGTTGCGAAGAGCGCCGCCGAGCGCGAGCCCAGGGGTGAACTCAAGCGAGAGCGTCTCACCGAGCTGCGCGTCGTGCATGGGCGCGCTGTTGCGGTGCACATTGGCCTCCCACGCAGCGGTGAGCGCGACGGTCATCGAGGGAGCGAACTCACCGAGAGATCCCGTGGTATTCGCCTGCGGAATCCAGCCCAAGCGTGCCCGCGCTTCGACGCCAAACTCGAGCGCCATGTGCGAGTCCGTGATCGCGGCCAGGTGTCGTCCGATCGCGACCTCCCCCAAGGGTCCCACTCCGGCAGCGCCACCCATCACGCCGCCGGCCAGCGCGAAGCTCCAGCCGTAGCGCGCAAAATCATCGACGAGCACGCGAAACCTAGGGCCCGCGGTGAGCGTGAAATTCACCAGCCCATCGCGCGCGAGCTCGACCACGCCGTCCCCGTTGCGGTCTTGCCGATGGCCCGCGCTCGCCATAATCCCGCCGTTGAGCTCAAGAGACAACCAGCGCCTCGGGACCCAGCCCACCGTGAGGTGATGCGCGCCGCCCATGCCGTCGAGGTCGTGCGTCCCAATGCCACGTGGCCCTGCAAAAATACCCGTAGAGAGCGCGATGCGCACGGGCGCAATGACGCCCACCGAGGCACCCACCGTGGCACCTACCGTGGCACCTCCGGCGACGTCGCCGGGTCGCTGAGTCACCACGTTGACTCCGGGCGTAGGCGCCTGGTTTGGCGTGACGTTGGGGCGCTCAAACGATGGGAGCGTGCGCGGCGGAGGTGTGCTCGGCGCGCTCGCAAACGGGACAGCGCGGTGAGGCCCTCCCTCGAACTCGAAGCCCAGCGTAAACGCGATGTGGTCAAGCGCGCGCTCACTGGCGAGGGCGAAGCGACCCTCGAGACCCAGCAAAATCCGCCAGTGTTCGGTGATGGCGAAGCGGCCTTCGACGCCACCGCCGGCATAGAACACGCTGGCGACCTCGTCTCGGTGCGTGCCGATGACCGAGGCATAGCCGGCCATTGCGCGAGCCGAAATCCAGCCCATTCGCATGCGTGGCCCCGTCTCAAGGGTGAGCGCGGCGAGGTCATCGCGTGTGCCTGCTCCCGGACGATGGAGCCAACCGCCCCGCAGGGACCACTCAAATCCCGGCGAAAACACAAGTCCAGCGCGCAGCCCAACGTGCGCACCGAGGGTGCCAAAATAGTTCGCGCCGTTGCTGCGACGTGTCCCGAGCGGAAAAATCGCCGCGCCGCCATCCAGAGCCAGCGTGTGTCCCGGACGCCATCCTGGCACCGAGGCCTCTGCGGACGAGCGACCCAACGCGACGTCGCCTTCCCACCATAATTTCGCTCCAAAGAGCACCGATTGATAGTCGCCCCACGCGCCAAATCCCGTGCGACCTCGCAGCTCAAGCCCGACTCCGAAGACGCTCCGTGGTCCAACCGAGAAGGCCACCTCGCGCGCGATCGCCGCCTCGGCCGTCGCGCCCACGCCGCGCACGGTGGCACTCCCCACCGCGGGCAACATCACGCCGCCGGCGAGCGCAAAGCTCCACCCCGTGCGCTGGCTGTACGTGTCAGTGAGCCAGCGAAAGCGCGGCCCGAGAGAGAGCAAGACCCCGCCAAATCCTGGGCGAACGACGTCTTGTGTTCCGTCACTGTCGAGGTCTTCGGTGCGCCCCGCTGCGCCCATGTACGCCGCGCGCGCGTCGAGCGCGAGCCAATGCCAGGGCGTGTAGCTCGCCGTCACCGAGAGCTCACCCTGCGTGCGTTGCAACGGGATCCCGCGCATGGGGGCGATGTAGCCACCCTGAATCCCTAGAGAAATCGCTAGCGGAATACGCGCTGGCTCAAAGAGCGTGATCGCCCCTGCTCCACGCGCGCCAGGCCCAGAGGGCGACAACGGACGCGCCGCGAGCGACCCACTGACGCTCGGCGCGGACAGCCGCACGGGCTGCGGAAACGCCGCGTGATGATCGCCCCCCTCGAACTCGAAGCCCGCGGTAAAGAACAGCCCGTCCATCGTGCGCTCGGGGCTCAGACCCACGCGGCCGCGCACCGCGGTCACAAAGCGAAATCCGGGCTCGTTGGGGGCGTTGAAGGGCACGCGAAGGCCCAACGCGGCGCTCACATGCGGGGTGGTCTGGACCTGATCTCGATAGGTGCCGAAGGGCGCGGTGATCCCGCCATCGCCCTCTGCAAAGAACAGGTACCAACGTGCACGCAGCCCGCCCTCAACGAAGCCCATGTGCAGCCAGTCATCGCCGGTGCGCCCAGGGCCACGGCCGAGGTAACCACCTCGCGCGATGAGCTCAAATCCAGGTGAAAATACAATCCCCGCGCTCGCCGCCACGCCGCCCCCTGCGCCGTTCAAGAGCGCGCTGCTCATGGGTCTCGCGAAGGGCGAGAAGAAGCCACCGACGAGCGCCTCGAGGCCCGCGGTGTGCCCCGGTCGGTAACCGACGCTGTGGCTTGGCGCTGACCCAGTGGGCTGGTTGCCATCCCATGCGACACCCAACGACGCGATAATACTCTGGTAATCTGCAAGCGAACCGAGACCCGTTCGCGCACGAAGCTCCACCGAAATATCCGCCGCAGAGCCATGCTGGTCGAGCACACCGACGTGCCGCGCGATCGACGCCTCGAGCACCGGCGCGACCCCTCGTGTGTCCGTGTTGGCCAACGGAACAAACGCGCCGCCGCCCACCGTGAGGCTCCATGCGCGGCGGAGCTTCAGCTCGTCTTCAAGCAACCTGAGCCGCAGTTGTCCCATCGCGAGCAGGCCATTGAGCGTCGGGACCGCCGTGTCCGCGCGACCATCGAGGTTCGCGTCACTCACGCGGTGGAGCAGCCCGAGATAACTCCCGCGGGCCTCGATCGCGAGATACCGCGTGGCCCACGCACCGAGCGATCCACCGAGCTCAACCGCGTAGCCATCGAGCCTCGGGCGCTCCCACGACGAGGTCCAACCCGCGCCCACATAGGCGCTCACGCGCAGCGGAACCTGCCCAAAAATCGCGGCGATTTCGCTGCGCGTGGGGCCCCTTACCGCGAGCGACGCGTTGGCCTGCGCGCGCGTTGCCACTGCGCTGCTCGTTGCGCCCACGCTGAGATTCGCACCCAGCGTGACACCGCTCTGTCCCTGCGCACACGCCGTGGAGGGAGCCAATACAAGGGCCGAGAGACCCGCAGAGGCGAGGGCAAAACCGAAGAGAGAGTGTGCTCGAAGCATAGGCTGTTGGGCGATCCTGTCTGGGTAGACACTACGCGAAGTTAGACCGATTGCTGCCGTCGTTCGTCACTGTTTGGCTGGGATATTTGCAGAGTGAATGACGGTTCACGATGCACACAACGCGCTCGCCGGATGATCCGCTAGCCACCTTGCGCACCGTGGCGTCTCGTGTGGGTCTCGCTTTGTGAAGAATCGCAAGCACATCTCCCAACGCAAGCGGTGTGTCACTATCGTTCGCAATCCGTCGCTCTTCTTCGCTCGCGCATCACCGGAGTCCTCGTCCTCATGAGCAACAAACCTCCCATCAATCCCCTCGCGCAGACGATGGGGTACGACAACGCGCCCCCTCCGGTGGCTCAAAAGCCAGCCAAGGTCCTCGACTCGCTGAGACAGACCGTCGGCTACGATCAAGACGCCCCTCCGTCGATTGCTCCTTCGAGCTCTCCTGTGAGCGCCCCGCGCGTGGTCCCCGTTGTGAGCCCACCGATGACGCCCGCGAGCGCCGTGCTCCCCGAGGTGTTGCGTACACGCAACGAGAACGAAGAAAACCATGGGCACAGTCCGTTTGACGCAACGCTCGCGGCCGACTCCGAGCCCAGCAAGCTCTCGACCGCTTCGCCCACACAGACGCTCAGCGGGCGCGTCACCACGGTCTTGCCCTCGGTCGAAGAAGACGACCATGGGCTGCGCCTGATCCCTCGCAACAAAGAGCGCTACGCCTCGGTCAAGCAGCTCGGCGTGGGCGGCATGGGCGAAGTCGACCTCGCGCTCGACGAAGACATCGGCCGAAGGGTCGCGGTCAAGCGCATGTACACCGAGTCACTCTCCCCCGCGGCCATCGCGCGGTTCGTCGACGAAGTGCACATCGTGGGGCAGCTTGAGCACCCCAACATTGTGCCCATCCATGATGTGGGTCTCGACAGCTCGGGGCGCTTCTTTTTGGTGATGAAATACCTCGAGGGCGAGACGCTCGAAGGCGTGATCGACAAGCTCCGCGAGGGCAACGCAGAGTACCTCGCGAAGTACTCGGTCGAGTACCGCGTCGAGGTGTTTATGGGGGTTTTGCGCGCGCTTCAGTACGCGCACGCCAACGGCATTGTCCACCGGGACATCAAGCCCGCCAACGTGATGGTGGGACGCTACGGCGAGGTGGTGCTCATGGACTGGGGCATCGCCAAGTCCACCAAGAAGGCCGGCGAACGCGGCGGAGACACCGACGAAAAGGACATCACCGAGAGCCCCCGGGGCCGCGCGTTTACGACGCGTCACGGCGCACTGATCGGAACACCCGCGTACATGGCACCCGAGCAGGCGCGTGGGCTCAACGACCAAATCGACGAGCGCACCGACCTCTTCGCCGCGGTGGTCTTGCTGCACGAGCTCTTGAGTCTGCGGCACTATTTGTACGACAAGACCACGGTGGCCGCGATGATCGCGGGTGTTCTTGATGGCGCATCGGCCGTGACCACCCACGGGTGGTACCAGGGCGCGCAGCTCCCGCCCGCTGAGTATCTGCACTTGTTTGCCAAGGGATTGCAGAGTGATCCCAACCTGCGATTTCAGAACGCGACCGAGCTGGTGAACTACCTGCAGGACATTCTGACTGGCAAAATCCACGTCCAATGCCCTGTCACCATGACCAAGCGCATGACCCGTGAAGCAGGCCGCTTTGTCGACCGCAATCCGTGGCTTGGCTTCTCGATGTTTGTGGGCGGTACAGCGTTGTTTGTTTCGTCGCTCGCGGTGTCAGTCCTCGCGATCTTGCGCTGAATCGCGACGCCCGCGCGCCCTTTGGGCACATTGCAGTTTAGAGTGTCTCTGGGATGTGGCTCTGCACTCACTCACGATCTCTCGCAGCGGCTGTGCTGGCTGGCTCAGCGCTGTGGTCGTGCTCGCGAGTCGCTTGGCGCTCATCACGATTGACACAGCAAATTCGCACAGAAAATCGTGATTCGCGTTCTGCTCTTCTTCCCTCTGCGCCCCAACAACCCGCGGACCGCTGGCAGATCTATGGCTCGGATGGATTGCTCGAACCCCTCTCGCAAGCTGAGGGCATCGAGGCCGACGGGACGCTCTATGTGCTCTACGGCGGAATGCGCGCACGAATGCGTGAAGAGACCCTCACGTTTGCCTCGGACATCGCGTACGGAGGGCTGCTCGGGAGCGCGCGTGTGACAGACGGGTGGCTCTTCGCAGCGCGCGACGGCGCCCTCTATCACAGCGGCTATTTCACCGGTCCCATGACGCGCGTAGGGCAAACCGACGGGGCGCACTTAGAGAGCGCCTACGTGAGCACAGGGAGGCTCACGGTCCGAGACGAATCACGCAACCTGTGGATCGGCTCACGCGAGGGCTTGCGTCGAGCTAACTTTGCCAATGGACTGATTATTGATGCGGGATTTGTGACCGATCGCTTTGGCCTCGCGGTGCTCTCACCAGGGCAATTGTTGCGCACGCGTGACGGTGGTCTCGGCTGGGAGCCCATGTCACTCGGCGGGCAAGCCGCGCTTGAGGTGCTGCCTGAGGGCGAGGGATTTGTCGTCCGGACCCGAGACTCGCAGTGGAGAGTCACGGCCCACGGTGCTCCTGTGCCGTTTGAGGGCATCGCCGCGGGCTGGGACTATCGAGGCCCAGACGCGCAGCAATTGAGGCAAGCGCTGCTGCGCGATGGCCCCGCGCCGCGCGCCAAAATGCTCATGCGCGACAGCTTCGCGTTGGGCGACCGAGTGTATGTCTCTCTCTCGCCGAGGCCCTCGAACGAGCGACTGGGCGCGCTGATGCGAGGGCACCACTATGGCGAAGATCAGCTTGGGATCTCGCGCGTGGGCGAAGACCTCCAGCGGGTAGATCCTCCCGGGCTGCTCTGTCGCTATCTGCCGCTACGTGATCGTCTGCTGGCCATCTGCCGCGACGCCACCATGGCTCACCAAGCGGCGCTCTACGTGGGCGACGGCATCGAGCCCTGGTTGGCGCTGCCCACGTCTCCGTCGATGCTCGCGTGGGGCAGCCTCGCGACCTCGAATGACGGCGTAGGCATCTGGCAGTTTTCGGCCTGCGACGGGCGCGCTTCGGCCGACAGCACGCGCTGGTGCCACTTTGACGGGACCTCTTGGCACAACGTGGACGTGGACCGGCGCGCGACGTTTGTCGCAGCGTATGGGCCCTACGTTGTGTTTCAGAGCAGCGAGGGATTGCAGCGCACAGGCCTCGCGGTGCCCCTCCGCGTACAGCGCATTGGCGATCGTGTGGGGGGCTCTCGCATCCTGCGGCCCTCGATCGCGATGGAGCGCGGCGCGTTTACCTCCGACGGCACCTTCTGGGCGCTCGGGAGCCGTGGGCAAGAGCGCTATCTTGTCTTGGGAAACGCACACGAACTGCTGAACGTGCGGCCTCTGCCACCGAACACCCGAGAGCTCGCCATGGCGACCGCCCTCCGCGGAGTCGCCGTCGGCACAGACCCCACGCACACACAGATCACCGAAGACGGCGGCATCCATTGGCAACCCGTGCGTCTGGCTGCACACGAACCGCACAGCACACACCGTGTCGCGCCCCTGCCCCATCAGACCCCGCCCCGCGTGTTCTGTACGGCCTACGCATGCAGCGTCGAGAACCTCATGGTCTGGGCCAGCGAATCGCTCATCGGTCAGCCCCCTCCGAGGGTCCTCACGGCGGCCGTCACGCCCCACAGCGCAGCCGCGGTGACGGCCAGCGCGAGCCCCTCGGGCATGAGCTTTCCGTCGTATCGTTGCGGCGCCACCGAGGTCCAAGCCCAGGGTGCGCCGGTCCATCGCATGGGCACCGGAGGATGGATCCAGACGCAACCCACCGGATGGAGCTGGGGCGGTCACAACGCACAGGGCCCCTTCAGCGCGCGCACGACCGGCGCCTTCCCCACGTTTGAGTCCGTGCAGGCTCCTGTGTCTTCGTCCCAGTGGTTTGCCCGCTGGGTCAGCGGACAGACCGCGCTGATTGAGCGGTGTTTTGCCACGCGCAACGCGATGACACCCCAGCGCTGTGATCTCGCGGCCCTCACGCGCAGCCACCCACCCACGGCGCTGACATCCACCGATTGGCTCACGCGCCCACAGAGCCATGGCTTCAGCTTTCTTCTGCGCGCGCTCTACGCCCGGGACGCCACGCACTTCGTCTTGCACTACGCCTCGGGCGCGCTCGACGACACAACAGGCCTGCGCACCATCGACCCGCGCAGCATCCGCGAGCGCCGCGCCGACGTGATCGTGCGGGTAGACAGCAACGGCAGGATCGAGTCCACCCGCAGCTTCGTCTGGGCCGAAGGCGAGCTTGAGTGGCGTGCGTTGGCCATCGAAGGAGCCCGCGAGGGCTTAGTCATTCTGCCCGCACGCCCCCCACACACGCTGCACTTTATCGAGAGCCCAGAGACCCCGGCGCGGCCGCTCTCACCGGTCCCCACACGGCTGCGAATTTGCAGTGACTATCACGAAGAAATCCCAGCAAATTCTCTACTCGCGATCACACAAGCGGACGCACACAATGTGCGAATTTTTGCCTCGGTGGGGCCGTCTAACTCCGAGCTCACCGGGCACGACGGCGTGCGCACTGAGCTCAGCTTTGATCACGCCAGTTGGTGCATCCGCCGTGTCTCGGTCGAGCACTCGTTGCTCGGAAACGCACGCAATCAGCTGACGATCTCACGGCTCGGCCCCCTCGATCTCGAGGCACACGGCGGAGAGCTGCGCGTGCGCCCAACAGGTCCACGAGGCGAAAGGTCCATCGAGTGCGCACCGAGCAACGCGCGCCCTTGAGCGCGCCCGTCCGCGAGCTCCTGCGCACCCTGGCGCCCACGTCCGCCATCGCGCTGCTTGCGCTGCTCTATGCGTGCGCGGTCTGGTTGCCAGCACACCCGCTCGCATCCCTTGCCCTCGCCTATGGGTGCTGTGCCACCGCGACGTGCGTAGCCGCTTGGGTGGCCTCGCGCGCCAGAGAGACCCCGACGATTGCGCACACTGGGATTGGTATTCTCGCTGCAATTTTGCTGGCAATTGCGGGATTTGTATTATCACCTAACTTAGACCCGTGGGCTGCGTTTGCCTCGAGCGCGGCGGTGTTATTGTTGGGTTCGACGGTGGGCGTCGCGGTGGGATCTCGCGTGCCCGCTGCGAGCCATTTGCTGGTCGTCGCGTTGCTCTCGAGCGCCGTGGACCTGTGGAGCGCGCTCTCGCCAGAGGGCCCCACGCACGCCCTCGCGACGACGCCAGACCCACGGTGGTTGCGGGTCCTCGCGGTGAGCGCCGCGGTGGACGCGCAGAGACACATCGAGCCCATGCTTGGCGTCGGCGACGGGATCTTTGCAGGGCTCTACCTCGCGGCCGCGGTCAAGCATCGCCTGAGCATCGCGCGGATGAGCCTCGCGGTCTGGCTCGGATTGATCGCAGCAGGCGCCGCTGTTTTGCTCCTGCGTAGGCCTCTGCCCGCGCTGCCCTTCGTTGGATTTTTCGTAGTGATTTTTCACGCCGAAGTGAGACGCGTCGCACGAGAAGACCGCCGCGCGACCACGGTCGCTTGGCTCGCCCTCGTGGCCGCGATCGTTCGGGTCGCGATGCGCAGCGTGACAGGCGTTGACGCAGGGTAGAGGGCGTGCGAACACCCCCGTCGTTGCCATGACATTCGCACTTGATGCAGTCGGCCGAGAGGGCCCCGCCACAGAGTTTACCTACAGCTGGAGAGACACCGCGCTCTACGCGCTTGGCGTCGGAGCCAAGACAAGCGAGCTCGACTATCTCTACGAAGGCCGAGGGCCCAGCGTGCTCCCGTCCTTCTCGGTGGTCCCTGCTTTTGAGCCCGTGATGAAGGCCATCGAGGCGATCCAGGGCCCGATGGACCAAGTGGTCCATGGCACCCAGCGCGTGATCATGCACCGGCCCTTCGCGCCCGCAGCGACCCTGCTCACAACCGCGGTGGTCGAGGGGCTCTATGACCTCAAGCGCATGACGCAAACGACAGTAAAAACACGCTCCGTTGACAAAACTACTGGTGAGCTCGTGTGCGAGACCGCCTGGGGCATTCTCTTCTTGGGCATCGGCGGCGTGAGCACCGGAACCAAGCCCAGCGAAGAGCGCCCAGGTGCCCCCTCACGCGACGCAGACTTCGTCTTCGAAGAGCGCACCCTCGACGAGCAAGCCCTGCTCTATCGGCTCTCGGGTGATTTCAATCCGCTGCACGCAGACCCAGCGTTTCCGCTGGTGAGCCGATTTGAAGGCCGCCCGATCTTGCACGGCCTCGCGACCTACGGGTTTATGGTTCGCGCAGTCGTAAGCCAAGCGCTCGGGGGCAAGAGCGATGGCATCCGCGCGATCCAGGGGCGCTTTAGCAAACCCGTGTGGCCAGGCGAGACCCTGATCACCGAGGGCTGGCGCGAAGGCAACAGGATTTTTGCACGCACCAGCGTCAAAGAGCGCAACGAAGTCGTGCTATCGCACTGTGCGATCGACACGCTTGAGCTCTGATCGCTGAGTCACATCGTCAGCAAATGTAGAGCCTATTTCTCAACTCGTCTGTCTAGACCAGTCAAGGACACACCCCATCATGGCACGACCAGAAATTGTAATCCTCGCGGCACGACGCACGGCCTTTGGCACACTCAGCGGCGCGCTTGAGTCGCTCAGCGCAAACGATCTCGGCGTGATCGCTGCCAAAGCGGCCCTCGCGGATTCGGGCGTAGACCTTGCGAAAGACGTCGCACACGTGATCGTGGGCAACGTGCAACAGACAAGCGCAGACGCGATCTACAACGCGCGCCACATCGGGCTGAAGTCCGGACTGCCCATCGAGGTCCCCGCGATGAACGTCGGTCGCTTGTGCGGATCTGGCTTTCAGGCCGTGATCAACGGCGCAGAGCAGCTGCTGTTGGGCGAAGGCGAGTGCGTGCTCGTCGGTGGCACAGAGAACATGTCGCAGGCGCCCCACGTGCTGCGCGGTGGTCGCAAAGGCTTTGCATTCGGCCGCGCACCCAAGCTCGAAGATTCGCTGTGGGAAGCGCTCACAGACTCGTACTGCAACACGCCCATGGCGATGACCGCTGAGAACCTCAGCGTGAAGTACGAGATCGACCGCGCTGCATGCGACAGCTACGCGCTGTTGTCTCAGTCGCGTTGGGCCGCGGCACACGAAGCGGGCTACTTCAAAGCCGAGATCACCCCAGTCGAGATCCAGAGCCGCAAAGGCACCGTGCGCTTCGAAGTCGACGAGCACCCGCGCCCGCAGAGCACCATGGAGGCCCTCGCCAAGCTCGCGCCAGTCTTTAAGAAAGACGGCGTTGTCACCGCCGGCAACGCCTCGGGCATCTGCGATGGCGCCGCGATGCTCGTGCTCGCGACCGCGGATTTTGCCAAGCGAAAGAACCTCAAGCCCCTCGCGCGCTTGGTCCACTGGGGCGTCGCTGGCGTCGACCCCAACCTGATGGGCATCGGCCCCGCGCCCGCGATCCGCGCGGCCCTCTCACGCGCCGGTCTCACGCTCGAGCAAATGGACCTCGTCGAGGTCAACGAGGCGTTCGCACCGCAGTATCTCGCGGTCGAAAAAGAGCTCGGGCTCGACCGCGCCAAGACCAACGTCAACGGCGGCGCGATCGCATTGGGTCACCCACTGGGCGCGTCGGGCGCACGCATCACCACACACCTCGTACACGAGCTTCGTCGTCGCAATGCGCGCTACGGAGTGGGCTCGGCGTGCATCGGTGGTGGCCAGGGCATCGCGGTGATTCTCGAGGCAATTCACTGACAGATCGCTCGCGCTCGTGATCTCTGCACAGCGCAACGTGGCGCTGGTGACCCGAGAGATCCCGTGCACTCTGGCGGCCCTCACGGATCACAAACACCGACGCGCTGATTCGTGGCTTCGAAGGCCAAATTCGCACGTGACTGCTTGTTCGTTTGCACTTGGACTCATACACTCAGCGGTCTGCAGTGTTGTGTTTGGCTCGTTGCCAGACCCCTGCACGAGGGATGATGGTGGCCGAAATCGCACAAGCATCTGCTCCAACCGGTCCGTCGCAAGGCGAGTATCAGACCATCCAAGAGCTCGCCGCCGGCGGCATGGGGAGCGTGTTTCTCGCGCGGACCATCCGCGGACCTCACACAGGGCAGCTGGTCGCGATCAAGCGCATGCACCCGCACCTGGAGCGCAACCCACAGTTTTCAGCGAGCTTCTTTGACGAGGCGTTTATCACCGCGGGGCTCCAACACCCCAACGTGGTGGATATTCTGGACTGGGGCACAGACAAAGAGGGCCGCTACATCGCGCTCGAGTTTGTCGCAGGGGAGTCCATCCTGACGCTCCTCAAGGCCGCACGCGCGCACGGACAACACATCCCCCTCGACGTGGTGATCTACATGATCGCGCGCACCGCCGAGGCCCTGCATGCGGCCCACGAGCTGCGCAACGAGCGTGGCGAGCTTCGCCATTTGGTCCACCGCGACGTGACCCCTTCGAATGTGCTCGTGAGCCGCGATGGAGTGGTCAAGCTGATTGACTTTGGCGTGGCAAAAGCCCGCGAAAGACTCCAACAAGCGACCGTGACCAACACGCTCAAGGGCAAGTTTGGTTACATGTCCCCCGAGCAAGCGCGTGGCGTTCGTAACCTCGATCGACGCAGCGACGTGTGGTCTCTCGGCGTCATGCTGTGGGAATGTCTCGCCAGCAAACGCTTGTACAAGAGCGAGAGCGAGCTCGAGATCCTGCGCATGGTGACCGAAGACCCCACGCCCTCGGTGCGCTCGGTCCGGCCCGAAGTCCCAGTGGCCATCGATACGTTTTTGGGCGGTGTCTTTGCAAAGAACCGCGACGATCGGATCGGGTCGTGCGCTGAGTTTGCGGACTTCTTGTGGGCCGTCTACCGCGAAGAGGGCTACCGCGCGAACGACCAGACCCTGGCCACGTATTTTCGCCAGATGCTCCCCGAGCGAAGCGCGGATTTGGACCGGCTCTTTGCGGGCGAAGACCTGCAGCTTCAGCGCACCCAGTCGGGGCCCGCGAGTGGCAGTTTTGACGGGAGCAGCCAGCACTCGGGCGTGCTCTCTCTGGACCCACGCCCCTCGTCGATGAGCGTCGATTATCAGCTTCAGCCCGACGATCACGCGCGGATTTTCTCGCAGACTGCGAGCGATCAGTCACCTCCCAAGAAGAGCTCACGGGGTCTCGCGCTGGGCATCGCAGCAGGCATTTTTGCACTCTGTTCGCTCGGTGTGCTTGGTGTCGTGGTGAGCCGAGGCTCGGGTAGCTCGTCGACTAGCACACCTCAGGTCTCAGGCACGTCGGGCTCAACACTCGCCGCGCAAAACACCGCGACGCAGCCCACGCCCACACCAACGACGGTCCCTGCCGCACAACCCCCAGTGGCTGTGCCCGCGACCGTCCAGGCCCTCTCTGGAGTTGAGCCCTCTTCGGGATCGCAAGGGTCGACGCGCGGCACGACACGCACCACGTCGCAGCGCAGAGGCAACACGCAGGTCGCGGGCAATCCAACAGGGATTTCTCTCGAAGAGACCCGCAATCGCATGCTGTTGCCCACTGCAAATCCCGCAACCGTACAGCCAGCGCCAGAACCCCGGCCGACCCAGCGGCCGACGACACAGCCCACGGTAGAACGCACCCCTTCCACCACCCCAGAGCCCCCTCGCGCGACGCCAACCACCCCAACGGTCACAGCGCCAACGCCTCCTGCAGGCACGGGCAACGGTGGGCTGAACCAGCTTCGCACTTGGTAGTCTCGATGATTTCCCCTAAAAGCGGACACGCAGTTGATAGGCTGTGCGTTCGGAGGCCTTCGCACTTCATGCGCAGATCACACGCTCTTGTAATGGCAGTGACAGTTTCTCTGGGTACGTCCACGGCGGCGGCTCAGACACACAACGAGTCGCTTTTCGCTGTGAACTATCAGTCTTCGGCGCTTGCCCTAGGCGAACACGCGAGGCCTCAGAGGCTCTTCGCGCTCACCACACAGTCGCCCCAACGCGCAGCGCGCCCACGCCGCGTAAGCGCAGTCCTTGCGCAATCGAGTGACAACGCCAACCGCGCACGCATGCGCTTCGAAGATGGCGTGCGCCTCGCGAACGGGCTGCAGTGGACGCAGGCCGCGCAAGCGTTCGAAGAGAGCTACCAGCTGTTTCCGCGTGTCAATACGCTGTTCAATCTGGGTCTCGCGCATCGCGCATTGGGTCGCTACACCCGCGCGATCGACGAGCTTGAGCGCTTCGTGCGCGAGGGCGAACCCTCGGCCGCCGAGCGCGCACAGGTCTCGAGTGCCCTTGATGAAATGCGTGGTCGCCTCGCACACTTGACCATCGTCCCCTCGGTCGACGGCGCGCGGATCACCATGGACAACGAGCCCGTCGAGTCCACGACGGATCTCACCGTGGATCCCGGCAACCACGTGATCGAGGTCACCGCGCAGGGACACACCCGCAACGCCCAGACCATCAGCTTGTCCCCGTCCGAGACTCGCACGCTCAACGTGCGGCTCGAGCGCGGCGGCGGTGTGCCTGTCGGCGCCGTGGTCGGAATCATCGCAGGTGTCGTCGCAGCAGGCGTCGTGACGGGCATCTTGATTTGGCAATTGTCAGGTGAAGAGATGGCCTACTGCGGGACCCTTGAGCAGTGCATTTCGCCCCAGTAAAACCTCAGGAGTCCTCGCGCGCCATGTGGTCTCTCTCTCAACGCACGCGACGATCGCTCGTGTCGGTGGCCCTCGCTACAGTGCTCGGTCCGATGAGCTGCAGGTCCCCGCTCACGCACCTGGTGGTCGAGCTCGCGACAGATATTCCCATGGAAGGTCTCTCGCAGATCAACGTCCACTGTTCGCACAATTGGGATGGTACGCCCGGCGGTGGTGACTCCACGTGTGAGCTCCTCGTGATGCGCGGAGCAGGCACCGCATCCAACGCGGTGGTCTGTCTCCCGGCGACCTTCGGGATCAATATTTTTGCACCAAGCGAAGGCCGTGAGCTCACCATCGTCGCAGCGAGTCTTGATGGCCGATTGCAGCGTGTTGTGCGCGTGACGCCGCCCACGCAACAAGTGCGTCTGTTGCGTCTGCGCTTGGCCGCTGTGTGCGCGTTGCAGTCAACCGTGTCCATGGCGCACCCCTGCCCCAATCGCTTGATGTCTTGCACCAAGAGTGAGTCGTGTCAGAGCCTTGGGCAGACCTGCGGGGATGAGGGAACGTGCGTTTCGAATTCGATTTCGTCTGGTGATTTGCTTGAGATTCCGCGCACTGGGATCCCTGACGCGGGGCTCACACCGTTGGTCAACGGGATGTGTCCAACGCAACGGTTTGCCAACACGCCGAGTGACGTCATGGGGCGAGACGCTTCGATCGACGACGCACGCAGGGACTGATGCACGTTGGGCTGCGAAGCGCGCTATGTTCTCTGCATGGCGACAACCCCCACGCCCTCGCAGGACGACCTCATCTTTGACTGGAACAACGTCGAACGACGGTATGCCCCCTTTGGCACCGTCGAGTTCTTTGACGAGACACTCCGCGACGGGATCCAAAACCCCTCGGTGCGCGACCCCTCCATCGAGGACAAGCTCCGCATCCTGCACTTGATGAACGACCTGGGAATTCACGCTGCGGACATCGGTCTCCCCGGGTCGAGCAAGCGCGCCTACGACGACGTCCTCCGCATGTGCCGCGAGGTCGTCGATCAGAAGCTCTCGCTTCGCATCGCATGTGCCGGTCGCACGGTCCCAGCGGACATCCTGCCCATGGTCGAGATCAGCCAGAAAGCAGGCCTCCCCATCGAGGTCTACACGTTTATCGGCAGCTCCCCCATCCGCGTGTTGGCCGAAGACTGGGACCTCAAATTGCTCTTGCAGCGCTCAGCCGGCGCCATCGACGCAGGCGTCAAGAACGGCCTCGAGGTCTGCTACGTCACCGAAGACACCATCCGCTCACGCCCCGAGGTGCTCTCAGCGCTCTTTAAGAACGCAGTAGACCACGGCGCAAAGCGACTCTGTCTCTGTGACACCGTGGGCCACGCGACCCCCGATGGCGTGAAGAATCTGCTGCAATTTACACGCTCTGTGCTCGCGGGCATGGGCGTGCATGATGTCAAACTCGACTGGCACGGACACAACGACCGCGGCCTCGGGTTGGTCAACGCCCTCTTCGCAGTCGAGTACGGCGCTGACCGCGTGCACGGCACGGGGCTCGGCATCGGAGAGCGCGTAGGCAACACCGCGATGGAGCTCTTGTTGCTCAATCTTAAGCTCGCAGGGTCGCTCGGTGAGCAAGACCTCTCGAAGCTCTTGGAGTATTGCCAGACCATCTCCCGCGCGACCGATTTTGCGATCCCGATTAACTATCCGCTCGTGGGCTCAGACGCCTTTCGCACCAGCACGGGCGTGCACGCCGCAGCGATTATCAAAGCAGAAGCCAAGGGCGATCAGTGGCTCGCCGACCGGATCTACTCGGGCGTCCCTGCGGGGATGTTTGGCCGCAAACAAGAGATCGAGATCGGCCCCATGTCCGGGATCTCCAACGTGAGCTACTGGCTGCGCTCACGCGGGATCGAGGCCAACACGGACCTGGTCCAGAAGATCATCGCGTGCGCCAAAGGGAGTGATCACGTGCTGCGCGAAGACGAAGTGCTCGCGCTCGTTCACGCTTAGCGCTGACCGCTGGCGCCCTGTGACATGGGCGCGCTGGGGGGGTCTACAACACGCAGGCCAGAGACGTATCGCGCTGCAAAAAAGCCCGCGAGCAACACAGCCAAGAGCAACGCAGCGACGAGCTCAAGCGGCCGTGTACCCACAAGACGCGAGGCCTTGGTCGCATAGTATTTGCCCCCCGAGCGCTCGTGCAGGGTCTGTTGCAGCGCTGGGAGCAAATTGATCTCTTCGCGAAAATCCTGGGATGGCGTCTCTGCAGGGACCACGGCTTCGGGCACCACGCTGTCGCGCACCGCCAGGCCCGCCAGGCCCGCCATCATGCGCTTAAACGCATCAAACTCGGCCGAGAGCGCGCTGTCTTGCGCGAGCTTTTCACGCATCGCGCGTGCCTCGGCCGACGAGAGCTCGCCCTCGTGAAAAGCGCTGAAGAGCTCACGCGCTTCGTCGTCGCTCAGGGTTACGTCTGGATCTTCCATCCTACGCCTCGCTCAATGGCTTCGCGTAGCGCAGCGCGCGCGCGATGCAATCGACTCTTCACTGTGCCATCAGGCAGCCCAGTGATCGTGACAATCTCTTCGTACGCGAGCCCCTCGAGGTCTCGCAGCACAATGAGCTCTCGGTGGTCTTCGTCAAGCGACGCGAGCGCGCGACGGACCGCGACCTCGAGCTCGTTGCCCTGCGCTTGCTCATCCGGACGCTCCATGCGCCCACCGAGCACGCTGCCATCGGACACGTCGCCCTCGCGCGTGTCATCGAGCACATCGTGTTTCTTGCTGCCGCGTCGATCGAGATACTTGATGCGATTTTTGCAGTGATTAATCGCGACGCGATAGAGCCAAGTTGAGAGCCTCGAGTCCCCACGAAACGAATCGATGTTCTTAAACACCGTGAGAAAGACATCCTGTGCGACGTCTTTGGCCTCTTCGCGGTTGTTGAGCATGCGCCCGAGCAACGCGTAGATCCGCTGTTGGTGCGCGATCACGAACTGGCTAAACGCAGCCTCGTCACGGCGCTTGAGGCGCTCAACGAGCACTGCTTCTTCTTCGAGTGAGAGCTGGCTCACCGCGGCTTCTTCCAACTCGAAGCGTTCGAACTCATGGCGCACATCGCGGACAGACAGCGCGGAGTGTAACGGGTTTCGCCAGAACTACAGCGAGATCTCTTGAGCACACAAACAATGCGCACCTAGCGCGCGCTGGTGTTCTCGCCAGAGCTTTCGGTCTGCGCGGCCTGTGCTTGCTGTGCGGCTTGGGTCGCAGCAGCTTGGTAAAAATACCGTACGCTCAGCATCAATGTGCTCTGCATATCCGGGATGATCGCCTGACGAAGTGACAGCTCGACGCCAAACGAGGTGTCCAAATAGCCCGCGCCAAAGGTCACCGCTTGAGAGCCACCGCGCGTGTCGTCAAACAGGTAGCCCGCGCGGATCGCATAACGGCTGGCGATAAAGAGCTCTGCGCCGCCCGAGTAGCGCCCACGGATCGCGTTAGTTGAGCGAAAATCCATCAAAACATCCGCGACAAACGTGAGCTCACGGATGGGTGAGACCATCACGCCGCCACCCATCGAGATGGGCGCCGCGACCGTGTCTACGTTGTTGAGGTTGAGCCCCGTGATCGAAAAAGCAAACTCGCGGATGGGATGCACATGCAGCCCGAGGTCCAGCGTGACGCCTCCCCACGCGTTGCTCTGCAGCCCCTGGCTCTCGGGCGCGCTCTGCGCCGCAAAGGGTGTCCCCGAAATGTTGAGATACCGAAGACGCGCTCCGAGGGCAGCTTTTTGCCCCATGTTGAGCGCTGCGACCAAGCGCACGTCGTGCGACGACCGCTGCACCGCTGCGGTATTAATCGAGTGAAACGAGTACGCCAGCCCACCCGAGACCATCGCGCGCGTGCTGTCCATCACGCCCGTACCCACGCCAAATCTGCCCGTGGTCGGGTCATAGAGCCCGTACGAGTCCACGTGGTAGGTGCGCATCGAGGCGGCCCCTGCGGGGTTGGCAAAGAGCGCGGTCGTGCTCGCTCCGCCAGCTTCAGCGCGGCCACCGAGGGCCGCAGCGCGGGGCGTAGTGAGCTCTTCGTCGAGCGGTCGCACTTGAGAGCCCGAGCCCCCTGTGCGCGGCGCGGTCTGAGCGCTCACCGAGGGCGCAACAGCGAGCGCTGCCGAGGCGATCGGAAGCACAACGGCGAGTAATTTTACTGCACTTTTGTCATGGAGAGATGTGCGACGCGTGTTGCCTCGCGTAGCTGTGCAACCAGGGCTTTGGAGCTCGACCATCACGCAATCCTCACCAACTCAACCAACCGTTCTCTCTGCGAATTTGCTCAGAGAGAGCCACTCTGCGCGGTCGCCTACGGGGCCCTTAGGGGTCCGCACGCGAGCCAACTCACGAGTTGACGGACTAACGACGAACGAACGTTTCGTCCACTTCCCGACGAAGAGAGTTTGCCACCTTGGGGATCACCTGGGGAAAAGCTGTCGATAATTCGCTCTCGCGCCAGGGTGTAGGCCATGAAGCGTCTGCTGCATTTCACCAGAGAGATCGCTGAATCACTCAGTGTCTCTCTGGTGCCGAAAGGGACCTCTGCTCCGTGTCCAATCTCGACCCCACCGCCCTGTGGACAAGTGTTCTTGAGGCTCTTGCCACCCAAGGCCGCTACAACCCTCGCACCATCGAGACCTTCTTGCGGCCCCTGCAGCCCTTGGATGTCTCAGGGGACCTCCACAAGAGCGTGCTGCTCTTAGAAGCCCCCAACGAGTTTGCCCGAGATTGGGCGGCACGCAATTTTGCGCGCGCGATCGAAGAGCAGCTCGCGGCGGGCACAGGCATCACGTGGGAGCTGCATTTTACCGTGCGCCCCGCGAGCGCGGTCACGGCTGTGCCTGTCTCACACGAGGTCCCCAGCGGCTCGCAGGGTGCGCGCGAGAGCGTCCCTCCGGCTCGTCCAAGCACGCCACCGACGCCACCGCCCCGCACGGCGCCTAGGCCCGCTGCAGCGCGAAGCGCGAGCATGCCCGAGTCTCGTTCGCGCGCTTTTGAGAGCAAAAAGTCAGACCGAAGTGACTCGTCCGTGATGACCGGCGCGGTGAGCTCGGGGCTCCGGCCAAACTTCTCGTTTGGGACCTTTGTCGTGGGGCCCTCGAATCAGCTCGCGCACGCAGCGGCCCACTCGATGGGTGAGCCTGGTGGGCGGCGGTTTAACCCGTTGTTTTTGTGCGGCCCGAGCGGCCTCGGAAAGACCCATTTGGCCAACGCGATCGGCCACCGGTGGCTCGAGCATTTTCCGGGCGGCAACGTGGTCTATATCTCGGCCGAGCACTTCACCAACGAGTTTATCTGCGCGGTGCAGACCAAGACGATGGATGATTTTCGCGGGCGCTATCGCAACCACTGCGACGCCCTGCTCATTGATGACATCCAGTTTTTGGCCGGCAAAGAGCAGACCCTCGACGAGTTCTTTCACACGTTTAACGCGCTCATTCAGCGGGACAAACCCATTGTCTTGACCAGCGACGTGATGCCTCAGGACCTCAAAGGGATGCCCGACCGCTTGGTCTCGCGGTTTGCATCCGGGATGGTCGCCGAGGTCTATCCTCCAGAGCTCGAGACCCGCGTGGCGATCTTGCGCAAGAAAGCCTCAATCGAGGGCGTCGCACTCGATGACGAAGCTGCATTTTTGCTCGCGAATACCGTCACCGCGAACATGCGCGAGCTCGAGGGCGCGCTCATGAAGCTCTCGATCCAGGCGAGCATCGCGAAGTGCACGATGATTGACGCCGCCATGGTGCGACACGCTCTGCGGATCCCGTCGAGGCAACATGTGATCACCGTCGAGGACATCCAGAAGGCCACTGCGCAGTACTTTCGGGTGACCTTGGCGCAGCTCAGTGGCAAAGAGCGGCACGCCGAAATTGCCCGCGCAAGACAGGTCGCGATGTATGTCTGTCGCGAGAAGCTGGGCACGAGTTTTCCGCAGATTGGCGCGAAATTCGGCGGAAAAGACCACACGACCGTCATCTCGTCCGTGAACAAAATCAAGAAGCTCTTAGAGTCCGGAGACCCGGTCCGAGGCGAAGTCGACGCGGTGCTCGCCAAACTCGGCGGGTGACAGAACACCCTGTTTTTTCTGTGGAAAACCCCTGTGGAGATCCTTGGTTTTGCCCCGTGGAGAGCCTGAACGCTGGCACCCTCCCCCCCAGGTCAGTGAGTTTTCCCCAGCTGGGCGTCCCTCGCTCTTCCCCAGCGCCGGACTTGGTAGATTGCAGGCTAAAGCCACTAATCCCCACTTTCCACAGCCCCTACTATCTCTACCCTTAATTTTATTAATCTCTTCTCTTCATAAGAAGATAGCGCAGGATCGTTTGAGAGAGCCTCAGCGCTGGTGTAGCCAGAGAGCCCTACCAAAGCGGTCAAGTTAGACAAGCAGAGCGCCCAAAGCCATTGCCAGCGCTCACACCCACCAAGTCACTGTTCGCATCACCTTGCGTCGCACCCCTTGAGATCTCTCCGGTGCACCAAGCGTTTTGCCCCATAAAGGGAGTTATCCGAGATGGAGTTCGTCGTCAGCAAGCGTGAGTTTATGAAGGCGCTGGGTCGCGTGCAGTCCGTCGCGGACAAGCGCAGCGCCATGCCTGTGCTTACCAACATGCTCATCGCCAGCGAGGGCTCGAGCTCGCTGCGTTTGGCCGCAACAGACCTGCTTATTTCAATCACAAGCCACACCGCAGCCGAGGTCCGCAAGGGTGGCAGCGTCGCCCTCCCGGCCCGCTCGCTCTACGAGATGGTCAAGAACCTCCCCGAGGGCGAAGTGCACGTGACCATCGCGCCCAACTACAGCGCACGGGTCTCAGGAGGGCGCCGAAGGTACGATCTGGTCGGGATGCCCGGCGAAGACTTTCCCGCCCTTCCTAGCCCCGGCCAGACCGAGCTAAGGGACATCCCAGCGGACGCTCTGTCTGAGCTTGTGGGCTACACGAGCTTCTCGATGAGCACCGATGACACCCGGCCGCACCTCGCCGGCGCGCTCTTCGAGGCCGACGCAAACATCCTGCGCATGGTCACCACGGACGGTCATCGCCTGAGCAAAGCCGAGAAACAAATGACCGAGCAGGGCGCCAAGCTCTCGATCTTGATCCCGCAAAAGGGCATCAACGAGATCAAGCGCTTGCTCGATGAGATTAAGTCCGAGAAGAGCCCCGACGGACTCGGTGTGGTCTCGCTCGGTCGCGCGGGGAGCAATCTCTTTGTCAAACGCGATGAGACCGTCGTCGCGGTCAAGCTCATCGACGCGACGTTTCCGCCGTACGCGCAGGTCATCCCCGCGGCGAGCGAGCGCAAGGCGAGAGTCAACCGCGCCGAGATGCTCAGCGCGATGCGCGCAGTGAGCGTGGTCGCGTCGGACCGATCGTCGGGTGTGAAGCTGCAGTTCTCACGCAGCAAATTGATTATCTCTAGCGAAAACCCTGACCTCGGCGCAGGCACCGACGAGATGGCCATTGAGCTCACAGGCTCGGATCTCACGGTTGGGTTTAACTCGAAGTACGTGATGGACGTGCTCTCTGCCCTCTCGTGCGAAGACGTCATCGTGGAGCTCTCGGGTGAGCTTGACCCAGGCGTCTTGCGTATCCCGGACAGCGACGAGTTTGTCGGCGTCGTGATGCCCATGCGGATCTGAGGGGTGCCTTCGGTGGGGATGCGCTTGGACAGCGTTGTGCGACAGCGATAGAAGCTCTCTCTGGTGACTTCGATTCTTCGCGTGACGGGTTTTGCGGTCCAAGGGTTTCGCAATCTTGGGACAGTGATTCTCTCTCCCCATGAGCGCGTCAATCTCTTCGTCGGCGCAAACGGCCAGGGAAAAACCTCGCTTCTTGAGGCCGTGGACTTCGTCGCCACCCTGCGCTCGTTTCGTGGCGCTACGCGCTCTCAGCTCATTGGGCACGGGGTCCCGCAAGCCAGCGCGCGCATGGTGGTCGAGGGCGGCGAGAGCGAGCACGAGTTTCGGGTGTCACTCGACCGCCGCGCACGAGAGTGCACCATGGATGGCAAGCGCCCAGAGCGCGCGGTGCAGTACTATGGCTCTGCGTCTTGCGTGGTTTTTCACCCGCAAGATCTCGATCTCATCCGCGGCGCGCCAGACATCCGTCGGCGCCTCCTCGATCGCATTTTGGTGCGCGTGGTCGATGGCTACGGAGAGGCCCTTCGCAACTATGTTCGCACACTCAAGGCACGCAACTCGGTGCTGCGATCCGCCTCGCCAGACCTGCGCGCGATCGCCGCGTACGATCCCCTGTTGTCTCGCTTTGGGAGCGCGATCGCGCGCACCCGCAACGCCCTCACCAACGAGCTGTTGCCCGCAGCCCGCGAGGCCGCGCAAGACATCACGCTTGCGACCGCGGATTTGAGCATTGCCTACAAGACCAAAGTGCCGTTTGACGCGGACGAATACAGAGAATTGCTCGCGCGATGCTTTGACCAAGACCGCGCACGCATGACCACCACCGTCGGCCCCCACGCAGACGACGTGAGCATCAAGTGGGGAGGCCGTGTCGCCCGTGACGTCGTGAGCCAAGGCCAGACCCGTGCGCTCGCGCTCGCGCTGCGGTTGGCTGAGCTCGAGGTCCTGCGGGCGCGCTCGGGGCGCGTGCCCTGGCTGCTCTTGGATGACATCTCGAGTGAGCTCGATCGAGAGCGAACCGAGAGGCTTTTTGCACGGATTTCGTCACTTCGCGCGCAAATCTGGGTCACGACCACAGACCCCACCGTGCGGAGCTTATTGCCCGAGGGACATCAGTACTTGGTTGAGTCCGGGGGAGTCAAAGCCACCGCGTTCGAGGGCTGAGTCCCTACGCAAAGAGTTGCGGAGGCGGGGATTTCTTGCGGGGTTAGACGCGCCAGAAAATTGTCAATCCGTGGTTTCCATACTCGGAAAAAACGAGGCATTCTGCAGCGTTGCGTTGGTCTGAAGCGTGGTCTTGCCCCTGGGTTTTGCCTCGCGAATGTGCGGCGAAGTACATGCAGGGGCCCTTTCTTGAACCTAAGGAGACGACAGATGAAATTAGGACTTCTTTCGGTGGCGACTGCCACGGTGTTTGCGTTCTTTACGCGCGATGCGCACGCCCAGTGTCCACCCACGGCCCCGGCGTTTGTGTTTCCGGGCCCCGCAGGGGGCTACTCGGTGGCTGAGGGCGGCGCGGTGACCACGACCGTGATGGGCGGAGGGCCCGTCTTTGAGTGGGACACCGATTGCAACGGTGTCACCCCAAGCCTGGGCGACACGATCGGGAGCAACACGTTCTCGTTCATGGCCCGCGAGCGTGACGGCGCCTCGTCGCACACGCTCTGTGTCCGCTCGTTTAACCCTACTTGTGCTGCAGCTTCGCAGTTTAGCGCGGTCGTTCGCACCGGGGTCAGCGTCAGCAACGTCGCCCCGGTGATCACCACCAACCTGCTGCCCGTGGGCATCGCGACGATCGCCTACTCGGTCCGACTTAACGCGCAAGACCCTGCGAATCCGCCCCTCGCCTCGATGGTGCGCGACCCGTTTACGTGGAGCGCAACAGGCCTCCCCGCGGGCCTCTCGATCAACGCAGCGACCGGTGAAATCTCAGGCACAGTGCTCGCGGCCGCGGTGGGCACTTACTCTGTCACCGTGCGCGCAGACGATGGCGATGGCGGCATCGCCTCACGAGACTACCGCTTGACCATTGGCGCGCTGAGCTCGGTCGGCGGCCCTGGTGTCTGCCCTGCGGCGAGTGCCGGCGTGGGCGTCTTGGTCTCGGTCCCCGAAGGCGGCATGAGCACCGTGATGGGGACCCTCGTCGGAGTGGTCCCGACGGGATGCACCTGTCGTGTGGGCTGGGATCGCGACTGCGATGGAGACCTCGACGAGGTGGATGGCACCATTGGCCTGAGCGGTGTTGGCCTGGATGGCCCTTCGACCCAGCGCCTCTGTGTGCTCTCGGTCGCGACGGGAGGCTCTTGCGTAAGCTCTGCGTCTTCTGCCGTGCAAGTGCGGGTCAACAACGTCGAGCCCACGATCACCACGTCAACGCTCCCCAGTGGCACGGTCAGCAGCGGCTACGTGGCCATTGTCGAAGCGACCGACCCTGCGAATCCCCCCACCGCGGGCGGGTTTCTCGACGCGTTTACCTGGAGCGCGGCTGGACTCCCGCCGGGGCTCACGATCAACACGGCGACCGGTGTGATCTCAGGAACACCGACCATGATGGGCACGTTCGTTGTGACCGTCACTGTGGTCGACGGTGACGGCGGCGCGGGCGTGCGAATGCTCACGATTGTGATCGGCGGGATGGCCGGCGGAACCTGCCCTGTGCCCACATTGACCACCGCGGGCTCGGTCAGCGTACCCGAGGGCGGAAACACCATGGTCACCGCGAGCTTCACGGGGACGACCTGTGGCTGCTCGGTCGAGTGGGATCTTGACTGCGACGGCATGGCGAACGGAAGTGGATTGACCTTCAACGTGAGCGGCGTGGACCGGGACGGGCCCTCGGCACGACGGCTCTGTTACCGCGCGATCCCGTCGGCGATCTCGATGTGTACGACGGCCTCGGCGAGCGCGAACCGCGAGGTAAATTACACCAACGTCGCCCCCACGATCACAACGGTCGCGCTCCCTGCGGGCGTGGTCGCGGTCGGGTACACCGCGATGCTGGACGCCAGTGATCCTGCCAATCCACCCATCGCGAGCATGATCCGCGATCCCTTCACGTGGAGCGCGACGGGGCTGCCGCCCGGCCTGATGCTGAACCCTGCAACCGGAGCGATCACAGGCACGCCCACCATGGCTGGGACCTTCACGGTCGTGGTCACGGTGAACGACGGTGATGGCGGCACAGACACCCAGCGATTCATCCTCGTGATCGGCGCGGGGGGCGGCGGCACATGCCCCGTCCCGGTGCTCTCCGTAGCGGGTGGAATCAACGTCGACGAAGGTGGCTCGACCTCGGTCAGCGCTACCGTGGCAGCGGGCATTTGCACCTGCACTGTCGAGTGGAACCTCGACTGCGACGTCTCGATCGATGGCTCCGGCGCGATGTTCGCCGTGAGCGGAGTCAACCGCGATGGTCCCTCTGCTTCGGCGCTCTGCTTTCGAGCAGTCCCAGGCGTGGGCTCGCTCTGCATGCCCTCTGCGCAATCCCGTCGCGAAGTGGGCTTTCGCAACGTCGCACCCACGATCACCACGGCGAGCCTGCCCAACGCGATGGTCGCGGTTGCTTACACAGCGACCGTCTCTGCGACGGACCCCGCGAACCCGCCTGTCGCGATGGTAGTCCGCGATCCGCTGGTGTTTTCGCTCATTGGTGCGCCCGCATGGCTCACGATCAACGCGATGACCGGGGTCCTCTCGGGGACGCCTCCCTCAAGCAGCGCGGGGATGAGCTTTACCTTCACCGTGACCGTGGACGACGGCGACGGTGGCCGCACTTCGCGCATGTTCACGGTGATGGTCGCTGGCTCAACGGGCATGGACGCAGGCACAGACGCCGCGGTCGAGGCAGGCGTCGATGCTTCGCTTCCGGACAGCAACGTCTCGCCCGATGCTTCGGTCGATGTGTCGACTCCCTCGGTCGATGTCGCAGTCGATGGCGCGATCGATGGCGCGATCGATGACGTGCTCGCAGCGGATGCCATGGAACTCGATGGTGACAATGGCGACGCGATGGGGGTCACCCCCGACGCAGACCTCGCGGAGGGGTCTGTCGACGACGTCACCCAGAGCGATGGCGCCACGTCGGGTGATGGTGCAGCCCAGAGCGATGGCGGCGCACTAGACGGCGCCCGAGCAGACGGCGGCGCTGGGGTCTCGGGCAACGGGACGTGCGCCTGCCGTGTGCCAGCGCAGGGCCCTCTCGGGGGCCAAGGGATGGCGCCTCTGGGCCTCCTGGCCAGCTTGGCGCTCGTGCTGAGCCGTCGACGCGCACGACGCTGACGCTGAGCGCTGGGGGGCGCTTTGTGACGGATCAGGGGACAAAACAGCAGAATTCCCGCGGTTTTGTGCGACAGGAAACGTCACATGGGCGTTGCAGTGGAGGGGGCAATATGCTAGAGAATGCCTGCGATTTTGCAGGATATTCTGTGCATTGGTGACTACCTGTGCGCGGCCTGTGAGCGCAGATGGTGAACAAGCGCGATGAGCGAGCAGTACGACGAGACCTCCATTGGCGTCCTTGAGGGCATGGATCGCATTCGCAAAAAGCCCGGGATGTACATCGGCAATGTGAGCGATGGCTCTGCGTTGCATCACTTGATTTGGGAAGTGGTAGACAACTCGGTAGACGAGCACTTGGCGGGGCACTGCAAGACCATCACGGTCAAGCTGCACGCCGACGGGTCGTGCTCGGTGCGTGACGACGGCCGCGGGATCCCTGTGGGAATTCACCCAGACAAGGGGATCTCGGCTGCGACCCTGGTCATGACGGAGCTGCACGCGGGCGGAAAGTTTAATAACAACTCCTACGCGACCAGCGCCGGGACGCACGGCGTAGGTGTCACCGCGGTCAACGCCGTGAGCGAGTATCTCTCGCTCGATGTCTGGCGCGAAGGCGGGCATTTTCACCAGGATTTCGTCCGCGGTGAGTTCAGCAAAGACATCGTGCGTGTGGGCGACAGCGCAGAGATGGGGACGCGCGTGCGGTTTAAGCCCGACGCCGAGATCTTCGCGATTGTCTTAGACTTCTCGTCAGAGCTTGTCGAGAAGCGCCTGCGACAGATGGCCTTCTTAAACTCAGGGCTTCGCATCGTGTATCACGATGAGCGTGGGGCCAAAGAGCCTCAAGAGTTCTTCTACGAAGACGGCGCGATCGCCTACGTGAACTACCTCAATGAGGGCAAGAACACGCTGCACGCGCCCGCTTTCTTCAGGGGCGATCACGAGACCATGATCGACGATCGGATGCAGAAAATCCGCGTCGAATGCGCGCTGCAATGGACCGACTCGTATCACGAGGTCTGCGCGGCCCACACCAACAACACCCACCAGACCAACGGCGGGACGCACGTGACGGGCCTCCGCTCGGCCCTCACACGCACGATTAACAAGTACGCGCAGAGCAACAATTTGCTCAAAGAAACCAAGGGCACCGCGCTCTCGGGAGACGACGTGCGCGAGGGGCTCACGGTGGTGCTCTCGCTGCATCATCCGCACCCGAGCTACAAAGATCAGCCCAAGACCGAGCTCGTAGTGCAAGACGCCAAGGGCGCCGTCGAGGCCGTGATCGCCGAGGGCCTCGCGCGATTTTTCGAGGAAAATCCCAAGCTCGCGAAGATCATTGTCGACCGCGGAGTGCTCGCCGCCCAGGCCCGCGCCGCGGCCGCAAGAGCGCGCGAGCTGGTCACCCGCAAGGGCGCCCTGGATATCTCTTCGCTCCCCGGAAAGCTCGCGGATTGCCAAGAGCGCGACCCGGCCAAGTGCGAGCTGTACATCGTCGAGGGCGACTCGGCCGGTGGCAGCGCCAAACAAGGCCGCGACCGCAAGACCCAAGCGATCTTGCCGCTGCGCGGAAAGATCCTCAACGTCGAGCGCGTCCGCCGTGAGCGCGTGCTGCAGAACCAAGAGGTTGGCACGCTGATCATGGCGCTCGGAGCCGGGATCGCCGAGACCTTTGACCCTGAAAAAATCCGCTATCACAAGATCTGCGTGATGACGGACGCTGACGTGGACGGCAGCCACATTCGCACGCTGTTGCTCACGTTTTTCGCGAGGCAAATGCCCGAGATTATCGAGCGCGGGTATCTCTACATCGCGCAGCCTCCGTTGTTTGGGATCAAGCGCGGCAAGAAAATTGTGTACGTCAAAGACGAGCAAGCCCTCGCGCAGCGGCTCATTGATGCGGGCATCGAGGGTGTGCGCTTGGTGTGTGGCGAGCAGGTGATCGACGGCGAACCGCTGCGCAAGCTCGCGCTGGACCAACACCGCGCGCAGTCCCTCTTGGGCCATCATGGCTCGCGTGTGGACGTTCGGATTTTGGGCGCGCTGATTCGCAGCGGTGTGAGCCTGTCGCGTGACGTGTTTGACAGCGAAGAGAAGCTCCAGGCCCTCGCGGACACGCTCTCTGCCCAGGTGGCCCTCGAGAACCCCGAGCTGATGCCGCTCAAGCAGCTCATCGAGGATGACCCCGGTGTGGGTCGCAAGCGCTTGATCGTGCGTGCGCGCAATGGCTCGGGTGTGCGCTCGGTGATCGATGAAGACCTGATGATCTCGTCCGAAGTGCGCGAGCTCGACGCGATCTACCAGCGTGCGCGCGCGCTTGGGCCGCTGCCGTGGAAGCTCGTGGACGAGAAGCTCCGAGAGACTCCCGTCGCGCAGATCGAGCGTTTGTACTGGGTGATTGACGAGCGCGGCCGCAAGGGCGCAGACATCCAGCGCTACAAAGGTCTGGGCGAAATGAGCGCAGATCAGCTCTGGGAGACCACGATGAATCCAGAGAATCGTGTGCTTCTCAAGGTGCGCGTGCAGGACGCGGTCTCGATGGACAAGACCCTCACGCTCTTGATGGGCGACGAGGTCGAGCCGCGACGTAATTTCATCGAGAAAAACGCGCTCAACGTGCGCAATCTAGACATCTAGCGCGCCCTCGGGTGGGGACTCTGCGAGGGGGCTCGCTGCGCTCGATGCGCGTGTTGCGGGGGCACGAATGCGCCCGTGTGGCATTTGGGCTGCGTCGCACGCTTGACAGAACGAGGCGCAAGGGGCAAAAAACGCCGCTCACCGACGTCATAACTCAGTGATGGTTTGCGTGCAGACCGACACTTTCTCTAGCAAAAAGCCCAAATAAAGCGATGCAGAAGCCCAAGTTCAAGACCACCGAGCGCGCCGCCTGGTTGTTTATCAACACCCGCCTTCGCCCCACGGCACCCGCCCGCATGGAGCGCCGCACTGCGACCCGCAACGGTTACCTCACCACGGCCTCACGGCTCTTGGGCATCGCAGAGAACGAGCTTCCCATGCCGTACATCAACGAGCCCATCTCGGGCTTCATCAAGCGCGTCAAGAGCGCTGGCTGATTCGCACCCTGAGTGCACGCTGAAGCATCTACCAGGGGGAGTGCTTCGGTGGATCTCAGGCTGCTGTGAATTGCACGGCGTTTGACCGGGCCGTGAGGGCCTGCTTAGAGTGCGTCACTGGAGCTGAAGAGCCAATCGATGTTTCGATGCACTTTCTGGGGCGTACGCGGGAGTATCCCCTCACCAGGACCGAGGACGGCACGCATTGGTGGCAACACCAGCTGCGTGGAGGTCCGAGTGGCCGATCAGCTCATCATTTTGGATGGTGGGACGGGGCTGCGGGGCCTGGGTGAGAAGCTCATGCGAGAGCAGCCACTCAACGCGCACCTGTTTTTCTCGCACGTGCACTGGGACCATATTCAGGGGTTTCCGTTCTTTGTCCCTGCGTTTGTGCGCGGAAACACGATTCATCTCTACGGCGCCCGCAACGTGACCTCGACGCTCGAAGACACGCTCGCGGGGCAGATGAGCTATCCGAACTTTCCGGTGCGCCTCGGTGAGCTCGCCGCGCAGATGCACTTTCGTGATCTCCACGAGCGCGAAGAGGTCTTGCTGGCCGACGGCGCAGTCAAGATCTTTGGTGTCCCCGGCAACCATCCCAACGGGGTCTTTGCCTACCGAATTGAGTACAACGGCCGCTCGCTCGTGTACGCGACCGACACCGAACACTACGCCGTCCCAGACCCCAACATCTTGTCCATCGCCAAGAACGCCGACGTGTTTATCTACGACTCGCAGTACACCCCTGAAGAGTACTCGGGCGAAGGTGGCCGTATGCCCAAGCTCGGCTGGGGGCACTCGACCATGGCCGAGGGCGCACGCTTGGCCACGCTCGCGCAGGTCAAACGCTACGTGTTGTTTCATCACGACCCCAACCAGAGCGACGACGACGTGCTCGAGAAAGAGCGTCGCGCACAAGCGATGTTTGCCGACTCCGTCGCCGCGTACGAAGGTCTCTCGATCGATCTCGAGCAGCTCTGACGCCTCTTTCGGGGGTTGAGCTTGCATCGCTGCGACGAGGGGACTGCACGAGATTGCATCGGTGGAACCCGCAGAGGTGCAAGGTGTTCGCGTGCACGAGGGGTGTGCGCAACGCTTGCCGCCTGTGCAGGCACAACCGAAGCAATTGCCGGAAATCACTGGCGGATGTGCAAGCGCAGGGTGTGACAAAAGTGTGAACTTTGCGTGCGAAACGCAAGGTATTCGTGAGCGCGCTCGCGGGGTGTTCGTGCGGTGTCTGTGCGTGGCATGTCGCGTGAAGGAGCGCCCCGGCGCGGAGGATCTGTCACATGGGTGTTTGGAATTCGACGACCTCACTGGATGCATACCGGGCCTCGTTGTCCGGAGTGGTTCCGCTCAAGCCCGAGGTAGAGCGTGAGCTGGCGTTGCGATGGCGGGCCGGGGATCAGCGTGCGGGAGACAAGCTCATCGCGGCGAGCCTCCCGTTTGTGATCACCATCGCCAACGAGTACCGGCGCTGGGGGATCCCGCTCGAAGATCTCATTCAGCAGGGCAACATCGGGTTGCTCAAGGGCGCCATGCGGTTTGAGCCCGAGCGCGCGTGTCGCTTGGTGACCTACGCGGTGTACTGGATCCGCGCGGAGATCCGCGAGTACGTGGTGCGTGGTTACCGCGTCGTGCGCGTCGGTGGCTCTAAATCCGAGCGACGCGCGCTGCGTGCGTATCGCAAGACCCGCGAAAACGACCCGGACAAGCTCGCGGCCCTCTCGGGAATGTCCCGCGAAAACGTGATGCGCTTGCTCCCGCTCATCGAGCGAAGAGACCAATCGCTGGACGCTGCCGAGGGCGACGAATCCCCGGCGCTCGACCGACTGCGTGACCCTGGGCCCTCGCCCGAAGAGCTCGTGAGCGCACACCTCGAAGAGCGCAACACCAAGCAGCGGATTGACGCAGCCATGGGATTTCTCAACGATCGTGAGCGATGGATCGTTGAGCAGCGCATGCTCACCGAGGACGGCTGCACGCTTGAGAGCCTTGGGCACAAGCTCGGGATCTCTAAAGAGCGCGTGCGACAAATCGAGGCGCGCGCGTTTGAGAAACTTCGCGGCGCATTGGTCGACTACGCGGCGTAGTGCGAGATCAGTGTGATGCGATTCGTCGCTCAATCCACAGGGGATTGGTAAACGCGAAGGGTCGCGCTTGGAGCCTCGGTAAGACCTCGTTCATGGGGCGATCGCCTCGCGCGACCGCGACGACGCTGTGTCGCGCTTGGCTCAGCGGGATGTCCACTTCGATGTCCATGCGCTCGATGGCCTCTGTCGTGGGCACCGCGATCGTCGCCGAGAGCTCGCGATCCCGGTAGATCTCAATGAGGTCCACGTCGATCCACGGGGCGGCCCACAGGTGAACCCTCACCCGTGCGCTCTGTGCGCTCGGGGGCAAGCGTACGGTGTCACCCATCATCGCGCGGCCCATCGCGAGGGTCAGCATGGGGCCGCTGGTTCCGAACACGTGCCCGTTGCGCAGCGCGCTCAGTACACGCGCCGCTGTGGGCGAGGCGTCCCCTGCGCGGGGGGTGTACACGTACGTGCGTGGATATCCCGCGGTCTCGTACGCGATGTAGTGCGAGTCGCTGTTGGCCGTGCCGACATAGCGCGCGCCCGAAGAGAGCAGGTCGAGCCAGTCGTGAAGCACTCGGTCGACCTCGAGCGGGTTGCCGAGATAATACCCGTTAAACACCTCGATCGCGGTGTAGCCCGGGTCGTAGCGCGGGGACTCCGAGCTGTTGCGCTGAGGCTCGAGGGCGGTGCGCGTGAAGTACCCGATGTTGGTCTCCATGCGTGGGTGGTTGACCTGAATGATCGCGTCGCGCGTGTTGGCCCGCGCCAACCGAAAGATCTCGGTCGCGCTCAGCGTGGGATCCGGCGCGCCTCCATCCGACCTCCGCGCGGTGGGCCGAAACGGAAACACGTTGAAGTGTCCAATCGGGTACTCCGCGCGGTCCGTGGTCACTTCGACGGCGGGGACCCACACCAAACCGGGCCCAGAAGCCCCCTGGCGGCCCCGTGCGGCGGCCGGGAGGGCCTCGACACCGGTTCGGTAGTCCCCGACGACGTTGTGCTCTGTAGGCGTCGCAAACTCGATCCCGACCGAGGTGAGCGAGGCGACGCGGTCTGCGATCGAGACGCGCGAGTCAAACGATCGCTCGGCGTGCACATGAAGGTCACACGCGGTCCAGTCGCCCATCGCGAGCAGGTGCTCGATCGAGGCGTCGAGGCTCTGCGCGGTCCCCTCGGTGATCGCGACGCGTGCAGAGAAAATCGACCACTCGGGCCCGTGATCAAACGACACACGGTAGGCCCCCACGGGCAACGTGAGCGTGCCCTCGCCTGTGGGGGCGATGCGCACTTGCAGGGCTCCATCTGCGCGATTGCGTGGGCCAAGGTCTGGGTCCAGGGTGCCCTCTACGCCGCGCACGACCACGTGGGCCGCGACGAGGGCCTGGGTGAGCGTCTCGCGCACGCTAAACCGCAGCGAGCCCGTGGGCCGCGCGGGTGGCTGCACCAGCGCGATCGCGTCGGCGAGGTTTGCGTCCGCGGGCTGCGCGTCTGGGACGCTCGGGAGGCTCACGTCGCGGGTGACGTCTTGCGTGGCGCCCTGGGTCCACTCGTTGCCAAGCTGACTCTGGGTGTGTTGCGTGCTGCAGCCCACCATCAGCGAGAGTGTGCCGAGATACAATAGGCCGAAATCGCAGTGTTTTCGCGGATTTACGTGGGTCACTGTGCCCCCGCAGGTCTTGGAGATCTCGCGAGCAGCGGGACCCAGTGGGGCGACTCGCGGTGCATGCGTGAGCCGTCGAGTCGACGGGTCCCAATCACGAGCGAGCTCTGCGCGAGCGCCCCGATGGCGACCGCGAGGGTGGTCTCGGTGCGGCTGACCTCTCGCACGCGGATGTGCACAGGGCTCAGTCGGCCATCAAAGAGCAAAAACGAGTGAATGTGCTCGGGATCCAAGCGATCGCCCGAAGGGTGCATCGGGCCCCAGCCGAGCTCAAGGGCCATGTCCGTGGGCCAACGTTGCAGCGCCACGAGCCAGAGCGTCACGCGCGTGTGTGTGCTGTCTTGGGCTTGGAGTCTAAACGAGGCCACCGCGAGCGATGCGTCGATGTCCACGTGGCGGGCCTCGGCCCAGGGCTCGGGCTCAAACGCGATGTAGCGCCCCGTGGCGTACGCGCGGGGGCTCACTCCGTAGCGAAAGAGCATGTGCGTAGACTCTGCGTGGACGAGCCCATAGCGCGCTCGGGTGAGCACATTGCGAAGGACAATCTCTTCGTCACTTCGCCACAGGTCTTGCGATTCACCGATGCGGGCGCGGTGCTCGACGGACAAAATCAAGTCGTCGGCGCGGCGCGTCCATTGTGCAGCGCGCTGAAAATCGTTGCGCTCGCTCAGGTGCGCGAGGACCTCGTCGGGCGCGACGACCATGACCTCGGGGCGGACCTGTTGGACGATTCGTGCGAGGTTCTGACTGCGAAAATCCTGACGAAAGTGACTAGTGTTCCACCAGCGTGAGAGCGGCGTGGCGCCTGCGCGGCGTTGCGTGATCCCAAGCGCGACGAGGAGCACTGCGGCTGCGAGGGCGAGCATTCGGCGCCCGGTGGGCCGCACCGCGGGGGGACCCAGGGCGTGGTCTGCGTCGACCAACCGCGCGACGCCCTCGATGGCTGAGAGCAACACAAAGGGCGCGATCAAGAGCGCGTAGTGCGAGCGCGTTTGGACCGCAGTGGGCCAAGCGGACAAGAGGTTAATGGCCAGCGGTGCCAGCGCGGGGATGAGCCATCGCGGAGACAACAGAGACATAAACGCCAAGGGCGCCAGCAGCCTCGGGATGTAGAGACACTTGGCGGGGGTGAGCACCGCGCCGAGGGTGCTCAGCGGGTGCAAGAGCACCGCGCGCACCAGGCCTCCGGGGGTCGAGCCGATTGAGCCAAAGTGCAGCGAGAGCGAGCCACGCTGCGGGATCAGTCTGGGCGCGATCAGCAAGAAATATCCCAAGAAATACACGAGCATCGCGAGGGCAAAGAGTGCCGCTTCGCGCCGTGGTCTCGCGCTGCGTTGCCACGCGAAGAGCCCAGCGGCGCATGCGGCGACCAGCGCGACGTCTTCGCGACACAGGGCCGCGAGGCCGAGGGCAACCAGAGACGCGCGATGGCGCCCACGGTCATGGAGATCTACCGCCAAAAACAGCGGAAACAGCGCGAGCGTGCTCGGGTGAAATTCGTACGTCGCTGCGGTAAAAATCGGCGGGTACAACACAAACGCGAGCAGGGCGAAGTCTGCCGCGTGCGCGTGTCTGACCCGACGTGCGGCGAAGTTGGCGAGCGGAATCGCTGCACCCGCGAGCGCAGCGGCTTGCACCACGAGCAAGAGCGGGATGGTCGGGAGCCAGCGGCTCAGCAGTCCCAGCGGGAGCAAGACCCATGAGGCGTGCAGCCCAAGAAAGTGGCTGTCGGTGAGCGGGTGCCGTGGGTCTCCGTGGCCGAGCCCCCAGGTCATTCGCCCGTAAAAAGCCAGATCAAACGTCTCGTTGTGAAACGTGTGATACCGCAGCAACGCCAGGGTCGCCCAGAGACACGCCACGGCGAGCGCGAGCCAAGACACGCGGACAACAGCGCGGTTGCACGCGTGGTCTTGCTCTGGGTTAGCGCGCACTTCGCGGGGTCATCGTGTGGGGTGTGTTTCTGGGGTGTGAGACGTGTGCTTCTTGCGGCTGGGTCACTGACCCTGCAGGGCTATATCGCTGGCGCGGCGATGGGAGCAAGGGCGACAATGCACAGAGCGCTACGGGCTCGACCGCCAGGGCGCTTGCGTGGCACAAGCGCGCGGTCATGAGTGTCTTGAGTTTTGCGAAGCGCACGGGGCTCTACCCCATTGTGGACCTGGACGCGCTCGCGGGGCGTGATCCCCTCGTGTTTGCCCAGACGCTGCTCGACACGGTCCCGCTGTTTGCGCTGCAATTGCGTGCAAAATCAGCGACAAGTGCACAAATCTTGGCGCTCGCCGAGGCGCTCTCTGAGCGATGCGAGCGTGCGGGGACCGTGTTTGTGCTCAACGATCGCCCCGACCTCGCCCTCTTGGCGGATGTGCGCGCGGTGCACGTGGGCCAAGACGACCTGTCCATCGCGCAGACCCGTCTGGTCAGCGGCGGGCGCATGGTGGGCCACTCGACCCATACGCTCGCTCAAGCGCGTGAGAGCCTCGTTGCGGGGCCAGACTACGTCGCGCTGGGGCCCGTATTTGCGACGCGCTCCAAGCACAACCCCGACGCGGTGGTGAGCCAGCAAGACCTCTGCGCAGCGGTGGCGCTGTGCGAAGCTCACAAGACCCCCCTTGTGGCCATCGGGGGGATCACGCTCGCGAGGGTCTCGATGTTATTTTCTATGGGAATTCGCACGGTCGCCGTGATCCATGCGCTCACACAACACGCGAGCGACCCGGTGGCGCTGGGGCACGCCGCGCGCGCGCTCTACGAGGCGTTGACGGCCGAGCCGCGCGAATAGCGAAGGCGCCCGTCGTGGATGGGGTTTAGACTCGCGCGCGAAGGCAGCGTCTGCTGCTGAGAGGGCTGTCTTTCGCATGGACCCATTGCTCGTTGGTGTGATTGTTTTTGTCGCGGCGCCTGCTGCTGCTGCGACCGCGCGTTGGATTCGCGGGATGCGCGCCAACAACGCCGCGCCTGCGCCCAAGCCCCTCGCGCTCACCGCACAGAGCGGCGATGGGATTCGTATTGGGACCGTGGTGACTCACCTGGGCGAGACCTATTGGCTCGCGGGGTGTCTCTCGTTGCGCCGGGACGGGTCGACGTTGTTTCGTGTGTTTTTGGCTCCAGAGCAGGGCCAAGACCGCTGGGTGATCATCCCGCGAGATGACAGCTGGGTGTGGATTGTTGACCGGGTGGCCGCGCTGGAGAGCATGGGGTTTCCGGGGGTCGAGGTGCCCTATGAGGGGCGCGTGTTGCGCCGCGCCGAGCATGGGCAGGTGGGCATCGAGGCTGCCGGCGAGGGCGTACGAGGCTGGGAAGGCCTCGCGAAATTCGGCGTGTTTCGCAGCGTGGATCGTGTGGCGCTCTTTATCGAGCGGGCCGATCGCAAGCACTATGCGCTGGTGGGGCGCGAGGTCCCGCGGAGCTCTTTGCAGACCCTGGGCTGAGCTCACGCAAAGGCGACCTGAGGTGGGACCGCTCAGGTCATCGCGCGGCGGCCGCTCTTGCTCTCGGTAAACATCTTGATCGCGCTCTCGATGGAGTTCTCGAGGCTCTCAAGCATGATCCCTTGCAGCGCTGCGACAGGCCCACGGAGGGCTTCGTAGTACCGCTGGCGCTCGGTCGAGTGAATGATGGCCGGGGGATAACCAGCGCGGAGGAGCACCATGTTCATGGCGAGACGCGCGTGTTTTCCGCTGTTTTTGCTGAACGGATAGATTTGCATCAGGCGAAAGTGCAGGCGCGCTGCGAGGCGAATCGCCGGGAGCTTCTTGGCTTCGGGCTCTTGCAGCCACTCGGCCAGCTTGATCATCTCGCCCGCGATCTTGTCTGCCGCAGGAATATCGTGAAAATACAGCCGATGGACGGGGGTATCTTTGCGATACGGCGAGGTCTCGACGGGCAAGGGCTTGGGCTTGGGCGTCTCAAGGGGCAGACCGCCGTCACTCAGGTCCATGGGAGAGACCAGGGCCACGGCGTTGACCACGGTGGGCTCAGGCTGAAGCACCTCACGAAGCTCGAGCAAGAGCTCAAGCGTGATCGGGTGTTTTTTGCCTTTTGCGGCCTGCTCGCGGATCCAATCGAGCGCGTTTTTGTGCGCACGGATCTCGTCGTAGGTCGGGATGAGCGAGACATCGCTTACGACGTCGCGGTCAATCGCGCTCTTGAGCTCGTGGTACGTGAGCACCACGCCTTCGAGGGCACAGTCATGGTAGATCCACGACATGTCGAGTCGCTCTTGAAAGCTCGTAAGTGAGCCCTCATCCATCGTGGCGAGCATCTCCTGCAATTGCTGGAGCTTCACATCGATCAACGCGCGGTCACTCATCAGAACTCTAACAGCACCGTATTGAACTCAAACCCAACTCGTCAACAATGACGCTTCAGTACGGTGGGAATTTCTGAGAACACAACCCGTCGTTGGCCAGGGCCCTGCGTGTGATAGTCTCGCAAAGTATGCTGCTTTGCCGGTTGTTGAGCGTGTTGACCGTCGCGGCGGTCTCTTCGGGTTGCGCCGTGGGCGAGTCGCCTGACGCTGGGGGGCGAGACGCCTCGGGCGATGTTCGACCACGGGACACTGGCCCTGGGATGTGCATGATGGGAGCCACGGATGAGCCAGACCCGGCGAACTTCGACGCCAACTGTGACGGCATTGACGGCGACCTCGCGCAGGCGGTCTTTGTGGCCGACGATGGCATCGATGCGAACACTGGCACGCGAGAGCAGCCCGTTCGCACGCTGACGGCGGCGATTGAGCGTGCGCGGAGCGGGCGCAAGACACAGATTTTGGTGTCGCGCGGGATGTATCCGTTGACCGAGACCCTCGTGCTCGAGAGCGGCGTGGGGATCTACGGTGGGTATGACCGTCGCAACAGCTGGGCGCGCGGGGACAACCAGGTGATTGTGACCGGGGCGCGCATCGCGGTGGACGCGAGAGTCTTGCGAAATACCACGCGGATTGCGCGGATTGAGCTGCGCTCGGCGGACGCAACCATGCCGGGGACCGCGTCGATTGCGCTGCGGGCGGTGGACGCTCCGGGGCTTGAGATTTTGGACGGGACTGTGCTTACGGCGGGCCGTGGTGCGGCGGGGGCCAATGGGATGGCGGGCAATCCGGGGGGCGACGGGGCCAACGGCGGCGCGGGCGGGGACGGGGCCAATGACAGCCAAAATCGACCCGGCGCAGGCGGCGCGGGCGGGATGAACGCGATGTGCACGTCGTCGGGCGGCGGCGCGGGCGGCGGCGGCGGGCGGGATC
Source organism: Deltaproteobacteria bacterium (assembly GCA_030694465.1). GTDB lineage: Bacteria > Myxococcota_A > Polyangia > Polyangiales > JAUXYJ01. The sequence goes on along the minus strand of JAUXYJ010000006.1, from coordinate 299 downwards.
CGCAGTTTCGCGGGAGCGATGGCTCGCCGGCGGGGCTGAGCGGCCCGGGCGGCATGGGCGGTGGGACCTCGGGTTGCACACCGGCTCCGGGACAACCCGGGCAGACGCCCACTGCGGACGGGGTCACCGGAGCCTCGGGCAACGGGGGCGCTGCGCAGGGCTCGATCAGCATGGAGGGCGACTATGTGGGCGCTAACGGCGAGCCTGGGCGCGATGGCACCGCGGGCAGCGGCGGGGGCGGCGGGGGAGGGAGCTCTGGGCAGACGGGCGCCCTGTGTGTCGATGGCTCGGGCAACGGC
>JAUXYJ010000094.1 GCA_030694465.1 Deltaproteobacteria bacterium | reverse complement strand
TAGGCTCGGTGATGGGGGTGAGCTCGGTGGGTACGGGCAGGGGCGGAGGGGCTGGCGGAGGGGCTGGCGGGGGTGTTTGCGTGGGGGATAGCGTTTGATGGGAGCGCGTGGCGTTGTGTGAGCGCCACGTGAGCCCGACGGCCAGGGATGCCAGGGATGCCACGAGGACCACGACGAGGGCGACGGGGCGTGTTGCGGCGGGGCGGGGCGTGGGGAGGCTCTGGGGGGCCTTGGCGGGGGCGTAGGGAGGGGGCTTGGGAGGCGTCGCGGCGAGTGTGGGCGCGAGCGCAATGTGGGCTGGGGCTTGGAGCGTGGGTGCGAAGGCGGGGTCTGCGACAGGCGGCTGGGCGAAGACGGCGTGGAGCGCGTTGAAGGCGAGCGCGATGTCTGGGAAGCGCTCGGTGGGGGCGTCGCGGGTGGCGCGGTCGAACCAGGCGTCGAAGGCGCGCGGGAGGGTGACGTTGCGGGCGGCGGCGACCTGCGAGGGGCGCATGCGCTGGCGCTCGGTGAGCGGAAACTTCTGTCCCACGAGCATCCAGAAGGCGACGTGGGCGAACGAGAACTGGTCGATCGCGGGGGTTGAGGGGGCGTCGGGGTCGGTGAGCTGCTCGGGGGCCATCCAGAGGGGGGTTCCGGCGAGGGTGCGTTGCGTGTGTTTGTAGGCTGTGCGGGCGATGCCAAAATCGAGCACGTAGGCGAACCAGCGCGAGGGGTCGCTGGGTGCGCGCTTGATCATGATGTTTTCGGGCTTGAGGTCGCAGTGGACGAGGCCGACTGCGTGTGCAGCGGCGAGCGCATCGCAGACATCGTGCAAGATCGTGAGGGTCTCGGCAGGTGTGGGGCGCAGGCCGAGGGTGTGCTGGTGTTGCCAGTGCTCGGTGAGGGTGACGCCCTGGACGAGGTCCATTACAAACCAGGGGCGTCCGCGGTCCATGCCTGTGTCGTGCACGCGGGGGACGTGCTGGCTGTGCTTGGCGACGGTGTTGATCGCGACGATTTCATCGCGAAAGCGGACGAGGTCGACGTTGCGGAGGCCTTCGGTCTCGGTGAGCACTTTGAGGGCGAGCTCGCGGGGCGGCTGCGCGCGCAGATCGCGGACGACGTAGACCTCGCCGAAGCCTCCTTGGCCGAGCAATCGGCGCACTTCGTAGCGGTCGGCGAAGCGTTGGCCAGTTGAGAGAGTGGTCATGCGTTGAGCAGCATCCGTTGGGGCTTGAGCGCGTTGCCGAGCTGAACAAGGCAGGTGTGCACTTCGTTGACGGGCGGGAGCGTGCGCTGGTGGACGAAGCGGTTGCGGAGGTCGATCACGCGGGCTAGGGCTGAGCGGTCGTGCAATTCGGCCAAGATCCAGCGTACGGCGGGGTCTTGCGCGAGGGGAAGGGCGGCGAAGGGCCTGAGCGCGTGGGCGAGCGTTCCCATGGTGGCGCGGTCGAGGCGAAGCGAGAGGCGCTTGGCGAGCTCGTCGGGGCTCGTGGCCGCGTGCAGGGCGACGTAGCAGAACACCGTGTGGAGGTAGCGGTCGAGCGCGGCGCCGAGCTTGGCGAAGCCACCGATGCGCGCGGTCGAGACGTCGTGGGGCGTGCTCGCGTGGGGCAGGCGGACAAGCTCGCGCTGCAGTCGGTCGAGCACGGCGTCGAGCGCCTCGCGCATGGGGCGTGTGGTCCCGAGTCCCTCCGGATTGTCCCGCATCGTGGGCGAGATTGTCGCGAGATCCCGGGGCCGAGTGCAAGAGTCCAGGGGTCAAATGCGCGGCGGCGGCACCGGAGGCGGTCGCGAGTGCGGGCCCAACGTGTGGTGGTGGGGGGTGCGAGCGTCGCGGGTGCGGGCCCAACGTGTGGCGGTGGGGGGTGCGGGCGTCGCGGTTGCGGGCCCAACGTGTGGCGGTGGGGGGTGCGGGCGTCGCGAGTGCGGGCCCAACGTGTGGCGGTGGGGGGTGCTCAGAACGCGCCGAAGAGCCCCGCGGTGATGAGCTGTCGGGATGGGTCGACGCTGGCGTAGGGCAGGACGAAGGTGTGGCTGCGGGCGAGCTGGTGGTCGCTGGGGTCGTCGTAGGCGAGCCAGGCGACGTCGAGGACGATCCCGGTGATCGCGCCGACGGAGGCCCCAATGGCCGCGCCGACGAAGGTGGGGACCTGCCGAAAGCCGCCCGCCGCGCCGCCCACGAGGGCGCCGAGGATGGCGCCACCGACGGGGAGCCCAAGCCGCAGGCCAAACATGCTCGCGAAGCCGCGGCCGAGGTGGCCATGGGCCCAGTGGACGATGGGTCCTCCGGCAAACGAGGCGGTCCCGGCGAGGGAGCTAAACGCGATGGCGGCCGAGCCTCCGGCGGCGGCCCCGGCCGACCCCAGGGCGATGGCCGCGCCATCAATGATCAAGATCTGCCAGCCGTACCACGAGCGTGTGGACGCGAGCGGGCTCGCGGCGAGGCCGACCCTGGGCGCGGGGTGCCTGACGTGGAGCTGTGCGCGCGGCGTGGGAGGCGGCGTGAGGGTGGCTGCGGCGGTGACCGAGCCGCACGCGCAGGCGCGGAGGCCGGTGCCACGGTCGTTGCATTGCTGGACGCCGGACTCGCCGTTGGGACACGCGCACGAGAGCTGGGCGCCGGGGATGCAGACCTGGGCTGCGGGAGCTCGTCGCTGGGCGTGGGCGAGCTGGCTGTGGGACAAGAGCGCGAGGCAGAGCGTGAGCGAGAGCAAGCGAAAGAGGGTGCGGATCATGGGTGGGACTCCAAGAAGTGGGCTGCGCGCGATCGGGCAAGAGCGCCCCATCGCGAAAGCGACAGGGGGCGTTAGCGGAGGCGAGGGCGCTCGAGGAGGGCCTGGGTGCGTGAGAGCACCTCGGCGTTGATGTCGTGGTCGAGCGGGCTGACGAACGGGGCGTTGGCGAGGATGAAGCGGACGATGTCATCGCGGTTTCCGCGGACGCGGAGGCGCGTGGCGTGGTTGGGGAGGGCGATGGTCTGGACGTCGAGCCCTGTGGTGCTCAGCGAGTCGACCGGGCGATCTTGGACATCGCAGAGCACCGAGTGGCTCTCTGAGGGCTCGGGCTCTGTGTGCACAAACGCGATCGAGTGCGCGCGCTGCGCGGAGGTGACGTGCGCCAAGAGGGCGCTGTCGGGGCGCTGCGTGTGGTGGTTGAAGAAGGTGATCGCGGGCGGTGAGGTCAGGGCGATCGCGCTGATCGAGGCGAGCTTCTCGGCTGCGGTGTCGTTGTTTTGCAGGCGAATTCGCAGGACGTATCGCTGCGACATCGCGTGATCGAGTGTGTCCAGCAGGGCGATGTCGGCCGTGGGCGCGTGGGGCGCGAGGACGGTGCCGTGCGTGCTTGCGCGGGCGCGGGTGAGGGCTGCATCGAGGTGCGCGAAGAGGGCGTCGCGTTCGCCGCCCTCGGGGAGGCGGAGCAAGAGCCTGGCGAGGCGCTGGGCGTGGTCGGTGGAGAGCAGCACGCGGTGTTTTCCGAGGCGTCGTCCGAGGTGCCAACGGGGCTCGTCGTCGCGGGGTGAGCGCTCACAGAGCCCGTGCTCGGTGAGCTCGGCGATGCGGGCGAGGACCGTGCGTGGTGTGAGCCCAGTGGCCACTGTGAGCGTCGTGAGCGTGACGCTCTCGCGCTCGAGCAAGAGCACCAACAGCTCAAGCAGCGTCCCGATCGAAGTGCGTCTCCCCATCCCTGATCCCTCGCGTTGACTAGATCGATTGCAGCCGGACGTGATGACTCACGTCGAAGCGACGCCGCGCCGCTGTGCGCTCTGCTCGGAGTGCAAGACGAGCGTGCGAGCGTCTTGCTGACAACAAAGAGCGCAACCGCGCGGTGTGTGATCCTCGATGTGAGCCCCCAGACTCTCGCGGATCGCGGTGCGCTATGTGTGTGCGCGATAGCGCGGGGGTGGGCTCAGCGGCCTACGACGACGGCGTCCGCGGGGATCGCGATGGCGTTGGCAGGATCGCAGACAAACGTGCGGGTGTAGTCGCGGCAGTGGTCATCCCCGGCGGGGACCGCGCAGAGCTGCAGGACGTCGACACGGCGCGCGGTGGGCTGCTGGATGACGACGGCGAGCACGTCGCGCGTGGGGCCTAGGATGGTGCCCACCGAGGCGATGTCGCGGATGGCGAGCTCGTCGGGTCGCGGCGCGAGGATCCGCGCGATGGTGACCGCTGCGCTGGTGCGGATCTGGATTTGACCTAAGTTACGCGAGACCCAGGCGACGTCGCCGACGCCGTCGCTGTTGATGTCCACCGGGCCGGCGATCGCATAGCCGTGGGTGAGGTCGGTGCCGACGGTGGCGAGTGTGTTGAGTGTGGTCGTGGCGCCGAAGCGGACCTCTTGGAGCAGCGTGTTGCTCAAAGCAGCGATGGCCTCGGAGTAGACGAACGAGGTCGGCTCGATCCCCTCGGTGAGGTCGCCCACCCAGCGCAGCGAGCCGGTGGGGTTTGCGAGGGTCTGCGGGGTCCCAAAAGGGCTCAGCGCCAGCGCAGAGAGCGAGTAGGCAGAGATCCGGTTGGTCTCTCGGATGGCCAGCAGGGCGCCTGGGCCGCGGCGCCCGCCGTAGGCCAAGCGCGAGTGCCCAAATGGGATGGGTCTGCCCGGTGGGGTCGACGGGAGCGTGAGGAGCTGGCTGGTGGGGTCGCGGCCGGCGGCGCCAAGGACGAGCTCGAGGTACGAGGAGTCGCCGCAGGTGGTACCGATGACCACGTCGGCGAGGCCATCGTTGTTGACGTCTCCGACGCTGGTGAAGGTTGAGCCGATGCGGCAGTCGGCGGCGGGGTCGAGTCGGCGCAGGAGGGTGATGGCGCGGAGGCCAGAGAAGACCACGTCTCCGGGCGCAGTGGCGTTGCGACCGTAGGCGATGGCGACCCCTTGGCAGTCGGCCGCGGGGGAGACGTCGGTGCAGGTGCCGAGCAAGAAGTCTGTGGCGCCGTCGCCGTCGGCATCTCCGATCGCGCGGAGGGTGGTGCCGAGGTTTGGCGCGCCGGTGATGCAAACGGTCGCTGGGGTACTCAGCGAGACCGCGTGGGTGGTGTCGCTGCTGCCCCAGACGTGGACAAAGCCGGGGCGCGAGATCACGAGGTCTGGGTCGCCGGAGTTGCCAAAGAGGTCCGCGATGGGGGTGACGGTCTCGCTGCTGCGCGTGGGCTCGGTGGGCGTGAGCGTGCAGCTGGCCCCGCGCATCGGGGCAGGCAGCGTGAGGGCGGTGAAAGCCGTGGATTGCGGGATCCCGTTGCAGGTTGAGCTAATCTGCCACTGGAGCGAGCGTGGGGGAGTCACTGAGCTGTTCGGGAGATCGACCGTTGCGTTGTAGGTCATGCCTGAGAAGGGCGCCGCGATCGGGGCCTGAGGGATCCCATCGATGATGAGGTTGATGGCGACATTGGTGACGCTGGTTCCGCCGATGATTTGCCAGCGGATGCGGCGGCCGAGCGCGTGGTGTGAGCGCAGGGGCGAGAGGACACGGATTTCGCACGCTGCAATGGGCGGGGCTGCCGTGCTGCTGGCCGCCGGGGCTACAGCGATCGACTGCGTGCAGGTGTCAAAGAACCCTGGCAGCGTGGGGAAGCGGGCGGGGTTGGCTGCGTCGCTTGCGTCGCTTGCGTCGCTTGCGTCGCTTGCGTCGCTTGCGTCTGGGGCTTCGATGACCTCTGCGGCGTCGGTTGGGTCCGTGGCGTCGGTGGCATCGGTGGCAACAGTGACGTCGGGCAGGGAGGCTTCAGCGAGGTCATTGAGGACGTCGGCGTTGGCCACGGTGACGCAGGCCTCGCTGCGGCCGGCAGAGGGCGAGTACCGGAGCGCCGAGGGGCACGTGGGCGCAGTGATGGCACAGACTCCTTGGCCTGCGGAGCGCTCGATACACTGTCCTTGGGGAGTAGTGCCGTTGCAGTCGGTGTCGCTGGCGCAGCGGTAGGCTGGGCGCGAGCAGGCCGTGAGCGCGAGGGCGAGGGCGAGCAGCGGGAGGGCTTGGGGGCGTCGGGTCATGGTGTTGCGATCGAGGATGGGAGCGCGGGGGAGAAGGCTAGCGCCCGGCGATCGCGAGAGAGCCCACCGGAAAGCGAAACACGGCGGTCGCGGAGCAGGTGATTCTGCTGGTTGTATCGCAGTCAGGGTTTGTGTTGGCGACGCTGCAGAGGCGAACGAACGAGGACTGCGTCGAGTTGATGTTCTCGGTGAGGAGGGCGAAGGTGTCACGGTTGTCTAAGAGCATCGGGCCAAGGGACTCGATCGCGCCGATCGCCTCCATGGCGGGCAGCCCGAGGGACTCGAGGGGGGCTGGGCCACGGCCTCCGAGATTTGCAATGACGGATTGGCGATCGGGGCCAAGCATGAGCGCGTCGGCGCGCCCGTCGCTGTCGAGGTCCGCAGGGCCAGCGAGGCCGAAGCCCGTGCTTGTCATGATGGCGCTCGTCAACGCGCCGTTGAGGGCCTGGGAATCTTCGAAGCGGACGCCCCAAGCTTGCTGGGTTCCGGTTGTAGGCTGGAGGGAGAGGGTGAGCATCGGGCGATCGGCGAGGCCTCCAGTGTCGCCCTGCAGGCGCATGCTCCCCATGATGACCTGGTTCGGCATCAGCGCGGGGTTCGCGCTGCCAGGGAAGACACCGGAATAGGCTGACAGGGTCGCGTCTGGGCTGATCGTGTACGTGTGAACGCTTCGGCTTGACATCACCGCGAGGAGCGGCAGCGGTGGCGTGGTGTTGTTGTAGCCCGCGAACGCCACTGCGCGGCCGAACTGGGCCGTCGGGTCAACCGTCCGTGGGATCAAGAGCAGCCGGACCCCGGGCCTCGCGTTGCGATTGCCTAGCACGAGGTGTACGGCCCCGGAGTCGTCGCAGGGCGTGCCGATGACCGCGTCGGCGAGGCCGTCGTTGTTGACGTCCCCGAGGGGGCTCAGCGAGGCGCCCACACTGCAGCCTTGAAGGCCCGCGGGGACAGCGACTGCGAGCGTACGGACCTCGCGGATGCCCGCGGTGGTGGACTCGCTTGAGGGGGCCTGGCCATAGGCGATGGCGACGCCGGTGCAGAGCGCAGAGTTGTCATCGGGGCCACAGCTTCCCAGGAGAAAATCGGTGACACCGTCTCCATCGGCGTCGCCGATCGCGCGGATAGTTCGGCCAAGACTGGCGGACTCACCCATCCCGCCTCCGGTGAGGCACTGCTGGTTGAGCGTCGATCCGCTGTGAATGGCCGTGCCATTGCTGCGCCAGGTTCGGATCGTACCGCCCGAAGAGATCACCAAGTCGGGGCGACCATCGCGGTCCAAGTCCACGATGGGGCCTAGGCCGTTGCGACCGCCATTGTAGTCGCTTGCGACCGCGGTGCCTCCGGCGCTGCAGGAGTCAAACCGGTAGGGGCGCGGCAGGACGAGCGTGTAGGTCGGTGAGAGCCGTTGGACAGCGTTGCACGTCCACGAGAGCTGCCAGCGCACCGACGAGGGGGATCGTGGGTCCACGGATCCGAGGTCGCTTGTGCCGATGTGGGTGTTGGTCACGGCCCCTGGGGAGAGGCGCTCTTCGACGATGGGTGTCATGCCGGGGAGGGGCGGCAAGACGGCGACGCGGACGTTGGTGACGCCGTCGCCAGCGAGAGCGAGCCACTCGACGGTGCGGCTGCGTAGGCTGGTCGACGGAAGCGGCGAGATGGCGCGCACCTCGCAAGGGGCGGGACCCACGGGGGCTATCGGGGCCATCGCGGGCTCGATGCGGAGGCAGGTAGACCCCGCGTCTGCGTCGCTCGGTGCGTCGCTCGGTGCGTCGCTCGCGTCCGAGGTGTCCGTGACCACATCCTCGCGAGCGGCGGCTGTGTGACACGCGGGCGCGAGTCCTGAGCTGGGTGCGTAGCGAAGGCCGCTCGCGCATGCAGGCGTAGGGGGCTCGGGCACAGCGCACACGCGGCCGTTGCTTGGGCTCTGGATACACTGTCCTTGGGGAGTAGTGCCGTTGCAGTCGGTGTCGCTGGCGCAGCGGTACGCGGGCTTTGTGCAGGCGCTTGCGCTGAGCAAAGTAAGCGAGAGCAAAGAGAAACACGCTCGCAGCGCTGCTCTAAAACGCACCGGATACCTCGATGCTTGTGGGCGTGATCCGCAGGGCCGTGCGAGGGGAGCTCTCTTGGGTGGTCGAGGGGCGCAGCACGATCGCGGTGATGAGGCCTGTGATCGCCAGCGCGCCGCCGACGCCGAGGAGCGTCGCGCCGATGGCAGGGTAGGTGTTGGCGCGCCCGAGCTGGTCGAGGTAGGTGTGCTCGGTGCATGAAGGGCTGCCTGCCGCCTGCCCCATGCAGTGGCTGGGGTCGGGCGTGAGGACCAGCGGGATGATCGCGCCGGCCATCATCGCGCCGCCGACTCCGACGAGCACCCAGGGCCATGCGGGCGCCGCGGGAGGCGGTGGGGCAACACGCGGGGGGGTCACGACGGGCGGGGTCACGACGGGTGGGGTCACGACGGGTGGGGTCACGACGGCTGTCCCTTGGATTCGCGCGTCGAGCTCACGGATGCGCGCTTCGAGGCGCGCGCGGTCGGGGATATTTTGTGCGGTGTCGAGGTAGCGCTGGAGCGAGGCGCGCGCGTCGGGGAGTCGGTTGAGTTGCTCAAAGCACGAGGCGATGTTGAGCAAGAACTCGGGCTGCTCGGACGCGATGTAGGCGCTCTGGTAGCTCCGGAGGGCGGTCTCGAAATCGCGGGCGTCGAACGCGGCGGTTCCGCGGCGAAAGAGCTCGCGAACCTCTGCGGTGGGCGAGGCTGCTGGGGGCCGCGTTTGGGCTTGCGCAGAGGGGGCCACAGCGCCGATGAGGGTGACCGCGACGAGGCTTGCCAACAGAGACGGACATCGCCGCCGAAACGAGTGGTGCATGAAGTGAGCGGCAATTCAGCACATTCTGGAGGCTCTGGCCAATTGCAGCGCGGGCCCTCATCGGCGGCGCGCTGAGTCGGGTGACCTGGAGCGCCGACCGAAAAATTCGCCCGTCGCCCCTGGGCGGCAGATCCACTTCGCACGGCGGCGTTGCCGTGCCTTGTCGGGCTCGGGCGATTCTCTGGTCGGTGCTCGTGTGTCGAAGGGGCGGTGTGAGGTGGCGAACGGTGCATTGCGCGTAGGGGAGCGACGGTGAGCGTGGCGCGCACGATGCAGTCACTGCGTGCAATTTTGCAGGCGATTCTAGACAGGTGTCGTGCAGTCCGCGTTGTGGGCCTTGTGCGATCAAATCGTGCAACGGGGTGCTTTGGGGCACAGGGCTGTGTTATTTTGCCGAGTGTTGTGGGGTCCAAAAACGACACACGCCGCTGGGAGCTGTTTCTCGATGAGTCGGGCAGCTTTGATGGTCAGCAACCCTCCGTCGTCGTGGGGCTGCTGGTGCAGACCGACGGCGCGCACGCGCTGGACATGGGGCTGCGGCAGACTCTGCAGAGCCTCGTGTGTGAGATGCCATGGCCGCCCCACGCGACGGAGCTTCGGGTGCCGGCGACGCTCCTAGCGGGCTGGATGCGTCAGTCCTCGGTACAGCAAAAATCCTCGCCGATCGCGTCAGATCTCGCTGCGCTGGTGCGGCAGTTAGACCAAGCGCGCGATTCGGATGCGGTCGCTTTTCGTGACCACGCGCGGGCGGGGGTGAGGCTTAGGCTGCCAGAGCTTCAGCGGGGTTGGGACTGGATTCAGTACGCTGCACCCCGCGAGGCGGCGGTGCTGACGCTGCGAAGCGAGCAGCTGGTTCGCAGCCAGCAGATGTTGCTGCGAGCGCTGCGTACGCATGTGGGCGAGGACAACGTCGCGGTGATCGCGTCGATGGGGCCCGAGTCTGGCGAGATCGATCGCTACTTGGCCGCACTTGAGACGGTCTTTGAGCGGGTATTTGTGCTCTTGAGGTCTCGCGAAGGGCGCAACGAAGAGGTGAGAATTCATGTTGCGCGGCGCAATGTGCGTGCAGACGTGTTGGGGACCATCGCGCTGCGCATCGCGGATGTCACGGCGTGCGTTCGGAGAGCTGAGCAGTTTGCGCTCTATCCTGTGCCCAAGGGTGCTGCGACCGACGCGCGCGTGCGGCTGATTGCGTCGACTGTGGTGGACTATCGGCTCGATCCTCCTGCGGGCACGGTGCTGGCAGACTTTGTCGCGAACACGGTGGGCCGCGCGCTGCGCAAGACGACGCTTGGGTGGGAACAGCTTGCGTCAGCCATCGAGGCCATCGTGGGGCTGCCGTTGACGATGGTTCCGTCGAGCGAACCGCGCGATGTGCGGCTGCCTACGTTGGTGCCGCCCGAGCCCTGGCGCGAGGTTCGACGTTGCTCGTTTGAAGCGCAGTCGCCGCCGTGGACTCCGTCGCGTCCGCAGTGGTGCAACGATGTGATCGCGATGGATCTCGCGTGGCTAGAGCGTGTCCGAGGTGACAAGCCGTGAGCGAGCCCGATCCCAGAGAGCCATGGATCTTGCAGGCGCTCACGACGCCAGCGGGTCAGGGACGCGAGCTGAGCGCGCGCTTTGAGAGGCTGGAGCGAGAGGTGCGTCGGAGGTGTACGCGGAGGCGCGTTCCGGACGCGATTCGGGATGATGTTGTCAACGATTTGCTGCTGAAAATTTTCAGGCAGATTCAGCGCGGAGGGATCAGGCTCGAGGTGCAGTACGAGGGCGCAGCGAGCAGCTATCTTGAGCGGATGTTGGTCTCGCTCTTTGTCGACCACTTGCGCAAGCGCAACGCTCGGATGACCGAGCCGCTGGTCGAAGAGCGCATCGAGGCGCCGCGCTACGAAGAGCCTGAGCTGCTCTCGGGCGAAGTCGCGGATGTGCTTGAGCGTCTGGATGCCACGGTCTGCGAGCGCAGACCTGCGCTGTGTGATGTCCGTGAGCAGGTCTTTGCGCTTGCGCGGGGTGAAGCGCGGAGTCTCGACGACTTTTTGGACGCGGATCCAAGCCCTGACACGCGGGCCAAAGAGCGCGCGACGCTCCAGCAGCAGCACTCACGCTGGCGCAAAGCGATGGCAGACGAGACCCAGGCGCGGGCGCTCAGTGGCACGATGGAGCCGGGGACGGCCGACGCGGTGATGCAAGCGCTGGTGGGACTTCGACAGCGGGCTCCGAGCAAACCATGAGAAGGATGTGCGTTCGTGCTGTCAGTAAGGGCAAATGGGCTGCGTCTTGCGTCATGATGGAGCGCATACGCGTGGTGTGCGCCGGAGATCGGTTGCCATGAGTGACGATGCGAGTGAATTTTTGGAGCGCCACGGGATCGCGATCGCGGAGATCGCGCCGGTGGTGTCTGGTGAAGTGGCCAGCAGGCGCGTGGCCGAGGGGCTCGCGTCTTCGCAGCCCTTGACGTCGCAAGACCTCGAGGCCGCGACGGTGCTCGAACCAATGTCTGACCGATTGCACGCAATCGGCGCAGTACAGGCTGCCTTGGTTGCTTCGCCGTGGCGCGCGGGGGTCTATGCGTTGGACGCTGAGGGGCTCTCGGTTGAGTTCTCGCGTGGGGTGGCGCGAATGGACGACGATCGGTTGCTGATTGATGGACGAGACGGGCGTCAGCACGTCGTGTGCACGCGGGGGACCTCGCGGGTCTTGCTGTCGTTTGAGGGTCCGCGTCATTGGCTCTACGAGCTCGCCGCGCCAAGCAGCGTCGGGCTCTCGGTTGAGATCGAAATCATGGCTGAAATCCCTGATCTCTCGGTGATCGCGCCTGAGGTAAAGGTCCCGACGTGGATGCACGTTCGCTACGCCGCCGCCTCTCGGGGCGAGTCTCTCTATGGGCGCGTGGCTGCGGTGGGGGTGGTGGGGCGCTTGCTTCCGACGGGCGCGATGCTTGAAGCGTGGGGTGCGGGCGCGCTGCGAGCGATGCTGAGCGCCGAGGACCCTGCGAGCCGGGCCGATCGCTGGTGGAGGTCGCTCGACGTGCGGGTGCGTGGGGCGGCCGGAATGCTGGCGTTGCGCGAGTGCGATGACCTGGAGGCAGATCTCGAGGAGCTGGTCGCGATGTGTTCGGAGCAGGCGAATCAGGGTGCAACTCGCGCGACGCGGTGGTTCGAACGGCGCGACGATCTCGAGTCGATCGCGCAGTTGTTGCGTGACGATCCAAGCGGCGCGCTCGTGCGCGAGCAGCTCGCTCAGCTTGATGAGCGGGCCCGGATGCTCGCGACGACCTGGGCCGAGCTTGGGCAGACGCCCTCGGACCAGCTGCAGACTTCGGCACGTGAAGACCCAGGCACATGGTGGACAACGTCGCTCTCACGAAGCTCTTAGCGCTCGATCGGCGGCTCAATCGTCATGAGCTCAGCGAGCTGACGCGCGCGCTGGATGCGCCCTGGCTGTGGCCGCGCGGCGAAGGTGATATCGCGGTGACGCGCGCGCTGTCTTCGCGAGGGTTGGCGCTCGGACCGCGGCGCATCGCGGCCCTCGGCGAGGTCCTGCTTGTGGCGGTCGTGGGCGACGGCGCGGCGCTCTTTGCGCTGCGTGAGGGCGCGAGGATGCGGTTCTCGGATCACACGCTCGTCAACGCGGCGCACGTGATGCGATGCGCGTTTGCGCATGCGCCGACGCTGGTGTCGCCCGTCGAGGTCGACGCAAACGGGCTTCGCGCTGCATTTTTGCAGGGCCAATTGCCCGACGACGCGACGCTCGTAGGAGACTCTTTTGGGCTGTCGTTCGCGCTCTCTGCGGCCTCGCAGCACTGTGGTCATCCGGTGCCCACTTCGATCGTGGCGAGCGCGTGTGTGGGCGCGGACGGAGCGCTCACGCCGGTGCGTGGCCTCGCGCAGAAGCTCAACATGGTTGCTGCAGTGGCCCAGGGCGTCGAAGAGTTTTGGGTCGCGCGCGCGCAGCTGCAAGAGGCTGAGTCTCTCGCGTTGACCCAGGTGCGTGCGCTCAAAGTGCGGGGATTTTCTCACGTACGAGACGCGATCGCGCAGGCGTTTGACTGGGCAAAAGAGTGCGAGCCCTCGTTGTGGGCAAAGCCCGACGAGCGTGCAAAGTCACTGGCCGCGCTGCATGCCTTTGCGATGAGCTCGCCGGTGTTGACCGACTGGCAGCGGGTGGTTGCGCCGCTTCGGTGGCTCGCTGTGTCGTCGCCCCATGACCTGCGCGTGTCGCTCGCGCTCGCGATCGCACAGCGTCATGCGGGGGAGCTTGGCGTGCACATCCCGTGGGACGAAGAGACCTACGCGGACCTTGGGCTCGCGTACGTCGCGCAGGTCGTGCAGGCGAGCGCGGACGCAGGCGATGCTCGGTGCGCAGCGTATGTTTCGCGTGCGATTTGTCTTGCAGATCTCGCTCCTGCAGAGCCTGCGTCCTTGCGTGTTCGGGGTGCGAGTGCGCGCGCTCTCGCGATGATGCGGCGATACCCCGAGGCGCTTGAGCAGGCGCAACGCGCGGTGCGAAGCTGGGAGCGCCGCGGAGAGCCTGCAGAGTCGAGCTATGCGCTGTGCGAGTGGTTGCGTGTGAGCAGCGTCATGGACGATCGGGAGAGCTTCGAGCAGGCGCTGGCGAAGTGTTCGCGATGGCCTGAGGACGCGCTGGCGCGGTTGTATCTCGCGCTCTCGGCGCGGGCCGGGTTTGTGCGATTGGGCGACCCTGCGCGGGCGCTTGGGGTCGCTGCAGAGGCGCTAGAGCGAGGGGCGATGCCGCTGCACGTTCACCGAAGCTGGCGACGATGGACCGCGGCGGCGCAGCGAGCCGTGGGGCACGATCACGAGGCCGAAGAGACACGGGCGAGACTCAGCGCGGAGGCACCCGAGAGCATCGAGCGCTTGTTTGCTACGCTGGATCGCGCGCGAGAGACCCAGGATCGTGACGCGATGGCGAGGGCGTGTGCAGAGATTTTTGAGCGCTCGCCACAGGGGACGACGTGGCTACGGATCGAGGGAGACATCGCAGCGCAAGCCACGGTGCTGGCGCGCGAGTATCCGTACTAGTCCAGCCACCGGTGGCGGGAGCCGATGGGCTACGGCTCGCCGTCGAGCACGGCGCGCACGGCGGGGCTGTACTGAGATGCATAGGGCTCGATCCATGCGCGATAGAACTCGACCTTGCGCTTCAGCATCGCGAGCACTTGGGCTTCGGTCGCTTGGGGCTGGATGGCCTCCCAGAGGGCGCGTGCTTTGCCCGTGGCGAGGGGGACGCGGCTCATCCAGAGGGCCAAGATGGTGAGGACCCGCTGCAGGGCTTGGGGCGTGAGGGTGGGATCGGTGAGGGCGGAGACGAGCTGTTCGATGGGGCGTGTGATGACCCAGAGCTCGCGGCCGGTCCAGCGGTGACCGATGCGCCAACCCTGCAAAACCGCGTGCAGAAGCTCGGACTCGGTGCTGCCAAAGCGCTGCATGAGCGCACGAAAATGAGCGTGTCGATCGACGCTGATGTCCGAGCAATCGATCGCGGCGTCGAGGAGGGCGAGGCCGTCGCCGTGCGCGAGGCATGCGGCGATGCGGTGGTCTGAGTCGTTCCAGCCGAGGATGTCGTAGTAGGACAGGTGGTCGGTGAGGCTGCGGGTTAGCTGCGGGCTTGGGAGCGTCGAAGGGGCGATCTGGCACGCGAGGATCGCCTGCAATTGGCCAAGTGAAAGAATGTTTGCGGCCGCAAGCTCGTCGCTCAAATCGGACACGTAGTAGTTCGAAGCGACCAGCAATTTGAGCTCTTCGACCAGGCGATCGGTCGTCTCTTCGGGGCGAATCTCGGGTGAGGCAAAACGTCGCTGAAGATCGCTCAGTCTGAGCACCTCACGGTGCTTGGGCAGCGCGCGCCACGCTTGCTCGTACGAGGCGTCGGTGTGGTAGCCAAAATCGAGCGAGTAGTCGCCGCCAAAAGGGATATTTTGACCGAGAAACTCCATGCGAAGTTTGTCATTGCTGCCAAACGTTTCGGCTAGCTGAAACGACACGGTCATCCCGTCGGGGACCTCGGGGCTGACCTCTGGGTACAGGTCGCAGAGCGTGAGAACTTCGTCTGCATCCACCTCGGGGCCAAGGGGTTTGCGGGCTGGTTTGACAGTGGCCCAGTGCACGCGTTCGCCCACCTCGCGCGCGTCCGGAGCGAACTCCAGGATGAACTCAAAGAGCGGATGTTCGGCGCCTTGATAGAGCACGAGCGGCGGAGGCGAGTCGTCGCCACGGCGGGCGTTGCGCAAGAGCAAGTTGGTCTTTAGGTGCGTGCTCGTGACGCGAACACCCGCGTCGGTGCGCGCGTGGGGGCCGGCGCCTGCAGCGAGCAAAATCTTTGCGGCCGCGCTGCGGTCGTCGAAGGTCCCTTGGTCGAGCAGCGTGTGCAAAGGCGTGCTGCCTGTCGCCGCGCGCGCGTTGGGGTCTGCGCCGTCACGGAGCGCCTGTCGGATCCGGTCGACGTCGCCCACTTGGCATGCGTCGAAGAGCGCTTGGTCGATAGGGAGGTTGAAGGGCGTCTCGCTGGCTGCGGGCATGGTCGCGCGATGATATCGCTACTGGCCGCCCCCGTGGCGACACTCGGACTCACACGAAAAACGATTAAAATCGCAGTCTCTTTCGCATGAATCTTGGATGCTCTGCATGTTGGGCGACCAGCTCTGCGGTCTGCATCCCGAGCGGCACGCGTTGTACGACTGGCGACAGATAGGCTCGCAGCGGAGCTGGACCTGGGTCGTCGCGGTGGCCTGCACTTGGGCGCTTGCGGTGGTGCTCTGCGTGGGCTGCTGGACCACGTAGACCACCTCGCGGGTGACACACCCAACGGCGCACAGTGCGAGGGCGATCGCGAGGGTTGCGTGCGCGGCGCGCGGTGTGTTCATGGGGTGGGCCTAGAGTGCAGTTAGACGCGCTTGGCGCGATCGAGCATGGCGTGGAGCAAGACGTTGCAACCGGCCTCGAGGTGCTCGGGTTTGGCGTCTTCGATTTCGTTGTGTGAGATGCCGTCTTTGCACGGAACAAAGATCATCCCAGCGGGCGCCAGGCGGGCCATGTAGACCGCGTCATGGCCTGCGCCAGACACGACATCCATCAGTGAAAATCCAAGGTTCTTAGCGCCTTCGCGGACCGCCGTTACGCAGCCCTCTTCAAACGGGCATGGCGGAAAGTACGAGACCTGCTCGAGAGAAATTCCCAGCCCGGACTCGTCTGCACACTGTTTGACGAAGGCCTTGATCTCGCCGTCCATCGCGTCCAATCGTGTGCTGTCTACGTTGCGAAGATCGATCGAAAATTTAACCTGGCCGGGGATCACGTTGCGGCTGTTGGGGTGCACGTGGACCATGCCCACGGTGCCCCGCCCATAGGGCGGATAGCGCAGGGCGATCGCGACGGTCTCTTGCATGATCTTCGTGGCGATTTGCAGGGCATCTTTGCGCAGGGCCATGGGCGTGGGGCCCGCGTGAGCTTCCATCCCGGTCACTACGCAGTCGTACCAACGCAGGCCGAGCACACCCGTGACGACGCCGATGGTGATGTCTGCGTCTTCGAGCACGGGTCCCTGCTCGATGTGGGCTTCGAAGTACGCGCCGAGCGGGTGATCGCCGGGCTCTTGATCACCGATGTACCCGATGCGCGCGAGCTCATCGCGCACGGTCGCGCCGGTGGTGTCTTTGGCCGCATACGCAGTCTCGAGCGAGAACGCCTTGGCGAACACGCCCGAGCCCATCATGACGGGCACAAACCGTGAGCCCTCTTCGTTGGTCCAGAAGCACACTTCGACGGGCGCTTCGGTCTCGATGTTGTGGTCGTTGAGCGTGCGGATGACCTCGATGCCCGCGAGGACGCCATAGTTTCCGTCGAACTTTCCGCCGGTCGGTTGCGTGTCGATGTGGCTGCCGGTGGCGATCGGCGGGAGCGCGTTGTTGCGGCCCGCGCGGCGCATAAACACGTTGCCGATCTTGTCCGTCGTGATGCTCAGGCCGGCCTCGCGCGCCCAACTCACCACAAGGTCACGCCCCTGCTTGTCGAGGTCTGTGAGCGCCAAGCGACAGACGCCGCCCTTGGGGGTCGCGCCGATGCTCGCGAGAGCCATCAGCGAGTCCCAGAGTCGCGTGCCATTGATCGTGAGGTTGCTTGCCGGAGCGTTCATGCGGGGTTGGGTGTCCTTTGCGAGCCTTGAGAGAGACAACGCGCGCTGAGACGACGGTCTACGCCGCGGCGCACGCGGGCGAATGGTAGCGGTTTTGGCAGCGGATCGCGACGGAGATTCACCGCTTCAGATCAAGAGCGTCAGCTGTTCGCGTGTTCGCTCGGGGAGCTTCGCGAAGGCCTGCGTGATCTCGCCGTGGGTATACTTGGTCGAGAAGTGCTTGAGCACGATGTGGGTGTTCGCGATGCGCTTGGGGTTGCGCTCGAAGAATCGAAGTAGCTCAAACAGGTGCGTGTGTCCGTACTTGGGGCTGGCGAGCTGGTCGCGCTCGGCGACGTGCGTACATTCGAGAAAAACCAGGGGAGCGTCAAAGATCTCGGGCACGTTGTGGAGCGTCTCGATGGTGCTGTCGCCGACGTAGGTCATCGCGCGGTGGTCGCGATAGTCGTAGAGCTCTTTGCCCTCGGTGCGGAGCCGTCCAAGCTCGACGCCCGGCAGGTCGGTGTACTCGGGTTTGAGCTTGCGGCGCCGCTCGGTCACGATAAACCCGACGGACTCGATGCGGTGTTCGACCTGAAAAACATCAGCGAAAAATCGTTTAGAGAGTGTGACTCTGTCTCCCGGCCGCACGCCCTGTACTTCGATCGGTCGCTCGCCCTCGTGTCGACCTTCGAGCCGATCGTAGGCCTTGAGGACCTCCACCATGGCCTCGCGCGAGCCCTCGGGCACGACGATGCGCGAGCCGCTGAGGGACCACATCTGGCGCAATGAGCGGTGTCGGATCACTCCGAGCGAGTGATCTTGGTGCACGTGCGAGAGCAGCACATTGCGCAGCCGCGCGCCCTCGACTGGGCAGTGCCCAAGGTCAAAACACGCGTCGAAATCGGGCACAAGCACGTAGGTGCTCAGCCCCGAAATCGAGAACGCGGTGAAGTCAACCCCGGCCACGTTCATCGCGAACGGAGCGCCTGGATTGTGGAGCGGGTGGAGCGGCGAGCGTTTCATAGAGGACCGCCGCGCAGGGTGCGTCGCGGGCGCGTCGAGGTCCATAGGCGCCGTGATGTTTTGCTAGGGATTCTCTGCGGGGTCGTCATAGTCGACCGCGAGCTTCTCGCACGCGCTCCGCAGCGTGTCGTGGGTGGATAGCTTGCGAACGAGCAGCCAAAACCCTGGATCTGCGAGCACTTGCATCGGGGTCTTCTTGCCACGGACCTTGCGAGCCGGTGGGCTCTTCGCGATCGCTTGCATGGATACGACGTGGGCCTTGGTGGCGAATTGCTCGCTCTTTTCCCAGTCTCGGACGACGCTGACGTCGATCGAGAGCGCTTCTGCGAGATCTCGTTGCGAGAGCCCAGTGCTCTTGCGTAGGGCTTTGATGTCCTCAGCGTTCACGCGAGAGACCGTACCGTCACCGAGGCCTCGTGTGCTAGCTTTGCAAGCGTATGCGTTGGCGGACTCAGCTCGCGGTTGTTGGTGCCTTGGGCGCTCTTTATCTCGCGGGAAACGTCGCGTTTGTGCGTCCCGTGATGGACCCCCACAGCGTCGACCGGCTGAACCTCGCGGCCCTCGAAGAGCTTGTCGCGCGTGAGCCCACCAACGCGGTCGCGCTTCGCGAGCTCACCGGTCGCTATCTCGACCTCTCGATGCCCTCGCAGCTCGTGATCGACGTGGCACAGCGCGCTCCGGCGGGCACCCAGCGCGACGGAAAAGTGTGCCTCAACGTGGCGCGAGCCCATGAGCTCTTGGGCGGGATCGAAGAGGGCTCTCGCGTGGCAAACGCTGCGCTCAATCGCTGTGCAAACACCCCGCCAGAGCTCGCGGGGCTGTACGGCTGCGACGTGCGTGTGCAGACCGAGCTCGCCCTGTTGGCCTCGGCGCTCGATCGTATGATCCAGTGGCATATCTCGCCCGTGACAGACCCGCGCCGCGCCGCGCTGGCGCACGACATCGCGGGCCGGCCCATTCGCATTGGACCGTAGGCCATCATGCTGAGCGTCTTGCGTGGCGTACGCGTCTTGGATCTCACGCGCATGGTCGCAGGGCCCTACGGGGCGATGTTGCTTGCGGATCTTGGCGCAGAGGTGATCAAGATCGAGCGCCCCGGAGGTGACGAAGTGCGAGGCATGGGGCCGCATTTTCGCGGGGACTTGAGCGTGTATTTCGCAGCGTTTCACCGCAGCAAGCGCTCGATGGTGCTTGACCTCACGCGGCCTGAGGGGCGCGCGGTGCTCTTGGACCTCGCGGCACAGAGCGATGTGGTCATCGAGAATTTTCGGGTGGGTGTGGCCGAGCGCTTGGGCTGTGACGCGGTGACGCTTCACGCGCGCAATCCGCGGCTGATTGTGTGCGGGATGACAGGGCTCGGTCGCACGGGCCCCGATCGTATGGACAGCGCGTTTGATCTCACCCTGCAGGCACGTGGGGGCACGATGTCCATCACGGGCGAGCCTGAGCGAGTCCCGGTCCGCATGGGCCCTCCGATGGGCGATTTGGCAGGCGGAATGTTTGGCGCTCTCGCCATCGCCGCTGCCCTCTACGAGCGCGAACGCAGCGGGCGGGGACACGTGATTGACCTCTCGCTGCTCGATTGTCAGGTCGCGCTCTTGGGCTATGCAGCGACGTTTGCGCTCAACGCAGACCAGGTGTTGGGCCCCCAAGGGAGCGCGCACGCGCACGCTTGGCCCTACCAAGCCTTTGTGGCCTCGGACGGCCCGCTCGTGATCGCGGTGTTTACCGATCGATTTTGGCAGGGATTCTGCACGGCCTTGGGAGATCCCGCCAAGGGCAGCGACCCGCGCTACGCGACGCACGCGCAGCGACGCGCGGCGCAGCACGCCCTGCTCGCTTGGATCGAGCCGACCCTGTTGTCTCAAACGGTCGCGCACTGGCTGGCGTTGTTGCGTCAAGAGCAGGTGCCCTGTGCGGCGGTTCAGAGCGTCGATCAGGTGTTTGCGGACCCGCAGGTGAAGGCGCGCGCCATGGTCGCCGAGCTGGCACAGCCCCACGGAGAAGCGCTTTTTGCCGCAGGAAACCCTATGAAAATCGACGACTCGTGGGAGCACGAGCGCCACGGCCCGGTCCCCGGCCTCGGTGAGCACACCCGAGAAGTGTTGCGCCAAGTGTGCGCCTACACCGAACAAGACATCGATGCGCTCGTCGCGCGCGGTGTACTCGGCGACGTCGCCGGGTCGCGCTAACTGCGACCAAAACAGTCGAGCATTCGTGACAAGACGCGCGCTTCGTCTTGGTCGGTGAACTGTGCGCGGACCCGGTTCATCGCGCCCAGGACGGCCATGGCCAAGACCTTGTCGCGGCGCGCGGGCTCGGGCCAGACGTTCATTTCAGCGGCGAGCGGGTGGCGTAGAAAGATCGTCGCTCGCAGGGTCTTTCCGTCGTAGACGACCAGCTCGTCGGGCGCCCGCGCGTCGCTCTCGTCAACGGCAGCCAAGTGCTCGGACGAGACGTCGCTCGCCCGCAAGACCAACAGCACTTGGTAGCCCAGTGCGTTGGTTGTCAGCACTTTGTGAATCGACGACACCACCGCCGAATCGAGCTGCTTTTTCGCAGTTGGATTCGCCTGGACTCGTGCGCTCACTGCGGGCTCGCTGGGCACCATGGCGACCTTGGCCTCGACCGGTGTCGGCAGAGACACGCGGCGCTCGCCAAGCTTGGCGTGCTCGCGTAAGAGCGCCTGCCACGGGACCTCTTGGCGCACCACGACCATGCGCTGCCGGATCGCGTCGGCGGGGTCGTCGTCAAGGGCGTACGTGAGTGATTCGCCATTGTTGAGCTGCGCCTGCAAATGCTCTAGCGAAGTCGCGCTGTTGGGCAAGAGCGTGTCCCGTGCAAACTTGACCAGAGGCTCGCTCACCAGGTGCGATCCCAGCGCAGCGCGGACGCCGTGGGTGACCCTTGTTGGCTCGTCGGTGAGCGTTGTGCTGAGCGCTTGTGCGAGCAGCGCGCGGTAGCCCCAGGCGACAATGTTTGTGATGAGCTCCCGTGAGTCTGCGGTGAAGAGGTCTCCGCGGACCCAAAGCTCGCCAAACACGGGCAGGATGTCTTGCTCTTTTCGGCCCGAAGCGCTTCGCGTATTGACTACAATTTCACGGGATTCTTCGTGGATTCTCACTCGAAGCGTCCCGCGCGCGCCAGCGTCTTTGGCAAGCCATAGCATCCCGACCGCGAGGCTCTGCCCCTTCGATAGCGCCGGAGAGCCCGCGCGCTCGACTCGGATCGCGCTCAACGACTGTCCCTCGGGAGGCGCGACAAAGCGCTGCTCGATCGCGCCTCGCACGAGCGCATACAAGTCGGCCCGCATGCGCTGCGTTGGGCGATCTTCGACTGGCGCGCTCTCGTCTTCGTTGAGGGTGAGCTCGGAGGCGTCGACGGCGATGACGGCGGGCCATGGCGACTCGATGTCCACTGTGCACAGCGGTCGGCGCTGATGCCAGAGCTCAAGGCTCGCGCGCCCCTTGGGTCTGGACTGCAGCAGCTGAATCGCGCCCTCGTAGCCATGCTCGGATACGGTCAGCGCCACAGTGTGCAATACGTCTGTAAATTTGCTGACAATAGTGATCTTATTCGCGGGCGCAAGCGCTCTGCGCGCGATCGCTTTTTGCTGAAGCGTGAGCGTCTCGGTGTAGTCGGTCACCGCGCGATGCGCGCCGAGCCAATCGGCTTCGCGTTGGGTGACCCGGACCACGCGACGGGACGCGTCCAGGGGCGTCATGGGCGTGTCGCTCGTGGTGTACCGCACAAACGCGAGTGTTCGCTGTTGCGCGTCCATGTCATCGAGGGACATGGGCTCACCGGTGCTGTCGGTCCAGAGGGTGAGCGCGCGCAACGAGGTGTCGAGCTTTCCGCCGGTCGCGAGGGCCCAGCGCTGCGCAACGACAGACCAGCTTGGCAGCGCCGCGCTCTTCTTAAACGCCTTGAGAATGATCTGTCGCGCGACGATCAGCAGCCGCTGCCGCACTGCATCGGGGAGGTCATTTTCTTTCACTGCCGACGCGTGAAACAGCGTCGACTCGATCGCCACCCTGAGCGCGATGGGCGAGGGCAACTTGACCGTCTGCGCTGTGCGCCCTCCCGCAAAGACGGTGATCACCATCTGCGGCTTGTCCGTCTCGGGGATCACCCAGAGGGCACCCACACCGAGCTTCGCGTCGTAATCTTCGAGGCGACCGGCGAGCGAGGGGCTCGGCGGGTCACCCTCAAGCTTTACGGTGTCCTTTGAATCACGGAGCAGCTGTCTCGCGCTCTGCAGCACGCTCAGCTCGTGGGTCGCGTCGCGGGTCGCGAGCCCGCTGATGTTCTTGAGCGCGTCGAGCCAGAGCTTGCGGGTCTCGCGCTCACGTTTGACCTCTGTGGGTCCGTACGTCGGCAACACGATCGCGACCGGATCGGTCTCGCCCTTTTGCGCAGCGATCCACTGCCAGTCTCGCGCCTCGACGACAAGGAGCCGACCGCGACCGTGCGTGGAGCAGTCCGCGATGCTCGCGATCTCCTGGGGAATCGCAGGCCAAAGCGGTGCACGCATGAGCGCTTGACGCATCGCTTCGTCCACGCGACCGTCGCCCGCACAATAGCGCACGACAAGATTGAGCACGCTGGGTCCCGGATCCGTCTCGGTGTTTGCGCGCTTGGCGGCTCGGAGCACCAGCTTGGCGAGCGCCTTCTTCACCGCGATGGCCAAGACTCCACGCGCTCTGTCTGTCAGCGCATCGAGCGACGGGGTCACGCTCTTGCCGTCGTCGTCAAACGTGATGCGCACGAGCAGCCCGTAGTCCGCGAGGCTGTCGTTGATTTTCGTGCGAATCGCCACGCGGTTGTCGACGAGTACTTCGACATGCGTGGGCCCTGTCGCAGGCAACAACGCGACGAACGCGCGATAGTTTTTTCCTGAGACCTCAACCACATCGATCGGTCCGAGCGCTTTAAAATCGTCGGCCTCGATCTGGGGCTTTTGAGCGAAGTTCTCGCGCGCGATGCGAGTCTGGCGCGCAACGCGTCTCGCCGCGAGCGTGTCGTCGCTGGCCGCGATGCGAACGTTGAGCACCGCCGACACCAACGCTTCGAGCTCGCCGCGCGCCATGATCAGCGGCTCAAACGTGCTGTCGTAGTCAATGTCTTCTGGGGCGCTTGTGAGTGCTACCAAGGGGCCGCGTTGGGCACGCATGTGGAGCTGCTGGAGGGTCTCGCGTCTCGCGCCTTGCGCTGTGCGTACGGCGATCAACGGGAGCGCCTCGCAAGCGCTAAGGAGGGCTGCTGGGTCGATGTTTGCGAGGACGCCTCGGAGCCGAGGCTCTTTGAGGGCCCGCAGTCGCGCGACGCTAGACAGCACAAACACAAGCTCGGTGTCGTGAACAGGGCCTGGCTTACGTGCAAATTTCTGAGCCGACGGCGAGCGCCCAGAGAGATGGTCCACGAGCGCCGAGAGCAGGTCAAACGAAGCCTCGCGCACGACATGCCGCGCCTCTTGACCCAGCCATTCGAGCGCGAAGGCTGTCGTAGTGCGAGGGATCATCGCGGGGTCTTCAAGCCACAGCTCGATCGCTCCGAGCTCACCCAAGAGCGCCTGCGCCGACGATGGGAGCCCTCGATGATGCGCGTGCAAATAAGCTGACTTTGGCACGAGCGAGGCCACCGCTTGCACGTCTCCGTGGGTGATCGAGAGCTGCAAGTCGGCGTTCTCGCGCTCGATGCGCTTTCGCGTACTCGCCGCCCAGGGGGCGTAGTCGATCAAGGAGCTTGCCTCAACCAAGAGCGTCACGAGCGAGGCGGCGCGTGGGTTCGAGAGCAGAACCACCGGAGCGGTCGGGTGCGTGATCGCGAAGTACCGAGAGACCGTGAGCAGCGCGCCAAACTGCTTGTAAGAAGCGCGCAGCGTGCCGAGGCTTACGGCGCTGCGATTGGCGCACACAAAGAGGTTCTCGGTGAGAAGCGAGGGGCTCGCCTCGAGCAATGCGTTGATCAAGCGTCGTGCTGTGCTTGCGCCGCGCTGCTCGTTGCACTGAAGCAACACTGAGCGCAAAAACCGCCCGCGCTCGGAGGCTTCGAGGCGGGCAGCGCTCGCGAGCACCCAGTGCACACGTTGATCGTCAGCAGCCACCTTGTCGGGGTCGCAGAGCTGCAGCGTGGCGAAGCGCAGGGCGTGCTCTGCGAGCGCGATGAGCGCACGCTCGACCACGGCCACGGTCTTGTCCTCAAGCGGACCCGAAAAATCCGAGTTAGCTGCAAATTGACTGTGTGAAACAGCCGCCCTCAGCGAAAAATACTGGGACTTTCGGCGAAGGCTGGGCAGCGGCCGACCGTCAACAAACACGGTGATCTCGAGGTAGCCCTCGGCGTTCTCGCCGCCGCTCGGCAGCGCGATCACGAGCTCGCCCTCGAGCTCGCCGAGCACTGGGTGCTCGGTCGTGATCACGGCCAGCGCTTCGCGTAGGTGAGGCGTCTCTTGGGTCGTCTCTGAACCGAGCGCGATGCGCAAGAGGTCTTGTTTTTCGCGCCCGGCGAGCCTCGGTTTGCGAGGCTCAAACGACAAGAACCTCTGCTTGCGCTCGTGGGCCTGTGCGGCGTGCGCAAACGCTACGGCGGCGTCGCCCGGTCCGAGTGGATCCACGAGGGCTGCGATCACTGGGTCGCGACCGACATGCACGACGTGGCTGAGCCACGCGGCGTGCTCGCCCTTGTGTCCCAGAGGCTCGCGGTGCGCGAGAACGCTCCCTTCGCTTAGCGACGCAAGATGCGCGAGACTCTCTCGTGCGCCGGTGATCATGGGGATGATCTTGGCTCGGATCACTGGGAGGAGCGCGCGATCTTCTTCGCTTGGATTTTTGCTAGATAAAATAGACTTCCATTGTTCGCCCGCTTGGGCGAGGAGCAGCGCGCGGAGCACCGACGCGGCCTCGTCGCTGTGCGGCCCATCCAGCGCTTTGAGCACTTCGCCGAGGAGCGCACTGCGGGCGTCGATCATCGCGCGGTTGAGGCTGCGCCCAAAGGGCGTCGCGAGGTCCACCTGCGAGCGTGAGACGTTGGTAGGGAGCGCACGCTCGTTCACGCGCACCGTCAAGCCCCGAAACGCTGGGCGACTCCAGAGCGACTCACGCGAGAGAAGCACCGAGAGCTCGTAGCATTCGAGCAGCGAATTCTCAGAAGAAAACCGCGGTGAGAGCGACATCGAGCCGTCCAACTTGTTGCCCAGCGCCGTGGTCGCCAAGGCTGTCTCTTGGGGCGACTTGACGATCGGCTTCTGGTCTCTGCGCCACACGAGCGGCACGCTCACGCGCGCGCAACGCTCGGTGAGCACACGCGTCTCGGCCGTCTGCCCAAACCACTCGCGGAGCACGCCCGGTCCAAACCGCTCTTGCACGTGCACGCGAATGGCAGGAGCACCCATCCCCGAGGGCGCCGCGACCTGGCTCAGCGCGCCGTCGAGCGAGGGCTCGTCGTTGGGATCTAAGCTGACAAATCGCACGCGCTCTGTGGGGCTCGTCGCGTCACGGCGGATGTACCAGTCGATAAATTTGGGCCGCATCCCGAGGGCTGTGTTGGTCGCGATCGCCATCAACCGCAGCGCCTGGGTGTTGGTCGCAAAGAGCTGCTCAAGCAGCCGCGTGAGCTCTTGTCCCTCAGGCGGCGGCTTGTCGCCCAAATCCGCGGTAAGCACAAAGTCGTCCGCGTCGTTGTCGACCTCGATCCGCGTAGCGCCGAGCTCGATCATCGCGCGCACGAGCTCTGCGACGTAGAGGCTTGGGTCTGTGAGCATGTACTCACGCAGTTTGGCGATGGCCGCTTTGGGATCCACGCCGACGGTGCCTCGCGCCAAGACGGCTCTCTCTCCGGGGGCTCTCCTGAGGTCACTCATCGGCCGGTTTCTCCCCGGACAAACGCTTCGAAGAGGGCGCGATCACGGCGTGCGTCGAGCTTCTCGGCGTGCACAACGAGCAGCCTTGAGAGCGTGAGGGCGGCGAGCGCAGGGTCTCGCTTTGCGAGCTTGAGCGCGTTGAGATAATCGCGATGAGCCGTGTGGATCATGCATGCGCGGTTGCGCAAGAGCGCAAACAGCTTCTGCTCGATCGCGCTCGGTGCGAGGACCACGCCCCGGTCGCTCGCATCGACCTCACCCTCGCGCACTGCGCAATACAGCCGCTCGGCGCCTACGCCGGTCCAGCGGACCAGGTACACCGAAGCGATCCCGACCTCCGCCAACAGCGCGCGGACGCGGTGCAAGAGCACCGTCTGGTCGTCGTCGAGCGAGTCTTCGGAGAGCACGCTGAGGCAGATAAAATACTCGTGAACGTCGATTGCGTGTGCTCCGTAGAGCCCACGGAGCGTGTCTTCGTGTGCGTCGCCAAGCGCGTGGGCTGCCAAGACCGACTCGCCGCGCATCGCGAGCCCCGCCGTGAGCGCGTCGCTGTGATTGGCCCAGTAGCGGATGCTGCTCGGTTTAGCGATCCGCACGGCCTCGTCGGGTGCAGAGTGACAGAGGGGAAGCGGCAGCGGCGCGTCGGGGCCGAGCATCGCGCAGAGCTGTTGCAGAAGCTTCGCTGCACGACTCGCGGCTTGCTCACCGAGGCACACTTTGCCGTCCCAGGCGTCGCACATCGCGCGCACGGTGTTGCCCATGTGGAGCGGCGCGAGTTGATCTCTCGCGATGCGATTGGCGCTGCGAACGATCTGATCAAACGCGTTGTCGCGGCGGATGTTGTCTCGCGAGACCGTGTGCATCAGCGCGTTGGACTCGACGCGGATCGAGACCCCCTGCACCAGGACATCCCCTGTCTCGTAGAGCAAGATCCCACGCTTGTAGAACCGCGCGATGGGGCGCTCACTGGCCTGCAATGCGAAGCGCGCTTGGGGCTCGGTCAGGTGCAGGACGCCCTCCTCGGGTTGATCAAATGGCCTGTCCATTCGCTTGCTGACCTCGGCTCCGTCGACGCTTGAGTGCACGCTCAGCGCGATGGCGACGTAGGGGCACCAGCGATCGAGCGCGGTGACCGAGCGCTCGACAAACGCGCGCGCTTCGCCGTGGCTCGCGTTGAGCACGAGCGTGAGCGTGGTGCCTCGCGTGGCGGGGCGCTCGGTCACCTCGTAGGTGTAGTCTCGACGGAGCTCTAAGCGCAGCCCTGCGCCCGGCTCGCCCGTCGAGGTGTCTACGCGAACGAGTGAAGGCTCCACCGCGAAGATCGAGAAAAATCCCACGCCAAACTTGCCGATCTTCGTCGGGTCTTTGTCCTTGGACGACCGAAACAAGACCAGCAGCTGTCGCTCGATGATCTCGAGGCTCATGCCCGCGCCGTCGTCGCTGACCGAGACCGAGAGCGCGCGCTCTTCGCGGTCATATCGAAGCCGCACGTCAATCGCGCTCGCGTCCGCGTCGATGCTGTTCTGAACGAGCTCGCGGTAAAACGCCATAGGGTCTGCAAATTGCCTGACCATATGACCGACCGCGTCTTTGACTGCGTCTGAGACCGAGAGCTCTCTCTCGTCGCGCTGTGCACTTTTTCTAAACACCATGGCGAGCCCTCTGTGCGGCTGAGTCTACGTCGTGCGCTCTGTCGAAAGCAGTGATCTCGTCTGTCCCCAGGCTGTGATAAATCGGAGCTCAAATGAACAGACTCTTCGCCCGCTCCTCGTCGCTCGTGTGGGGGGTGTTGGTCGCGTGCGCCTCGCGCCCCATGCCGATCCAATCGACACCTACTGCGATGCAGCAGCCGTCGCAGGTGACAACTGCACCTCGCGAAGTGTTTGCCCGACCGTCGCGGCAGAGCACGCAGTTTCTGACGCAGTGGAGCGCGACAGGGCGCTATGGCCTCGGGGCTCCGAGCCGGATGAAGTTCTCGCCGGATGGATCGACGCTGTATTTCTTGCGCTCTGCTGCGCGTAGCGCCGTGCGAGATCTGTGGATCCAGAACGCGCGCACGGGTGAAGCGCGGGTGCTTGTGACGGCGGACACGATCCTCCACGGCGCCCAAGAGAATCTCACCGCAGAAGAGCGCGCACGACGCGAGCGACAGCGACAGACGGGCCGCGGGATCACGTCGTACGAGCTCTCTCACGATGGCGCCACGCTGCTCATTCCCCTGTCGGGAAAGCGCTACCTCGTGAATGCTCAGACAGGGGTCGCGCGTGAGCTCGCTTCGACCGAACAGACCCCCTGTGTGGACAGCAGGTTTTCGCCCGACGGACGCATGATCGCCTGCGTTCGAGGCGGCGAAGTGTATGTCACCGAGCTCGCGACGTCGCGCGAGCATCGGGTCACGACGCCCGCAGGCCCTGGGATCTCGCATGGCCTCGCCGAGTTCGTCGCGCAAGAAGAAATGGACCGCAGCGAGGGCTACTGGTGGTCGCCCGATAGCCAGTCTCTGGTGGTGCAACGCACCGACGAAAACGCAGTCGAGCTGCTGGGTGTCTTCGATCCCACACACCCCGAGCAAGCGCTTGAACGCAACCGCTATCCTCGCGCCGGGCGCACCAACGCCACGGTGAGCCTCGAGATCTGGCGCGTCGCTGCTCCGACCGTGGCTCGAAGACCCGCGCGCCCCACCGCGGTGAACGTTCAGTGGGACCGAGAGGCGCTGCCGTACCTCGCCAAGGTGGTCTGGAGCGCAAACGCGCCGTTGACAATTGTGCTGCAAAATCGCACGCAGACTCAGTCGCACGTGTGCAGTGTCAACCCCACCACCGGGGCGATCACACCCTTGCACGTCGAGCGCGATGACGCCTGGGTCAACCTCGACCCTGAGATGCCGCGGTGGCTCGCCGACGGCACGGGGTTTCTCTGGAGCAGTGAGCGCAGTGGGCAGTCTACGCTCGAGCTCCGGAGCGCGAGCGGCGCGCTGGTCCGCACGCTCGGGGCTGACACACGCTATCGCTCGCTCATTTCGCTCGACGCAGGGCTGGGCATCGCGTGGGTCTCTGGAGGCGAAGAGCCCACCGAGACACACGTGTTTCGCGTGCAAATCGCCACGGGAATCAGCGAGCAGGTGACCCGCGGCGCCGCCGAGCACGAGGTGATCGTAGCGCCCGGCGGGGCAGCCCGTGCGCACACGGTTTTGGCGCTCGCCCACGCGCGCGTCTGGCAGCTCGAGACAGGCGCAGGTGCGTTGGTCGCGCCCATCCCTTCACTCGCCGAAGAGCCAACCAACGAGCCCCGCGTCGAGCTTCGCACCGTGGGCGAGTCGCAGTGGCGCACAGCGATCGTGCGCCCACGCAATTTCGATCCGACGCTAAAATACCCAGTGATTGACGCGGTGTACGGAGGCCCGCATTCGCGCGTTGTGACCAGCGCGAGGCACCGCTACGCGTTTAACCAGTGGCTCGCGGATCATGGCTTCATCGTCGTGGCGATCGATGGCCGCGGTACGCCCTTTCGAGGCCGCGAATGGGAGCGCTCACTTCGAGGGCGCCTCGGCGACACACCACTCCAAGAGCACGTCGACGCGCTGCGGGCCCTTGGCGCTTCGGTCCCCGAAATGGACCTCTCGCGCGTCGGTGTCTACGGCTGGTCGTTTGGGGGCTATCTCTCGGCCCTCACAGTGCTACGTCGACCCGATGTGTTTCACGCCGCAGTGGCAGGTGCACCAGTGACCGACTGGCGCGACTACGACACGCACTATACCGAGCGCTACATGGGCCTTCCCGATCGCGAGAGCGCTGCGTATGACCGCGCTTCGTTGCTCACCGGCGCCGAGGCCCTGCGTCGCCCGCTCTTGCTCGTACACGGGACCGCGGACGACAATGTGTACTACACACACAGCGCGCGGTTGGCCGACGCGCTCTTTAGGGCAGGGCGACAGCACGAGATGTTGTCGCTCGTGGGCTTTACGCATCTGGTCCCGGACCCCGTCGTGACCGAACGCCTCTATGCCCGCGTCGCAGACTTCTTTGTGACCCACCTCGCGCATGCACCCATCGAGGACCCTCAGTGAGCCGGAAAGACAAATTTCTCAAGGAATTCTGGCAGTTTTGGCGCTCGGTCTCTGTGGGACTTGTGGCGACCGCCGTAGACGCGTGCGTGCTCTTGGGGGGCCTCCGCGTGCTGGGGTTTAACCCCTATGTGGCCAAGGCGCTCGCGCTCGGTTGTGGTCTCTGTGCGCAGTTTTTGGGCAACCGGATCTTCGCGTTTCGCGCGACCGAGGGAAGCATCAAGCGGCAGCTCCGCTGGTTTGTGCTCATCGAGGTCATCGCGTTTGTGGGCGCCGTGCTGATCTTTCGTGGTCTGCTCGGATGGTTCACGACGCTCACGCAAGAAGGGAGATTTCCTGCGGCGCTCTTGCTCCACGGAAAGCCAGACCTCATCGCGAATTTTGGCGCAGGGTTCGTCGTGTATTTCTTATTCTCCTACCCGCTCTGGAAGATCGTCTTTCGTGTCGAAGATGGCAACGTAAGCCAGCCTCGCGCCGAGCAGCATGGGGGCTAACGCCCCGCGCAAAATTGAGTGCTTATGAGGGACGCGCAGATCAAGAGCTATCACGTTTGGGGCAGCGTTTCGCGCGGCGGAATGAGCGAGGTCTGGCTCGCTCGCCACACCGACCTCGCGATCCCTGTCGTGATCAAGACGCTGCACACCTCGGTCGATCGCGAGTTCGAAGTGCGCTACGCGAGGCTCCTCCAAGAAGCGCGATTGGCCGCACGATTGACCTCGCCGCGGATCGTGCGCGTGGTCGATGTCGGTGTGTACACGCCGCCCGAGACGGACGCCGAGTCGCTGCCCTACCTCGTCGAAGAGTACGTCGACGGGGTAGATCTCAGTGAGTTCGAGCAGCAACGCCGGGAGGTGCACAAGCGACCCCTCCCGCTGTGGCTCGTGACAGACGTGCTCGCGCAGTCCGCCGAGGGACTGCACGCAGCCCATCAGGGCGGCGTGGTCCACTGCGACGTCAAGCCCTCAAACCTCTTTGGTCACGGGCACGCGCGGGTCAAAGTGGGTGACTTTGGTGTCGCAGTCGCCGCGAGCAGTGCGACCGCGAATCCCGCAGGAACTCCAGGATTTATGGCCCCAGAGCAGTGGCTCGGTGAGTCCATTGACCGGCGCGCAGACGTGTACGCCTTGGGCGCTACGGGCTTTTTCTTGCGCTATGGTCGCTTGCCCTTTGCCTCCTCGGTTGAGTCGCTCAGAGCCGACGCGGTGCCGGTGTTTCCGCCAGCGATTACGCCCGAAGAAGCGTTTTTTCAGCATGTGCTCTCGCGGATGCTCGCGCGTCGTGTTGACGCGCGCTTCAGCGGGATGACCCAGCCATGGGCTCAGCTCGCGTCCCTCGCGCAGGCGACGCGTCCGACGGTGCGACATGTGCGAACGGGCGCTCGGACCTTCGAAATGGGTCCCGCGCAAATCACGTTCTGCGTGGGAGATCTCACCGATTGTGACGTCGACGCGATCGTCAACAGCGCCAACAGTGACCTCTCAATGCGCGCGAGTTTGGCCGACGCCATTCGCCTCGCAGGCGGAGACACCATCGAGCGCGAGGCCATGGCGCTTGGCCCCAGAGCGCTCGGTGACTGCGTCCAAACCAGCGCTGGGACCCTGCGCGCAAGAGCCGTGCTGCACGCCGTCGGGGGTTGGCAAGAGGTGAGCTGCGTGGCCCGGGCGACAAGCCGCGCGCTGTGGCTTGCAGAGCGTGCCGGGTTCACGTCGATTGGGCTGCCCGCGATCGCGACCGGTACGCACGGCGTGCCAATCGAGGCGAGCGCGGACGCCATGGTGAGCGCGCTACGGATTCACTTGTCGCTCGCGGGCTCGACGCTGCGGCATGTGAATTTTGTCTTCCCCAGTGAAGAGAAACTGCGGCGGTTCATGGACGTCGCAGCTGCGATTTTGCTCGGATCTCACGAGTCCGAGCGCTACGACGACCAGCACGACGCGCCCGTGGACGGTGCGCACGGCGCGCAGGACTCGACCCTCTTTGCGGTGAGCCCCAGGATCTCTTCCCATCCGCAGGTGATCTCGCCGACCCCCGCGCGTACACGCAACAACGGCTGAGCACCCCCTGAGCGCCGTCCTCGCTCACCGGACGATGGGGTTGCTCTCTCGACGCTCGTATCGAACACGCATCGGACCCTGCGAAACATCAGGCGGAATCGCTGGACCCATCGCCCCGTCCAGTGCGCGTGCCACGTTGCGGTCAAACCCGTCGATGCCCGATCTCCGCGCAAACCGTGTCACCGCGATGCGCCCATCGGGCTCAATCCTAAGCTCGACGATCACCGTGCCTTGCTCAAGATCCAGCGCAGCCCGCTGCGGAAAAGCGTCACGCGTCAACCGCACCAGCACGCGCCGGAGCGCCAGAAAATACCGGCGATAGCGCGGCTCGGGCGAGCTCAGTGACAGCCACCCGTCTCCGTCACTCACCGCGCGCGCGTGGCCGCCTTCGCCCACGCCACCGCCGCTGCCGGCCGCCCCCCCACCGCCCACGCCACCGCCGCCGTTTGCGCGCTCGACGCCCCCGTGAGGGCTCGCAGTGAGGGCGGATTGGGCGAGGCTGCGGGCGAGGGCGAGCGCGTCGGTCGTGTCCGAGGGCCTCTCGGCCAGCGTCTCGCTCGGAGTCGAGGCGTGCCCCTCGACGTGGTTGACATGTGCGAGCGCTGTCTGTCCCCGAGGTGTCCGGTCCGAGCCCGCCGCGGTGCTCGCGCCGCGCGCGCTCTGCGCGACGCTCCCGGGCGCAACCCATTCACGAACGCGCTGTGTTTCTCCAGGCAAGATCGCGCTCTGTGGCTGCGCGCCTGCCCGCGCCTGGGTGCTCTGGGTTTGTGCAGTGTCTCGGCCAACTGCGGGCCTCGCGGGCGCAGGACGCACCCGAATCCAGAGCTCGCCCGCCTGGAGCCCCACGTGCGCGTCGTCACCCGGCGTCGGAGTGCGCCGCTCGTCTTGCCAGCTCGCCCGCTCACGGGCGGTGCGGATCCGCCCCACCTGCGCAAGATCTACGTGATTTTGCAGCTCTCTCGACGCCTCGATGCGGTCTGTACGCGAGATCATATCTTGTGTCTGCTGCGCCGAGCGGCCGTCACCGCGCTCACCGCGCTCGCGACTGTCGACGTTCTGTGCGTTGTGATTGCCTGCAATTTCGCTGACGTTTTGCGGTGAAGGGGTCGCCGATTGCGCGCTCGCGCGCAGCGCTCCGGCGTCGCTTGTGTCGATCGAGGCAGCGTGATCTGTGCGCTCGTGCGGCAGAGAAACGCTGTCAAATAGCAGCACTTCGCGTCGAGTCACTGGTACCTGAGGGCTCGGAGCGACGGTCGCGACCACCCCGAGCCCCACGTGAGCCAAGAGCGATGCCGCCCACCACCAAGCGCGCAGTTGCTTCTTCACAGACACCGTAGTGTAGGTCATCTGCGCGCGCTGTCGCGTACCAGGTCTGCCCACGCTGGACGCTCCATCGTCGCGGTCTGGCTCACATGCTCGCGGGGCAGCGAATCGACGGATAATCGTCGCCGAGGCAGCGCTGTACGTGCACTAGGCAAGCGGGCTCGCGCTCACGTCGGCGGGCGCAATTTTGGAGCGATGCGTACTGACCCCCACAACGCTCAAGCACACACGCGTCGGTCTCGCACATCGAGTCCAGGATGCAGGTCTCAAACACGCTGCTCTCCATTGGGCAGCACATCCCCAGGCTGTCGTACAGGCACGACGAGCACGTCTCGTCAGTGTTTACGCAGGTCTGTTGACACGCTGCGCTTCCCGCGCACGCGCAGAGGCACGCGCGCACAGGGTCGCCGCAGCGCCCCGTGTTGACGACCTCGGCGTCGGGCTCGATGGCATCTGCCGCGCGCGCCGCGTCGATCACAGGGGCTGTATCGCCCGACGTCCCATCGCGCGCGCCGTCCGCAGAGACAACGTCAACGTCCTGGCGCGCAACGCTCGCGTCGGACGACCCATCGCTCGCGTCGAGAGAGCTCACCGGACTGGCACAAGCGGTGAGCAAAATTGCAGACCAAAGTGTGTTGCCCCGGGTGCGTCTCACGGCGCTGGGCTCGTCGATTTCACTTCGGTCGCGTCGAGCATCTCGCGCAAGATTTGGTTCCAGTTGGCGCGGCAACGGAGCTGCGCGAGGACCGCAAAGAGACCAATCTGCATGCGCGCAGCCATCACAAAGTGCGGAGGCATCCGCATGGTCTTTCCGCGTGTGGGCATGACGCCTAGCTCTTTGATGACCTTCTTGACCGTCGCGGCACCCTGTTGGACGGCATCACGAAGCAGGTCACGGTCGATCGTGACCTCTTCGTTCTTGGCGATCGCCGCTGCTGAATACAGCTGATATTCCTGGTTAATCTCACGCGCGCGCGGGTCCATGTGGTCCATGCCCAAGAGCTTCGAGCCCTTCTCGCGCCAGAGATCTAGCTCGCCACGGACCAGGTGCTCCGCGAGCTCTCGCCAGGGTTTTTGCAGCTCTTTAGGCAGCCACTTGACCGAACCAAAGTCCAAAAATGCCACCTGGCCATCGGGGCGCACGATGTAGTTTCCAGGGTGTGGGTCCGTGTTAAACACGCCCTTGGTAAACGCGTTTCCGAGCGTAAACCGAAAGATCGCGCGGCCCACGCGGTCGCGAAGCGCTTGGTCGCCCTCTGCCGCGATCTCGCGGATCGAGCGCCCCTCGACAAACTCAGTGGTCAACACATTCGTCCCACTGTGCGAGCGAAATACCCGCGGAACCACCACGTCTGGGTACCCCGCCACAAGGGCCGCGAACTTCTCTTGGTTGTCCGCTTCGCAGCGATAATCGAGCTCTTCTGCGATCCGCTCGACCACCTCGTCCATGCCGCCCGCGGTGTCCGCCCCTGGGGCCATCATCGCGAGCACAGGGCGCATCACCTCGAGGTTTTTCAGGTCGCTCCCGAGCGCCTGGCTAATCCCCGGATACTGAATCTTGACCGCGACCGACGTCTCGACCCCGTCCACTGCGATCACCGCGCGGTGCACTTGGCCAATCGAAGCCGCCGCAATGGGTGTCTGCTCGAAGCTCACAAACACTTCTTCAAACGGCCGCCCAAGCCCACGCTCAAGCTCGACCTTGATCTCGTCAAAAGACACCGTCGGCGCAGCGTTTTGCAGCTTCGCGAGCGCCTTCTGGTACGTGTCAGTCGCCTGCGGCGGCAAGATGCCGTCAACGTACGACAGCGTCTGACCCATTTTGAGCGCGAGGCCGCGCAAATCGCCTAGCACCTTGGCGGCTTGCTCCGCCGAGTTCTTGAGACGTTCTTTGTCTCGGTCATCTAGTTTTCGCCCAGTCACAACGCGTTCGCCAAGCATGGGTAGCTCCTTGGCAGCAAGCGTTACGAGCTTCAATCCCCGGGCAAATCGCCCTTTCGGCATCTCGTCGGCCACGTACACACTCCAGCAACTCTAGGACACACGCGAAGAGCCCGCAGAGCGTAGCACATCGAGACGCGCCCACAGCGACGACCTTGCGCACCGCAAACCGTTGCCAGCGACGCGTGTCAGTGGCATGGACATCTGGCCGTGCGCTCGCCTCCAAGACTCCGTGCTCGCCTCGCGAGCCTCACACGCGCGCCCTTAGGCGCCGCGATTTTGCTCGCATCAACCCACGGATTCGCTCAAGGCGCTTTCTCGGTCGGGACTACCCGAGGCGACGACGCCGGCGTGGGAGACGCCTCCGCGGCCGAGCCCGACGGTCCCCCTCGCGTGCTCCGCTTTGCCGAGGCCGAGTATCCCGCGGCGGAGCGTGCGGCCGCACGAGAGGCCACGGTCCTGCTTGAGCTCACCGTGGGGATCGATGGCGCAGTCGCAGACGTGCGTGTGATCGAGGGCGCTGGCGAGGCGTTTGATCGCGCCGCGGCCGAGGCGCTGACGCGGTTCGGGTTTGCCCCCGCGCGCCAAGCCGGACAGCCCGTTGCTGTGCGAATTCGCTATCGGTATCGCTTTCGATTGACCGCCGCACAGCCCGCCGAGGCAGAGCCCGCTGCGCGCCTCCGCGGCGTCGTCCGCGACAGCGCAAACCATCCCGTCGCGGGCGCAGTGTTGACGCTCCAAGAAGGCGAGCAAGCGCCTCTCGAGGCGACCAGCGCAGCCGACGGGACGTTCTCGTTTTCGCTCGCACGCGTGGGCCGCTACGACATCCGCGTTCGGCGCGAAGGCTTCGGAGATTTTCGCACGACCGAGAGAATTTATCCCCGCGACGATGTGCAGGTGATCTACCGATTGCCTGCGATTGTGCAGGCCGTTGCGACTCCCGCAGGTCCCGGCGTGCCCGCGCTCCCTGCGGTCCCGCCCCCCGGAGACGACGACGACCAGGGTGTCACCGTGCGAGGCCGCCGTGTGGCCCGAGAGGTGACCCGCACAACGCTCGAGCGCCGAGAGATCACGCGGATCCCTGGCACCGGCGGAGACGCGCTCCGAGCGATCCAAAACCTGCCCGGCCTCTCGCGCGGCGCGTTCTTGTCCGGCGCTTTGATTGTGCGCGGAAGCGCGCCCGCGGACACGACGGTGTTGGTCGACGGCACGAGCGTCCCGCTGCTCTATCACTTCGGCGGACTGTCGAGCGTGATCCAGACCGAGATGCTCGATCGCATTGATTTTTACCCGGGAAACTTCTCGGCGCGCTTTGGCCGCGCCATGGGCGGTGTCGTCGATGTGGGCCTGCGATCGCCGCGCGATCACGGCATCCGCGGCGTGGTCAACGTCTCGGCCATCGACGCGTCGCTCTTCGTCGAGGGCGCGATCCTTCCCAATTTGACCTTCGCGATCGCGGGCCGCCGAAGCTACGTCGACGTGATCCTCAACGCGGTCTTGAGCAACATCGACAGCGTGGGAGTGACGGCCGCGCCGGTGTACTACGACTACCAAGGCGTGCTCGAGTGGCGACCTCATCGCAACCACAAGCTGCGGTTCTCGATCTTTGGCACCGACGACGCGCTCTCGATTCTCTTTCGGCGGCCTGGTGACAATGCGCCTAGTTTTGCAGGCAATGTGTCGCTCGCGACGCGCTACCACATCGCGCAATTGCTCTGGAGCCATGACATCGCGCCGGGCACCCAGGGGCGCTTGATGTACTCGTTTGGGATCACCGGGCTGAGCCTCGCCGCGGGTGAACTCCTGCGATTGGACCAGCAAATCGTCCCACAAAACATCCGCTACGAGCTCTCGCACACGCTCCGCCCCGGCGCTCGTTTGAACGTCGGCATGGACTGGCAGTGGAACCCGAGCAACACAACCCTCGACGCCGTGCGCGCGCAGCCGGGCCAGCCGATCTCGTCTGCTCAGCGAATTTCAACGTCGTTTACCGGTGGCGCGTATCTCCCTGCGCTCTACGCCGAGGCCGAGCTCACACCGCAGCCTGGTCTGCGCGTCGTGCCCGGCATCCGTCTGGACTACTACGCCGCGATCCGTCAGTGGTCTCTCTCGCCGCGAGCGAGCGCGCGCTGGGACATCAGCCGAACTTGGGCGATCAAGGGCGGTCTGGGGCTCTTTACGCAGCAGCCCTCAGGCCAAGAGTCCTCGAGGGCACCCAACACCGCGTTTGGCGGCCAGACCATCGGAAACCCCAACCTCGACGGTCAGCGCGCGACGCACGCAACCCTTGGATTTGAGCACGTTTTTTCGCCCTACATCAACGTCTCGGTCGAGACCTTTGTCAAAGTGCTCGATCGCCTCGTGGTCGCGACGCCGACCTCGCAGCTCTTCGCGCAAAACCCGCCGCCGCCCTACAACAACAATGGCACCGGCCTTGTGTACGGCGCCGAGATCTTGCTGCGCCATCGCCCCAGCGAGCGCTTCTTTGGCTGGGTCGCGTACACGCTCTTGCGCGCGACGCGGCGCGACGGAGCAGGCCAAGACGAGTACCTGTACTCGGGCGACCAGACGCACATTCTCACGGTGCTCGGCAGCTTCAGGATCGCCGCAGGTTGGGAAGCGGGCGCGCGCTTTCGGTTGGTCACAGGCTCGCCTCGCACCCCTGTGGTGGGCGCGATCTACGACGCCAACGGGTTTATGTACTCGCAGGTCAACGGAGCACGCGCGACCGAGCGCAACCCTTACTTTCATCAGCTCGACCTTCGCGTGGATAAAACCTGGACGTTCTCTTGGGGATCGATGGCCTTCTTTGTCGAGCTCATCAACTCGTACAACGCTCAGAACCAAGAGGGCGTGCAGTACAATTACAACTACACCGAGAGCCAGCCGCTCACGGGCTTGCCGCTGTTTCCCAATCTGGGCCTGCGCGGAGAGTGGTCACGATGAGCGCCCAGATCTTTGCGCGCTGCGCACTTGTGACCCTTGGCGTCCTCGCGAGCTCGTGTGGCGAGCTCACCGCGAGCTGGAAACTCACTGACTTTCGTATCCTTGGCATCCGCGCATACTCGCGCGCCGAGCCCACGCGCAACGCCCCTCGTCGCGGCGAGATCGCCAATCTTGAGCTCGTCACCGCGGATGTCCGCGAGCGCCCCGTGCGTGCCGCGTGGCTCATTGTGGGAAGCATCAGCTCGATGCTCCCCGGCGGCACCGGGACCCCCGGAACGATGAACCCGCTGAACAACCTCAACGTGTGCGACAGCGACGCGCAACGGATCGATCTGCCAGGACTTTCGCTGCGCTGCGGCCCGATGACAGACTTCGTCGTGCCCGCCATGGGGGCCTCGGATGGCCGCGGTCGCGAGAGCGTGACGGTCTTCGGCATGGCGTGCGCATCAGGTCGCATTCGGATCGTCACGTCAGGGAACGGCTCGTCAGGAGCGATCCCGTTTGAGTGCTCAAGCGCGAGCGGCGAGCACAAAGGCTGGCCGTTTCAATACCAGCTGCTCGTCGGAACCGCTGCCGGAGGGTCCGCCAACGACAACCTCCTGCCGCAAATGGTTGCCGTGCGTGCGGGCCCCGCCGCGGGCCCATTGACCGAAATCTCGATGACCGAGCCCGCGACCATTGCGCGCTGCGCCGACCAGAGCTCTCGCACCATGTGCCCCAAATTGCGCATCGAAGTGGAGTTCTCCGAGGGCTCGCGTGAGAGATACACCGAGCGCGACCCCACCACGATGGCCCAGGTCCCGCGCCAAGAGCGCATGCTCACAGGCTATGTCGTCAGCGCGGGGCGGCTCGATGGCGCGTTTCGCTCGGACAACGAGAGCGAGCCCGTGACAACCATGCGCAACGACTGGCTCCCCCCGGCGACCCCTGGCGACACACGCCTGATCGTGTACGCAACGGACGGTCGTGGCGGCTTCGTGCATCGCGAAGTCATGCTTAGAACCCAGTAAAATCACTCACCAAATGCTCTCGCCCCGCAGCGCATCTGCCAGCGGTTGATAGTCCTCGCTGCTCATCGGCCCGACGTCGTCCGCGCCAAAGACGTCCCACAACAGACCCTTGTGCTCGGGTGCTCGTGCGGCATCACCAAGCGCCGCGACCCACGCGTCTACGAGCGCGGGACGGCTGCCCACCACGCGCACCAACACATCCCCCGCGATCGGCTCGCTGATGGCCAACACGCGCACGCGGTCTGCCCCCGTCCAGCCCGAGCGCACGATGGTCCGAAACGCGTCCACCGAGCAGTAGATCCCCGCGATGTCCGCGTCGTTGAGCGCAATGGCCTCAAGCGCGTTGGAGTAAGAGCCCACCACGCGCTGCCACAGGTCCCGGTCTGGGTGCAGCCCGGCATCACGGACCATGCGCCGTGGCATGATGTAGCCCGCTGCGCTCCACGGGTCGACCCACGCGGCGCGCGCACCGTGGAGATCTTCGACACGCGCATACGACGCATTCTCTGAGCAAATAAGCGCAGAAACGTAGCGCCCTACCCCTGCGCGACGCAGCGCGTAGACCGGCTCGACCACGCCCGCTTCGAGTGCGCGCAGGTAGGTCACCGGAGGGAGCCACGCGCAGTCAATCGAGCGGTCAAGCACGCGACGCAACAGCTCGGCGTAGTCCACGCACGAGACCCACTCGGTAGGCGTCGTCACCGCGCTCCACTGGCTGAGCAACCGCCGCTGCGTAAGCAACCGCGTTGTTGGCACTATCCCAAATCGAACCGCTCGCGGATCCTTTGCACTCTCCATCGCTGCCCTCCATCCCGAGTCTAAACCCATTGGGTTCGCGCCGCGAGCCGAGTGTGCCAAGCGTGATGGTGGTCCCAGAGCGCGTTGCGGGTGTATCTCTCTGGTCCCTCTGTGATGGCCTCATCCGAAAGCAATCAGCCCATGCTCGCTTGTCCACAGCCCCGCCCACACCTGCGCCGCGCAACCCCTGCGCACGCCTCGGTCGCGCTCTGCGCAGCGCTCTTGGCCCTCGGGAGCTATGCCCCCAACGCGAGCGCGCAGGTGCTCCCCGCGACCCCGACGGTGGACACGCTCCCCAATGGGCTGCGCGTGGTCGTTCTGCCGCTCAATTCGCCGGGTCTCGCAGCGTGGGATGTGCTCGTACGGACGGGCGCGCGAGACGAAATCGAGCCCGGTCACTCGGGGTTTGCGCACCTCTTTGAGCACATGATGTTTCGCGGCACTGAGCGCATGAGCGCGCACGCGTACGAGCACCACATGCAGAGCCTCGGCGCGGACAACAACGCGTACACCACCGAGGATTTTACGCTCTACACTGTGACCCTCCCGTCTCGCGCGCTCGCGCAGCTCATCCCCGTCGAGGCCGATCGGTTTCAGCACCTGCACTACGACGAGCCCACGTTTCAGACCGAGACGCGCGCGGTCTTGGGCGAGTACAACAAGAACAGCGCCAACCCTGTGCGCGCCATGTGGGAGGTGCTCAGCGAGACCGCGTTTACGCAACACACCTACTCGCACACGACGCTGGGATACCTCGCAGACATCGAGGCGATGCCAACGATGTACACGTACTCGCAGCAGTTTTTTCGCAGGTTTTACACACCGGACAACTGCACGATCATCGTCGCCGGCGACGTGCAGCGCGAGGCCGTCCTTGCGCTGGTGACACAGCACTTTGGCGCGTGGTCGGGACACCGAGACAACCCCACGATCGCGGTCGAACCCGCGCAGACCGCGCCACGACGGCGTGACCTTGTGTGGCCGAGCGCGACGACGCCACGTGTGCTGGTGGGATATCGAGTTCCTGCTTTTTCGTTGGCCAATCGTGACAGCGCCGCGCTCGAAGTCCTCGGCGCGTTGGCCTTCAGCGAGTCTTCGCCGCTGTATCAACAGTGGGTCGTGCGCGACCAACGTCTGCTCGGTCTCGAGAGCTGGAAGGCCGAGGTCCACCGCGACCCTGGGCTCTTTGTCGTCGACGCACGCATGGGCGCGAGCCCCGATCCCAACGCGCTCGAGTCCGCGATTCAGGCCACGCTGGACGAGCTTGGGCGCACGCCCCCCGAAGCAGCCCGCGTCGCAGCCGTTGTGAGCAACCTCCGCTACTCGCTCCCCATGAGCGCCCAGACGCCGTCCGCGTCCGCCGAAATGATCGCGCGCTGGATGGCCGTAACCGGCGACGTCGCCGCCTACGACACCCTCTATCGCACGCTCGCCGAAGTCACCCCCGCCGACGTCCAACGCGTCGCCTCACAGATCCTCACCACGGCACACCGCACGACCATCGCGCTCTACCCCGCCGGCACAGCCCCCGCAGGCGCTCGGTTGGTCGGCCCCGGTGCACCGAGGCGTGTCGTAGAAGCCCCCGGAGTGACTCCCACACCACCCCGCGCGCCGGCAGCCCGCAGACCCACGACGCGGCGCGCAGGAGGTGCACGATGAGCCGCTATGCTCTCAGTGTGTCGGCCATTTCGCTGATGTTTCTCGCGACCGCGTGCCGCAGTCAGACCGCGCAATCCGAGGTCACGGCTCGCAACACGGCGGGCTCGTCCGGCAGCGACACCGCGGGGGCAGGGGACATTCGCTGGATCGAGCAGCGCGTCGAGGGCGCCCCGTTGATCAGCTTTCGCTTGGTATTTCGCAGCGGAAGCAGCGATGACCCCGCAGGCCAAGAGGGCGCCACCGCGGTGCTCGCACGGGCGATGACCCGCGGGGCCGCCGGAGGACAGAGCTACGAAGAGCTCACACGGCGGCTGTTTCCGATGGCGGCCAGCGTCGAGGCGCAGATTGATCGCGATCTGACGGCGTTTACGGCCACGGTGCATCGCGATCATGTGCGTGAATTCTATGCAATTTTGCAGGCTATTCTGCTTCGTCCAGAGCTGCGCCAAGACGACGTGACCCGCGTCACCGCGCAGGTGCGCTCTGAGCTCACCGATGACCTCCGCGGCAACGACGACGAGCAGCTCGGTCGCGAGCTCTTGCAGTACGCCCTCTATCGCGGCCACCCCTATGGGCACCCCACGAGCGGGACCGTGCGCGGGCTCTCAGCCCTCACGCGCGAATCGCTGCAAGCGCACCGCGCACGCGTGTTCTGTCGTGATCGGCTCACCGTGGGGATCGCGGGCGGATTTGAGCCGCAGCTTATCGCACAAATGCGAGCAGATTTGCAGGCGCTTCCAGAGCGATGTCCCGAGCGTGCAGCGCTCCCCGCGGTCGCGCGTCCTCAGGGCGTACACCTGCTCTTTGCCCACAAGCCCTCTGCAAGCGCCACCGCGATCTCGATCGGAACGCACGTCTCGCTCGACCGCGCGCACCAAGATTTCTTCGCGGTTCAGTTCGTCAGCAACTACCTCGGGCTGCACCGCCAGTCGTCCGGTGTGCTCTATCAAACCCTGCGCGAGTCTCGCGGTCTTAACTACGGGGACTACGCGTACGTCGAGCATTTTGAGCAAGAAGGTCACTCACGGTTCCCGACACCTCACCTGCTTCGTCGGCAACAATACGCCTCGATTTGGCTGCGACCCGTGCGTCCCGAGACCGCACACTTCGCCATCCGTGGTGCCCTACGCGCGTTGTCTCAGACGCTCCGTGATGGCATCGAGCCCGCAGCGTTTGAGCGCACACAGACCTTTCTCTCGGGGTACGTCACGCTCTACGCGCAGACCGACAGCGCGCGACTCGGCAGCGCCGTGGACGCATCCCTCCTGGGATGGCCCGCGAGCGAGGGCTACGCGACGCGCGCGCAGCAGAGCTGGGCTGCCCTGCGCGCCAACGACGCGATCGAGGCCGCGCGGAGGCACCTGAGCGCCCAAGACCTCTGGATCACCGTGGTCGCCCCCAACGCGCCCGAGCTCGCGCAAGCGATCCAGAGCGAAGCTACCAGCGTGATGCGCTACGACTCTCCCAAGCCCCAGTCGGTCCTCGACGAAGACCGCGAGATCAACGCGTATCGCATCGGCGTCGCACCCAACGCGGTCGAGGTCGTGCCCGCCGCTCAGCTCTTCGCGCAATAGCGCCACGCAAAATTGCGCTACGATGCCCTCGCGTCGAGGCCCCATGTCGGGCGCGCGATGCAGGAGCGAGAAGATGGCAAAACCCTGGAAGATCGTTGGCGGAACTGGCTATGATCTTGAGCCGATCGACAACGCACAGTCGCGCGATGTGGTGTGCCCTTCGTGTGATCGCACCGGCCGCTTTGAAGAGCGCATGCTGATCAAGAACCTCAAGCTCTTCGGGGTCTCGCTCATTGGGGTCGAAGAGGGCCGACGCGTCTTTGTGTGCCCCTCATGCAACACCGCGGTCGAGCCCCCCAATGACGCCGGGCTGTCTGACAACGACCCTCGGGTCGTGACGCTGCGACGCAAGCTCCACTTGCTCGACGAGGACGTGGACCTCTGGCAGCGTCGCGCAGAGCTCGCGCTCAAGCGAGGCGACGACGTGCTCGCAGCGGATGCTCGCAAAGTAGCTGATAAATCGCTGGCCGATGCTCTCGTTGTGCGCGCACAGATCGCCAAGCTCACCGCGTGGGACGACGTGCTCGCAGAGCAAAAACCGGTGGTGCTCGCGGGCCCCGGGGAGGCGTCGATCCCCAAAGAGGGGCCGTCCATGGACAAAGCGTTTACGGCGCTCAAGAGCAAGATCTCAGGGCTCACGGGCGGAGGCGACGCTGAAGAGCCCGTGGTCGAGCCTGTCTCGGGCGGCGCAGGCAACGCGGTGAGTGCTGCAAAATTGCAGGCGATTTCGCAGGCAGCGGACGACGATTTCGCCGCGCTCAAGGGACGCTTGGCGATGAAGAAGGGCGAAGTGAGCGTGCCTGAGACGCGCCCTCAGACCGGTGAGCCCACGGTGGCCGCCGAGCCTCTGAGCGACCAATCCCGGGATGACCGTGAGTACGGTCGTCCGGTGTACGACGAGTTTCGTGACGAGCGCATGAGTGAGTTCAGCGCAAGCAGTGATCACCGCGCGGGCCCCTACGCCCCTGAGGTGCCCACCGATCCGCCAAAGCCCGAGGCTCCGACGGACCCGCTCGAAGACGATGACCCCGTGCTGGCACTTCGTCGTAGACTACGGGGCTCGTGAGCGCGCTCGAACCATGGTACGCAAGGAGTGACTGGCGATGATGACTACGACAATGACGCTCTTTGTGGCGCAGGCTGAGTCCACCGGACTCTCAGTGAATTCTCTGGTGCGCGGGATTGTAGGCTCGCTGGTCTACTCGACCATTGGGCTCGTGATGTTCGCGATCGCGTTCTTGATTATCAACAAGACCGTGCCCTTCTCGCTGCGCAAAGAGATCGAAGACGACCAGAACACCGCGCTCGGCATCGTGATCGCCTCGGTGATCCTTGGCATCGCGATGATCGTCTCGGCTGCGGTTCACGGATAGGCAGTGGACGAGGCGCCCGTTGCGCGCGCGGGGGGCAAGCCGATCTTGCTCGTGGCGCTGCTCGTGGCGACCTGTGGGCTGG
This sequence comes from Deltaproteobacteria bacterium, assembly GCA_030694465.1. Lineage (GTDB taxonomy): Bacteria > Myxococcota_A > Polyangia > Polyangiales > JAUXYJ01. The sequence goes on along the minus strand of JAUXYJ010000094.1, from coordinate 70,617 downwards.
TCTACGAGCTGCTCGCGGGCACGGTCGCGAGCTGGGTGTTGGGCGACACCGTCACGCAATTTTCACTGGTGATTGGGCTCTATTTAGGCGCCATGGGCCTGGGATCATGGCTCTCGAGCAAGGTCTCGCGTGGCGCGGCTGAGCGCTTTATCGAGACCGAGCTGGCCCTCGCGGTCCTGGGCGGGGCGATGGTCCCGCTGCTATTTTTACTCTTCGATCGCCCGCTGGGTTTTCGCGCTGCGCTCTATCTCAGCGTGCTCGCGTTGGGAGCTCTCGTAGGCCTTGAGATCCCGCTCTTGCTGCGCGTGCTCGGTGAGCACGAATCGTTTCGCTCGGTGATCGCCAGGGTCCTCGCGTTTGATCACCTGGGCTCGCTTGTGGGCTCGCTCGCGTTTGCGTGGTGGCTCGCGCCCAACCTCGGCGTGCTGCGCGCGGGGCTGCTCGTGGGCGCCACCAACGCCATCGCGGCCTTCGCGAGCACGTACGCGCTCGTGCTCGCGCCGTCACCGCGCCGCATCATTTATCGCACCATGAGCGTGATCATCGCGCTCGGTTGGCTCGTCTCGATGGCGTACGCGCAGGTCCTTGAGCGCACGATCGATCGCGAGACACACACTTCTTATGCCGAGAGCTCCCGGGGATGACCACACGACGTGACCTGCTCACCGCCCTCTTGGGTGCCCCGCTGGCGGCCGCCGCGTGCCGTCGTCAAGCGCAATGGAGCTACGACGGAGCGATCGTGGGCCAAGACGCGCCGCACGGCCACCGACTGCGAAACGCAAGCGAAAACACAGTACATTCACGAGTCGAGCGAGCACAGATCGTGGTCGTTGGCGCCGGACCCTCTGGGCTCGCTTGCGCCCACGCGCTGCAGCAGTCCATGCCCGAACGAGACGCCATCGTGGTGCTTGAGCTCGAGTCGGTGGTGGGTGGCACCTCGCGCTCGGGGCAAAACCAGATCACGAGGTTTCCGTGGGGCGCACACTATGTCCCGACGCCGCTGCGAGAAAACCAAGATTTCGTCGCGCTCTTGCGTGCGATGAACGTGCTCGAGTCCAACGCGAACGACCGCGTGGTGGTGCGCGAAGAGTTCTTGGTTCGCGACCTCGATGAGCGGATTTTCTTCGAAGGCCACTGGCACGACGGGCTCTATCCCCAGGCCGGCGCGACCGAAGAAGACCGCGCACAATTGCTGCGATTTCAGCAAGAGATCAACCGTTGGGTCCGATTTCGTGGCCACGACGGTCGTCGCGCTTTCGCGCTGCCTTCGTCACTCTGTTCGGCCGATGAGCGCGTTCGCGTGTTGGACTCGCAGACGATGGCGCAGTGGCTCGACGCGCGAGGGTTTACGTCGTCACGATTGCGCTGGTTGGTCGACTACGCGTGCCGCGATGACTACGGCCTCAAGGCGAGCCGCTGCAGCGCCTGGGCGGGGCTGTTTTACTTCGCCTCGCGTGTGCGCAACCCCGGCGAACCTGCCGAAGAGCTCATCGCGTTTCCAGAGGGCAACGGGCGCTTTGTCCAATGGCTCAGTGACCGCCTCGGCGACCGCGTACGAACGCAACAGCTCGTCCGCTCCATCGCCCTGCGCGAAGACGGCGGCGTCTCAATCCACTGCGAAGACCTCGCCCGCGGAGACACCCTGCGCATCGACGCCCAGCGCGTTGTGCTCGCGATCCCATCGTTTGTTGCCGAGCGCTTGACCCCCGTCGTTCGTGCCACCGCAGCGGCTCCCATCACGCGTAGCTACAGCCCCTGGATCGTGGCCAACCTCACGCTCTCTTCAAGACCCACGTGTCATGACGGCTCACCCGAGATGGCCTGGGACAATGTGCTCTACGACTCCCCGGCGCTTGGCTACGTCTGTGCGACCCATCAGTCTCTTCGCGACCATGGCCCCACCGTGTTGACCTGGTATTTGCCTCTGTGCGGTGACGACCCCGCGAGCGAGCGCCGCAAGCTCCTCGCGATGGACTGGCGCGCGTGCGCAGACGCGGCCGTCAGTGATCTTGTGCGGGCCCACCCTGACCTTCCCAAGCGCGTCACGCGGGTCGATGTGATGCGGTGGGGGCACGCGATGGCGCGGCCTGTTCCTGGGTTTCTCGCCCTGCGCGGAGACCCCGATGGCACGACCCAAGACCCAAGGGTCTTTGTGGCGCACACCGACCGCTCGGGCTTAGCGCTCTTCGAAGAGTCCTACGACCGAGGAGTGCTCACCGCGCGCGCAGTGCTTCGGTCCCTCGCGGCGCCAGCGTCCGAGCCCGTCGCATGAGTGACCCGCCACATCCGCAGCGATGGATCTTCTCGCGGCGAGTCGACCTTCTGCTGTTTGGAGGCACGACGTGTGTTTCCCTCGCGCTTGTCATCGTCGGTAAATTTACAGGGCTCTGGGAGAAGCCGTTTCCTTGGTGGGCGTGGCTCGCGCTGGTCGTCGGTGTGGACGTCGCCCACGTGTGGGGGTCCCTCTACCGGGTGTATTTCGACCCGTCTGAGCTGCGCCGCAGACCCTGGCACTATGGGCTCACGCCAGTGGTGGTCTTCGTCGTCGGCGGGCTGCTCGCGCAGCGCGGGACCCTGCTCTTTTGGCGTGCCCTCGCGTACCTCGCGGCGTTTCACTTTGTGCGCCAGCAGGTGGGCTTCGTCGCGATCTACCATCGCCTCGCGGGCGAGAGTCACACGCGTGACGCCGCGCTTGATCGGGCGGCGATTTATGCAGCGACCGGGTACGCGCTTGTGCACTGGCACGCTCACCTGCCACGTGCTTTCGACTGGTTTTTTGCAGGTGATTTCGTATCCGGACTCCCTCGTTGGGTGAGCTATATCGCGCAGATCCCGACCGCGATGGTGCTCGGTGCGTGGGGCCTTCGCACCCTGATGCGCGCCCTTGGGGGCCGCGCGGGCGCGCTCCCGAAGCTCAACCTCGGAGCCGCGACTGTGGTGCTAAGCACCGCGATGTGTTGGCTGACTGGCATCGTGTGGACGCACAGCGACTGGGCTTTTACGGTGACCAACGTGCCCTTGCACGGGGTGCCGTACATGGCGCTCGTGTGGCGGTACAGCGCCGGGAGATACAGCGCACAGAGCGAGCCGAGCGAACAGGGCGCTGCTCCCAAAGAGCTGGGATTCGCCGCGTGGATTGTCAGCAAGGGCCCCGTCGCGTTTGTCGCGACGCTGGTCGCGTTCGCGCTGTGCGAAGAGTTTCTGTGGGACCGCACGGTGTGGCACGAGCGGAGCTTTCTCTTCGGAGAATGGGCAATTCGACCGACGGCTCTTTTCACTCCGTGGATTTTGGCAGCGCTGTCGACGCCTCAGGTGACCCACTATCTGCTCGATGGGTGGGTGTGGCGTGGGGGAAGCGCAAACCCATCGCTCATGAAATTCCTGAAAATTCACTAGATAAAATCGAATGAATGAACGCCATTCTGCGCGCAACGCGTCTATTGGGCTGCGCTTGCGCGTCCGTGAATTCGCACACGGGTGTTGCCGCCTGGGAGAACCTTTGCCCATTGGCGGCGTATCAGACGCAAAGTTAGGGTGTGTGAATATGGTCACTGAAGCGCGTGCTGGAATGCGCGAGCGGATTGTCTCTTCTGCGCTTCGATTGATGAAGACCGCAGGTGTTAAGAAGTTCGCTCAACCGCAGGTTGCAAAAGAGGCTGGGATTCCCCAGGGACATCTCACTTATTATTTTCCGAGAAAGCTGGATCTTGTACTGGCAGTCGCCGAGCAGCACTTGGCGGCGATCCTGCGGGACGACGAGCTCATGGCGTCGATCTACGAAAACGAGGACGACGGCCGCATGGATGGGCCCACGCTGGACTCTGCGCTCACCTTGCTCTCGAGCATCGCGAGTGACATGCCCAAGACGCGGGTGCTTTTAGGGCTCATCGCCGAGTCCGACAGTGATCGCGACGTCGCGCAAGAGCTGGCTCCCTCGCTCGGCCGCACGGTCCGACAGATGCGAATCATGCTCGCACGCGTGCTCAATCGTGCGCCCGACGACGAGGACGTGTGGCTCGTTCAGGCCGCGCTTGTGGGCCTCTCGGTGCAAGCCATGATCGCAGGAGAGTCCGACGAGCCGCGGGTCCGCAGGGTGCTGGCGCGATTGATCGAGTGGGTGATTCGCCAGCCCGCGCGCAGCTCGTCTCCGCCGAGGCGATCGGTCATGGTCCCGAAATAGCACCCAATCTTGGGGTGCGCTCAGGGGTCAAGACACATCCGTCTGCGGCGCAATGCTCGCGCCAACGATGTCTCGTGGAACGTTGTGTAACCACCGTTGTCCATGGGACCCTCAACCCTCGTCTTGCGCGAGGTTAGAGCGGGCCTTCGTGTGCTTCTCGGTGCAGAGGTTTTGACCTCTCGCCGCGATGGCGCGCGTTGGATTGGCGTCAAACACGGGCGCTCGCTTCGATGTGCGAGGCGAGCTCGCCGGTGTGACCTGTCCTTGGACGTGGAGTGATCGATCATGACAGCAACGAGGCTCAGTGCCTGGACCTACGCGCGATGGAACATCGCGGTCCTCGCGACAACCATGGCCGCCTGCAGGGGCGGACCTTCGTTAGAGCAGAGCGTCGGCCAGGTCGATCGCGTCCGCGCTGGGGTGGTCGTGGTGCACGCGCGCGCAGAGCGAGAGGTGCACCGACTTGAGCGGCTTGCCTCGCAAGACCTCGTCCGCGTGGACCACACCGGACGCGCCACCGTGAGCCTCGACGGCGGTGGTCGCCTCGTGCTCGACCACGACACACACGTCCGCGTGCAGGGCGCGCGCGAGGCTACGCTTGAGCGAGGGCGCCTCTGGGTCGCAGGCTCCGAGGGATCCCGCAACGACGTAACTCGCCTGCAAATTGGCACGACATTGCTGCTGTTTCGCGGAGCCCGTGCGAGCGTCACAGAGCACAGCGGTCACGCGATCGTGTCCGTGCTCGCGGGCGAAGTGTCGTTTGAATCAGGGACTCGGCGCGGCGCCGTGCGCACCGGCGAAACCGGAGACCTCTCGGCTCAAGCCGTCAACGTCGCACCGCATCGCGCGTACGACGACTGGACGGGGGGCTTGGCCGATGACATCCCGCGCTCGGGCGCCGACGCTGCGGGGCTGGGCTCGGTTGCCGCACGGACGCCTGGTGAGACTGGTCAGCCACGCTGGCCGATGGTCATGCAGCGGCTTGAGAGCTGGGTGGTCGTGCGCGGAGACCTCGCCATCACGACACTCGAGCAGACCTTTTTTAATCCCTCGAGTGACACCGTCGAGGGGCTGTACACATTTCAGACGCCGCCAGGTGCGGTGCTGCAAATGTTTGGCGTCGACCGCCGGGGCCAAATCGTCGAGGGGATCGTCCGCGAGCGTCAGCAAGCCGCCGCACAATACCAAGCCCAAGTGTACCGCGGCTCGACCCACGACCCCGCGCTACTCGAGTGGGATGCGCCTGGAAGATACCACGCGAAGCTCTATCCCATCGCGGGCGGATCCACGCGTCGCGTCCGTGTTCGTTATGCCCAGTGGCTCACCCCCGACGCGCAGGGCCGAAGCTTGTACAGGCTCCCACTTGCATCACTCGATTCGCGCATCGGAGAGCTCCGTGCAGACTTCGATCTCGAAGACGCGCAGGTCGCGATGGTGCGCTCTGGAGGCAACGGACGCGTCGAGGACAAGCACTTGCTCATCGCGCAGAGCGATGTGCTCCCTCGCGCAGATCTCGTCGTCGAGCTCAACGGCGCCGCGCGGGGGCCCGTGTCCGCACAGCGTGTCCCGCAGGCTGGAGATCCGCGTGGAGGATATCTCCGCGTAGCCGTGCATCCGCCCATTGATACCTCGCGAGAAATCCGTGACGAGGGCGTCGATCTGGTGGTGGTCGTCGATCACTCGGCGGCGACCGATGACCAAGCGCTGCGACTCGAGCAGGCCTTCGTCGAGAGCCTGTTGGCTTCGTTGGACGAACGAGATTCAGTGCTTGTTCTTGCAGGCGATGTCGCGACGCGACCGATCGGGTCCGAGCGCGCAGAGCTGCAGCCGGTCACCGCGGATCGTCGACGCGCGATCAGCGAGGCCCTCGCGCGAGACTCACTCGGCGGCGCCACCGACCTTGGCGCCATGATCGGCTCTGCACATCGCGCGCTCAGGCCCGGTCGCAACGGCGCGATCGTGTATGTCGGCGATGGGCAGGCCACCGTGGGTGAAGCCGACCTCCCCGCGTTGCGCGCAGCCACGGCGCGGCTGAGCCCGCGTCCCCGGTTCTATGCAGTCGCGGTGGGCGAAGCTCCGAGGCTCGAGGTGCTCGATGGCATCGCGTCGCCCGCCGGAATCTCTCGTCGAATCACCGCACGCGGCGACGTCGCCGCCACCGTGCAAGAGGTGTTGACCCACGCGTCACGGCCGCTCGTTCGCAACGTACGCGTTGATCTTGGACCCTTGGTCACCGCGGTCTATCCCTCCGAAGGCGTAGACCTCCCCGTAGGCGAGCCGCTCACCGTGGTGGGGAGATACCCAGGCGATGCGCCGCGTTCGGTCACCGTGCGCGCGATGTTTAACGGACGCGAAGTGCAACAGACCTACGCGCTCTCGGCACCCCAGGTGAACGATGGCGACGACCTGAAGTATCGCTGGGCCTCAGCGCGACTTGAGCACCTGTTGGCGCGCGGTGAATCCCGCGCGGTGATCGTGGAGCTGGGCACGCGATTTGGGCTCATCACGCCGTACACATCGCTCTACGTGCCGAGCGAAGACGAGGTCAGCGCGCGCGACCGATTGCAGCGCCAAGGCCAGGAAATTCCCACGGCTTTGGCGCAGCTTGAACTGGCAGATTTCTTTCCGTTGGTAGGCTGCTCGCGCAGCTCGTCGGCGCGGCCTGAGTCCTCGGGTGCAGTCGTCTCGTCTGTTGAGACCAACGATCAGCCCGGTATGGCGGCGCCGCCAGCCACAGTCCAGGTCAACGCAGAACCCCGCTCGGCGCGCTATGCGATCCGTAACTACGGCGTTGCTCCTAACGAGCCTGCCCCTCCGCCGCAGGCCGCGCCGTCGACCGTCGCCGCGGCCACCACGCCGATGGCGCCCTCTGAGCCCGAGCCCGAAATGGCCGCGGCGCCTGCAGCCGTCGTGCCCACTTTGCAGCAGGCCGCGCAAGGCGCCCGTCGCGCAGAGCGCCAAGGAGGCGAAGAGGTCAACGGTGTGATGCCTGGCGATGCCATTGGTGACTCGTTTGGATTTGGTGGGCTGGGCACCGTGGGGACTGGCAGCGCCAACAGCACCGAGAGCACAACGCGGCGCGCGCCGGGTATGGGTGGCGGCACTGGGTCAGGCTATGGCCAAGGCAGCGGCCGTGCGGTGAGAGAGCGCTTCGCGCGTGACTTGAGCACGGTCGCCTCGGACGGCGAGACGGACATCCAGAATGAGGACCGCAGGTCCAACCAGACCTCACACCGCGCGGTGCTCAACCGCGCCATGCCGAGGCTGCGTCAATGTCACGCGCAGGCGCTCGCCGAGGACCTCTCGGTCAGCGGCCGCATGACCCTGCGCGTGGTCGTCGGGGGCGGTGGCAACGTGATGGTCGCCAACATCGTGCAGACCAATTATCCCGTCGCGAGCGTGGCTGCGTGTGTGGTTAACACTGTGAATTCACTAGAGTTTCCGGCGACGGATTCTGGCCGCCCCCTCAGCTTCGTCTACCCCATTCGCTTTGACGCGACCGGCCGGTCTACGGGCACCGTGCGCCCGAGCACGAGCCGCGCAGAGCTGGTCTCTCGCTGCTCGGATGCGGCTAGGATTCCGCTGGTCGACCGCGTGCCGCTTTGGCGCGAGCGTGTCACCAGCGCCAACGCACAGCAGCTCTTGGCGCTCTATCGCCAAGCGCGGCGCACGTGCGAAGCGCGCTCGTGGTCTGAGCAGGTCGCGCTCTTGGGCGTGCTCTGGAGCGGCGCAAATACCCTCGACGGGCAGCTCAATTTGTACCGCGTGTTCGAAGGGCAGGGCGCCCAGCAGCGCTGGCTCCGCGCGAGGCTCTTGCGCACTCTTGCGCGCTCGGGACAGCTCGCCCGCGCGCAAGAGCTCGGCCTCGGTCGGCTCGACGCAAACACCATGGCCCAGGCGCTCGGTGTTGCGACTTCGCCTGCACAGAGACTGAGCGTCCTCGCAGAGCTCGCGCGCAGGTATCCCGATGACATGGAGCTCTCGATTCGCTTTCTCGACGAGGCCCTCGCGCAGCGCGATGTCGCAGCGGTTCGCACGCAGGCGTCGCGAATGCGTGCGCATCCCCAGGCCGATGGGCGCATCCGAACCCTCGCAGGCGAGGCGCTCTTTGCGATCGGGGACCAAGCCGAGGCACGCCGTTGCTTCAGCGAGATCGTCGAGTTTGCGCCCGACGACGCCAACGCGCGACGACGGCTCGGCGACATCGCGCTCTCTCATGGCTGGGCCGACGAGGCCTACCGGCAGTTTCAAATGCTCGCGGTGATCGAGAACGAAGCGCCTGAAGTTTTGCTGCGTCAAGCGATGGCCGCAAAGATGGCAGGGCGACTCGATGAGGCACTTCGCTTGGCCGAGCGTGTCGCGCAAGAGTACGCCTCGGGCAACGGGACCCTTGGTGATGTCGCGAGCGCTTGGATTGGCACCGAGCTCGCCCTCGCGGCGAGCGCTCCGGGCGCGCAACGCAGCACCATCGACGCGCTCCGAGCGCGCTGGCGTGTCTCAAGCGCTGCACGCGGCGCAGGCGCGTTGCGGGTGATCGTACGGTGGCTGCACCCGGACGATGGCGCAGAGCTGTATTTGCAAATGCCCGGAGAATCTCCACGCCGAAGTGACTGGGTCTCGGGCGCGTTCTTCTTTGAGAGCACCGTGTTCGCCGACGCCCCTGGGCCGCTCGCGCTTGAGGTCCGGCGATCGGACGGCGCGCGCTCACACGGTACCGTCGAACTGCTGTTACTGTTTAACGAAGGCCAAGCCAGCGAGCGCATCGAGCGCCGCACGCTCGAGCTCACCGAGAGCACGCCGGGGCACGTGTTTGATCTCCGTGAAGGTGCACTCACTGCGCGGCCCGCGGGCGCATCGCTCGTGAGCGCTCCGACCGTCGAGGCCGGAGTCGCTGCGCAGGCTGCCACAGGACGAGGTGCACGATGAGACATGTTCTATGTGCAATTTTGCTGGCAAGTGCAGCTGGCTGTGCGTCGCGCGCTTCGCAAAACGACGCCCTCGCGGGGCGCCTTGATCTCACGTGTGCCTCGCTCGATGTGCTGCACGCAGGCGTGACCGTACGAGACAAATCGGGCGCCGAACACTCTCCTCTCGTGCACGCACGCATCGAGCGAGAGGGGAGCCTTCGCACAACAAGCGCAGGCCGCGCCGTGGTCCGCACCGACGATGGACTCGAGCTGCGTGTCGCGGGGGACAGCGAAATCCGAGTGGTGGATGGCATCATGCGCGTGGTCAAGGGGCGCGTGTATGTGAGCTCGTGGGGAGTAGATGAGCGCAGCATTCGGCTAGGAGATTCGCTCACAATTCGTGTGACTGAGGCCTCGCTTGAGCTTGAGCGCGAGCCCAACGGCGCGATGCGAGCCATCGGCGTACGAGGCGAGGTCGGGTGGCGCACCGAGCGCACCCAGGGCCGCCTCGCGCAGGGGCAAATGCTCGCGGGGCAGGGCGAGCCCGAGCTGCAGCCCGCCGTCATCTGGGAGGACTGGACCGGCGGCGCAGCGAGCCCGCAAGGAGTCGCTACACAAGCCGCGAGGGGCTCTGCGAGGGCTGTGCTGCACGCTGGTGTCGGCGAGCCCCCCACGGAGCTCGCGACCAACGAGCACAAGGTCACCGTGCGGATCGACGGCGACGCGGCGATGACCGAGGTCGTGCAGACCTTCTTCAATGGCTCCAACCAGACCGCCCCTGTCGAGTATCGCTTGCGGCTCCCCGAGGGCGCCATGGTGGCCTCTTTTGGCATCGCGCCGTTGCCCATGGGCCGCTTTGCCCCAGAGGTTCTTAACGCGATCCCGTACACAACCTTTGGGCCAGCTTCGATCAGCGGTCTCGGCACCGGACAGGGGCAGATCGCGCTCTTGCGCAACCCCGACGGGAGCTACTTTGCGCGGCTCAGCCCGCTCGTCCCAGGGCAGTCCATGCGGGTGCGGCTCAACTACGTCGAGTGGCTCCACCGCGAGGGCCCGCGGCGGACGTTTACCTACGCGATCGGAGACGCACAGAGCCCGCCGTTTGTGGGCGAGTTTCTCTTTGATATGCACATTGATCGTGGCGGAGTGGGTGCGATCCGTGGGCCCGTTGGCTCGATGACCACGGGACGCGAGCGCCTTAGAATCACCCGCAGTGACTACCGCCCCCGCGGGGACGTCGTGGTCGAGCTCTTTGACTCCCAAGCGCCCACGGCGAACCAAGCCACCGCGCGCGTGTTTCGCTCTCGCACGGCGCTCGACGGGCAGCAGTTCGCGATGGTCGACCTCACATTGCCTGCCGAGACGCCCCGCGGAACCGACCTCGTTGTCGTCGTCGACACCTCCTCGGCCACAGACCCCGGGACGCTCACCACAGCCAGCGCCGCCGTCGACGCGCTGCTTCAGTCCCTCGGCCCCGACGATCGCGTGCAGCTCTTGTTTGGCGACCTCCGAGCGCGCCCCGCAGAGGGCAACGCGGGGCAGCTCGGGACCGTCGACAGCGTCAAGCGTCGCGCGGTACTCGAGGCGCTCTCTCACGTTCGCCCCGCGGGCGCGACGGACATCGGTCGCGTGCTCACCGACGCGTACGAGCGGCTCGATTCAACACGCAACGGCGCTGTGATTTACCTCGGCGATGCGACCCCGACCATGGGAACCCTCGATCCCGATCGGCTCGTCGACGAGACCCTGAGGCTCGCGCCCGATCTTCGGCTCTACGTGGTCGCCCTGGGTGCCGATGCGCACCCCGAGGTGCTCGCGCGCTTGACCTCCCGCGGTGGCCTTGGGCTCCGCGCAGCGGATCAATCCGAGGCTGTGTTGGCAGCGCAACGAGTGCTCTCGCACGCGACGCGCCCGATGCTCCGTGATGTCCACCTAGACCTCGGACCCGCGATGACCAGCACGCTGCCTGCGCGCATCGAGCAGTGGGTCGTCGGAGACCCACTGAGAGTCTATGGCCCGCTCACGCGCGAACCTCCGCGCACGCTCACCGTGACGGCCCGAGAGGGTCGCACACCGCGCACGTGGACCATCACGCCGGCGACCATGTCCATCTCGGACGACGGAGACCTCCGGCGGCGATGGGCCACCGCGCGATTGCAGGCGCTCGACCTCGCGGGCGCGTCTGCGGCAGCCATGGCAGACATCGGCGCGCGCTTTGGCTTGGTGACCGCGACCAGCGCGCTGGTGTACGGCGGCGCGCCCACCAACGGCTCGGGCGTCTTGGTCGCAGGGAGCGCTTGGCCCGACGCCGGTATGCGGACACGATTGCCCAACCTCGGCGTGGGCGATTCTGTCGAACCGCGTGGAATCCGCCTGCTCTTCGAGCCCGAAGACTACCCGATGTTTACCGACGACGAGTCGGGTTGGCACACGCACACCGAGGACGAAGGCGCAGACGGAGGCGAGATGTTAAGCGAGCTGTTGGCGCTCGCAGAGCCCGAGGCCGAGGCGTGTGTGCAGCGCGCGCGTTCGGCACGTCCTGCGCTCACGGGCAGCATGACCGTGACCGCGCGGATTGACCTCCAGGGCGTCGTACGTGACGTGCGCATGGGTTACAGCACCCTGCGAGACTCAGGCGCCGAAGCCTGCATCCGTCGCGCAGTCGGCGCCCTACGGTTGCCCCGCCCCGAGATGTTCGACGCGCAGCCCGCCGAGGTCTCACACACCTACAGCTTTAACGCCCCGTTTGAGCGCCCGCGGGGGTCTCGCTGCCCTGCAACCTCGCGGCTCGATCGCTCTGCACGCGTGGTCCTGTGGCGCGAGCGCATGCAGTCGCAAGGGACAGACCCCGTCGCGAGCTGGTCTGGCGCGCAATCGCGCTGCGAACTTCGCCAATGGGAAGACCGCGCCGCGCTCATTGATTTGCTGGTCAATCGCGCGCCCAACGCGATGGCGCTCGGCGCGCTGCGCGGGCAGCTCCCGTCGGACGCTGCAGCGTATCTCGACCGCGTGGTGGCCCGTCGTTGGGGTCCCTCTGCGGTCTGGACCGCGTACTTGGCAGGCCGTGGACACATCAACTGGGGCGCACTCGTCCGCTACTTGGCCCGCCCTCAAGAGTCTCTCGAAAACAAAATCGCGCGCTGCGAAGCCTACGCAAGGCTCGCTCCGCATGACGTCGACGTTCGGCTCAAGCTCCTGTCGCTCTATGAGCAATCGAACCGTCGCAACGAAGCGCGGCACATGGGAGAGCAGCTCCGGCGCGATCCGTGGGCAGATTCGCGGGTGCGAGCGATCGTGGGCGAGACGCTCATCCGCATGGGAGACCGAGAGGCAGGTCTCGCGGTGTTCTCTGAGATCGCCGAGCACGCGCCCTACGACGTGCGCGCACGCGGACGGCTGGGCGATCTCTTGCTCACCTACGGCGGCGAAGACTACGCCGAAGAAGCCTATCGCCAGTTTCGGACGCTCGTCGCATTGCAGCCCGGCGAGACCATCCACCGTGTCCGTATGGCCCTCGCAGCGCTCATCGCCGGCCGCGAAGACGAGGCCCTGAGGCTCTTTCGCATCGCCTCTGAAGACGCCCAAGGGGACGCCACCGGGGACGCCGTCGAGGCGCTCATTGTGCAAGAGGTCGCGCGTATCCAGAGCGCTCGGCCCAACGAACCCGCGGTCCGCGCGTGGGCACGCGTCGCGCAGCTCTTTGACCTCGCACGCACCGGCGGAGTCGTCCTGCGATGGTCTCACCCAGACGCCGCAGTTCAGCTCCGCGCGATGGCCGCAGGCGACTCCGAGTACCTCCCCATCGGCGAAGACTCAGACCTCAAAGTCCGTGTGTTTCGCCCCGGGAGCGCGCTCGAAGGCTCACGGCTGATCGTCCGCGCACCGTCAGGCGTCGCCGGCCGCCGGAGCGTGGTCGCGAGCGTAGTCTTGCTCGTCGCCAACGCGGGCCGAGTCACCGTCGTGACCCGCAACGTGACGCTCGATGCCTCGCACCGCGTGATCCCGCTGATCGTCCGCAATGGGCGGATCGAAGACGACACCAGCGTTCTGCCTGGCACCGAGGTGCTCGCGCCCGACGGCGCGATGTACTAGCAGCCCCCTCGCTCGTGCTCTGGAGGGTTTGGCGGGGAAAATAAAAGCGGTGAGCGGTCTTGACGCTTTCATACGCCGCAGCTAAGTCTCAATTCGTTCAGAAATAATTGAAACTTCGGCGAGTGGGGGCGAGCGTGCACAGCGAGCGGTCGACGATGGATGACAAACAAGAGAGATGGCTTGAGGCAGAGCTGCTCGTGGCAGACGCGGTCGGCGATGTCATCGAGCACTGGGGCTTTCGCAAAGCGCTCGGTCGCGTGTGGTCCGTGCTTTATCTTTCGGACGAGTCACTGGCGGCGGCAGAGCTCGCCGAACGCCTGCAGATGTCGGCCGGGAGCGTGAGCACCACGCTCACCGAGCTTCAGCGATGGAGCGTTGTTCACCGCGTCTTTCGTGCGGGAGAGCGCCGTGAATACTACGAAGCCGAGACCGACTTCTGGAAGATGATCAGCAAGGTCGTGAGCGAGCGTGAGCGCTTCGTGACCCGCTCGGTCCGTGAGCGCCTCGCGCGAGCCTCTCAGCTCCTCGTCGGTGCCCGCGACGCAGGCTCACGCGCTCGGATCGAGCGCATCGCGCGGCTGCAGTCTTTCGCCGACGTCGCCGAGCGCGTGATCGACACATTTGTCCGGTCTGGGCGCGCCGACTTTGGCTCGTTTAGCGACCTGTTGACCCTCCCGCGTGCGCTGATGAACCGCGCCCGCCGTAGCGATTGAGCGAACGTTTTACTTGTCATTTTGCTTGCAACAATGACGCACTCACCTCTCTGGAGACTGGTTTTTCTATGTCCATCGACCCCACAATTTCGCCCACGTCCCGCGCCAGCGGTGAGGTCATGGCGCGACTGCAAGCCATCGCGGCTGAGCGCGCCAGCGAAGGTCTCGCAGAGAAGCTCTTGTCGCTTCGGACGTTCATCGACAATGACCTGCGCCAAGTCGAAGAAGACCTCGCGGCGATTGAGCGCAAAGAGACGCCCTTGCATCGCTCGGTTCACCACTTGATCGCGATGGGCGGCAAGCGCTTGCGTCCCATGTGCGTCGCGCTCGCGGCACGCGTGGGTCACGGCTTCTCAGACGGCGCACGGGCGATGGCCGTCGCCGTCGAGGTCGTACACAACGCAACGCTCTTGCATGACGACGTCGTAGACGTGGGCGACGTGCGGCGTGGCGCCCCCGCGGCGCGGGTGATCTTCGGCAATGCTGCGAGCATTTTTGCAGGCGATTGGCTCTTGGTCGACGCGCTCGATCGCATCCAGCGTGCGGGCCACCCTGCGCTGCTCATCCGCATGATCTCGACGCTCAAAGAGATGCTCGACGCCGAGAGCCTACAGCTCGCAAACCGCGGCTCGATGCGTGGGTCGGTTGCCGATTATTTTCGAGTGGTCGAAGGCAAGACCGCGTCGCTCTTTGGGTGGGGACTCTACGCCGGTGCGATCGCTGGCGGAGTCTCGGTCGAGCACGCCGAGGCCCTCGAGCGCTTCGGTCGCAAAGTAGGCGTGTGCTTTCAGCTCGTCGACGACCTGCTGGACGTAGGCGGCGACGCAGCCCACGTCGGCAAGACCGTCTTCAGTGATCTTCGCGAGGGAAAATCCACGTATCCGTTGCTCCTCGCTGTCGAGCGAGACCCGGACCTCGCCGCGATGATCGAGCGCTCGATGGGCGACAGCCTCGCGCTCGACCCTGAGCTTGAGCGGCTCGCCGCGCGCGCGCTCCGCGATGGCGACGTGCTCGATCGTTGCCGCGCCCTCGCGCTCAAACTCACCACCGAGGCGCTCGTTGAGCTGCACTCGCTGCCTCCAAGCCAAGCGCGCGACGCGCTTGAGGGCATGGCGATCGCGCTCCTTCATCGCTCTAAGTGACCTTGTTTTTACTTCGTTCAGAGAGTCACACCCATGATTGTAATTCTTCGTCCCAATGCGGATGCTTCTGCAGTCAAACGCGCCCTCATCGAGCACGGTCAGTGGACCGTCGCGATGGACGGCGGCTTCATCCTCGAGGCGCACTCAAGCGCCGTAGATCCCGCAGCGCTCCGCGCGATCCCTGGCGTTCTCTCCGTCTCTGTCGCCCCCTCGGCGTGGCCTCGCGTCGACGCGCAGTCCCCCATCGTAGACGTCAACGGTGTGCCCATCGGTCGTGACGCTCCGCCGGTGCTCATGTCGGGGCCCTGCGCGATCGAGAGCGAAGCGCGCATCGATCACATCGCGTCGAAGCTGGTCGCACACGGCGTGCGCTTTTTGCGCGGTGGCGCGTTTAAGCCCCGCACGAGCCCCTACGCGTTTCAGGGCCACGGGGAGTCAGCGCTCGGTTGGATCCGCCGCGCTGCCGACCGTCACGCCATGCGCGTGGTGACCGAGGTGATGAGCGAAGGTGAAGTTCAGCTCGTGGCCGAGTACGCAGATTTGCTGCAAATTGGCTCACGAAACATGTCTAACTACGCGCTGCTCAAGGCCGTCGGTCGCGCGGCAAAGCCCGTCATGCTCAAGCGCTCGATGTCCGCAACGATCTCCGAGTGGCTCCAAGCCGGCGAGTACCTCTTGGTGCACGGCGCCTCGGGCGTGATCTTCTGCGAGCGCGGTGTGCGCAGCTGGGATCCCACCACGCGCAACCTGCTAGATCTCGGCGCGGTCGCGCTCTTGGCGCACGCTCATGGGCTCCCCGTGATCGTTGACCCCTCGCATGCGACCGGTCGCCGCGATCTGGTGCTTCCGCTGGCCCGCGCTGCGCTAGCAGCAGGTGCAGCAGGCGTGATGATCGAGACCCACGACGAGCCAGGCTGCGCGCTCTCGGACGGCCCCCAGGCCCTCAGGCCCGAAGATCTCAGCGCGCTCACCTCGTACATGGAGAAATCGCGATGAATCGCAAGGTAAACGCTCGACTCTCGGGATTGTACAAGCACAGCGTCTCAGAGCGCGTTGAGGTTGTTTGCCAAGCGGCCAGCGTGAGCGACGAGACCCGGCAGTACCTCCGCAACGGCGGCGGCCTTGAGCCCGCGGTCGCCGACGCCATGAGCGAGAACGTGATCGCGTCGTTTGGGCTCCCGATGTCCATCGCGACCAACTTTGTGGTCAACGGCCGAGAGTACCTCGTGCCCATGGTGGTCGAAGAGCCCAGCGTCGTCGCGGCGGCGTCCAACGCCGCGCGCATGGTGCGTGGCTGTGGCGGCTTCGAGGGCGCCGCGACCGAGTGCGTGATGACCGCGCAAGTGCAGCTTGACGATGTGCCAAACACCGACGCGGCGCTCGCGCGAATTGTGAGCGAAAAGACTGCGATTTTGGCGATCGGAGACGCGTCGATCCCCGCGATGGTCGCGCGCGGCGGGGGCTGCAGAGACCTCGAAGTGCGTGTGCTCGATGCGGCGCTCGGGGTGCTCGTGGTGGACCTGTTTGTCGCGGTCGGCGACGCCATGGGAGCCAACATGGTGGACACGGTCGCAGAGGCGATCGCGCCGACGATTCATGAGCTGGTTGGTGGCGTGATGGGGCTGAGAATCCTCTCGAATTTGCCCATTCGACGCATGGTGACCACGCGCTGCACCGTCAGCGACGAGGCCCTCGGGGGTCGAGCGCTCGCCGAGGGGATCGCGCGCGCTTCGCGGTTTGCGTCACTCGATCCCTACCGCGCGGTCACCCATAACAAGGGCCTGATGAACGGGCTCGACGCCGCCGCGGTCGCCCTCGGACAAGACTGGCGATCGATCGAAGCCGGCGCACACGCCTACGCATCGATCACCGGAAAATACCTGCCACTTAGCACGTGGTCTCGCGTCGAAGGTGGCCTCGTGGGGACCTGTACAATGCCCTTGGCGGTGGGCACCGTCGGTGGCAGCACGCGGAGCAGCGCCGGCGTGCGTGCCGCGTTTGCGCTCTTGCAAGTCGATGGCGCACGAGAGCTCGCCACCGTGCTCTCGTCGGTGGGCCTCGCGTCCAACCTCGCCGCGCTGCGCGCTCTCGCCGGAGACGGAATCCAGAAAGGCCACATGCAGCTCCACAAGCGCAAAGAGACCGCGATCGCCCAATCCATCGCGGCATCCCATGGTGGCGGACAACCCGCGGCACTTCACGACTCTCGTCTCGAGGACCGACAATGAACAACGACCCCGCCCACGACGTTCGGCCAGGCAGCGGCGCGATGTTTGATCAAATCGCGCATCGCTACGACACGCTCAACCGTCTGCTCTCGCTCGGCATCGATCAACACTGGCGCCGTCAGGCCGTGCGGTCGCTCAATCTTCGCCCCGGACAGCGCGCGCTAGACCTCGCCACGGGGACCGCAGATCTCGCGATGATGCTAGCCAAATCGCAGGAAGATCTCTTGGTCGTCGGTTCGGACCCGTCGCGCAAAATGCTCGATTTTGGACAGCAAAAGCTCTTGGCCGAGTCGCTCGCGGATCGCGTGTCGCTCGAGCTCGGCGACGCTCAGCAGCTTCGCTTCGAGTCCAACCATTTCGATGGGATCACCATGGCCTTCGGGATCCGCAATGTGCCCGACCGCGCCAAGGCCCTGCGCGAGATCGCGCGCGTGACCAAGCCCGGCGGCCGGATCGCGATCCTTGAGCTCTCAGAGCCCCGTGGCGGCCTGCTGGGTCCGATCGCGAAGTTTCATGTTCATCACGTCGTCCCGAGGCTCGGCGCGCTGCTCTCAGGCGCCAGCGAGTATAAGTATTTGCAGCGCTCGATCGCGGCGTTTCCGGCCCCCGAGGTGTTTGCGCAGCTGATGAGAGACAACGGACACGACGTGCTCGAGGTGCGCCCGATGACCTTCGGCGCCGTCTGCTTGTTTGTCTCGACGCCCACGGTCCACTGAGCGCGTCGGATCCAACGCACGCCCAAGAGACTCGCGAAATGACCAGCAATTTGCACATGGACCACGCCGCGCTGCTCATCGAGTCTCTCTACACGGCGGGGGTGCGCGACGCCGTGGTCTCTCCCGGTTCGCGGTCGACTCCCCTCGTGTTGGCCCTCGCCAACGAGCCACGCATCGCGACCCGAGTCTGCATTGACGAGCGCAGCGCTGCGTTCTTTGCCCTCGGAATCTCCTCGTATACTCACAGACCCACCCTTCTCGTCTGCACCAGCGGAACGGCCGCCGCGCACTATCTCCCCGCGATCATCGAGGCCTCGCTCACCGGCATCCCGCTGATCATGCTCACCGCAGATCGCCCCTGGGACGCCTACGACTGCGCCGCCCCGCAGACGATCGATCAGGTAAAACTCTACGCAAATTACGTTCGACACTACGCCGAGCTGGGGCTCCCCGAGGTCACCACGCTCGCCGCGGTCCAACGCATCGCCGCCCACGCGGTCTCGGTGTCCCTCGGCGATCACCCCGGCCCCGTCCATCTCAACGCGCGATTTCGCAAGCCCCTCGAGCCCGTCGCTCACGTCGGCGAGCCTCCCTACGCCAGGTCACTTGGGCTAGCTCGCGCACGCACGACTCACGTTTTTGCCGCGCCCAAGGCGCCCCACGAGATCGTTCTTTCGTTAGCTCATTTGCTTGCAGAGTATCCAGACGGGGTCATCGCGTGCGGTCCCTCGGTGGGCTCGGACAGGCTCGCGCCTCACGTTGTCGCTCTTGCTCGCGCGACCGGGTATCCGGTCTTGGCCGAGAGCACCAGCGACGTCCGCATGGGCTGCGATCCCGCCGTCTCGCTCAGCGCGATCGAGCCCGCCCTCCGTAGCGAGCGATGGCGCACCGAGCCGCCAAGCGTCGTGATCGAAGTGGGCCTGCCCATGGTCTCGACCGCGTACGCCCAGTGGCTCAGCGGACATGCCCACAAGCTCGCCGCGCGCATCGTGGTCACTCCGTGGGGACACCCAGACCCGTCGGGCAGCGCGACACACCTCTTGGTCGGAGCAGTCGCCGAGACGCTCGCCGCGCTCACCGCCGCGCGCACTGAAAAATCGCGAACAACCAGCGAACCGACCTGGCGTTCGCGGTGGCTCGCCGCGCAGTCACGCGCCAACGCCCACCTCGTCGAGGCCTCGCAACCTACGCTACTCACCGAGCTCTCAGCGCTCGACGTGTTGCTCAAGAGCCTCGGTCCGACCAGCGCATTGCTCGTGGGCAACAGCTCGGTCGTGCGTGACATCGACCTCGTCGCGCCAGCCTCTGCGCCCGTGCGGGTCCTTCACCAACGCGGCGCCTCGGGGATCGATGGCTTGATCGCGCGCGCCGCCGGATCGCGCGCGGCCCAACGTGACGGCGTGCTCGCGTTGGTCCTGGGCGACGTCGCGTTTTGGCACGACGTGGGCTCGCTGCAGACGCTCTCGGCCGTCGACCAGCCGCTGGTAGTCCTCGTGCTCAACAACCACGGTGGTCGGATCTTTGATCGCCTCCCGATCGCAAAGGACAGCTCACTTCGCGAGGATTTCTCCAAGTATTTTGTCACTGCTCCTGTCCACTCGATTGCGCGCGTCGCAGAGGCGTTTGGTGTGCGCGTCGACACCGTGAGCACCCACACCGCGCTCGTAGAAGCGCTCTCGCGCGCGCAAGCTCATCAGGGTCCCACCGTCCTCGAGGTCGACTGCACACCCGGAAGCGCCGAGCGCTTTGCCTCCCTCGTCGCCTCCACCGCAAACGCCATGGACGCTCGCCCCACGGGAGCCCCGCTGTGAGCGTCGGCCTCTTCGCGCTGCACGGCTTCTTGGGCTCTCCCGAGGCGCTGCAGCCCGCGATCGCGCTGTGCACGACCCCGTGGGCGCGCTGCGTGGTGCCCACGCTCCCAGGGCACGGCCCGCGGGGCGTGGCCGAGCGCGAGTCGTTCGAGAGCCTCGTCGAATCGTATGCAAAAACGCTGCACGGTCACGATATCTCTTGGGTGATCTCGGGCTACTCCATGGGCGCGCGTCTGGCGCTCGCCGTGGCCCTCCGGATGCTCCGCGAGCCCACCCCACGGCCGCTCGCCCTCGTGCTCAACGGAGTCGATCCAGGTATCCAAGATCCCGCCGCACGCGAGGCCAGACAGCAGTGGGAACACCGCATGTCCGACGCGCTGCCAACCCTTGGTATCGACGCGTTCGTTGCTCGTTTATGGGAATCGATTCCAATCTTTGAGAGTCAGCGCTCGCTCTCGCCAGTGCACCAAGAAGCGCTTCGTGCGCGTCGATCCCAGCACGCGCCCGCGGGAGTCGCCTGGGCGATGACAACCCTTGGCACCGGCGCGATGCCCGCCATGAGCCCAGAGTTCGCCTCGCTTGCGCACACCCCCGTGTGGCTCGTAACTGGCGCTTTGGACAGCAAATTCACTGCACTCTCGCACACCATGACGCAGCAAATTTTACACGCAACACACACCGTCGTCCCGCGCCGCGGCCACGACCTGTGGACCGAAGCTCCCCGCGTGATCGCGACCCACCTAGACCTCGCCGCGCGCGCCCTCGAGAGCGCCCGCTCGGGAGCCACCGCATGAGCACGCAGCCCTCCGCGCTCGCCCACTCCGTAGCCCCAGGGTCACTCATGGCCTACGTGCTCGGTGCCCGGCCCAAGACCCTGCTCATCGCCATCGCGCCCGTGCTGGTTGGGATCGCGAGCGCCTTGCGCATTGTGCACGCCAGAGAGCTCCGCTGGGGCGCAGCGCTCGCCGCGATGGCCGGCGCTATCTGGCTCACCGTGGGCGCCAACTTTGCCAATGACGTGTTCGACTACGAAAAGGGCGCGGACACCCACGAGCGCCTCGGCCCCATGCGTGTGACCCAGGCCGGGCTGCTCTCGCCTCGGTCCGTCAAGGTCGCGATGGGGGTGAGCTTCGCCCTCGCGACCCTGTGCGGGGTCTACCTGACCTGGGTCGCAGGACCCGCGATCGTCGCGATCGGGTTGGGCTCGATCGCCGCCGCGATCGCGTACACCGGAGGGCCCTATCCGCTGGGATACAACGGCCTCGGCGAGGTGTTTGTCATGCTCTTCTTCGGTCTCGTCGCCGTGTGCGCGACGAGCTGGGTGTGCACAGGCACGCTCGCGACCGTGGCGTTAATCTTGTCACTCGCCCCAGGAGCTCTCGCCGCTGCGGTCTTGCTCGTCAACAACGTGCGCGACTATCAGACCGACGCCATGGCCAACAAGCGCACGTTGGTGGTCCGGTTCGGTCGCCCCGCGGGTGTGAAGCTCTACGCGCTCGCCCTCGCGCTCGCCTACCTCGCGCCCGTGACCGCCTGGGCCCTGTCGCTCGCCCCACTGAGCGCGATGCTCTTGCCGCTGTTGACCCTCCCAGCGGCCTTGTTGCTGCTCCGTGCGGTCCATCGTGAGCGCGGAGAAGCGCTCAATCGCAGGCTCGCGCAGACCGCCGCGCTCTTGACCGCGCACGCGATCTTGCTCTCGCTCGGGTTGATCGTGACGTGACCCCTCGTGTGACGTTTGCCGCGATTCTGTTGCGCAATTCGAAGCTCGCAGGCCGCGTGGCCAACCGCACGAGCCAGTGGTCCGAGCGCGAATCTGTGCTGCTCGCGCTGGCCAACGACACCCACGTGGGCTTCGGTGAAGCCGCTCCATTGCCTGGATTTTCGCACGAAAATATCGCAGATGTCCTGCGCGCTCTTCAAGACCTCGTCGCGCAGCTTGACCCGGCGGGCGAGGGCGAGTCGATCGCGCCAACGGAGCTCTTCGCGCGCATGGCCTCACGTTTTGCGCATGCGTGGCCTCGGGTCTCGTCCGCCCAGTTCGCCGTCGAGAGCGCCCTCTGGATGCTCCACACGCGCAGCCTTGCGCGCACCGAAGACGCGCTCGGACAGCTGCTGCAAGGGCTCACACCCGCACCACCCAGCGCGCAGTGCTGTTGGCTCTTGGGCGGCGGTGCGTGCGCGCCAGAGCAATGGGCAGACCTCGCCGCGCGAGCGCTTCAGCGTGGAGTCCCCGGCGCAGTGAAGGTCAAAGTGGCGTCGACGCGATCTGATTTTTCTAGCGAATTGTCAGGCATTCGAGCGCTACGCGCGGTCCTCGGTCCCGCGGTCGAGCTGCGCACCGATGCCAACGGAGGCTTCGCCCTCCTCGACGCACCGGCGCGCATGCGGGCGCTCGCCGACGCGGGCGCAGACAGCCTCGAGGAGCCCTGTCCCGCGCACGACCTGCGCTCTGTTGATCGCGGCCCGCTGAGATTTTACCTCGACGAATCACTCGCAGATCACACGATCGCGCACGCCCTCGTAGACCAATCAAACTGCGCTGGCCTCGTGCTCAAGCCCGCCGTCGTCGGGGGCTGGGTACGTGCAATGGACCTCGCGCGCGCGGCCGCTCGAAGAGGCATTCCGTGTGCGATTTCTCACATATTCGATGGACCGGTCGCGATGCAAGCGCTGCGCACCCTGCAGCCGCACGTCCCCGCGTGCACGTTGCCCTCGGCGCTCGATGCCCACGAAGGCTCTGCCGTCGATGAGCTCGCCGCCACCCAGCTGAGCAAGTTTGTGCGTGTATAAACTCACGCACCTCACGTGGCCGACATACCGCAACGAGCCGGACGCTGCGCAGAGAATCGCGCGCGACTATGGCGCCGTTTTGAGCCCGTCAGTCTATACTGCGCGCTGATGTCGCCGCTGCGTCAGAGTCACCGTGGTCTCGCTCGCGCTTGGAAGCTCCAGGTCACACTCGTGGCCCTGGGGCTGTTTTTGTGCACTTCACAGGGCTTTGCGCAGAGCCGACGCCGATTCAGTCGCCTAGTCTCTCAGGCCGCTGAGGCTTACAACCGCAACGAACCCGACGTCGCGATCAACCTTCTCGATCAGGCCTACACGCTCGATCCGCAGCCTCTGTTGCTCTACAATATCGGTCGTTCGCATGAGCTCGCAGGGCGCCTGGATCGCGCGCTTGAGTTCTATGACCGATTCTTGGCGACCCACCCAGACGAAGCGCAAGCGCAGCTCGGGCGCGAAGCTCGCACGGGCGTCCAGACGCTCCTCGATGCCCGCGGTCGTTCGCAAAATCCCAACCCAAACACCACCGGTGCCGGTCCCACGGTGAGCAGCCTCCCGCCACCCCCCGAGGTGCGCTGGGAAGAGCGCCCGCGGCGCCTGAGCGCCGGCCAGGGTGTGCTGATGTTTGGCGGTGCCAGCGTGGCGATCGCTGGCGGAGTCCTCGGGGGCTTGGCCCTCCTGCAGAGCGGGGGCTTCGCGGACACCGCGGACCCCGCGCAGCGTGCAGGGTTTCAAGACCGCGGGACTGGCTTTGCGTGGGGCAGCAATGCAGGCATCGGCGTGGGTTTGACCAGCGCGTTGAGCGGCCTGCTCTGGTACATGCTCCAGCCCACGCGGGTGCGTATCGAGACCACTGCGCCAAGGCCCGACGGGAGCATCATGTGAGCACGGCGAGCCACCCCTCGATTCGCTCGGCGCCAGACCTGCCTATCTTGGGCGCGGATCGCTTTGAGATCCAAGAAAAAATCGGCGCCGGAGGCATGGGCACGGTCTACAAAGCCCTGCAAAAATCCGTGGGCCGCGCGGTCGCTGTGAAGGTCTTGTCCAGCGAGTACGCGTCCAACGCCGCGGGTGTCTCACGGTTCGTTCGCGAGGCCACGGTGGTCTCTCGGTTGGTCCACCCAAACATCGTCTCGATGATCGAGTTTGGCCGCGATCCCGACGGCAACCTGCTGCTCGTGATGGAGCTGCTTGAGGGCGAATCACTAAGGCAAACCCTCCGTCGCGAGAAGCGCCTGCCGGCGTGGCGCGCTGTGCAAATCGCCATGCAGGTCCTCGCGGCGCTCCGCATCGCGCACGGCGCCGGTGTGGTCCACAGAGACCTTAAGCCCGAGAATATTTTTATCTCCTGTGTGGATGGCGCAGACCACGCCAAGGTCTTGGACTTCGGCGTCGCCAAGATGCTCGAGCACGACGTGGGCCTCGAGACCACCGCGGGGTCGCTCGTCGGCACGCTGAAGTACATGGCCCCCGAGCAGATCGCAGGGGACCCGCCCGACGCTCGGGTCGATCTCTATGCGCTTGGGGTTTTGCTCTACGAAATGCTCGCCGGTGCGCTCCCCTACGAGGCCAAAGAGCGCGTCGCCATGCTGCGCGCGATCCTGAGTGACCCGCCCGTTCCCCTCGATCATCGCGTGGCAGACCTGCCACCCGCGCTGGTCGAGATCACCATGCGCGCCATCGCAAAGCTCTCGATCGATCGCTTTCAAAGCGCAGATTCATTCAGGCAGACCTTGGCTCCCTTCGCGATGGCAGGCACCGACCCGCGCGCGCCATCGTTCGCGATCACACGCGAGATTCGCTTGCCAGACTCCGACGCGCTCCGGGCCACCGCCGAGGCCGCGATGTATGGCGCCCAGAGCAGCCGGCCGAGCACTATTCCCCAAGGGATCCTCGCGCCGCCGCCCAACCCCTCGGGCATCTCTCAGGTGAGCATCGCAGCCCACGCAAACGCCGACCAAGGCTACACCACTGGGGTCGGTCTAAGCTCTTCGACCCACCACGTCACGCGCCCTACAGGCTCGCGACGCGCGCTCACCGCGGGCCTCGTCGCCACAGGGATCGCGTGTCTCGCCGGCGGTGTGGGCGTAGTGGCCGCGAAGCTCAACCGACGCACAATCGTCCGCCCCGCAGTGGCCAACGCAGTCAACGCTACGGGGCAAAATGCAGGGGTCGTGAGCGCTCGCCTCGTCATGCTTCAGTCCATCCCAGCGGGCGCCGAGGTGCGCGATGTCAGCAGCAACGAGGTCTTGTGTGAGCGCACGCCGTGCATGGTCCCGGTCTACGCGGGCCAGCTTCGCCACGTGCGAGTCACCAGCCTCGGTCGCTCGATTGACACCCCCGTAGACCCCTCCATGAGCCCCTTGGTGCTGCAGTTCGGCGACGTCGCCGCCACACAGCCCGGCACCCAAGAGTCCGATGTGGTCGCTCCCACAGCGAGCGCAGACCCGCCGCAGACACCGCACCGCAACCGCAACCGCAACACGCACACACGGCCGACCCACGAACCGGGGCAGTCGACGCACGTGATCCCCATGTTTGGTGTCCGGCCCGGTGGCTAAATTAGCTAGCAAATTTGCAGCGATTTCGGTCGCTCTGATGGTCTCGCTCTCGGCTGACTTCGCCCTCGCGCAGTCGTCACCCGACGCAGGCGCGCCGCAGGTGGGGGTCGCCGTCGCGCAGCCTCCCGCCGCCCTCGCGCTGCCCGAGACCACGCCCGCGCTGACGTGGCCCAGACGCATCCCCGCGCTCGATGTGCTCGTGCAAGACCCGGGTGACCGGCGCCGGTGGACGGTGATCACACGCAGCCGCGCAGGCTTGTTGAGCGTCATCGCGACGGTCGAGGACGGTCAGCTCGCAGTGTCGTTTGAGCAGCGCGCGATGCAGAGCTGTCCCGCAGCGCTCGGTGCCGAAGCGCGCTCACAACGCGTCACGTTCTCGCTGCGCGCAGAGCCCGCGACCGCGCTCCGGGCAGCAGTCTTTAACCCAGATCTCGTGTTTCAAATGCGCGCCGGTGGCTACGAGCTCGAGTACGGCTGCGTCGAGGGCGGAGCGAGCGCTTGGATCGTGAGCGCGATGGCCCAGACACGCTCGACCGCCACGCTCTCAGACACGCACCGAATGGCCGCTCGTATGGCCGAGGCGCTCACCTCGCGCCCTGCTCGCACGCCGTACGCGCTTCGACTCGACAGCAGCCAGATCGATCTCGCGCACTTCGACGACGAAGGCCCTTGGCTCTTTGCCGGCGAAGCCACTGGGTTTCCGCTTCCAAGCGACGCGGTCAGCGCTCGCGCTTCAGAGCCCAGCGGCGCCACGCTCACCGTCGGCCGCCGCCCAGGACGCTGCGCCGAGGCGTGGTCTGCGTTGCGCCCCTGGCTCGTCAGCGAGGGCGAACGCACCGACCGCCCAGGTTATGTTCCTGCGCTGTTTGGCGCGCGAATTCGCAGGGTCCACAACGGAGACCGCTTGCGCGAAGTCTACTGCGCTCAGCCCTGGCCCAACGCGTCGCTCATCGTGAGCGCCGTGTTTCAACGAGACAACGCAGACGCGATGACACGCATTGGCGCGATGCTCGAAGTGATCGCTCGCGCGGTGCAGCCTGCGGCGCCTGTCGGCGCGTCGGCCCGTCGCGCAAATTCGGCGGCGCGCTAGCCCCTAAGGTATCTTGGCGCACGCACACTTGTTCTACGCGTGCAGTGTGAGGCATGGTGGCGTCGCCATGAACCTCGACGCAAACCTCGCCCTCGCAAACACGCTTCGTGACTGCATGATGCACGCGGTGACGACGCTCACGCCCAGCACGAGCCTCGATGCAGCGACCAAGCTCTTCGCTGAGCAACATATCACCGGAGCTCCCGTGGTAAACGGCGACTGTCAGTGCGTCGGAGTGATCTCGCAGACCGACCTGCTCAATCGCCGCGACCAGCGATCACGCGAGGTCGGTGACTCTGTGTACTTCTTGGTCTTGCACGGTGAGCTCGTAGTCAAAGACAACGTCGCCGCCACCGAGCACCCAAGCCCTGGCATCGTCGCAGACCTGATGACCCGAGAGGTGATCTCGATCGACGCCAAGGCCACCCTGCGTGACGCCATCGAGCGCATGACCAAGCACCACGTCCACCGCCTCGTCGTGCTCGAAAACGGAAAGCTCTCCGGAGTGATCACCTCCATGGACGTCCTGCGCTTGCTCTCGCCGACACAAGCTCCGCGCGAACGCTCTGGCTTTTGACCCAAATCTCAATCGCTTCCCTACGTTTATTCCCCCCTCGCGATGAGCTGCCCCCCTGTGCGAACGCTGTCTCTCTGTTGGCTGTTCTCAGCGACGCTGTGGGCCGCCTGCCGTACGCCGTCTCCCCAAGACACCACGCGCCCGCCTGACCGCGTCTCGCTCGACGCAAGCGAGTCAGCCGAGGCAGGCCCGCCGCAGGCTGTACAGCCACCCCGCGCGGTGGACCTTGAGCTCGTAGGCTCGCCCGAAGTGAGCGGCGCGCTGAGCCCCGATGCCGCACTTCGCAGCGCTCGAATGCTCACGCCCTACCTCCGCGCGTGCGCGCTGACCGTCCCCGAACGCAGCGAGTTTGTCCTGCGTGTGATGGTAGATGCCACAGGAGCACACGCGTCCGCGCAAGCCCAGACCCACGGGATCACACGCGAAGGTCTGGTCGCGTGTCTCGAAGACGCGGCTCGCAGAGGTGCCGTGAGCCCGGTCCCGTCACCCAGTGATGACGCTGGATTTTCGGCGAGATATCGCGTTTTTGTTCCGAGCAACGGTCGCCCACGTGACCCGTCGAGACGCTGCGAGCGCGATGACGAATGCCGCTTTGTCACCGGGAGCTGCGAGTACCCAGCGCCCGTTCACAGGCTCCACGCCGAGTCCATCGCGCGTGCGATGCGCGCCCGCATGAGCCGCGTTCGCTGCGCCTCTCCGCAAGGTGTCCCGGCACGCGCGCGCTGTCTCAACGACGAGTGCTCTGCAGAGCCGCTGGACCATCCCACGTGGTCTGCCTGCGAGCGCGACGACCAGTGCGTCGCCGTCGCACAACCGAACCAAAGCGTGCGTGCAATCGCCCGCAATTTCACTCGCGAAATGCTCGCTTCGGACCCCACTGCGCACCTCGCGCAGCCCCATGAAAACACCGCACCGCTTCGATGCCATTACGGCTTTTGTATGACCCAATGGGGAGAGCCATGAGCGAAAACCTCCTGCGCTTTGTCGAGCTCGCTCGTCATGAACTCGGCGGTCGAGACGCGTTCATTATGCTCGGCGGCAGAGCGCCTGACGACCCCCACTGCGTCTCTCAGCCGCTCTCTTCGTGGGCGCGCGTTGTGGTCTGCTTCGACCACGCGCTCGACGCGCCAGTCTATGAGCGACAGCAAGAGCGATTGCGCTTATTGGTCGAGAGTTTCTCGCCAAAAATCCAAGAAGAAGAGCTCCCGACGCTCCGCGCGGTCTCTGCCGCACAGGCCCCACTGGACGAGGCCCTCGGGCTGCTCGCCCGCAGAGCGCGCGCCGAAGAAGCCGTGGTGATTGATCACGCGTCTCCCGAGGTCTGGGGAAGCTCCGAGATCCCGCGCGATGGCCTCTCCGTCGACGACGCGAGCGTGCTCTCTCGCACCGCCGCGTCGCTCGCATCCATTGGCGAGAGCCTGGCGGATCTCGTGCTCTTGGACGACGCGAGCGTGCGTGACCGGCTACGTCGCCGGAGCCTCGATACACTCAGCGAACACACGCACCACCGCTCGGTCGTGTGGGCTCGCTCGCTCGGTCTGCGCGCATCGGACGCGATGCGACTGCGGGTAGCTCGCACCATCGCAGCAGCACGCGCGATGGAGAGCGGCGCAGAGGCACCGCAGGACCTCTGGATCATCGTGCGCCCCTTTGCGAACATCTATCGCCTCGTGTTGCTCTTCGATGGTGCGCCCTCTGCGCTTCACGTCGAGAGCGCCCTGCTCAAAATGCTCCCGTTGATCGAGCGCTTGGTCCTCGCGTTGCCTCCGCGAGACCCCATGCACTCGGGCGGCAAAGTGACCCCGCTGCGGCGCCTCCGCCCAGTGTGAGCCACGCGCGCAGCCCGTTTGCTGCTACCACTGCGCTCGCCGATGCAATCACGCGACCCAGCTCGCCCTGCGCCCATGGGCCCCATCCTCGGTGACCGCAGACTCTTTTCGACGCTGCGCTACGAGATCTACGCGAACCACGCGGGAATCTCGCCACCCTCGCGCCCCGTGGTCCAAGCGCTCACCGACGTGGGCGAGGACTACGCCGCGCGCGCGTTTGCTGCCTGGCCAACGTACAACGACCAGCGCACGAGCCTGCGACAGCGACTCGCACGCATGCTCTGCGTCGACTCAGAGGACCTCGGGTTCACGAGCAACACGACCCAAGGCGTGATCGACATTGCGCTGTCCGTGGCATGGAAACCAGGGGACCGTGTAGTCGTTTTTGCCGGCGAATTTCCTGCCAATGTGACGCCCTGGCAGAGCGCCGCGAAGACCTTCTCGCTTGAGCTCGAGATGCTCTCGCTTGAGCCCTTTGCGCGCTCTGCGCAAGAGGGCCTCGACGCGCTTGAGCGCGCGCTCTCGAAGGGTGTGCGCCTCGTCGCAGTGAGCGCAGTGCAGTTTCAGACCGGCCTCCGCATGCCCCTTGAGGCGATGGCCGCGTTGGTCCATCGCTACGGCGGAGAGCTCTTCGTCGACGCCGTGCAGGCCTGCGGGATCATCCCGCTAAACCTCCGCGCGCTCGCTGTGGATTATCTCGCGTGCGGCTCGCACAAGTGGCTCATGGGCACCGAAGGCGCGGGCTTTGTCTACGTGCACCCAGACAAGATCGCGAAGCTCGTCCCGAGGGTCGCGGGCTGGCTCTCTCACGAAGAGCCCGTACGGTTTTTGCTCGAGGGCGCTGGGCATCTTCGATACGACCGACCCATCCGCGCGCGCACCGATTTTATCGAGGGAGGCAACCTCCCGACGCCCTCGCTCGCTGCGCTCGAGGCCTCGGTGAAACTGCTCGAAGACCTTACGATTGACCGTATTTTTGCTCACACAACGCAGTACCTCGACGCGCTTGAGCCACAGCTTACTGCGCTAGGATTTCACTCGATGCGCAGCACAGACCGCGACCTGCAATCGGGCTCTCTCTGCCTTCGTCCGCCCCAACACATTTCACTCGAGGCGCTGCATCGTGGGCTGCTCCGAGAGCACATCGCGACCGCCATGCCCGATGGATTTCTACGCATCTCGCCGCACTGGCCCAACGCGATGCGCGAAGTGCCAACACTGGTCCAGGCAGTGCGTGACGTGATGCGCACGCTAGAGAGCGCACCATGAGCGAGGACAGACAGCCCCTCTTTTCGCTCCGCAATGTGCGCAAAGGCTTTGGCGCTGAACACGTCCTGCGGGACATCTCGTTCGACGTGTACAAAGGTGAAGTCCTCGCGCTCCTTGGCCCCTCGGGGTGCGGAAAATCACTGCTCCTCAAGATGATGATCGGCCTCGTCCTGCCCGACGCTGGCGAGATCCTCTTTGAAGGACGCGCTGTAAATTCGCTGGCGCTTGCAGACAAAATCGAGCTGCGACGTCGCGTGGGCATGGTCTTTCAGTACGGCGCACTCTTCGACTCGATGAGCGTGCGTGACAACGTGGTCTATGGGCTGCGCGAGCACTACGCCAAGACCATGCCCGAAGAGCAAAAGCAGCAACGCGTGCGCTCGGCACTCGAAGCCGTCTCGCTCCTAGGCATCGAAGACCTCTTGCCCTCCGCCCTCTCGGGCGGAATGAAAAAGCGCGTCGGCATCGCGCGCACCGTCGCTGTGCAGCCCGAAGTCGTCCTCTACGACGAACCCACCATGGGCCTCGACCCCATCAGCACCACCCGCGTCGGACAGCTCATCCGCAACCTCGCACACGAGACAAAAATCACCAGCGTGATGGTCACCCACGACATGAAGCTCGCCTTCGACGAGGCCGACCGCGTGCTCGTGATCAGCGAAGGCCTCGTGCTGGGCCAGGGGACCCCGAAGCAAATTCAAGAGCACCACGACCTGCGCGTCCGTGGCTTCATCGAAGGCCGTGACCCCGACTGGACCGAAGAAGACGTCCAGATGTACGGCGTGCCCTAAGTCCCCGGCGACGTCGCCGCCCTACACACCCGGCGACGTCGCCGGGTCTTAACCTCTACAGCGCAGGCAGCCGCTTGGCACCTGCGACCGCGTGCTCAATCAGCGGGCCAAAGCCCTGCAACGCCGTGCGCTGAAGATACGCGTTCAGCCCGCGCATTCCGCCGAGCTCTTCGCCTCCACCCGCGCGTCCGGGGCCGCCGTGCAAGAGTCCCGGCAGCACCGTACCTGGACCCAACCAGCCGCTGCCCATGCGCCCGTTCGCGACGCACACTCGGCCATGGTAGGCCGCGATGCCCAGCCCGATGGACACCGTGATCGCGCGATCGTCGGTGTAGAGCGTCGAGACAAGTCCCCCACCGGCGCGCGCCACCAGCGCCACACACTCCTCGTCGCTGCGGTACGCCAGCACCGTGCTCACGGGCCCAAAGACCTCATGCGCGTGGACCGCGTCGGCCTTGTGCGCGTCCGCCGCGAGCATCAGCGTCGGAGCGACAAAGTAGCCCTTGCCCTCCGGTGCGCCCTTGCCCGCGATCGCGCCCGCGCCACCGCAGAGCACCTTCGCGCCCGAGCGCTCAAGCACCGCGATGCCCTCGCGCACATCACGCAGCTGCGAAGCCGTCGCCACGGGCCCCACGGTCACTCCCTCTGCAAACGGAGAGCCTACGACCGCCGCGCTCAAGCGCTCCATGATGTCCTCGCAGACCTCGTCGACGCGCTCGGCGGGCACAAAGATCCTGCGAATCGCCGTGCATTTTTGCCCGCTCTTCTGCGTGATGTCCCGCGCCGCGTCCGCGACAAAGAGCTGATAGGTCTCGCTGCCCCGCTCGACGTCGCGCCCCAAGATCGCACAGTTCAGGCTGTCGGCCTCGACGTTGACCCGCACCGAGTTCGTCAGGACGCTTTTACTCGCGCGCAGGGTCGCACCCGTGTTGCCCGAGCCCGTAAACGCCAGAACATCCTGAGGACCAAGCTGCTCGACCAGTGTGCCCGTCGAGCCCGTAATGAGCTGCAACACGCCGTCTCCGAGCGCGCCCGTCTCGACCATCGCTTTGACCAAATGCACGGTCATAAGGCACGTCGCGGTCGCGGGCTTGGACATCACCGGGACGCCCGCGAGCCACGCGCACGCAGCTTTCTCCGCGAGCCCCCACGCAGGAAAATTAAACGCGTTGATGTGCAACGCCACGCCACGCCGCGCCGTAAGCACGTGCTGTCCCGACACACGCGAGCTGCGCCCCAGCGGGATCGCGTCGCCGTCGGCGAAGAAGTTTCCGTCGCCCAGCGTGCGGCCAAGCTCGCCATAAAACGCCAACGTGCTCGACGCGCCGTCGACGTCGAATTTCGCATCCGAGCGCGTGTTTCCCGCGTTCTTCATGCCGTACTCGATCAGCTCGTCACGCTTGGCGTGGACCGCGCGCGAGAGCGTGAGCAAGAGCTCTCCACGCTGCGCAAAGCTCATCGCACGCAGCGCAGGGCCGCCCTTGTCGATGGCATACGTGCGGGCCGCTGCGAGATCCAAGCCCTCGGTGCTCGCGTGCGCCACTGTCTCTTCGGTGCTCGGGTCAACCAGCGCCGCAGTCTTGCCGTGCCCACGAACCCATTCGCCGCACAAATAGCTCTCTAAAATATCCATCGTCTGTGTCTCCTTCGGCAACTACACGGTGCAGTCATTGAGCTCGCTCACGAGGCGATCGACCTCGGCCGCGGGCACGCTGCACAGCGCGACACGCAGTGAGCCAGGTCCTGGCACAACGAACACATCACGCGCCTCAAGCTTCTCCATCGCGCCCTTTGGATCGCCGCAAAACAACGTCACAAAGAAGCCCCCGTCGTAGCGCGGATAGCGAAGGTTCTTGCCCGCCGCCGCTGCGTTAAATGCATCGACTCGCGTGTCCAAGAGCCCACGCAATCGCTCACGCTCTGCGCGCACGCGTGCGTCCATCGCAGGGTCCGTTAGACACGCGCGCACCGCGTCCATCGCGCTCGCGTTGCAGTTGCTCCACGTCCCGCGACACGCATACGACATCGCTCGCCCGATCGCGCCACGCGCGCTCTCGTCACGTGTGCACGCGATGAGCGCACCCACGCGTTGCCCGTAGAGCGCGAAGCCCTTCGAGCCCGACCACGCAAAGAGCACGACGCCGTTCTCTGCGATAGGCTCAAGATAGCTGAGAAATCCCTTGGTATCCTTCGCGAAGGCCAAGTACGCGACGTCGGCCAAGACCACCGTCGGCACCCGCGCCGAGCAGGCGACCAGCGTGTCTCGAACCTGCTCCCACTCGGCCGCGCTCATCGAGTAGCCCGTCGGGTTGTGACAAGGGTCGTTGAGAAACACCAGCACGCGGCCCTGCGCGGTGGCCATCTTCTCGATCGCCGCAGCAAACGCCGCGGTATCAAAGCCACCGTCGGACCCAAACATCGCGAAGGTGTCAATCACCCGCTCGTGTTCGTCCGCGATCGTCGCGTACGGGCCCCAATAAAAGTTCGAGGTGAGCACCGACTGCCCGCGCTCGGTAAAGACACTGAGCGCGTGTCTGAGCGCACCCGTGCCTCCCGGCGTCGCTACGGCGGTGTACATGGACGCGAGCGATGAATCGCCCAAGAGGTCTTTTGCGATGGCCTGCAAATACGCAGGGTCTCCCGAGATGGGAGCATAGCCCGAGGCCTTGAGGGCCGGTACATTTCTCAGGGCCTCAAGCACGGCTGGAAGCACCGCGAGGGAGCTGTCGTCTTCGAGCAATGCACCCACGGTCGCGTTGATCACAGGTGCCCCAAGCGCACGTCGTGCCTGCGCTTTCTTGTTGAGCGCAAAGATCGGATCGTCTCCAGGGCGTGCAGCGTTGCGGTCAGGCAGGTATTTCACGAGGGACGTTCTGCCATCGCAACGCCCACTTTGTCACCGCCAACATGCGAGATGTCGCGCGAACGCTTGCGCAATGCCCGCTCTCTGTGGCCCATTTGCGCTCGTGTCGCGACACTTTACCAAGACCCACCCTACGCTTACGTCCCTGTTTGCGCTCACTCTGACGCTGCTCACCGGCTGCCCAGGGACGCTCGACGAGGCCATGTTTCTCGCCGCGCGCGAGGGCGGACGCCCCAACGCCGACGCCGCGCAAGAGGGCGGAAGCACCGGCGCATGCCCCGCCACGGTCACCGACGTGCAACGCGACCTGCTGGTGCCCCGCTGTGCCACGGCCGGCTGCCACACCACCGCGGATCGCATCGCGGGGCTTGACCTCGAGAGCGCTGACCTCCGCGCCCGTCTCATCGGCGTGCAGGCCAGCATGGGCACCTGCATGAGCCGCTCGCTCGTGACCGTCACCGGCAACGCCGTCACCGGTGTGTTGCTCAGCAAGCTCTCGGATACCCCCTCGTGTGGCTTGCGGATGCCTCTCGGGCGCGGCTCGATGCCGTTTAGCGCCGACGAGGTGTCATGCCTGTCGAGCTATCTCTTGGAGCTCTCACGCAGCGGAGGCTCTGACGCAGGAGCCCCAAGCGACGCGGGCGCGATGCGAGACGCCACCGCGCGCGACTGACTAGACCCCGCCGCGACGACGCTCGAGTGACCAGCGATAGACCTGGTCATACTGCTTGGCGGACAGGTCCCAGCCCATGGGCTTGCGCATCGCACGTTGTTGCATCGCGCGGATGTGCTCGGGTTGCTCTCGCCATACGCGGACGGCCCAGCGGACGGTCTCAACGAGCGAGCGGTGGCTCAAGTGATCAAACTTAAACCCGGTGCCGCCGCCCATGCCATCGTACTGCGCGACGGTGTCTTCGAGGCCCCCGGTGGCACGCACAATCGGGAGCGTCCCGTAGCGCTGCGAGTACAGCTGGTTGAGCCCGCAGGGCTCGAACCGCGAGGGCATCAAGAAGAGATCTGCCGCGGCTTCAATGCGGTGCGCGAGGTCTTCGCGAAAGCCTAACCAGGCGCGCATGCGCCCGCCGCTCTGATGCGACCACGCTGCAAAAGTCGCCTCGCTCTGCGAGTCTCCGCTGCCAAGAACAACCAGCTGAATCCCCAGCGAGAGAAGCGGTCCCACGCACTCGGCGATGATATCGGTGCCCTTCTGATCGTTGAGCCGCGAGACTACCGCCACCAGCGGAACATCGTCACGCACGTCTAGGTGAAGCTCACGCTGAAGCGCACGTTTGCATTCAAGTTTTCCTGAAAGATCGTCGGCGTCAAAGTGTGCAGGGAGTGCCGGATCCGTCCGAGGATTCCAGATCCCGTCGTCGATGCCATTGAGCACGCCGACTAGGTCATTTCCACGAAAATTCACTACGTGCTCGAGCCCAAATCCACCCTGTCGCGTCCGGATCTCGCGCGCGTACGTAGGCGACACCGTCGTGATCATCGTGCTGTGAAACAGCCCGCCCTTGAGCAGCCCAAGCGCGCCATGAGTCTCGAGTCCATCAGACCGCATCAACCACGAAGGCAAGTGCGTCATCCCCAGCTGCGACGCCGGAAAAATCCCCTGATGGGCCATGTTGTGAATCGTGAGCACCGTCGCCGCGCGACCAAACGGCGTGTCGCGCTCGATCGTGTTGGCGTACATCGCGATCGCAGCGGTGGGCCAGTCGTGCGCGTGAAACACATCAGGCACCCAACCAAGGTGACGCCCGAGCCAAAACGCGCCACGCGAGAGCGCCGCGAATCTCAGTAAATTGTCAGGTGAAAACCCATTAGGCGGGTCATAGATGTACCCCCGCGCGAAGAGCTCACGGTGGTCCAGCATGTACACCGGCACGTCTGAGTCCGGCAGCCGGGTCTCTTCGACCGCACACCACAGCTCACCGCCTCCCATGGGGATCGCCATGGGCGCTGCGTGTCGCACCGTGCTCGCCCGGATCGTGTCGTACCGAGGGATCAGCACGCGGACATCGTGGCCGAGCGCAGCGAGCGCCTTGGGCAGCGCACCGACGACGTCGCCAAGCCCGCCTGCCTTCGCAAACGGCGCACACTCAGACGCGACAAACAGAACCTTGAGGGGAGATGCCATGTTGATCTTTTGCCGCACGTTGCGCGAGCAGCCGCGGGTACGTCAACGACTTCGTGCGTACACCGACATCACGCGATCCCCTGGTGCGTCGCGTCATCGCGAGGAGTGACGAGACCTCCACGATCTCGGTGGATCGTCAATCAAGATGGTGCCGAGAGGCTCGGTGGCTGGCGCCGCGCCATGCCATGCCTGAGGTTCAACGGTTCACAGCCAGACTGCGCAAGAGGTAGGGTTCACACGCTGTGACCATGCCCACTCGTAGAAGTCGTCTCGCGCCCCTCTGCCCACCGCCAAGAGCCTCCCCAAGGGCCCTCGTCGGCGCTTCGCTTGCGGTCATTTTTGCCTGTGTTTTTGCTGGCCAATCCGCGATGGCTCAGAGCGCCGAGTCTCAGCCGCCGGTCGACCGAGTCGTGCGCTTTCGCGGACGATCCATCGATCTCCGTCCCTTCTACGAGGGCTTTCCCTATCTCGGTTTTCAAGCGGACTTGACCGCTGAGCGGCTGCTCTATTTTCACGAGACGCCCAACGGACGGCGGCTCCATCAGCTTCCACTCTCGGCGGGTCAAAACCAGCTGGATCTCACACAGGGAGAGCCGCTCGGAGACATCGACTGGACCCGCCGTGGGCTCCGAGGCATGAGCTACGTCCCTTCACGACGCGAGTACATCGTGATGGCCGACGACGCCAACGAAGAGCGCTTCAATCTCTTCGCGCTCGCCGCGGACACCGGGTCGCTTCGAAGGCTCACAGATCACGACTACGTCTACGGTTTTGGCTTGGACAAAACCAACACACGCGTCGGCTACATCGCGAGACACGGAGCCCATGCGCCCTACCGCTCGTGCCTCCGCATCATCGACCTCGCCACCATGGCCGACCGTGAGCTTCTCTGCGATCGCGCCGAGCTGACCTTCACATGGACCGACGTAAACTTCAGCCCCGACGGCGCGAGGGTCGTGATCCAAGCGAACCGCGCCAACGACCGTGCTCACCAGAACCTCGTCGCGATTGATCTTAACGAGGCAAATCCCAGCCTCCGCATGATCACAGACCCCGCGCGCCCGCGCCGCAACGTCGAGACCCTGCGCGACTGGGCGACGAACACCAGCCTCGTTTACACGTCGGACGAAGACGGCTTCACCAACGTGTATCGCGCGGATTTTCCACTGAGCGGAAGCAGCACACAGCTCACTCATTTTCGCGAAGACGTCGACTCTCTCGTGGGCTTCTCCCCTGAGCTCATGGTCGGTGGGCTCATGGCGCAGACCCAGGTCGGCGCGGTGATCAAGCGACCCTACGAGAGCGAGCTGGTGCTGATCGAGCCCATCACCGGCGCAGTGCTCAGCCGGCGCGTGTTTGACGAGTCGCTCCATCCCCTGGACTTTGCACGCGGAGTTGCATTTTTTCAGGGCCAATCGCGTCGCCAGCAGTTCGCGCTCGAGCAGATCACTGCGCGTCCCGCGGCCTCGGGTGGATGGGAAATCGTGCCCCAAACCCGAGCCACCGTGCCCACCGACGTCGCGGCACGTACCGAGACCTGCATCGTAGAGCGCGTGCAAATTCCCACGTTTGATCAAGATCCGAGCACACAACAACTTAGAAAACTTCACGCGTACTTGCACCGACCACGCACGCCTTGGCCTCGTTCGAGCGAGCGGCTCGCGATGATCCAGAGCTTCTACGGAGGCGAAAATCGTTGGGACACCAACGCGCAAGTCCTCTGCGCCGCGGGGATCACGGTGCTGTCCCCCTCGGTCCGCGGTAGCAGCGGATTTGGCGCCGAATTCGCTGCCCTCAACGATCATGACCTAGGCGGAAACGAGATCTTTGACCTCGTCCACGTCGCACGCTGGCTCGCGGCACGCGAGAACCTCAGCGAGCGGCAGGTCGGTGTCTTTGGTGGCAGCCACGGAGGCTACGCCGCAATGCGTGCCCTCTCGATGCCCGAGCGTGTCAACGGCCGCACCGATCGCTTCAACTGGGGATTCGGCGTGTCTTGGTTTGGCTTCTCCAACATCCTGACCTTCTACGAGCACTGCAACATCCCCGACTGGGTCCTCCTCGAAGCCGGAAACCCCCAGTCCGAGCGCGAGCGGCTCTTCGATCGCTCGCCCATTTCACACGTCGATCGCTTCTCGGCGCCCATCCTTCTGCTCCACGGCGAGAACGACAACCGCGTGCCAGTCACCGAGAGCCGTCAGCTCGCAGCAGCCCTGCGCCAAGCGCGTAAGCCACACCGCTACGTCGAGTTCGCCGGTCAGGGCCACGGGCTCAAGGGAATCGCCAATCAGCAACGCACTTGGCAGAGCGTGTTCGAGTTTATCGCGCACGACGTCGACCGCCACCCACGCCCAACCCACGCCCCCACGCGACGCCCCCGCTGGCTCGGTGTCGCGGCGCTCGTGGGCCTCTTCGTGTTGCTCGCTCTCACGACCCTCTGGGCTGAGCGTCGTCGCCCAGCGTAGCGCTGCGAAAAAGTGTTCGCAGAGTGCTTCGCGCGGTGCGCATTTGCGGTGCAAAGATCTCCCGTTTAACTTCTCGCAACCGACCGCCTCTCTGTGGCGTAATGCGACCGAATGACTCGGTAAGCTCATCGAGTTGCTGGTTCACTCTGCCACATATTCCCGGCAATTTTTCAGATCATAGTCCCCAAGACCACAATGGCGGATCCAATCCAACACCGCGCCGCAGCCGAACTGGCGGCAGGATACAAGCTCTCCCACCGCGTCGCCGAACTGGGCGCGATGGCCGTCTTCGCTGTGCTTATCAGCGTCTTTCTCTCGCGTGTCGTGCGCGCAGGATTTGAGCGGCCTGTCCACGCGGTCCTCGGGCTCATGATCGGCTACCTCTTAGCGGACTTTGTCTCGGGCTTGGTCCACTGGTTTTGCGACACCTGGGGCTCTCCCGAGTGGTTCGTCGTCGGACCCGTCTTCATCCGCACGTTTCGCGAGCATCACGTCGACCCGCTGTCCATCACGCGCCACGATTTCGTAGAGACCAACGGCGCAAACTGCATGTCCGTCCTCGTCGCGCTCGTCCCCGCGATGTGGTTTCAGGTCGACCCAAGTGTGAGCTGGCGCGTGGTCTTCGCGGCAGTCTTGGCAGGATTTATCCTGTGCATCCCGTGCACCAGCCAAGCGCACAAATGGGCCCACATGGAGCCTCACCTCGTCCCCACAATCCCTCGGCTGATGCAACGCGCAGGCTTGCTCTTGTCCCGCCAACATCACGACCAGCACCACGTCGCTCCCTTCGTCAAAAACTACTGCATCACGACGGGACTGTGCGACCACTTGCTCGAGCGAGTAGGCTTCTTTCCCACGCTCGAACGCTGGATCACGCGCATCACCGGCGCGCTCCCTCGCGAAGACGACATCGGCGCGCGCGCGGCCACTGCGCTCATGGCCGACTCCGATCGCGACGAGCCCAACGCAACACATTCCCTCGCGCAGCTCCCGCCCTCGCGATAGCGCTCGCCCCGCGACTGTCAGACCTAGGGGGGTCCTGTGTCACCGTATGAGACATGGGCATCCGACTCGCCGCGCTCACCAGCGTCTTCACGCTGGCGGTTTTGGCCTCCCCCCTGAAGACCCACGCGCAGACGCCCTTGGGCAGTCAACCAGCGCAAACCTCGCCCCGACGGCGCTTCTATTTGCTCTACGAAGCGATCGCCAACGAGCGCGTCGCAGAGGTCCGCCGACGCCTGCCCCCAGCGTCGCAAATCAATGACATCGACCGTGGCTCTGGTGCGACGCCGTTGACCTGGCTCTTGACTGGGACTCATGCGCCGACCGCGGCGACCGCCGAGCTGCTCGAGCTCCTGCTTCGTCACGGAGCCAACCCCAACACCCGCGACGCTGCCGGATGGACTCCGATGCAACTTGCCGTGCAATATCCGTGGCCCCACGCGCTCCGACGCCTCATCGCCCACAACGGAAACCTCCAGCTCACCGAGGCCAGCCGCGGCGTCAGCCTGCTCTACTCGCTCTGCCACAACGACGACTCTCGCTGGCCCTCGCAGCACGATGACCGGATCGAAATCGCCCACATGCTCTTGCACGCCGGCCTCGATCCCCGCGTGATGTCCCCGTGGGCTGTGACCCACCAATTCACCAGCGTCGACCAGTGCGTGGTCCAGCGCTTTCCCGAGATCGCGCGCTTGTACGGCGCCCGAGGCGGCCGCGCACGCACAACCCTCGCCTCACGTGCCCCTCAGAGCGCCGCGCTCGCTCGCGAGCTGAGCGAGGGCACACTCGGTCCGATGGTGACCCCAGCGAGCCCACCAAGGGCCCTAGAAGCCCCTCCAGCGACCGCCCCGGCGATCGTCCAACCCCAGACGCCGCAAACCGCACAGCCCCCCACCGGCTGGCGCCGCGTTAGCCCTTGAGCGCCTCGGCTCCGCCGATGATCTCCATGAGCTCTTTGGTGATCGCAGCCTGGCGCGCACGATTGTAGACAAGCGTCAGCTTGCTGATCATGTCTTTGGCGTTGCGGGTGGCGCTGTCCATCGCGGTCATCCGCGCACCATGCTCTGATGCGAGCGAGTCGAGCAGCGCGCGATAGACCGAGGTCTCGACGTACATCGGGAGCAACCGCGCGAGCAGCGCCTCTTTGTCCGGCTCGAACAGGTACTCGGTCTGCGCGTCTTGCTCGTCGCTCGCCGTGGTCGCGAGGGCAACCGGAAGCAGGGTCTGCTGCTCGATCACCTGCGTCACCGCGCTCTTGAACTCTGTGAAGACCACATCGAGCTGGTCGATGACGCCCTCTTCAAACTCGCCAACGAGCAACCGCGCGATCTCGGCCGAGCGCTTCGCAGGGGCTTCCATCGCGCCGGTAAAATCGTGCGCGATGACCTCTGAGCGGCGGCGCAAATGATCGCGACCCTTTCGCCCAACGGTTACGTACTCGACAGCGGCAAAGCCCTCCTCGAGCAGCTCACGCTTGCGGCGTTCGCCCGCACGGATCGCGTTGCTATTAAACGCACCCGCGAGGCCACGGTCCGAAGTGATGAGCAGTACGTAGGCCTTCTTTCGCTCTTCATGCGCAACAAGCAGCGGATGTACTGGTTTGTCCGCGCTGCCCGTGTCCACGGTGGCCACCACCGCGCGCAACACTTCGCCCACCTTCGTCGCGTAGGGACGCAGCTCGGTGATGCGCTGAGTGGCGCGACGAAGCCTCGCCGCAGCGACGAGCTTCATGGCCTTCGTGATCTTTTGCGTGTTCTTGACGCTACCGATCCGACGGCGGATCGCCTTCAACGACGGCATGGCTTAGGTCTCACTGACTGTCCGGAGAAAACTGCTTGCCGAAGGCCTCGAGCGCTTCGCGAAGCTTGCCTTCAACCTCTGCGTTGAGG
Source organism: Deltaproteobacteria bacterium (assembly GCA_030694465.1). Classification (GTDB taxonomy): domain Bacteria; phylum Myxococcota_A; class Polyangia; order Polyangiales; genus JAUXYJ01. Next base: position 29,568 of record JAUXYJ010000094.1, on the reverse strand, counting down.
TCGCGCTTGTCGCGAATCACATCCAGAATCTTCGTCGAATGAGTCTCCAAAAACGGGTAGAGCTCCTGCTCGTAGCGTCGGAGAGACTTGAGCGGATACGCATCGAGAAAGCCTTGCGTTCCGGCGAAAATCAGCGCGATCTGACGCTCTACGGGGAGCGGTTGATACTGCGCCTGCTTGAGGATCTCAGTGAGCCGCTGTCCGCGAGCGAGCTGATTCTGCGTGGTTTTATCCAAGTCAGAAGCAAACTGTGCGAACGCCGCCATCTCGCGAAACTGCGCCAAGTCAAGCCGCAGCGATCCGGCGACCTTCTTGTTCTTCATCGCTTTGATCTGCGCCGAGCCACCTACGCGTGACACCGACAGACCGACGTTTACCGCGGGGCGGAGACCTGAGTTAAACAGGTCGGTCTCGAGGTAGATCTGACCATCGGTGATCGAGATCACGTTGGTCGGAATGTACGCGGACACATCGCCTGCCTGCGTCTCGATGATTGGCAGCGCGGTGAGCGACCCGCCATAACCCGGGAGGGCACGGAGCTCAAACTCGCCCGACATAGACTCCATCGCGTGCTCGGCGTCGATCTTGCCGATTTCGCCGACGTACTGCTTGCCATCCACGCCAACCGAGTCCTTCGAACCCTTGGCGACGATCACGTACTCTTCGGCCATCTTCGCGGCACGCTCAAGCAGACGCGAGTGACAGTAAAACACGTCCCCAGGATAGGCCTCGCGACCCGGCGGTCGGCGCAGCAAGAGCGAGAGCTGACGATAGGCCACCGCTTGCTTCGAGAGATCATCGTACACGATGAGCGCGTGACGACCGCTGTCGCGGAAGTACTCGGCCATCGTGACGCCAGCGTACGGGGCAATGTACTGAAGCGGCGCAGAGTCCACAGCGGTCGCTACAACCACCGTGGTGTACTCCATGGCGCCAAGCTCTTGCAGCTTCGCGACGACCTGCGCGACCGTGGACTGCTTCTGACCAATGGCGACGTAGAAGCAGAAGACGCCCTTGCCCTTCTGGTTGATGATCGTATCGAGCGCAACGGCGGTCTTGCCCGTCTGACGATAGCCAATGATCAGCTCGCGCTGACCGCGACCGATCGGAATCATCGCGTCGATCGCCTTGAGTCCGGTCTGCAACGGCTGGCGTACTGGCTCGCGCTGCATGATGCCAGGGGCTTTGATCTCAACACGGCGACGCTCGGTCGACGCAATCGGACCCTTGCCATCAATGGGCTCCCCCAACGCATTGACGACACGTCCGCAGAGGGCCTCGCCCACCGGGACGTCCGCGATGCGCCCAGTGCGCTTGACCGTGTCGCCCTCTTTGACGATCTCGGACCGTCCAAAGATCGCGGCGCCGACGTTGTCCTCTTCGAGGTTCAACACCATGCCCACGATGCCTTGCGGAAACTCTAGGAGCTCGCCCGCCATTGCGCCTGAGAGGCCGTGCAAGCGGACGATTCCATCGCCCACTGACAAGACGGTCCCAGTCTCACTGACGTCGATGGCGTTTTCGTAGTTCTTAATCTGCTGCTTGATGATCTGCGAGATCTCTTCGGCACGGAGCTGCATCAGTCTTCCTCGCTGCTCGGAGCACTCTATGGCTCGTCACAAAAACAAAAGTTGGGTCACTTTGCATCGGCGTCTTGCCCGATCGTCGGGCTCAATCACCGCGTTACTTAATTCACGAAGGGAGCATCGCCGCGCGAAGGTCTTTCAACCGCGTCGCGACGCTCCCGTCGAACACTTGGTCTGCTACGCGAACGGTCACGCCACCAATCAAGCCAGCATCGATCTTGCGATCCAATGTGATCTTCTGTCCCGTCATGCGCTGGAGCGTGGCCGCGAGTCGCTCATACTGGCTCTCGGACAACGCCGCAGCGCTCACGACCTCGGCCCGCACAACACCCGATCGCGCGTCAGTCAACCGCGAGAGCTCCGAGGCGATCTCTGGGAGGATGCTCGTTCGGCCTTTGTCCGTGATGAGCAACACCGCGTTGCGGCTCAGCGGCGACATCCCCATGCGCTCGACAACCGCAGACATCAACGCCTTACGCTCGGTGGGCGGAATCACGGGGTTCGAGAGTGCATTGGCAAGCTCGGGGCTCGCGGAGAGCGTCTTTCCAAGCCCCACAAACTCCAACGCGACGCGGTCGAGTGCGCGCTCTTCAGTAGCCAAATCAAAGATCGCATGCGCATAGCGCTTCGCTGCAGCACCCATGGTCTTAGGCCACTCCCTGTTTGCTCGAGAAGGACTTCTCAAGACCGTCTACAAAAGCGTCTGCGAGTCGCGCCTGATCTTGTGCGTTGATGCCGCGCTTGACCGCTTCTTCAGCGCTCTTGACCGCCGCCTCAACGGATTCACGCAGGAGATCAACACGGAGGCTGCGGACCTCCTGCTCAATGAGCGCTTGGCCTTCGCCCTGCATCCGCTCAGCCCGACTCTTCGCCTCGTCAATGACACGCGAGGCCTCTCGCTGGGCGGCCTCTTCGACGTCGCTGCGGAGCTTCGCGAACTCATCGCTCGCGTGCGTCAGGCGATCGCTGTACTCCCGATGCATCGCCTCTGCTTCGGCCCGCAATCGCTGAGCCTCTGCAAACTCCGATTCAATGGCTGCACGCTGTGTAGCCAACGACGGATTGATCGCGCGGCGGACAGCAAAAAACAGGATCGCGGCGAGGAGCGCAAAGTTAATCACGCTCGCGACCAACGGCGGCGGATTGGGCTTCTGCACCCCCGCGTGGTCCGCATGTGTCCCGCCGAACTGAGTCCAGTTGATCGAGTCCGGCCCATGATGCGCCGCCGCGTGGCCCTCGCCATGGGCGGCTTCGCCGTGACCGACCTCAGCCTGATGCGTCTCACTGTGCGCGCCGTGCTCTTGTGCCACCGCAGCGCGAGCAAAGAGCAAAGAAGACGCAACAACGAGCGCGTGAACAATCGAGCGGTTCTTCATGATGCCAACTCCCGACCCAGCGCCTTCGAAGCCACGTCGCGGCTGATCGCCGGGATCAACGTCTGGAGCTCTGCACGGAGCGTCACGCGCTGCGCATCGATCAGCGCGCGCTGGGCTTCGACGGCTTCGCTGACTTTGGACCGCGCGACACCGAGGATCTCGCTCTCTTGCAGGATCGAGCGTGCACGGATGTTGTCTCGCTCCGTCGCAGCCGCGGCGCGCGCTGTCTTGAGCGCCGCTTCAAATTCGTCACGCTTTTCCTTGGCTTCGCGCTCAAGTCGCTTTGCGTCGTCTCGCGATCCGAACGTTCCGCCTTCTCGTGCGCTGATCAGTTTGACCATGGGCTCCCAGAGAAGGGGACGCAGGACAATAAAGAGCAGAAGCCACAGGGCGATGTTGAGGACGAGCGTTCCGTCGAAGCTGATCAACGGCCGCTCGCTCGCCAAAGCGAGGAGCACTTGCGACATCGTAGGTAAAGTCTCCAGAAAGAATGCAGATTTGCGGGCAGGCTTCGAAAGTTCGGGCTCGTGCCCAGCATCATCTAGCGAGTCTTTGTCAAAACGTCCGCTAGGACGCGCGGGCTTCTATCACCGTGGTTCTCTTGGGGTCAACCAGCACGCCACTTCCATCGCGGTAAGTAGGGCTCGGAGTGGACAAAGAAAACCATCTGGCGGGTTAGTTGCTCACGAAGTCAGTGCGTACGAGAAGGCGCGGCGATCGGAGCCATGGTGGCGTTCGCTGGCGTCCCAGGCGCTGACTGCGTGATCGTTGGCACAGAGCCCTCAATCCGCCGTTGCAGCGCACGCAACGTGCGCCCCGTCCAACGGACGTGTTGCCGTGACAAAAATCCGCTGGGCAAGGGCCACGGGGGGAGACCCAAAATCCGTAGGGCCACGCGCGTCGTGTCAGTTCCCACCACCGCGGATGCGTCAATCTGCAGCTCAAATCGGCGGAGCGTCCCGTCCCGTCGTTCGCCGACAATTCTCATGGAGTTATGAGCTCGCGTGACGCGAAATCGCACCAGTGCCCACAAGGGTCCGAGACCATCGGGTAGATCCGCGCGAAGGTAGACGTCGGTCTCTGCGCGATTGCGATGGACCGTCCGGCTCTCCACAATCCGCGGAAGAAACTCGCGGTACTGATCGAAGCGCTGGATTGCGGCAGCCACAGACGCAAATGGCGCCCGGATTTCGGTGACGGCGACACCCGCGAGCACGTCGGTCCCGTTCGCTTGCTCGCCACGCTCTTCCATGGGTGTCTCTGGGGACGAGGGATGGCGCGTGGGCGGTCGCGGCGAGGTCTCTCCCACGATGATCGGTTCGTGGGTCGTCTGGGCTGAGGCGTTGGTCTGTGCAGGAGGCTCGCGATGGGGGGCCGTCAGTAGCCTGCCATTGGCGGGATGCTCGACCGTACGGCCCTGGGATGCTCCGCCGAACTCGGAGGCCATCCTGGGTCGCGCTTCAGGCGCGCTCGCGCAACCCAACGCAAGACACACGCTCGCACCCATCGATGTGACGCGGCCCCACCCGAAGGTTATCTGGGCAGCCTTTGCGCCCGATCGTCCGACCAGCAAGCTCATCGTGTTTGACTCCGCTCCCCCCACGCGAGGCGCACTTTACACCATTGTGCACGCTTTGGCGGCGCGATCGACTCACTGGGTTAACCCGCAACCCTCACACAAACACTCGCGCATGAGCGCTTACGCTGCGTCGGACTCTGCGGCTGTATTGATCAGCTTACGGGCCCAGAGAATGCTGTCTGCGCGCTTGCCGTCGGCGAGGAGGTGTTTAGCGAGGAGGCCTGTCTTGCGAAAACCAGCCTGCATCAGCGCCGCGCCCAAGAGCACGTCTTGCATCGGCGCGTAGGTAAACGCGCTGGCGACCTCGCGTCCCTTGAGCTCTTCCGCCATGTTCTGCAACAACGCGATGAGCAGACGCGCTTCGGTCTCGTTGGTGGGCAGTGCGCCGAGCTGCAAGTAGGCGTTGCCAAAACAATCCTGGACCTCGGCCGAAGCGAACAGCTCTTGTGATTTCGCCTTCGGGTCTCGCGCGACCATGTTGAGCCTTGAGCCCGTGCGCCCGAAGCAGTCATCGAGAGGCGGGGGTGCGCCTTTTTTGCCCTTGAAAGCGCTGCGAAGCGCGTCCAAAGCGCGAGTCTCCATGAGCTCTGTCTTGGCGCCCCGCAACACAGCCAAGGTCTCTTTAAGCTTCTTGACCTGGTTGTAGATCTTCTCGGCCTTGGAGGCGTCCGCGACTGGCGCGACGAGATTGCCGTCATCGTCGACCTTGGGTGGGCTATGGATGAGATGCCCCATCACATGCGCATCGGAGCGCTTGTAGTAGCCAGGGATCGATCCCTCGCGGGCGTAGCCGGTCTTCGCCCAACCCGTGCTCTCTTCACGCTCGACGAGCGTGTAGACCCGCTCAATCCCCTCGCGAACAGCAATGTTGTGGATCGCCGCTTGTTTCTGAGGAAAATTGCCCGACAAGAAGTCCACGACCCGCGCAGAGCGGTGCTTGCGATTGAGCACAAGGCAGATATAGACCTGACTGTCGCGGTGGTGGATCTCTTCGATGGTGGGCTTGGTAGTTGCCGTGCGCTCAGCCATGGTGACTCCAGCGAGAAGTTCTCGTGTGAGAAGGTACCTGCTCCGGTGCAGGGGGGCATCGTGGCGGTAGAATCAGCCTCACGGGAGGGGTTGGGTGTTCACGTGCAAACGCAAACGAAATAGAAGCGCAGCGGGAGACCACTGCGGCTCTTGATACGGACCTCGGGCGAGGTCATCGCACCGAAGCCCCCTCTCTGGGCGGCCCGCTTATAGGCGGATGTAAGCACCAGTGTCAATGCAGGTCTTGGACAGACAATGGCCAGGATGCAAAAATTTCAGCAGGTCTTCAGAGGATTCTCTCGTGAGTGCCCAGAGCCAAGCGGCACGTAGGGCTCCTTCGGCAGCCATCGCTGCCGGAGGTACCCCATGTTCAAGCTGTGACGCGGGCATTCGAAAATGCCATTGCTATCACAGCGTTATGCGCTATCGCGCTGCGAGGACCTGGTCGATTACGCGCTGAAACTCGGCGAAGGGCTGAGCGCCAGAGATGAATCGGCCATTGATAAAGCTCGCGGGCGTACCTGCTTCGGCGCCCGAGGCGTCCAAAGCAGCCATGTCATCGCGGATGGCTTGCTGGTGGGTGTTGTTGTCGAGCGCAGCGCGAAATCGCTCCATGTTGAGGCCCTGGGCCTGCGCGGTGCGCTCCAAGAATGCGCGTGCACCTTCGCCACCGAGCTCAGACTGGCCCGTGAAGAGCGCGTCGTGAAAGCGCCAGTAGCCAGCGTTGCCCTGCTGTGCGTGGGCTTCGCGTGCTGCCATCGCTGCGGGCATCGCGCCCGAGTGAAAGGGCAGGGGATAGTCACGCCAAACGATCTTGACGCGGTCGCCGTACGTGCGAGCGATCTCTTCGAGCGCGGGGTTTACACGTGTGCAGAAGGGGCACTGGTAATCGCTGAAGTGCTCGATGACGACGCGCGCGGTTGCGCCGCCACGGAAGGGCGAGCGCGTGCCAGGGCGGATCGTGTAAACGCGGTTGGGGTTGGGAGCTTCGGGCTGAGCCGCTGCGCCCGGTGCCGGGGTGGGGTTGTTCTGGTAGACCGGAGCGTTTGCACCACTGCTGGTGAGCTCTTGGTAGACGCGCGCGCGGGGCGTGCCCGACGCGACCTTGGCTCGCGCCTCGGCGAGGGCGGTGTCTACGACTGCTGCGAAGCGGTCGACGGGCTGAGCGCCCACGAGGCGGTGGCCATTGATGAAGAAGTGGGGCGTGCCGTTGGCTGCGATCGCGGTAGCGAGGGTCTTGTCTGCCTCGATCGTTGCGTTGTGCGTGTGGTTGTCCAACGCCGCGCGAAAGCGAGCCATGTTGAGGCCGAGCTCTTGCGCGATGCGCTCAAGCGAGGGGCGCTCGAGGATGTCCGCTGGGCGGTTCTCGACGAAGAGCCGGTCGTGAAAGCGCCAGAAACCAGCGTGGCTCTGTTGTGCAAACGCTTCTTGGGTCGCTTCGGATGCTGGGCCGGCCTTCTGGTGGAAGGGGAGCGGCATGTGCTTCCAGACGAACCGAATGTCGCGGCCGTATCGCTCTCGCAGGGTTGCGAGCGCGGGCTCTACGCGTGCGCAGAATGGGCACTCGAAATCCGAGAAGACCACCACCGTGACCAGAGCGTCCATCGCGCCAAGGACGGGAGAAGTGCCGACCGGGACGTTGTAGACCGTGTTGGGGTCGAGCTCTTGACGGGGCTGCTCAGGCTGGCGAGGACGCTGGGGCTCTTCGGGTGCAGCCACGGGGCTGTCCACCATCTGAGCGTACACGCGGTTGCGTGGCTGAAGGGTCTCTGCGCGCGCGAGAACCTGATCAATGACGGCGGTGAAACGCTCGAGCGGCTGAGCGCCCACGAGGTTTGTGCCATTGATGAAGAAGTTGGGCGTCCCTTGGGCGCTGAGGCGCTCGGCGAGGGCTTTGTCAGCAGCGACCTCTTGTGCGGTCTGCGGGGAGTTCATGTCCGCGCGGAAACGCTCGAGATTGCAGCCGATTTCGGTGGCCCAGCGCTCGAAGTTCGGCTGGGTCAGCTCGCGCTGATTTTGGAACATCAGGCGATGCATCTGCCAGAACTTGCCCTGACGGTGCGCTGCGACGGACGCGCGCGCTGCGGGCTCTGCGTTCTGGTGAAAGGGCAGGGGCGCGTTCTTCCAAACAACGCGGACCTTGTTGCCGTAGCGCTCATGAATCTGGCGCATGGTGTCTTCAACACGCGAGCAGAATGGGCACTCAAAATCACTGAATTCAATGATGGTGACCAGAGCGCTGTTAGGACCATTGACCGGCGAATTTCCAACTGGAATTCGTGTCGAGTCCTCTTGATTGGCACCCGTGGCTGCTGCCTCGGTTGCCGGTGTTCCTTCTCCGCCAGTCCACTTTCCGCCGGCGACTACGCCGATGAAAAAGCCGAAAATGGCGGCAAGGATGATCGAGATCGATGCTGCTCCCTTGCTCATAAATAACTCCAGTAGTGTCGTTGCTTGTTCGAAGAATCAAAGAGTGTGAGAAAAATCTCAGGCCAAGTGGCGAGTGCCACTTTAAAGACTCGTCGTGAATTCGCTTCACGTTCGAGCCGGAGAGGTATCACGGTGCCCTCCCAGCGGGCACCCATTCGAGGCAACCTATTTGCGCGAAGCTCTCTTCAAGCTCCGCCAGTCCAAATCGCGCCGCCACGACATCTCTGCTCCACGCTCTGGGTCGCTTCAACGTGCCGCCGCGCACAACCCCGAAGAGCGAGCTGGCGAAGGCGCTGAATCGACGCGAACGTCGTGCAGTCTACGCGTGTGTTGGTGGGCGAAAATGCAGCGCAATGTGACCCTCGCGAGGGCCACACAACGCAACAGCGCCGTACACACAGGGCTTCAAGAGAAGCTCGGTTTTGTTACTCACGGGGCTCAACGCAAGCGCTGTAGCACCGGACCAGAGCGTCTTGGGGCCCACGGATTCGTCGGCCGCGGGAGGCACATCTTGAGGGTGCGTTTGAATCACCGAGGGCATCTGCCCCAGCTCTTGGCTGGTCGCACAGTGCACGACCCGGCGCTGGCCGCTGCGCTGTTCGCTGCGGAGATAACGCACGATCTGCGCAGCTTGGCGCGCTCCCCTCCGTGAATCTCTTGGGAGCTCCGAGCGAATTTCGCGCGGGTCCAGAGCACCATGTGAAGTGAGCGATTCGGGCGTCGCGAAGCGCGCGGCTTCTCGCTCGGCGATGTCCAGCGCGAGGGACATCGGGACATCAAGGCAGCGGCCCATCCCGGGAGGCGCCGCAAACGTGCGAGGCATGGATTGCTGTGCGCTGCTAGCGTTTGCGCTCGAAGACACAAGCGTCACCGCGATGGCGACGATCAGTGCAGCGAGTGTGGCAAACGGATAGCGCATAAGCAGTCCAACAGAGAGCCCGCGGAGCATACTTGGGCTACAGCGATTCGCAAGCCCTGAGCCTCATCGAACGTCAGCTTTTACCGCTCTCGCGCGCTGCGTCGAGTTGTGCGTCGAGCCAGCGCCGCTTGCGCAAGAGCTCTTCGTAGTCATTGCCAGCGTCGGCAGCCACGGACTCGAGCTGCTTGAGGACTTCGTCACGTTCGGACTTCACCGAGGCGACGTCGACTTCGCTGCCTTCGACCGCCGAGTCGGTGAGCACCGTGACGCGATCCATGCCCGCTTCTGCGAAGCCTGGACCGACCGCGATGGCGACAAGCTTGCCGGCCGTGCGGTATCGAACGACGCCAGGCTCGAGCGCTGCAAGGAGCGGAAGGTGGCCCGGGAGCACGCCAAACTCACCGTTGACGCTGGGCGCTTCGACCTGGTCCACGGCGATCTTTACCACCGGACCTGTGGGGGTAATGACTTCGAGCAAGACGGTCATTGCCATGATGGATTAGGCCTTTTCCATCTCTGCAGCGGCCTTCTTGACCTCGTCAATGTTGCCCTTCATGTAGAAAGCCTGCTCGGGGAGCTTGTCCAGCTTTCCGGACAGGATCTCTTCGAACGACGAGATGGTCTCTTCGAGCGGCACCTGCTTGCCTTCGAACCCAGTGAACTGCTGCGCCACCGAGAAGGGCTGCGAGAGAAACTTCTGGATGCGGCGAGCGCGATCAACGACCTGTCGGTCTTCGGGTGCGAGCTCGTCCATACCCAAGATCGCGATGATGTCCTGCAGCTCTTTGTAGCGCTGCAATGTGCGCTGCACGTCGCGAGCGACGGCGTAGTGACGCTCGCCCACGATGCTTGGCTGCAACATCTGCGAGGTAGAATCCAAGGGATCCACCGCCGGAAAGATCGCCATCTCTGCAATGGAGCGCGACAACACCGTGGTCGCGTCCAAGTGCGCGAAGGTCGTCGCGGGGGCCGGGTCGGTCAAGTCGTCTGCGGGTACGTAGACGGCCTGCACCGAGGTGATCGAACCGCGCGTGGTCGAAGTGATTCGCTCTTGGAGCGCGCCCATTTCGGTCGAGAGTGTGGGCTGATAACCCACGGCGCTTGGGATGCGGCCCAAGAGCGCCGACACTTCAGAGCCTGCCTGGGTGAATCGAAAGATGTTGTCCACGAAGAGCAAGACGTCTTGTCCTTCGACGTCTCGAAAGTACTCTGCGACGGTGAGCGCGGAGAGCGCGACACGCATGCGCGCTCCCGGGGGCTCGTTCATCTGGCCGTAGATCAGCGCGGCCTTCTGGATCACCGAGGTCTTGCCGTCGCCGAGCTTTGACTCCGTCATTTCGAGGTAAAGGTCGTTGCCTTCGCGCGTGCGCTCGCCCACTCCGGCGAACACCGACACGCCGCCGTGCACCTTCGCGACGTTGTTGATCAACTCCATGATCAGGACGGTCTTGCCGACGCCTGCACCGCCGAACAGACCGATCTTGCCGCCCTTGCGATAGGGCGCGAGCAAATCGATCACTTTGATGCCAGTGGCGAAGATCTCGGCCGTGGTGGTCTGCTCGACGAAGAGCGGCGCGGCGCGGTGAATGGGCGAGAAATCGGTCGCTCCGACGGGCCCGCGGCCGTCGACGGGCTCGCCGATCACGTTGAGAATTCGGCCCAGGGTGGCCTTGCCCACGGGCACCATGATGGGCGCGCCGGTGGACATGACCTCTTGACCGCGGACGAGGCCGTCGGTGGTGTCCATTGCGATCGCGCGCACGGTGCCTTCGCCCAAGTGCTGTGCGACCTCGACGGTGAGGTTCCACTCTTCGTCGGAGATGGCTTTAGAGCTAACTTTGAGGGCGAAGTTGATGGACGGGATCGCGCCAGGAGGAAACTCGACGTCGACAACAGGGCCGATGACTTGCGTAATCTTTCCACGGGCCAGCTCGGGCATGGGGGGCATTCCTCAATCGATGATGAAAATCAGTGGGTAAAAAAGGGCGAAAGTCTTATTTGTTCTCGGTTCGCGGGCGCTGGCACCCACAGAGGGGCGCTGCGAGTCGCACCGATCGAGACCAAACTGGCGCGCTGGGTATCATGTGCGGGGGCCAAGGGTCAAAGCGCACTTCGCACTCTGGTCTCTGGAGACAACCGCTTCGGGACCCAAGCGTGCCGGACTTTGGGGGCGTACACGGCACTTGCCCAGCGTCTGCCCTGCGGATTCGTCACAGCATGCCGGCTGGGTCTGCAAATTGGCATCGCAATAATTCGCCGTGTGGCGCTGGCCGAGCGCAATCTCTTGCGCACGCGGAGCAACGCGTGTGGCACCCATGACCATGGACTCGCAAGAATTTGCAACGCAGGCCCTTCGCGTCGGACTCGCGCTGGGTCTCGCCGGATGTCACACCGGTGCGCAGGTAGACGCGGTGTTGGCGACGCTCAGGCCCATGTTGCGAAGCGCGCTGGGTACACCATCCAACGGGGGTGCAGCGCTTGAAGTGACCGCGATGGCGCTTACACGGCGCGCGATCGACGAGCTCTTGGCAGACCGTGGGGTCCGTCGTCAGCTGCCGTTCGTGGTGTTTGGCGCGCTTCGCGACGCGCGCAATGCGTTGGATTTGGAGATGGACTCGCTGGCGACCGAGCAGGTCGCCGAGGCCCTGGTGTCGCACCAATCGATCGCAGGGTGGCTTAGAGAATTCGCCTGCGATGCTCCAAGGCTTGCTAGGAGTCTTCGAGTGATTTGGAAAGCGATTTTGCTGCCAAAATCGGTTCGTGTCGCTTGGCTGATCGATGTCGCTCGCGCGAGTGATTGTGAGGTGGTCCGTGATGAGGTGCTTAAGCTTCTCGCAGGGCATGGAGTCGATCTGCGAGGCGTCCTCGCCAGCATGCCTTCGGTCGAGGTCGGGCTTCGTGTCGTCTTGCTTCGCCGCCCCAGCGCAGACTCTCCGCGTGAGGACTCTCCGTGGCGGTCTCTGCAAGCGCGCGAGCAATCCGTCGAGGCCACGGATGCTCTCGTGATGCAGGCGTGCGCAGAGTGGCCGCGGTATGCCTCGCACCCTCGGGTGCTCTTGTACACGCTGGCTCGGTGGCTCGGTCCTTCGTCAATGCCCGCATTGCTCGCGCGCATGCGAAAGTGGGCGATCGCCCCCGAGGTTCGTGACGCCTGCAATTTGGCCGAAATGAACACTCCCATTCAGGTGTTTTCGAGCGCCGTGGGCGCGGGGCGATGGGCCTGTGGACGCTGCGATGCTGTGTCCGTGGTCGTAGTCGGCCATCGTCCGCTCGATCCTGACGACCTCGACGCGGGACGCGAAATTGAGGCGCGCTGTTCGCGATGTTCGCTACGCTACTGGGCAACATGGGAGAGCGAATCAGTCGACGCGAGCGCCCCGGCTCTCGAGGGGTGGACCACGTTGTACTAGTCCTCGGCGTGCTGCAGATACTCGGATGCAGTGGGCAATCGAGCGACTCTCATGTCGCGACAGAGAGCACGCTTATGCACGCCAGCGGGAGCCAATCGGCGTCACAAATTCCTGGGGATGCGGCGATCGCACCGAATGCTTCGTTAGGCGTCGTCGTGCCATCGAGGGACAGCGGCAGGCTCGCCGACGTTGTGATCACGGTCGAAGAAGATGTGGGTGTGCTAGACGCCGCGCGCAGTGCTCCGACGCTCGCGCAGGCCATGGTCATCGCGCCGATGCACTTAGTCCCGTCGAGCGACGCCAGCGGCGCTGATTTGGGCGTGGATCTCACGCTAAGGGCAGACGGGACGATCCACCGGCGCGGCACGCTCATCGCGCGGATCGCGGGTGAGCGAATCGTGGATGTCCGTGGGCGTGAGGTGCTTGGGCTTGCACAAGACCGTGTCGTGACCCTCGCCGGAACGAGAACTGGCTACCGCGTCACTGCCCAAGGCGAGCTCGTGCGACCCGACAACGTTCGGCTGGTTGTTGCGAGCGACGGGAGGGTCGGGATGCTGCTCCCCAATGGCAGCGAGCAGCCGCTGCCGATGCGCATCGAGGGCTTTGCGACGGGCTACAACGTGACGGCGGTGTTGCTGTGCTTGTTTCAAGTGTTGCAGCCGTAACACTCGACCCGGCGACGTCGCCGGATGGAGCAAGTCGTGCCACGTACGAGCCTGAGGGGACGATACACTTGCGTGAATATCGCCCTTATTTTCTAGGGTTTGCGCACCGTGCCTTGGGCCAACGTATAGACTGGCAGGGCGCCTATCGAGTTGGTGTGTCGGAGTAATCGTGATGCGAATGAGATCTTGGTTTGGCCTCGCCATGTGTGCGTCAACGGTCCTCGGGGCATTGCTCGCAGGGGGGCAAACACGCGGGTCGGGGGCCGGGCGAGTGGTTCGATTGCAAGCGATTCCGCTGGCGATTCCGGGACGCGCGATGACGGCGGGGCAGGCTCGTATCGTGATTCTTCATCTTGCGCACGGTGAGCGCGCGAGGTCCTTGTCGGTCTGGAGCAGTCTCCCTGGACGCGCGCCGTGGACGACTGGGTTGGCCTACGGGCAGGTCGCTTCGATCGATGTCGCGCCGGGTTCGCAAGGATTCGCGGCGCGGTTTGAAGGGATGCAACCGCCAACGGCAGAGCGCTTAGGCAGCAACACGGGCGCAGGGACGCTGGAGGCTGCGAAGGTGTATTTTGTCTTCGCGACAGGGGCCGTCGGGGACCGGGTGGACAATCGTATCGAGCGCGCCAGCGTGCAGACAATCCCGGCAGGGCAGGCGCTGATCCGCGTCCTGGGCGCATGGCCCGCGCAGCGCACGATGGACGTGTGCGCAGTTCGGCCAGAGGGTGAGCGAGCGATCGCACAGGGGCTAGGCGGGAGAGGCTTCTTTGGGTCCGCCGCGGCGAGGCCAGGGCAAGCGCGGGAGAGCTACTTCGAGACCACCGCGGGGCAGGTGTTGACACTCGCGGTGCACCTCTCGCAGGGACCCGCGTGTGCAGGGCCGCTTCGCAAACGGTTTAGGCTGATGCCGTCCCGTGCGACACGTCATGCGGTGTTTCTCTATGGCGACGGCGAAGCAGAGTTCTCGGCTGTCGTGTGCAACGAAGAGAGCGGAGGCTGTGTCTCTGCGATGGTCGACAGCGGGCCCTAACCGCGGAGGCCGCACGACCTGTGTGGGCTAAGTCATCGCAGTGATTAAACAGGGTCGCGACGCTTGAGCAACATCATGACCACACCGAGCGTGAGCACGGTCATGGTCAGCAGAATCGCCCACGCGACCCAGGGCAGATCGTAGGTCGCGAAGCCGAGTCCACCGAGCCCGTGCTCGGTGCTTCGGATCTCTTCGAGCGCACACTGAAAGCGTCCGTCTTCGATGCCCACCCCTTGAGCCACGCAGACCGGGATTCGCCACTCGTCGGCGACGGCGATGCGCTCGGCCGCGATCATGGATTCGAAGCTCCAGCGCGCCGGGACAAAGCTCATGGCCCACTCGAGCCAGCTCTTGCTCGTCATGGGCACGAGCCGCCCACCCAAGACAACCTGAGGGATCAGGGCGATGGGTGTGAGCGCCATGGCGGCCTCGGATGAAGTGACCAACGTTGAGAGCAGCAGGCCGACCGAGGTCGCGCACATTGCGGTCATGATCATCGTGAAGAGCATCTGCAAGAAGGGCCCAAAGTCCCCGCCGCCGAGCCCTACGATGGGGTAGACGATTGACAAGAGCACGGTGCATTGGACCAGCGCAAATCCAGTCAAAAGTAAGAACTTCGACATGACATAGTTAAAGATCGAGAGGTTCACCATGCGCTCGCGGCGATAGATCGCGAGCTCGCTCACGATCTCGCGCGCGGCGTTGCTGGTGCCGAACCAAATGGCGGCCACTGCCAAGAAGAACAAGGCGCCGCCGAAGTCCTGAACTGGCTCAAATCGCGCGGCGTTCATCATGCATCGGGGGTCGACGTTTTGACCTGCGGTGCGAGCGGCGTTCTCGATGCGCTCGATGGCCATACGGCACCAGAGGTTGGGCACCTTCGCGCTGTCATGAAACACGGCTGCCAAGAGCACTCCGATGATGGGCGCCTGCGCGAGCATGACCGCCGTCCCTGAGCGATCGCGTTGTTTCACCTTCGCGTAGCGCTCGAGGAGCAAGAAGAACTGCCGAGCGAGGGGCACACGAAGCCGGGTGGGCTGAGGCGACGTCCCCGCTTGACCGGGCGCTCGTGGGCCCGTGTACATCCGCACGTACGTCGGGTTGTCTTGCCGAAAGTACTCTGCTCGCCAAGCCTGCGCGGCCGCCAACCGTGCGTCCCCTTTGTTGGCATACTGCCCGCTGTCGACAAAGAGTTGTTCGCGATGTCGGAGCTGATCAAACATGTCGCGGGGGTTGTCGATGGGCTTGGCCGTTGCCGATTTTTGCTGCGCAAACCGGTAGAAAAACTCGTAACTCTCGCGACCCGTGGGCCCGAAGTACACGGGCTCGCCGCCGTAGCCCATGATGAGCGCGAGGTTGAACTTCTCGTACTCTTCACGCGCAGGCTGATGGATCGTGACGATGATCGTTTTGCCCTGACGTTTTGCTAGGTTCGAGAGCAAATCAATGAGTGACACGGTGTCGTCTGCGGCGAGCCCTGACGTTGGCTCGTCGAGAAACATCAGCGCCGGGTCGGTGACCAGCTCGAGCGCGATGTTGACCCGCTTACGCTGCCCGCCGGAGAGCACTTTGCGTTCGGGCTTTCCGATCTCGAGGTCTTTGACGGACTCGAGACCGAGGTCGCGAATCACCTGCGTGACACGCCGCTCGATCTCTTGATCGCTGTAGTCCGAGGGAAGCCGAAACCTCGCCGAGTAGCGGATCGCTTCGGTCACCGTGAGCTCGGGATGAACGATGTCGTCCTGCGGCACATAGCCAATGGAGCCACGGAGCGCCTCGTAGACCGCGTAGAGGTTCTCACCATTGACTCGGACCTCGCCAAAGGTTGGCCTGAGGTATCCGTTGAGCACGGTCAGAAGGGTTGTTTTTCCTGCGCCGGAGGGGCCCATGAGCGCGATGAGGTCACCGGGCTTTGACTTGAACGTGATCTCGTTAAGAAGCCTACGTTGACGACCCTTGTGCTCGCGATCCTCGACCTCGAGCGTGAGGCCCAGAGCCTCGATTTCGACAAGATTTCCAGTCCATTCTTGCCGATCAGTGTCGATGTAAGCGCGCAGCGTCGTGCCGTCGAGGTCGACGACCATCGGGTAAGGGCCGACAAAAATTTTCTCGCCGGGCTCAATGATCGCGGCAATCCCAGGCTGGAGCCGTACGCCACGCGCGTAGGTGCCGTTGAGCGAGCCGAGGTCCATCACCGCGATCTTGTGATCTGGCGTGCGGCTGAGGCTCGCGTGACGCGCAGAGAGCTGGGGATACGGCAGCACCACGTCGCACGTGGGCAGGCGGCCCACGATGGCTTCGCGTGGCGATCCGCCGGCCGCAGGCAGCGACGAGAGGTCCATCTCGCCGAACATCGTGCGCGCCTTCTGCGGAGCAGCACCTACGGGTGCGACACCCGCAGTGGGCACATAGAAAGCATCTGCAGCGTGACTGGCGCCCATCGCCGGAGGAGAGATCGAGGGGCCCGCAGAGGCAGGCAACGAGGACACCGCGCGTGCAGTGGGCGGAGGCGTTCCGTGTGAGAATCCTCCGGCCGTGCTGCCACGCTGCGCGAGCTCAAAGAGCGTGACGCTTGCGATGTACACAGCTCCAAAGAAGACCCCACTGTGCGCTTCGATCGGGTAAGGCTGGTGGGGCTGAAGGCGCAGCTTCTGTGCGTTAAACGTGCCCGACGTCGACGCCAAATCGGTCACGGTTCGAGAGGCCAAATCGACGCGTGCGTGCGCCCCAGACACTCCCGGATGGGCGACCAAGACGTGGGCGCGGGCGGGATCTCGTCCGACAACGAAGGACCCACTGGGGTCCGCTGCAAGTTGACTTCGCTCGCAAAAAAGCAGGGCGATCTCTGGCGCAGTGAGCGAAACAGGGGTCTGCCCAAGCACAATGTTGGCCGACCAGCCGCTGAGCGTCACGGTCTCGCCGCCGAGCAGCTGCCTGCCGTCGACGAACGTCGCGCCTTGCGAAAGATCGGTCAGCACCAACCCTTCGCGCCACGACAACTGCGCGTGGGTTGGCGCTACGCCGGGGCCAGTAAACAGAAGGTCGCAGCCAGGTGCAGACCCAAGAATCAAAGCACTTCGTGTCGCCATGCCAGTTGCTACCGGAGCGCACGGTACGCCAAGCCTGCGCGCCTGCGTAGCACTCAATCCGATTCACGCGTCGCCGTATGGCGCGCGCCCTCGATATGCGAACCTGTATGGCAACGATGTTCGCGATGGAAGGTCGACCCTGGCGCTTTGCGCTCTTGCTCTCGCTGTACTTCGCCCAGGGGCTGCCTTTTGGGTTCTTTACGCAGTTTATTCCGGTGATGTTGCGCATGCAGGGCGCTTCGCTTCAGCTCATCGGCGCGTCGTATTTGTTGGCCCTTCCTTGGTCGCTCAAGTTTCTCTGGGCGCCGCTGGTTGACCGCTACGGCTCACGCACGTTTGGCAAGCGGCGCTCGTGGATCGTGCCCATTCAGGCGCTCACTGTGGTGACGATGCTGGGACTATCTTTGATGGATCCCACGCGATCGCTTCGATGGCTCTTTGGGTCGGTGTTGCTGTTTAACTTGTTGGCCTCTACGCAGGACATCGCCACCGATGGCCTCGCGGTTGACATGTTGCGTGCCTCCGAGCGCGGTGTTGGCAACGCGATTCAGGTCGCTGGCTATCGCGTCGGGATGATCGTCGGCGGAGGGCTGCTACTTCCGATCTATGAGCATTTTCACTGGTCGATGACGCTCTTGGCGATGGCGGTCACGATGCTGCTCGTCAGTGTCCCGATCTTGCTCCATCGCGAGGCACCGCTCGCACAAGAGCCAGTCCCTGAGGCCGGGGCGTACCGAACTCGGGGCGGCGGGTTGGGGGGCATCGCTCGCGGTGCGCTGACCTCGATCACTGCATTCGACTGGAAAAGGCCAGGGATTCTGCGTTGGCTGGTTCTGCTCTTGACCTACAAGACAGGCGACGCGATCGCCTCTGGGATGGTGCGGCCGTTCTCTGTCGATCAGGGGGCGAGCATGGGTCAGATCGGCTGGATGCTTGGCGTCGTTGGGTTCTCGACGGGCCTTCTTGGCGCGGTGATCGGCGGCGTGCTCGTCAACCGGTTGGGACGGCGGCGTGCACTGCTGGGATTCGGCTCGCTTCAGGCCGTCTCGGTCGCGACGTACGCGCTGCTCGCGAGCTCTCACCCAAGCATCGGCGCGCTCGCGGCAGCGGCTGGCTTTGAGCATTTCGCAGGCGGATGTGCGACCGCGGCGCTGTTTACGACCATGATGGATGTGTGTCGTCCCGAGCGCGCTGCGACGGACTACACCGTGCAGTCCTGTGCGGTCGTGATCGCGACAGGCGCCGCAGCGTCGCTCTCGGGAGTCATCACGCATCACCTGGGATATCTCACGATGTTTTCGATTTCGGCGGCGCTCTGCGTGCTTGGTCTTGTGTATGTTTGGGCGACGTTCGAGGCCACGCGCGCGGCGCTATTGTCAGGGACAAAGCCCATCGCAGAGTGAATGCAGCCTTGGGCGACTGCGTTCATGGCACCACGCAAAACACAATCGGTGTAAGCTGTCGACGCGTCGCGGATTGTGTGAAGAACATCAGCGAATTGTGTGTTCAGCAGGGCTCTCCGCCGAAGCTAAATTGTTGGAGGACGAAGTATGTCGGTGATTGATCGGAGGGGGTTGTTAGTGGGCGTCGGCAGCGGCGCGTTGGCCCTGGTGCTCGGTGGCCGAGAGGCTCTCGCGCAGCGTCGCGGGGGTGGCTCGATCACGTTCGTGACGGGTCGTCCCCCTAGGTTTTTTACTGGAGATATCCGTGCATGGGCTGGCGGACATCGGACCGCCGCGTTTCAAGAAGACACCGCCAACCACGTCTGGCGGATCAACATGTTTGTGTTTATGGCTCGCCCACCCAACGCTGTTTCGCTGACGCTGACTTGGTTTCGCGTGCAGGGGCGCGTGTCTCGTTACATCTCGAACGAGACCATTAACGTGGCGGATCCCGACCAGAGAATCTTGCTTCACAGCACCACCCTGCGTCGCACGCCTGGCGACATTGATCCCATGGAGACCTACGAAGCGCAGATCTCGATCAACGACGCGCGTGGAGCCCGTGAGCTTGCGCGCGGACGCGTTCGGCTTGAGGGCGTCGTCGAGCATCGCGGCAACGGCGTGGTGGACTTCACGCGAGAGACCCCGCCGCGCTAGGCGCTGCCTTGAGAACGCGGGGTATTGTTTCGCTTTGATCCCAAGGTGCTCGTGCTGTGGTGGGTTCAGTGCTCTATCATGAGCGCCATGGCAGATCGAAGTGTGTGGTTGGGCAGCCTCGTCACACTCACTCTCACAAGCGCAGCGCTTGGCAGCGGGTGCAAACGATCGCAACACAGTCAGCCGCAGCCAGCCGTGCGGATGAGTCTTGAGCTGCGCAGCCCCTTCGCTTCGCGCGAGAGTCCGACTCCGTCAGATTCGCGCGCTGTGACCATCACGTGGGAGACGCCTGCGCAGACCTTGGGCACGCTCGCGAGCGGGGTGATTCGTGTGAATTGTCTGGCTGGAGCTCCCACTGCGCGCCTCTGGGGCACGGACCTGTACACCGCGGATTCGAGCGTGTGTACCGCGGCTGTGCACAGCGGGCGGCTGGATCCTGCGGTGGGTGGCGAGCTGTCACTCTTGCTGATCACCGGGGTCTCACACTACCGCGGAAGCACGCGGATGGCCGTCGCTTCTCGCGAGTTTGGGCAGTTTGGGCTCTCCTTTGCGTTCGTCGGGGGGCCTGCGATGGGGCTCGCAGAGTCCACTCCCAGGCCCGCTGAAGTGGCTCCGTGGCGGGCAACGATGCAGGCTCACCGCGGTCAGCAAGGCGCACGCGTTCGATTCGAGTGTCCTGCTGGAGGTACGGCGGCCAACGTGTGGGGCACCGACATTTACACAGACGATTCGAGCGTCTGCAGCGCGGCGGTGCATGCAGGACTGCTCACGGTGGCAGAGGGAGGCACGGTAGAGGCCATCGCCGGGCGCGCGATGGAGTCGTTTGCGGCCTCCACACGCAACGAAATCACCACGCTGGCGTTCGGAAACTATGCGGGCTCGTTTGTGTTTGACGCTGGCATGTACGAGCGCTTGCCTCACGGTCCGGAGGGCACGGAGTCTCTCGGGTGGGGCTCGTCGGCGGCCAGCCATCGAGGCTCGAACGGCCAGAGCTTTCGCGTCTGGTGTCCGCCCAATGGGACGAAGGCGACCGTGTGGGGGACGGGTGTCTACACGGACGACTCAAGCGTCTGCACCGCGGCGGTGCACGCGGGGCTGGTGACGCTGGCGCAAGGGGGAGTGTTTAGCGTACGCCCGTTGCCTGGGCGGGCGAGGTACGCGGGCTCAACACGAAACGGAGTAGCGAGCGTGGCCTATGAGGCGTTTGCCGGGAGCTTTGCGCTCTCTCGTTGAGCTTGAGTCAGATTGGTTATTGAGCCACAAAACGCAATACAAGGGCGTTGTCTGCGCCGAGTGAATGTGCGAGAAAAAAGGGGTCGCCCGGCGCTACCGAGAACTGGGTCTGATGGGATCGCCCGCCGAGCTGAATGGTCACGACGAGCGTGAGTCGTCGTCCGCGGGTGTTGGGGCCTTGCGACACCGTCACGGTGCCCTCGTTGGGGATCGGAAAGCGCGCCGTTGTACCCGTGAGAGGCCGCGCGAGCTGCGAGACAAACTCGATCTTTGAGAACGCGCTAAACGGTGGCCTCGTGAGCTGCGGAAATGCCTGCAGCCGAGGGTCCACGCCACCCTGTCCGTTGGAGGCTGACATCACGGTGAGCTCGACGCGGGCGAGCGCAACAGGCGCCGCGTTTTGTGCCAACTGGCGTTGAACGCGCGGCGTGGGACGAGCGGCCTGTGCCATGCCTGAGCTCGCGCTGAGCCACACCGCGAGACCTAGCAGCTTGGCGGTGAGTGCTTGAATCGGGGGCGAGGTGCGGCGGCAAAGCATACGGAGTATTTCTCGCGAAAAATCAGCGTTTTCGCATACGGCGCGTTGGTTGATGGGTGAGCTTGTTGCGTGATATGTGCCGAGCGCGATCAACGCACGGGGTTGGTTTTTCGGTTGTCTTCGATCCAGACGACCGCGACCGCGCTTCCGGATTCGATCCCGGGAAGTGAGAGCACCATAAACGAGGTCTGGTCGCCTTCGACTTCGACGCTCTCGACCTCGCTGCCAAGGGTCGTCGTGGTTGGGAGCGCGACGGAAGGGGGCGCCGTCGGCACGCTCGGGAGTACCTGCGCTGCTGCGGGCGTGCGAGTCGGTGGTGGCTGCGTTGGAGGCTGCGTCGGGATCACCATGAAGACCGCAGCTGCGGCCGCGGCGATGAGGGACGAGACGGCTGCGGGCGCCACCCAACGGCGGCGAAGCGGGATGACCCGCGCGCTCTGAACGATGGGCTCGGACGCACGGAGTGCCGGGGTATTCTCGGCGAAGACCGCTGCCACGAGGGCATCGAGCTGGGCCGAATCGAGCGCTGGGACAGCCGTATCGGCCCACTGCGTGATCGCCTGGCTGACCTGCGGAGCGAGTGCTTCGTGCTCGAGCGAGAGGGCGAGGACAAGCTCTTCGACGGGTTGCAGAGAGTCACTCACCACGGGAGATTGCGCCCAGCACTGAAACAGGCCTCCCAGGGCGCTCTCGAGCTGGGCCTCTTCGCGGACTGCCGACTCCATGGCTGACACAATCGCTTGATGCGCGTCGTGCCCTTGCACGATTGTGTCGACTCCGTGCTCCCACGACGTGAAGGCGCTTGAGAGACCCTCGTCCGGCGTCTCGAGTGCGAGCGCCAACAAGAGCGAAGCGGTGAGGGCGTCTGTATCGACGGCCGGGGCGGCGTCTTCACTCCACACTCGGAGCACAAAACGCTCGCCAGTCGAGAGCGCGAGGGCTTCGGCAGCAAATCGTGGGTCGTGGTCGTCAACGTGGGTCATGGGGAGTGGCCAAGAGGGTCTTCGGGGATCTTTTGGAGGCGCTCAAACAGAGACGTTGCGCGGAGGGATTGTGTTCAATGGGCTCACGAATCCTCGCCGTCGCTGTCGCTTGTCTTCACGTCGGGTACTTCGTCGCCCAGGAGCTCCTTGAGTGACCGCTGCATCTTGCGTCGGGCGTGAAACAGCCGCGACATGATCGTTCCCTTGGAAATATCGAGGGTCTGGGCCATCTCTTCGTAGGACATTCCCTCGAGCTCTCTCAGCAAGATCACTGCGCGGTGATAGGGCGGAAGCTCATCGAGCGCTTTCTGCATCGCTTCAACCAGGCGGCTACGATCCAGGTTCGCGAAGGGGTTGACCTCATCGCGCCGGGGCAAGAGCTCTGTGGGCGCGCCGTCGAGATCTACCGAGTCATCAAGCTCGATAAATCGCTTGCCCGTTCGCTTGCGCAGCCGATCAATCGAGAGGTTGACTACGATGCGGTACATCCAGGTCGAGAAGCTCGCTTGGCCTGCGAAATCACCGCGATGCTTGAACACTCGGATGAACGCCTCTTGCACGACTTCGCGCGCGTCGTCGGGGTTGCGCACGAGGCCGTAGGCGATGGCATGAGCGCGACGCTGATGTCTGTCCACGAGGCGTCTAAACGCTGCGGTGTCGCCCTCTGCAGAGGCCGCGAGGAGGCTCGCGTCGAGCTCGCGGTCCGAGAGTGGCGATGGATCCTCGACGGCTCCATGGCTTGTGGGTTCGGCTTGGACATCTGCCGATGATTCAACACCTCGAACGATACTCACACGCGACACAGTGCCGTCACTGTATCACGCGTGCGCTTCACAATTGCGCCAGCGGTTGGGGCCGCCCACTGCGCGCTCCGTATCGCTGCGCTTCGCAGAATTCGGTCAACTCAGAGCCGTCGACGTTGTGAACGCGCTTGGATCACGGCGACAGAGTATAGAACGGACTGCAGGCACTCAGCCCACGATCACCGATAGCCGCGTGCCCGAGACGACATGGCGCACGCTCACTCTGCTAGAGAAATACCAGCCATGACCGCAGACGAACTTCGCAAGCTCCTCAACCCGCCGCAGCTCGAAGCGGTGTTGACCTCCGAAGGTCCGCTGCTTGTGTTTGCGGGTGCGGGGTCCGGCAAGACGAGGGTGATTACCTATCGCGCTGCGCACCTTGTGCAGGCCAAACAGGTCGCACCGTGGCGCGTGATGTGTGTCACTTTTACCAATAAAGCCGCTGGCGAAATGCGTGCGCGTCTCGCAAACACCATGGGTGAACGCGCGCGCGATCTGTGGATCGCGACGTTTCATGCGACGGGCGCGAAGCTGCTGCGGCGGTATCACGAGCATGTGGGGCTCTCGAGCAATTTTGCGATCTACGACGACTCGGACCAGCGCGCTGTTGTCAACCGCGTGCTTGAAGATCGCGGGCTCGACGACAAGCAAATCACTGCAAAAGACGTGATGTCCGTGATCGACCGCGCCAAGCAAGAGATGCGTTCGCCGTTGGACCTCGCCGAGGCGGCCGAGACTGAGCGGGATGCACGCATCGCGGAGGTCTACGCGAACTACGAGCATCGGTTGCATGGCGCCAACGCCGTGGACTTTGGCGACTTGCTCTACAAACTTGCGACGCTTTTAGAGCGCGACGAGTTTGTTCGCACCGAGCTGCAGACGCGATTTCAGTACGTGATGGTGGATGAGTTTCAGGACACCAACACGACCCAGTACGCGATCGTGCGGCGCTTGGTGGGGCCGCACAATAACCTCTGTGTTGTGGGCGATGACGACCAAGCGATCTACCGTTGGCGCGGCGCCGATGTTCGGAATATCCAGTATTTTACAAGAGATTATCCGGGCGCGAAGATCGTCAAGCTTGAGCAAAACTATCGCTCGACGGGCAACATTCTCAAGGCCGCCAATGCGGTCATCGCGCGGCTGGGGCGGCGAGAAAAGAAGGAGCTCTTTACTCAGCAGGGCGACGGTCCTCGGGTGGACCTTTGGAGTTGTCGCGATGAGCGTGAAGAGAGCCAGCGGATTGCGGACGGTGTTCGTGGGGCGCTGCGTGCGGGGATCGCGCGCAAAGAGATCGCGATTTTCTATCGAATTCACGCGCAATCACGGCCTATCGAGGAGGCGCTGCGGGTGGCTAACATTCCGTACGTCGTGGTGGGTGGGCAGCGATTTTTTGAACGCGCGGAGGTCAAAGACATCTTGGCGTACATGCGTCTCGCGCAGAACCCCAACGACGACGTCTCGTTTTTGCGTGTGGTGAACACGCCTGCTCGCGGGATCGGAAAGACCTCGCTTGATCGGCTCACGACGCACGCTCGCGGCAAAGAATCCTCGCTGTGGAAGCTCATCGCGAGCGGTGACTATCCCAGTGATTTGCCAGGCGCTGCGCGCAATCGACTCAAGGACTTTTGGACGCTGATCAGCGAAGTGCGCCGCGTGAGCCTCGGAAATCCACGCTCGCCTGCGGACCTCGCGGTCGAGTGCATTGAGCGGTCTGGATACAAAGCGATGTTGGACGCGGACAAGGGACATGAATCGCAGGCGCGATGGGAGAATTTGCAGGAGCTCGTAGGCTCGATGCGGGACTACGAGCGCGAGACCGCGGAGCCGACGTTGACCGAGTATCTTGAGCGCGTGACGCTTGATCAGGGCGACATGCAAGAAGAGACGGACGAGTCAGGGCGCCGAGACAACGTGTCGTTGATGAGCGTGCATGGTGCGAAAGGACTTGAGTTTGATCAGGTATTTCTCACCGGCATGGAGGACGGGATGTTTCCGTACAAAGGGATGAACCCTGGCGCGGATCCCGAAGAGATGGATGAAGAGCGTCGACTTGCTTACGTGGCCATTACGCGGGCACGCAAGCGGTTGACCATTTCGCACGCGACGTTTCGGCAGATCTTTGGCCAGACCAAGGTCCAGCCGCCCTCGCGATTTATCCTCGAAATCCCTGACGAAGTGCTGAGTACACCGGTGCGACGACCGCGCGTCGGTCCCGCGGTCGCGAGCCCTAGCCGGGACGAGACTCGGGGAGCGAGTCAGGGACGCGAGGGAGTCCGCGTGGTGTACGACCGCGAGGAGAGCCCGCGTCCGGAGAGCTTCGGCGAAGAAGTGCGTGCGCGCGCAGGACACGATGACGCCGTGGGTTTTCGCAAAGGAATGCGCGTAAAGCACGCGAAGTTCGGTATCGGAAAGATCGAGCAAGTCGAGGCCGGCAGCGACGTGCGGCTGACGATTTATTTTCCGAACCTGGGGCTGAGCAAGCGAGTGCTCGCGGACTTTGTGCAGCCGCTCACGTAGTCACCCAAGCTTGCGGTCTGCGCTCGCGAGAGACGAGAGGCAGATCCGCAGGAGCTCCTCGGGCGCGTCGACGTGGACCCAGTGGGCTGCCTCAGCGATCACCTCGACCCGGACATGGTCTGGAGAGGCCTCTGCAGCGCGCAGCGCTCGGGTGCGATCCGCTTGGTCAAACGCAGCGCTCTTGCCTCCGATAATGAGCGAGCGATGTGTGCGTCTGGGCTCTTCGAGCGTGTGCCAGAGGTCCTGCGCAAAGTAGTCGGCCAAGAGCGTGCGGATGGCGGCCAGATCAGTGCGGAGCTCGTAGTCGCTGTGGTTGGGTCGGGGACGGAGGTTCATAGACAGCCACGCGATGAGCGCAGCGGAGAGCCCCTGATGGCCCAGGGCCGACACGAAATCCGCGCGTGACGCGAGGACCTTCGGGAGGGTCTCGAGGGCATCGATCACGTGAGTGAGCTCGTCGTTGCCGCGGTGTGGATCGCGGACACCTGGGTTTGAATCAACGGCGATCGCATGTCGAAGCGCCGAGGAAATTTGCTCGCGATGGGCCGCGTACGCGAGCGCGACTTTGCCTCCAAACGAGTGTCCGATGACGGCTGCAACGGGCGCGCTGAGCGTCGCGTCGAGCGCGGCGAGATCCTCGACACATGCTGCGACCGTGTGGGGCGCAGCGAAGTCTTGCGAGCTCCCATGCATGCGCAGATCGACCAACACCGCGCCGACGTGAGGTCGTTGTGAGACCAGTGTTTTTGCAAACGAACGCCAATTGGCACCGCTGCCCAAGATGCCGTGAAGAAAGTAGATCCACTCGGTCGGGGCGGCGCCATGGGCAGGGTGAATCAGCGCGTGAGAGAGTGTGGCGTTCATCGCAGTGAGAGCGATGTACTCTGTCTCGAGAGGAGCTGCACGCAACGCCTTGGTAAAGCAATGCACCGTTGGAGTCTTGAGGGCGGGGAGTGTGCTCGTTGGGCTGTCGCTCACGATCCCATCGGCTGCGCAGAATTCTCCGTATCCCCAGCGAATTCACTGCAATCTACGCGCTGGGGTGCTGGTGACTCGGACCGTTCGTTCGTGGGCCGACGGCCGACGCGCGGTGCTCTCGGTGGCAGCCCTTGACCTGTGTGCGGGGCGCTATGCGCTCACCTTGAGCACGCCCCAGCGAGGGCGCAGGACGCTCAGCCAGGGCGCGCAAGGGCACAACGTGCTGGTCGCGATCAACGGAGACTATTTCTCTCTCTCGACCCGGTTGCCCGAGGGACCTGCGCGTGCACAGGGGACGCTCTGGCCCACTGCGCCGCTGACTCATCACGACGCGCTCGTGCAGCTGACGGCCGACGGCGTGGTGCGCATTCATCCAGTGCAAGCGAGCGGAATCCCAGCGCTTCGTGCCGCGTTTGCGAGCGTGACGGCTCAACCCGGGGATGTGTTCTCTGCGCGTGAGCTGGTCCTTGACGAGGGACAACCCCGGCTCTCACCGCACATCGCGCATGACGGGCAACGGCATCCGCGTACGGCGTTGGGGGTGTCACGTGACGGCCGTCTGGCGTGGCTTGTCGTGATTGACGGGCGCACACAGACCTCGGCGGGGGCCACGGTTGAAGAGCTCTCGGCGGTCATGCAGTCCCTAGGAGCCTGGCGCGCGGTCAAGCTCGATGGAGGCGGCTCAAGCGAGATGTTTGCGCGGGGTCTGGGGGTGATCAACCACCCCAGCGATGGGCACGAGCGCATCGTGTCTCAGCACGTGATGGTCCGCGGAACTCGTGTAGGCTCGCCGGCGATTTGTCGCTGAATTTGCTCAGCTCTCGGACTTGCGCGTCTCAAGCACTTCCCAGCGCGCCATGAGCTGTTCGAGCTGCGCTTGCGCTTGCGCATGAGCTGCCTGAGCGGCTGCGATGCTCTCTGCACCGCGGCTGTAGAGGGTGGGATCTTCGAGCGCGCTGGCGGTTGTTTGGACGCTCTGTTCTGCCAAGTCGATGCGCTCTGGGATGGCCTCGAGCTCGCGCTGTTCGGCAAACGAGAGGCCCTTGCGACCGCGTTTGCCTTTGGGCTCTTCGGTCGCGCTTTGGGCGGGGCGGACGCTGTCTTTGTTCGCGCTCGCGTCGCGCAAGGCTTGGCTCTCGCGCTCTTCGCGGAGTGCGCGTTGCGCGCGGTAGTCTTCGTAGCCCCCTGCGTAGCGAACCACCTTTGGGCCAGGCTCAAACGCGAGCGTGTGAGTCGCGACGCGGTCTAAGAACGCGCGGTCGTGGGTGATCACGAGGACTGCGCCGTCGAAGTTCAGGATGAGCTCTTCGAGGACTGCGAGGGTCGGCAAATCCAGGTCATTGGTGGGCTCGTCGAGGACGAGGAGGTTTGCTTCTCCGCGCATCAGGCGGGCGAGCGCGAGACGTGCGCGTTCGCCCCCTGAGAGTGACGAGACGCGTTGACGTAGCTTGTCTGGACCAAACATAAATCGCTGCAGCCAAGACTCTACGCGGAGCCACTGGTCGCCCACGCGAACACGGTCTCCACCGTCGGAGACCGCGTCGATGACGAGGCCATCTTCGTCGAGATCTACGCGGTTTTGGTCGAGATACCGCGGGACCGCAGAGGGCGTGAGCGTGATCGTCCCGCCGTCGGATTCGAGCTGTCCAAGCAGCACGCGGGCGAGGGTGGTCTTGCCGGCGCCGTTCGGGCCTACGATGCCGATACGCTCGCCGTTTTGCACAAAGAGATCTACGCCCTCGAACAGTGTTCGACCTGCAATTTGCTTGGTAAGTCCCTCTGCCGTGAGCAAGCGTTTGGCGCCGTGAACGCTGGCCAACTCAAAGTTCGCGGTGCCGTCTCCGCGTCGCAACACCTGCGCTTCTTTGGCCTGCGACTCAAGCTCGATGGCCCGCAGAATACGTGCTTTTTGCTTGGTCGTTCGTGCGGGCGCTTGTCTTGAGAGCCAGTTGCGCTCGATGCGCAATGTGTTCTGCCGGGTGGCTTCGTCTCGGGCGTCAGCGGCAGCGCGATCTTCGCGGATCTGAAGGTACGTGCGGTAGTTGCCTTCAAATGATGTGGCTTTTCCGCGGTCGAGTTCGATAATCCGCGTGACGACTCGGTCGAGTACGTAGCGATCGTGGGTGACCAAGAGGATCGAGCCTGCAAACTCATCTACCAGGTAATCTTCAAGCCATTCGACGGTTTCGGGATCGAGATGGTTGGTCGGTTCGTCTAGCACTGCGAGCGTCGGGGCTTCGACAAGGATCCTCGCGAGCGCGACGCGTCGCCGTTCGCCGCCGGACATCTTGTCGACCAGCGCGTCGGGACCCGCGATGCCAAGACGCTGAATAAACGTGTGGATCTTGTGTGAGACATCCCATCCGCCCAGGAGCTCTACTTCGCCCGCGGCGGCGGCGTGCGCGTCCACCAGGGCTTGGCTCATGACGTTCTGTGCGCTGAGCTGTTCGGTCAGCTCGTGGTAGCGCTTGAGTGCGCTCTGCCAACGGGCCAGACCCAGCTCAATCGCCTGAAACGCAGTGAGTCCGGGCGCAAACACTGGCTCTTGCTGAAGATAGAGCACGTTCGCATCCCGTCGGGTGGCCACGGTGCCTGTGTCTGGCGGTTCAAGACCCGCGAGGATCTTCGCGAGCGAGCTCTTTCCCGACCCATTCGCCCCCAGAAGTCCCACGCGTTCGCCGGGCTCGATGCCCAGCGAGACGCCGTTGAGCACGGTGCGAGCGCCATAAGAGCGGGTGACCTCGGAGAGCGAGACAATGGCCATAGGGGCGCTCTATACCCCTAGCGAGCCATGCGATACGAGCCCTGAACGCCCAACGAACCTCTTGGCTCGAGCGATCTGGCGAGGACTCTGGCGCATACAACGCGCTGCGCACATCGCAATAGGTCGCAATAGCAGACAGCATAAAACCCACGCGAGAGACTCTCTCGGGTGGGCTTAGGGGGTTCGGTCCGAGGAGGTCGCGTGAGAGCTCCGGGACAGTTCACTTCGGGCTCAAGCGGCCGTGAAGGGAGGTCTACTCGTCTTCCCAGTCGGTGGCATCGTCGCGCCAGTCGTCTTCGCGCTCCCGACGGCCACCGCCACCGCCGCCTCGAGCGCCACGGCCTTCACCCTCGTCGGTCCTGCGCCCTTTGCGGTCATTTTTGCCAGCACGAGGAGGACCGCTGGGGGGAGCCCCGCCGCCGAAGCCACCAGGCCCACCGCCGGGGCCGCCGAAGCCACCAGGGCCACCAGGGCCACCGAAGCCGCCACCACCACCGCCGCCGCCGCCGCCGCCGTAGCCGCCGCCGCCGCCGCCCG
>JAUXYJ010000086.1 GCA_030694465.1 Deltaproteobacteria bacterium | reverse complement strand
CTTCGGTGCGACACGCGGGCACGACGTGCTCGCACAGCGGGTCTGGGTTGGCCGCGCGCATGGAGAAGGGCCCGGCGGTGCCTTGCGTGCCCGAGATGGCGGTTGCGCTGTCACGCCCGTAGAAGTCCTCGGGGCTCGCTGCAGCGGGGGCGCCTAAGAGCTGGTCCCACACGATGCGACGCTCGGTCCCTTCGGTGCGTGTCGGAATCACCAGCGGAACGCCTAGGATTCCGGCGAACACGATGCGCTCTGGGTGTCCAGGTTTGAGCGAGAGCAGGTCACGCGTCCAGCGGTTGGGCGTGTTTGCGGGGCGGGTGTTGTAGTAGCGATCGAGGTTCCACGTGGGATCTTGCTCGCCGCCGGGCTGATAGCGGTAGAAGCGCTGGTCGAGCCCCGTCGCAGACCACGAGGTGCTCTGGCTGTCGTACACCGCGCGCGCGTCACGACAGGGAGCGCCATTCTGCGAAGAGAATCCCTGGTCGTTGTCACAGTTGCGCACCGAGCCGTCTTCTTCGTCCGAGAGCATCACGATGGCCAAGAGCGCGTCGTCGCGAAGAAATCCCGCGTTGGGCGAGGCGTTGCCCGAGGTCTCTCGTGCGTCGTGGTGGACGAGCGCGCGCCACACGGACTCGAGCTGCGATTCGAGCTCGCAGCCGTTGACAAACAGCCCCGCGTTGCAGCGAAACCAGTCGGTAAATGCATTGGGATCTCGTGTGCTCGCGAACGCGCCCGAGCGATCGCAAGACCGGTGCGCGTCGTCCGAGCAAAACGCGATGAAGCTAGGAAATTGAAAGGGATTGTTGTCGCATGTTGTTGGCCGAAGGTCTGCCGGCGCGCGCTCTGCGCCTGGGCTTCGAGGTGCCCAAGGGAGGTGCTCTCGCAGTGCGGCTCCGTTGCGAATTGGGTTGAAGAGCCCATCATCGCCGGTGTCCCCACGGTCGCAACTTGGCACCGTCGATCCGGGCGTGCCGAGGTCCGAGGACACGACCGCGAGGTGGAGATCGTCGATCGGTGGGTACTGTCGTGTCTCGTCGGGGTTGTGAAGGTCGCAGGGGCGTGGAGTCCCGCCACCGGGCGTGCTCCGCGAGATACACGGCGGGTTGGTCAGCTGCTCGATCATGGGGCCCAGCTGTCGCAGGATATTGCGCTGTCTTTCGCGCATTGAGCTTGAGTTGTCCACCATCACGAGGAGGTCCACTTTGATCCCCGGATCGATGCTGATGACCTCTGAGAGAGCGGACTCGAGCGCGGGAGTCGCCGCCGCGACGGGGCGGTCGAGACAAGCTGGCAAGAGCCACACGAACACGAGCAAAAGTGCACACTCAAAGCGCTGTCGCGTGGGCATCCTTGGGGCTCTTCTGGAGCCCGGCGCGGAGGGCGTGGTGGACCCGTGAGGACCGCGTGAGTGGGTGCGTGGGGGCTTCAAATCGGGCGTGGGAATCCATGAAGCGTGCCAAGAGCTGTGCCGTGTCTGAGCGCGGTGCTTTTCTGAGGCCCAGGGGAGGCTCACGACACGCTGGTGTTGGCTGTGTGGCGCTCAGCGATGGCAACCCGCGAGCACATCGATGCCATCTCGCGTTGGCGGAGACAGACACACACAGGACCTCGCTGAAGGGTGCTGCGGGAGGAAGAGTACATCCGCCGTGTGCGAATTTGCAGGGTATTTGCAAGTGCGTCCGCTCGGCAGCTTGCCACGAAGGGTTCATTACGTTCACAGTGGCTCGTTCGATGATGCAGTTGCCTGTCGCGCGTGAGTCACACCCAACGTCGCACGAGCGCATTGGTGGACGCTATGAGCTGTTGATGGAGATCGCCGCGGGTGGAATGGCGACGGTACACATCGCGCGCTCGCGTGGGGTCGCAGGCTTTGGGCGCTTGGTCGCGATCAAGTGCTGTCACACCCACTTGCGACACGACGAAGACTTCGCGCGGATGTTCTTGGACGAGGCGCGATTGGTGGCCGAGCTGCGGCACCCCAACGTGGTCGCGACGCTGGACTTTGGCGAAGACGAGACGCTGTCGCTGTACATCGTGATGGAGTACGTCGACGGCTTTTCGGTACTGCAGTTGCACCGAGCGTTGCTTGCCAGTGGAGCCGCCGGGCGCTTTCCGCTGCGGATCGCGCTGCGGGTGATCATCGATACGCTCCAGGGGCTCCAAGCAGCACACACGCACACCGATCCGCGTGGAAATCCGCTCAACATTGTGCATCGTGATGTCTCTCCCCAGAACATCCTACTGGGCATTGATGGCTCTGCGCGGATTTTGGACTTTGGCATCGCACACGCGGAGTCTCGCGTGTCGCATACGCGCGACGGAGACCTCAAGGGCAAGCTGGGCTACATGGCGCCCGAGCAGCATGGATTGCTCTTTGACGTCGCCCCGCAAGAGCTCACACACCAAGCCGACCTGTACGCCACGGGAGTGGTGCTTTGGGAGATGTTGGCGGGCAAACGGCTCTTTCAGCGAGAGGGCGAATCACAGAGCCTCCGCGCGGCTCTGCAGAATGTTGTCCAGTCGGTCAACACGTTTGTTCCTGATGCGCCTGCGTCGATCGACGCGATCATTGCGAAGTCACATCAACACGAGTTGTCCCAGCGATTTGCATCGGCCAATGCGTTTGTGATCGCGCTTGAAGAGTGTGGTGTCACGGCCGCTACGCCGCGCGAGACAAGCGAATGGGTCCGAGGACTGTTGGGCGCTCAGATCGCGTCACGTCACGAACACCTCCGCAAATTTGCAGACGAGCCCACCACGGCCGAAGAGTCCCATGAGTTTTTGGATCGCGTCGTATCGAGCGCCACGCAGGCGCACCATGCGCGCGAACAGACCAAGGCCGACGCACTTTCACTAGAAAATCAGCCGACAATCGAGACGCCCTCGACCTCGTCCAAGGCCGCTGTCTTTGGCCGTCTGGTGTGGGCGGTTGTGATCGTGCTGGCGCTTGTCTCGGGCAGCGTCGCGGTGTGGAGTGCAAAGACGCAAGCGACGCAAGCGACGCAAGCGACGCAAGCGACGCAAGCGACGCAAGCCGTCCGTGTTTTGCCAGCGATCGCCACGCCGACTCCCCAACAGACGGTCGCACCCAGCTCTGTGCCCGCTCTCGCTCTCGACCCCAATCGTGTAGCGCGCCCGCAGAGAGCGCCTGATCCCTCGTCTTCTCACGAGGTCCTCCCCACGCCTCCAAACACCCCCACCATGGACCCAAGAGTGAGCCCGCCTGCGCAAAACTTGCCCCCTGTGCTCCCCACGAGTCCGTCGCAAAGCCGCCCTTTTCGTCCGCGTTTTCTCTGAGAAATGGACTGCCATCGAACGACTCCATAGTCACGCAGCGAACAATTCGTGCTGCGGTACCATCGCAAGACTTTGCTCAAGCGAGATGTCTTGGGTTTGGTGGGGATGGGGCTCGTACTTTGCTCTGCGATTGTGTCAGCACAAGACCTCGCGACCGTGGCGCAACAGCGGCTTTTGAACGGGCTCGCACACGACGACGCGAGGCGCTTTGATGAGGCCCGAGAGCTCGCGAGGATCGAGTCGCAAGTAGGCCGACTTCGGATCGTCCTGGTGACCCCCCCCGAACAGGTCTCGGTTCAGATTGCGCAGCGGGTGATCCCCGTCCCGGTGCTCGCGCTCCCGATCGCGATGTATCCTGGTCAGCACACAGTGGTCGTGGGCAGCCCTGGAATGCCTTCACAATCACAAACCGTCACCATTGTCGCGGCCAACACGGCTTAGCTCCGCTTTGCGTTTACTACCGGGATTCAGCCCCCGGTGGTTGTCCCCAGCGCACCTGGCGCACCTGGCGCATCGGGCGCATCGGGCGTGCTCCGCGAGATACACGGCGGGTTGGTCAGCTGCTCGATCATGGGGCCCAGCTGTCGCAGGATATTGCGCTGTCTTTCGCGCATTGAGCCAGAGTTATCCACCATCACGAGGAGGTCCACTTTGATCCCCGGATCGAGGTAGATGACCTCTGAGAGAGCGGACTCGAGCGCGGGCGTCGCGGGCGTGACGGGGCGGTCGAGACAAGCTGGCAAGAGCCACACGAACACGAGCAAAAGTGCACACTCAAAGCGCTGTCGCGTGGGGACCCTTGGGGCTCTTCTGGAGCCCGGCGCAGAGGGCGTGGTGGACCCGTGAGGACCGAGTGAGTGGGTGCGTGAGTGCTTCAAATCGCGCGAGAGAGTCCACGATGCGTGCCAAAGGGGAAATCGACGCGAACCGGGGCTAAAATCACAGCCCATGAGCGCGAGGTGACAACGTGAAGCACCCGATCGCCACCCGCGGTTGGCACGTCGGAGCGGAGCGCAGGGGCGCTCGGAGCGTGACGCGGTGGATGAGTGAAATTGCAGGGTGTTCGTTGTGTTTCATCGGATGACTTGCGTCGCGGACCGGACTGCGTTCACACTGGTGACCCTGCAAATGACGCTATCGCCTGCCACGCGTGAGACCAAGCAAGCGCCCCGTGAGCGCATCGGCGGACGTTATGAGCTCTTGATGGAGATCGCTGCGGGCGGCATGGCAACCGTGCATGTGGCGCGCTCACGAGGCTCTGCGGGGTTTGGCCGCTTGGTCGCGATCAAGTGCTGTCATGCGCATCTGCGACACGACGAAGACTTCGCGCGGATGTTCTTGGATGAGGCGCGGCTGGTGGGAGAGCTGCGGCATCCCAACGTGGTCGCGACGCTGGATTTTGGCGAAGACGAGGCGCTCTCGCTCTACATCGTCATGGAGTACGTGGACGGGTTCTCGCTGTTGCAATTGCAGCGTGCCTCGCGGGCAAACGGAGGCGGCGGTCGTCTGCCACTGAAGATCGCATTGCGTGTGGTGATTGACGCGCTGCAGGGGCTGCAGGCGGCGCATACGCACGCAGATCCGAGGGGAATTCCGCTGAACATTGTGCATCGCGATGTCTCACCGCAGAACATCTTGCTGGGTGTCGATGGCTCGGCGCGGATCTTGGATTTTGGCATCGCGCGCGCGGAGTCCCGCGTGTCTCACACACGAGACGGAAATATCAAAGGCAAGACGGGCTACATGGCGCCCGAACAGCACGGACTCTTCTCTGAAGAGGCCCCTCAAGTGCTTACCCACCAGGCCGATCTTTACGCGATGGGAGTGGTGCTCTGGGAGAGTCTTGCTGGAAAAAAGCTCTTTCAGCGAGAGAACGACACGCAGACCATTCGCGCGGCGATGGAAGCGATTGTCCCCTCGGTGAGTGAGTTTAGCCCCGACGCGCCGGCCTCGATCGACGTGATCATCGCCAAGGCTCTCCATCGTGATTTGACGCAGCGAATTGCCTCGGCAAATGCGTTTGTGATCGCCCTCGAAGAGTGCGGCGTCACCGCGGCTACGCCACGAGAGACGAGCGAGTGGGTACGCACTTTGTTGGGCGCGCACATCGAATCCCGGCATCAACAGCTCCGCAAATTAGCAGACGAACCAACGACCGACGACGAAGCCAACAAGTTCTTAGACCGCGTCGTCTCTACCGCCACCAACGCACACTTGGCGCGCGAGCTCGCCGACGGAAAATCACTCCCGCAAGAGCATCAGGGCGAAATCGAGATGCTCACGGTCGAGAGCGTCCCGCCGCCGCCGCCGCCGTCGCTCTCCGAAGCAAGACCCACGTCCAAACGTAGCCTCGTGTGGGGCCTCGCGTTGACCCTCGTGCTGACGCTGGGCAGCGTCGCGGTGTGGGCGAGCGTTCGAAAGCCGACACAATCTGCCGGTATTTCCACTGCTGTTGTCACGATCGCGCAGACTCCCGAGCGGCCCATCACGCCCATGCCCGATCGTGGCGAGCCGCCTCGGCCGCTTGTCGAGACCACGCCCTCTAACGTGGATCCACCGACACCTCAGACTGCGCCCAGACCCATCACACCTGTGGCTACACCTGCGCAGACTGTGCCCACGGTTCGTCCGGTACGTCCTGCGCCGAATCGGCCGTTTCGCCCGCGATTTCTCTAAGCAATTGTGCGTGTAGTCTGCGCTCCGTATTCGCGCGGCGAGGGGCACAAGCTGCAGTACAGTCGCGAGACTTTGGTGAAGCGAAGCGCGGTTGCCGTTCTTGGCGCAGGTCTGTTGCTCTGCTCGGTCGTCGCCTCCGCACAGGACCTCGCGACGGTCGCTCAGCAGCGTTTTTTGAATGGGCTCGCGCACTTCGATGCTCGGCGTTTTGACGCGGCGCTCGAGGACTTTCGTGGCTCGTATGCGATCCGTTCGTCGCCCAATTCGCGGCTCTATATCGCGCGCGCGCTTCGAGAGCTCGGCCGAATGACCGAAGCGGTCACCGAGTTCGAGACCACGGTGCAAGAGGCACGTGAGCACGCCCAGAGCGACCCGCGCTATCGCGAGACGCAGACCGCTGCCACACAAGAGCTTGCGGGGATCGAGCCTCGTGTCGGTCGACTTCGAATTTTGCTCGTGACTCCACCCGAAGGGGCCTCAGTCCAGATCGCTCAACGTGTGATCCCTGTCGCTGCGCTCGCGCTCCCGATCGCGATGGACCCTGGTGAGCACACGGTGGTCGTAAGCAGCCCAGGGGTGCCCGCACAATCGCAGCAGGTGACCATCGTCGCCGCCGGGACCCACGCGCTACGCTTCGAGTTTGCTCCGCTCGTGATCGCGCCACCTGTTCTGCTGCCTGCGCCTGAGCGAGACTACCGGGTGCTTCCGTGGCTTGCCCAAGGGCACGGTCCTGTGCGCGTGCTGGCCTTTGCGGCCCTTGGCGTGGGGCTCGTGGGCACCCTTGCCTCGGTGGGGCTTGGCGCGGCCGCGCAGGGGCAATACAGCGCTCTGCAGGCCCGTTGCAGCAACACTGTCTGCCCGCTCGCAGAGGCTCCCGTGATTGACTCAGGGCGTACGTTGCAGACGGCGGCCAACGCGATGTTAGTCGTGGGGCTTGTGGGACTCGCTGCCGGAGTGACCCTGTCGATTGTGGGTCCGCGGATGGGCACCGAGCGAGCGACGGTGGTCGCCCTTGGCGCGGGAAGCGTGCACTGGATGGGCGCATTTTAGATGAAAAATGACAGGACAGAGTGCTCGAGGGCCGTGACCCATCGTGTGGTGATCTACTCGCGACGCGGTGCCGTGATCGCGCGCGCCATCGTGCTTGGTGTCGTGACAATGGCGGCGGGATGCGCGCTTGATTGGGACCGTCTGGATCCTCGCTTGGACGCTCAGAGCGCAGACAATGGGGTCGCAGCCCCCGACGCGACGGCCTGTGGTGGTGATGGAGAGTTGTGCTGTGCTTTGCAGCGGTGCGCGGGGGCGGGGCTGGTGTGTCAAACAGGGCGTTGCGCGCTGTGTCCCTCTGGACAGCAAATTTGCAGCGGCACGTGTGTTGATACCTCTACAAGCGGGCAGCATTGTGGCGGCTGTGACCAGCGCTGCATGACGATGGGAAGGCGCTGCATGATGGGCGTGTGTCAGTAGCCCACGCCGAGATTAAACTGAAACGTGCGGCCGGGCTGGGGGGCTGCGCGATGCGCGCTTCCGTCGTCGACGGGGTTGACGTAGCGCCAGTCAAACAGGTTGTAGACGCCCACTGAATAGCGAATGTTAAACCGGTCGAGGTGACCTGTGGCGACGACGTCTGCGACGACGGCCCACGGGGTGCGGTCACTGTTTGAGAAGGCACCCGGAGTGGATTCGACGCGGTAGGGACGCGGTGACTCAAGGGTCAGTCGTGACGCGAGTGAGAGCACTTCGCGCACGATGGGCACGACGCCGCGGACGCTCGCGAGGTGCTCGGGCACGTTGGGGAGCTCGCTGGCGGTGATCGCGTCGCGTGCTCGTTGATAGCCGTACATGGCCGAAAACATCCAGCCGCCGAACCACTCGCGACGAAGCTCTACGTCGCCACCGACGACGAAGACTGGGTTGGTGCTGTTGTTGTAGATCAGCGGGTCGGTCATGTTGCCTGCGCCGGTGGTCTCGATGAGGGCCTCGTTGTAAGAGCCATGCGCGGCGGCGACAGCGACCCAATCGGTGGCAAATCGCTGGCTATATTCGATTTCGCCAGAGGTAGTCGTCTCTGGGCGGAGCGCAGGATTCGCGCGCTGGGTCATGCCCATGTCGTTGAGGTAGAGCTCATAGACGCTGGGGGCGCGAAACGCGCGACCTGCGGTGAGCTTGATCGTGCTGGACGAGACCGGGTGCAAGATCACGGCGGCGCGTGGATTGATGCTCACTCCGAAGGTGTTGTACACGTCGATTCGCGCGCCAGCAGAGTAGCGAAGCCAAGGGGCGGGGTCGCCTTCGAGCAGCAAATATCCAGCACCAATGAGTAGGGCTTGGCGCTCAGAGAGGTAGGTCTCGGTGGTCGATGCGGTGATGCGTCTGCGACCGATGAGCTCGACGACAGGGTGGTGTTGAAATTCGCCGCCGACGGTGATGCGGAGGGCTCGAAAGGGCTCAAAGAGCGCGCGTGCTTCGACGCCGTACCACGTGCCGTTGTAGTCCTCTTCGGTCGACGGGTCGTAGGTGTAAGCGCCTCGAAATTGGTAGAGATTTGCGTGTGCGCGAAGAAACAGTCGGCCGATGTTTCCGAGCTTGGGCTCGTAGCGGAGCTCGGCAAATGAGCGCGCATCGATGAAGCGTGTGCGTGGGTCGTTGAAGCGCGTGTTGAACGCGCCGAGCGCGGCCGAGAGGTCTCGCGCGGACCAAAAGAGCTGCAGGGTGAGGTCTTTGTACCAAGCGCGGGCGGCAAAGGTTCCGGCGAGAAAAGAGCCGTGGTTGCGCGCGGTGAGCAGTGTCGGTCCGGTGTTGTCCGCGTTGGGGACGCTCACGGTGGTGTCTGCGCCACCCGAGCCTGCGATGCCCACAGAGGCCCACACGCCCGCGTCGCGTCCGAGGTTGAGCGTGAACCCCGCCCGGCCTCGAAAGACGTCTCCAAAGGTCCCGAAGGCCGCGTGGGCGCGCGTGGGCGTACTGCGTGGACGCGTCACGAGGTTGAGCACGCCCATGAACGCGCCGGTGCCATACAAGACCGAGCCTGGACCGCGGACGAGCTCGATGCGCTCGACGTCATCGAGGTCTGTGCGGCCGTCGAAACCGATGTACGAGGCGCCTACGACGTCGTCGTTGAGCGGGTGTCCATCTGCGAGGGTCAGCAGGCGGTTGCCGTAGTCCCCGGGGACGCCCACACCGCGGATCCCAGCGCTGGGGTAGTGGAGGTCATTGGATAGAAAAATCCCACGGGTTCCGCGGATGGCTTCGGCGATTGTGGGGTAGGCAAACGCGCGCAGCTCTCGGCCATCGATGACTGATACCGAGGCGGGCGCGTCTTCGATCCGTTCGGCGATTCGCGAGGCCGCGGTGACCTCGCCTGCGCTGCGCAGCTGAATGTCTGGGAGCTCTGTGGGCTGCCCTGTACGCACCACAACGTCACGCTCGACGGTGACAAATCCCTGCAAACTAACCCGCACATGTCGCGTCCCTACGGCGACGTCACGCACGACCGCGGGAGCAAACCCAGAGGGGCGACCGTCGACCTCGACAAGCGCATCGCGCTCGCTGGCGTTTACGACGAGCGAGCCAGTGAGCGCCGCAAGTTGCGAACGCACTGTGATTTCGCTGTCCGGATTGACCTGCACCACGCGCGAAAATGTCGCGTGTCCCTCTTGTGTGACAAAGAGCGTGTGCGTGCCAGGAGGCGACTGGACTGTGCATGGCAGCGTGCAGAGTGGGGCGGACTGTTCGTCGTCCAAGTGCGCGACGGCACCGAGGGGGCCCTCGACACGGACGGTCCCGACGATGCGCGGGAGGGCCAATTGGAGGGTCTGAGTGCTCCCTGCAGAGAGCGAAATCGCAGGGCTCTGTGCGTCACGGTGGCCCGCGCGTTCGGCCATGATGTGGACCGTACCAGGAGCAAACGCGAGTGTGACGGGCGAGGTTCCGCGGACACCGAGGTCACGTCGGTCGACGTAGATTTGAGCGCCCGCGGGGTCCGTCTCGATGCGCACGATGGCGAGCTCGGACGCGATACGGCTCATGGCCTGCTCGATCGCGCGACGGGTCGCGACCGTGGTCTCACCCTCGAGCGCGGTGAGGTAGTACCGATACGCCTCGGGAAACCTCCGCGAGGCAGCAAAACATCTCGCAATATTAAACGCGACGTTGCGATTGGGCGCGAGCCGGTTGCTCGCTAAAAAGTGCTCAAGCGCGCCGCGAAAATCATTGGCCTGATAGCGCTCTGCGCCGAGCTGAAACTGCAGCTCTGCCTCGTCCGCGAGGTTGTCCCCAAGGGCTTGGTGAGCTGGCGAGACAGTGAGCGCAAACGCTGCGCTGGCCACCAGCGCGAGGTGTGACCAAGAGCGAACGGGGCGTGCCTTCATTGCAATGGACCCAGTGTCTCTCATTCGCGATGCGGTCGTCATGTTTCGGCCCAATTCGCTGTCGGGCGGGCGGATGGGCGCGGGTGTGTTCTGTCACTTCTGCAACAAAGTGAGATCGATCGGGTCACTCGTGCTACCCGAGTCACTGGGGCACGCAGACCGTTATGAGCATTGTAGGACGCAACCGAGAGACTAAAGACGGAGCACTGGGCGGGGGCGCGCGCTTTCGTCGCAACGGAGAAAACCGTGGATTTAACCGTGGCGATCAGCACGGGGAGCAAGAAGAAGGAGCGAAGGGAAACATCCCCCCCAACGACCTGGACGCCGAGCGCGCCGTCTTGGGCGCGGTGCTCTTGGACAACGGGGTGTTTGGGACCGTGAGCGCCGCGGTGGTGGCCTCGGATTTTTATCATCCAGGTCACGCGGTGATCTTCGAGGCCATGCTCGCGGTCAACGCGCGTGGAGAGCCCATCGATGTGGTCACGCTCTCAAGCGAGCTGCGCAACCGCGAGCGACTGAATGCGGTCGGCGGGATGCAATATCTCGGCGAATTGACTGAGACAACGCCGACGATCGCCAACGCCGAGACGCACGGACGCATCGTCGCAGACCTCGCCCAGGTCCGCCGTATGATCGGTGTCGCGCACGAGATCGTGGCGCGGGGTTATGGCGAGCGCGGTGAAGCCGACAGCTACCTTGACTACGCTGCGGCGCAGGTGTTTGGCGTGGCGCAGCGCCGCTCAAAGAGCACGTTGATTCCGCTCGAGGTCGCGGTGCAAGAGGCGTTTGAGCGCATCGAAAAGACCATGGAGCGCGGGGCGAGGATCTCGGGGACTGAGTCAGGGTTTCGCGACCTTGATGAGCTCACCTCGGGGATGCATCCGGGCCAGCTGATTATCATCGCGGCGCGTCCTGCGATGGGCAAGACCAGCTTCGTGATGTGTCTCACGGCCAACGCGGCGAAGTCAGCGGGCAAGCCCGTGTTGTTCTTCTCTCTCGAGATGCCGCGCGTCGAGCTCGCCAATCGACTGCTCTGCGGCGAAGCCAACGTGGACCAGTCGCTCTTGCGATCGAACATGATGACCGAGGACCAGATGACCGCGCTCACGCAGGCGGCCTCGAACATCTACAACCTCCCGATCTACATCGACGACTCGGGAGAGCTCACGCTGATGGACCTGCGGGCAAAAGCGCGACGCATGAAGGCCGAGCGCGACCTGTGTCTCATCGTGATTGACTACCTCCAACTGATGAAGGCCTCGCGTGATGGCATGGACTCACGTGAGCGTGAAATCAGCGAGATTTCGCGTGGACTCAAGCAGCTTGCCAAAGAGCTCGGCGTGCCCATCATCGCGCTCTCGCAGCTTAACCGCGCGGTCGAGAACCGCACGGACAAGCGGCCCCAGTTGAGCGATCTTCGTGAGTCGGGCGCCATCGAGCAGGACGCAGACACGGTGATGTTTATCTACCGTGACGAGATCTACAACAAGGACACCGAAGACAAGGGTGTCGCCGAAATTATCATCGGCAAACAGCGCAATGGACCCACAGGGACCGCGCGCCTGCGGTTCATTCGTCAGCTCACGAAGTTCACCAATCTTGAGCCAGATGGCAACGGATACGGCGACACGCACGTGGGACACTTCGGCGAAGAAGGCTGATCGGCCGCGCGCTACGCAGGCTCACTCGAACGCGCTATCGTGAGGCTTGCGTTCGCTCGCTGCGACGCGTGATGAAAGGTTCGAGGGTTCGATCGATGCGTAGGACAACTTCAACACTGTGGGCTTCGTGCGCGTTGAGCTTGGCGCTCTTGGCGGGCTGCCAAAATCGCCAACACGAAGAGTGGACACGCGTCGCGCCAGCGGGTGAGACCACGCGAGACATCGCGCCCGAACAACCCGACGACGTGGTGGTCGGACCGGGGGTGGTCTCGAGCGAGAATTCTCTCTCGGGGATCGCGATGGCGTTGTGGATTCCCGCTGTGATTTTGCTGGCCATTGCGTTTGCGCTACGACGCGGACACAAGCAGCGCGCCGCGCTCGAGAAGACCTGGCTCAACCGCACGGTGCTGGCCAACGGGCCTGCTGTGATCGAGGGCGTGGTTGAGCTTGCACCAGGCGAAGAGGCCATGAGCGTCACGTTCATGCAGCGACGCCAAGAGGTGAAGCAAAAGGGCGGCGGCGTGATCATCACGTGGATCGAGAAGAGCCGCGAGGTCCGCGCCAACCCGTTTAGGGTCAAGCTCGACGACGGGCAGTATGTCTTGGTGCAGCCAGACACCCACACGGTGCTTCGAGACGCAGTCGACGAGAAGAAGTACCTGGATAATCAGACGCGATCGCGCGCTGCACGGTTGACCCAAGGCGAGCGCGTGTGGGTGACCGGGATGCTCAGCGGCGCGATGGATGGCAACCAAGCGGCAGCGTATCGCCAGCACGGCGTGATCCCAACGCTCCGCGGCGATCGGACCATCGCGATGATGGTGTCGACGGAGCCGCCCGCGACTTCGGCCACTGCGCGTGCCAATCACCACATGCGCTGGATCCGCGGCGCGCTTTGGACTGTGTTTTTGCTGCAAGTTCTTGTGTGCTGGGACTTCACCCTGTTGGGGCTTACGGGCACTGGCGTGGACCGTATCGTGACCGAGACGGGGACATGGCTGGTGTGGGTCAAGCCCAAGAATCAGCCGGGGCGATGGGTGCGACACTACGGCGTCGCGGGCGCCGAGACGCTGGGTGGAGAGTCTGAGCAGTTTGAGACTTCGCGTGAGTTTTATCAGTGCGCCGCACAGGGCTTGTGCCGGACGTTGCCAACGCAGCGCACGTTGGTTCCGGGGCTCAATGTCGAGCAAGTGGGGCGCGGGCCTACGCTGCACACCGGACAGATGGTCATCGCTGGCCTGACCGGGTGGATCCTCTTGCTGTCCTACACCATCGCGACGCGGTCGAGCCGCGCGTGGTATGCAGGCGGCAAGCTCATCGAGAATGGCCAATGAATTCGCAGTCAGATCGCGATTCAGCCGCCGCGCTCGATGTCACGGTGCGCGACCACGATGGGGCCTGGAGCCTCTGCGCTTAGCCTCCGCGCGAGCTCTTCGGTGATCGCCACGCTGCGGTGCCTCCCTCCCGTGCACCCGATGGCCACCGTGAGCACGACCTTGCCCTCACGCGCGTATCTCGGAAGCAGCGGTTGCAGCAGATTGACCAGGGCGCTCAAGAGCTCTTGGGTCTCTGGGCGATCCAAGACGTACGAGGCCACCGCGGGGTCGCGTCCTGAGCGCGGTTTAAGCTCAGGCACGAAGTGCGGGTTGGGGATGTGCCGCACGTCGATTTGCACGTCGGCCTCTGCGGGCGAGCCATGCTTGAAGCCAAACGAGAGCACACGTGTGGTCATCCGCGGTGCGCCATCGCCTGCAAACAGATGGACCAAATGCTGTTTAAACTCGTGGGCATTGAGCCGTGAGGTGTCCACCACGCGGTCGGCCATGGCGCGCAGAGGCACCAAGCGCTCTCGCTCACGCGCGATCAGCGTGGGGAGGTCCTCGCCGGGGTGCTCGCTCGACAACGGATGTGGTCTGCGTGACTCGCTGTAACGGCGAATGAGCACGGGGTCTTCGGCGTCGAGAAACACCAGCTGTGTCGGCTGTCCTACGTTGCGCAGGCGCTCGACCTCGTCATCCACCGAGTCGAGAAATGCGCGGGTCCGCACGTCCATCCCGATGCCTACAAGGGGCTTCTGCGCGTCCTCGGTACAGAGCTTGACCGCGTGCGAGACCAAAGGTGGTGGGAGGTTGTCAATGCAGTAATATCCAAGGTCTTCGAGCACATGGAGCGCGGTGGATCGTCCCGCACCGCTCATGCCTGTGACCACGACGATGGCGCTGGCTTGACTCATCGGAGCACTACCTCTAAGGGGTCTACTTCGTGCTGCGAGTCGCGAGCCACGAGCGAGACCTCACTCTTGTCTATACACGCGCTCTCACGCGATGCGGGTGATTTTTGCAGTTACGCGCAGCCCGCTGGGGGCTTTCGTGCGCCGTTAGTCTGTGATTTCTCTGCTGATTCC
Organism: Deltaproteobacteria bacterium; assembly: GCA_030694465.1. GTDB lineage: Bacteria > Myxococcota_A > Polyangia > Polyangiales > JAUXYJ01. Next base: position 24,182 of record JAUXYJ010000086.1, on the reverse strand, counting down.
GACGGACTCAAAGATGCCTTCTTGGACGAGGGAGCGCAACGCGTGGCGCGAGCTCGACACCACCTCGGCGCGAAAAGGCTTCTGCGTCAGGATGCCTGCGGCGTCTTCGTGAAACACACGAACGATCACTCGCGCGGTGGTGTTTACATCGCGAATTCGCTCGCAGAGTACCAACGACTGCCCAAAGCCCTCACCGGTGAGCACGACGAGGTCTGCCTGGGGGACTCCAGCGCGACGGTGCGTATCCGGCGCCGCAGGATCCCCCGGGACAAAGCACTCTTCTGCGAGGGGCTCGCCGTCGTGTGCAAGCTGCTTTGCGTGAGGGATGCCCACGATTCGCACGGTCACTCCCTTGCTTAGCAGCCGCTGCGCGACACGAACGGTGAGCGAATTATCACCAAAAATCACACAGCGACGAACAGAGAACTTCTGCGCATATTGCTCGACGTGGCGTGCCGCGAGGCGCGCTGTAGAGACGTGTCGCGCGTGGTATGCGCGTGCGAGCACAGCGCCCACGTCGTCGTCCGAGCAGCGCACGACAAGCAAACATTTGTCATTGAGGGCACGCACACGACGCGCCGCGATGGCGCCATGTTCGACGCCATCTTCAGCCAAAATGACCACCGCTGCGTGCTCGACGGACGCGGCCTCGAGCGCCTCGGTCGTGGTACCGTCTGCCAGCACCAGAGGGTGCTCTTGATGCGCGATGGGTTGGACGCGCTCAAGGTTTGGATCGACTACAACCACGTCGACGCCGTGCTTGTGACAGAGCTCAACGACGCGGTGGCCGAGATTGCTGTACCCCACTACCACCACATGTTTGCGCAGGCTTTTCGCTAGGATCGCGCCGGTCTGCTCGGGGCGGTAGTGCCGCGAGATCCCTGTGGCGACGACGCTCATCACCATGCCAAACACGACGAAGTCCGACATGGTCTCGTAGAAGAGCCCCCAGCGAGAGGTGTCGTGCTCGAAGTATGCAAGAACCCACAGCGCTTGGTGCCAAGGACGACGTAGAATCGCTGTGAAAATCCAGTAGTTCGTGACGAACCAGAGGAGCACTACGGCGATCGCTGCACGGTTTTGTCGCAGCAAGAGCTGCGCACGTACGCGGTGACGACGACGGTTCCATTGCATCATGGGAGGTATTGCGTAAGAGCGGTAGGGACGCGCGCGTTGAAAGCGAAGGTGCGCGAGCAAGGTGTCACGCGATGGTCACGTGTGTCTGTGTCGTGCCATGGGGTGAGCGCCATTGTGCAGAGATTGAAGCAAAGATTCGGTCACATTCGTGCGTCTCAGCGCCACACAGGGGCACCTGGAGCTGGTCTCATGAGCTCCAAACAACCCACAGATTTGCGCCGGGGCCCAGTGGACTGGGTTCTTGCCAAGCCGAGGAGAAACTTGCTCGTGACGAAGTCGTTTAGGTCTCTGTTTTTGCTTCTTGCTCTCGCGCCTGCGTGTGTCCGGGGGCCGCAGCTGCAGGTCACTCCGTCGCTGGGGTTGCGCCGCGTGGTGGTCTATCGCAATGGGGTCGCTTACTTCGAGCGGGGCGGCCACGTGACGGGGGACAACGTTGAGTTTCGTGTGCGTCAGCGCGAGGTCGGGGACTTTCTCGCGACGCTCGCGGTGATGGAGCGCGGGGGCTCGAGCGTGCAATCCGCTGCGTTTCCGCTGCCACGGGATGTCACCGAGGGCGAGGCCCCGCCCTCTCCCAACGAGCAACGCACGGTGCACATGCGCTTGGATGGTCGCGACCATGACCTCGTCGTGGGCTACATGGCCGAGACGCCCATCTGGCGTCCTTCGTACCGCCTCGTGATGGGGCCCAACGACGCACAGATCCAAGCGTATGGCGTCGTGCATAACCTCTCGGGAGAAGATTGGCGTGATGTTTCGCTGTCTCTTGTGACAGGTGCCCCGGTGAGTTTTCGCAGCGAGCTTGCGGACCCAGTGATCACCGATCGCCCGCTCGTGACCGACCGTGGAGAGGTCATCGACGCAGTGCCCCAGGGCGCTACGACGCTCGCGGAGGGCCCGCCGCCGCCGCCGGTTGCGCAGCCCGTATCAGCCGCCGTCACGCGTGGGGACATTGCGGACGAGGACCTGGATGACAACCAAGAGCAGTCCAATCTCGAATCCGAACGCAGGGGAGGTGCGCTTCGTTCTCGGCGAGCCGCCAGCACAAGGCCGCAAGGGGGCATGGGTAGGGTTGTCACGACAACCGGCATTGGCGCGCGCCCGACGCCTGCGCGGGCCATGGATGCGCGCTACATGAACAACCGCGGACCCAGCGGAAACTCTGCCGCCGCGCCGAACTTCGAGGGGCCTTCGCGCCCTCGTTCGTTGGCTTCGCTCGCAGCTGTTGCAGTGCAGGGCGGGACCACCCGGTACGATCTGCCGCAGCGTGTGACGGTGCCTGATCGAACGGCCACGATGGTGCTGCTCGCCTCGGCGGATGTCCCTGGGGAGCGCTTGTACTTGTTTGCGCCAGACGGTGGCGTGTCGGACTCGGTGAGGCACCCGTTTAACGTCGCGCGGTTTGTTAACCGCACGGGCTCTATGCTCGAGCGCGGTCCGCTGGCGATCTTCGAGAACGGTGCCTTCTTGGGCCAAGGGATGCTCGATCCGATGCCCAACGACGCGACCGCGGTCGTGCCCTTCGCGCTTGAGCGTGGGCTCGCCGTAGAGAGCTCGAGCACGGCCGATGTCGAGGGCGCGAGGCTCATGTCGATTCGGCGTGGCGCAGTGCAAATCGAGCGATTTCGCACGCAGCGGACTACTTACGTCGTGCGCAACGGGATGGATCGTGCCGCGCGCGTCTTGCTCAAGATCGCGACGGCGGATGGGACGAGCTTGTTTGAGGCTCCCACAGGGACAGAGCCCAGCTCAGCGGCCTCACTGGTCCCGGTGCAAATCGCGGCGCGGGGTCGCGCAGAGCAATTGGTAGTCTTGCGCACGCCGTTTACGTACACGACGCACTGGGGAGATCCCCAAGCGATCGAGGCGATCCGTGCATTTATCCAGGGCGGACGCGCTCCGCGTGAGCTGATCGACGCGCTCACGACCGCGCTTGACCTGCAAGAACAAATCACGAGGTTCTCGGGTGAGCGCGCCGAGCACATCACGCGACGCAACGACCTGCAGACCAACGCGCAAGAGACGCGAGACAACCTCGAAGCGATCCGCCGCAACCCTGGAGCCGCGGATCTACGCACACGGTTGACCCAACGGTTGACCACGGTGAGCGCAGAGATTGACCAGGTCTCGCGCCGCATTGTCGAGCTCGATACGCAGATTGGCGAGCGTCGTGTGCGACTGAGCGAGGCTACACGGACGCTCTCGGTCGAGCCGCCGACTCCCGCTCAAGCAGCCGCCGCCGCGCCCACGCGCTGAGGTCCACGGGCTCGTTCGCAGGGGGGGAGTGAGATCCCTGCAATTCGCTCGAAGGGCCAGGGATGCATCGAAGGGATGTGCGCGTTGTGCACAGGGGGTGCATTGGCACTCACGCAAGTGTGCTACGATCACGCGCCCCGCGGTGTTGGGGACAATAGCTCCGGAGGCTTCCAAGACGATGCGAACTTCAGAAGACGTTGAGCGGTACCTAAAAGAGAGCGCAGTCCCGTACCAAGATTTGGGTGGCGGGATGTTCATCGTCAACGATCTGCGCTCTGGGCTCGATAATTTAGCGATCAAAGTGCAGGACAACGTGGTTGTTTTTGCCCTCCGCTTGTTTGATGTCCCCGCGGTGGGGGCGCCATCGCGCGAGGCACTCTTTGAGAAGCTCTTGCGATTGAACAGCGATGGGCTGCTGCATTCGGCGTTCGCGCTGCAAGAAGAGTCTGTGTATTTGCAGGCCGCGCTGCCGTTGCAGAACCTCGATGCCAACGAAATCCAGGCCGTCTTGGATGACATGGGGCTCGCGAGTTCTCAGCACGTCCCTGCGCTGCGCGACACCGTCGCGATCAACTGAGCGATGCGCGTGATTGCGCGCGCTGAATCATGAATTTTTTCTCGCAAAATTAGGAACCGACTGCGGTTTGTCACACCGCAAAGAGGGTGATCGAATGGGCATCATCGGCAGGCTTGCACAGCTCATCAAGAGCAACCTCAACGACTTGATCTCGAAGAGCGAAGACCCAGAAAAAATGCTGAACCAAGTCATCCTTGAGATGAACGGTCAGCTCACCGACGCGAAGAAGCAGGTGGCTCTGGCGATCGGCGACGAGAAGCGTCTGGGTAAGCAATACGAAGCGAGCAAGGCGAGCGCGGACGAGTGGGAGCGTAAGGCCATGATGGCAGTGCGCGCTGGCGACGATGAGCTCGCCAAAGAGGCGCTGCAGCGACACCGCGAAGACGAGTCAATCGCGCAGGAATATCGCAGCCAGTGGGAAAAACAGCGCGAGAGTGTGAACAAGCTCCGTGGCTCACTGCAGCAGCTCAACAGCAAGATCGAAGAGGCCAAGCGCAAGAAGAACGTGCTCAATGCACGGTTCAAGCGCGCGCAGGCTCAGAAGGCGATCCAAGAGACCATCGCGGGGCTCAACGACAACTCGGCGTTCGACACCATGAACCGCATGGAAGAGAAGATCGTCGCGGCCGAGGCCGAAGCCGACGCGATGTCCGAAGTGGCCGAGCATCACACGGGCGATTTGCTGGCGCAGAAGTTCAAAGACCTCGAGAACAACCGCGGCGCAGACATGGCCCTCGCCGAGCTCAAGGCGAAGATGGGTGTCCAGCCCGCCGAGGCTGCTGCACCCCAGGCGGGCGTACGAATCGAGACCTCAGCGCCTGCCGCAGTTCGTACGGACGACGGGGCTGAAGAGCTTGAGCAAGTGCTCGCCGCGGCCGAAGCGCGACGACAGAATCAGCGCTAGTTTGCAGCGCGAATCGCGGTGGTCTCGGTAGATCCCGTGGGGGGAATCGAGTAGACGAGGTGACACTGGCACACACGGGGCTGTGACACTTTGCTGCGAGACGTCTTGCGTCTGTGCGCGATGTGCAGCAAATAGCCCACCAAGAGATCCCATCATGCCTACCTACAGCTATCGATGTGCAGCCTGCGGGCACGATTTTGAGCGCGTCCAACGCATCTCTGAAGACCCCAACAAAGAGTGCATCAAGTGCGGAAAGCTCGAAGCTTCGCGCCAGATCACCCAGGGAAACTTCATCCTCAAGGGCAGCGGCTGGTACGGTGATTTGTACTCGGGCGCGAGCAACTCGAAGGTAGGCGCGAGCAGCACCACCAGCACCAGCACAAGTACCACCAGCACCGAGAGCAGCACGAGCGCGCCGAGCGCGGCCCCTGCGACGAGCGAGACCCCTGCGACGAGCGCGCCGAGCACACCGAGCACACCGAGCGGCGGCACAGGCAGCACGACGTAAGTGAGCACGAGGCACCTAGCTCACGCGGCCCGCGCGCTGTGTCTTGCGGTAGAGTCCGCCGCACTGTGATTCGTTCTCGTCCGTGGAGCCTCGTGGGCTCAGTGCTTGGTGCGCTGTCTCTTGCCGCGCTGGTTGCGCGTGCCGATCGCCCTGATCGCCCCGATGCGGGCGTGCGTCTGCATGACGCGGGCAGGGCCGTGGACGCAAGCGCGAGCGCGCCGCTGGACAGCGGCCAGGTCCATTGGGAAGCCCTCCCGCCGCATCCGTCAGGGCTCCCGCGCTCGGTTGTCGCGTTGCTTGACGCAGGCGCGAGCCACTCGGACGCGCACGCAGACCGCTCGTCCCGTGTGGTGGATGACACGTGCCCCGAGGACCTGGTCGCGATCGACGACGAGGGGCACTGCTGTCTCGCGGGGCAACAGTGGCGTGAGGCTCGTTGCACGGGAGCGCCTACTGCGTGTGGCCCAGCGTCGGTCTTGGGGCGCGAGGATGGCGGCGTGCAGTGTGTCGCCCGTGGGTGTCCATCAGGGACCGTGCGTGGCGCAGACGGCGTGCATTGTTGTGTCGAAGGACAGAGCTTTAGCGCGCGCGAGCAGCGGTGTACGGGCGCGGTCGCGACGTGTCCAGTGGGCACCACGCGCGATGAGCGCGCCGGCGGCGTTGAGTGTGTGTGGGCACAGCGAACAGAGCGCACGGCGGCTCCTCGCGTGCAGCCAGGGATGCAGTGGATCGCGGGCGGCGCGTTTGAGATGGGGGCGCGTGGATCCGGGCGATTTGTCAGGCTGAGTCCATACTGGATGGACCGCACAGAGGTGACCGCAGCGCAGTATGCGCGGTGTGTGAGTGTGCAGGGGTGTGCTGCGTTGAGTGACCCGTACGGCGTGATGCGCGATGGGCAGCGCCCCGCGGTGAATGTGACGTTTGCGATGGCGCGGCGGTTTTGTGCGTGGAGAGCCGCACGGCTTCCGACCGAATCCGAGTGGGAATTTGCAGCGCGCGGGAGCGATGGGCGGATGTTTCCGTGGGGCGATCGTGCGCCAGAGTGTGCGCTCGCGCAGGGGCAGGGGTGTGGCATCGCTGCGCGGCCCGCGGGCTCGCTGCCGCTTGGGGCCTCGGTGTGGGGTGTGTTGGACCTCGCGGGCAACGTCGCCGAGTGGGTCTTGGACCGTGCGGGTGCTCTGCGAGCAGGCGTCTTTCTGGACCCCCGTGGCGCGAGCGAGGGCGCACAGCGTGTGGTGCGCGGGGGTGGATTCGACAGCGATTTTGCAGCAATGCGCGCGATCGCACGAGTGTCCTTGGGCCCGCAAGAAGCGCGAAGCACGCTGGGATTTCGCTGTGCACGCAGCGAGTGACGCGCGATAGAGGAGTGCGAGCTGTGAGTGTAGACAGAGCCAAGTTTCGTGCAGTGTTTTTTGGGACGCCTCAGTTTGCGGTGCCCTGTCTCGACGCGCTCTGTGAGATCGCAGAGGTCGTGGGGGTGGTCGTGCAACCCGACAAGCCCGCCGGTCGAGGCAACACGGTCACCGCGCCGCCGGTCAAAGCGCGCGCACTGGAGCTCGGGATCCCTGTGATTCAGCCTACCAAAGTGCGCGACGGGGTGCTCGAAGCATGGCTCCGTGAGCAGCGTGTCGACCTCGCGTTGGTGGTCGCTTATGGGCGCATTTTGCCGCTCGGCGTGCTGAGCGCGCCACGGCTGGGTTGCGTCAATGTGCACGGGAGTATCTTGCCGAGGTACCGCGGTGCGGCACCAATTCAATCAGCGATTTTGCATGATGACTCTGAGACGGGTGTGACCCTCATGCAGATGGACGAGGGCATGGACACCGGCGCGATGCTCGCGATGCGCACAACGGCCATTGGGTGCGATGAGACCTCGGGGGCGCTCAGCGAGCGATTGAGCGCGTTGGGCGCGGTGCTCGTGCGCGAAGAGCTCCCGCGGTATGTGCGCGGTGAGCACGACCCCGTGCGACAAGATCACGCGCTCGCGACGACGGCGCCGATGCTGAGCAAAGAGCAATCGGCCATGGATTTTACTCGCAGCGCGCGGTCGCTGCACGCACAGGTTCGTGGGCTTAGCCCATGGCCAGGGACCTCGACCTATCTCGCGACGCGGAGGTTGATGGTCCACCGTACGACACTTGAGGGCGCTCCCGAGCTGCTCGCCGGGGTGCCTGGCGAGGTCGTGCGGGTGGATCGTGACGTCGTGTGGGTCGCGACGGGACACGGCGCGCTGGGGCTCTGTGAGCTGCAGCTTGAGGGCAAGAAGCGGCTGGACACGCGCGCTTTTCTTGTGGGCCACCCGATGCGTGTCGGAACGATGTTGGGACCCCCGCCACGGACGCCTTCGATTCCGCCGGATCCCGAGGAGAATCTCACATGAAACGAATGCTTTGGGGCCGCGAATCAGTCCGTCGCGCGCTTGAGTCCGGTGCCGATCCCGACGTGATCTTGATCGATGGTGCAGACCCTGACCGAACGGTGCGCGCGATGCTTGCGCCCACGCAGCACGGACGATTGCCCGTCTACGAACGCCCACGTCGTGAGCTCGACGCGCTCACACACGACAGCAAGCACGAGGGCATCGTGATGATCTCAGGAAACTTCACGTACACCGAGCTCGAGACGGTCTTGTCTCAGAGCACAAGCTCGCCCTTGCTCTTGTGTCTCGATGAGATCACCGACCCAGGCAATGTGGGCTCGATCCTGCGCACCTCGGCTGCCTTCGGGGTCAACGGCGTGATCGTGCCCAAAGACCGCAGCGCGCCCATCAATGGCGCCGTGGTGCGGGTGAGCATGGCTGCCACAGAGCTCGTCCCTGTAGCCCGCGTGACAAACCTCTCGCGCACGCTGCAATCGCTGGGCGAAGACGGCTATGCCACGGTGGGGCTCGACGCAAACGCTGAGCACAATCTCGAGGATCTCGATCTCAGCGGACCCATCGCGCTGGTGCTCGGGTCAGAGGGGTATGGCCTGCGCAGGCTCGTGCGTGAGCGATGCACACACCTCGCGAAGATCCCGATGAAGCCTCCGATGGACTCGCTCAATGTCGCTGTGGCCACCGCGGTGGCGCTCTACGAGTGCCAACGTCAGCGCGCCCGAACCCGCTAGAATCTCACTCTGCGGGCTCGAGAAGATCACGCATAGAGCCTGCAAATTGAGCCTCGACACGCGTCTTGACCGTCTCCGCGGTGTCGCAGTCGAGCACCTCGACGGCGAGGGCTTCGGCTTCGCGCAGCGTGATGCGCGAGAGGGCCGCTTTGACCGACGCGATCGCGTGGGGATCCACGCTGAGCTCGCGCAGACCGAGGCCTACCAAGAGCGGGGCGGCGAGGAGGTCCGAGGCCATGGTTCCGCAGAGCGAACAGGGGATGCCTGCGGCGTGGGCGGCGCGGACGGTCATCGAAATCGCTCGCAAAATGGCAGGATCAAACGGTCGCGCCATAAACGCTACGTGCTCGTTTCCTCGGTCAATCGCGAGCGAATACTGCACCAAGTCATTGGTCCCGATCGAGAAGAACGCGCTCTCTCGCGCGAGCTGATCTGCCATAAAGACCGCGCTGGGCGTCTCAATCATGACGCCCAGTGGCACGTCGTTGACGTGAATGTTGCGCTCGGCGAGCTCTTGGCGCGCCAACGCGAGCTCGGTTTTTACTTCACGTAGCTCGCTCAGGGTCGCGATCATCGGCACCATGATGCGCACGGGGCCTTCCATCGCGGCGCGCAGCATGGCGCGCAATTGCGTGCGAAATACCTCGCGTTCTTGCAGAGCAAGTCGGACGGCCCTGAGCCCGAGCGCGGGGTTCATCTCGCGCGGGAGCCTAAACGCGGTGCTGAACTTGTCCCCGCCGATGTCAAACGTGCGCAGCGTGACAATCCGTGGCGAGACGGTCTTTACGATCCCGCGATAGACCTCAAACTGCTCTTCTTCGGGCGGCGGTGATCTGCGATCGATGTACAAAAACTCTGTTCGATAGAGCCCCACGCCGTCGGCACCATGGTCCACTGCGATCTGCGCTTCGGGCGGAAGCTCAATGTTTGCCCGCAGCGCGACAGGGGTCCCACACTTCATCGCGGCGATGCGATCGCGCTGTGCATCCAGGCTCTTTACAAAGAGCGCATAGCGCTTTTTGCGACGGTCCGCGGCGAGCAAATCCGCGGCACCTGGGCGCAGGACGACGACGCCCTTGAGGCCGTCAAGTACCAGCAAATCTCCAGTCGCGATGAACTTTGTCGCGGTCTGCGCGCCCACCACAGCCACCAGCTGCATGGCCCTCGCCAAGATGGCCGTATGCGAGGTCGTGCTGCCCACGTCCGTGACAAACCCGGCGACGCCCTTGCCAGGCAGACTCGCGATGTCCGCGGGTGAGAGCTCGTGCGCGACGAGGATCGTGGGCTGGCCATCGTCGTGTGCCTTGGGCAGCTCTTGCGAGTGACCCATGAGCTGCCGCAGGACCCGCTCGCCGACGAAGTCCACGTCGCTGCGACGCTCACGAAAATAGTCGTCTTCGGCGCGCTCAAACAGAGCCTTGATCTTCTCTACGGTGCGGCGCAGACCCCACTCGGCGTTGATTTTTTCAACGCGGATCACGTCCTCGGTGTCGTCGACCAAGAGCGCGTCGTCGAGCATGAGCAAGTGCGCTTCGAGAATGAGCGAGTGATCTTGCGAGTCCTCGGGCAGCGTCGCGCGGATCGCACGTAGCTGCGCGCGGGCTGCGTCGATGGCACCACGCAAGCGCGCGACCTCGGTCTCGACCTCGCTGTCTTCGACGTGTCGTTTGGGCACGTTGACTCGGCGGCGCTCAAACAAGAGCGCGCGCCCCACGAGGAGCCCCGGTGAGGCAGCGCCTCCCACGAGACGGCTGGGGGGCTCTTCGGTCAGCCCTGCTCTGCGCCCTGAGTCATCGGGGCCACCCGCGTGTGTGCCCACTTACTCTTCTCCAAACCCTTCGGCGATGAGCTTGCCGATGGCTCTGACCGCATCCTCGGCGTCGTCGCCGGCCGCGCGCACGGTGAGCACCGTGCCCTTGCCCCCACAAAGGAGCAAGATGCCCATGACGCTCTTTCCGTTGCGAATTTCACCGTCTTTCTCGACGGTCACGTCCGACCGAAACGACGACGCGAGCCGCACCAACTTGGATGCCGGTCGCGCGTGCATCCCGCGCTCGTTGACGATGGTGAAGCTGTCTGTTGCCTCGGCCACGATGAGTCTCTCTGCCGCGCTCCTCGCGCGACACCCTCTCTGCTCGCCGAGCATCGCACACACTCTGTGCACACTGCACGTTCTGCGCGAATTCTCGGGCCACCCAGCGCAGGTTCACGCACGAAATCGCTCAGCGCGTGCCACCCAGTGCCCTGTCGCGATAGACTCCACCGCTCAATGAGCTTGCTTCGCGCGCGCCATGTTCTGTTCTTCGCTGTGGCTACGGCCGCATGCAACACGCCCCCCGCGGCTGATCCGTGTGGCGCCCCGGCCGACGCTGAGATGTCCGACGACGCGTCCAGCCCTATGGCCCCTCCCGCGTGCACCGCGTGCAGCGCCATCGCAGGTGACGCCCTCGATCAGCAAATGGCCACCCAATTTGCTGGCGAAATCGCGCCCGTGGTCGCGTTTAATCGCACGGCGTCGGTCCCCATCGCCATGCCCGGCGCGATGCGCATGAGCAGCGCCGGGTTTGTGCTCCGCATGGCGATCGCGAGCGGAGACCTCGACGCGAGCCAGACGCTCTTTCGTCGCATCGAAGACACGCTCGATCGAACGTACAGTGACTTTGCAGCCCGTCCGCCCCTGCGCGTGATCGAGGGCATGCCCACCGAGGACGACACGCTTAACCCGGTGGTTGAGCTAGGGGATCGCTGCATTGCCATGTTGCGCACGCGAGGATTCACCGCGGATCTGTCGCTCGGAGTCCGCGCCAACGCGCAGAGCGCAGCGATCGCGACTGTGCTCGATGACACCACCGGCGACGCGGTCGGATTTCAGATCGCCGAGCAATTTAACGGCTGGAGGCTGTCTCAAGCGGCGAGATTTATGGTCGCTTGTGGTCAGCTCGCGAACCAACGCTTCGCCGTCACGCTGGGCCTGCAGCTCTTGGACGCGTCTCTCAACACGCTCGCGACGAGCGGGCCTAATGCGGGCGCCGCGATCGACGAGCGCGGGCAGTGGGACACCAACCGACAGAGCGCGATGGTGGCCAACGCGATGGATATCTTCTCGCTTGTTTCGCCCGGCGAATGCGCGACACGGCGCGATCGCGTCGAGTCCGCAGCGCGCTGGCTTGCCTCGCGCGTGACGCCCCAGGGCGCGGTGGACTCTTCGCTCTCTTCGCGCACGTGCGTGACCGGGGCGGCGGACTCAAGAGAGCTTGATGTGAGCCTCGCGTACCGGGCGGTGATGGCCTCGGCTGTGGCCTTTGAGCCCATGGTGATGGACAGCCCACTCGCTGCAGCCGCGGGGCGTATGTCTGCATTTGCGCTGCAAAATCCCGGACAGTCCACGTGCTTTCCGTGAGCGAGCGCAAGGCCCATTGGTCGATCGAGCCCGAGACCCTGTTCTTAAATCACGGCTCGTTCGGAGCGTGTCCGCGCGTGGTGCAAGAGACGCAAGCGAGCCTGCGCGCCCGCATGGAGCGCAACCCCGTGCGCTTCTTGGCACGTGAGCTCGAGGCCGAGCTTGATCACACGCGCGCGCTGATCGCTCCGCGCTTTGGGGCCAACGCCGAGGACCTCGCGTTTGTGCGCAACGCGAGCGAGGGGGTCAACACGGTCCTGCGCTCGCTCACGTTTGCCCCTGGAGACGAGCTCCTCACAACGGACCATGCGTACAATGCATGCAAAAATGCACTCGATTTTGTAGCTTCGCGCTCGGGCGCCAAGGTGGTCGTCGCCAAGATCCCGTTCGCGATTGATGACCCCTCACAGGCCGAAGACGCGGTGCTCGCGGCCGTGACTCCGCGTACGCGCTTGGCGTTGCTCGATTGGGTCACTTCGCCAACGGCGCTGGTGCTTCCGATTGAGCGCTTGGTGAGCGCGCTGAGCGAGCTCGGGGTCGACTCGCTGATCGATGGGGCGCACGCGCCAGGGATGATCCCGCTCTCATTGGATCTCTTGGGCGCGGCTTATTTTACAGGCAACGCGCACAAATGGCTCTGCGCTCCGAAGGGCGCTGCCCTCTTGCATGTGCGTCGCGATCGGCAGCATCTCATCCGCCCTCTGGTGATCTCGCACGGCGCCAATGATCCGCGTTCGCACCGCTCGCGCTTTCGGCTTGAGCACGACTGGTGTGGCACATTTGATCCTACGGCGGTGCTCACGATCCCGCGGGCGATCGCGTTTTTGGAAAGCCTTTGTCCTGACAAAATGCAGGGCGTGATGGATCACAACCAGGCGCTCGCGCTGCAAGCACGGGCCGTGTTGTGTGAGCGGTTGGGTCTCGCGGAGTGTGCTCCACCCTCGATGATTGGCTCGATGGCCACGGTGATCCTTCCGCCACGCAAGGGCGCGAGGATCTCGGAGGGGCCGTTGCCATTGGATCCCTTGCACGAAGAGCTCGCGCGAGAGTCAAACATTGAGGTCCCAGTGTTTGTATTTGGCGAGCAAAATCACAGGTGTCTGAGGGTCTCTGCGCAGTGGTACAACAGCCTCGACGAGTACCATAAGCTCGCCGAAGTCTTGGCGACCAAGCTCGATGTTCGCAATGCGTAGCCGTCCTCGGAACACCTTCGCGCTCTGGCGGGTTTCATAGCGCCGAGCCAATCCACGATGATTCCACTTTGGGAGCCGAAACCGTCGCACAAGACACCCTGGGTCACCTGGACCGTGCTGCTCTTGTGTGGCGCGGGCTTTGTGTTTCATCGGACGCGCGACCCGTACACGCAGCAAGCGTGGCTCGAAGCGCTCGCGTTTGTGCCGGACCTCGTGGACAAGAGTGACGAGATGTTGGGCCCGTGGACGCGCGCGCTGAGCGCCCTCTGGCTTCACACCAGCGTCGCGCACTTGGCCATCAACGCGCTCTACCTGTGGGTCTTTGGCGACAGGGTCGAGTCGCGCTTAGGGCACGTGCGGTTTGCTTCGCTGTTTGTCATCTCGGGCCTCGGCGGAGCGGTCGCACAGTGGGCGACGACCCCTGAGGCCAGCGTGCCCATGGTGGGCGCCTCGGCCGCGATCGCGGGGATTTTGGCTGCGCGATTGCTTCTCTATCCTCGCGAGCCCATCACCGTCTGGAACCTCCTCCGCATCGAGCCGCTGCCCGCATGGATGCCCGTCTGCGGTTGGTTCTTCGTGCAGAGCGTGGCGACCTGGGTCGGCATGCGCAACGTCGCGGTGGGCCGCACGGCAGCCAACGCTGCGCATTTAGGGGGCTTCTTTGTGGGCCTCGCGGTGACCGCGTTGTTCTTGGCTTTCGAGCGGCTCCGCCCTGGTAAATCTCAGTCAAACGAAGGCGCAGACGCTGACTCGGACGCGTCGATCGCGGGCATTTAACTCCCCCGTGATGTGTCGCTGTGCGTTGCGGGGCCGAGCGGTTGTGTGCTACGGGGCCGCTTCTTGTTTTTTCCTCGCGACCGCGGCGCAGTGAAGGTCACTGGGTCGCCATTAGAACCGAAGAGGTATTTCGATGAGTGGTAACAGCAAATCTCCAGTCGTTAAGGCACGCAAAGTTGGCACCAAGGCAGAGCTTATCGCCAAGGTAAAGACCACCGCAGGCGACCTTTGGATCGATCGTCTGAGCGACGAACAGGGTCTTGATGGCGTGTCCAACAAGAAGCTCCTGCGCTTGCAGGCCGTGTTTGCAAAGGCAAGCGAGCGCTTCAAGAGCCACGCAGCCGTGATCGACGCGATCGTCGCAGCCGAAGGCCGCGCCAAGGACCTCGATTACAAGAAGCACTTCGAAGCGTGGGCCGTTCCGCGCTTGATGGACCGATTGAACGCGGTCGAGCGCACCGCGAAGCGCGCAGCAGCGAAGAAGTCTGCGAGCAAATAGGCTCAAGGTTCTTGTGGCTCGGGGGACTGTGTGGGGATCGCGCGGTGGGCACTGTCCATCGTGAGCGGGCCCGTGCGTGTTCGCAGAGGTGCGCCAAGGCAGCGCGCTTTGTGCCGCGAACGTCGCGGCCGATCGCGTTGTGTTGGCGCGAGTCACACAAGGTCTGTGATAGGCTCCCGCCCCACTCTCATGTTTCTCGGCCGTGTGATCGGAACGTGTGTCGCTACCAAGAAGGCCCCTGGCCTCGAGGGTGTGCGCTTGCTCATTGTCGAACCCCTGGATTCGCACGGTGTGCGCACCGGCGACCCCTTGGTGGCCGCAGATCCCCTCGGCGCGGCGCCAGGCGAGCGTGTGTACTACGTCTCGTCTCGAGAAGCCTCGCTTGCGCTCGAAGAGAGCTTTGTGCCCATTGATGCAGCCATCGTAGGGCTCATTGACGAGCTCGATGTGCTCGCGTCCAAGGGCAAATCTTTTGTGCGCGGCCATGAGAAGAGCGAAGGTGCTCCCCGATGAATCCCAATGATTTGTCAGCGCGATCGCACAGTGAGTGTGCCTCGTGAAGCTCGCGCGAGTCATCGGCACCGTCGTCGCGACCGTGCATCACCCCGCATACCAAGGGCAGACCGTCTTGCTCTGCCAACAAGTGGACTGCGAAGACCAGAGCACCGCGTCGGCCATCGTCGCGGTGGACCGCGCGCAGGCAGGCGTGGGAGATTTGGTCTTGATTAACTCCGAGGGCAACGGCTCACGGCAGATGTTTGGGCTCGACCCCAAAGACAAGCTCCCCATCATCGATGTGATCGTCGGCATCGTCGACTGCGCGGAGGAATCGTGGCGCTGAAGCGTCCTGCGATGCTCGTCGAGAGCCGCGCACGCACCGAGCTCGTGCGCCACGGCGTCGCGCTCTGGACCAAGGGCTGGGTCGCCAATCACGATGGCAATCTCTCGGCGCGCGTGTCCGACGATCGCCTCGTGTGCACGCCGACGGCCACCTCCAAGCGCGACCTCGATGAGCGCCACTTGGTCGTGACTGACACCTCGGGTGCGCAGATTTCGGGCAGCAAAAAGCCCTTCGGAGAGCTCAATATTCACCTCGCGGTCTATCGCGCGAGGCCTGACATCGCCGCGGTCGTTCATGCCCACTCGCCCTATGCGACGGCGCTGGGGGCCAGTGGTCGTGAGCTCGCGTGTTTCTTACCCGAGGCCGTGGTGTCTCTCGGTGCCCGCGTCCCGTTGGCCCCACTGGCTGCGCCAGGGCCAGGCGCCGTGACCGCGATCGAGCCGCTGATCGCCAAGTTCGACGCGGTCTTGGTCCAGGCCAACGGCGTGTGGGCCTGGGGTGTGGATGTCGAGCAAGCTTTCTTGCGTCTTGAGCTCGTCGAGCATTTGGCCTGCATCGCGCATCACGCGCAGTCCTGGGGTGGGCCCCAGCCGCTGCCGCAAGACATGCTCGAGCGATTGCTCGAAGCGCGTCGCAAGGCCTTCGGCCGCTGAGCGACTCGGGGTAGTCTCGCGCCTGCAGTCATGCCACGTAAATCCCTAGAGCCCGTTCGTCCCAACACCGCCCTCGACCACGCCCTCGAGGCGCTCGCAAAGCGCGATCCTGCGCGTGCACTTCGATACGCGATCCCGGCACTCAGCGATCGCGAGACCGCGGCCTCGGCGATGGACTTTGTGGCCCGCGCGCTTCTCACAATCGGTGAAAATTCGCTGGCACGCGAGGCTCTTGAGCGTGCGGTCCCGATGCTCGCACAGCACGCCCTCGCGCCCCACGCGGTGGCGGCCGCGATCACCCTGAGTGAGCTGTCCGGCGACGTCGCCGCCCTTCGCGCGTTGGCGGGAGTGTTTGGTGCAGACGCGCCGAGCAAGAGCACGACGATGATCCCCTCGCTCAAAAATGAGGACGTCGCGGCCATCCCGGACACGGTTAACAAAGCACAGCTGGTCGAGCGCGCGCGCCTCGCGATTGGGCAAATCGAGGCGACCGAGATGCCCGTCGGAGGGCCCAAGCTCGCGCTCTGGAGCGCCCTGCCCGAGGAGTCTTTTGTGGGCTTGGCGCGCACGATGAAGGTGCAGATTCTATCTGAGAATTCAGCGGTCGTTCGCGAGGGCGAGGCGGGCAAGAGCCTCTATGTTCTCGCGCGCGGCGAGGTGCGCGTGGCGCGCGGCGAGGGGGACCTGCGCGAAGAGCTCGCGGTGCTCGGCGCCGGGACGATCTTTGGTGAGATGGCGCTGGTGAGCGATGCACCGCGGGTGGCCAGTGTCTTTGCCGCACACGCGGTGATGGTGCTTGAGGCCTCGCGCGAGAGCATTGACCAGGCCGCGAGCGAAGACGGCGCGGTGGGCGAGCACGTCGCGGAGTTCTTTCATCGACGCTTGGTCGACAACGCGCTGAGGACCTCGCCGCTGTTGTCTGCGCTGCCCGAGGCTGAGCGCAATGGCCTCGCGACGCTCTTTGAGACCCGTCGGACCGAGCGCGGCATGGTGCTCATTCGCGAGGGAGAGCCCACGCCTGCGCTGTTTTTGCTCGAAGCGGGCACCCTCTCGGTCCACCGCACCGAGGCCGGCGAGACGCTGCGTTTGGCGCAGCTTGAGCCCGGTACGTGTGTGGGCGAAATTGGTCTCGTGCTGCGTCGCCCCGCGACCGCTAGCGTGGTGGCCGAAGACAGCGGCGTAGTGTTGGCTCTTGCCAGCGAGCGCTTTCTCGAGGTGGTGCGAGAGCGCCCCACGCTGCTCGCGAGACTGTATGAGCTTGCGGTCCATCGCGAAGACGAGACCCGCAGCGTGCTCGCGGTCCCGGCCGAAGACATCGCAGAGCTGCTGTTTTAATCTGCCAGTAAAATTGCAGAGTATTGTGCGCTATCGGTAGCCCAGTACCAGCGCCCTCGCGAGCAGGTACCAGCCGTCTGCAAGCACAAAGAGCAAGAGCTTAAAGGGCAGTGACACGGTGCTGCTCGAGACCGACTGCAGACCCAGCGCGGCGAGCACATTGGCGATCACGAGCTCAACAATCAAGAACGGCAAGAACACTAAAAAGCCAATCGAGAACGCGCTCGTGAGCTCGCTCACCACGAAGGCCGGGAGCAGCACCGAGAGGTCATCGGCTTGCACGCGCTCGGTCGCGATTCCGTCTGCCGAGGGGCGTGCACGTGCGCGCTGGGCGAGGTCCAAAAACAGCGCGCGGTCGCGGGTCGCGCTGTTGGCCGTGAGAAACCTCGCGATCGGAGCGCGGGTCGCGGTCCATGTGCGCTCAAGCTCGGCGCGTGCGTCAGGCCGGGTGACATCCGCGCTCAGCGAGCGCTCTAACAGAGGCCCCGCGGCGCGAGATACGGCCGCCGTCGTGGGCGCCATGATGTGAATCGAGAGCACCGCCGCGAGCGCAGTGATCACGGTGTTCGACGGGACGCTCTGGGTGCCCAGCGCGTTGCGCGCGAGCCCGAGCACGACGCTCACTTTGACAAACGACGTGGCGACCAACAAGAAGAAGGGCAGCACCGAGGCGACGGCCAAGAGCACCACCAAGAGCACTGGTGAGCTCCCGCCAAAGCTCGGGTTGATGCCCATCGCGTTGAGCGCTGAGGGCTGCGTCTGAGGTGCCGTTTGTGAGAGAAAAACCAGCGCGTTTGTGATGGATGGGAGCATCGTGCGTTTACCCTCCGCCGTCGATTGCGCGCGCGGGTGACAGGTCAATCACCCACGCGTGAGGGGCCCATGATGCCAGCATCGCGCTGGGCCCGTCGATCCAGTGTTGTGCGCGGTCGATGACAACACAGTCTGCGCTCATTGCGCACGCTGCGTCTGCGAGCGAGGCGTCTGCGTTGCGCACAAGCTTACACTGTAAGGCCATGCCCTCGTGGGAGGCAGGGGTGAGGTCCTCGTCGCAGGGCGTGATGCCATCGAGTCGCGCGGCTTGCTCGGCGAGGAGTGCGGACAGGCGGCCCGAGTTTGACACTGGCGAATCGAGCCACACACAGAGCGTCGCGACGCCGTGATCGCGCGCGAACGTGAGGAGCTCACGGACTGCATCGGTGGTGCATTCTTGCAGGCGATAGCTCCCACGGAGGCCCGCGAGGTCACGGAGCGCAGAGTCTACGCCGCGAAAGAGCGCTCCGCGGCCACGCGCGACCTCGAGCGCGATGATCACGTTGAAGCCGTCGACGTCGACGCGCATGCCCGCGAGCGCGGAGGGCGCGAGGCGGCGGGCGACGCGTGCGCGCGCTTGGCTTGGGACCGCGCAGCCGCGGGTGAGAGCGAGGCGCGCGCGGGCGTGCAATCGGTGATGGTCTCCGACGGACTGCACGGCGAGGGACATGGGGTAGCCACGCGCAAGAAGCCAGCCAATATCCTCGGCGGCGCGCAATAAGATCTCGCGATGGTCGCTCGAGAAGATCTCTGGATCTTCGGGCGAGGGGCCACGTCCGCCGTACGTGTTCAAGCGGAGATGAGCCCTTGCGCGCGGGCTACTTTGGCAAACGCGTCGACGGCATGCGTGACCTGCGCGCTCGTGTGTTGCGCGCTCAATTGCACGCGGATCCGCGCCTCGCCTTTGGGCACCACCGGAAACGAGAAACCGATCACGTACACGCCCTCATCGAGCAGCGCGTCGGCCAGCGAGCTCGCCACGCGCGCGTCCCCGAGCATCACCGGAACAATCGGATGAATCCCGGGCTTGATCGTGAAGCCTGCCTTGGTCATCCCCTCGCGAAATTGCAGGGCATTTGCCATCACACGGTCGCGCAGGGTGGTGCTCGACGAGAGCAAGTCCATCACCGCGGTCGCAGCCCCAAGGATCGCCGGAGGCAGCGCGTTAGAAAACAAGTACGGCCGCGATCGCTGCCGCAAGAGCGCGATGATCTCAGCGCGCCCAGTGGTAAAACCGCCCGCTGCACCGCCGAGCGCCTTGCCCAGCGTGCTGGTCATGACGTCTACCCGCGACGCGACCCCAAAGTGCTCGGGCGTCCCGCGTCCCGTTGGGCCGATAAATCCCGAGGCGTGCGAGTCATCGACCATCACCATGGCGTCGTATCGGTCTGCCAAATCACAGACGATATCGAGCTTGGCGAGGTAGCCATCCATCGAGAACACGCCGTCCGTCGCGATCATGCGCAGGCGCTTGCCCTGAGTGGCCTTGAGCGCGGCCTCAAGCGCCTCCATGTCGTTGTTGGGATAGCGGTGGCGCTCGGCTTTGCAGAGACGAATGCCGTCGATGATCGAGGCGTGGTTGAGGGCGTCCGAGATGATCGCGTCGTCTTCGCCCAAGAGCGTCTCGAAGAGCCCCCCGTTGGCGTCAAAGCACGACGAGTACAAGATGGTGTCTTCGGTGCCAAAAAAGCGCGAGAGCTTGGCCTCAAGGGTCGTGTGGAGGTCCTGGGTTCCACAGATAAAACGCACCGAGGACATGCCGTAGCCGTGCGTATCAATGGCCTTGTGGGCCGCAGCGATCACCTCGGGGTGTGAGCTCAGCCCGAGGTAATTATTCGCGCAAAAATTGAGCACTTTGCGCCGACCGCGCCCCGGGAGATCCACCTCGATTTCGGCCGACTGTGGCGACACGATCACCCGCTCGGACTTGGTCAGCCCTGCCTCGCGGATCTCTTGAAGGGTTTGCTCGAAGACTGCTTTGGATTTTCCGATGGCCATGGGATTTGCGCGAGAGAATACACCGCACGCGCTCACTCGCGGGGCACGACTGCGCGGCTTTCTCGCCTCGCGCGCCCCAGTGCGTGCATGCTCAGCCGTGGCCACCCCGCGGACTGATCCTGATGAGCGCTTTTGCCTGCCGCTGCGCGCGGTGAAGCTTGAGCTCTTGTCGGGCCGAGACCTCTACGAGCGCGTGGTGATGGACCTCGTGGGCCGCGCGACGCAGTCGGTCTGGATCGCCACCGCGAACCTCAAAGAGCTCTTGGTCGAGCCCCCCGAGGGGCGCCCACGCTTGCGCAAATCCGCGAAGATGGTCGGCGCCGCGAGAAGAGAACGGTCTGCGAAATCACAGGGAGACTACGTCTCGGTCTTCGAGCACTTTGCGCACTTGTCCGAGCGCGGCGTGAGTGTACGTGTGCTGCACAGCGGCGTGCCCTCGACCGCGTTCGCGCAAGAGCTCATCGCGCATCGCTCTCTGCTCACACGCCGAGGGAGCGAGGGCGAGCCTACCCTGGCCCTGCGAAGATGCCCCAGAGTGCACCTCAAGACCGTGATCTCAGACGCAACCCACGTCTACCTCGGGAGCGCCAACTGGACCGGCGCGGGCCTCGGTGCAAAGGGTGCGGGTCGGCGCAACTTTGAGCTCGGGATGGTCACCGACGACGACCACGTCTTGGATCAAGTGCAGTCACTCTACGAGCGAATTTGGAGCGGTCGCGCATGCAAGGGCTGCCGCCTTCGACCGCAGTGCCCCCAGCCCATCGATGAGCTCGTCGCGCGCTCAGAACCCCGCTGAGCAAATTGTCACACAGCGCAAAGCAGGGGTACTGTGGCGCTATGCTTCGCTTGGTGTCGCTCAAACGTTGGATCGCTTGCACCGTGTCGCTCGCCCTCGTGGGCGGCTGTCTTTGGAGACCCCCGGTGATCCCACCCCTCGCGAGTGGCAACAGTGACGCTGGGGTTCGCAACTCGGACGACGCAGCGGGTGTTTTCACCTCGGATGCCGGCCAGCCTCCGCCCAATGGGGGTGACGCGGGTGCCGAAGATCCCGATCGCGCGCTGTGCGACGGCGTCGCTGCGCTCTTGGACGGCGCTGTACCGGGCTCTGTCACGCTCAGCGACGGCCGCGTCGTCCGCTGTGGTCCCCAGGACGGCGGCGACGGCGACGCTGCCAGCGATGCCAGCGATGCGGCCAGCGATGATGCACCCGCAGGGGACGACTAGCGCGCGAGCGATTGGCCGAAGAGGTCGCCCGCTGTGACGCCCTCAAGCACGAGCTGAGGGGTCGCCCGAACGCCCATCATGCTGCCCGCAAAGACACTCGCGGTGCCTGCCCTCATGCGGCCTCCTGGGGATGCCCCGTCGGCACCCACGACGAGGTCTGCGTAGCCATCCCCGTTGACGTCTCCAGGGCTCGCGACTGCTCGACCGAAGCTGTCCGTCGCGGCCGTGCCGTTGAGCACGAGCGCAGGGGTCGCGGTGATCCCCATCGCGCTGCCTGCAAATACGCTCACACTTCCCGCCGCACTGAGCCCGCCCGGGGATGCGATTGGAAGTCCAACGACGAGATCTGCGTAGCCGTCCCTGTCTGTGTCGCCGAGGCCCGCTACGGAGCGTCCAAAGTTGTCTCCAACTGCAACTCCTTGCAGCGTGATCGCAGCGGTAGGCGACGTGCCTGTTGCGCTGCCGACGAAAACGCTCGCAGTTCCAGCCCGATAGCGCCCAGAAGGAGAGGCGTTGGGGGCTCCTGCAATGAGATCTGCGTAGCCGTCGCCGTTGACGTCACCTGCGCACGAGACCGATTGACCAAGATTGTCGCCCGCCACCAGACCCTGGATCACAATCGCTGGAGTTGCCGAAATCCCCGCTGAACTTCCTGTAAAAACACTGACAGTTCCCGCATTCATCCGCCCTCCTGGCGATGCGCTATCTGCACCGACTCCCACGTCTGCGTAGCCATCGCCGTTCACATCGCCTAGGCCTGCCACAGCAGAGCCAAAGTTGTCTCCAAGTACCACGCCTCCCAGTGCGGCGGCAGGTGTCGTGTTGATCCCTGCTGCGCCCCCAATGAACACGCTTGCTGTCCCGCCTGATCCTCCGCCTCCAGACGAACGGGGCACCCCAACAACGATATCGGCGTAGCCATCCCCGTTGACATCCCCAGCGCTCGCTACGGATCCCCCCAAATTTGTGGTCGCGTCTGCTCCTTCGATCAGACTGACCACCGTCGCTCGGATCCCCATCGCGCTCCCTGCGAATACGCTCACGGTTCCGGCTTGGTAGCGCCCGCCTGGAGACGCCCCGTCGGCACCCACCACAAGGTCCGCGTAGCCGTCCCCGTTGACATCCCCAGCGCTCGCCACGGACCGTCCAAAATTGTCGCCAATTGCTCCGCCCAGCAACACCACGCTGGGCGTGCTCGCGAGGCCCGCAGCGCTTCCCATGTACACACTCACGGTCCCTGCGTTGGAGCGCCCTGCTGCAGTTGCTGCTGGAGCGCCCACTGCCAAATCCGCGTAGCCGTCGCCGTTAAAATCGGCCTCGGTGCCCCACGAGGTATCTGCCGGTGCGCTGCGAAATCCCACACGAAATTGCCACACAGGGCTGCTCATGCTGCCGGGGGTTCCGGCTTGGACACCGCGGACGCGCCAGTACCAAAGGCCCGCGGTGAGCGCCACTGTGGGCCGCACGCTGTTGCCCATCACCCGTTGCATCTGGCACCCGATTGTCATCGTGCGATCGCGGCACAGCTCAAGCTGCGTCTCGCTGACGCCCATGGGCTGGGCCCAGCGCAAGGTGGGCCGCTGCGAGGTCACCGTGCTGGTGCTCAAGGGCGCGATTTGCCTGGGAATTCTCAGCTCACATCCAGCGCCCACGCGATCGTATCCAGGGGCGCACACAAAGCCGCACGTGGCGCTCTCGCACGTCGCGATTCCGCCCAACGGAGGCGCGGGGCAAGGGATGCAGAGGGTGCCACAGGACGTGGGCGAGGTGTCCTCGGCACACTGCATCGCGCACAGATGTCTCCCTGGGTTGCATCGCAGGCTGCACTCGCCCGCGGTGCACAGCTCGGTCCCTCCAAGAGCGACCGGGCATGAGCGCCCACAGCTCCCACAGTGGCGCGGATCGGTCTGCGTATTGACACACATTCCGCTGCAACGCGCCTGCGCTTCGTCACAGACGAGGGCGTCTTCGAGGGTCTCAGCAGCGTCCGCATCCGTCGCGTCGCTGCGTGCGTCCGACACGTCCATCCCGGCGTCGACGCCGGCCTCTGCAAGCCCCGCTTCGACCACCCCACCATCAGCGCTTACACAGAGCACGGTCGTGTTGTCTGGGCCACAGAACCCGATGCACCTCCCCTCGGACTCGACGTACGTCAGATTGCGCGAATTGCACTGCCGCGACGAATCCGTGCACCCGCCCGTGATCGCCCACATCGCGACCACCACAAATCCCACCACATTGCGACGCATCTCTTTTGCTCCGTTATGCCCACACCCGCAGACACGTGGACAAGTTAGTGCGCCGCGCGCTGACCAGTCAATCTCTGCTGTGAATTGGGTTGTATTTGGGCGGGCAGTGATCGCAGGCAGGACTCGTCCACGGAGGGGTCAGGGTGGTGTCCTTGTGGCTTTTTGGCACAAGCGTTGGTGAGTCAGCAAGGACATCACTGCGACTAAGGGTTTTTCTGTACACTCGCAGAGCGGTAAATCTCCATGCGCCCTTGCGCACGGACGCATTGAGACCCTTTCAAGAAGAAAATCCCTGATGAAAATGAATCAACGAGAGCGCGCTTGGCTCCTCGCTGCGAGCTTGCTGCTGGGCGCCTGTGGCACCCCAGTGGTGGGCAGCGACAGCGGCTCGGACGTGGTGATGGACACCCGGCCGACCTGTACCGCGGACCAAATGGTCTGCAATAGCACCTGTGTTTCTGTCCAAACAGACCGCAACCACTGTGGCGCGTGCGGCACTGTCTGTGCGGGCGGCCAGGTGTGTCGCGCGGGCAGCTGCGAGATCGAGTGTCCCTCCGGCCAAGCGCGATGTTCAGGCGCTTGTGTGACTCTGAGCGGCGACCGCAGCAACTGTGGCGCGTGCGGGACGATGTGCCCCGCGGGCCAGGTGTGCTCGGCAGGCGCGTGCGCAACGACGTGTGCGAGCGGCTTGACCGATTGCATGGGCTCGTGTC
>JAUXYJ010000085.1 GCA_030694465.1 Deltaproteobacteria bacterium | reverse complement strand
GACATAGAGCAGGAGATCTACATGCGATTTCAACAGATGAAAGAAGACTACGAGCGCGAGCTCGAAGACGCCCGCGAGCAGGGTAAACAACAGGGAGCCAAGCTCGGTGAAGCCCGTGGCGAGGCCCGTGGCGAGGCCCGCAGCAAGGCCGCCGCAGTCGTCCAGGTGCTCACCGCCCGCGGGTTCTCACCCAGCCCGGCCCAGCAGGCCAAGGTGACCCAGTGCAGCGACCCCGCGGTGCTCAACGAGTGGCTCACCCGCGCGGCCACGCTCGACTCGCTCGACGCTGTCTTCGCCGAGTGAGCGCCAGGGACCCGGCGACGTCGCCGGGTGGCCCGATTACGCGCTCACTGGGGCAGCTCGGTCACGTAGAGCCCGTTGAGCTGCCACCCGCCACCGCCAGGAGCCTGCGAGAGCGTCTCGACCTGAAAGTACACTTTGCCATCCATGAGCATCGGCAAGCGCATGACCTGGTTGGCGAGCAAGCGTGTGGTCTGCCCCGTCGAGATCCGGTGCGCCCAGAGCGAGCGCGAGGGGATCTCGGCGTTGCCCTGTCGCTGCACGCCATCCACTTCGATCCAGACGACCCAGTCGCCCTCGACGTAGGGCGAGAGACGCTCTTGCGCACTGGTGCTTGTGGAGATCCCTCGCAGCACTCCCGTTCGGCGATTGTAGAGGGCCATGCGCGAGCGCACGACGCCCAATGTGGCCTCCGGCGCTTGGTGAAACGCAAGGTAGTCTTCGTTGCCCGTGGGATAGCCCGCAAAGGGGCGCTCGCCTCGTGGGAGCACGAGGCGCTCACGAAGCGACCGAAGCGGAGACACGACCGCGAAGCCGCGCTCTTCACTCGTGAGAAGTGTCGACGTGTCGGCCAAGAAGTAGGTCCCGCCTTCTCCGAACGCGTCTGCCACCCACTCGATCGGACGATGGAGCCCAGATTTGATCGCGAGACCAAATCCAAGCGCGGAGAAGACCAGCGTGTCCTCGCGCGCCATCATCGCGACAAAGCCGGTGTGTTGCAGCGGACGCTCAAGGGACCAGATCGTGGTGGTCGCCATGCGCGTCTCGTTAAAGACGCCGATGGACTCTGCATAACCGTTCTCTTCAACCCACTCGTTGAAGCCAACGTACACAGCTTCGCGCGTGCACGCGATCCCCGTAAAATACCCTCTCACTGGCTCTCCGCGAGAATCAATGGCGAGATAGCGGTCCACAACCCCTGTGCGCAAGTTGCCCCGATGGATCCCCGTGATGCTGTAGCTCCAGAGGTGGTCCCCGCGACGACAGATCTGATTGACCTCGTGCTGGGTCACCCATCCCTCGATCACGCGACGGCAGCTTGCTCCACACGCAATCGGCTCGGACCGACGATTTGAAAAGTTTGGTCGAAACGCGATCCCGCCGCCCAGCACCGAGGGCCCCCGCGCGAGATCCGGCGCTGCATGTGGGTCCACCGTGGGCTGCACGAGCTGCGCGACCCCGGCGTCGGTGCTCGCCTCGGTGCCGCCGTCGGTGGTCACCGCAGAGCCTTGCGAGCAGGCCCCCAGTGCGCAGAGGGCGAGCGTGAAGACAGAGGCTCTCATCGGACCTCTCCGGCGCGGCCGGGTCGCAACGACTGAGCTCGCCCAGTTGTAAGCGCGCTGCCTCGCTGCCGCGCAGGCGGCGTCCCGGTGCTTGCTGAGGCGCTGCGGAGCAAGGGACCGCTCCCGCCCGGCGGCGTGGCCTGTCCCTGGCCGTTGCCCGACACAAACCAGGTGCCGATCGCGTTGGGACCGCCCGTCCATCCTGGCACGCCCCAGAAGAAGCCATGGAGCAGGTCGCCCTGCACCGCATAGCGCTGCGAGGCCACAAGCCCATCGTTGGCGAAGTTGTGCAAGAAGGTCGCGCTCACCGACGTATCGGTAAAGTCCACGCGCCAGATGTCTCGGTACCACGTGCTGCCGACGCGCCCACCTGCGTAAATCAATCCATCCGCGTGGGGTGTGACACTTAGATCGGGCCATGCACCCGTGGGCAGTGAGGTGAGGTCGTGTGTGACTAACCCATTGAGCCCATCAATGCGCACGATTCGGCCTGATTCGCTGCCCGAACCTTCGACGCCGCCGCCCAAATAGAGAAGGTCGTCGGCAGCGGCCATGCCCATCTCGGCACGGGGAGTCAGCGTGTTCGAGACCAGCGTCCAGGTCTTGTCTGCGATGTTGTAGCGGTGGAGATCTCCGAGGAGATTTCCAAGCAAATCACGGCCGCCTGCGACGTAGAGCGACTGCCCATCGCCGCCGAGCATCATCGCGTGATCGACCCGCGCAGAGGGCGCGTTGGCAAAGTTAAGCCGCGTCCATTGGTAGGTCGCGTTGTGGTTGGCGTCGGTCACCGGGACCCCGCGAAAGAGCGCGTTGCTTGGCTTGCCATCCACGTCGATCCCGCCAAAGGCATAGACCGTGGGCCAGCCCCACTCATCGGGTGCGGTCATCGCATAGCTCGCGTTGAGCCGGTTGGGAAGCTCGCTGCTCGGGCCCGCCGAGTCTGCCGCGATGGTCCAGACGGCGTTGCGCACGTTGAGCTGCGCGATCACCACGCCGGCGACCGGGCTGCCGTTGGGGCCGTTGTTCCACTTGAAACCGTTGAGCCCCTGAGCATCGGGCGAGACCGGGATCACCGCGACCATCTCGCGCGGGACCAAGCGATCGCTTGGTGTGATCTGCGCGGTGTTCACCGCCGGATGCAAAAACCTTGGCGCATACGCTGCAGACTGCCCAGTGATTCCCCACCACGTTGTCATCGGTGCCGAGTAGCGACACGGCAACGTGTACGGCTGCTCTCGCAACATGCGGAGCATGCTCGAGTAGTGATCGCTGCTTCGCTGCTCGCGGTAGCGCGGGCTGGTCGCATCAAAAGAGCCTCTCGCGAATGGGTCAGGCCGCGGTACGGTCTGCGTGCGAGACCAATACACCACGTGCGCGAGCTGCGAATCGGTGCCTGTAAAAGCAGGAAATCCATCGGGCCAAAACATCTGATCCCGCGCTTCTTTGTTGGCGTCCATCGGGTTGCTGTCGTAGCCGAGCCAATTGAATGTGAGCGCCATTGCGCCTCCCACTTGGGCGCGCCACGCGTTGTAGGCATCGGCAGGTGCGCTCGCCCGCGACGCAAACGTGTACACCGGCGCTTGGCGAAGCACCGAAGCGAAGATGGAGTTCTCGGAGATCAGGTTGAGGGTCCCCTCAAGCACCCCTTGAGCAACACTCGGATGATTGCTGTACGCCCGCACGGCTTGCGTTGCCCCAGAGCTAGGCGGTGGCAAATGCTCGTAAAACCAACCTCGTCCTTGGGTTGAGCTGCCATTGCGTTCAAGTCTCCCACTCGGGCGACATGCGGTTGTGTAGCAAGCCTGCTCATCGACCACTGCCTCTTGCATGAAGTCCCAACAAGCGCAGCGACGCAGCACGACGCTGTTGCTCTGAGTCTCAGCGCCACGTGGGTCGTTGGGATCTCGGGTGGGTGCATAAGCGATCCCAAGCTCGTTGCCGCCCACCGTGCAAGAGCCTTCGGGGGTGAAGCGCTGCAAGCGTGAGGGCACGTTAAAGAACTGGATCGGAGCGCACGGCCCTGGCGCATCAAAGTCGAGCATGTTGCGGCCGCCATCGGCGGCGGCAGTACGTGAGAGACACGAGCGAATAAGCTGCGGATTGCGGCCCAACGTGTACCACTGGTACGGCGGCGCGAGCAGGTTGGTCGAGGGCGCTCCGTCGGCAAACGTCGGCGTGCGATCGCACGCATCGCCGCGGCCATCGCCATCCGTGTCGGTCTGCTCAGGATTGCGAACATCGGCGCAATTGTCTTGCGCGCCGATCGGCTCACCGCGCCAGTGGCTCGCAGCGGTCCCTGGCCCATTCGGAAACAAATCGCCCATCTGCGCCTCAAGCCAGTCGCCAGGAAGGTTTGGATCCAGTTGGGTGCGGAATGCACGCTGTGTCATGATGGTCGTCGCGTAGCGCATTCGGTTGTCCTGCCGATCTGGGCCCAGACCTGAGGTGACACCAATGACCGCGAATTGATTGTTGTGAAGTCGATCGACCCACAAGAGCGGAGAGCCCGAGTCGGCCTGAAATGCATAGGCCATGTCAGGAAATTGACGCAACATGAAGTTGAGCCGGTCCAAGGGGGCGGTACCTTGAAAGATGAAGCTATCGATTAGATTGGCTCCCCGAAGCCGTTGCTGCGTCTGTAGTCCCCTATCGCTCATCCGACCCCAACCTGCGAGACCGACCTCTTCTCCCTCCCAACGAACAGGATCGATCGCATTAGGCTGCCGAACATTGGTGAGGACCGCCATGGGCTGCGCCCAGTTGCTCGTTGGCAAGTCTTGTCCAGGGACCACTGTCAGTCGCAAGAGCGCAAGATCGAAGTGCCGATTGGCAATGACAACCGTGTTGCTAAAACAAGACGTCGGGACAGTCGCCGCCTCTGGATGCATCACGCACTGACTGACGCGATACATGCGCTGCGCTCGATCAGCCGCTGTAAGCGAAGAACCAATAAAGACGCGCATGTTTGCCATGACTGGAGCGCTGACTCCAGTCCCAGCACGTAGGCAATGCGCGGCGGTTAGCACCCACTCACTGCTGATCAGTGTGCCGCCACAATATGCGAAAGGCTCTGCAGCATTTTGAAGCAATGCAACCACCGCATCTGCGCGCCGCTGTTGCTGAGGATCCGCGGGATATGTATCGAGTTGGCCGTTTTGAATGGGGAGCGACTGCTGCCCCACAGGCTCGGGTGGCGCACATGCGCCAAGGCTTAACGCCAAGCCCAACACACTACACGATCCCCGACGTCGAGGGGGGGGGGGATAAATTCACCGGACGGTTACGCATGATCATGGATCTCCTTGTGGGCACTTGTCGTGGCTGACAGGCACAGGACGATCCCGAGATGGGCCGCGCGGGCCGCCACATGGCACCTCCACCACTGCGCGCGCAGTGCCTTGGAGTGCGCTGTGTCTTGCTCGCTTGCTCACCGCCGATGCCCCCACTTTCAACCCGTTGGTGCAGCCCACCCGCACGCAACAATGTGACTATAGGCCACGCTCGAATCAAACGCAAATCACGAGACTCTGTACACGGTGTCCATTAGACAATTCGCTCAATGCGTCCTCTCTCCCCCCGCTGCCAACGTTGGCCGAGCGCCAGCCAACGTTGGCCGAGCGCCAGCCAACGTTGGCCGAGCGCCTGCCAACGGGTGCACCGCCATGGCCGCCGCCATGGAGCCCGCCATGCACGCACACGCAACCCGTTGAAATCACGCGGCCCTTGCGCTGGCACTCGCGCTGCATTGCGCTGCCCGATGAAGTGGCACGACCTCTTCGCCAAGGGGCTCGCCGACGCGACGTTGGCACCCCACTGCGATGTCACCCTTGAAGAATCCGTGAGCTTGGTCACGCTCGCCTTGGACATCGTCGCCGAGCCTCGCGATAACGCCGAGGGCCTGCGTGAGCGCGGGCTGTTGGGCCGCATCGCCATGCGCCCCTGCGTGATCGAGCCCTACTCACGCACGCCCTCGCGACGGGACCTCGATCGCTGCATGGCGCGCGCTGCAATCTTGCGCATAAACCGCAAGAGCGAGCACATCCTCTGGGTGATCTCGCGAGGCAAACCCGTGGCGATGGTGCGCACATGGGGTCTGCGCTGCACCCCGCGGTGGGGCCAAGGCGTGTATCTCTCGGCTAACGAGAGGGCTCCACGCATCGTGGTGCTCTCTGAACTCGCGCAGACGCGAGACACGCTGCTGTTGCGCCTGATGGGCCGTGGCAAGGTGCTCGCCCAAGCGCTTGCAGACCTGCGCGCATTGCCTAAGACTTCGTGGGAGCAGAGCACTCTGGTCCCAGTCCTCAACAAGGTCCGCACGAAGCTCCCACAAATGACAGGAGCCTCAGACACAGAGCAGGAGATCTACATGCGATTTCAACAGATGAAAGAAGACTACGAGCGCGAGCTCGAAGACGCCCGCGAGCAGGGTAAACAACAGGGAACCAAGCTCGGCGAGGCCCGTGGCGAGGTCCGCGTGCTTCGCAGCAAAGCCGCCGCAGTCGTCCAGGTACTCACCGCCCGCGGGTTCTCACCCAGCCCGGCCCAGCAGGCCAAGGTGACCGCATGCAGTGACTCTGCGCAGCTCACCGAGTGGCTCACCCGCGCGGCCACGCTGGACTCGCTCGACGCTGTCTTTGCCGAGTGAGCGCCAGGGACCCGGCGACGTCGCCGGGTGGCCCGATTACGCGCTCACTAGGGCAGCTCGGTCACGTAGAGCCCGTTGAGCTGCCACCCGCCACCGCCAGGAGCCTGCGAGAGCGTCTCGACCTGAAAGTACACTTTGCCATCCATGATAAACGGCAGGCGCATTCTGTGTGTGTATTTGCAGGAATTCGCAATGAATTGAGGCGGACTTCGTGGCCTCTGGGTTGACCGCTCAACACGGCTCAGCGTCGATCGTTTTGGACCGACGTTGGGCAGGATCGCCTGCGGCTTGGCCTGTTCCCGTGCCCAGTGAGTCGTACTTTCTAGAGCGAAAGATGCTAAAATCCGCGAAAATATGCCGTCAGTGCGAAGAGGGTCTCGGATCGGTCAAACGTTAGAAAAATGGTCACAGCTCGCCACTCGCTGGGCAGGAAGCTCGATGGCGTTTTCGATGGCAGTTCTGGTGGTCCTCGTTTGGCTCACAACGGGACCGCTCTTTCGCTTCTCAGACACGTGGCAGTTGGTGATCAACACCGGGACGACCATCATGACTTTTCTGATGGTCTTTTTGATCCAACGCGCACAAAACAAAGATGCCCTAGCGATTCAACTGAAGCTCAACGAGATCGTGGCGGCGATTGAGGGCGCGAGCAATCAACTCATCGCCGTTGAAGAGCTGACCGAGGCAGAACTCAGAACGCTTCATGATCATTATCGATCGCTCGCAGCGCTCGCAAAAAATGATCTCAACGTCCTTCAGTCGCACTCCGTCGAAGAGGTCGAGCGACGTCACTCTCGCAAGCTCATCGCACACCGAAGGTTTCGGGCCAGCGGGAGAATCGCAGAAAAATAACGAGCGGTCTCCAATGGCCAACACCCGCGATCCCCTGGCAAATCCCCCAATTTAGGCTCTTCCCCACCCCCCATGGCCCTAGCATTCGGCCAAATGAGGCTCGCACCGACCCCTGGTGACCCTGCAATGTAGCCAAATTGAGGCCCACACCCGCCCCGAGGAGCCATGCACATCCCCCAAACGAGGCCTGCCCCCACCCCCAACGGGGGGTCTCACGAGCCCAAATTGGGCCCAAGGATGGGAGCCGCTGCGCCGAGCGCGGACACGCAACGCTCGCGGGCGGGGGTATCGAAGCACAGAGACCCCCGTCGATGCGTGCGCCCGTTGATTGAGCTTGCCATGGCCCGCGACCTGTGATCGCTTCATTGGGCTTGTTGACGGGATTGGGCAACACGCAATCGGGGTGGGGGAAGAAATACGTCCTCACGCGATGAACTTTCAGTCCACGAAAGATCGACGCATGCAACAACATTCATTCATTCATTCATTCATTCGTTCGTGGCTCACGCCTAGGTGTGCTGTTTCTTGTAGCGGGAGCCACGACGGTCACAGCATGTGACCCTGCCCTTGAAGGAGTGAGCTACGTGCGACTCTTGGACCCGCTGGATCGACGAACCGGGGAGTTTGCCAACACGCCCGCGTCGATCGTGGCGCAGACCGGGCTCAGCGTGGTGCCGCGGTTTCGGGTGATCTCGGTGTTTCAGCGCTTTGATCGGACGATGTTTGATGCCCGCAATCGGCGAAGAGACGAGAGCAATTCGCTCATGGTCAGCAGCTCGACCGATGTCGGCACCACCTGGACGACGCCCACACCGTTGCCAATCATTCGAGCCATCGACCAAAGTCTGCTAGGCCAGCCCTCGCTGTCCATTGACCCAGCGCCCAATGGATCGGCGTACTTTGCGCGGCCATCCAGGCCCTCGACAGTGTGGTTGGTCGCAACGGGCGCAGACCCTCGCAACCCCGATGCGTTTGCGGCGAACGAGCGGGTCAACATCACACGCTCGACCAACGGCGGCGAGACGTTTGAGCCCTTTAGGAATACGGTCTGTCGAGGGGACAGTTTGGGGGTCTGTTACCCGGATGTGGTGTCGTTTCCGTCGATCCAGAGCAGCGCATCGAGGCTCTACATGGACGGGCCCAACCCGCTGATCCCGCCCTTTCGCATCGTGACCTACACGGCCACAGACAAAATCGACAACAAGGTCCGGCGCGTGATGCGCTTTGTCAGGGATACGCCCGATGGCTTTTCTGTTGCCAACACTGTTGCGCCCGAGGACGCGGTCACCGAAGAGATCCGTGGACTCAACCGCACCATCGTCCGTGGCTTTGGCCCGTTTAGCCCCGTGTTCTTCTGGGAAACCCGCGATCGAGTCGACTCAGGGCTGTGGAGCGTTCGTTTTCACGCGGGCTATCTCGGCCGAGAGATCGGTGCCAACGGCTATTATCGCTACGCAATCATCCCGCTGCCCGCGCCCAACCTGGGGCGCCCGGTCTTTGCCACCGCTGCCGTGGCGCCCGGTAGGCGCTCGACCGGAGTGCGCATGGACACGCACTTTGACGCCGCGCTCCCCGGCGCCATCGACGTGCCTACCAGCGCCGGAAAGACCGTGCAGATCTATCAAGGCACGCACACGTACCTGACCTGGGTCGGGGCTCTCGAAGACGGCCAGCCCCAGTCCGTCTGGTATCAACGCGGCACCCTGCAGTCCATCCGTGGGCCGGTGCCTCCGGGCGTCTCGATCGTGTGGGACGCGCCTGTGGAGTTTACCGATCGCCCACAAGGGAGCATCCCATTTTATCCCACGATCACGACGCTCGGCGAAGAGGTCGCCAACGCCCCCAACGACGGCCCGCCCCTCTTGGACTCGCCCGCGCTGAGCTACTACGAGTATGACCCCGCGACGCAGGGCGTGCGCCTGCTCGTGCGCCGCGAGCGCCGTGACCTCCCCGCGGACGCCCCGATCGCGGTGCGCTGGCCCGTGGGCAACCTCTCGCGCGCAAGTCGCAACGTGGACGCCGTCGGTGAACAGCCGATTTGCTCTACCGACCGCTCGGCCAGATGGGGCTCGTTTATCTCGTCGCTGGCGGTGCCCGATATCACCACACGCTCAGCCTCGGCGATCTTGACGTTTCACACCGAGTCCGAGGCGGTCGGGGGCCAGTGTGCCAACACGCTCACTTCGGCGTTTGTGCAGCGCGTGGCGGTGACGCGCTGGCAGGTGAGCGACCTCGCGGGGCTGCGCCCATGACTGCACGCGCGCGTTGGCTCTGTGCCTTGGTGTTTGCGAGCGTGGGCTGTGGTGTCAGCGTGCAGCCCGTGCCCAGCACGGACGCGGCGCACGACCGCGCGGCCCGTGATGCGCTGTGGCCAGGCTCCGATGGCACGGGTGCAGTCGACGCGGGCGAGGGCCACGACGCGCTCGCTTCGCGAGACGCAGACGCCAGCCGCGCGCGCGATGGGAGCTGGCCCGATGTGTACAACCGCATCAGCCCATGTCGCTCGATCGAAGACTGCCCGTCGCGTCGATTGCCTGAAGATCCCTACGCGGACTACGTGTTCGACTGTTGTGATGGGTGGTGCTACGCGGGCAGTTGTCCTGAGGATCCTCCGCGGCCAGACGCGCCGCCAATCCCGTTCTGTGACAGACAAGCGGAAGAACCCGCTTGTGACACCTCAGCTGGGTTTTATTGCTGCATTACGCCTGCAGCCCTGCTCGTTCATCCGGGACCGTTTTGTGCGCGGCCCGGCACGGGAGAGTGCCTGCAATGAGGCGTACCCGTGCCTTGTGGCTCACTTACGCGCTGATGCTCGCCCACTGTGGTGGTCGGACCGAGCTTGAAGAGCTTGTCGTCGCGACGCCGGTCGTGCCTGACGTGACCGCGATGGACGCAGCAGACGTGGCCTCGCTGGACGTGGACGACACCGACGCGGCCGAGGACGTGATCGACGACGAACCCATTACCGGGTGGGCGTTCTCTTGTCGGCGCGAGCGCCTCGAGTGCCACAACAACGGACGGGACGCGGGGATCGCCAACTTTGACTCGCTGCGGCCGGCCTTTAACTGTTGTGACGGGCAGTGCTGGGCGGCGACGTCGTGCCCCAGCCGGTTTCATCCGCGAGGGGCCTGTGGGCACGAAGATCTCCCGTGTGATCTCAGCGCGGGAGAGCTGTGCTGTCCCGAGTACATCACTTTTTTGTACCGGTGTTTGCGCGTTGGGCGCCGCGGTTGCCCGCAAATGCAGCCGCATCCGCCGCGCCCAGGCTGACAGGTTCGCCCACGAAGCCTTTGAACCCCGCCCGCGCCCGCTGTATCTCTCTACCCCTGTGACTACCCAATTGAGATGGAGTGCCGGTGCGCTCGCTGCAGCCCTCACCGTGGCCGCCAGCAGCGCGCATGCGGTCAACCCACGCCCCACGCCCGCCCAGAGGCTCGACACGGCCCTCGGCGCCGTCACCGAGGCCCTCACGGCCCTGCACGTGACAGAGCCCGAGCGCGCCTCGCTGCAGCCCCTCTGGGTGCGCGCCGAAGCGGTCGCCGCCGAGCAGGTCGAGGCCGCCCGGCGCGGAGAGACCGCCCGCGAGCGCACCGCACAACGCACGATCGAGCTCCTCGCGCGGGTCGTCCGTGGCCAAATCGAGGCCATGCGCGCCGAGGCCGAAGCCGACGCCGCCGAGCAGCGCGCAAGCGAGTCCAGCGATCGCGCTCGCGTGGGCCAGGCCCTCGTCGAGCGCGCGGTCGAGCGCCACATGCTCGCGACACGGGCTCCCGCTGCGAGCACCGCGACCACGACCGCGACGCCCCCAAGCACAGCTCCCAGCACACCCGCGGGGTCCCCATGAAGCGCAGCCCACAGAACGCCCTCGGAGCCTGCGCGCTCTTGGTTCTCGGGGCCTGCGCCACCACGCAGAGCGGCGCTCAGCGAGCCCCGGATGCAGTCCAAATCTTAAGCACCTCAACGAGAGCCCAGCGTGTCCAGCGCGACGCTCCTGCGGCGTACGCAGAGTTTGCCGTCGCGCTCGAGTCCGCGCGTGCGCTGCGTGGAGCCGCTCAAACCCAGGCCCTCGCAGACGCCGAACTCTTGCTCGCGTGGGGCGAGACCCAGGCGCGTGTGAGTGTAGCGCAGCGACGACGCGAGAGCGCCGCGGTGACCGAGCGAGAGGCGACCGAGCAGCTCGGCCGGGCCGAGCGCCAGGTGACCGCGCTCAACAGCGAGAGCGAGACGCGAGAGCGCGCGAGCGCAGCGAATATTCAAGCTCAAAACGCGACGCAGAGCCCAGACGCGATGCTTGAGCTTGAGCAGCAGACCCAGCTCGCGCTCGGGGCCGCAGCGGTCATGGGTGTGGACACCGCAGCCCTGCGCACGTTGCGCGCGCGTCTCGAAGCGAGCGCCACCCTGACTCCCGCCGCCAAGGCCCAGGCCCTGGCTGAAATCCAAGCGAGCGCGCTCACGCTGGTGCGGGATGCGCGCCCCTCGCGGGACCCTTCGGATGCCGCGATGATGGACGAGCTCGAAGCGGTTGAGCCGTCGGTGGATCCGCGACGAGACACCCGTGGCGTGGTGCTCACGCTGCGCGCGCTCTTCGACGCTCGGGGCGCTCTGGTGCCCACGGCCGCAGGGAGGCTCGCGGTGGTGACCAACGCGCTGCGCGCGCATCCCACCCTGCGCGCGAGGGTCGAGGCCTACGCGTCTAACCGTGACCCTGTGCGTGCGCGCACCACCGCGACCGACCAAGCCCGCCGCGTGCGCGAGGCGATCGTGGGCCGAGGCATCGAGACCGCTCGCGTCGAGCACGAGGGCGTAGTCCGCACCGAGTCTGGCGCGAGACGCGAGGACGTCGTCGAGATCGTGCTCATCGCGGGGAGCTGAATCTCAGCGGGCGGTGAGCCTAGTGAATGTCATCGACGCGCCAACCGCGGCCTTCGCGCACTAAAATCAGCTCGCGACCGTCGGGAAGCCTCAGCGCGATGGACTCAGAGCCCGTGGCGCTTGAGAGCGTCCGGGTCTCGAGGGACGCGGGGTCTTCGAGGGCATCGACCAACATGGCCATTTCGCTCTGGAGCGCGCCACGGCTGCGGCTCGAGAGCGCTCCGAGCACGGCGCGGAGGCTCTGGCGCTGAAGGGCAGTGCGCAGCGCGCGCGCGGCATCGTGTGGGGTCACTGCGGCGCCGGTCCCGAACTGCGCGTGCGGGAGCCTCCATCCCTCGGAGGTCTCGGTGAGCGTGACGGGCGCGCCGCCGTGCGTGGGGATCGCGATCGTGGGCGATTGGCCCCGGAGCGTTCGCTGGGTCTGTTCGCCCAGCGCGACGAGCTCGCCCTGGTTGGGTTGCATCCGGCGCTCGAAGTCCGCGAGGCTCTCTTGCGACCGTGCGCTCTGGGGTAGCAAGCTATACATCGCGCGATAGTCATGGGCGCGCGCCGCGATCTCGAGCGCAATGAGGGTCTGTCGTGCGCTGCTCGCTCGCTGAACCGCACAGCCGCTCAGAGAGAGCGCGAGGGCGAGCGTCGTGACGGTGGAGAGAGCGGCCAGTGGAGAGAGCGCGGTGCGGGACATAGGGCGAGGGGAGACTACCCAGGGCGAGGGGTTGTGTCTCTGGGTTGTGGTGTTTCACGGGGTGTGCGTGAATCGTGGTTCACAGGGGCGCCTCTGGGACCGTGAGGCCCGTGTGGTGATTTGCTGGCGAACCGAAAGCGAATCGAAATTCGCCGTACGCGCCCAATGCGTGGCATGGTTTGTTCATAGGCAGTATTCGTCGCCGGTCGTCTGCGCTCTCCGCAGTACGCCGTCCGAAGCTTGGAGGCCGTAATCGCCATGAAGACCCAGAAGCTGGTTTCGTTCGTTCAAAAGTTTTTTCGCTTTGCGATTCCTGCGCTCGCCCTGGGGGCCGCGTCGGCGAGCGTCGGGTGTGCCGGAGACTCGTATTACTGTGACAGCACTGCTTGTTACTACTGTGACGGCACAAGCTGTCGCCGCGCCGAGCCGCCCACCACGGTGACCTGCACCCGCGACAGCCAGTGCGCGACGGGGCTTGTGTGCACCGACCGCGGCTGCGCCACACGCAACTGCCGCACCGACCGCGACTGTGGCAACGGCCTCGCGTGCGTCATGGGCGCCGACGGCACCAACTACTGCGCCGCCCCCGGAACGCGCCCCACCCCAGTCACCCCCGGTTGCACCGCGAGCTCACAATGCGAAGCGACTGAAGTGTGTCTCAACGGTGCCTGTGTCGTCAGCACGAGCCCCGCATGCACCGCAGACACCATGTGCCTCGACGGCCGCGTGTGTGTCTCGGGGCGCTGCGTAGACCGCACGACCACCTGCCAGTTTGACAACCAGTGCGGCGCGGGTCGCTTGTGTGTCAACAGCGAGTGCCGCGAAGGCTGCGGCGCCGGCGGAATGTGCCCCTCAAGCCAAGAGTGTGTGACCTCGGGCTCGGTGATGTTCTGCCGCGACCGCGCGGCGACCGGCTGCACCTCGAACGCACAGTGCGCAACGAGCGAAGCGTGTCTCAACGGTCGCTGCCTCGCGCGCTGCACTCCCGGCGCGGCCAGCTCGTGCGGCGCGGGATTCTACTGCAGCGACGACAGCGTGTGCGTCAGTGACACGCGCCCACGACCCCTGTGCAGCGCGTCCCAGCCCTGCGCGGCAGGCTCCGAGTGCGTCGGCAATGTGTGCCGCGTTGCCTGCACGGCCAGCACCATGTGCCAAGCCGTCGCGGTGACCTACCGCAACTGCGGACCGATCCCGTACATCGCGGGCTCGCGAAACTACTGCCTCACCGACAACGAAGCTCGCCCAACATGCTCGCGCCAAGCCGACTGCAGCGCAGGCCAAGTGTGCTCGGACGGCGTGTGCCGCTGATCGCGGGCTGACACAGCCCATCGGGGCGCGAGAGCCCCTACAACGCAAAGACCGCGCTGATTCGCAAGAGTCTGTGCGGTCTTCGCATTTGGGGGGAGCGCCGAAATCAAGCGCGGGGCCCGCAAGGTTCACAGAGGTTTGGGGGCGATCAGGGGCTGGGCGCTCTTCTCTTTGTTGGCGAGTTCAACTAGCATCCGCGCGCTCGCAGGGCGCAATCGCAGCACGCGTTGGCCACTGTGAGAGCGCTTGGGTGCATGGAGTGTGCTCCCGCTCGGATCTTTGATCTGCATATTTGCAGAAAATTCAAGGGTGAGTGCCGATGTCCCCAACGCGCTAGGCTTCGACTAGAAGAGAAGGATTCAATGAGCAAGGCAGATCCAACCCAAGTACGTCGTGCGCTCGATGCAGCGCGCGTGCAACGCAGTCAAATCACCCGTGGCGCGCCGCTGCCGATTGACACGGCTCACCTCGTCGGGTCGTGTGTGAGTTGCGGTCGCATTGCAGCTACGGTGCTCGGGTTTCCGGATCCGCCCTACGCGGGCAACGCGGGCCAGCCGCGCTACCGCAACGCGCGCGAAATGCGACGCTTTCTCGAAGAGCTCGTCGAGCGCCCGCCACAGATGCCGATGCAGACGGACCGCGACGAGGGGCGCACGTGCGCGTGTGGCGCGCCGTCGGATCCCCGCGAAGTGCAGGGCCTGCGGTTTTTGCACGCGATGCCGGGTACCGGCTCTGAGCTTGTGGTGGAGGCCGTGCGTGGCACAGGCTCGCTCTTGCTGAGCGCGTCGGGCAGCCCGATGGGCGGCGACGAGGGGTTTACCTGGAAGATCCTCAAGGCGCCGATTGATGGCATCGAGTCGGAGATTTCAAACTCGTTTGACGACGCGCCCATTGAGAAAGCGTTCGGTCGCGGGCTGACCTTGGCGTTCTCGTGGGGACGCATTCTTGCGGCGGCCAAAGAGGGCAAAGAGACCCTTGAGCAGGTCGAGCCGGGCTACTGGATTTACGCGGGCCCGAGCGCGAACACCGCGCTGGACGCTCAGGTCGAAGCGCTCAAGAGCGAGCACCCCGAGCTCATCGCGCACAATCTTGTCAAGCTGTCTGAGCTTGCCCCGATGCCCGCGGGCCCCGCGTGGCCTCAGTGGGCCCACGAGCACGCAGATGCCCTGGGCAAAGAAGAGATCCGCGCGGGCGTCGCGCTGGACCTTCAGGTGGTGCGCCAGTCGCTCACCGCGCAGCTCGGCCGCCTCAATATCGGCATCCGCGAGCAGCAAGACGGAAAGATCTTGCAGGCGTTCTTCTTGCCCACCAACGACTGGCAGGGCGACGTGGCTGGATGGCCCGTTGAGATCTTGATTGTGGCGCTCGGCGCAGGGCATCTCGGTTGGACCATGGCAGAGACCGTGGGCGCAGCGGTGGGCGAAGCGGGCGCACGCGCGGACGCTTTGGCGAGGTTCTTTGCAGGCGCAAAGCGCGTTCGTCCGAAAGTGCAATGGAAGTTCGAGGGCATGCGCGCGATCCCCGTGCGTGAAGACGGCAAGACCGGTCGCCCAGTGGATTTGCTCAACACGCCCTTTCGCTTTAACCCCGATGTGGCGGACCCCAAGAACCCCCAAGCGGTGCAAGCTCAACAGATGTTTGAGCGCGAAATTCGCTTCTCAACCGACGACCTCACCAAGAGCGGTGACCCCACGCGCAACTGCCCCTGTGGTGCCAAGTCCTACGTCGCTGCGCGGTTGTTTCCGTGGAACGTGGTCGAAGGCTTTACCAAGGCCACTGGCGGCAAGGGCCCCATGGTGATCGAGACGTACTTCGGTGCCAACGATCAGCCCCGCGCGGCGCTCCTCGCGGTGGTATCCGACGACATGCACGTGCAGATCCTCGGCGAAGACGAGTTCAAAGCGCACGGCGTCAACGAGACGACCATTGGCAAGCGCTTGGCGACCGATCTCGCGAGCTCGCTCTTCGCGGTAGACGTCTCGATGCACGAAGACGCCAACAAGAACCGCGCGCTGCTCGCGTACGGTCCCCTGATGGCCTCCGTCGCGATCAACGACCATCTGGTGGCTGCCCTTCACGAAGCGTGCGGCAAGCCCCTCCGTGGCGACACGGTGAGCGCGCAGGCCACAACCCCCAACGTGTTGGTGCTCTACGAGACCGGCTTTGACGACGACCAGCTCGACAAGGTGCTCGAGATGGGACAGATGGCCGACGGAATTCCGCCCGAGATGGCCACGCCGTTTGCGCTTGAGTGGGACGACGTCACGCTGTCGGCCGCTTCGGTGGGCAAGTTTGTCAACCTCTCGCCCGCGCCGCAGGATCAGAACGGGCAGCCGCAGGGACCGCCTCCTGCAGGTCGCGCTCCAGCGCGCGCTCGCTGAGCCATCACGAGCGCAGAGGGGAGCGGGGGGACCGCGACTCTAAGTCACACGTTGTGTGTTATGCCGTGACACGGCAATTGTGTTGGTTGTGGTGACTTTATACAGCTCGACTAGTTGAGCTCTGTGCGTGATCTAGTAGGGTACCGGGGCGATGTCCGACCACAACGAAGACGAATCTGGCGACGTACTCCCGGTAGGGACACAGTTTGGTCGGTATGTTGTCAACCGACTGGTTGGCATGGGGGGAATGGGTGCCGTCTACGAGGCCACGCACTTGGAGCTCAAGAAGCGCGTCGCGCTCAAGACGTTGCATCCGAGCTACGCGCGAAACACCGAGATTCGCGCGAGATTTCTTCGTGAGGGCGAGCTCGCGTCGCGCATCCAGCACAACCACGTCGTCGACGTCACCGACTTCGGAACGCAAGATGACATCGCGTTCTTGGTGATGGAGTTTCTTGAAGGGATGAGCCTTGAGGCTCACATCGAGAAGCACGGGCGGCTCGAACCCATGGCCGCGGTGGACATCATGTTGGGTGCCTGCGCGGGCGTCGCAGCCGCGCATGACGAAGACGTCGTGCACCGAGATCTCAAGCCCGCAAACATTTTCTTGCTGCGCCAACGGCGTGGTGATTACCGCGTTAAAATTGTGGACTTCGGTATCTCTAAGGCAACCGAAGGCAAGATGGAGGGCTCGCTGACCTCCACAGGGCACGTGGTTGGGACGCCGTTTTATATGGCTCCCGAGCAGATGCGCTCCAGCCGCGAGGTGGATCACCGCGCGGACCAGTACTCGCTGGGTGTGACGCTCTACGAGGCCATGGTGGGCGCAAAGCCCTTTCAGGGTGACAGCTTGTTTGAGGTCGTCCGCAAGGTGGCGCAGGGCGAGTACGCCAAGCCTCGGAGCGTGGTCCCCGAGATCCCTGAGGCGCTCGAGGCTGCGACGCTGAGAGCGATGGCGATCGAGGCCAGCACCCGCTTTGAGAGCGTGCGTGCCTTTGGGAGCGCGTTGCTTCCGTTCGCGTCTGATCGCGCCCGCATGATGCTCGCTGCAGAGTTTGGTGAAGGAGACCTCCCGCCGCCCTCGTCCGAAGGGACTGGCGCATACGCTGCAGTGGCTGCGAGCTCGCCTGGGATGCCTGGCCTCCCTGAGAGCATCCGCCCGCCCTCGAATAAGAACGCAGTCACCAGCGCGAGCGGGCTCAAGCTGCATCTCAGCAAGACGCCCACGGTCACGGGACAGTCGTTTGAGGTATCAAGAGTCCCGGATGCGCCCAAGAGCCGCATGAACCCGCTGATTCCAGTGGGCGGAGTCGCCGTGGTCGCTGTGCTTGCGCTTGGATTTTGGGCGGGACAGCAGGGCTCGGGGCCTCCCGCAGAACAACACCAAACACGTTCGGTCCCAGCGCGCGCAGCGCCGGTCGAGAACTACGCAGTGTCGATCTCTGCGACGCCCAGCGATGCATGGATCATCGTGGACGATCAGTTTACGGTGCCTGGGCAATTCGCGAGGAGTTTTCCTCGCAACGCGCAACCTCATCGTGTGCTCGTTCGTGCGCCGGGTTACCTCCCTCAGCGGCTTGAGTTTAGCGACGCGATGGTACGGAGTGTCTCGCTCACGAGGGACCCCGCAGCGCAGTCGCCCGTTCTCTCCGCGGTCTTGCCCGACGCAGCGGCCCCTGTAGTGCAAGCCCAAAACAGCGGAAACTCTGGCGTGCGGACCGGCACCGGGCGCAACCCACGCAATGGCAGCAGCACCACAGAGAACCGAACGGGTAACCCGCCAGAGACCAACACCGGCACTCGGCCCACGGGCCCAGGGTCGCAACGCGGTACCAACGGCGCGCTCATCCTGAACTGAGCGACCCGCCGTTGTGTGTGTACCCGGCGACGTCGCCGGGTGACGCAAGAGACCTCGCCCGTGGGCTCAGCGCCGAGGCCCCCCCCCTGATGTGGTGACTCGCTCAGCCGGGGTTGGTGGGAGGGCAGCGATGCTCGACGCTCAGCGCGCGGAGGACCGGGGTCGCCATCCCTGGACGAAAGCGCACAGAGACTCGCAAAAAACGCTGTGATCCCGAGCCTGTACGCGACATCAGCGCGTCTTCGATGTTGACCGGCGAGGTCGCCATGGGCACCTGCGCGACGGTGATCGCTGCGGCGCTCGCAAGCGCAGCGGCGCTGTCTGCCGTGCGAATCGAGAAGTCTAGGCGTGACTCACCAGGGGTGTTTGCTGTCCAAGCGAGGTTGGTGAAGCGGCCGGTCGCGCAGCGTTCATAGTCCTGCGTGTAGGTGCCTTCGGCGAGGACCAAGCGCCGGACCGAGCCGGTAA
Source organism: Deltaproteobacteria bacterium (assembly GCA_030694465.1). GTDB lineage: Bacteria > Myxococcota_A > Polyangia > Polyangiales > JAUXYJ01. The sequence continues at coordinate 11,902 of JAUXYJ010000085.1, read as the reverse complement.
AGTCCGTGTAGGTGTAGGTTCCGACGGGGCCCGTGGTGGTGGTCTGGGTGCTCGTCGCCGGGTCAAAGCGAACAAGCTCGCTGCCCTGGAGCACCCACATCCGGCCCGAGCGATCGGCCCCAAGGGCCGAAGAGCCAAACGCGCGCCCGAGGTTGTACGTGGTGACCGACGCGTCTGGGATCGTGCCGCCAGGCACAAACGCGGTCGCGGGCCACACATAGAAGACCAACGGAGAGCCCGCCTGGGGCGCCCAGACGCGGTTGGTGGCGTCCACGGTGATCCCCGAGCCCAGAGCGCCTGGACGGCCTCCTGGGATGGCCGCAGAGGCCTGCATGCACGACCACGTGTTGCTCGCGGGATCATAGCCTGCTGCGCCGTTGCCAGCTCGTGAGAGCCAGATGCGGCCGTTGGCGTCGGCGGTGATGCCATAGGACGAACGACACGCAGCTGGGGCCGCAGAGATAGGCCGGTACTCGCCGATCATGTTGCTGTGCGCGCTGATGGGTGTGACGCCGCCACTGGGCGTGTGAAACCAGATGTTTCCGTCGCGAGTGGCCACGGCGCCGTAGGTGCAGCGCGGAATATTGAAGGTCTGCACGATGGCGCCGGTGCGGGAGTTAAGTCGCCATTGCCCCGTCGCGCTTGCGCAGATGCCTGCCCACACCGAGCCACCGGGTTCGTCTTCGGTCGCGGGTCCCACGGCGAGGGCTCGCACGAGGCCGCCTGCGGGGCCCACTTGCGTGGACCAGAGCACGCACTCGTCTTGGCCCATCGGGCGCACGTCCGTGGGGCCCGACGAGGTGTCGATCATGCCGTTGCCGTTGCGGTCTACGCAGTCGCGCAGGTCGGCGGCGACTTTGGTCACGGTGCCGATGATCCCGAGCCCGCGGGTCGCGACAAACGCGTTGCCTTCGCCATCGACGACGACGCGCGAGGGCGAGTTGGCCGAGTCGTTTCCGATGAGGCCTACGCGGTAGCGCGCGAGCTCGCGCTGGGTGTTGGCGTCCCACTTCGAGAACGTGCTGTTGCTGCTGTTGGGGACCCAGAGGTAGTCGCCCATCCGGGTCTCACCGCGCACGATGAGTCCGTCGCTGTCTGGGTCATACTCGACGCCGCTTCGCCCAGGATCTTGCCATCCCATGGAGCCTCGCGCCCCAGCGCTGTGACAGTCTGGGTCGCACTCACAGAGGGTGGTGTCTGGCCCATACCCGCAGGTCCCATCAGGGCGGCATGTGGCCACCGAGCACATCGTGGCGCGCGTGCAGTCTGCGGCTGTCGTGCATCGCTCGGCGGTCGTCCCTGAGTCCTGCGGAGGAGCGTTTCCGTCGCCCGGGAGCGTGGTCCCCGTGTCCGCGCGGCTCGCGTCCGATGTGCTGGTGTCTGTGCCGCTCGCGTCCAGTGTGGGCTCGGGGGTGGACGGTTCGCTGCAGCCAGCGACGAGCGCAGCGCAGCCGAGCGCGGCGAGCGCCCAGGGAGTGAGTGATGTGCGTGGCTTCATGGGTGCGGTCTCCTGCGAGCGTGGCGGATTGGTGAGCGCGCCGCTCAAGGGTGGATAGTCCCACGAATCACGAGGGCAGTCTCGCGCAGGTGAATGATCCACGTGACAATCACGGAGTCACCTTGCGGTTGTCTCTCGCCCCCGTGTGTGCACACTCGCCGGAGTGGCTAGGGGGGGTCAGCGCACGATAAGGACCGCGATGGGGCGAAAGTCCGGGCGTGCGGGGAGGCGGCAGTCGGTGTTGGCAGACTGGTTCCAGCTGATGGCGTAGCGGCCTGGGGTGGTGGGCGCGGTGAACGTCGTCAACGGCGCGGCCATCGGAAAGCGCTCATCGCGCACGGTGTTGACCCAGTGGCAGAAGATCTGGCTGGGTCCTGTGGGGCCTTCGAGCTGCACATACGCCTGCCGTTGTTGGGACAGGGCGGGATAATTGCGCAGCCGAAAACGCATGACAACCGACGCGCCGCGCTCGACAAGCGCGAGCGGGCCAAAGTTGGTTCCGCCCGATTCGAGGGAGATTTCGTCAAACGAGACCAGCTCAAAAGGGTCGCGCCCTGCGTTGCCTGGGTTGGCCGTCATCCGGATGGTTGGGTCAGAGCACAGGGTGCGCTCTTGGACGGCTTCGCGACCCAGCGCAGCGCCATAGTCGGCAAACCATCGCACGCGCATACAGTCGGGGTTGCCCATGGCGTTGAGCCCGAGGTTGGGCAGCGAGACCGTGCGGCCCATGGCGGCGCGGGTCCCCATGGCGCCTGCGATGGGCTCGCTGCCATCGAGCGTGTAGTAAAATGTCGCGTCTTGGGGCGCCGCGAGCTGTTGAGTGCGCGCGTCTGCGGCTTGCACGACGCGGTTGTCAACCGAGCCTCCCAGCACGCTCAAGGGCGGCATGGTGGCGATGCAAGCGCCGCCGAGGCACACCGAGCCGGTCGCGCAGACTTGGCCCGCGTTGGTGCCCGCGCAGTCGCCACGCGCGCCACAATTGCGGCGGTCATTGAGCGGGTCGACACAGCTTGAACCACAAAGAACTGTGCCGGTCGCACATCCGCCGCGGGTGCAGCGTCCCGAGAGGCACACTTCTCCGGCCGCGCAGGCGACACCGGCGGTGGGGCCTGTGCAGGTCGTGGTGGCTCCGCAGAACATTCGGTTGGTGTTGGGATCGATGCAGCTCCCTGAGCAAGCGATGCTCGAGCCTGAGCAGCTCAGCGTACAAGCGCCCATCGAGCACACTTGGCCCATGGTGCAGACCGCGCCTGCGTTTGCGGCCATGCAGTCTGTGCGCGCGCCACAGAACGCCGGACTCGACTGGGGATCTACACACTGACCATTGCAAACGATCGCGCCGGGCTGGCAGTTGGCGATGCAGCGCCCGCTCGCACACACTTGGCCAGCGGTGCACGCGGTGAAGGTCGTGCAGGTCGCGTCTGCGTTGCAGAATCTTGGGTTATTTGCAGGGTCAATGCACTCGGTTCCGCAGCGGACCGTGCCGACTGAGCAGCGAAGATCGCAACGTCCAGAGACGCACTCGGTCCCTGCGCTGCAGCGGCTGTTGCAGCGGCCACAGTGCGCGGTGTCGCGGCTGGTGTCGACGCACGCGTTGCCGCACGCCACGAGCGATCCTCCGTCGGTCGAGCACTGCAGCACGTCTTCGAGGGACACCGCGTCGGTGGTGGCTGCGTCCGCCGCGTCGAGGCTCGCGTCTGCGTCGAGGTTGGCATCGACAGCCGTGACGTCCATCGGAGGGGCCGTGTCTTGGGAGATCTGCGCGTCAAAACTGCGCACATCATCACGGCTTCCGTCGGACGGAAAGGTACACGCAGAGAGCGCCGAGAGCGCACACGCCGTCGCGGTGAGTTGGGCGACGCGGGGTCGCGAGAGAGAAAGAATTTTCACTGAACCACCAGATAGCCAACGGGCGCGCCGCCGGGATACGCGAGGTTTTGCATCGGTCCGGCGCACGAGAACGCCAGGTTAATATTGTTGCGAATGGCGTATCGGCCGGGGCGAGTGGGCGCGTTAAACTCGTAGTGTCGCTGCGCGGTACGGCCAGGGTACGGAAACCCGCCGCCGTAGTTCTCGCACGCGAGCGAGCGGTAGCCACTGGCGACGTCCGAGTCGATCGAGAGGCTCGCTTGCACAATACAGCCTGGGCAATAGCCTCCGGAGCTTGAGTGCCACCACTGCTGGTCAAGGTCGATCACGACGCGTGCACCCGGAGCTACGCGCGCCACGGGGCCGCGGCCATTGATGCGTACATTGTCAATGATTTGGCTCATGCTCTGCGAGTTGTCGGGTGGGGTCACGACCACCGACTGGCCGTGGATCGCGCGTTCGCGGCCCAAGGGCGCGCCGTAGTCCGCGACCCATCGCAGGGTTGGGCACGCGGGGGTCCCCACTTCGATCTGCAACGCGTTGGCGGCCGAGCGGGTGGAGCCACCGACCGTGCCGCCCGGGATGGAGTTGTCGCAGGTGTAAAAAATCGTCCCGTTTGAAAATGAACCGACGCTCACGCGCATAGGTCGTGGCGCGCCGTAGACCGCGCCAAACGAGTCTTCGATCCCAGGGCTTGCGTAGCTCTGGGGTGGTTCGAAATAGCGACAGGACCCGTCGATGCAGACCTCAGCGTTTGTGCACGCGCGCCCGGCGTTGGGCCCCATGCACGTCCCGCTTGCGCCGCAGTGGGTGCGGCTCGTCGAAGGGGCGATGCATGTCGCGCCACACAGAATCGTGCCTGAGCCACAGCTCGTCACGCACGATCCGCCCGCGCAAAAGCTGCCTGCCGCGCAGGCGGTGCCCGCGTTTGCGCCCATACAGGTGCCTGAGGCGCCGCAGTTCGTCGCGCTGGAGTTCGGGTCCACGCACACGCCGTTGCAGCTCACCGAGCCCGCAGGGCAGCCGCATGCCCCCGCGACACAATCTTGCCCGGCGGCACAAACGCTGCCGCGGGTCATGCCCGTGCAGTCGCCCGTGGCACCGCAGAACATGCGATGGGTCATCGGGTCGACACAGTTTCCGTCACACGAGCGCTGGCCCGCTGGGCAGACAAACTGGCACACGCCGTTGACGCAGCTCCGGCCGCCCATGCACGCGCGGCCGACGTTTGCGCCAAGGCAGTTGGCAGATGCACCACAGAAATCAGGGCTTGTCCGTGGGTCAATGCAGCGCGCATTGCACTCGACCAACCCCCCCGCGCAGGTGAACACGCAGCGGCCGACCTGGCAGGTCTCGTCGGGTGCGCAGCGACGATCACAGCGGCCGCAATTCAGTCGGTCGGTGTCGAGGTCTGCGCAGCCGGTGGCGCAGCGATCGTAGTTGCCGGAGGCGTCGTCGGGAGGGCACATCGGACCGGCCTCGGGTGTGATCACCGAGGTCTCCATGGTCGCGTCGGTCGTTGTGACATCGTTGAGGTTGGCGAGGTCGTCCTCAAGCGGGCGCGAGCACGCCTGCGAGAGCGCGAGGGTGGTCGCGAGAGCGATGAGCTGCGATGGGGCCATCGCGCGAGAGATCAAAAGGTTCCGTGACATTGCGCGCCCGTGAGTGAGGGGGTGAGGGATGGAGTGCAGGCGAAGCTAGCGCTCGGCACTCGGCGGCGTGCGGTGGTGGCAGTGACGCTCGCGGGAGTCTCTGGCAGCAAGCGCAGTACGACGCCTGCAGCGAGCGCTCCGGCGCCAAGGACATAGCCCGTGACGGCGAGGCCAAATCCGGCCCACGATTCGCTCAGGATTGCGCCGCAGCGGTCAGCCCTACGTGGGTAGGTCGACGTCGAGAGAAAGCAGCCCTCGGTGAAGGTGCCGTTGGTGTCTTGTTCGATGTCTGCGTTGTACAAGTCTACGCGGTCTTGCCAGTAGACATGGGCTCCGACGCCGCCCGCGATCATCGCTGCGCCACCGATGAGCAGCGCTGTGCTGGCGATGGTGCGAGGACTCGCCGGAGGAGGCGGGACATAGACCACCGTAGGTGGCGGTCCAACGCGGTTGCCAACGGCGTTATTGTTCGCGTTGGGGTCTGTCGCCGGGGGGACCTCGACCAAGTTAAATCGCTCGCGAAAGCTCCCGCTGCCGGTGAGCTCGAGCGTGCGTCGCAAGCTGTAGTATCCCGAGAGTGAGAGCTCAATGTTGGCGGTGCCAGCCTCTACGCGGAGAGGCGCAGAGAGCGGCGTGGTGCCTCGGCGGCGCCCGTTGATCTGGATCTCAGCGCCGGGCACATTGCAGGTGATCTCGACAGTGGCCAAGCGGTTCTGGATCGCGTTGAGCGCGGTCTCGAGGGCTCCTCGGTTGCGCCCGATCCATGGGTCGGCCTCGTCCGCGAGGGCTGTGCGCAAGCTGTGATCCGCGTCGACCCACTGGCCAAGGGCCTGCTCGGCGAGCGCGATCTGCGCGAGAATTCTCGGAGACGGCGAGATCGCTTGCGCTTGGCGAAAGCTCTCTAGCGCGGGTTGATCTTGGCCCGCGCGACGCTGCGCGACGCCCTGCTGCACCATGGCCTCTGCGCGCTCGGCGGCAGAAGGCGCAGTTGCAGGGGTGATGGGGTTCGGCCTTGGGGTGGGCGCGGTCTGCGCAAACGCGATCCCTGCACCGTGTGCAAGAAGCGCGAGCGAAACAAGAAAAGGTGTCGATCGAGTCACGGCGTGTACTTCATCGCCGAATCTGCGACGAACTACAACGACTCGACGTGACAGAGCGTGACAAATTGTCGTGTCTTTTGGTCAACGCAGCCGAGCGTCGACGCCTCGCTTGATCACGGTGTCTCGCACAGAGCCTGGATCCGACTCGGGATAGTCCAAGGTAAAGTGAATCCCACGGGACTCTTTGCGCGCGAGGGCGCAGTCGACCATGAGGCGCGCGACGGTGACAATATTGCGGAGCTCGAGGAGGTCCGAGGTCACAAAGTATTGCCAGTAATAATCCCGGACTTCTTCATCGAGGAGGGCGAGCCTTCGGCGGGCGCGCTCGAGCCGCTTGTTGCTACGGACGATGCCTACGTAGTTCCACATGAGGCGGCGGATTTCGTCCCAGTTTTGTGAGACCACGACGGCCTCGTTGGAGGGGATCGCGTCGTTGGTCTGCCAGTCTGGGACCTCGGGCCAGGGCTCTTCGCGGTTGAGCGTGATCGCGTGGGCTGCGCGGTGCCCATAGACCAATCCCTCAAGCAGCGAGTTGCTCGCGAGGCGGTTGGCGCCGTGGAGCCCCGTGCATGCGACCTCCCCGATGGCCCAGAGGCCTGGGATGGACGAGCGTCCGTCGAGGTCCGTGGTGATCCCGCCGCACTGGTAGTGCGCCGCAGGGACCACCGGAATAGACGCGCTGGTCATGTCGATCCCCCAGCGCAGACACTCGGCATAAATATTGGGAAATCGCCCGCGAAGATAGTCAGGCGTCCGCGCGGACATGTCGAGCCAGACGCAGTCTTCGCCCGTGCGCTTCATTTCGTAGTCAATCGCGCGAGCGACCACGTCGCGGGGCGCGAGGTCTGCTTGCGGGTGGTGATTGAGCATAAACGCGGTGCCGTCCGCGAGGCGCAGCACGCCGCCCTCTCCGCGGAGAGCTTCAGAGATCAAGAAGTTCTTGGCTTGTGGGTGATAGAGCGCGGTCGGATGAAACTGCGTGAACTCCATGTTCGAGATCTCGGCGCCTGCGCGGTAGGCCATCGCGACGCCGTCGCCTGTCGCCACGTCGGGGTTGGACGTGTAGAGGTAAACTTTGCCTGAGCCGCCGGTCGCGACCACGGTGGCGCGCGCGAGAACGGTGAGGACTTTTCCTGCTTTGCGATCGAGCACGTAGGCGCCGCCGCAGACATCGGGTCCGCCAAATCGTGAGAGCACAAGCAGGTCCACGGCCATGTGTTGCTCTAAGAACGTGATCCGCGGATGTCTCTCGGCGGTCTCAATGAGCGCGCGTTCGACCTCGCGGCCGGTGATGTCTCCGGCGTGCAAAATCCGGCGGGCGCTGTGGCCGCCCTCACGCGTGAGGTCAAACGGAAGCGTGCTCTCGCTGTCTTTGCTCTTGCTAAATCGCACGCCAAAATCCACGAGGTCTTGGATCCGCGCGGGCCCCTCACGGACGACCATGTCCACCACGATCTTGTGAGACAAATCCGCCCCCGCGACCATGGTGTCCTCAGCGTGGGCGTCAAACGAGTCTTCTGGGTCGAGCACCGCCGAGATCCCGCCTTGGGCCCAGGTGGTGGCGGCGTCACTGCGTCCGCGCTTGGTCACGATGAGAACATCGCCTCGCTCAGCCGCTTTGAGCGCGAAGGTCAATCCAGCGATTCCGCTGCCAAGAACCAAAAAGTCGGTGGTGAGGGTCATAGCGTTTGGGTCTGCGGAGACTACCGTGGTTTTGAGTTGGCGTTTGCGCTGCTTTGGCCGAACTTTTTGCGCTCTGCCGAGCGTCTATTACACTCCAGGCACGCTGTGCGTTTGTCTCAATGGGCTCGCGCACACGCTTCTTGTCGGGTCCGCAGAAGGGTTGCTAGTGAAGTTGTTGAAGTTGGCTCGATCCCCATCCCACCGTGTGCGCCCGATGCTTGTGGCGCTCGCCGCTGTGGCCTTGGGCGGAGCCGCGTCACGCAGCGCGCGCGCGGATATTTTTATGACCCATCGCGCGGATGGGACCGTGCATCTGAGCAATGTTCCGACGCACCGAACACGGAGCAGCGTGGTGGTGTTGCGCACTACAGAGCATCGACCCGCGCAGGCCTCGCCGGTGGTGAGCTACGACGGGAGTCAGACACCCATTACGCCCATCACGCAGCTGCAGAGCGCTCAGATTCGCTCGCTCTACGCCGCTGCCGCGCGTGACCGAGAACGCTATCACCGCTTCGATGACTACATCCGCGAGGCCTCGCAGCTCTATCAATTGCCCGAGGCCTTTGTGCGCGCAGTGATCAAGCAAGAGAGCGATTTTAATCCGTACTCGGTGTCTGTTTCGGGCGCCTCGGGGTTGATGCAGTTGATGCCCTCGACCGCGGCGAGCATGAGCGTGCGCGACGTGTTTGATCCTAGGCAAAACGTCCTCGGTGGCACGCGGTTTCTTCGCGTGTTGGCCAACATGTTCAACGGAGACTTGGTGCTCACCGTGGCGGCCTACAACGCGGGCCCTAACGCGGTGATCCGGCACGCGGGCGTGCCTCCGTACGAGCAGACACAGAACTACGTGCGCCAAGTGCTGCGATATTATTATCAATTTCGTGCGGACGCGCCGCCGGTGGCCAACGCGCCTCCGCCTGGGCCGCCGAGCATTACCATTCGGTGAGTGGGTGGCGGGCTGACACTGTGTAACCCGGCGACGTCGCCGGGTGGGGCGCGAGAGACGTGCTCGGATTGAGCGAGATCGCACCACACAATGGATCGGGCGACCACTCGACGGCGGGAGCGTGTCTGTGCAAAGCTCTGCCCTGCGGTCGATGGGAGACCGCAGAAGTGGTGGGTCACAATGAACGACGAGAAATCAGTTGACGCTGCAAATTCATTGAGCATTGCAGTAGCGACAAGCGACAAGCGACAAGCGACAAGCGACAAGCGACAAGCGACAAGCGACAAGCGACAAGCGACAAGCGACAAGCGACAAGCGACAAGCGACAAGCGCGCGCGCGAGAGTTGCGCGGGTCACGGGGCTGCTGATTGCCTGGGCTGCGATGGCGAGCTGCGGCGCGCGAACGGGGCTTGAGGCAGGTGAGCGCGCAGGCTATGACGTGCGGGCTCCGTGCCAATGTGGCATCTGTCGCCCCGCATCGTTGGGCCGCTGGTGCGCCAACATCGTCACGGGGAGATTCACACGGGAGTACCCCATGGTTGGTGGCTGCCCCGCTGGTGAGTTCGAGGCGGTGCAGATCGAGACCTTTGACCGAGTGGGCAACGTGGAGCCGTTGCGATGCAGCGCGCCCACGTGGACGACGCCCGAAGACGCAGGCCGCGTGCTGACGTGGGCCTCACCCGAGACGGGGACCGCCGAGGTGCGGACGCCCAATCGGTGCTGGTTTCCGGCAGAGGACCTTGGGGTGATGTTTCCGGGGTCTGTGGCGTCGCCGTGGCAGACCAACCCTGCTCTCTTTGCCAACGTCTGCGGTAACCCCCTGAGCCTCCTCGGGGGCACGTGTGACAGCTTGCAGCGGCAGGGGCCCAACACCGTCGAGACGCCCGAGCGGCGCTATCCTTGGGCGCGCGGACTGCAGTGCCAGAAGCCTCTCTTTGCCGACGCGCAGATCGTGGTGCTGGGCAGCAACGAGAGCGACGCGATCGTGCAGGCGCGGCCCTATTTGGGTGCCCAATGTGCGCTTCGGTCGCCCGATACATTGCGCGAATTGCCTGCGCTTCCGCCGCTCCCTGGGGGCACGGCGTTTACCTGTTTTGCGCGCAATGGGACCGGCGTTCGCGCGGTGGGGCGTGCGAATCCGCGCTACGACAACGGCTCAATCACTGGGACGGCCGGCAGCATCATCGGCGACCCCGGCACACACCCCTTTGGCGATCAGTACGTCACGGCGCCCGCGGGCATGAGCACGACCTCGACCATTCGTGTCAGCGATCACAACGATCCCAGCAAATTCACTGACGTTGTGGTGCAAGGCACCGCCGCGTCTCGCTTGCTCACCGACCGCTTTGTGCTCACCGATTTGGCCCTCACGCAGGTGGGCACAAGCCAGTACGTGGACAACGGCACCACGCACACGCTCTCGCTCGGTCGTGCGCAGATCGATTGGCTCTGGAACGGCCCTTGGAACAGCGCCACCAGCCGCTATGAACTCACGCAAGACTCAGTTAAAATCCAGGGTGAAGTGCGCGTCAATGGCACACCGTATCGTTTCAATCCTGGGGCCACCGCGATCGCGACCGTTGTAGGTACCGCCGCGCAATACACGATCGACGCCAACTTTCGCAGCACGGGGACACCCGACGTCGACGTCGCGATGCACTTGGTGCTCAACCGCGCGCGGTTGCGCCCCACGGCAACCATCACAGCCATCACGCCGAGCGCGACGCCCGAGTGCACCGGCAGCGCAGCGGCGATGGTCAGCGTGACCGCGACGCCTGTGTTTAACGGGCCCGCGTCGGGGCGCACGTGGGTCGTCGGTGCGGACCAATCGCTGCGAGACACCGATACGATCAGCGTGAGTATTCCCATGCGCGCGACGTCGTCCGAGGCTGGGCATCGGCTTGTCTACTACGCTTACAGCGACCCGCTCGCGGCCACCGCGGGGACCGAAATCCGCACCGTCGACACCACGCCGCCCACGTCGGTCTCGCAGCGATTGGCGCTCGATGGACGACTGGGTTGCAAGCCGTCGATGCCCGACCGCATCGCGGTCTTGTGCGACGCAAATAACTACCTCTCGCAAGACACCTGCTTTGGCCAAACCGGAGGCATCGTCGACTCGGTCACGGCCTACGACGCAGCAGGAAATATCGCGCAATCTTTCACGTGCAATGGCCAAGTCGATGCGCCCCTCGCGAGCAATGATCCGTCGCTGCGCTTCGAGGTGCGGTGGCGCGGAATCGACCCCTGGGGCAACAGCACGGCGACTCGCGCGACGCGTGTGCACGTGCGATCGGACAGCAACACCGCAGGCTGTGGCATGCGCAACTACGCGCTCGTGACGACCTACGATGGCCTCTTGTCGAGCGCTCCTGCCTGGAATTTTACAGCGCTTCGTGCCGCCGAGCTTCAGCGATTGCCTGCGGGCAGCGCGAGCATCTCGTCGCTGGGGCTCAAGCTCTTGCGCGCGAGTGGGGCCACGGTGCAGGTGAGCGCGACGCAGATTGTGAGCGCGATCGCGAGCAATACGGCACGCATCGGCGATGATGGGCTCGGTCACCGTGGGCTCGTCCTCGAAGAAGCCCGGACCAATCTTGTCGCCCATGCGCGCTCGGTGACCGCGGCCACGTGGACCGCAGGCCTGAGCGCGAGCGCGAGTGAAAATGTCGCTGTGGGCCCTGATGGGCAGAGCCTCGCAGACCGTGTGACGGTCGCAAGCGCAGGCTACTCGCGCTACGTTTCGATTGGAAATCTCCAGGGAAACTACGTCGCCTCCGCATGGCAAGCCGCGGCCGGCACCGGCACAACGTTTCACCTACGCAACCAAGAAAACGCCGCGGGCTCGGTGGTCTACGGCACGCTGGGCGCAGCGTTTGGTCGCCGCGAAGTGCGGCACTTGTACACCAACGGGTGGAGCTATCTCGTCGCCGCCGACGGTCGCGACACGGTGAGTCTCGGTGGCACCGCAGCCGCAGCGCGCGACGTGTTCACTGATTTTCATCAGCTCGAAGCGGGCCGCTTTGCGACCGAGGCCATCGTCACCACGGGCAGCACCGCGACCCGCGCAGGCGAGCAACTGCAGGCGTCGAGCACCGCGCTCTGGATCGACCAAGGGCGCCTCTCGATCGAGCTTCGTGTGCAGCCCAAGGGAGGC
>JAUXYJ010000070.1 GCA_030694465.1 Deltaproteobacteria bacterium | reverse complement strand
CAAGTCGCGAATTGTGGGGAATTTACAGGGTGCGCCGAGTTCCAGCCGCATGTACTAAGCAGCGCGGCAAGAAGCTCGGGATTGGGCACACGAAGAGTACGGGCATGCCGAGCTGGGTGATTCGCGTAGGACTGCTCGCCTTGTCCGGAGGGTGGCATCGCTTGCGGAGCGTCCCGGCGGGAAGGTCCTTGACGTCTTTCGCAGCAGCGCCGAGCAGCAGGCTGCGTACGATTTTCTGGGCAACGAGAAGGTTCGAAGTGCGGACATCCTCGATCAAGTGCAGATCGCGACGGTTCGACGCTGTGCAGAGGTGGCTGGTTTACCGTCCGCTCAACCTATGCCCACCGCTTTGTCTTCTCGGGTCCACCGCGGGCGGCCGGGGTGGGCTGCAGGGCCCCGACGGGCCCTAGTTGGCGAGGTCGAACACGAGGGTCACCGGCGAGGCCTGCGCGCTCGCGGTGAGCTCAAGGACCTCGAGCGAGGCGCTCGTCGCGTCGACGGTGAGCGGCGTCAGTGGCGTTCGCGGGGCGCAGACCGCGGACACCTCGCACGACGAGCACGCTCTCACAGTCACCTGCTGGTTGACCGCGGATGCGTTGAACACAAGGGACACTCGGACGCGGGCTGCCGTGTCATGCCGTACGCGAATCCAGCTCCGCAACGACTCGCCCTCGCGCATCCACGCGCTCGGCGCAGCCACGAGGCGAAGTGTTGACCGCGCGCCCATCGCGAGCACCGCGCCCGTCGCGCAGCGCGTCGGAGCAGAAGCGAGCGCGCGGACCTGCAGCGGCGAGTCACCACGGCCGCTAAGCATCACGCGCCCCGCGGGCATCCAGAGCACGTCCGGCTGAGCGCCGTCGTACACGGCGACTCCGCGATCGCATCGACCGACGGCCAATGTTCCGTTGAGGGAGAGGCCGTAGAGCCCGTAGAGCCCCCCATCCAGCGAGATCACGCGTGGCGATTCGACACCCCACGGTGAGGACTCGCGACAAGCGCTTGGCGGCAACGGGAGCTCGCCTGCCGCATCGACCATGGGCGCGCTCTCACACAGCATCCGCACGCGCTCGTCGCCAGTGGGCTGAGGCTCGGTCGCAGCGCGCCATTCAGAGAGCAAAGCAGCGGAGGACTGCGAGAACTCGTGATCGAACGCGGCGTTAATCTGCACGAGCGACGCGTGGTGGTCCAACGAGTCGTACACGCGCAACACCGCAGAGAGACCAAAGCGCGCTACGAGAAACGCAACAAAGCGCCCCGCGTCCGAGTAGAGCCCCGGCCGCAGCGGGTTCTGGTTCCACGTCGCGCTCTCGAGGCAACACGCAAGCGAACCTCCTGGGGGCGATGGGAGGTTGCCGTTCTCGTCGCCAAGGTCTGTGGCCCACACCGCGAGACCTTCTTCGAGAAACGCAGGCGCGCGGCCAAACGCTCTGCCAGCGATCGCGTGGATCAGCTCATGCGAGTGCACCCACGTGCTGACAAAGACCTCGTTGTTTGCAACGCAGTGGGTCGTCGAGCCGTCATGGTAGTCAGGGCACGCAAACGCCCTGCGGGCATCGTTGAAGAACACCCGGATCTGCGGCGGCGCTACACCGAAGCGAGCTGCCCAGCGCTCGACGAAGCGATCCGCATACGCGATCGATCCATCACAGGGCGCATCGGCTTCAGAGACGTGCACCTCGACGAAGCGCCCGCGAATCACACGCTCGTTGGGGATCCCCGGCGCACACGACCATCCGGCGTAGAGGGCTGTGAGCAGAGAGAGCCGCGCGAGCGTTGCCATGGGGGAGAGAGTGATGCGGAAAAAGAAGCAGAGTGTTTTGGCAAACGACCGTTGTCGCGAAAGAGACGAGCACGAGGACGATCTCGAAAGCGACCGCCCATCGCATCACGGCGCGGACATCGCAAACTGTCGCGCACCCACGAATTTCTCGAAGCGTCGCGGATGGCACGTCAGCAGGATCACCTGCATTTGCTGCGACGCTTTCTCCAAGACCTGGAGCATCCTTCGCAAGCGCTCGTCGTCGGTCCAGCCCAGGATGTCATCGAGGATCAACGGCATCGCCGACCGATCCCGCGCCAACACCTGCGCCAGCGCGATCCTCACGATCACGGCGAGCTGCTCCCGCGCACCGCCGGACAACTCACCAAACTCCTCGGCGACGCCATTGCGAATGAGACTCTTGACCTTCCAGCCGCCAGACTCGAGTTGCAGCGCGCTCTCGCGCCAGAGCATGGGCAGCAAGCTCGCCGCGGCTTGACGCACCGGGAGCAGCAGCGAGTCTGCAGCATCGAGGTACTCTTTAGCCGCGATTCTTTTAAGCAGTCGTACGGACTGCGCGGTCTCTGCGAGCTGCGCGAGGTCCGACTCGGCGTCTTCGAGCAACCGCTCGTTCTCTTGGAGCTGATCGAAGCGTCCTTGTCGTGCGACTTCGTCGAGCTCACCGGAGTGTCGAGACAACGCGTCGCGTGTTCGGTTTCGTTCGTCCGCATGCGCCGCGAGCTGCTGGGTGGCTTGCGCGAGCGCCGCGCGACGACGCGCCGGATCGTCGATCTCGAGCTTCGACGCAACGACACTCTGCGCTGCGGTGGCTTGCGCCAGACGTTGGGTCGCCAGCGCGAAGTGCTCTTCGAGCTCCGAATCGCTCGCCAACGCACGCTCCTCGTCCAAGGCTTGGGTCTGTGATCGCAGTACCTGCAAACGCTCCTCGAACGTGACCTGCGCCTCCGTCGCGCGTTGGTCCATCGCGCGGGCCTCTTCGCTCCGCCGCATCATCACTTCGGACGCCACAACCGTACGGGCGCAAGCGTCCTCAAGCTCACGCTCGGCCGTCGCACGTGCAAGCAACAGCGTCGCGCTCGTCTCGACGACCTCGTTGGTGTTCGGCAGTCGCGCGAGCCGCTCGGACAACGCGTGTAGCTCTGCCTCACACACCGCGACCCCGTTCGGCGCGACCCGTGACAAGTGCGAGTAGAGCTCTCTCTGTCGCGTGCTCGAAGCTACGTACGTGAGGTGCGCGGCGCGCGCCTGCTCGACGCTCTCGACTCCGAGGCGCTCGAGCTTCGCGCGGAGCTTCGATTCGATCGCGACGCACTCGACATCTGCGCCGCTCTCGCCCGGGATCATTCTCACCACGACGCCTTCGAAATCGAACTCGGTGTCTTCGACCAGCTCGTAGGGTGCAGTGATTTTGCTCGCGATCGCGCCTTCGACCGCGCGGATCCTCGGCGACAGCGCGCGCGTCTCGAGCTCGAGGCTCAGCGTGTCTCGACTCAGCGCCTCGATCGTCGCGAGGACCTCTGGCTCGACCCCCGGATCTGAGCTCGGCACCGGCTGTGCCGCGACGAGCACGTTGGCGCTGTCCAGCGATCGCCGCAGTTGCTGCGCGAGCTTGCGACTCTTCTCGACCCGCTCTTCGAGCATGCCCAGCCCCTTCGGCGCGGCTTTGGACAGCTGTTGTTGCGCGCTGTCTCGCTCGGCTTCTCGCCGAAGCTGCAATTCAACCCGCGCTTCAAACGCATCGACGCTGTCCGTCCCGAGTCGCTCGAGCGTCGTGTGCAGCTCGGACTGTAGTCGCCGTAGATCCATCGCATGCGTTGTGAGCAACCCCGGATCGATCTGCACTTCGATCTGATCGTTGACCGTGAGAACCCACGGCTCCAGGGCTTCGTCCCGCAGCTCGTTTCCGGCCGCCAAGAACTGACTCACGCCGTGGGTGCCGAGGCGAACTTGCGCGTCTTTCAGGGCCCGCACGCGCACCTGCACGGTCATCGCGCCCGCGGCCCGCTGGGCGTCGATTTGCGCGCTCAATTTGCGCACATTCCGCTGATCGTGAGGCTCGATCGCGATCGCCAACAGCTCGGCTTCGGCGAGCTCTAGTCGAGCCTCGATCTCCCGTGCGATGTCTCGGAATTCGATGCATGCGCGCAGCTCGCGGTCTGCCTTGCCGTGCTCGTCCCGCAGAGCGTCCAACCCCTTGGGCGCGAAGTTCGCGAGCGCCGCCTCAAACTGCGCCTTCGCTTCGGCGTCGCGCTGCGCCGACGCGTATCGCGACCGCAGCTCTCCCACCGTGTAGACCTGCGCGCGCGCAAGCGCGAGCTCGAGGAGGCTTCGCTTCTCACGCCACCCATTGCGCTTCGCGCGAAACCCCGATCGCGCAGGATCCATGGTCATGGTGCCGAGCGAATGGCCGAGGACGATCTCCATCGCGCGCGAGAGGTGCACCGTCTCGGCGCGGTCGTTGCCGACCTGCGTGCTCACGCGCGTGCTCGTTCGCTCGAGGCTCGCGCGGAGCTCCGTCGAGGACCGGTGCATCGCTTCGAGCTCGCGCAGGTGCGCTTCGGTCGGCAGTCCCTCAAGCTCGCTCTGCACGCGAAGGGCGTCTTGCTCGCATCGCCGTGCCTCGTCGAGGTCCCTCGCTTTGCGTTGGCTGTCGAGTTCGAGCTGCTGTCGCTCCAACCGCTGAGACAACGCTTGAACCTGCTGTCGGATCGCCTGCTCGGCCCGCATGGCTTCTTCGTGCGCGCGCTTCGAATCGAGAAATCCCCCACGGACGTGCGTTGCCTGCGCTTGAAGCTCCGCCGCGGACTTTCGAAGCTGCTCGAGCAAGACCTCTGCTTCGGCGTTGGCGGTGCGGCGCTTTTCGCGCTGCTCGCGACGCGCTTGCTGAAGCTGCAGGTTCGCCGCGGCCTCGTCAACGTAGACGCGATGCTGCGCCAGCGATTGCTCGGTCTTTACCGCTTCATCGAGCGCCGTCTGGGCGTGCACTACTTCGCGATCGAGCTCGCCCTGTCGCTCGTTGAGGTTTTCAAACGTCCGCTCAAGCTCCTGCACCTTACGGCTCAGCTCTTCGGCAGCCTTGAGAGCATCGCGATTCTCGGACACCGTCTTGCGCAACGACTCGACCTTCTGTTGACCCTCGGCATAGTCCCCCGTCGGCACGTCGCGTTTTTGCGTAAAGAACCGAAAAAACTCAGTATCGATCGCATCCATCAGTCGCTGGCCATCTTGTCCGCCGATGACCTGACCCACCTGACGGCCGACGGCCGATTGAAGATCGGCTTTGACGCGCTTGCCCATGGTCTCGCCAGGCTCTTGCGTGGCGAACTCATCTTGTTGAACCCACAGCAGTCCCCAGATGCCCATGTCATCCGCGGTGATTCCCTGCTTCTTGCCCTCTTGCGAATCGAAGAGCTTTCGCAGCTGTTCGTCGACTTCGTCGTTGGCGAAGACCTGTTCGTTGTCACCGACCACGAGCTGCGCAGAGGGACTCGTTTAGAGCTGCTTGCGGAGCCGATACAGCGTTCCGTCGACCTCGAAGTCTACTTCGACGCGCGGGGCGTTCTTCGTTCCCCGCGAAACGAGCGAGCTTACGCTTTGCCCCCGAAACGTCGTGCGCTCGAACAGCGCCGCACGCAGTGCGCGGACCATCGTGGACTTGCCGCTCTCGTTGACGCCCGACACCACGTTGACCCCAGGACCGAGCGGACCGATCTCCACCGAGCGTCCGTTGATGATCCCTGCGTTGCTCACGAGCCATCGGTTGAGCCGAATCTGCCGTGTCATGATTGCCGCCCCTTGTGCGCACTCTCGAGGTGGATGCGATGCAGCTGCTGCAACGCGCGTTGGCATTCTTCAGCGCTTGCCTCGGTGTCATGGTTCGCTCGGAGCCGTGCGACGACGCGACCGATCCATCCCTCGGACGGTAGCGCCGCGTAGTCGTCGTCCGAGAACTGCAGTCGCAGTCCGTCGGTCTTCAAGCGAACGTGCAGAAAAAGCCCGCGAAAATGCGCGGGCCACTCCGTCGTGACCTTCGCGTGCAGCTTCATGTTGAGCGAGCCGATGAGCACGAGCTCGAGCAGCGTCGTCGAGCGCCCGGTCCACGCTTCGAGCTCCGCTTCGAGCGCAGCGACGTCGTCGCCGCTCATCAGCGTGCGCTCAATCGTTTGCCATTTAAACTGCGCCACCGAGACCGGCGTCACCTGTGGAATCTCCCGCGGTCCGCCGATGGAGACGGCCAACACGTTGCCTGGATCTCGCTCGCTGAACGTCGTCGCCTCGGGTGTCCCGGAGTACCAGGTCCGCGCGTTGATCTGACGGAGCCCGTGCCAGTCACCGAGGGCTAGATAATCAAGTGACGCGCGATCGGCCAGGTTTCGTGGGATGTCGTTGATCACGCGGTCGGCATCGACGCGACCTGCGAGCTCTTCGGGAATCGCCCCATGCGCGACCCCTACGCGTACCCGATCCGTCGGTCCCGGCTGCGCATCGAGCCACGCTGTTGGGTTGTGCATGTCCCGCTCGGTCAGCGGGCACGGCAGCAAGACCGCGTGCTCGGTGAGTTCGATCTCTCGTCTTCCGAGTACATGGACGAGCGGCGGACACTCACGCTTCCACCAGTCGGTGCGATAGAGCGCATCGGGCGTAAACGGGTCGTGATTTCCCGGTAGAAGATACACCGGACAGCGAAACGCACGGAGCGCTTCAAAAGTACGCTGGGTCGTCTGGAGGTGAATTGCGTGATTCTCGAAGACGTCGCCCGCCACCACGACAAAGTGCGCTTCGCTCTCGTGCGCGACAGCAGCGATGCGTCCGATCATGTCGAACCGCGCGTTGCGGACGGCCGCGCCTGCGTCGTCGGGCACGTGCCCCGCACGCAACCCGAGCTGCCAATCGGCAGTGTGCACAAACCGGACACTCTTGTTCACGGTGTGGGTCCTCCATCGCCAAGAGTGTCACGATCTCCCGTGCCCACGCTGCGCAATGTTCCAGAACTGTTCAGTTTCGTCGCTGCCCGTGGACGTTCGCGACGATGGGCGGGCAGCGCGGCAACGGTGTCGGACGGTCCGCGAACGACACCGGCGCGCGACGGTGGGCGCTAGACATGGGCATCGGTCCAAACCGGGCACGTTGGTGACACCACAACCATGAGCACTGCGTGACGACGGTGTCCTAATGGACAGTTCTCTCTCGATTTCCAGGAGATTAGCCAAGGTCACGCAGTGGAGGCACCAGCTCAAGCAAGCGTTGGTCGAGTAACGGTCATTTCCACTCTGTGCAGGGTTGCTCCGCCACCTACAACACGTTTACGCTCGTCCTGGCGCGGGGACGTTCTCGCGGGGAGTGACATGATGAAGCAGCGATTTGTGCTTGGGGTTATGGGGCTCATGCTGGCTGTGGTCGCGTGCGGCGAGCCAGAGCTATCGGGAGTCCGTGCCGACGGAGGGGCATCCGCAGACGCGAACACTGAAGAGGCCTCAACGCCCCAGCCGCCTCCGCAGCCCATTGATCCAGAAGTCGCACGTGTCCGTGCTTGTCCTGCGGGCGCCAACGTCCGGCTGCAACTCTGGAACGCCTATGCAACCCCAAGACGCCCTGACGGCGAGCCGTGGGATGGCGTGAGCGGCGGCACGCGTGAGCTTGTGTGCTCCCTGGCGGCATCGGAGCTTCGCAATCGTACGGCCATGTATGTCTCCATCAATCTTGGGCCAAATACTGGCGCACTGCTCGATCGCTACCTGGGGGATGCCTACGAGCGCGCGGTGCGAGAAGGTTGCGGACTCGCTGCAAATTGGCTTCAGGAGCGCTTTGAGGGGCCCGACATGTTTGCGGATGGCTTCACCTCCGAGGGCGCATCCCTGTGGCGTACACCCGAAGTTCAGGACAGGTGGATCGCGAGACTGAACCTTACCGACCGTGGCGGCGCGGCCGCTTGGCAGGCGCCCTGCAGCGCCGAACCCGTCGCTCAAGTCAGCGTGATTGACAGCGATTTGGCCTTTAACGACCCCATGGCCACCCTTCGCTTCACCATGCCAACACGCAACCCCGGTGCGCTCTGCGATGGCTGGGGCTACCTTCCTGGCGACCAAGGCGTCATTGCGCTGCTCTTCAAGATCACGGTCGATCGCCCTCAGCAGTGCGACGGCATCACTGCCCAATCACTCTCAGATCTCACGCTTGAGCGCCGCGATCTGAGGCCCAGCAGTGTCCTCGTGCCCACCCCCATTGTCCGCGGCACCGTGTCACAAGGGCAATAAGCGCCCAAGCAGCGCCCAAGCAAGTCGCGGGCGAGCCTCCGCTCATGGCCCACCCCTTCGGCAGAATCGGCGAGAGAACTGCCGATGGCGGGGGCTTCGTCAGTTCAAGAAGCTCGTGGCATTTCGCTCGCCAATCGTGCTTGCGAAGCTGCTGCTCTGCCGCATGCCGCATGCTGTATGCCCAGCACCGGGTGACAAACCGGTTCGTGTAACCGAGCTGCTCGGACACTGTTACCTAGGTGCGCGGTTTGTGTAACCAAGGTGCCCGGTTTGTGTAACCAAGGTGGCCAGTCTATGTCACCCGCTCGCCGGGACTGTGGCACCGAGGTCACCGGCAAAAGTGTTACCAACGTTCCCGGTTGCACCCCAACCTCCCCGGTTTGTGCTACCCAAAAGACCCGTCGCCAAACCCCACGTCCCCAGTCTGCCCTGCCCAGCTTCTCCCGCCAGCAACCCCACGATACCCTGGCAAATCCCCCAAATTAGGCCCACCCCCACCCCCCGTGGCCCTATACGTACTCCCAATTTAGGCCCAACCCCACCCCCCGTGGCCCTATACGTACTCCCAATTTGGGCCCCTACCCACCCCCCGTGGCCCTATACATACTCCCAATTTAGGCCCGACCCCACCCCCTCAGGGGGTCTCGCTCGGCCCAATTGGGCAAATCGACACCTTCGTCGCAACTCGCGCGCACCGTCCCCCGAGAACCAGGGCGCACGCACCGAGAGCGCCGGAGCCCTGACACGCTGTCACTGCCCGTGAGCCTCTCTCGCTGTGTGCTCTGCAAGCGAGTCAAGCCACCATGTCCATCGAGTCCGCGACCAAGCCCAACGAGTCCACCCCCAGCCTGATCTCTGTCAAAGACCTCGCAGCGGCCCTGCAGCCCGAGCAAATCCGCAAGCCCCACACCAACATCGGGGCAGCCTGCTCGACCGTCCTGGGCTACGCGAAGAGGGCAAAGGCGCAGCTGCCCGAAATCCTCAAGGTCATCCCCTCGTTTGATCCCGCGCACGTCGAGCGTCTCAGAGAGCTCGCGAGCTTCACGCTGGCTGCCTATGGCTCACCCCTCGGCCAAGGTGTCGAGGCCGAGCGCGGGATCGAGTTTCGTGCTGCAAGCGCGCTGCGTGAGCTGCTGACCAACCGCGCCGAGGCCATTGGCGTGTTGGGCCACGCGACCCCGCCGCCTATCGCCGAAATCCGAGCCATTCCGCAGTCGTACCTGCAGCTCCCGCGGGCCCTGCATGCGCTGCGGAGCTTCTATCTGGCTAACCGCACCGCCCTCGAGGGTCGCGTCGAGCTGCCTTGGGCCGAAATCGAGGGACTCGAAGCCCTCGCGGTCCGCTTGTCCGAAGAGGGATGCCTACGCACGATCAACGACGGGGCCAACACCAACGAAGAGACCCTCAGGGCCTACACCCTGATGGCCAACGCCTACGACGAGATCCGCGCCGCGGTGGGCTACATTCGCCGTCACCAGAAAGACGTCGACCGGATCATCCCGCCGTTTGCCAACCGCAAGTCCTCGGGCAACGGCGAGGACAACCGGGACGAGCCCATGGACGCGCTTGAGCTCCAAGACGACCCCGACAACGACGGCACACGCAGCGGGTCGCCCTCGTCGCCGCCAGGTCCACTCGCCCACAGCGAGCTCCCCGCGGGGGCGACCGTGATCGCGCTGGACGAGCCCTCGTATCGCCGCTGAGCTCCGCGGCCCCTCGCGGTGCTCGCTGCGGGCACGCGCACACCCCCTCAGTCCCCTTAGGAGCACTCTGTTATGGCACGCACCCCCTGGCCCATCGGGGCCCAGCGACCACTCGATGGCGCTGGAGCCCTCACCTCGTTCGCGCTGCGCCCCGAAGACCTCCGCACCCACGGGGTCGTCCTCGGGATGACCGGCTCGGGCAAGACCGGCCTGCTCATGGTGCTGATGGAAGAAGCGGTGCGCGCGGGGGTTCCGCTCTTGGTGCTGGACGTCAAGGGCGACATGGCCAACCTCGGTCTGGCCTGTGATCGCCCAGGGCCTCAGGGCTTTGTCCCCTGGCTGGACCCCACCGACCTAGAGTCCCCAGACAACACCGTGACCCCCACCGTGGACTCGGTCGCCCAGGCCCTGGACAGCCAGCGCACCCGCGGGCTCATCCCGTGGTCTCTCTCGCCCGCCGACTGCGCAGCGCTCAACGACTCGCTCGCCCTCAGAGTGCTGACTCCAGGCGCGCGACACGGCTCTCCGCTGCATTTGCTCTCGGGACTCGAGCGCCCTTCAACACGCTGGAGCACCGACCCCGACGCAGCCCAGAGCGCGCTGGCCTCGGCCCTCTCGATGGTCTTGCGACGGCTGCGCTTGGACAGCGACCCCACGAGCTCTCGCGCCCACGTGCTGCTCAGCGCGTTTGCGACCCGTAGGCACCAAGCTGGCGAGCCCTGCCGCCTCGAAGACCTCGTGCAAGACCTCGAGGCCCCTCCCATCGAAGAGCTCGGCGCGCTCTCCGTCGACGAGTTTGTCTCAAAGCCCCAGCGGGCCGAGCTCGCCGCGTCGCTCAACACCCTCTTGGCCAGCCCGAGCTTCGCCGTCTGGCGCGAGGGGTGCGCCCTCGACGTGGGCCAGTGGCTCGCCAAACGCAGCGACGGCCGCACGCCCGTCACGCTCGTCTCGGTCGCTCACCTCGACGACGACGACAGGGCCGCCGTGCTGGGCCTCGTGCTCGACGACACCCTCAGCTGGGTCCGAACCCTCTCAGGCACCACCGCCCTGCGCGCCCTGGTGGTCTTTGACGAGGTCTATGGCTACTTGCCGCCGCACCCGGCCAACCCGCCCACACGCAAGCCCCTGGTGTCCCTCATGAAGCAGGGCCGTGCGTTTGGCGTGGGCGTCTTGCTCGCGACGCAAAACCCCATGGACTTAGACTACCGCGCGCTGTCCAACGCGGGCCTGTGGTTTGTGGGCAGACTCCAGACCGACGCCGACCGCGAGCGCGTGGTCGAGGCCATCGCCCCCAGCACCCCCCGACGCGCGCGTCCCAAGGCCCGCGGAGGCGGCCGCGACCCCTCGCCCGAAGCCTCCGTTGCCCCCACCCTGGCCGACAGGGTCAAGTCCCTGGCCTCGCGGTGGTTTGTTCTGCACACCGCGCGCGAGGGCGAGGGCCGCGGGCTGGGCTTACTGAGACCCCGCGAGGCCCTGAGCTGGCTCAAAGGGCCGCTCACGCTGCGCGAGCTCGCGCGGCGCAATGGGGCGGGGTGAGTGTGGGGGGGGGAGGTAGGGGCGGCGCGCTCTAGACTCACTCGAGCGGGGCGCGCTCGAACACCGCGCCGACGTACGCGCCCAACAGGGGGCGGTCGCGTCTGGTCACACCAGAGCGCCACGAAGTCGTCCTCGGTCAACGGGCTCTCGCGGGTCCAGGTCATCGAGCAGACTTCGCTTGGCCCCCCGCGAGGCCTGCCTACGTCTCGATGACGACCGGCACCCCGACCTGCTGGGCGACAGGCGTCCAGATGTCCGTCTCAACCCCCGGCGTCTCAATGGACACGACGAGGGCGTACCGCGCGCCCCTTGCGCTGCGGTCGCGTTTCGGCTGGTCCTTCCACCAGCCGCTGACGGGGTACACGGCGATCACTCCACGTGCGGCAAGGTCGACGGCGTTGCATGAGACGATGTCCGAGTGGAGGGAGCCACGGTTGCGGGCTCGCTCACCGAGGTACCACTCCGACGAGCCGCCACCCGTGGCGGGCTTGGCCTCGTCCTCTTCGAGCGCCTTCTTGTTGATGCGCTTGCGGAATTCCTCAAGCGACTCTGTTGGCCTCTTCACGTCGAAGCGCAGACCGTGCGAGGCGTAGCGGTGCCGCTTCTTCCAGCCTCGTCGGCCGGGGTTCGGCTCGATGAAGTACGAGAGTGTGATGCGCAGGCGCACCGGCATCGCGCCGAGCTCCGCGAGCACATCGCGCGGCCATGGAAGATCGAAGATTTGCATCTCGTGCATCTTGCCCTTGGAAAACGGGCGGATGCTGCTCTGCGCGACGAGGGTGAGCGCGTCGTTGGCGCTCCTGAGGGCTCGCTCGGCGCTGGGCACACCGAAGCCATAGCGCTGGACGAGCTTCGCCCGGCCCCGCTTGCCGCTCGCGCCGCGCAGGTGCGTCTGCATCTGCGCTGTCCATTCTGCCGAGTGCACCACAAGCGCGCGCACAGCCTCGGGCCACAGCGTCGGGTACTCGGCCGAGATGAGGGCAGCGAGGCGGGCAGCCTGCGCGGTCGCCGCGCTCGTCGCCCAGCTCAGTACGAAGGCCTTCTGCGCCGGCCGGTAGTGGGTCGAGAGTAGGCACAGGTCGGGGCACGGAAAGCTGACCTCGCCCTTCGCGTCTTTCACGACGTTGCCGCCCTCGAAGACGACGTCTGGCTTGATCGGCCAAGGATCGGCGAAGACGACTCCGGTCGTGCTCCAAGGCGAGAGGTCGCCCGCGGCGGCGACTGGCTGCCAGCCGTTCAACTTCGGATCCTGAACGACGGCTTTCTCGGTGAACGCTCCGACCGTCAGCGCGTTCCAGGCCTGCGCGGGATCGTGGACGGGATCGGTGTCGCTGCGATCGAGGTGCGCGGCTTGGAGTGCGTCCGCGTCGACGTTGCCGGCGCTCACGACGAAGAGCCGACGCAATGGATCGCTGCCATCGTCGAGGTACACGAGTCCCTGGCTGCTCGCGTCGAGCGCGCGGCCCGCGGCCAACGCGTCAACGGCAGCGGACCAGGACGTCGGCTGGCCTCGATCGCGTTCGTCGGTCGCAGTCACGGCCATCGAGAAACAGCGCTGTCGCTCAGGCGCCTGGATCTCGACACGGCTGGTCGCCTCCGCTGTAATAGCTCCGTACAGCTCGGGCGGGTTCTGGCCGTTCGGCGGCAGTATCTTCACGGACTCAAGCCCATGGCGAAGCTGCACCGGCCCCGAGGCTGCGAGGACGGGCGTCAGGTCACCATACAGCGCGAGGCCGGCCATCTCAGTGCCGTGCCCGTCATGATCGTGCGCGCCCCACGCGGGCTGACACGTGTGGCAGTCCACAGCTGCGAGCGAGCCCTCGAGCAGCGGATGCCCGCGCGTCACTCCAGTGTCGAGCAAGCACACCGCGGGGGAAGCCGCGGCGGGTAGCGTCGTCCGCTTGAGCAAATCCTTGACCCACTCGCCCTGCTCGTTGGGCGCCATGTCTGAGAAGACCGTCGCGGTCTCCTTGGCGCGCCGCACCTCGGCGAGGTCATTGAGCACGTCAAGGGAAGTGGAGAGCTGCTCGGGTGTCGCGTGCACCAGCGTGACAATGCGGTCGTCGAACTGCAGGCGGCGCGCGGCGACCTCGAGATGCTTGAGCCCCGCGAATTCCATGAGCCGAGCCAGCTCACTGCCGTCCTGCCGGCGCAGCCAGATCTCCCACCAGATCATCTCGTGGTCGGCCGGGTAGACCTCGGTGGCGTCCGTCCAGAGGCTCCGCAGCGTAGCGAGCCGCAGCGCAGCGACCGGGTCGAGCATGTCCTCGTAGCGGATCTCGCCTTTCGCCTTCGGCGTCGTCTTCGCGTAGCTCTCGAAGCGCGTGACGAAGTGCTTCACCTTGCCTTCGGGGACGAAGACCGTCGCCCGCTCGATGCGTCGCGGCTTGGCCTCCTCGGTCTGCGTGTGGCTCACGGCGACGAGCTCGATGCCCTGCCGCGCGTACTCGAGCGAGGATAGGTTGAGAGGCACGCCGGGCTGGCTCTCAAACTGGACGTAGAGGCCGGGCTCGGCACCGTGCACGTGCAACCCGGCGTCGGTGCGCCGCTGGTGCGCTTGGACAACGGCAGACTCAAGCGCCTGCTTCAGCCCCTTGCCGTGGGCAGGTCGGCTCGCAGGGGCGGGTGGCTTCTGAATATCGACCATTTGCCCTTACGGTGAGTACGGATCGGTCGTGGGCTTGCCCGCAACGATGATGTGCTTGCGGTTGCGAGGAGCGGCCACGCGTCAGCCCCCTTGGCCCACCCACGCGTGCGTACTGCGACGTTCTGCAAGTGCGGCGACGAGCGTGGCCTGCGGCACGGTCGTCGTGTGATCGAGGATCGCGTTTTTCGCAGCCTGGTCGCAGGCCATCGCGATCTCCGCGTGGCTGAGGCCCTCTGCCGCCTTCGCCGCCGCGTGCCACTGGATACTGCTCGTGTCGAGCAGCGCGAGCCGTCCGCGCATCACGCGGGTCGCGATCTCGTCCGTGGGCAGCGAGTACTCAAGCACCGCATCGAAGCGCCGAAAGAGGGCTCGGTCGAGTAGGCCGACATGGTTCGTAGCACCAAGCACCAAGCTGTCGGAGTCGTCCTGCTCGATGAATTGCAAAAACGAGTTGAGCACGCGGCGGATCTCGCCGACGTCGTTCTTGGAGCCACGCTCGCCCCCGAGCGCGTCGAACTCGTCGAAGAGGTAGACGCCGCGAGTGGACTGGATCGCGTCGAACACGAGACGGAGCTTCGCGGCCGTCTCGCCCATGAACTTCGTGATGAGCCCATCAAGCTGGATCCTGAAGAGGGGCAGGCCCAGTTCACCCGCGAGCGCTGCCGCGGTCATGGTCTTTCCGGTGCCGGGTGGACCGACGAGGAGGAGCTTTCGCAGCGGTGAGAACCCGTGCTCGCGGAGACGGTCGCGTTCACGTTGCTCGGTGAGCACGCGCTCAAGGCGTGCGCCGAGAACCTCTGGGAGCGCCATGTCGGCGACGCGGGTCTTCGGGTAGCCCACCGTGAGTAGCCCGGCGAGCTCGCCTCGGGGCTGGGCCAACGGGACCGGCTTGGACCCCTGGACCGGTTCCGTGGCCTTCGCGCGCGCCTTCACCTGGTCGACCAGCTCGCGCAGCTCCTGAGCGAATTTGCCGTGGCCGCTCCGCGCCGCCTGCGCAGCCACCTGCATGGCGATCGCGTAGAAGCGCGTGTCGTCACGGTTGGCGTGGCTTTGGATAAGCGCCTTGACTTGGTCCGCGGTGGCCATGACGTACTTCTTTGTACCCCGTGGCTCGCCCCAGAGCCACCGGAAGCGCGCTCAGCCCTTCGAGATTTTGCCTTAAAAATCAAGGCGCTGTACCGAATCGGCTTGACCAGTCGCTGATCAGATCAACAGCTGAACGGTGATTGAATCGATTCCATTTGAGAGTGAGGTTCTCGGCAATGTTGAGGTTTTTCTTGGCGAGTTGAGGCTGACCGCGAGGATATTCCGTACTCCTGACAAATTGGTGGCGGTTCACATCACACTTCCGAAGGACGGTAGCCTGCAGTTGTTCGCCGATGCCCAAGTCAACACACAAATCAGAGACACGGCGATCAAAGTGGCGGGGCAGGCCCCCGATTTCTACCAGCTCAGGTACGACCCTCCAGCCTGAGACCTGCTTAGCCGCCGAGTACCTCCAGCAGCTTCGCTACGTTCTCACGCGTCCGCGAGTGCACAATATGCAGATCGAAGGGTCGCCACGGGTGCCCCATGCAGCACCGCGCAAACGCCGCCCGCGTCCATATCTTCGGCGAGGCCGAGGCGCTTCCCCAGTGGGTCGATGTCGCTGCGGATGCGGCCTTCGCAAACGGACGTCCGCTGACGCAGGGGCTGGTGTCAGGCTCCGTGGAGAACATCTTTCTCCGGAGCTCTCCCGCTCGCCCCACGACCGCAGCCGAAATGGCGCGTAGCATCGCCCCTTGGCGGAAGGATCAACGCAGTGCTCCCGATTGAAGGACGGACTCAGATGGGGCGCCTCCTTGACGCCCTCGGATCCCGGGTTGCCTCTGTGTCGGAGCGAGCGTTCACCAGTGAACACTTCGCGCCCGGAGTGAAATCGATTCAGTTCACGATTCGGGTGACGCCATGAGCCTCGCGGCGATCATCGCTCGCCATTCGTCACTGCCACCGAATGAGGTGAGAGAGTGGGCCTCAGGCTCGATGGAGGACATCGAGTCGGCGATTCTGTTTGTCTTGGCTACGTGGAGTGGGCAGTCCATCGCGGCCTTCAAGAAACTGACAGAGCGACTCGCGAGCACGCCCGCGTCTCCAGTGCTCTTGGTATGTGACATCGACAACCTCTCCGTCGAGACGCGCAGGATCTTCGGCAGCCTTCGGGGAGCTGGAGAGACCTTCTGGATCCGAGACGGTCATGTTGTCGCTTCGCTGCAGGACTACACCCTCGACGACTGGGTCAACGCCGTCGATCGAAACCGCGAGATGCTGCGCGCGCCTGCGCGTTGAACGAACTCCTCCCGTGGAGCTGCTGAGTGGCACGCTGTCGTCGGCCTCCACGCTCTCGGGCGACTCAGCTTCGTGCTTGGGTGCGTGAAGCTTTTAACGGCAGCGTTCATCCGGCGTGCAGATCATGGGGTAGCCCCACTGCAACACCCCCATGGCTGTCGTGTGAGCCCTGGATTGCAACGCTTGCCGCATGAAACACACCCGCTTTACTCGCTACACCGGTGGCCCAGCGAGAGGCATTCCTCGCGACGTTCGCCAGCAGCAACAAGTCCGCGCAAGCCTTCGCGCGAGAGCGCAAGATCGTTCCGGTGGTGTTTGAGCCGGTAGCGCGGGTCGAACTCGCGCTCGCCAGCGGCCGAACGCTGCGCTCTCAAGCGAGCACAGAGGCTGCAAATCTCCTCGCCATTCTCCATTCCGTGGATCACTCAGGATCCTGATTCCGCCAGGGCGCGCGATCTTCGTCGCACGCGCGTGGGGCACTCGATCACGAGATTGCGTTCTCTCACCTGCGCCGCCGCGCGCAGTAGACGGTCACCCGAACGCCCCGCCGTCATCTTTCGGAGCGCGCAATCCACAGTGTATGGTTGGCCGATGATGAGCAACGAGCCGAACTACCGTCGCTATCAAGACACGCCGTTCGCGATGCTGGTCACGCTGTCCGTCTGCTCGGCCGCGTCGGCCGGGCTCGCGATAACCGCGGATACCCGCCGAGGAACTGCCTTTTGGGCGCTCGTCGCGTGTTCGTCTGTCGTCCTGTTGTTTCGGTACGTTCGTGAGCTCTTTCGCGGAACATCCGACCTCTGAGCAGAGCAGCAGTCGTTTGCTCTCCGCTCGGCGATGCGAGGACCGGCGGCCGGTCTCCCGGCAGCGAGCGTGTTCGTGATCGGGCCACGGCGACACAGAACGAGCGAAGTCATCGCGGGGCTGCGTTCGCTCCACCTCGATGCGGGAGGAGTACATGCCCAGGACGCCCGCGGTGTCAGAAGAAGCCTTCCCCTGAGCAGACGGGCCCCGAGCGTACGAGCCCTCCATCGGCTCTACACGGGTGCTCCCGCTTGAGACGGGCAAGCGCCGCTTCCGACGGTACGAGTGTCGCGACACCGTGTCGTCCGTGCTCCTGACAGACAGCGCTCGCTACGACGTCGCGCTCAAATGCCTGCCCGCCGCGCTACCCGTCGCGCACGGCCTGTGCGATCGTTCAACGTGAAGGAGTAGTCGAATGAAGCTGTTGATTCTGGTGGTCAGCGCGCTTACGCTTTTGGCTTGCGGTGCTCCAAGCAACATGAGCGCGCAGTGCTCCCGCGAGCCTCGCGGGGAGGCGTGTCAGCGTTGCCTCCAAGACGCACGAACATCGTGCGTAAATAGCGGAGTGTGCAGAGACGCCTACAACACGTTCGAGTCGTGCACCGTTCGCGTCGCGCAAGAAGGTTGCGTCGACGTCAATGGCAATCCTGCGACGGGTTGTTGCGACGGGCCTTTGCAGACGCTTGGCAGCTGCCTCGACGCGATGTGTCCCGCGTGGAACGGCTGCTGACCATCGAGGCAGTCGTTTGGCATAGCGCGCGGCGACCGCGAAGGACTGTGCTGGAGGCTGTCGCTTCGAGCGCGTAATCGAGCGACGCAGACGCAAGCGCGCCGACGTGCGAGGACAGGACGCATCCGACGAAGCCGAGTTCCTCGCGGACGTGCTCTTGCGCGAGCGGGGGCTCGACCCCGAACAACCCGCGGTGCGATGAGAGCGCCGCTTGGAAGCAACGGACCGCCCGACTGCGGCGAGGCCACGGGCGATCGGGTCGCCCACAGCGGACGCATGCTCGACTGAATGCTGTTGGATGGTTCCGCCCCCACTGCCCCCAACTCCGGGCGGCGGCTGCGCGACGGTATCGAACGGCTACGTCTCGTGGCTCGCCCTCGCCGTCCTCGGCTTCATCGCGACGCTGCGCAGGCGGTGCGCGAATGAATTAAGTGACGTTGCGAAGACGACGCGACGGCATCAAAACGGGCACGCACTCTTGGTGTGTGATTCGGCCATGAAACGCACATAACGCTGCGCTGGACTCGAGCCGTTGTGCATCGGGTCTTCTTTTCCGAACCTCAGCGCGTCGCCATCGCGCCCGAGGATCGAAAAGCGTGAACCGAACCCGTCGAGAACCAAGTTGACGTTGGTCGCATCGGCTGGCGAGCTCGCCGCACCCGCGAGTGCGTATGTGCCCGAGCCCGGAATAATGTTCGACGCGCCAGAGCACGTGACACTCGCCGAAAAAAACATCGTGCGCGTCGCAAACCCATCAACACCACTAAATGTTGTGCAGTAACGGGCAGACGTCTCGCCGATCACATCACAGCCAGAGACCCAAGTCCCCGCAAGGAAGGCCGCATTGAGAACCGCAGAGGAAGAAGCGTCGGCGACGACAGCCGCTTCACCACCGGTCGCGCTATCGGTCGCGCTCGCGGCGTCAAGCGACCCTGCGGCATCCGCTAGCGAGCCACCGTCCGCGGGACCGCCCGGCGTACACGCGCACACGCCGATGGCAAGCAACGCCGGTGCGATCCGCCACATGCCCGAAACACCCGAAGTCGCGCTGCGAAGACTCTTTTTCATAGATCCGTCCTTACGCGAGCGAAGCGCGCAAAGCAACGATCGACCCAAACGCGGGGATTCGTTCTTAGGACATCCAACGCCATTGCAGTCGAGCATGCGTCCGGTCACTGCGGCCCGTCGAGAGTCGGCGTGCGCTGGCACGCGGCCGCCGTGGCCGTGAGACCGACAGCGAGGATCTTCATGGTCTGCAGGACACGAGGCTTCATGGCATCTCCCCCCAAGATACGGTACAGCCCCAAGGCCAAGCGGCTTGGGATGGACCGATGTCCTCCTCCACAAACGACAATGCAACCACTCGCACCGCGCTCGAGGTGACCGGATGAGCAAGGAGCGAGGAGCGACTCGTGCTTGACGTGAGCAAAGCTGCCGAAGTCGCCGCCCATGCTCCGATGTTAGATGTCGCGACGATCGAAGTTTCGGGCCGGGCGGTCGGTGAGGTTTCGTCAGAGTTGATTCGCTTTGACATCGCCAAGATCAAGCGGACCTGGAGCGAGCGTCCAGACGGCAACTGGGCGATCGCGTTTCTGTTCGATCTCCGATTTTTACAGCGTTCACATAAGGGATGGTGCCAGGGGGCGAATTCGGCACTGTTCGCGTTGTGCTCATCGCGCGCTACAGTGTTGCTCTGGACAAGATCGAGCGCGGAGCCGAGCTGCTTCCGCACTACCTCGCCATCAACGGAGCCATGCACGTGTGGCCTTATTGTTCTCCTCGAACGAAGCGTTCGGCGAGCAATTTCACTGACTGTGCAAATTGGGGGGAGCTCAGCCGCTCGCCCGGCGCCCCTTCGCCATCTCGCGCATCCCCGAGACCCCCCGTCCAAGCCCCAATCCCTCGCCCGCGCTCAATGCTACCCTCCCGGCCCCATGAAGACTCAGCGTTCGCTCGCGTGGGCACTCGGCGCATCCCTGTGGGCCGCGTGCAGCCCCGAAGCTCCCGCCCCCCTGGACGCAGGCCGAGACAGCGCCGTCGCCGCGATGGACGCTCTCTCCGCGGACGCGCCCGACACCACACCCGCGCCCGACGTCGCCACTGTGCCCGACGTCGCCAGGCCAGATAGCGCCACAGACGCCACAGACGCCACAGACGCCCAGACCTCCTGCGCCTGCGGAACCGCGGCCGAAGACACCTTCGACCCCCTCGCCAACACCACCCTCCCCGGCGGACCGCACCACTACCGACGCTTCAACATCCGCATGGGCGTGACCGTCCGTGTCACCGGCACGATGCCCCTCGTCGTGTTCGCCCGCGAGCCCGTCACGATCGCCGGGACGCTCACCCTCTCGGGCGCCGACGGACGCGAGGGCGCCTGCGAGACCTCAAGCACCCGGCAACCGGGCGGCGTTGGCGGCGCAGGGGCCTCTGCGGGCGGCGCAGGGGGCGCCCGACGGGTCGCAGCCCTCCCGGGCGAGGGAGACCTCGGAGGAGGCGCTGCGGGGTTCACCATGCCCAACGGAACCGACGGGGACTCGGCCGGCGGAGGCGGAGGCGGAGGCGGCAACGCGATGGCCGGCATCATGGGCAGCGCGGGCGCGTGCTGCCCAGCCCGATGCTCCTGGGGGTTAATCCCCGGCGAGGGCGCAGGCGGGCGCAGCGGCCGAGCAAACGCCGGAGACTTCGTGGGCGGCGGCGGTGGCGGTGGCGGCGCGTACGGCCGCGCGGACAACGGCAACGGCGGCAGCGGCGGAGGCGGCGGCGGCGCAGTGCGAATCGTGGCTCCAAGCATCACGGTCACCGGCGCCCTCGTGGCCAACGGCGGCAGCGGCGGCTCGGCGGGCAGACAATCGACCAGCGGAAGCTCCGCCGAGTGCGACGGCGGCGCAGGCGGCGGCGGCGCAGGCGGGACCGTCTGGCTCCAGGCCCCGCGAGTCTCGCTCCCCGGCACCGTGGGCGCCCTCGGCGGCGGCGGCGGGATCACCGTCGTGGGTGCCACCTGCGGCGTGGGCGGCGCGGGCGGCAGCGGCTCAGAGGGCGTCGTGCGCGTAGACACCCTGACCCTCGAAGGCACCAGCGTCCCGGCGCCCACCCAGCGCGGTTTTGACTGCGCGACAATCCCCGAGT
>JAUXYJ010000066.1 GCA_030694465.1 Deltaproteobacteria bacterium | reverse complement strand
CGAACCTTTTGGTAGGCGGATTGCTGACCATCGCAGCGCCAGTGCTCGCGATGCTCTTCAAAGACCGAGTCGACAAAGAGATCAAAGCCAAGGCGCTGCAGTACGCACCCGACGTCGTCCGAACGGTCGCACGCAAGCTCGAGCCCGAGCTCTTGGCCGCGATCGATCGCTGTTGCGAGAAGCTCTCGGACTTTGTCACCAACGCGAGCGAAGAGCTCCGACGCAGCCTCATCGAGATCCTCACGGACACCAAGCGCATGCTCGCGGTCGAGTCCATGGACAAGGGCGCCGCGATCGCCGAGACAGACGCCAAGCTCGCGCAAGTGGCAGCCCTGCACGAGCGCGTAGGGCTCTTGCGCAGCGGCCTCTGGGAGCGCGCCGCGACCGGGACGAGCGCTGAGGTCGTAGGCGGCGAAGAGAGCTTCGAGATCCCCACGATGCCCAAGATCGAGGGCTAACAGGCCCTCACCCGGCGACGTCGCCGGATGGCCCTGTGTCAGCCCGCCACTGGTGGCTGGACAGCGCTCAGGGGGATGGGCAGCGATAGGTGCGGGTGACCGCGATCACGTCGTGCTGGGCGGCGGCGATGCGCATGCACGTGGGCCCATAGAGCTGCAGCTCGCCTGCGGACTCTTGGGTCCAGTCCCAGCCATCGCGGTGTGTGAGATCGCGGGTGAGCGCGTCGCCGTCTTGCTCGCGCAGGGTGATTTCGCTGCGAAATTGCAGCAAGCGCGTGAGCTGAAGGTGGCAATAGATCTCGGGCAAGATCCCCTCGCGCAGCGCACGCATCGAGTCCTCGGCGTCCACCGCGCGCCAATAGCGGACGTCGCTTCGATCGGTCCGCGCCCGCCCGCCCGCCACCGCGAAGCGGTTCATGAACTGGCGAAACAGCCCGGAACGCAGATCGCGTGGGTTGGTGTCAAAGCCCAGCACCACAGTGGGCGTGGTGGGCGCTAATTCTCGCAACCTCGCCTCGACGCGCTCGGTATCTAGGCAGCCCCAGCCACGGCCATCTTCGAAGGCAAGGGTAGGCGGCTCTACAACTGTAAAACACTGCGCAGGATCCCGGGTGGCGCTGCAGTTGGCGCCTCCGTCCATGAAGGCGACCAACAACGCACGTGGGTTGCGTGCGCGATCCACTGTAGTTAAGGCGGCTTCAATGCCGACAAACATTGCGGTCGCGTTCACGGTCTCTGGCAGTGCCCGAAGATAGCGCTCAATCGTGGTCGCTTGATTCGAGCGTGGGGCAATGGTCTCGTCCGCGCGAACAGAGCACTGCTGCTCTAACCGAAAATTGCCCAAGCGGTTGGGCCGATCGGTCCTTGGATAGACCTGCACTCCGACCTCTGCCAGCGATTCTAGGGCTCGCGCGTAGCCAACCCCAAGATCCACCATGCGATCCCAGTAGATCCGTCCGGTCGCGTCCGCTGCGCCCAAAGGCCACGAGTGGTCCATGAGCAGCATGATCGTCGGCGGCCTGCGGGTGAGCGTCTCTTCGCAGGGCACGGGCAGCCCCGAGCGGGCCCCGCACGAGAGCCCAAGCGCCGCGCACGAGAGCACGCATGCCCTCACAATCGCAGCGAATCTACTCGCCGATCGCGATGCCAAGGGAGCGCTCACTCGAGCCACGCGGGGACCTCGCCCTTGCGCCACGCGGTGACCTGCTGCACGTAGCTCGACCACTGCTGCACTTGGTCTTTGCCCAGCAACGTAGGCGTCAACGTGGGCACGGTGCCGAGCGGCGAGCCGGTGATCACGGCTTGCCACGTTGCGCCGTTGTTGCCCATCCACGCGATCTGCGTGGGCAAACCACCACCGGCAGCGATGTACAGGTGCAGGGTGTCAAGACGAGTCCAAATCGGGCTTGGGTTGCTCGTGTTGCTCACACCGTTGATCGTGACAGTGATCACACCGGTGACTGCGTTAAGCTCTGCAAAATGGCTGGCATCCAGCGTCCACGAGCGTACGGTGCCATAGTCTTGCCAGCCTCCCTTGGGCTGCACACGAAGCTCGATCGAGAGGCGCCCTTGGTCGATCCAGAGCGCGGTGTTCGACGCCTGCAGTTGCTCGCCTGCGCGGGTCGCGGTGCTGCCCGTGGTGACGATGGCCTCGGTGGCAAAGCGGCCCGCTTCGAGCTGATTCATTTTGTGACCCACCACTTCTGCGGTCTCCCATCGACCGCGAGACAGAGGTTTGCACAGACTCGGTCCCGCCGTCGAGTGAGTGCCCGATCCATTGTGTGGTGCGATCTCGCTCAATCCGAGCATGGCTCTGTCCCGCCACCGGTGGCTGGAGGGCCTTCACCCGGCGACGTCGCCGGGTTGCCCAATGAGCCCGCTCAGCGCGTGCGATCACTGCGCTTAAAGAGCACGCTCTCGCCGAGGTGTCCGAGGGCGCGGGCCTGCATGCAGCACGGAGATCCTGGCTCGACCTCGCGGCAACCCGTCGGGCGCGCGAGGTAGATCGCGCAGGGATATTGCTCGGGATCGCTGAGATCGAGCGCACCGCAGCGGGTGCCTTCGTTGCGCACAAAGCGAAAGTACGGTGGGTGATCCATGAGCACGGTCAGCCGGTGGAGCTGCTCGGCGGACAAGCGCGCTTCGTCTTCTTCGCGCAGGCTCACGGTGTGCGGAGGGTGATGGCAGCAGCGGCCGCAGGCCACGCAGTCAGCGCCATCGGGATCGGGTTCGCCATGCAGAGGGCTGAGCATCAAGAGGTCCACACGCTGTACCATCCGTGCGAGAGCAATGGCACATGAGCAAGGACCCTACGGGGTGATTCGCGTTCCTTTGGCCCTGCGCGAGGGCGAGCTGTGCAAGCTCGACGCGGGGATCTTAAAGTCCCTGGATTTGCGCGAGATCAAAGTGAAAGAGGCGTTTACCGCGCGGGACTCTGCGGGGGTCTTTTGGCGGCTGTCGCTGCAAGAGCGTGGTGAGCGCGCAGGGACCGCGGTCGCCTACGAGCGCATGCCCCGGAGCCCCGAGTCACCGATGGGGCTCACGCTGGTGTGCCCGGTGCTGGGGCGCCAACGGATGCTCGTGGTGTGCCAAAAAGCGACCGAGCTGGGCGTGTCCAAGATCATCCCGGTGATCTCGGATCACTCGGTGCAGCGCGGTGGGCTCGAGCACGAAAAACCCTGGGCGTGGAAGGGCCAGTGCCTCAAGGCCGCGCGGCAATGTCGCCGCAGCAGCGTGCCCGAGCTCACCGAGGTGCGCGAGCTGCGCGAGGTGCTTGAGAGCGCTCACGTGCGCGAGGCCCAGCAGCGCTATGCCCTGGACGATCGCACACCGATCGCGCACGACCCGCTAGGCGAGCTGGGCCTTGTGTGCAGCGATCACGTGGTGCTCGTGGTGGGCCCTGAGGGGGGCTTTAGTGACAACGAGCGCGCGCTGTTGGCCGCGCAGGGATGTACGGTTCTTGCCCTGGGGGGACGCGTGCTGAGGGCCGAGACCGCGGTGCTTGTGGGGCTCACGGTGCTGCAGCATCGGCTGGGTGATCTGCGAGTGTGAGCGACCCGGCGACGTCGCCGGATTGGGCATGTGCGAGAGATTGTGTGGTGTTGGGCTCCCGAAGCCCTGGTGTTTTGTCTACTCACGGGGCAGACTGACGGTTGCGTTGCTACGCGGTTGTGCGGCGCACGTTGAGTCACGGCGATGGATCCAGACACCACCCTCGCGCATTTGCTTCGGCTCCGTGGAGCGATTGATTTGTGCATCGAGACAGGCGTCCCGGTGGGCGATGACGATGTGTATTTGCTGGTGGGATTGCTAGACGAAATGGACCGCTGGATGGTGCTCGGGCGCGCGGCTCCGCGGCGCTGGCGGCGCGCGCTGCAGCCCTTGGCCATCGCAGCGCGAGTCCCGCGTGTGTGCACGTTGGACCTCCGCACAAGCGCGGCCAACGACAACGCGCAGGGGCGGCGCAGGCCACGTTCACGCCGCACCCAGATGCCCACCCAGCTCGCCCTCGCCCTGTAGCTCGCCGGGGCTCGATCAGCCGCCGAACGACGGGAGCCAGCCGCGGCCGATGACCGTGCGAAACGGCCACGGGATCATCGCGAGGATCACCAAGAGCGTGACGCTGTAGCCGATGAGGGCGATGCGGTGCTTGTCGGGGTCGCTCTCGGCCTTGCGGCTCTTGACGCGGGTGATGGTGGCGATGAGGGCGACGAGCAGGCCCATGGTGAGGTGCTCGACGGCCCAAAAGCGCAGCGTTTTGTCGCGCATCGCGGCGGGCATCTGGCTGTACGCGGCCTTGGTGATGGGGCTGAGCCCGAGGTTGAGCAAGAGCCCGAGGATCACTTGCAGGTGGACTGTGCCCAAGAAGGCTCCGCCGAGCTTGCGATCGGTGGGCTCAAACGGACGCTGTCCGCGCAGGCCCATCGCGGCGCGCGCGATCACGACCAGGGCGAGCACGAGGACTGCGTAGCGAGAGAGTGAGTGAAGGACCAAGACCGCCGAGTACATGGCGCAGACGTATACCCTCAAATTCGCGGCGTGTGGACCTACTCAACCCACTCATCGCTCACGCGTTGAGCACGCGGAGGCTGCCGCGGACCACGCCGTAGTGGCCCTCGGTCTTGAGCGTTCGATAGAGATTTTGCACGGAAATGCGCGATGCGAGCACGCCGCGGTAGGCCTCGACAATCCGCGCGACGTCGTCGGCGCTCTCGCGCACGAGCTCAATCCGAAAACGGCTTACACCGTAAGTCTGTGCGCGGTCCATC
The DNA here is from genome assembly GCA_030694465.1 of Deltaproteobacteria bacterium. Classification (GTDB taxonomy): domain Bacteria; phylum Myxococcota_A; class Polyangia; order Polyangiales; genus JAUXYJ01. Next base: position 45,207 of record JAUXYJ010000066.1, on the reverse strand, counting down.
ACCCCTGCGGCGCTCTGCGCTGCACCGTGAAAGACCGTGTTGCGGCAGCCCACGTCGGCCTCGATCGGGTGGATGATCCCGGCGCGATCTCGCAGCGAGAGCTTGTGTGTGTCACAGGGGCGGCCGCACGTGTGGTGGTCGCGGCCCTCAGAGAGCGTGGCGGCGATCACGCAGTGCTCCATGTGAAACAAGGGCATGGGGTGGTGAACTACCAGCTCGGCGTGCGGGCCAAACGGGGACTGCAAGAGCGCGTAGAGCTGCTGGGCGTCGAGGTCAAACGAGGGCGTGAGGGCCGTGAGCCCGTGGGCCAAGAGCGCACTTGCGGTGAGCTGGTTGGTGGCGTTGAGCGAGAAGTCTCCGATGCGGGATACACCCTCAGGGTGCCAGTCGCGCAGGGCTCCGAGCGAGCGGATGAGCACGGCGTCGGGCTTGAGCGAGGCGAGGTATTTCTCGATTTTTTCTTCGCCGGGCTTGCGGATGCGCGGGGGCGCGAGGGTGATGTGCACGGGGCCTCGGGCGCGCAGCGCACGCACGGCGGTCCCGGTGCCGGTGAGCTCGAGAAAGTCCAGCGTGATCCCCGAGGCGCCGGCATCGAGCGCGGCGTGCGCTTGGCCGAGCGTGCGGCAGAGCACAAAGAGCGAGGGCTCGGTCACGTGCGGCTTGGTGGGCCACACCAGCGATTCGCGCAGAGAATCTCCAGTGATTTCGGTGATCGGATGCGCGCGGTCGTGCTGGGCCACGAGCGACTCGACCAGGGCGCGCCGGGCGCGGTTAAGTGCTGCGGGCGCGACGAAGAGCCCTTCACCGAGCTCACTCGTGAGCGTGCGCAGAGACCACATGGTGTCACCCAGGCGGCCGAGCTTGTCGCGCAGGGTGGCCTCGTCGAGCGAGGCGTTGCGCGCGGGCTCGAGCGGCTGATCAAGGGCGACCGAGGCCGAGTGACCGCGGTCGGTGGTCGCAATAATGTGTGCAAATTCGCCGATGGATCCGCGCACCACGAGGTCGAGTGCGAAGCGGCGCGGGCTGCGCTGGACCGCGTCGAGGACCTTGCGCTCGACGTGGGGGTCGTCGTTGCGAAAGACCCGGTGGCCCACGAGCGCGTGCGCTGGATCGAGCGCGCGGTCGGGCCCAAACGAGACCAGCACGGTGGAGCCGGCGGGGGCGCTCTCGACCGAGGCTCCGTCACGGACGATGGACCAGACACGCCCACCGAGCTCGCCCTCGCCCGCGTGTTTGCCTTCGACCAAGAGGCCGTCACCGCGGCGAATTTCGCGTGTGAGCGTGAGCGAGAGCGCGAGGCGTCCGCGGTCGTAGGGCACCGCGTGCAGGGTCGCTACTTCGAGCCCGCGGTGGTCACAGCCACGACCCTCGACGAGGCGCTGGTGATCGACGCCGTTAAAAAATCCCTGGCCAGATCCACGCGAAAACGTCTGCAGTGCGTCGTCACGGAGCTGCGTGGCTGCGCTGGGCTCGCCCGCGCCGAGGTGGTCGACCGCGTCGCGATAGAGCCTCGTGGTGGCCGCCACGTAGGGGGCGCCCTTGAGCCTGCCCTCGATCTTAAGCGAGCACACACCGAGGGCTGCGAGCTGCGGCACGAGCTCACTTGCTTCGAGGTCTTGCGGCGAGAGCAAAAAAGCGCGCTCGTCCATCTCGCTGAGCGCGCGCACTTGGCCATCCACCACGAGCTCGTAGGGGAGCCTGCAGGCCTGCGCGCACGCGCCGCGGTTGGCGCTGCGGCCACCGATGGCCTCGGACGTGAGGCACTGGCCCGAGTACGCGATGCAGAGCGCGCCGTGGACAAAGACCTCGAGCTCGACGTCGGTCTCGCGGCGGATGGCGGCGATGTCACTGAGCGAGAGTTCGCGCGCGAGAATCACGCGAGATGCGCCTAACTCACTGGCGAATTGCACACTCGCGGCGTCGGTGCAGGTCATCTGCGTGCTGGCGTGGATGGGCAGCGTTGGTGCGATCGCGCGGACGAGGGCCGCGACGCCGAGGTCTTGCACGATCACCGCGTCGACGCCTGCGTGGGCGCATGTGCGGATGGCTTGCGTGAGCGCGTCGAGCTCGCTGTCAAAGACCAAGGTGTTGAGCGTGACGTACGCGCGCACACCGCGGGCGTGGAGAGTGTTCACCGTATCGAGCAGAGATTCTTCGGCGAAGTTGTCTGCGCGGGCGCGGGCGTTAAACTTGGGCAGGCCCAGGTAGACCGCGTCGGCGCCGGCGTCGATGGCGGCGCGCATCGCGTCGGGGTCGCCTGCGGGAGCGAGGATTTCGGGGCGCTTAAGGGAGTTCACAGTGATCGCGTGTGCATAGCGGAAAACCACGCGCAACGCGACGCGAACGACGGACTAGCGGCCCACAAGCTCGAAGTGCACCGCGTAGTTGCGCTGGTCACTTCGCACGCGGAGGGTGGTGCTGCCCGCAGGACCGCTCCAGGGGGCTGCCAGCTCGATCACCGTGGGCGAGAGCACGTTGGTCACCACCAAGCCCTCGCGAGGCGCCCCTGGGCCCGTCACGAGCGAACGCACACCGTGCCCATTGAGGTCCCCCGCAGTGATCCGCGCGTTGCGCGAGCCCAAGGTCATCACGGCGGTCACGGTGACCTCGTCAAAGCCGACGTACGGGTCGCTGTCGCGGAGCTGCCCCGCGCGGGCGTAGGGAGTGCCCGCGGTGGCCCCTGGAGCGTCCTGCGTCATCGCGTAACGCACTGTAAAATCCCCCGCCAAGAGCGGAACGGCGGGCGTGATCACGACGGACTCGCCGTCGATCACGACGCTGCGGATGGTGACAATCCGGCCGCCTTGTTCGAGCTCAAAGCCGCGGCCTTCGGCCCACGCAACGGGAGGTCGTCCCGACGTTGGATGCACCGCGGTGTGGGGCATGGGGATCGAGATCTCAAACGCGAGAGGCGCGACGGGGACGTGAAAGTTCACCCGTACGTTGCCCTCGGCGGTGCGCGTCGCGGAGGTGGGTTCGAGCGGGCGAAAGGCTCGGCCCTCGAACATCACCTGCGCATACACCTGCGCGTACTTGATCCCGAGCATGCGCGAGCCATCGTTGGTCAAGTGCACGTGATCGTTCGCGTAGGGGTAGTGGTACTTGGGCCCCACACACACGATGAGTTCGGGATGATTGCGTGCCACGAGCCACTGAGCCTGGGTAGACAGCCCTCGGCCAGCCCCGACCGGAAACGAGCCTTGCTGCGTTAGCAACATCGGGATGCGCTCCGTTTGTCCGGTAATTCGCAAGAGATCCTCGTTGTACGCGCGAGCGAGCGCGAGCACCTGGGCTTCGTACCCAGCGTTGAGCGCGTCGCTCTCGCCGTGGGTGAGCAGCACGGCTCCGACGGCGACACGGCGCCCCTCGGCCGCGGCGAGGGTCATGATCCCGCGGGTCTCGTAGAGTGATGCCGTGTAGGCGCGGCCGGTGCCATCGCGGCGGATCGCGTCGATCGGTCGCCCGCTCTCGCCGACGACCACATGAGCGCTGTTGAAGCTCAGGGCTGCGCGGCGTTCGGCGAAGCGCGACAGCTCGATGGACATCGCGGCGTGGGGCGTCTCACCGTGCACGTTGTTGGGGTAGAGCGTCTGCCCTCCGGGGACATCACTTCGCACGGGTTCGACCAGCGAAACCAGTGACAAACGATCACCGACGCCGTCGTACAGGGGCGCGCCTCCGGTGTCTCGCAATCGCACGTTGGCGTAGGGGTTGCGGGTGGTGAGCGCGGGCACCGCGGCGGCGCCCACCGAGAGCGACTGGCCCGTCCCGATGATCTCGATGAGCCACGCGGCGGCGTTGGGAATTCGCAGCGTGGGGCCCGCGTCGGCGACGTCGCGGGGACCTGTGTCGCTCAAATCACTGGCGTCACGGGCGTCGGGATCTGCCATGGCGTCTCTCGCTTGAAGGGTGTCGAGATCGGATGCGTCGGACGCATCGGATGCGTCGGATGTATCAGATCCGGCGACGTCGCCGGGCGAGAGGGTGACGTCGCTGGCGTCCGTGGTGCTGGCCTGCCCATCGCGCAGCACGACGTCGGGCATGGCAGGAGAGGCACAGTGATTCTGCGTGCAAAAAAGCAACACAAGTACGGTTTGCTTGCGCATTGTCATGAGCTCTCGGGTGCGTCAGAGGATCTTGCGAAAGAGATAGAAGAACTGCTCTACGATGCGGTGCCACCAGGGGCGTAGCTTCCACTGGTCGTAGAGCACGGGGTTGCTCGCCTGGAGGTCTGCGCGGATGCTCGCTTCGAGGGTCCGAACAAAGTGTGTGAGCTCGGTCACGGCGTTGACCTCGAGATTGTAGCGCAGCGAGCGGTAGTCAAAGTTGTACGAGCCCACGGTCGCCCAGCCGTCAATCACCGCGCTCTTGCAGTGCAACATGCTGCTGGTCCACTCGTGGATGTGCACTCCCGCGCGGAGCAAGCGTGCGTACGAAGCGCGCGCGGCCCACGCTACCGCGGGCACATCGCTCTTGTGGGGGACCAGCACGCGCACTTCGACACCTCGGCGGGCGGCGCGCACGAGTGCGGCTCGGACACGCAGGTCCGGGGCGAAGTAGCTGTTGGCGATAAGAATGTGCTTTTTGGCCCGATTAATGCGGCGAACGTAGAGGTTGCGGAGCGTGCGGATGGATCCCCACGAGGCGTGCCCCACGATCTGTACGGTGCCCGCGTTGGGCGCGAGGGCGGCTTGTTTGCGTGGGAGTGGCAGGTGCTCGCGTTGGGCGCGCAGGGCGTCGCGTTGCTCGCGGGACGCCGCGGCGTGGATCACATCGAGGACCCCATCGAGGGCGAGCGAAAAGGTGCCGATGGGCTCGCCGGTCTGGGCCTCGGCGGCGACGTCGAGGGCGCGGCGGATGCGCCAACCGGTGAGGCCGCCACGAGCGGGTGGGCTCCCTCCGGCGCGAGCCCACGAGTCAAAGAAGAGCGCGCGGAGCTCGGTGAGCGCGGCGCCGCGGATGCACACGGCGTCATCGCGCCACCCCTGGCCGCCCTCGGCGACGGGCAGGTTGTGGTCACAGATGTTAATCCCGCCGACGAAGCCAACGTGTCCATCGACCACGAGGATCTTTCGGTGATCTCGCAGCTCGGCTTTGGCGATCGAGAAGCGTTTGGCCCATGGGTGGATGGGATGAAACTCGATCACTTCGGCGCCTGCCGCGCGCATGGCGGCGAACATGGCGCGATCGACTCCGAGGCAACCGATCGCGTCGTAGATCAGGCGGACCTCGACACCGGCGCGGGCGCGCTCGATGAGCGCACTGGCAAATCGCTGGCCGATCGTGTCCGAGTCAAACCAGTACATCTCGAGGAGGACCTCGCGCTCTGCCTTGGCGATCGCGTCGAGCCACGCGGGAAACGCCTGCGATCCATCGCGCAAGAGCTCGATCAGCGAGAGCGTTTCGTCGGGCAATTCTTCAGAGATTTGTGGCTCGACGGGGGCTTGGGTCATCGATCAAACTCGCGCCAAAATATCGGCTCGATCGCGTCGATCCATCCCTGGGGCAGCGCCTGGGCGCCCGCGCTCGCCGACGCGATTGCGCGATCTGCGAGGGATTTTGCGAAGCTCTTGGACACAGTGGGCTCTTCGCTAGGGGTGCCGCCGCCGCTCTCGCCGCCCTCGATGGACGCGGTGCTCGCGGCACCGAGGGCTGTACCGAGCGTCGCGAGCGCGCCTCGAGCGTGCTCTTGCGTGGTAAAATCCAGGGCGATCTTGAGCGCCCGACGGACTCGCGTGGCCTCAAATCCATCGATCACGCGCCCCGTTTGGCCCAGCGATCGGCGCGCGAGATAGCGGGTAAACAGCGCGCCCGTTGCGAACGTGGTGAGCAAGTGGATCGAGGTGTCGACGGTGCCGAGCCCTGGGACGATCCGGCCCAAGAGCCACCGCGCGCCCTTCTCGACGCGGCCCTTTGCGCTCATCGGGTCTTCGATGGACAAGAGCAGCTCGCGTGCCTCCGCGGTGACGGTCACCGACGCTTCGCGCGCGATTCTCTCGAACATTGACCGACGGATCGCGCGAACCACGGGGCCGTCGATAAAGGGAGGGAGCACCGTGCGTGCGCTCGCGGAGAGCGCGGCGTAGGTGAGCCAGCGAGAGTCCTTGCGGGTCATAGCGTGTGGTTTACATCGTCGCAGAGCGCGCGTGTGCTTGCCACGAAGACCGTCATCGCGGCCGACGAACCCGCCGAGCGGTGGCGGGTCGAGCGCGCGAGGGGCTCTCGGCGCGGTCACTGTCGTTGTCATCTTGGGCTGCGTGGGTGCTGGGCGCAGTGCCCGAGCTGGTCCAGCGCACCGCGGCGACGGCGATGGCGGCGAGCACGACCGCGCCCACGACCGCGGCGGTCTTGAGGCTGGATTTGCTGGGCGAGGCGTCACGCTCGGCGGCGTTGTGCCGCGCGGTGGTGTTTGGGCCGTGTTGGGGTCTGCGTGCCAAGGGTGCGGTGAGCACCGCGGACGCCTGCGCGCTGCCACGAAACGCTGCCGCCAGGGTGCCGGCGAATTCGCCCGAGGTCAGAAAGCGTTCGTTGGCCTTTTTGCTCAGCGCGCGCTCAAAACACTCGTCCACCAGATGGGGCAAGTCTTTGACCCACTTCGACGGGGGCGGAGCGGTCTCGTTGGCCACCGCGTAGGAGACGGCCACGGCGTCGTCGCCCGGAAAAGGCCTGATGCCACACAGGGCTTCGTAGAGCACTGCGGCGAGCGAGAACTGGTCTCCGCGGGCCGAGTACACGCCGCGTGTGATGGCTTCGGGGGCTGCGTACGCGGGTGTTCCGAGAAACTGGCCATCGCGGGTGAGCTGCACATCGGACACGCGCGCGATGCCAAAGTCGGTGACTTTGACCGTGCCATCGGGCGCGATGAGGATGTTGTCGGGCTTGACGTCGCGGTGAATAATCCCCGCGGCGTTCATCGCGTCGAGCGCCGAGCCGATCGCGCGGGCGAGGACAATCAGCGCCTTGTAATCCAGTTTTCCCTCTTGAATTCGGCCACGGAGCGTCTCGCCCGGCACGTACTCATACACGAGGTACGGACCCAGCGTCGGGTCGATCCCTGTGTCATGAAGAGTCACCACGTGCGGGTGTTGCAACCTCGCCGCGGCGCGAGCCTCGTTTTTAAACCTGGCGATGTATGCGTCGCGGGCGTTTCCGGCGGCGTCGAGCCTCAGCACCTTGATCGCAACCGAGCGCCCCAGCTCTGGGTCGGTCGCGAGGTACACGCGCCCCATGGCGCCCTCGCCCAACAGCCGCGAGAGCTCATAGCGTCCGATGGTCTTGGGCATGGGCGGACGCGTGGGCGTGCGGGGTCGGCTCTCTCGCGCGTCGCTCGCGCGATCGGCACGCGGAGAGCGCGCGGGTTCGCGGGCGCGAGCGGGCTCGGCTTCTTCATCGGGTGCTGCAAGCGCGTTTGCAATGGGATCCAACGGGTCGACCTTTAGACTTCAGAATCTACGCGTCTGTACCGTGCGCGTCGAGAAACCGTCGAAGAACACGGGCGGGCGGCGCCCCACCCACCCAGCGTGCGAGGGCCAACGCGCCCTGATGAGCGAGCATCCCGAGCCCATCGACCGTGTACAAACCATGGGATTTTGCTCGCAAAAGCCAAGGTGTATTAGCCTCAGGGCTATACACAAGGTCCATCGCTGTGGCCCCGCGCGGCACCGACGCGAGCCACCCCAGCGCCTGCGTGTATGCGTGTGTGCTCTGCGTCTCCGAGGTCATCCCGAGCGAAGTGCATTGCACGACGATGTCCGCGCGCGCGAGCACCGCGTGGGCGTCCGTGTCGTGCCACGAGACGCTCGCTCGGTGGGACAACAAGAGGCCATCGCACGCGCTGAGACACGCGGCCGACTGCGCGGGGTCCCGCGCGATGACGTCAAGCGCGCTCACGCCCTCACGCGCGAGGCCCACACAGACCGCGCGCGCGGCGCCCCCGGCCCCGAGCACGGCGACCCGCTTGCCCGCGAGGGTGCACCCGGCGTCCGCGAGCGCACGGGCTGCAGCCGGGGCGTCGGTGTTGTGGGCGATCCAGCCGCCGGGCACGGGCGAGAGCACATTGGCAGCACCGATTCGACGCACATCGTCGTCGTGCGAGAGGCAGTGGGCGAGCACCGCGCGCTTGTGGGGCACCGTCACATTGAGCCCCGCGCAGCGCACCGCGGCGAGGGCCGAGAGCACAGTGGCGAGATCGGGCGCGGCGACGTCGAGCGCGAGGTAGGTGTACGCGTGCGCGAGCGAGAGCTTCGCGAGAGCCTCGGTCATCATGGCGGGCGAGCGGGAGTGAGAGACAGGGCTCCCGAGGAGCGCGAGGAGCCGGGTGCTGGCGGTGGTCATGGCGGGCGGCGATGCTACGGCAATGCGGGGTGCGAGCGGGGTGCGAGGGCGAAGTGACGCGGGCGACGAGCTCAGTGTGCGGGGCAAGGGAGTAGGGCCCATCGGGCAGCGGGCAGCGGGCAGCGGGCAGCGGGCAAATGGGATTTGTGTGTGAAAGAGCAGGGTTGCGTGAAGAGCGCAGTGGGCCCCACGCCCGATGGACTCTGCCCCAGTGGGCTCTGGCGACGCTCGCACGCTCGTATGCGCACGGCGCATACGGCGGGCTCATGGCCCTGGACCCACTGGGGCCGAGCCCCCACTGAAAACACGGTGCGCGAATGTGGACTTGATGGACCTCGCTGCGGCGGTGGCACTGCGCGTCCGGCGCCTCCCTCGCATCGCATGCAAGCACTTCGTGCCAGCATGCGACGCTCGCTCGACGGCGGTCGCTCCGTGCTTTATCCCGCCGCAGCCATCCTCATCATCACCCCCCAATGGGCACGATGGGCTGGGCGCCTCTTCTTCTCCTTCGTCCGTCACGAAGGCGAAGAAGAGGGGTCACTCGGTCGGGCTCAAGAGCGCAATCGAGCCGGATTTATCCTAGCGAAGTGAGCCCATAGAGCACTTCGCTGCGTACCCCAGCGACGTCGCCGGGTCAAGCGATTCGCCGCGGGGCCCAGGAGCCACGGAGCTCAAGCCGGTACATCCGGCGACGTCGCCGGATAGGCACAACGGGCAACGGGCCACGGGTCACGGGCTCTCAATTGTGTGCATTGGCTGGGAAATCCCTAAGAAAACCCCCTTCTTGCCTTCGTGCCGGACGAAGGCGAGAAGGGGGCCCACGGCACCCCCTGTGACTCGGTTTGGGATGAGTGGATGGCTGCGGCGGGATAAAGCACGGAGCGACCGTAGTTCACTGTGCGACGCCCTCGCGCAAAGCGCTCGGCCGCGCAGCCACGCCGGACGCGCAGTGCCACCGCCGCAGCGAGGTCCATCAAGTCCACATTCGCGCACCGTGTTTTCAGTGGGGGCTCGGCCCCAGTGGGTCCAGGGCCATGAGCCCGCCGTATGCGCCGTGCGCATACGAGCGTGCGAAGGTCGCCAGAGCCCACTGGGCAGAGTCCAGCGGGCGTGAGGCCGAGTACTCTCTTCGCGCAACCCTGCTCTTTCGCACACAAATCCCATTTGCCCGCTGCGCCCTGCCCGCTGCCCGATGGACTCTGCCCACTGCGCTCTTCACGCAGCCCCGCTCTCTCGCACCGATCCGTTGGGCGCCGCTCACTGCGCTCTTGCCCCGCCCTCCTGCCCGTGGTCCAGCGTCCACGATAAAATTCTCGCGCGATGACCAAACCCAAAGCGCCCACCAGCTCGCCCACCGCAGAGCCCGTGAGCGACGACTCTTTGACCGGCTCTCAGGCCGAGTACAAGCGCTTTGTACCCGCGGCGCGTGCTCTGCCCGAGAGCGCAGTGATCGCGTTTTGCGCAGACGCGAACCTCGATAATCACAGCGTGCGCGCGGGCCTGAACGCCCTGCTCGCGCGCGAAGCCGACGCACTTGCCCTTCCCAACACCGACGGCGACGCGCTCAAGTGCCTCGATCTCGCGTTTGCCGTCGAACAGGTGCCCCGAGGCGGCTCGACCGGCGAGCTCGCGCCCAAGCTCGCCCGCGCCTCGGTGCTGTGCAAAAGGCTCTTTCGTGGCGAGTACCTCGAAGCGCAAGACCGCTCACGCAACGAAGCTCGCAGAGTCGCCACCTTCGAGAGCCCTCACGAGTGTAGTCGCTGCAAGGGTGTCCTCCTTCGCGCGAGCACAGCCCTGCGGTCGCAGCCACTCGCGCTGTAAGCTCGCGTGCCTGATGCGCGTTGCGAACCCGATGCGCCCCTATGTCTGGCTCCCTCTTGCGCTAACCGCATGCGCCGCCACACCACGCATGCTCGGGCCGGTGAACACCCCCGTGAGCGCTCACGTGAGCGCTCCGCCCGTCGCGCTGACGACGCCCGAGGTGCGCACCGACGGCACCTTCGGTGGGTTGGCCGCGCGGCAGAGCGTTGCGCTCGTCTACAGCTCACATCCCCTGCAGTACCCGCGCTCGTACTGGGTGCGCGACCAGCTCTGGACGCTCTACAGCACGGTTGCGCAGGACTCGTTCGAGGTGCACGCGGTGCGAAGCGATCCGCGCACGCAGAGCGTACTCGCGCCAGACCTGCTCACCGCATCGGATCATCACTTGAGCGCGTATGCGTCGCTCGCGCAGAGCCCCGAACGCGTCGCGTTGGCGTTTGACGACGACAGCCTGGGCCCGAGGAGCTCGCGGTTTGCGATGCTCGGGGATCCAGCAAGCGTGACCGCGACGCAGCCTCTGCAGCCCGATAGCGCGCGCACGCTGTTTGTGGGCGAGACCAGCGCGTCGATGGCATGGAGCGCGACCGATCGCCAATGGGGCGTGATCGCAGGCAGCCGCGATCACCTCGTCTTTGCGCGGCTCGCACGCGACGGAGCGCTGATCGCGGGCAGCGCAAACCGCATCGATTCAGTGGGGTATGTGCGGGGCTGCGGTGAGAGCTTTTTGCACAACGGGCGCGCATGGGTCGCTCTCGCGGGTGCGGGCTCGCTGGGGCTGAGCTTGCTTGAGTTCGACACGCGGTCGCACCGCCTGGTGCGCCTCGGGCTTGGCTCGCTGGGGCAGGTGGTCGAGGCCTCGATGAGCCACCACGGCGGTCGCTATGGCGTGGCCTGGGTCGATGAGCGGGGCGCGCAGATCTCGGTCGTACGCGACGCGCAGACGCACACTCGTCCGGTCATCCTCGCGGACTCGACAGCGCGGGCAGGCAGCCCGGTGATCGCAATGGATGGGAGCCAATTCGTGGTCTTGTGGACTGAGAACCCCTCGATCAGCTTGGTGCGTCGCGCGGTGGTCTCACACGAGGGCGTGCTGATCCGGAGCGAGCTGTTTGCGAGCCACCCCACCCAGCACCAGTGGTTTCCGCACTTGTCACCCGTCACCAACGGGCCACGACTCGCGCACACCTGGCAGAGCGGCCAGAGCGAAGCGCGGGTCTGGGTGAGCGAGTGAGCTCAGCGCGGTACCCGCTATGGGGCGTGCGCGTGAAATGACCCCTCGCCCACCGCGTAAGCGCTCTGGGCCCTCGCGGAGAGCCGCAGGGCTCATGCGAATGCCCTCCACGCTGCCAAGAGAGACGCACACGGACCCCACGCATCACTGGCTAGCTACTGTACTGAGGCGCATTTGAGCGCGCTGACACGCGTGACCCGGCGACGTCGCCGGGTAGCTCACAGGTCAGCGTGCGAGCGTGCGGACAAGCGCGGTGAGCGCCTGCGCCGAGATCTCAAAATCCCATGCAAACCGGGTGGCGCCGTCGCTGTCTGCGTTGTGCATACGCATGACCAAGGGCGACTGGCTGGGGACCACGATGGGCTGTGCGGGCGGCGTTGAGGAGCCTGCGTTTTGTGACATCGCGAAGAGGTTTGCGATGGCAGAGGGCATCATCGCGAGGGTCATCGTCCCAGGGCGCACAGGGACCGACGCGAGCGCCGCGGGTGCCGCGCCGGTGCGTGCGCTTGCCGCAGCCCAGGCTGCGCGCATGTCAACGCCCGAGACCACCGTGACGTGGTCTCCTTCGACCACCAAGAGCTGCTGGGTCGGCCTTGGTGCGGCGCCTCGCGCGGCAGGCCTCGCGCCCCGCGCGACGCGTGAGAGATCCGGGAGAGAGTACGCAAACGAACCCGCCGGCAGACCCCGCGTGGGGAGCTCGCGGACCTGCCGCAAATCGGGGACGTTCTCTACGTCAAACGCGGTCCCGAGCGCCTGCATTGAGCGTGCAAACGGGGCGCTGCGCAAGAGCCCGACCATGCGGCGAATGTCACTGACGTACGCGGTCGCAGCGGCGGGCGTCGCGAAGCGCGCGACCGAGACCCCTGAAGACTCTCCGGTGTTCGCCAAGACGACGCCTCCGACGGCCGTTGCGCTCATGGTGGTCACGCTCTCGGCCACTTGGCGGAGCTGGGCGACCTGCGCGGCAGGCATGCGGGCCTCTCGCTGGGCGAGCACAACGACGGCCTCGGACACGGTGCGAAGGGTCGCCGCGAAGGGAGTGAGCGACAGGCCCGCGGAGAAGTAAAACCCAGCGTCGGGGGCGATGCGCTCGAGGTGTTGTTCGGGCGCCGCGGGGACGTTGCGCGACCCATCGATCATCGCGCGCACGAGGCTGCCGCTTGGGGCACGGAGCTCAATCGACTGGGACAAACGCACGATGTCGTTGTCCATCGAGAGCACCATGTCGATGCCCGAGAGCTCGTTAAACGTGGCGCGACCGTTGGCAATGAGCTCTCCGACGAGACGCGCGAGCGGCGCCCGCAGCTCAGCGTGCCGCAGCGGGCCCGTCGATTGATTGGACAACATTGTGGCGGACTGGCGCTCGGCTTGATCAAACGCAGCGGTCGCTTCGCGGCCCAGGAGCGCACGCATCGCGACCGGAAACACCGTCGCGACGATCGCGTTCTCGCGCGTCTGTCGGCGCGTGAGCGTGCGCGCCATAAAGGGCGTCACGAGGGTCAGCCCAGACTCGGCGCCCTTGGTGCAGGTGAGCCTCCCTTGACCCTCGGTGGGCGTCGGCGAGAGCAGGCAGTGCATAGCATCCTCGACGATGTCTTCGCCCTCATCTTGGCCATCACTGGCGGCCTGCTGCTGGGCGCTCTGCACAGGGTCCAGGGCGATGACCCCGTTGCCGAGCGGCCGCGCACGAAAGCTGTTGGCCAAGCGTGTCGAGACCTCCGCTGGCGAGCCCACGCCCACCGAGAGCACCATCATGGGCCGCCCTGCGCCCAAGAGCACCGCCATGTCCATGGGCTGGTCTCGCGAGACAGCGCGCGCGAGCTCGCGGCTGCCGAGAAACTCGGTGAGAAGCTGATCGGCTGCGGCGCGCGCTTGGGCGTCCGTGGCGATCCCCAATTGGGTCAAGCGCTCTGAGATCGCGCGCGCGTTCGTTGCGCGGACGATGGCGACGAGCTCACTTGGCGCGGCCACTTCGGAGACGTCGTCGCGGGGAGCCGGAGGAGGCGCTTGGTTGCCTGACGAGGTCGTGTCCGGGACGGTGACGGTCTGGGTCTGGGTGTTTCCGGCACAAGAGACCAGGACGAGCGAGAGGAGCGTGTAGCGAGCGTGTTTCATGGCGCGCGAGGGTAAGCGCAATGCACCTCACTTGCCAAAGCTGTCGTCACCGGACGTGGGAGAGCCGTAAAGCGCGCGCAAGAGGCCAAGCCTGCGCACTACGAGCGCGAAGACCGTGCACCTCCGTGACGACAGCGCTCACCCAATGAGCGCGTTTGCGCAGTAGGGATTTTGCACGCGCGAGGGTCGTGCGCGGACCTACAGAGCAGTACCCCACACGAGATGTCACCCTTGACCGATTGACGCCACGTAGGACCAACGGTCGCGCATCGATGATGCCCCAAGTGCTTGATCTTACAGTGAACTTTACTGCAGTGAGCTCGCAACGGTGGCGCTTTTCGGTCACGCAGCGCGCGATGTCGGGCCCGTTTTCGAGGCCACGCGTCACCGAGACGCAGCTCGTCGGCGCGCGCTGAGCCTGCTCAGGCCAACGGAGTGGGCGATGGCGCTCAGTGGGCGGGGGTTCGTCGAAAGAGCTCGACGTAGAGCGCGATAAACGGGATCGCGAGGGTCTGCAGGTCCAGATCGATTCCGGCGACGAAGTCCACGGTGGACTGCGGTTGGGCCATCACGCGGGCCTCGGCCCAGAGGCCAAAACAGAGCGCATACACGCTGTGATAATTGTGCGAGCGCATACCAAACCACGCGCGCGCGCTGCCTCCGGGGGCCCACGATGTGCCGTCATACCGCATGGCAAACGCGCCGGTGAGCACCACCGGAAACGCCTCGGTCACGGGCAACAACACCGAGAGCCCGAGCGAAGGCACCACGTCGCGAAAGTGATCGACGCGCACTGCAAGCGCGGGCCCAAGCCCAAACGCGCGCGGACTGTTGCGCAGAAAGAGCATGTCGGCGCGCCACCCCAGCGCGAAGACCCCCGAGACGGGCTGGCCAGGCGCGAACAACGCGCCCCCGCCCGCCGAAATCTGCGCGGTAAACTCAAACGGTGCCCGCGGCGGAGGCCCCACGGGCTCGGTCGCTTGGGGCGTTGGAGGCTCTGTGGGAGGGCGTGCGGGCTCGGTCGCGGGGACCGCAGGGGCCGTCGCGGGCGGTTGCGTAGGCTCAGACGTCGTGAGCATTTGCGCGGTGAGAGCGAGCCAGAGCGTCACGCGTGCGACCGTAGAGACATGGTGTAAAGTACTGCAAATCAAGCGACGAACGCGAGGTCTCGCGTAGGGAGCGTGGCGGGGATGCGCCGACACTGACGCGGCGGAGAGTGCCACATTTTGGCAGGCCCGCGGACCGTAGACATGGCGTGCGAGGACCGAAGGGAGCCTACGCGCAGGGGCGCTCGTCTTGTCGCGAACTCTACAAGCGCTGAGGGACCGCGCTAGGGTCTGTGTTGGACCCCCTATGACAGAGACGATTCGATTGGCGCGGCCTCACTTCGATGAGGCCGAAGAGCAAGCGGCGCTGAGGGTGCTGCGGTCTGGGATGCTCGTGTTGGGCGCCGAGGTCGCCGCGTTTGAGCGCGAGTGCTTGGCGGCCCTGAGCGCCCCGGACGACACCTCGGCTGCCGCCGTGAACAACGGAACCACGGCCCTTGAGCTCGCCCTGATGGCGCTCGGCGTGGGCCCTGGCGACGAGGTGATCGTGCCCTCGGTGACCTGGCCTTCACCGGGCAACGCGGTGATCTTGCGCGGCGCTGTCCCGGTGATCGTCGATGTGCAGCGCGACACGTTTAACATCGATCCCAAGTCGGTCGCGGCGGCGATTACGCCCAAAACACGTGCGATTATCGCGGTGGATCAGTTTGGCGTTCCGGCGGATATCGCGATGCTTCGGAGGCTCGCGGGCGATGTTCCGATCGTTGAGGACGCCGCGTGCGCGATGGGCTCGACGCGCGAGGGCGTCGCGTGTGGGCTCGCGGGGGACGTGGGCACGTTTAGCTTTCACCCGCGCAAAGTGCTCACCACCGGCGAGGGCGGGCTGGTCGTCTCGCATCGCAAGCCGCTCATGACCCGCGTGCGCACGCTGCGCAACCATGGGCAGCTTGAGCCTGGGCTCTTTCGCGAGGCGGGCCCCAACGCGCGCATGGGCGAGCTCGAGGCCGCGATCGGTCGCGCGCAGCTGTCCAAGCTCACAGAAATTCTCGCGATT
This sequence comes from Deltaproteobacteria bacterium, assembly GCA_030694465.1. Lineage (GTDB taxonomy): Bacteria > Myxococcota_A > Polyangia > Polyangiales > JAUXYJ01. The sequence continues at coordinate 29,606 of JAUXYJ010000066.1, read as the reverse complement.
CGACGAGCATTGGGCGAGCGAATTCGCAGCGAAATCGCGCTCGGGTGGCAACAGTTTCCGCAGGGCGCAAACGTGAACTATCAGACCCTGGGCCTCGTGCTCCCGATGCCCGCGACGGGCACCCGCAAGCAAGCACGCGATGCGCTCGTGAGCGCTCTGCGAGCAGAGCACATCGAGGCCAATATTTTGTCCTATGCGCTGCACCGACTCGCTCCGTTTGCCTCGCACGCGGTGAACTCCGCGCGCGCGCTCCCGATGGCCGAGGCCATTGTGGACGGAGGCCTCGCGCTGCCGCTTCACACCCGCATGACCGACGCAGACTGTGATCGCATCGTGGCCGCGCTACGCAAGCACGCGAGCTGGGCGCTGGGTGTGCGAGACTGGTGGCAGTGAGCGACGTTGTTGTTTCGGTTCAAGACATTGCCAAGACCTTTTCGCTAGGGCTTATCCGCCTCGCAGAGCGCCTCCCTGGGAGCGAGCCTGGGGCGCTCGAGCGCGCGCTGGCGGGTGTCCCCTGGGGCGCCAAGCTGCACCGCCAAGTAGAGGCTGTGAAGGGCCTCTCGTTTGAGGTCCGCCGCAACGAGGTCTTTGGCTTTCTGGGGCCCAATGGGGCGGGCAAGACCACCACCCTGAAAATGGTGCTGGGGCTGATTTTTCCGACCCGCGGCGAGGCCACGCTGTTTGGCATGGCGTCGACCGATCGACGCGCACGCGAGCGGCTGGGATTTCTCCCAGAGAACCCGTATTTGTATCAATACCTAACCGCCGTGGAGCTCTTGGATCTCTGCGGACGTCTGAGCGGTCTGGACACAGCGACGCGACGCAAGCGCGCGAGCGAGCTCATTGAGCGCGTGGGGCTCGGGCACGCGGCCGATCGCCCGGTGCGCAAGTTCTCAAAGGGCATGATGCAGCGCTTGGGGCTCGCGCAGGCGCTCTTGGGCGAGCCCGAGCTGTTGATCTTGGACGAGCCCATGACGGGCCTTGATCCGATCGGTCGCAAAGAGGTCCGTGACCTCATGCTTGAGCAGAAACACAAGGGCGTCACCCTGCTGTTTTCGTCTCACATTCTGAGCGACGTCGAGATGCTGTGTGACCGCGTCGCGATCGTGCACCAGGGCACCATGAGCGCGTATGGGCGCCTCGATGAGCTCTTGCGTCCAGAGGTTCGCCAGGTCGAGCTTGAGTTTGCAGACGCGAGCGAGAGCCTGCGTGACGCGCTGGCTCCAACCGCCCTCCACATCGCGCTGCAGAACACCAAGCTCTCGGTCACGATCGAGGGCGAGCGCGAGACCCAGTCAGTGCTCGCCCAGGCGCAGCAAGCAGGCGCGCGCGTGATCTCGGTGACGCCACGCAGAGAGACCCTCGAGGACCTGTTTGTGCGCAACGCGCTGGTCTCGGGCGGCTAAGAATCACTCAGCGCGGAGCGTCCGTTTGTCGCTCACGATCCACTGGCATGCGTGGTCTTCGGTGCGAATCGGCAGCTCGGCGAGCAGCTGAAAATCAAAGCACACGACCGCGGTCACCGCGCGCGCGCACTGGGGCAGCGCCTGATCGTAGTAGCCCATGCCGTACCCTAGCCGGTGCCCGCGGGGGTCCACTGCGAGGCACGGGACCACGACGAGATCCAGCGAGCCCATGGGCACCACGGGGCTCTCTTCGGCGGGCTCGTCGATGCCATAGTCACTGGTCTCGGTGGCAAACTCTGTGGCGCCGTCAAAGCGCGTGAGAAAGACGAGACCGCTGCGCGTCGCGAGGGGCTCGCCCTCGGCGACCCGTGGATACACCCGCGGGAGGGCGACGTGTTTTGCCTGCGATTTTGCTGCCTCGTAGAGTGTTTGGAGCTGCACTTCGTCACCCATCGAGGCAAAGAGGGCGACGGTGCGTGCCTCACGCCAGGCGGGCATCGCGAGCACGTGGGCGACCAGCGCGTGGCTGCGTGCGGTGCGTTGGCTCTCAGGGATCATGGCGCGAAGTGAGCGCATGCGTTTGCGCAGCTCGCGCTTGGCGCGCACGGCGAGGATGTCGCGTTCTTCGTCCGAGAAGGGGGTGTGTCTGTCCATGGCGGCGGTCGCTTGGGGTGTGTCACGACGGCGCGCGAGACTCAATCAAGTGCAGAGATCCACGGCGAGACAAGCTGCGTAGAACACGGGGACAGCGCGAGAGCTTGGGTCTAAAAATCCGTGCGATTTTTCAGCAATTTCGAGAACTTTTTTCTAGATCGATTGCCCGGGGGTGCGCGTCGAGACGGGCACACTTTCGACGCAAACCACCACTCCCCTGGGCCCTGGCCTCGAGGGGGTGTGCACCCTGAGAGACCCTCTGAGCCCGCCATGAACACCTCGAAGCTCCCCTCACCCCGAATGCTCCTCGCGACCGTGTCGTTGCTCACCCTCGGCGCCGTGCCCCTGAGCGCGAGCGCGAGCACACTGATTGTGCCCTCGACCGTGCGCGCAGCGACGGTGTTTCCGAGCGGGGCGAGCATCCGCCGGGTGGGCACCGCGCACCTGAGCGCTGGCGATCACGAGCTGCGATTTGGGCCGCTGCCGCAAGGCATCACCGACGACTCGGTGCGCGTGGGCGGCATGGGCCCAGGGCTCATCACCGAGGGGCTCACGGTGCGTGTGGGCCCGCTGCTCGAGCTCAGCGCGCAAGAGCTCTCACAGATGCAAGAGCAGCTCGGGAGCATGCAGTACACCCTGCGCTCGCTCATGCAACGTCGCGCGCAGCTCGCGGCCCAACGGAGCAACGAGCTCAGCGCGATTGATCAGCAAATTACCACGACTTCGCGCACTCTAAGAGAGCGCACCGCGGCGCTCGCCGAGCGACAGCGTTTGGCCACCGTGAGCGTAAAGTATGTCGCGGTCGACCTTCAGGCGACGCGTGACGGAGACGCTGAGATTTCGGTCGAGTACCTCATGCCCGGCGCGGCAACTTGGCGGCCGACCTACGCTGCGTATCTCACGCAGGGCGCCCACGAGGTGTCCATGGATGTGCTCGCGGCGCTGCAGCAAAACACGGGCGAAGACTGGTCTCGCGTGCGATTGACCCTCTCGAGCGTCAACCCCACGGGGATGCTCGCGGTGACACGCTTGCAAGAGCAGGCGCTTTCGCTCGCGCCCTTGCCCGAGCGAGACGAGAGCGAGGTCGAAGAGATGGTCCTGCGACGTCGCCGGATGTCTCGCGCACCCTCGATGGCAGGCGGCGCGGGGATGGCCATGCCGGACATGATGAGCATGGGCGTCGCGAGGCCCCAGGCACGCAGCATGGCGGCTGAAGCTCCCTCGATGGCGCCTCCGCCCCCGCCGCCGTCGCCCATGGAGCAGCGCGCGGCGGTCGTACGTCAGAACATGCTCTCGGCGCGGTTGGAGGTCTCAACGTTGGTGAACCTACGCTCGGGCGCTGCGCCCAGGCGAGTGCTCGCAGCGCGCGTGGCGTTGCCCTGCACGATCGAGCACCTGGCCGCACCGAGAGAGAGCAGCACGGTGTTCTTGAGCGCGAGGGCGCGCAACGCAGCGGCGTTTGCATTGCTTGCGGGCCCGGTGTCGCTCTTTGTCGACAACGAGTACGTGGGGAGCACGGCGTTGGCGGATGTTCCGGTGCAAGAAGAGGTGTCGCTGCCGTTTGGGGTAGACCCGTCGGTGAGCGTGGATCGCACGCTGGCCTCGCGCGCGCAGACGCGCAACGGAGGGCGCGATGAGCAGGCGCTGCACTATGACTTTCGCGTGAGCAATCACAGGCAAGAAGCGGTGGATCTGGTGGTCATTGATCGGCTGCCGGTCTCTCACTCGCAGGGCCTCTTGGTGCAACGCACGGCCGAGAGCCGCGCGCCCCTCGCGCACCAAGAAGGCGACGCTCCCGGCGTGGTCCGTTGGAACGTCCGGCTCGCCCCAGGCGCCTCGGATCGCTGGCACCACGGCGTGCGTGTCTCGATGCCCCACGGCCGCGCGCTCGAGACCGAGCTTGAGAGCTAGCGCGCGTTTAGCGCTGCGAATGACCCAGCGGATCGACTGACGATGCCTGCTCGTGGGGGAGCGCTTCGGAGACCGACGCGGGCGCGTAGCCAGGGGCATACGCAGGAGCCATGGGCTCGATGCGGACCTGGGTGTCATGCACCGTGTTGGCCGCATGGTTGGCGACAATGGCCTTGGCTGCGCGGCGCAGTAGGTTCGCGTGCAAGAGCGAAATCGCAGCATAAAACGCGATGGGAAGCCCATAGAAGAGGGGCACTAAGAGGGCCTCGGGCCGTTGGTTGACCAGGGCGGTCGCCACGGTGCCCAAGAAGCCCACGCCGACGATCGACAAGATCGCGGTGTTGAGAATCGTAGCGAAGTGCGCGAGCGAGTCAGCCTTCTCGGCCGCGATGAGCTCGCCGCGCAAGAGCGGTTTTCCGAGCAAAAACAGCCGCGCTGCGAGGATAAGTCCCGGGATCGAGACCAAGCCCACGAGCACAAAGAGCCCAAACATCCCCGCCGCGAGGCCCGGGATAAACATCTGCCCAAGCGCCCAGCACCCGATGGCCGCGAGCTTGACCTCGATGGGCGCGTCGGGTGCCGCAAACGTGGGCGCCACGGCGCCGCGGTAGTCTTCGCCGACCTGCGTGACCCCTTCGACGCGGCGGGTCCAGCGCCCCTCGCCCTTGCGCTTCGCGACGATCCACATCACCCAGGGGATGATCGACGTCGCGGCCATCAATCCCACGCCTGCTGCCAACCATCCTAGGATCACAGCGCGAGAGTTTCGCCTGCATTGAGCGCGGTGTCGAGCGCAGGCTTCGCGACGCGCTCTGGCTCAGCGTGCGAGGCGCTTGTCGGATACCCCGGCGACGTCGCCGGGTTGGGACTCGGTGGGCTCACAGTGTGTGGCTGTCTCTGCCACACGGAGGCCAGGGAGAGCGCTCTTGCGCAGGGCCTCGTTGGCCTCGATCGCGGCGATGCTCGCGCCGAGCATGCGCGCATGGGCGAGCGAAATCGCTGAGTAAACGAGCGTCCCGAGCGCGGCACGCAACGCAAAGAGATCCCTCGCTGCGTAGGGGCTTGTCTCGAGGTCGATGGCAACGAGGACCAAAATCGGGAGTGTCACTGCGATCACGAGGTAGTTAAGCCAGCGGGCCAGCTTTTGTAGCCACCGTGCGCGCGCCAGCACGCGGACCTCTCCGCGCAGCAAGGGTTTGGCTGTGAGCAAGAGGCCAAACGCAAGCAACAAGCCCGGAAGCCCCACCACGCCTACAACTCCGTAGCGCCCCAGAACCACGGCCTGAATCCCTGGCAGGATCATTTGACCCAGCCACCAAGACAGCACCGCGGTGGCCTTAATGATCTGCGGCGCGTCGCTCGCTTCGAGGGTGTGGGTCTGGGTCTGGCGATAGTGATCTTGCACGGGGACCACGCGCACCCACTCACCCCGGCGACGTCGCCGGGTCAGCACGTAACCGAGCACCGGGACCACGGGGATGCTCGCCATAAGCGCGAAGCTCAGCACCATCCAGCGCAGCTCTTGGTCAAACGTCACGAGGACCGAGACCATGCGATGAATACCGCGGCGAGTCGAGTGTGAGATGCGGTCGCGTGTGAACCAACAGCCTTACGGCGTAAGGGCTCTGCGCTCGACGCAGGGGACGCGCAGGGTGCCGTTGGCCTCGACGATGTGGGCGCTCCGGAGCAAGAGCTCCCCGTAGAGCACGGTGATCGCGGCGTAATAAACTAGCGCGCCGAGGTAAGCGAAGGGCAGCAGGCTGGCGAGCGAACCGCCGGTGAAGAGGGCCATGGCGAGCACGCCTAAAGCGAAGGCTACGGCGACGATCCCGACGATGGCGCCGACCGCAGAGGCGCGGCGCGCGAGCGTGCGGGCGCGGGGGAGCACATCGATATTTCCCTGCAAAATCCCTGATCCGACGGCGAGCTGGCTCACCGCGATCACCAGCGCCGGGACCGCGAGCACGCGCAGGTTGAGCAGCCCGGACTGGCGCAGGATGTACACCATGGGCACCGCGAGCTGGCCGAGCCACCACGAGAGCAGCGCGGTGATTTGGGCGAGGGTAGGCGGGGCGGTTGCGTGTGGGGCTGGCGCGGCGTCGGCGCGGTAGTCGGACTCGCGCGAGACCAGGGTGACCCAGTGGGTCCGGCGACGTCGCCGGGTGACCGTGTATGCGACGAGCGGGAGGATGGGGCTGAGGGTCGTGAGCGCGTAGGCGACGAGGACCTGCTCGAACAGGGAGGACACTGCGCGTACCGTGCGGCGCGCGGGCGTTTGTCGATGAGCGCCGGCGAGATGGTCGCGATTGGGTTGCGTTTACTTTGGCGACCGCGCGTTTGGGCGGTGCGTGCGTGAATCGATGATGACCGTGTCGTTTCGGCCGCCGTCGCGTGGAGGGCGCATGACCGTGGCCTACCCGTTTGACCTTCACCCCGATTCACCCGAGGGCGGCTGAGCGCCAAGAGCGCACGTCGCTCAGCTCGGGATCACTTCAAACGCCCCGCACTGGGGGCTCGTGATTCGCCCGCGAAAGACGCCGTCTGCGCCGACCCGTCCGCGCATCCCGACCATGATCCATCCAGCGGGTTGGCGCTGCCACGCGACGGGCCTGAGGTCGACCTCTCCCGAAGAACTTTGGCGACCCCGCATCGTGAAACGACCAGTGATTTCGCCGGGTCTAAACGCGAAGTCAAACACAGCATCGATCACCCCGTTGCGTGTCTCGCGGACCTCGAGCGTGAGCTCAGTCCATCCCTGCCCGCACAAGTAGCGACCCACCATCCGACCTGGCCGCAGCGAGCTCGCTTGCGAAGCCTGCGGTCGCGGCGCTCTCGCACGATCGCGAGGCTGCGGGCTGTGCGTATCCGCGGCGGTCGCCGTGCGGGCAGCGCTCGAAGCGAGCAGCGCTGCGATCGCACACAGAGTTCGCAAGAGACCAAGTTGGCGTCGTGTCACGTCGGTGCTTCTAGCAGCGACACGGGGTCGGTGCACGCGGTGGGCCTGCGTGGATTCTCACAGAGACCAGTAAAATATCTGTCCATTGCAAGGCGCACGGCTCACGCAGACCACGTGGTCCCTTCGCACGCGAGGTCTGTGTTGGCCGAGACTGTGAGCCCAAGGGGAGCCTCGAGCGCAGCGCCTCACGACGCGGCCGGTTTAGGACATCTCATCGAGGGAGAGCTCGCAGACGTCGCCCCAAGCGTCGTCAAAGAGCGCTTGATGATCCATCCCGACCCTTTTCGCGCAGTAAACGGCGGGGTCTTCTGGGGTCCTTCGGCCTCGGAGCGCAGCGCCGCGGTCGAACGACAAAGCCCAGCGGCTCGACGACATGCACCAACTGCGTGTCTTGCTCGCGGCGATAGCCTCCGCGGCCCTGCGCGAGGGGCTCGGGCGCGACGCTGTGATTTTACAGCGATTTTGCGCGCTGGGGCTTAACCAAACTGGCTAGCGATCAGCCCACACAGCATCCCGATGAAGAGCACTCCCAAGAACGCCGCCGCGGCGCTGAGAAAGCGCTTGTGCAGCGGCCCCGCCTCGGCATCAAACGTGTCGCGTTGATAAAAGAGATGTCCGCGAAAGATCAGCTCAGACAGCGAGATCTCGGGTCGACGGCGAGACACGAGCTGAACCGCGCTGACCAACGCGACCAGCCATGCGATGAATGCACAAGCGCCGACCATAGACACAACGACGTTGATCACCATGGGGCAGCGTAAGCGACGCAATCAGACCCGGCAATGGCGCCTACTCGCGGGGGGCGGGCTTCGCGCAGCGTCACGGTCGCTCGGTGTCCACGAGCACACCGTCCCAGCGACCTTCGTTGCCTAGGGATTGTCCCACGATCGCCGCTCGATTCGTGGACGACGCGCGATCAGGCGAGACGCCCGCCAGACTCTCCCAAAGGCCGACGCGCAGACGCAGCGCTCAACACTCCGAGCGCGAGCAACGCCACAGAGACCATGGCGCTGCGCACGGTCAACGCGTGCACCCCGAAGTCACCCACACGACGAGCTCACCCCGAGGAAATCGTTCGATTTTATGAAGTGTATCCTTTCGCCAAAACCGAATGATCAAGCCTGGAGATCATGGCGAGAGCTGATTTTGCTCGATCCCGTGCATTCTGGGGTCGCTTCTTGGAGGCAAGTCGGGTGCACTATCGCCGGAGCTATCAAGTGTCAGCCAATCCCGCCATGCCCCACGCTTATGACGCCATCGCTGAACAATATGACGAACACTGGTCTCGTCATGTCGCAGCGCAACACGCGCGACTGACGCGCGACCTGAGGCTTAAGCCCGGTGACCTCCTTGTGGACATCGCCGCTGGAGCCGGAGTGACGGTCGAGATGTTGCGTGTGACGGCCCCGGCGAAGGGCGTCGCTGTGGATCCGTCGTCCGCCATGCTTGAGAAGGGCAGACAGCGCGCAGAGGCCGAGGGCTTGGTACTCGAGGGGCTGCAGACTACGGCGCAGGAGTTCTTCGCGACGTGCGAAGAGGCCTCGTTTGATGTGCTCTCGCTTCGTTTTGGGCTCGCGTACATCGATTGGGAGAAGGACCTGCCGACGCTCGCGCGACCCGTGCGCAAGGGCACTGGACGCATCGGGCTGCTCTCGAACCTGGCCAGCAGCGCGCCCCAGGCGCTGCAGACCTACCACGCGTTTATGGATGAGCTCGGGATGGAGAAAGCCTGGCCTCCGGTCCCGCGCGACACCGCACAAATGGCAGCCCTCTTGGGGCAGCACGACGTCGAGATCGTCTCGCAATGGACCGAGCGTGTGCGCATCTGGTTTGACACGGGCGCGCTCGCCTGTGCGTGGCTTTTGCAGAGCGGTTTCATCACGAGCGCAGCGCTCGATTCGTTTCCGCCTGAGCTTATGGACATGCTGATGCCCGTGTTTGCAGCGAAGCTCGAAGAGGACTTTGCGGTGGAAGGACGTGTCCCGTTTGACTTCGACATCGGCTGTGTCGTCGGCATGCGCCGCTGAGCCACGCCTTGCCGGGCTCGGGCGAGTTTTTGGGCGGCGCTAAGCGAGAGCCTCGCGGAGGCGCTTGTCGAACACCGCGGGATCGCACGACGCGTGCATCGAGATCCCGGCAAACGCTGTGAAGGTCCCAGTGACGGTGACCCCCATGGCGACGAGACGCGAGGCGGTGAGAAACCAGCCTCCCGCGACGCTCTCACGGTGGCTCAGCATCCACTCGGTGAGGGCTTTGCGTGCAGCAGAGTCGTAGGATTTTGCCTCTAGCCAGTCGTGAAATCCCGCGATTTTGACCCGTTTGGCCATGTAGGGACGCATCGCGTGGATCCACGCCTCGGATTGTTGGAGCGAGAGGTTGCCGTGGGCACGCGTGACCATCACCTGCGCGGTGGGCATGTAGACTTGGAGGCCGCCCTGGGGCTCTTCCACGTCAAGGATGAGATTGCGCAGCGCGATCGAGGGCAGCGGGCTCCGAGTGGATGCGAGAGACAATCGAGGGCCTTTGGTGAGGATAAAGAGCAAGCATAGGTCACAACGTGCGCGAAGAGAACCATCCGGCGACGTCGCCGGGTCTGCGCGCGATCGCGCTTAGCCTGCGGGGACAGGGTTGCGTGCGAAGTACTCGCGGGCCAGCGGCGTGGTGTCTTCTTCGAGCGGATGAAAATCCCGCGCGAGATAGCGGAGCAGCGCTTCACGTGTGGCGCGTTGTCGGTTGCGGGTCGCCTCTACGGCGACGGTCTTCTCAGCGCGCACGCGCTTGAGCGAGAGGTTGTCGCGGTCTTGCCACAACAGCGCCGCGTGAAAAGCCGTCCAGAACGGAAACAACGTAAGCACTGCGACCCCGAGCCCGGCGATGCGCGTTCGGAGCCTCGGGTCCACGTGCTGGAGCACGTCAAACGCCACAGCGCGGTGCTCGATCTCTTCGGCGGCGTGCCAGCGCAAGAGCGCGCGCATGGTGGGATGTGCGTTGTCGAGCAGCGACTGCGTGAGCGCAAGTCGTGCAAACGTCGCGGTAAAATGCTCGAGCGCTGCGGTCGCGCTGAGCCGCAGCACGGGCGGCGCGTTGGGCTCGATCCAGCCAAACGCGATGCGCTCGAAGAGGTCAAGCAGCGGGCGCACGGCAAACCCTTGCGCTTCGAGGGCCTCGAAGAAGTGCTCGTGCTCGGCGCCGTGCCGCGCTTCTTGCGCGACAAAGGCACGCACTTCGGCGCGCAAGACCGCGTCGCGCTCAGGGTCCAAGCGGTCGAGGTACGCGTGCACGCTGCGCACAAAAAAGCGTTCGCCCGCAGGAAACAACAAGTTCAGCGCGTTTGCTGCGTGGGTGCCCACGGCGTTGCCGCCAAACCAGTACCGCGGGACGTCTCGAAAGCGCAGGCCAGGTCGGCGAGGTGTGATCTCAGGCCGTGGCACCGTAGGGTGTCGCTCGGGTGCTGTGCTCAAGTGGGTGGGTGCGTCTCTCATGGCGGATCGGAGCCTCCTTCGTGGGACGGATCATACGCCAGGGACACGGTGGCGCGCGAGATTGAGACCGCGTGACGGAGTTTTGCGCGATGACCCGGCGACGTCGCCGGGTGTGAGGTGTGAGCAGGCGTGCGCTTCTTCGCCGACACCGAAGCCCCAGGCCCCCAAACCAAGAGCCAACCCCCGCCAACCGACAAACCGTGACACCCCGCGCTGCACACAAGGATCTCTCCCACTGGCGCGAGTACGTCCCCGCCTTTGCGCCGTAGTTTCGGCTTGTCGCCATGTCGAAAAATGCCACGCGCAGGACCCCGACCACGAGCTCCGCGCACCCTCGTGCGCGCACGTCCATTGGCACGGCTGCAAACCGCAGAATGGTCTTCCCATGGCCACGCCCAGCTGCACCATGAGCTGCGATTGATCAGGTCAAACGCGAACAAAGATCAAGGATCAAGCGTCGTCGAGGAGCGCCTCACACCCCGCGTTCAGCGCCCGTTCGCGGACCGTCGATCAGCCCCCCTCGCGGTGTCATCCGATGTCATGGGCGAACCCTTTGCGCTGTGCGACAACCAGCTCATCACCCGTTGTGCGTGCCGTCGTGTGTGTGCGCCCAACCCAACCTTGGAGTCTGATTTCTATGCGACGAATTCATCTTGGTGTGACCACGCTGGTCGCGCTCGCCTCTGCCCACTGTGCGTCCCCCGTCGTGGGCGCTGACGCCTCGCCCGAGTCCGGCACAACGATGGATGTGGCCGCGCCCGACGCGACCCCTGACGTCACCCAACGCGACACGACGCCCGAGGCCTCGCAGCCAGACGCCGAAGCGATGGACGCGAGCCCCGACGCAGAGCCCGATGCCAGCCCCGACGCAGGCCCCGACGCAGGCCCCGAGGCTGCCGTCGACGTTGTGACCGCGCGCTGCGGCGACGGCGTAATCAACGGGACAGACATGTGCGACGACGGCAACATGGCCGATGGCGATGGCTGCTCGGCGACCTGTCAGCCCGAGAGCGGGTTTGCCTGTACCGCGGCCAGCCCGTCGGTGTGCACTGCCCGCTGCGGCGACGGCATGCGCGTGGGCCCCGAGGCCGCCATGAACGGCTGCGACGACGGCAACATGGCCGACGGTGACGGATGCTCGGCCATGTGCGCGATCGAGCGCGGTTTTAGCTGCATGGGCGCACCCAGTGTGTGTGCCACTGGCTGCGGCGATGGGATCACCGCGGGCATGGAGCGCTGTGACGACGGCAACATGAACAGCAACGACGGCTGCTCGATGAGCTGCGCGATCGAGCCGGGATTCGCCTGCACAGGAATGCCCAGTGTGTGCGCGACCCGCTGTGGCGACGGCGTCACCGCGGGCATGGAGCGCTGCGACGACAGCAACATGGCCGACGGTGACGGATGCTCGGCCATGTGCGCGATCGAGCCGGGATTTGCCTGCACGGGCGCGCCCAGTGTGTGTGCACCACGGTGTGGCGATGGCGTGATCACGGGCTCTGAAGAGTGCGACGACGGCTTTGCCGTGGGCGGCGACGGATGCAGCGCCTCGTGCACACGCGAGCCGGGCGCGATGTGTGCGGGTGCGCCCTCGGTGTGCTCGTACACCAGCTCGTACGCGGGGATGGCGCAGACGGTGGCCAACACCAACCCAGCGCCCACCGATCTGCCGGCGACCGTGGGCACTACGTGCCGCATCGCCAGCGTCCGCAGCACGCATCAGTGGAGCACGCCGCACACGTTTGCAGGCGACCTCACGATCAACCTCATCGGACCCGGCGGACAGACCGCGCTTCTGCACAACCGAACCGGCGGGAGCACAGACCTGGACGGCCCGTACACCTTCGCGCTCATGGGCACAGCCTGGGCACCAACCGGCAGCGTGTACCCGATGGGGACCTACGCCGCCGCGACGCTCAGCGCGTTCGATGGCACGCTGGCCAACGGGACCTGGACCCTCCGCGTTCAAGACCTTTCGGCCGGCGACAGCGGTGTGCTCAGCGCGCACCAAGTGAGCGTGACGTGTCAACCCAACCGCGTCGCAGTGCCGATCGGGCGCAATTGTGCAGAGATTCTCACGGCCGCCCCCATGTCCACCGACGGCGTCTACAACATCGACGCCACGGGCGCAGGCGACTTTCGGCAGGTGTACTGCGACATGACCAACGGCGGATGGACGCTGCTGTACTCAAGCAACGCGACGCCCACGATGATCACCACCCAGACCCCCGCGCGACCGATGACGGCGAGCATGCTCCCGATCGCGTTGATGAGCCAAATCGCAGGCGTTGCGTCACAGGTACACATCCGCACCGCGGGCATGCTCGCCACGCGCTCGGTCACAAGCGTCGCGAACAACTTCGCCATCCAGTCGCTGCGTGCGGGCCTCACGATCAACAGCAACTCGCCGCTCTCGGACCCAGGCAACGCCATCGCAGGCGTCTGGACGGGTCCGATGGCCATGACCGCCGCGAGCCTCTGGCACTCGTGCGGCCCGGCTCCGTACGGCACCTCAACGCTCGCGCAGAACATGTACTGGGCCTGCAACAACAGCAACGGTCTGCACGTAGGCGGCACCCACACGGCGTGGATCTCGAGCGGCCCCAACGAGAACATCGAGATCTACGTGCGCTAACCGAGACCACACAATTCTCAGTGATTTCTCTTACCCAACGTGCGACATCCCTCCCGAGCTTTGGCACCCGGCGACGTCGCCGCCCAAGGCTCTCTACGCACAATTTACGTCGCCGGTAGGTCCCGTGTGCACCTCGGACAGACGGTCGCCTCAGCCGGAACGGTAAGCTTGCAGTGAGGACAGGTCCCCTCGGACATGAGCGCAAGGATCAGCCCCAATGGGCCGAGCACGATGCCCATGAGCAGCGAGACAAGGGGCTGTCGGTTCATCCGCCCGGCGTACCAGCTGCCCGCAACGCTGATCGCCCAGATAAAGAGGATCGCGATGATCCAGGTTGATCCGCCTTCACTCGCTGTGTTTTCCAATGGCTTACTCCTCGTCGAGAATTTGCTTGGGATTCGACACGCGCCCTCTGCGCCCTGTCCCTCTGCATCTACAGGTTGTCCCCCCTCGTATTGACCACCTCGAATACGAGGGGGATGGCTCTCAGGACAGCGCGCTCCCTGTCCCTACGAGCCGCCACATCAGACTGTGTCGATGGACCGCTTCATCTCGCTCGCGCGACGCTGGCTCGATCACCCCGAGGTGCCCAACGCCGAGCTCGTGATCACCGCGTCGATGGACCCGCAATCGCTGGTCTTTTTAGACCTATTTCGCGGTCATTTCACCGCAGTCCTAGACCCTGCGTACCTCTCGCTCGTACCCTCGCGCGATGCGCACAACGCTCCTGGGTCTCGTCGGTCTCTCGCTGGTCTCTGCCTGTTCTGAACCGCCTCCCTCACCCCAAGACAGCGGACGCAATGACAGCGCGTCCGGCATCGACGCGACCACCTTGCCCGACGCAAACCTCGCCGACGGCGCGATGGACGCGACAAACACTGGCGATTCGAGCGACGTCGTCGCGACCGGTCCCGTGTGCATGACCAACGCCGACTGCCAGGGCGACACGCGCTGTGTCACCGGTCGCTGCGCAGCGTGGCCCGAGGGACAGAGCGACTCGATGTGCGCGACAGACCTTCGCCCGGGTGTGTTTGCGCCCACGGTCCAGTGCCAGTTTAACGAAGCGCCGATGGGCGACATGTTTCCCAACCATACGCATGTGTTTGGTGCCGTGGTTGTGGGCGATTTGGCTGCCGGAATGCGCGACCCAGACCAAGCCCCGCGCCCCTCGATCGTGGCGATTTTTGACTCAGCGATGCACCTGAATCCGGTGTCACAGACAGGCATCTTGCGCGTTCTCGATGGCCGCACGTGTGCATTGCAGGCGACCCTCGGCGAGCAAGCTCTGATCGCGTCGACGTCGCCCGCGATCGCAGACCTCGACAACGATGGCCTCGTCGAGATCGTCGCGATCGCAGCGGGCGGAGGGCTCATTGCGTACAAGCAGAGCGCGCCGGGGGTGTGGCGCATCGGGTGGCGATCAACCAACGCGGCGGGCGCACCGTACGCGGTCGCCGGAGGCGTGTGGAGCGCGCCCTCCATCGTCGATCTTGACGACGACGGGTTTGGCGAGGTCTTGCGCAACGGCGTGGTGTTTAACGGGCGAACCGGCGCGCTCATCGGCGGACTGGGCGGCTCTGGTGGGCTCTCTTCGTACGACGCGCGCGCGGCCGGTGGCTTCGGTGCGCACGCGGTCGTAATGGACGTCGACGAGGACAACGAGCCCGAGCTCGTCACGGGAGACCGGATCTATCGCTGGGACCGCATGACCCGCGACTGGGTGCCCGAGACCTATCGGCCCGCAGGGGGCTCGGTCGGACACGTCGGCGTCGCAAACATGGGCGCGTTTGTGTCCGCGCGGTTCGACGCGCCCGAGACCCCCGAGGTGGTGGTGATCTCCAACGGCACCGCGCGGATCGAGACGATTGAGGGCCGCGTCGTGTTTGGCCCACAGAGCATCCCTGGAGGCTTTGGCGGGCCGCCCACGATCGGTGATTTCGATGGAGATGGCCTCGCAGAGTTCGCGACGGCGGGCGGCGCGCAGTACATTGTGTTTGACCCGGACTGCACCGCGACGCCCAGGCCCGGCGGGCGCTGCGCGAGCATGACCACCACCGGGATCTTGTGGACGCGGCCCTCGCAAGACACCTCGAGCGCGGTCACCGGGAGCACCACATTTGACTTCGAGGGCGACGGCCGCGTCGAGGCTGTGTACGCCGACGAGTGCTTCTTGCGCGTGTACGACGGGGTCAACGGCGACGTGCTCTACTCATCACCCCACGCCTCGTGCACCTGGAACGAGAACCCCATCGTGGCCGACGTAGATGGGGATTTTCGCGCAGAGATTGTGATGGGGTCCAACCATCTGTGCGGCACCTTGGGCGTGGGTCGCCCGTGCGCGGGTCTGGGTCCGCGCAACACCGATCCCATCTTCGCGGGGCTGCGCTGCCAGGGCAACACAGACTGCGCCTCGGGCTCGTGCGTCGAGGGTCTGTGTCGCTGCACCACGGACGCGCAGTGCTGTGGCGCAGGGGCGTGTGATTTTGTCTGCGTCGCGCCACCCGCAGGCACCGCGGGCGCAGGCAACACGTGCCGCGCATCCCGCGAGCGTGGCCCCAACGGCGTGCGTGTCCTGAGCGACGTCATGGACCGCTGGGTCGGCTCGCGCCCCGTCTGGAACGAGCACACCTACCACGTCACCAACATCGACGACACCCTGCGAATTCCCAGGTCTAGTGCCGTTCGTCGCGGATGGCGTCTCGCAGGTCTCAACAACTTTCGCACCAACGTCCAGGGCCGCGCAGGCGTGATGGGCGTGCCCGACGCGACCGCCGCGAGCGCGTCGTACATGTGCACTCCCGACAACACCGCGGTCCTGCGTGCGCGTGTGTGCAACCGCGGCGCAGCGCCGCTGCTCGACAGCGCCACCGTGGGCTTTTACAACGGCGAGCCCGGCGCGATGGGCTCGATGCGGCTCTGCAGCGCGCCCATGGGCCGCGTGGTCAACCCAGGGGCCTGCGTCAACGTCGAGTGCAGTTGGCCGGGCGCAGCGACGAGCACGATGCCCGTCGATGTGCGTGTCCGAGTCGACGACGACAGCGCTGTGCGCGAGTGCCACGAGCAAAACAACCGCACGCTCTTGATGCGCGTGGTGTGCCCGATGATTGGCTAACGAGTGACTCTTCGCGAGCGGGCAGACCGTACGAAAAAGCCGCTCAAAGCCCACGGATCGTGCCGAATTCACGAACTAACCGCGCCCAATGACTCCGCGCTAGACACCGTGTAGGTGTTTTGAGTACAACCCCTGCCCATGACGAATTTCGCGCGGTTGGGGTTGGCATTGGCTGCGGTGACAATGGGCCTGTCCATGGGGTGCGGGGCGCCCGAAATCGATGGCGCTGACGAGGCCTCCGTCGAAGAAGCCCGCGCGACCGGCGAGCAGCACTACGCGGTGCGACGTGACACGCGGCGCTGCGTCGCGCCCCTGTGCGGAGGCTTCTGGCTCGCACGCGTCGGATCAAGCTTGACCTTGTGCGCCGACGGTCGACGCCTGCCCGAGTGCTATGTGCCCGAGCTCTCCGTGAGCGGAATCTCTGCCGCACAGCTCGACCACGTGCGCGGGTCGGCACACTTCAGCGCGCGCCGGGTGTTTGTCCGCGGCCGACTCGAAGCCTCACGCGTCAACGCGACGCAAGCCTGGGTCGCGCCCGCCACCGCGGCCTCGTTGACCAGCACCCTGCGGCTCGCCTATCGCCCCACGTGCGCGCCCAACCAGCGGTGCGCCGGGGCCGTGTCCGAAGCGCTCTCCAACGGACGCACGGCCATCTTGGCGAGCATTGATTTGGCACGCGCCACCGGGAGCGCCGCCGAGCTCGCAGAGGCCACTCGCGCCGCGCAGACCTCCACAGGGATCATCACGCAGGGAACACTCAGCGCGACCACGGGGGGCAACGTCCTGCGGGTCAACGATTTCGCGGCACCCATCGTGGGCGCGGCCCCTGGGCTCTGTGCGGTCGAGCTGCAGCGCTCGCTCGCGACGCTCACCGAGGGGCTGTTTTTTCCGAGCGAGAGTGACTACCCGTTTGATTTCATCGAGCGCCCGAGCACCGGCACCGGCCCTATCACGGTCGATGCGTTTCGCGCGGCGTTTGCCCTCCCTGCGACGCAATCGGTCGAAGTGCGCTCCCTCGCGCAGGTCTTTGCGTGGATCGCCACCGAGCGCCCCGACATGTCCGACGAAGAGCGCGCGCTCGCGCAGCGATACGCCGCAGTGCGAGACGCATTGAGTGCCAATTTGCAGGACGTCCAGGTGTTTCGCTTTGGCACCATCCAAGTGCAGGTTTACATCGTTGGGCGCACGCGCTGCGGAGCGATCTCGGGCCTCAAGACCGTCTCCGTCGAGACCTGAGCGACCCCACAGACAGCGCACACTCGATGACCGAATCCGTCGCTGTTTTGCCTAGCGATTACACTGTCTGGGTGGAGCGCAACACGGTCTCTCACGCTGCCCTCGCCAAAGCGCCAAACGCCAGCACCGCCCTCGCGAGCCCAGCGAGACCGACTACGCGCGCGTGTCAGCGCCGAGCATCCGGTCTGAGCGCTTTCACCAGCTCCGCAAGGCCCCCGATCACGCGTGGTTCAAGCACCGCTCGATTTGGGACCGCGATCGCCGTAGGATCCACGGCGTGGGGGGGGTTGTCGGTGCAGTCCTTCGCCACGCCGAGGCACGCAATGCATCACGACGACGATCCGTTTGGTCCCATCCCGTACACGTCCGAGCCCGTGCGCTCCGGGTCGCCTCCCCACGCGACCGCCAACTCCCAAGACGGTGCAAGCGTCGCCAGCGTGATCGCTGTTGGCTTGTTTCTCGCGGTCGCCGTGGGGCTCGTGCACGCGATGTTCGTCGCACGCGTGGGATACTTGTTCTCGACTGCCAACATCGCGATCGGCTGGATCATTGGCTACACCGTGGCCTCGTCGCTCCCACGCAACCGCAAGAGCCTCGCGGTCTTCATCGCGGTCCCGCTCACATACATCGCTGGGTGTCTTGTGTTTCTCCCCGCGATCGTCGAGGCCGTGTCACGCCTGAGCGAGGCGAGCTCAATCCACCAGCAAAACATGGCCTTTGTGCACGGCGTAGGCCCCTCGGGTGGCCCCGGCCCTCAGCGCTGGCTGCTCATCGCCGGGCTCTGTCTGCGCGCCCCGCTGTTGGCCGCCAAAGCCGGCGTTGGCATGCCCGCGCTCTTCATGCTCATGGGCCTCGCTGCCGCCATCCGCGCGAGCCTCCGCGCACAGTGATCCCCCGGCCCACTGCACCCGCGCCCACGGAGCCCTCCCCTCACCCGGCGACGTCGCCGGGTACCCTCGCTCGCTGCACCCTCGCCCTGCCCGCTGCGCTCCGCGTAGACTCTCCCGCGTTGCGCGCTCTCCCCGCCCGAATCCCCCTCGCCCTGGCCCCTGCCCTGGCCTCGCTCCTGGGTCTGCTCGTGGCCACTCGGCACGACGTACCCGCGCGCGCGTTTGCGCCCAATTTCGTCGCGCTCGCCCTCGCGCTCCCCGCCCTCGTAGCCCTCACGCTCTCCCCCGCACGAGCCCGCCCCGCGCTCGCGCGCACCCTCCCCTGGCTCGCCGTCTGCGCCCTCCTCGCGACCCTGCTCTCGCCTGGCACCGAGGGCATCCACCGCTGGATCGACCTGCGCGTTTTCAGACTCCATGTGTCCGCAGCCCTAGGCCCGCTTTTGCTCATCGGGCTCGTGGTGCCCTCGCGCGCGGGGCTCTGCGCGATGGTCCTCGCCCAGTGTGTCCACCTCGCCCAACCCGACCGCGCGCAGTCGCTCTGGCTCGCCCTCGCCTCGCTGCCCCTGCTGCTCGATCGCCGCCGATTCGCACGCCCCATAGGCCTCGCCGCGAGCGCCACGCTCTTGGCCCTCGCCCTCGCCACGTGGCAGCGCACAGACCCGCTCGCGCCCGTCGCGCACGTCGAGCGCATCGTGGCGCTCGCGGTGCAATCCGGCCCGCCGTGGGCGCTCCTGATGGCCTCTACAGCGCTCGCCCTCTGGGCCGCCGCCGTGCACCAAGCCCGCGAGACCACCGACCCCACGGCCCCCCGCTGGGTCACGCTGTCGGTGCTGTCCTGGCTCGCCCTGCCTTCGCTCACCGTCGCCCCGATGCCGCTGTTTGGCGCAGGCGCGGGGCCCATGTTTGGCTGGTTCTCGACGCTCAGCGTGCTCACGCTCTGGCCCACACCCGCTGCACCCGGCGACGTCGCCGGGTCACCGGTCAAGCCTTCTGACGTTTGAGTACCATGCGTACCGCGCGCATCTCTTCTCCCCACGGCCCAATGTTGTCCATGAGCAGCACGAGCTCGCCCGAGGGACGCATCGCCAGAACCAAACGCCAGCCCCACAGAGGCCCCTCAGGCGGACCATAGGTACCCGTAACATCCATGAGCGCCCACGAGCCCTCACGGGGCGCACAGGCCATCTCCGTGGCCGAATGAAAGCTGTCTTCAAAGCCCACGCTCCCTTCACGCACCGTGAGGCTCCCCGTCTGAGGCTCTCCCTCATAGCGCCACGTGTACGAGACACGCGAGCCCTGCACGCTCAGCGTGCACACGCTCATCGTCGCTTCGTCAGTGTCTGCATCCAACCAAAGCTCTGCGTCTCCGCGCCATCGCGACCCATCCAGTGCGCTCAGCCCTTGATTCATCGCGCGGGCCTACCATGGCCATCGCGATCATCGACTGCCTTCGCGCACACACGCCGCCGTGCCAGACACGCCCCCACGCTGTACGTACGACACCCGCAATTCGCTAGAAAATTCGCGTGTCATTGCGCTCTTCGCTTGCGCCGCAGCGGCCTCGGCTCGCCATACTGTCCCATGGCAAACCTGACTCGTCACCGCTGGCTCGCCGTCTCGCTCGCGTGCGCTCTTGTGCAGACACACTGCTCGCAGGGGCCCGCAGGTCCCGATGGATCGACGACCGAGGACGGCAGCAGCAACGGCGACGTGCGCAATGACCTCGCGAGCGATCAGACGGCGCCCGAGCGTGATGGCACCAACATCGACGCCGAGCCCTCGGCCGACGCAGACCTCGCGATCACCGCGCTGACTGTCACGCCTGCGAGCGCGACGCTCACGATCACCGACCGCATGGTGAGACAACGGCAGCGCTTTGTCGCGATGGGACGGCTCGCAGACGGCAGCACCGTGCCGGTCTCGGCCGCGTGGTCCGTGGACCGCCCCGAGGTGCTCACCATCGACGCGATGGGCGAGAGCGTGACCACCAACAACTCCGCAGGCGACGTGGTCGTGACCGCGCGGTACGGAGGCCAGAGCGCCACGGCCACTGTGCGAGTCACACTTGATTTCGCCATTGTTTTGCCAGGGGCTCCGCCGGGGACCGAGATGGCGTTTGCGCCAGGCGCGATGCCCACGATGGACAACGCGCGCACGAGCACGTGGGTGTACCCGGCCAACGAGACGGTGTTTCCGCAGAACCTCCACCGCGTGCTGTTTCAGTGGCGCCCCGCGGGCAACGACCGCTTTCGGATTAACTTCGAGAGCGACCGATTGAGACTCTCGCTTTACGCCAGCGGCGTGCACCCCACGTGCACTTCGGCCAACAACGGGGTCTCGTGCTTTGAGCCCGAGCTAGACATCTGGCGCTTGATCGCCGCGAGCAACCCACGCGCGAGCGTGCGCATCACCATCGACAGCGCCCGCAGCAGCGACCCCGGCCGATTTTACCGCTCAGCGCCGCTGTCCATTGGCTTCTCGCGAGGGCCCGTCCCCGGCGCGATTTACTACTGGAGCACCACCGCCGAGGGCGTCCGTCGTGCCACCGTCGAAGACGCTCGGCCTGCTAATTTTCTCACGCCCGATGAGACCGACGGGCGCTGCGTCGCGTGCCACACGCTCTCGCGCCGAGGCAACCGCTTGGGCGCCGACGTCGGTGGCCACAACCTCTGGATCGTCTAGGTCTCGCCCACCGTGCCGCCCCCGCGCTTGGTCACCAGCCACATGGGCCGCAACATCCCCTGCGCCTGGAACACCTTCTCTTTCGACGAGACCCGCATTGTCTCGGCCTCGGGCGGCATCATGACCCTCCGCAGCGTCTCAGACGGCGCGCCGATTAACACTCTGCCCATGCCCGCAGCCCGCTTTGGCACGCAGCCCGACTGGTCCGTCGACAGCAGGCTCGTCGCGTTTGCGCTAAGCACACGCAACAAAGACCGCGGCATGGACAACGCACAGATCGCCACCATCGACGCGCTCCCCGGCGACACCTGGGGCCCCTCGCGTGTGCTCGTGGGCACCGGCCGCGCAGGCGACACAAACCAGTACCCAAGCTGGTCTTGGGACAGCCAGTGGCTCGCGTACACACACTCGACCAACAACGGCCAAAACGATGTCACCAGCGACCTCTGGCTCGTCACCCGCGAGGGCACAAACCCGCGCGCCCTCGCCCGCGCAAACACCGTGATTAACAACGGAATTATCACTACCGCGACCATCCAAGACAACATGCCAAGCTGGGCCCCGTCCGGTGTGCCCGACGACTACGCATGGATCGCGTTTAGCTCGACGAGAGACTATGGCGCCGTGCTCGCGCGAGGCTCACGGCTCGGCCAGCGCGAGCAGCTGTGGGTCGCAGCGATTGACCTCACCCGCGCCGCCATGGGCACCATGGACCCGAGCTACCCGGCGTTTCGACTGCCCGCGCAAGACCTCGACGAGGACACACACCGGCCGTTTTGGGCCGAAGACCGCGTGCGCCCACGCACCGACGCGGGCGTGACCGACGCCAACCCCACCGACGCATCGGACGCATCGGGCGCCCCCGACGCCCGCTCCTCGATGGACGCCGCGACCGACGCGCGCCCCGACGTAGCCTGCCTGCCCGTCAACCAAGACTGCTCGTCGGGCCGTTGTTGCCCTGGCCTTACGTGCTGGGATTTTGGCGACGGACGCTTCACCTGCACCAACGCGCCGCTCTGAGCACACTCACCCGGCGACGTCGCCGGGTCTCGTTGAGCCAAGCACCCGGCGACATCGCCGGATGTGTATTGCCCCACAGTGCGATTGTGGTGCATGAGCTATGCAGCCGTTGCTACGCTCGACAACGTGTCCGACCTCACACTCTTTACGCTCCTCGACGACCTCGCCGTGATGCTCGACGACGTGGCCATGATGACCAAGGCCGCGACCCAAAAGACCGCGGGGGTCTTGGGCGATGACCTCGCGCTCAACGCCGAGCAAGTCGCCGGAGTCGCACCCAATCGCGAGCTCCCCGTGGTGTGGGCCGTCACCAAAGGCTCAGCGCTCAACAAGGCCATCTTGGTCCCCGCCGCGCTCGCCATCAGCGCGATCGCCCCGTGGATCGTCACGCCGCTCTTGATGCTCGGGGGGACCTACCTGTGCTTCGAGGGCTTCGAAAAAGTCACCCACAAGTGGCTCGCTCCCAAGCAGAGCGACGAGGCCCGGCGCGCCGCCCTCGCGCTCGCCCTCCAAGCGCAACAGCTCGACGTCGTGGCGTTTGAGAAAGAGAAGATCCGCGGGGCGCTTCGCACGGATTTTATTCTCTCGGCCGAGATCATCGTGATCGTCCTCGGGACCGTCGCCGCTGCGAGCTTTGTCAAGCGGCTCATGGTGCTCGTCGCGATCGCCGTGATCACCACCGTGGGCGTCTACGGGCTCGTCGCGTTGATCGTAAAGCTCGACGACGTAGGCCTCGCGCTTAGCAAAAAGTCGGGCATCCGTGCAGCCCTCGGGCGGGCCCTCGTGCGGCTCGCGCCCTGGCTCATGAAGTCCCTCTCGCTCTTTGGCACCCTCGCCATGTTTCTCGTCGGCGGCGGGATCATCGCCCACGGAATCCCCGGCCTCGATCCCCGCATCGCCTCACTCACCGCCTCCGCAGCCGCCCTCCCCGTCGCAGGCTCTGTGCTCGCATCGCTCCTCCCCAGCGCCCTCCAGGGCCTCGTGGGCCTCCTCACGGGCGCCCTCGCCCTCGCCCTCGTCGCGCCCATCAAGAACTTTGTACGCAAACGCAAACGGCGCTCCGAAGAAGCTACGACGCGTCACGATTCGCCTCAGTCTTAATCGCTCAAAACGATCAATCATGACTCCTACGGGATCGCGCAGTCTCGCGGTTGCAACGACAACTTCATTGGGTGATATCCCTACGGCGATCAATCGACTCAGGGTCGCACGGCGACGCGTCTCTGAGCCTCCCAGAGAGAACCCCCGCGATGCCATGGCTAACACAGCTCCGTAGGACCGAGCGTCTTGACCCCGCGAGCGAACGACTCTGCTTTGTCGGTGCGTTTGCCCACGCAGAAGTCGAAGCGCACGGGCGCACGCTGCGGACCTACCTTCACGATCAGGGCATCCCAAGCGCGCTCGCGTCCGACGTTTTCAGCGTCTTTGTCGAGGCCACACAGAATATTCAGAGCTACGGGCGGCGAGCTTTTGGAGGCGCCATTGCAGCCGAACGCGATACGCGTGCCCACGGCGTCGTTGTGATCGCGCGACGTGAAGGCCAGCTCACACTCTTCGCTGCCAACGCTGTGCGAACGAACGACGTTGCGGTCCTGCGCGAGCGCATTGCATCACTCGAGGGGCTCGACGCTGCTGCGCTTAAATTGCGCTACAAGCAACAGCTCAAGGCGCCCGCGCGCGAGGACGGAAGCGCGGGTCTCGGGCTCATCTCGATGGCGCGGACAGCCTCGGGACCGCTGGGTACACGATGGACTCCCCTGGACGAGGACCTCACGCTCTTCACGCTTCGGGTGTCTTTGGCAAGTGTTTGACGGCCACCGCGCAATCCGAAGCGCGTGGAGACCCCACCCGGATATCGTAGTTGCCTCACAAACGTGGCTGCAACGTCGAGCACGCTTCCCAGCGTCGAGCCCCGAAACCTCACCACCGATGAAATACGAATTTCAGCCGCGTCATGGGAATTTTGCTGGCTGAGTAGAGACCGATTTTGAGAATTGACGCAGTGAGTCTCGGTCGATCTCTACGCTTCGCCAGCGCGCACAACGCCCACGTGGACCAAGACCGGGCTGTGAACTCTCAGCCGCGCACTCTGGGCCCACTCATTGCGCCGAGCGTCACAATCGCGATCACTATCAGGAGCGGATGCGAGATCTTGTGGAGCTTCCGCGGATCTGGCGGCGCTCCGAACTCTTGCTCGAATGACGCACGGATGCCTGCTCGGTCTTTGCGGGAGCTCTCGGGTCTCATTTCGCATCTTAGGCCCAGATTTCGCTCGCAGAGTCAATGGTCCTCTGATGCGCTAGCCCCAATGCCGGTCAGTTAGTGGTGGTTAGGCGCCATGGCACTTCTTGAACTTCTTGCCGCTGCCACAGTGACAAGGGTCGTTTCGGCCTGGTGTTGGGAGTGCGCGCACGGGTTCGATTGGGTTCAGGAGTCGTTGGAAGTCCGAAATGTCTTCTGGTTTGTCCGGCTCTATACCTACGATGACTTCCCAGCCCCGCTCTTTGCATGCGGCGAGGATTTTTCGCCCGATTTCTTCGCTTCGGACTCGCACCACTGCTGGGCGATCTCTGCTTCCCAAACGGCTCATGCTGCCTCCCGAACTACCGAGTGCTTGCGTGCGTACGAGCTCATCTTGATCTTCACTGCGCGCGGATAGTGCCTCGTCGATCTCCGTGTTGGCAATCGAGCACGTCGCCGCTGTCGATGTTCGTGCGCATCCATATCCGCGGCCAACGACGGCCCGAGGATCGCCAGAATCACCCAGCGTGTTTGCAGCTGTCGCAACAAGCACACGAAGCTGATTTGCAACGTCGACACCTGCTCTGCCAACGCGCATCGCTCGGCGCGTCGACGCACTAAGTTATACGCCAACATCACGCCCCATAGCTCTTGGCGTACGCTCCATGGGGCACGGCTGCGTAGTGTCTCTTTCCGTGCAAGTTGCTCGGTCTTCAGCTCATCCAGTGCCAGTTCAAGCTCCCACCGCTCGTGGTACAGCGCGGCGAATTCGTGGGCAGGCCAACGCTCGGGATCGAGCAACGATGTCAGCAAGCGCTGAGGTCGGAAGCCACGGCGTTGGTAGTGAATCACACGGGCGTTCCACTTTGCGGGCAGCTCTGGAGCGCGCTTGCGTGCCTCGCTCGTGACGATCATTTCGACTAGGAAATCCCCGGGCCCAAATGTCCGAACCACGCGCCACTTGGTGTTCGACTTCGCGCGCAGCAGCCAGTGTCGTTCACGGCCTTTGCGAGCGTACTGAAGCAAGAGCCTCGCGCTGAGAAAGTTGCGGTCGAGAATCGTGAGTGATCGTTCGGGCACCTGCTCAAGCAACGCTGGGGCAAGGCTCAGTTCGCTGTGCTTGCAGGGGCCCACGGCAAGCGCCGCGATGAGATGGGTTCGCAGTGCCATGAGCGCCACGATTTGCGCTTGCGGGTAGGCAGCTGCACCACGTTTGGGGTCGTGGCCCGGAAGACCGAAGTGAGAGCGATTCTCTGGTGTGTCGGCCACGCGGAGAGTGCTTCCATCGATGCCGAAAATCGCCAGTCCCCGCCAACGCTGTGCGTCCGCTGCTTCCGCGGCCCATTGCATTCCGACCGTTGAGGCCAGGTGAGCGACAGGTGCCTCGCCCAGGCGAGCTCGCGCAGCGCTGATGGCGTTGGATTCGATCGGATTTTCGTTAGGGCGCGTGCGTACCAATCGGAAGTCGTTGGCGAGGTCGACAACGGACCGATTACGCATCAGCCCCATCGCAACGATCAATGCCACGACGGAGGTGGCGGGCAGACGGTGGTTGCGCTTGGATGCACCGCCCGTGGCCGCCAAGCTCTTCTGAATCGAGGCCATCGACAGGTCGCCCAGCGCGTCGAGCAACGCTGTCAGATCAAGAGGCTTCTCCGGTGCAGTGGGAATGGACGGCATCGCACTAGATTGCCCGATAATCGGGAGCTCCTGAGGTGGGTTCGCGACGCCTAACCGCCGCTAACTGACCGGCATTGGCGCTAGCCCTGCCCAAAGGCGCCAACTCGCCACGAATCAGACCGGACAAACTTCTTAGCGGATTGAGCGCTGGGGAGCACCCAAGGAGCGAAGTGAGTCCCAGCACGCGTGGCTCCGAGTCACAGGGAGCTGCTGTATCTGGAGCGCAGTGCAGACGCTCGCGGAGAGTGTTCGAAGATCGCTCCATTCTCGGTGGGTTAGCCACCCTTTCGTAACAAGAAGGTCGGATTTCATTCGATGGATGCTCGCTAGAAGTGCGAAAGAGCGATCTCGACCACATTCGAACAACGGATAGTGCGGAAAGGTAACAAGTGGCGCAATCTCGGGGATCGCTACGACAAGGGCGGCCGCGAGGAGATTCCTTCTCAGAATGGGGTTGTGTGTGGGGGCTAGCTGAATGAGCGAAGAGTCGCTAAAAAATTGCTCGATGGAGCGTGGGTCGATAAGCAGCTCTGCGATAGCACGTCGGGCAGTTTCGGGTCCAGCAGAGCTGAGACTTGTCACGAGCGCACCCCAAGCCAGCAAGCTCTGCGACAGTAGCTCGAGTAGCGGATTGTAGAGTTTTCGGATGACGCTGAGGAATGTTTGACTAGATAGTCTGCAAGCTAAATGCGCAATTATCTCCAACCAAAAAACGATTGAAATCTGCGAGAGTCTTACCGAGTCAACGATCACGGAACGTACGCAATCGACCCAGAGATCGTAGTCCTCAGGGAGCGGGTGGGAGTCTACAATGATTTGCAATTCTGAAAGCAGATAGCGCTGGTAGACTATGGGGTCGACGGTCACTGCGTGGATTCGAATAGGTGCGTATTGAATGGGTCCCGTGTGCAGTCCGCGCAGAACCGAGGCGACCTGTTGGGTGCCCTTCGCAGAGAGACCAGGGAGTGGCATCGCCTTTCGAAGAGTACCTGGCGGCGTCCAGGAACTATCAAAAATGCGCAGACAATTCTCTACGGTAGTGCTGACGTCGATAGGCTGCTGGGGATCCATCCATGCTCCGAGTGGAGCCTCCGGATCCGGTCCACCGAGTGGCTCTCCCAGGAGCGTCCAGAGCGCATCGTAGCGGCTCCTTTCTCGGGCCAACCAGCCAGAGAGAGTGCCGCTGTCTGCGCCGAGAATGTCCATGATTCCAAAGTCTAAAGTCTTGTCGGTGAGAGAGTGAGTGCGAGCTACGAGGTGCCACGTTGGCACCGTCGAATGGCACCAGCGAGACCCAGCTAACGCCTGGACCATCGCCACAATCCGATCTGAGTCTGTTTCGCTTTCCAACAGTCGACACCAAGCGAAGGCACAGCGAAGCGCAGGATTGGCGTCTTCGAAAGCGCGGTCGTTCCATACGGGAAGATCCGTAGTACATAGAGTCAGCAGCGCGCAGCGCAGCACAATATCTGTGCGAGCCGCTTGCTCCAATCGAGAGTCTTGGCTGGCATGCACGAGCGCTTGAAGCGCAGCATTGACACTCATTGATTGGAGCTCCCGTTGTGGCCAGAATCCATGCTCCGAGCGTAGACTCAACGGCCGTGTGGATTGATAACTTTCCATACTAGATTGTCCTGATTGGGACCAGTCCATCGGAACACTAGTCTATCTGGATCTTGTCGATTGTTAGGAGTCAAGTCGAGCGACTGCCAGCCACGAAGCTCACGGTACTCCAGTACATGAGAACCATGGTGCCGGATCAAGTTGCGGACTGCGGTCTCTGCACCTGGCCCGCCAGAGGTTGCGAGACGCAATTGATCCAGCAGGTGGTTAATCTGGGGTGTTTGAACTCTTCCTGGTTGACCCGGCCTGCCCCCGGCCACGACATGAGCATAGCCTGTTCCCTTGACGCATGTGTTGTGAACCAAGACTCCGTGGTGGCCAACGAAGTAGGAAGCAGTACTGTCGACAGTGAGATTGTAGACAGTAACCCCTCCGTCGCCGCGGGTGCCGGGGAACTCTTCGCCGCGGTAATCCAGGGACACGGAGGCAATCTGTGTCCAAACGACGATGGCGTAAGTGTCCGAGGGCGAAGCGCGTGAGGTGCTCGCGCGCCTGGCGTCGTCAGAGCAAAGCGTGGCAGCGTTTGCGCGCGAAAACGGCGTGTCCGCGCACCGCATCACCTACTGGCGTGCGCGCTTGGGCGAGCCCCGAAGCGCCCAATTGTTTGTCCCGGTGCGTGTGCGCGGTGGCGCAACCGTGGAGCTCGAGATCGGCCCGGTCGTGCTTCGTGTTCGTGAAGACATCCGCGCTGAGCGCATCGCAGAGATCGTCGTCGCGATCGCGCAGAGACAGCGCGCGTGCTGAGTTTGCCCAGCAGTACGCGGGTCTTTCTCGCGCGCGATCGCGTCGATGGACGCAAGGGACTCGACTCCCTCGTCGCGCTCATTCGCGCGCAATTTGGCAGGGATCCGCTGCATGGACACCTCTTCGTTTTTCTCTCGCGACGCGCTGATAGAGCGCGGGTTTTGTTCTGGGATCGCAACGGATACGTCCTCACGCTCAAGAGACTCGAGCACGGAACCTTCAAGCCATCACGCTTTGACGCGACCCACACAGAGATCGGCCATGACGAGCTGCTCGCGCTCCTCGGTGGCCTCGACATGAGCGCCGCGAGGCGTCGGCCGGCTTGGTCGCCGCGGCTGATTTCACCAAGATAATCGCGCCTCACGGTGGAATTTTCGTCGCGTCCCACGCGTCTATCCGAGGCGATGGCGAAGCACTCGACAACACGCGCAGAGCCCACGATCGACGCTCCCGCGATCGACGCTCAGGACGCTTCTGCGTTGCGTGTCTTTATCGAGTCCATGATCGCATCGGGCGCGGTTGCGACGCTCGTTCACTGGCTCCTCGCGTTGATCTCGCGGCTCTGGAAGACCCAGAATGACCTGGTCGAACGCATGCGCGTGCGCAAACGTCGCAACGGAGACAACGAGAAGCTCGCGAGGCTGCAAGTCATGCTTCCGGGCTTCGATTGGAGCGCAGCCAACGACAACGCTCCCAAGAAACCTGAGCCCAAAGACGACAAGCGACGACGCGGAAAGAACACCCACCGCGACGAGCACGGTCGAGGCAAACTTCCTGAAAATATTCAGCGCAAAGAAGAGAAGATCTTAGTCCCAGACGGCCAGCGCGCATGCAATCGATGCGGGCTTGAGATGACGCTGAAACAGTGGATCAAGCGAGAAATTCTAGAGCGAATTCCTGCGCAGTGGTTTGTGCGATTGATCCTTCGAGAGCGGCTCGCGTGTGATTGCTGTCAGCAAGCGAGCGTCGCAGCGGAGCCTGTCGATACCGTCATCGACGGGGGATTTCTCGGGACAGATATGCTCATCGACGCGACGGTCGATCACTTCGGTGATGCCGTGCCATTCGAGCGCATGGCACGTGAAGCACGATCGCAAGGGGTACCACTCGCGGCGAACACGCTTGCGCGCAACGTTCACACGCTGATCGATCGGCTGCAGCCCGTCGTGGATCACGTTTTTCATCGCTGCGTCGCGAGCCAAGTCGTCGGCTCTGATGCGACCTCGATGCGCGTGTTGGACCCTAAAATCGCACGCGGAATCCGCCACGCCACGCTCTGGAATCTTCTCGGCGACGAGCGCTGGTCCTTCTTCGGCTACGCGCCCACAGGCCAC
>JAUXYJ010000063.1 GCA_030694465.1 Deltaproteobacteria bacterium | reverse complement strand
CGAAGCGATCAACTGGGTGATGGCGCGGTATGCGCAGCTCGTTCCGAGTGACGTGTTGCTTGCGCGTGCGGGACACGAGGCGCACCCGACCGAGCGCGCACAATTGTGTGGATTGCGCCACGCGCTTGTCAGCGAGACCGCCAACGGCAAAGGCTGGAACGAGAACGCCGTCAAGCAGCTCACCGGCGACACCAAGATGTCCGCGCGCTACATGCGACAAGACTTCTTCGAGTTCTCGATCACGCACAAGCTCAGCGTGTGCACGAACAACCGCCCCGAGGTCCGCGAGCACTCGCACGCGTTCTGGCGACGCGTAAACCTAGTGAATTGGCCGGTACAGCTGCCCGAGGCCGAGAAGGACTCTGGGCTTCTGGATAAGCTTCGCGGCGAAGCGGCAGGCATCTTGGCGTGGATCGTTCGTGGCGCGGTCGCATGGGTCCGCGAGGGATTGGCGGCCCCCGAGGCGGTCAAGCGGGCGACGAGCGAGTATCGCAGCGAGACCGACGCGCTTGGGATGTTTCTCGAAGAGCGCACGCAGCGGTTGGACGGCACACGGACACCGGCCAGCGCGCTCTACAAAGCCTGGGCGGCGTGGGTCGAGGCGCGAGGCGAAAAGGCGGGCGGTGGTAGCCAAACCACGTTTGGCGAGCGCATGGCCGCGCGAGGTCTCACGCGGGTGAAGTCGTCGGGGCTCATGTTCTATCGAGGCCTCGCGCTGCGTCCGCAGCAAGAGCGAGAGGCCGAAGACGACGACAGGGACGGAGACAGGGACGGTTGGGCCGAACCCTCCATGTCTGAATTGTCTGCGAATTCACAGGCAGAATCGGCGACAGGGATAGTTAGGGATAGTTGCGCTCCTATCGCTACGCCCACACGCGAGCCCGAAAATATTTCACACGCAAGCGTCGCAGACAGCACCCGTACGCGCGCCCTCGCGCTCGAAAATGAAGACCCATTTTTGCGCGTGGGGATCATACAACCAACTATCCCTAACTATCCCTGTGATCTAGGGACGTCAGACAATTCGCAGGACAAACCAACGATTTCACCTGACTGCCAACCCTCCCTGTCAACCCTCCCTTCGCCGCCAACAGAGCCCATCGAGGGTCTCGACGACTGGGAGGACCTGTGAGCCGCGCGGCTCTTGGGCATGCCCTCGCCGACGCGTACCGCGAGGGCTGGGAGGTCTCGGCGTGCGATGGACGAGTGCGCGTGCGTCGCAGGCCCGTGGAGGGCTCTGTGGGGCCCAGCAAGAGCGATTGGCGGGCGGTCCTTCGTCGAGACCCAGTCGCGACGCTCGAGGCCCTCACGGGGCCCGTGGTGGGCTGCGATGGTGAGCGCGCTGCGGTGCTCGAGTTCGACGCGGGGCTCTCGCGTGAGCTCGCAGAGAGGGTGGCGTGGTTGTGGGCGTAAAGCAGCCGTATAGACGTCGCTACCGTCGGGCCGCGTTGGAGCATCGTTGCGGTATGAGCTACGCGCGTTTGCGAGCGGTCGCGCGAAGGGCGCGGGTGCGCTTGCGAGACCTCGATGACGAGGCGCTCGTGTGCGCCGTGCTGTCACAACGCGCGATCGAGAGCACCACACGCGACCGTGCGCAGCGTGAGGCGGTGAGCTTGGCGAACACGTTGGGCCGGTCGACTCGGTGGGTGCGTGTGCAGTGCGTTGCGATGGGTGTGAGCATCACAGCCGGTGCTGAGATCGAGGCCCGGTTGCGCGCGCTGCGTGACCAACGTGAGCGCTTGCGTCGCGAGCGAATTGCCACGGCGCGCAAGCGAAGGTCGAGCGGGTAGACCGCTGTGATTTCCGCTGCGTGTGCCGGTGTCGACCGCTCGTAGGGCCGGTGTGATGACCGCTCTTGCGCACGCTCTCTCGCAGCCCTACGTGTGCTCATGAACAAGCACCGCACTGCATCGCATTCCGACAACGCCAACGAGCCGAGCGGCGATCGCGCAGAGGCGTTTCCGCCTGTGTATCCGCTGTTCGCGGACTACGATCCGCCGCTGCCGTTGGGGATCATTGACTACCTCGTTGTGCAGCGTGTGATCGATGATTCGGCCGCGCGTCCAGGCGCCGATCGGCGCGCGCGATACAAGACCTGGCCCGAGCGTTTTGACCCGCTAACCACCGACGCGGTGACCGTCGCAGAGCGCTGCGGAGGAGGCATGTACGACATCCGCGCAGTGGGCGCGAAGGGGCGCACGGTCGCGGGGTGCAGGCTCGAGCTCGAGGGCGCTCCGAGAGAGTTTGTCGCGGTCACACAGGGCGCACAGCCCACGAGCGCAGAGAGCTACGGCTCGCCGGTGCAGCAGGCCGCGCCAGGGGTGATCTCGGTGCGTGGGCTTGACCCCAATGTGCAAGCGCTGCTCGCGATGATGCAGGCCAACAACGAGCGCGCAGAGAAGCAGCTCGAGGCGCAGCGGTTGGCGGTGCGTGAAGAGTCGCAGCGAGCTCGCGAGGATGCGCGTGCGATGAACGAGACCATGGAGCGGATGCTCGAGGCGACGGTGAAGGGGGCGGCGCCTCCGGTGCCGCAAGATGCGCAGATGATGGGCCGCTGGATTGATCGACTCGAGCGCGATCGCGAACGCGAAATCGAGCGCTTTGAGAAGCGATTGCGCAAAGAAGAGCGAGCGGATTCAGAGGGTGGCGGGTTCTCGGTTGAGCGCGTGGTGGAGAGCGTCCCGGCGCTGTTGAGCGCGATGCCCGCGTTTCAGGCGAAGCTCGCGGAGCTGGTGCAGCCGATGCTCAAAGAGAGCGCCAAAGAGATCGTGAGCGGAGTGCTCAACGAGCTCGCCAAAACGGGTGGCGTGGGGTGAGGTTGCGGGCGCAGCGCGCGCGTGTGTAGGGCGGTGAGCCAAGATGACGGGACCGCGGCGCTGAGACCACGGAGGGAGCTCACGGCTAGCAGCGATGGGCCTGCGGTCTGGGCTCCGTGCGATGGCGCCTCACCGGGCACCCGGCGACGTCGCCGGGTTAGTAGAGCCCAGGGGGTCGATGGGCCGGTAGAACCATCGGAGGACAACGCTCCCCGAGCCTCAGAACGTGGATGGTCACGGCCCGCACATCCCCTGGGCAGCTGATCGAGAGCCGCATGGTCCGTCGTCCAATCGGCACCAGAGAGGCGGCTTGGATTCCGGTTCTCTGCTGAAATGCGGGGTGAGCGTACATCGCTTCGAGGTCGCCAAACCGCATGTTGGGACGACGATCCTCAAATTCGGTGTGCGCCGTGGACTGGAGTTGCACCGGACCCGCGTCTGGCGGGTAGGCCCAGTTGTCGCGAAAACTCAGCACGGAGTAGAGACCCAAGAAGGCGTGTGGCGACTGCAGGAGTCTCATCGAAGGATGGCTACGTTGGGATCTTGCATCGAGGATCCCGATCCCACGGAACTCACCCAAAGAGTTCTCTGCACGTCCCGTCGCGGAGCCACAACGTGCCTGAATCGGCCA
Organism: Deltaproteobacteria bacterium; assembly: GCA_030694465.1. Taxonomy (GTDB): domain Bacteria; phylum Myxococcota_A; class Polyangia; order Polyangiales; genus JAUXYJ01. Next base: position 939 of record JAUXYJ010000063.1, on the reverse strand, counting down.
GAGCCCATTCATCGTTCGCTCGACGGGCTCGGAGTCCAGCGTGGGGCGGATATCGCCGTGCTCGCAGATCCACGTCAGCAGCTCCTCTCGCAACAGCGTCTCGATGGTGTCCTGACTCAGGGGAGACTGCGGCACAATCGGCCCAGAATCCCTCGCGTCTCGTGCGTCGCGAGAGTCCGTGAACACCACGTCACCGACCGTGGCATCCGTGAGCGCGGCGTCCATCGGCCCGGCGTCCGTGGGTACTTCATCCATCGGTTCCGCATCGATCGGTGCTGCGTCTGAGGGGCCGATCTCGGTCGCCGACGTGGGGGTTGGGTGGCGCATCCCTGGGCAATGCTCTGGTCCACGGATGCACAGCGTTGGCCGCGTGGCCACCTGCTCGACGCAGCCAACGCTCAAGAACGCGAAGCTCAATACAAGCGCACCTCTCATCGCGGCACCATCCGAATTCGCCCTGGAAAATACCTGTTAAGAGTTGCTGTCCCACCTGCGCCGCGGCCAACGGCCAACACCATCGCCGCCCGCACAACACGCACTGTTCGCATGATTGTCTCCTCTGCCCACAGGCCCCGCCCGCAAGCCCTGTCACCCAAAAAGAGGCCCCACCACGAAGCCCCCGATGCCTAAAAAGAAATACCCACCAGAGACATATCACGCGTTCAGTCACTCCGAGCGGGCCACCTCGGAGCGCAACCTGCTGGAATAACACGATGTTCTGCCCGAGCTGCGCGCCTGGGTTCTGCTCGGCCGCGTTGGCATGGGGGTCTTGGTGACCGCAGGAGCCATCGGATCGCTTTGACCCTACGTCCGAGGTGCGCCGGAAGCGATTGAATGGGTCAGAGTGTGCCACGGTGGATCACTCTGTAGCGATCGGATCGCCCAAAGCGCACCTCGGACCATGACATTGGGCAATCCGATCGCCCCAAAGCGCACCTC
>JAUXYJ010000057.1 GCA_030694465.1 Deltaproteobacteria bacterium | reverse complement strand
TCTCTCTGTCGCTCGGCTGTGGCGTGAGCGTAAGCGGCGAAGACAGCGGCGACGCCTCGCGCGAAGACCGCGTGAGCGACCTCAACACGCTGCGTGACAGCAGCGACGTGGTCGACGCACGCGACTCCGGCGACGTCGCCGCCGCTCACTAAACCCTTGGGAGGGATAGCAGCTGTCTTGATCGTCAAGCCCGACGAGCGAGAACGTCGGCGGCTGTCCGTCGCACAGACAACGTACCTCCGTGCTCGCTCCGTGGAAGGTCACGCGCTTGGCCGTGCTGATCCGCGCTGCCTTTCTGTCGAAGACGCCTCCGGCTCGGCTCTTCCTTGCACGATGCGAGCTCTCACTCTGGCAGCTGTTCGGGCTCTGCGCCGGAGACGGCAGCGTGGCGAGCCTTCGCGATCCTGCGGTGTTTGCCACCATGGACATCACGGTCTGCCACGCTGCGTCCCGATGCTCCCCAAGATCCCGGGCCGCGCTCATCGCACCTCAGCGCCACCGATGCGATCGCCTCTTTATTTCCCCGCCAATACTGAGTTGAGCGATGTAGCGTCCGTCGCTCCATGTCTAAGCGAGAACTCTCGATCGTGCAAAAGTCCGTTTTCGCGCTGGGCGCGCTTGTTGCGGTTGTCGGTTGTAAGCGCGTGACCCCGATCACCGCAGCGCCCGCGGCGGTCCTCGCAGACGACGTGGTGATCGCCCACACGGACGCCCCGGCTGCGGACGTGGACGCAGGGCCCCTCGCCCGAGAAGCGTGCGACTCGGCCTGCGCGCTCGCGGGCGCCGCGGCGGTGCGCTCAGCGCTGCCGCTCTTCGAGACCGACGCCGCGAGGGCCGCGACGCTGCTCCGCGCCTCTCGCGCTCCCATGGCGCTCGCGTGGGCCGCGTACCTCGCGCACCACGCTGGCAACGAGCGCGAGGCCGAGGCGCTGCTCAACGCCATTGGAGAAGATGCTTCGACGATGGTGTCTCCGCCGGAGAGCGTACGCATTGCGGGCCACCGCGCCCTCTGGATCGTGCGAGCGCGCACGGAGGAATTCGAAGACGACGCGGCGCGCTACGTGCTGCGTGACGCGATCCCATGCGTAATTTTCCAATGGGACCGCGACGCCGCCCTCGACGCCTTTGCCCCGCAGCACGGCTCGTCGCGCGACACCTTCATGTCCGAGTTCAAAGACCGCTGCTCTGGGGCTGCGCTGCGCCGCGCGCTCGGCGCGGACGAACCGGCAGTGTCGCGGGCCGTCGGCTCGATCCGCGCCGCGATCTTTCGCCAATGGCCCGTTCCGCAAGACGGCACAATGTTTCTTAGCTTCTCCATCGCCGCCGGGCAGAAGATCGGCGACGCGATCCTGGGCGCTCCGATCAACGTCGTCTCGCGCGGGCCGCAGAGCGCGCAGCGCACCCGCCGCGCAACGCAGTTTCAACGGGAGATCGCGCCGCACCTCGCGCCCTTCGCCCGAGGATTGTGCGCCGTCGATCGCACGCTGACCCCGCCGCAGTGCGACGAGAGGGCGCGCGCCGCGGCGCTCTCTGCCTACGAATCCTGGGTCTCGTCGCTCAGCGAAACGCGGGGAGACGCGCAGCCGTAAACGTCGTTCTCTGACGAAGCGGACGATGTGCGCGGCAAAGTCGAACCGCGCGCTGTGCCCGACACGCGCACCTCAGCCCCACCGATGCGATCGCCGCTGTTTTCGCAGCTTATACGGAGTTGGCATCAACGGAGACTTGCTCTGGCACTTCAGGAATCCCGATCCCAGAACGGACGGAGTGTTGCCCGGGCTCGCCCTCCCCTCCCAATTCGCGCAGCCCGACCGCGTCCATTGAACGATCAACGGGCGCAGGGCTGCGCTCCGGCGACGGCGCGACCGTCGAGCGTCGCGCGGGCAACGATCATCGCGCGACCGCGCTCGAACTGCGCGCACAGCACCGTGCCGTCTCCCTCGAGGACAGGCGTGATGGGCGGCGACGGCGGCAGCTCGGGATCGCGTCGAGGCGGTCGGCCCCGCGCAGCAAACACCCGCCGCGGCTCGCCGCTCACAACAATCTCGTAGACGCCGTCATCGGTCTGCGAGGTCTTTCGCGCAAAGAGCCGCCCCTGCGGCGTGTACACAGCCGAGGCGAACCCCTCAATCGTCCGAGTGGTCCCGTCTCTCACCGTCGCGACCCGCAGGTCGACCGAAGAGACTGCGACCGAGCTCCCATCAGCGCTGAACGAGACCGACAGCTCAGGGCCCGCGCAGAGATCCTCTCCGCACAGCGAGCGCCGCACCCCCTCGGGGCCGAGCAGCGTCAAGCGCGCGTGGCAGAAGTCTCCGCATGACTCGATCGCGTGAAACACGGCCCAGCGGCCGTCGGCCGACCGTCGCAGCGAGCTCTCGGTGACAACCGAACCGTTGGCTACTTCGCCGCGCATCGCGCGAACCTCGACCTCGACGACCTGGCTGTCTGCGCTCATTCCTCCCGCTTCTTGCACCACGCGAACGCGCTCGCCGTCACGGAGCTCGACCGCCGACGCGCCCTCGCGGCGCATCTGCACGCCGCCGCCGAGTATCCCGGCGAGGATCACCCCTTCGCCTTCTGCGAGCCTCGACGGTACTGCCGTGAAGCCAGCAGCCGCAGCCCGCCCGCCCGCGTCTACCCGGGCCTCCGCTACGCCCGCTTCCGCAGAGGTCACGCCGGCGTCCGCGCTCGCTGTCTGCTCTGCTCCACCTGCGCTGGATGTTCGGCTGGATGTTCTGTTCGAGCCTCCGCTGCACGCGAGGAGCACAGCCGCAACACATCCAAGCCCTCTTGAATTCATCGGACGTGGATACTTCGAGCGAGCAAAGCTGCCAAGCACGCAGTGAAGCCCCCCCTGCGTGGACTCGAAGTCCACGCCGACCACGACCGAAAAGCCCGTGGGAGGGGGGTGAGGGAGGATGCGAGCGCGTAACGCAGGCCCGGCGCCCTTACCTCTGCGCGCGCAGCCAACGCCAACCCGCGCGGATCCTGAGAGCGACCCAGAACACGAGCTCGAAGCCCACACACAACGCGGTGTACAACAGCGCCATCGCGAGCCCTGCTCCCAAGAGCCGGCACACGCCGTCCAGCCCGTGCCGCTGGTACACGGCGAAGAGGGCGATCCACGCGACGGTCTGGACCATCCAGCACAGGACGATGACGGCCGCGCCCTTTCCCCGCAGCGGTTTGCGCGCAAAGTGCGCCCACGCCATGAACGGCAGAAAGGTCACCGGCAGCGAGAGCACGACCAGCACGAGGACGCTCCACTGCAGGGCGTCGGCTGCCCGTTGGCGAAGGGTACGCGGAGGATATTGCGTGACCATGCGCCGAAGATGCGTCGGATACCCCTCGAAGCACACTCGCTTGTCTCGATACGCTATCAAAGCATTGGATAGCTCGCGCTCACCCGCCAACGGACTGCGTCGCGCGAAGCACCGCCAACGCGCGTCGCGCGGACCAGCGAAGCGCTGGGAGCGGATGCGCGCGCAGCGCCTCGAGCGCCTCGTGAGCGTCGCGCGTCCCGCTGCGCGAGGCGAGGAGGCACAGCGTCGCGAGCGTGCGTGGGTCCTTGCGCTGCGATGCTTGCGCGAACCGCTCTGGCAGTTGCTCCCGTGCTTCGCGCGAGAGCGAGCGCGTGACCTCGACGTCGTCGTCGAGCCAAAGGTCATACGCGTAGCGAAATCCCTCGATGCGCTCCGTCGGACGGCCGAAGCTCGGCGGGTCACGCAGCGGCAGAGCAACGTCGCCAAACGCTCCCGCTGCGCGCAGGCGCTGCGCCAACGCTCGGATTCGCGCGGGGGACGTGAGCACCGCGTCCCACTCGCCGTAGTGCTCCCAGTACGCGACGATCCGCGCGAGGGCCACGCGCGCGCTGCGTTGAACCTCGGGCTCGGGGTCGCGTCGCGCGAGGTTTACAAGCGCCGCCACTGCGCCCGGATCCGCGATCCAGCCCAGCGAACGAGCAGCCTGCGCCCGCGCAAACACCTGCGGATCTTCGAGCGCGTCTCGCAGCAACGGGACGACCGCGCAGTGCCCCACCTGACCGAGCGAGCGATACGCGCGCGCGCGAACGATCGCGCTCTCATCGAGGGCCAACACGATCAGCGTGGGCAGCCGAGAGAGACCGCTCTTGGCCAGCTCCCACGCGTGCCAATGCCGCGGGCGCAATGGCATCGCGCGGATCGCGAGCTCGGGCTGCGCGAGGATCGACGCGGGCCGCGGGTCGCTCGCGTCGCGGGCAGAGACCATCGGTCCCGGCGCGCCGAGCAGCCAGCTCGCGCAGCGCGAAACAGTGGCTTGCAGCCAGCAGTCGGCGTTCCACTGGGTCTCGGCAAGGGCCGTCCATTGCGCGAGGGCTGCGTCGGCAGCGGGCGCGAGCGTCGCGTGCCACTGCGCGCTCGTGTGCTCGGCAGCGCGGTAGTTTTGTACTTCGAGCGCGACGATCTCGCGCTCCGCAGCGATCGCTTCGACCGTCGGCGCGGTGTGTGGCGTGGGCTCCTTCGCGCGCCACGGCAATCGCGCGCGTGGCCCGTCCGCGAGTCGCCTCTGCGACTGCGCTTCGACGGTCTGCGCGAAGGCCTCTCGGCTCTGCGCATAGTGCGTAGGGTGCCGCGCACGATCGCCCCACGTGGCGTCCGCAGAGAAGCGCGTGAGCCTCTCGTGCACGTGCGCCAGAAACCTCGGCGGGTCGACCAAATCCAAAATGCGCGCCATCGGACCTTGTAGCGCCGTCACTGTACGCTCTCCGCCCACTGCGAGGAGCGAACGAACGATCGTACCCGCTGCAACATCCCCATCCCCCCGGGCCTTTTGCTCAATCCGCGGTTGCGTGTCTCAGCGCAGAATCTCGTGTTCGCCCATGTCGTCGGTCGAGCGCTCAACCACCGGCTCGACTGGGCGTGCCTTCGCTACGGTCAGCGAGAGACCAGCGTACGCCACGCGTTGCACCCACGCGAACGACCGCACCGCGCCGCGCCACGCTATCGACGCCGACGCCGAGCGTGCGGCCTCCGTGCTGACTCGTCGCGAAGCGACGGAAGCGGCAGCGCGATGGGGTAAACACTGCCGCGTGGGCGACCGACCGCGGTTGGAGGTTCTATCCGCCGGGCCACGCGCGCGCTCAGCGAAACTGCTGCGTCCCTGGCACGACGAGATTGTCCCCGAGACGCACGTTCGTCTCGGTCAACTGTTGCCCGTCCGACGCCGTCACGCGCACGTCGAAGGGGCCCGGCCCGAGGTTGGTCCCGATAAAGTAATTGTAGTCCTGCCGTTCGAGCGCGCGAAACGCCCCGCCCGCGCTCGGCCGCGCCTCGATACGGTCGACCGGAACGCGGTGGTCGCGCGCTTGAATCGCGGCCCACCATGCGTTCGTCCCGTCCTTCCACTTGAGCGCGATCGGCCCCGAGACCGAGCAGCTCGTGAAGCGCCAGCGCGTCGTGACCCGCCCGAGCTCCAGGCGCGCGATGCGCGCAAACGCCTCGCGCGACAGGTCCAGGTGTCCCGCGGCGCACTCGGGGCAGCGGTCCACGATGCGCACGGTGACGGTCCCCATGGGGCCCTGCACCTCCGCGCACGCCCCGCACACGGCGCTGTTGCGCCACTCGGGGGTGTTCATCGCGGCCACCATGAGATCGCCCGGACTCGGGTCGAAGCTGCACGCGCCGGCGCCGGTGGCGTCGTAGTACGTCGCGATTCCGTCTTGAAAATCACCGATCGGCGTGGGCGCGCCGCTGTCACCACCCGCGGGAGGCGCGCTGCTGTCGCTGCCCGCCGCGTCGGACCCAGGAAGACCCATCGGAGCGCCGCACGCCACCAGGGTCGCGCACAGCGCCGCCAGAGCATACCCCGCCAGTTCGATCGGTCGCGCGAAGTCACTCATGACCGAAGAGTGTGCCACGCGACCGAGCGCGCTCGCTACCCGGTCGCGCGCGCTCGACCTAAGTCATCGTCGGGAGCACTCGCTCGCTGTAGAACGTTCGTACCTCCGAGCCCGCGCGGGAGAGCGTCGCCTCGAGGTCCACGCGCGTGAGTCGAATGCGCGCGCACCGCACGTTGCTCGCAGAGCTGCTGCAAGAGCGTGCGCAACAGTTGGCCGCTCAAGCGCAGAATCTCGTCTTCGCCCATGTCGTCGGTCGAGCGATCACCCACCGGCTCGACCGGGCATGCGTTCGCTACGGTCAGCGAGAGACCAACGTACGCCACGCGTTGCACCCACGCGAACGACGGCAGCGCGCACCCAAGGATTGTTCGCTCTGTTGCAGTCACGTGACAATCAACGCGCGAAGCGGAAGGCCTTGGACTACGTGGTCTTCCCCGGAGTCGAGCCGTGATCCCGTCGCTAAATTCTCGCGTTTGCCGCTTACCTACACCGCGGGCGGCTTCGCAGCCTTCTTCTTCGCCGTGGGCTTCTTCACGGTGCTGCGAAAGAGCGCGTCGAACACCTGCGGATGACCGTCGTCCCCGACGCTCTTCGCGGCGCGCCGAAGGACCGAGAGGGCCGT
>JAUXYJ010000050.1 GCA_030694465.1 Deltaproteobacteria bacterium | reverse complement strand
ACTCTGTGTGGGATCGTCCGCGATCTCGATGCCGCATCGCGGGAGGCACCCAATGCGGCGCCATCCCGCGTTGGGCGAGGCGACAAGCGGGCACGAGAACGCTGGGTTTACACCTGCCTCGCTGCACGTCTGCGGCGAGATGCGTTCATCGCTCGCAGCGTCGCGCGCGTCCGTCGCGGCGTCCATCGCAACGACGCGAGGCGCACACGACGAGCAGCCGATCAAGAGCACCCACGGGGCTAAGTACAAGCAAATTCGCATGGGATTATCGCACGTCTTCCCAGCGCTGGACGCGCCGCAGTTGCTCGTAGCGAAGGCCCACGACCGATGCCGCGCGCTCGCCGCGATCGACCGCAAACGAGATGCCCTGTTCGTCGGCCACCATGCCGCCGACAAGCGCTCCGCGGCCCGTGGCATAGCGCCTCACCATGACCGAGGGCTCGCGCGCACGGCGCGGGCCACGACGGTCGTCGTCTGAGTCGTCAAAGTCCAACGCGAGCTCGACCAACAACCAGCTGCCGTGAGCATTGCTCGCGACAATGGCCAAATGCCCCTCGGGCGTGTTGGCCATGCGATAGCGATCCCACAGCAAACTCACACACGAATGCCAGCGAGCCACCACCGTTCGTTCGCCCGTGGTGGGATTGATCCGCACGAGGCTCGTGGGACTCCGTGGCGCTGCGTGCGTAATCGCGTAGAGCGTGCCGTCCCATGGACGAAGCGTTGCGGCTTCGACCTTGCGCAGAGTTGGCGCCGAGCGCGAAGGGTCTTGCGCGACTAAAGACCACTCCCGAGAAGCGTCGTCAAAGCGCCAGACATCGTCGCTCCAGCCGCCTGCGACATCACGCCCCCCTAGAACATAGAGCCCCCGTGTGGACTCACGCGTGCTGAGCAGCATCGCAAAATCGCGGCGCGCGGAGGGCCCCGACAAGGGTCGGGACGCACGCGCTCGTTGCGGAAAAACGTCGTCGTTTTCGAGCGGATCAAGGTAGCCCGAGTCGGTCTCGCGAAGCAGCTTCATCACCCGAGTCGCATCGCTCGACACCAGCGCGATCGAGGGTGCGTTGTCATCGATCCAAGCGGGTGGCTCTGCGGCACCGACGACCACCGTATCGGGCGCAACGAGCGCAGTGCGAGTCAACGGCGAGAACATCGTCGTGACATCAAGCACACCGTGCGGCGTCGCCGCGTAGAGCGACGAGCCATCGTCGACGAGCTGCGCGACCGGAAAACTCGCCGCAAGAATCGGGCACTCGGGACAGCCAAAGCGACGGCGCACGATGGGATAGCGAAAGCGTGTTTGGGAGAGATCCAGAATCCCGCGCAACTGCGCTCCAAGCCTAAAGTCCTGCGCAAGGTGGCTGCCCGCGAGATCACGCCAACCGTTGGGCGTCACATCCAGGGGCGTCACTGGCGCACTGTAGTTTGCGACCTGCGTCCAGAAGACCCCGGTGGCGCGAGAGTTCGTAGCGAATGGGGCAACATCCCACGCAAGGTCCAGCACGCCTCCGGCGATTCTCCCTGGAAATCCGCTCATCGATAGCGAGTACTCGACGTCAGCAAAGGGCGTGTTCGTGCTGGATGCGCGAGAGCCAACGCGTTGCCATCGAGAGCCCTCTGCGTCGTACAACCGGAAGTTGCCAAGCTCACACTTGTCTAGGGGATCCGGGAGTAAATGACAGAGCTGCGCGCCGTTGGGGTTTGACGCGAGATCACATGGGCAGAAGCGAAAGCCGACGGTGCCGGTGCCTTCTCGTGGTTGAAGTGCGTTGACAGCGCGGGTATCGATGACCGCACCCGAGACGCGAATCCGTGTGGTGCCACCGCTCAGGGAGTCCAGTTGCGGGGCAGCCCGTGCGCAGGGCACTGGGTCGCAGCCGTCACCGCGTCGTCGAACCCCGAGCGGCGCGAGCGCTGTCTCTGCTGCGTGATTGCAGCTCTGTTGTGCAGCCTCGTTGCGTTGATCACAGAGGTCACACTCATCGCCGACGCCATCGCCGTCGCTGTCGTCTTGCCAGGGATTAAAGATCCCCTCGCAGTTGTCCACGACACCGCCGCCCTCGACGGTCACTGCGCCTTCGCCAAGCCATCGCCTGGGCAATTGCAGGGGTCCAGTGGTGGTGGTGGCGCCCGCGACCCCCAGAGTCATCACGGCGTTGATCCACGGGGCTACATCGCTCGCGCCGGTAAAAGCCCAACGGGCGCTTCCGGTGGGCACAATCTGGGGCTGCACTGCCGTGTCCGACTGCGAGAGAACCCCGGCCACGATGCGCCGTGGATACGCGCTCAGACGTGGGTCTTGCCAGAGCACGGGTCCCCCAGAATCCCCCGACAACATCACAGCGCGAGAGACGCCATTGGACAGGGTTCCGACGGCGCTAGACCAAAGAACGTTGGGCACGAAACCGGCGCCCGCAAAGGTCCCTCCGAGGCCGTCTGCGACGGTCTGCCCGATGCGTCGCTCGGCGGCTTGGCAAGATCCAATCCAGCAGCCAGTTCCCACGGGCCAGAGCGACTGGCCAACCCACGCTAAGCCTGCGAGCCCCGGATCAAGCAGGACTCTCACAGGCCGAATCGCCCGGTCGGTGACAGGCCGCGAGAGCTGAACGATCGCAAAGTCATACGACGGATCCAGGTTCTGCCCCTGAAGAGACGGCAGCGTAAAGCACTCGGTCGTGGGCGGCTCGTTGGCTGTTCGAGTCACAAAAGACGGATGCATGACACAAGTGTTTGCAGCAAACGCGATGGGCTGCCATGTCACGCGACCTGCGCGATCCAAGGGCGGCAGGTTGCCGTCGTCCGTGAAGAACACCCCAAGCTGCACGCCCGGACCAGGCGGCTGTGCGACGACATGGGCTGCCGTGAGAATGCGGTCTGAGCTGATGAGAATCCCGGTTCCGGCATGCACGAGGGTGCCAGTGCTGGTGAACCGCCAGATGCTTCCGACGCCAGAATACCGTGGTTGCGACACTCCCCCAACGGTCCGCCCATCGTTGACTTCTCCGCGGCCCCGGCCATCGCGCAAAATGTTCTCTACGTGCTGTCCCACGGCTTCAGGGGGCGCACATCGCGTGAGCGCTGCGCCCAGAAGAATCATCGCTCCCCAAATGGGTCTTTGCCACGCCACGCCACGCCACGCCACGCCACGCACGTTTGCTTGCTTGCTGCTCTGGATTTCATCCGCGATTGCCCCGTTCTTGAGAGAGTTCCCGACCACTCTTGTTTGGGGTAGCGCACCACGCGATCCCCCAACTTCTCTCTGAGAGTGTCACCCTCAGCGCCGGGGCGTCAACGTGTGCCAAGCCCTCAATCGCCCAACGGATCTCTTCGCACGTACCCGCTGAGTCCCGCTGCCCTGCTCACCCGGCGACGTCGCCGGATGCTACTTCGTCCGCTTGTCTTGCACCGAATCGAGCAGCGACGCGAACACCTGCACCAACGCGGAGAGCTCGGTGCGCGCTTGCTCACGCTGCGCTCCGTCGAGTTTGCGCACATCCTGAGCGCTCTAAGACCAGCCATGGACGCGCGCGATCAAGCGCAGACGCGCAAGGGGCTGACGAAGCGTCTGCATTGTGCGATTTCGCTGAAATCGCAAACGCAGATCGCACGCAGGTGCGTAGATCGCAGCAAAAAGTCGAGACTCACCGCGTCAATGTTCAAAATGGGCAAAATTTGGTGAGCATTTTTCCTATGACGCGGCTGAAAGACGTCTTTCGAACACGGTGAGGCTTCAGGCGGCCAAAGGGGGGATCGCGGGGCGGGGCTTGCGGCAATCCGAGATGTGGTGTGGGATCGCAATACGAGGGGGTGGAGAAGATGGGTCTTCGACATCGCCAACGGGTGGGCGGTCACGTGCGCGCTCACGGCAAATCAACGGGACGGCTGGAGGCCATCGGATGAATCCAAAGAGCAGTACACCTGTGACAAAAATATTAGGGGGGGGTTACCAAGCATCATTGGCTAGGTAATTTCCTCGCTGATCGTACGCGTGGGGCGGCGTTTTCGGTGTTGCTACTGGGTGCTTGCCCAGGGCCCGGCGCGGGGGATTCGGGGAGTGCGCAAGACGCGTCTCGCGACGGGGGAGTGTTGGGGTGCTTCAACGACGAGGCCCTCGATCTTGAGTACGATAAACAGCTCGACATCGACTGCCCTGCAGTGCGGACCGCCATCGGGGCGCGACGTAGCAGCGCAGAGCAAGCGCGACACGTCGCCATGGTCTCGCGGATGCGTAGCAATCAGCCGCACTGCTGCGTCTCGCGTGCGCAATTGGTTGCATTTTTGCAGCCCGAACAAGGGATCGCGCCAGCGCTCTCGGCAGCGCAACAAGGGGCGTGGGATCGCGCGGTGGGCAGAATGTTGTGTGACCCGCTCACACGCGAGATTCAGACACGACACTACGTCACACAGCACCCGGCATGCGCTGCAGGCGAGACGCCGCCGAGTGATCTTTCGCCCAGTGGCGCGGCAGGAGGTGCGCCATGATCCGCTCGCTGGTCGCGCTGGTATGTGCGCTTGGGATGCTGATGATTTGCCGTAGTTCTCAGGCTTTTCCGTCTCGTCTTGTGCACGATCGCACGTGGGGAGTCTCGGCGGAGTGGATGAGCGTGAACGTCCCTCGACGCTCGGCCCCCACGACGAGAGTCGATCTGTCGCTCAACGTCACGACGACCTGTACCGATGGCGCGGGTCGCCCGCTCTGCGGCGACGGTGCCGCACGGGTGCGCCTGCGCGCGCATGTGTTTGGACCCGACGGTTCGCTGGCGAGCTCGTCTCTCGTTTGCCAGACCAACGCGTGCATCGAGACACTCACACTGCGGCCCGGCACGCACTGGATCATGGTCCACAGCGACCAAGACGCGCGCGGGATTGCAGACGTCACATTGCGCGCGATCGATCCAGCGAACGGAGCTGCGGTGCTTGCGACGCTTGCCACCCGCGTGTCGGACAACATCGTGCTGGACGTCGCGGACGCGCCGGCTGCGGGCTTTGATCTTCACAGTGTCTTGATGCCTGACGGCCCCAGCGGCGTCGATGTTGTCGGTGGAGCCGCAGCGATCCCAGGCAACGAAGCCAACGATTGGCTGGGTGTGGATGCCACCGAGGCGTGGCTCTTTGACGCCAATTTCAATGTGCTCGATGCCGATTTGGCCATGCGCGGTGTGGGCCCTGCGGCGTTGCTGCGCGGTGCCCAGACGCGGCTCGAGAGAGCAGTACGCTACGTGATGGTGCGGCCCTATCGACGCCCGCCTTTTGCGCCACGCAATGCGCGGGGGGTGCAGATTTTAGTGAATGACAGCGAGTACAGCGTCGCGCCCGGGCCGGGACGCATGCGGGTGGTGCTTAACGAGTTGCTCGACACCGACGGCGACGGGCTGTCGGACAACGTCGAGCGTGAGCTTGGGCTGTGCGATGGCGCGCGGCCTCGGGCAGGGGGAGGACTGCTGGCGGCGGTGAGCTGCGCGGTCGAGACCGAGTTTGTCCTGGGGCTTGATTCAGTGGGCGGATTGCTGGCGTTTGCGGATCCGCGAGATACGGACGGAGACGGGATCGCCGATGGCTTTGAGGTGCTCGGCACAGACGAGGTGGCCGCTGCGCTCGCGTCGCCGAGCGGCGGACGTCCGCTACAACCCCGTGACTACCAGCGGATCGCGCGGGCGGGGCAGACGCTGCCGCTGTGGGGCTTTGATCCGAGGCACAAAGATCTGCTGATCGAGATTGACCGCACCGGCGACGGCAGCATGTGCACTTCCGCAGCGAGCGGCTGCGACGCGAGTCGCGATGTCTATCCCAGCGTGAGCTACACCAACGTCCCAGCAGCCTTTCGCGCGCTGTGGAACTGGCACCGTGCCTGGGCAGTCTTGCCCGCCTCGGTGGTCGGCAATCCAGACCAACAGCCAGGGATCGAGATGCACTTTGACGTGCGATTTGTCAGTGTTGCGACGCGAAGGCATGGGAGCGTTCCACAGTTTGTTCCGCGCGACGCCGAGGGGGTTGGCTTTGGGCGCGCGGGCCTGGTGACCTACATCCCCAACGGACGGACCGAGAGCTTCTGTTCGTGCGACCAGAACAGCATGGGCCCTGATCCACGCCATGGTGGATTAGCCCACTATTTTTCAGGTCTTCTTGGCGGTGGGGATTCAGGGTGTGACGGCGAAATCAGCGCACAAATTGGTCTGCCTGATGGCATCGCGAGCCACGAGTTTGGGCACGTGATGGGGCTGCACCATGGGGGTCCTGATCCCGGGTGTTTTGGCAACCCTTTTGCGCCGTCAAGGGCTACTGACACCGCGCGCGAGGACAAGATCGTGCAGCCGTCGTTGATGAACTACGCCTACGGATCGACCTCGCTTGCTGAGAACCACGATCTCTACGGTGGTCAGGTATTTTCGCTGGGGCTGCGTCTCGCGACGCCGCTCCCGCGATGGGTGACGGTGGGTACGACGCAGCGATTTGGCTGGCCCGAGTATTTTCCGTTCGGAGGGCAGACGACAGGGTTTATCAATCGCTGGAGTTCAGAAGGTCAGAGCCACACCGCAAGGTCGTGTGGTGCGTTGGGGCCTGTTTTCTGCGCGGACTTTGACCACGACACTTTAGCCACCGAAGGACGCGTCGCGACGGGGCTCGTCGAGCCCTCGATCCCGTACTCAGCGGGCGGAACCAAGCCGTTCTGGATCAGCTATTTTCGCTGCGACAACATGACCACGGCGGGCGAAATCGCAGGGCTCACGGACGCGGGTGGAGGCTGTTGTCCCGTTGGCTCCACCGCCCGCAACGGCGTCTGCGCAGTGAACAACGGGGGCGCCATGCAGACGACACCCGGCACACTCGGCTCGCTCGAGACGCTGTTCAATCAGTCCATGCAGGGCTCGCTTGTAGTGCGTACGCGTCCGGGCGCGGCACGCCGCATGGTCGCGCTGTACCAAGACGACCGGCTGAGTGATCTCTCGCCCAATCGACGGGACCGAACCTACACGCGCACCGGCAAAGTGCACTGGGCGTCGCTTGGACAAATCGAGCACGAAGTGCCCGCGCGATCTGTGGGCCAATGCGCTGGAGGCAGCGCCAACTGTGCGAGCTTGCCCCCGTCGTGGCAGGGCCGCGGGGTCGTACGTCTTCGCGACGGCAACGGCACCGTGAGCCCTCTGGTGATGGACGGCAACGGCACCATCGTCGCAGCATCTCTTGAGCCGACCGGAACAGCCCTGCAGACGGTGATGGTGGGCGTCGCGAGCCGCAGCGGGCCCTTTTGCACGCAGCTCGTGGCGGGCCAGCCCATCGTCGTCGACTGCCCCTGGACCGCCCCAAGCTTTGCGCTTGGGACCTCGGACGCGTTTGATCCTCGCCAGAACCCGAGCCCTGCCGATCCGGCCCTGCGCTCGTTCGGCACACTGGGCTTTGACTTTGCGGCTGCTGGCATCGCCATGGTCCCCTGGTCCCTCGCCAATGGCGCCGCAGACCGGTTCATGATCGTGGTCCGCCGCGCCTCGGACAACGTGCTCTTGTGGCGACAGTGCGACGCCACCGGCGCCTGCACCGCCCCCGCAGCCGAGCTGCGCGACGCCGAAGGTGCGGTGCTGCGAAGCGCCGGCCAGATCGCGCTCGCAGTGCAGCCAGCGAGCGCTGGCTCGGCGCCCAGGCTCGCGCTCGTGCGGACCCTGCTGACGGGCACCGGCCCTGCGTTCGCGTTTGGCGAACTGGCACGCAGTGGCACCGAACCAGAACTCCGAAGCTCGCGGGTGATTGCAGGCACACGCGCGCCTTCAGTCAGCCTGAATGTGATGCAGGAGTCCGCATTGAGCGCTGCGTTTACACAAACAGGCACGCTTGTGCTGGGCTTTGAGACTGCCAATATGAAAGTCGGGATGGGCACCACCACGCTTGATCCGTTTGAGCCGGGGACCATTCTCTTGGACCATGGCAACAGCGTGTGGGGCATCTCGCGACGGATCACGCGGGCGGCCGTGGTGAGACCCGACGGGACCACGGCGGACTTTGTCGCGTCTCCGGGCAATAGTTGGTCCGTTTTTCGCGATGATCGCCCGGTGATCGAGGCCATCGGGACGTCGCCCGCAGGCGAGCGTGACACCGCGCTTGATCAGAATTTTGGCGGTGCCGTTCGCGCGTTTGGTGTCGAGTACTATGCAGGGGTGCTCTTCACCTTTGCCGGCCGCGCAGACAGCACCCCGCTCGCACCTCGGTATGATTATGACGAGGCCTCGACGCTGGCCTACGCGCTCTGCCACACCCTTGAGAGCAGCAGTCGTGGGCGTCGCGGAGGTTTTTTGCAGCCTCGACGTAATCTTCAGGGCAACAACACGCGGGTCACGTGTGCGGGCGCAATGGGGTGGCCGAGTGTCCCGCGCAATCGCATCATGCCGCAGATGGTGGTCGATCCCAACGAGCTCGGTCGCGACGAGCAAATCGAGCGCATCGTCGAGATGGTCACGGGCCCGCAATGGTACGGCGCGCTGCCCGCGGCCCCGCGTGTGCTCCCCTTGGTGCCGATCGCACCGGCACCCGTCGATCGCTGCAGTGTCGATGGCGAAGCGGGGGCGTGGATGCAGTGGGCACTGAGCCAACAGCGAGGACTACGCCGATGAGACGACGCGAGCATGAATGGTGTGTATTGTTGCTGGCGTTTATCACGTCCTGTGGGCACTACGTGATGCCTGATGGCGCAAGCGACAGCGGTGGCACCGATGCGATAGCTGCACCCGACACGCGCGACGCCTCTGTGCGTGACACACGCGACGCCGAGGACGTGCGCGATGCGATGGATGCAATGGATGCGATGGACGTTGAGGACGCAAGCGACGTGGTGGACGTGGACGTCTTCGGCCCCGATGCTGACGACGCCGATG
>JAUXYJ010000045.1 GCA_030694465.1 Deltaproteobacteria bacterium | reverse complement strand
GGGGGTGACATCGCGGGCGAGCGCTCCTGGTGCGCTCTTGCCGCTCTTGCAACGCGCCCATGAGCAGCGTGTTCAGCGCGAATTCCATCGCGAGGGCGATTGATCGAGTGCGTGGTTCGCCTGCCAAAAAGCTGGACAATGTGCGCATCTCGATGGCGACTGAGCGCTCATTGGGCGAGACGGCGTGAGGAGCTACGAAGCGTCGATCGTCCATGCGTTTGGTGACGATGACAAAGCCTGTCGCGTCGTGAAAGAGCAGCTTGCAGTGTGTGCGCGAGCGATTGAAATAGAGCACCGATGGTGTGCGCAACACGTCGATGGCGAGCTCATCGCGTGCGACCGCGACGAGGCAATCGAAGGACCTGCGCATGTCGAAGGGCTCGCGCGACGAAGATCGCGTGGCCTGGCGGAATCAGGATCCTGAGGGATCCACGCAATGGAGAATGGCGAGGAGATTTGCAGTGTCCATGCTCGCTTAAAAGCGCAGCGTTCGGCCGTTGGCGAGCGCGAGTTCGACCCGCGCTACTGGCTCAAACACCACCGGAACGATCTTGCGCGGAGGCGATTGCGGAGGGCGTTTGTTGCGGGCATTTCGCCAAGTCGAGAACGTCGTGTTCGCGATCTCATGCTCTCGCGCGAAGGCTTGTGCGGACCGGGTTGCTGCTGGCAAACGCGGCGAGGAATGCCTCACGCTGGGCTGCGGTGTAATGAGTAAATCGAGTGCGTTTCATGAGGCAAGCGTCGCAAGCGAGCGCTCACGCTGCAGTTAAGGGGGGTGTTGCAGTGGGTACTGCGCGTGATGTCCACGTCCAGGCAAAGCCTAGGTGCCTGCCGGGAGGGGACACGCGATCTGCACGCCCCTGGGCTGAATGCGGCATCCACGTTCACTCTCTCGTCTCGCGATGAACCAGAACGCATCGACGACCACGAATGGCTGCCACGTCCAGCGGGGATCGCGTTTCCACGGACCGCATTCCCACGCGACGTCCCCCCATCCGTTCTGCACTCAGGTGCACATGTCCGACGACCTGGTCTTCCACGACGACATCAGCGTCGCAGGGAGCGAGGAGATTGGGCCCAGGCTCGCGTGACAGTCGCCCGACGAATACAATGCGTCCGTCGGAGAATACGAAGACATCCTCGACCGTGAAGGTGAACTCCGAGATCACAGGCCCGCCTCCATCAGCTGACGAAGCGCACCCACATCTGCCTCGCCCAGCCCGAGCATTTGGCTGTGCCGAATCATGAAGCTCTTCACGTGCGTTTCGGCGCTCTGGCGAAGCGTCGGTCGCCGGAGCCTTTGGGCTTCGAATCAGGAGCTGTCCGTGGCTGATCTGGTACTCCCAGACCTTGAAGTCCCTGCCGTCCGTTCGGGGTGTTGAGGATGCACTCATTGGAATGGATTCGGCACCGGCTGGCCGCCTCTCTAGGCCGAGATTTCCCTCGCAGAGTCACTGGACCTCTCATGCGCTTAGGCCCTGCGATCACGCACACGATGCTCGTCGCTGGAGCTCTTGTCTCGCGCGAGATCCTTCGCCACTCCATTCCACCGCTCCGTTCGGATGTCGAATCACAAGAATGGGTGATTGCAGGCACGATCCCTCGTACCCGCATGCGTGTTTCAACGCTTCTTTCGTCGGAAACCAGTCGAACAATGCAATGCCACGATCCCCACTCATCGCTAGGTAGTTGGTCAGCGCGCGATTGTCTAACCGTGACCAAGGCGCGACGATGAGAAACGCACTCAGAAGGTGTTCGCCAAGAGACTCTGACCAAATCGTCAAATCAGGTGCGTACAGTCGGAGAAAAGACTCTTGTTCTTCTCGAGACAATCCTTCGCATTGGGTCGCAATTTCGAGGTTGACCATCGCTAACGTGCCCTTTGGAAGTGCAGAACTCCATAGAAGTTACCAAGACTAGCGCGCACGCAGCCCGAGCACCGTCACAATGGACACAACTCACGCGCTTCGCTCGCCCTCTGTGACACGGCGCTCAAGTGCCGCGAGAGGCATGGCTCGCAGCTCGGGCAGAAAGCGGTCGATCGCAGCGCGCATCTCGGGGCTCTCGACTTTCGCGTAGTAGCGGTCCAGCACAGTGTTGTGCACGAGCATGTTGCCCGACACATCGAGCAGGAGCGAGACTGCATGTCTCGCGCTCAGTCCGCCGTGCCCTAGCTCAATCAGATGGGTCATCCAGCGGTCCCACGGCGAGTCCACCACGAGCGGTCGCGGGCAGAGCATGCGCATGCGCATGGCAGTGCGGATCAGATCCTCCCAAACGCGCTGCTGCGCAAAGAGTGCAGACACCTCGTCCATGCCGTTCGAGCTCAAGAACGCGTACGGAGGACTGCCAAGTTCGCACAATCGTCCAAGCTCACACAATCGTCCAAGCTCAGCGTTTAACTTGTCTACCGTCAGCCATTCAGAGTCTACAGACGCTAGCTCTGCAACGGTCTGTCTCAAAGACTCCAAAGAAGCATCACAATACGCTGCTAAGAAATCGCAGAATTCCCCTGTATTGCCTTGCAATTGAGCGTCGAAGAACGCGTTGGCTTCGTCAAGTGTGGGGACCCGCTGATAGCATCGCACGAGTGAGACCACGAGCGCGCCACGGAGGGACTGCGCGAGATCTTTGTAGGGACGAATTTTGCCTTTCATGCGACGACTCTCTGCTTCATCTGCGGTGGTGTGGAGTATTCGCGACAGGCTTTTTCTTCGAGACAACCCCTGCGAACAACGAACCAGTTACTAGCCCGAGACATGCTCAGCGCTTGGGACAATACTCAGGGTTTGCCAAGGGCATTTGCTTGAGGTCCTCTATGACACGCTCGGCCATCAGGCGCGCCTCGGCGCTGTCCAGACGCGTTGCAATGTCTCCGTTATAGACCACAACATCCCCAGCCATCTCGACGAGTAGGGATCTGGCGATCGTTTCGCTGAGCCCTCCGTGGCCGAACTTGATTAGATACCTGAGCCACCGATCCCATACGGACTCGACAACCAAGGGACGCGGAGAGAGCAAACGAATTAGCACTGAAGTCTGGATCAAGTCACGCCAAGTACGACGTTGCGCATACAACAAGGCTAGCTCGTCAATCTTCTCCGCTTCGACGAATGGGTGTTCAGGAAGCAGACGTAAACAGCGCAACCCAATCTCTTGGTTGATATCGTCTAAAGCGTACCATTTAGACTGGACTGGCAGAAGTCCCCTGACATTTTCCAGGACATCTTCTGTATATGAATCACAGAATATCTCTAGGAATTCAGAGAATTCTCTAACATCGCCCTCCAGCTGAGCAGAAACAAACACATTTGCTTCGCTCAAACTCGGCAACCGACCGTAGAATCTCACTAAAGATATCAAACACGTTGTGCGCACGAGTCCCGCCAGATCTAGGTACAAAAGGGGAGATGCTGTCATCGGCCCCCCCAACGTCTCAGTGCCGCGCTTGCCGGTAGAGTTGTCATTGAGGAATTCAGATGTTCAATTTGCTCTTCGGTGGTTGCAACCCATTCGAATTGAGGTGTTCGCCTAGGTCCTAGAATGGGTGATTGCTGATACATCTCGGCTGCGATGTGAGAGGGGACTCGTACACGACTTACGTAACCACCATGGCCATGTTGTCCAATTGCACGTCTGGAGTCGTCGGTAAGGTGGACTCCAGCACTTGGAGTGCCACGTCGTCTGAGTGCAGCAGCAACCTCAAGGTTGAAGGCGCCTCCAACCAGTGGCTGCTGATGTCCGTGGTAGAGCGTTACCATGGATCCAGATCGGCTTCTCGTGATCCACGCGCGCACGCCGGCGCGCATCGAGTTTGTGCCAGCCCGAAGCGCAGTCCAACCGGCAGTCGCACCCTCGGTGACTACGGAAGCAACGGTTGCACCAACGGTCGCGCCCGACTCAACCGTTTCGCCGTCGGACGCGATGCGCCCTGAGGTGTTGTACCCCGTGGCCATCGTCCAAAAATGGCCAGGCAATCGCAACCCGGTCCCAACCCCGGACAAGTACAACCCCACGGTCGTATATTGCCCGCCAGCTGGGATCCGATCCACCGCCTCAGCGGCTTCATGTGTCCGTTGCACAAATGCTGGCACGGGCTCGATCGAATTCTCAATATCAAGTCTGCGCTCGGCGATCTCCATGGGGTGCTGCCCAGGAAGAACCGGCAGGTGAAATGGCCAAACCCAAGCGCCCACCCCTGCCGAATGAACCTCGACCGCCGACGGACCCGTTTGGCCGTTTGTGTAGGTCGTTACGCCCGCAGTGGACGCGCCGCCCCTCCAGGGCATCTCTTGCCTTGGGATGTCATCCAACCCACTCGGATCCGCGCGCAGATACGGGCTATCGCCGACAAACCCATACGCATACGAGTGAAACGCGGGGTCCGCGCTGGCCCACTGCTGCGTGACCGGGTCGTACAACCGTGCGCCAAACTGCAGGTATCCCGCGCCTGAGGGATCGACCAGGCCTCCCTGAAAGCGGCGCAGCTCGCGCTCGACACTCGCTCCGCCCGTGGCGCGTGCGCTCAGGACCTCGCCGAAGGGCGTGTAGTCGAAGCGCACGTCGACGCCTGCCGTCGAGCCGCGCACATAGGCCACGCTCCCCTGCACATCCGTGTGCAGAAATGCCACCGCGTTGTTTGACTCGTTGACTCGCGCGAGCGGAACATTGCCGCCCGGCACAATGAACTCTGTGCGCAATCGAATCAGCGCGTTGCCCACGCGCTTGTACTCGATGTCTAGCAGCCCGACTTGCGCGATGACGCGGTCCTTGCTGGCATCAAACACGTGGGTTCGGTCGCCCATCGCGCCGTAGAAGTACCGGTTGTCGCCGCGCTCAAACACGCGGCCGTTCTCGTCTACACGCATCGTGCTCGAGGAGGTCCCGTCGGTCCGCGAGGTGACCGTTCCGTTTGGGTCAAACGCGTTGGTGACCGCGAGCGAGCCGTCGGGCCTTCGGAGCCCGGTGATCGCACCGGGGTCAGGTCCTGCGGGGCTTCCGCCCACGCGGTACTCGGGGGTGACATCGCGGGCGAGCGCTCCTGGCGCGCTCTGCACAATGTGCCCGGTGCGCGCGAGGTTGGATGCATCCCGCGTCAGCACCAAGTCATAGCTGAGCTTGGGGTTGGTGACGTGGCTCAGCCGACCCGAGAGATCGTGCGTGATGGTCGCAGTGTCCGCAGCGCGGTCGTGCGGAGCAGTGGTGACACTCGTCGGCCAGCGCGTGCTCGCGTCGCGATCCACGCTCTGCTCCCACTGGACCGCGCCGCCACGCGCAACGGACATCGTGCGGAGCGCGCCATCCCAATCGTGGTGGGGTGTGATCGCGCCGCCAAACGCATCGGTCTGGACCGCAAGGGTGTTGTTGACCCGCCAGTCGCGATGCGCGAGCAGCCGACGCGTCCCTGACGCGTTGACGTCAAAAGCGTCCACCACACGACCTCGGGTGTCGTACTCGAACTCGACAGCGCGCCGCAGGACGTCGCCCGCATCGCGATGCTCGACGCGCGTGGGGGCGCCTACGTAAGTCCTACTGCCCTACAACAACCGATCCATCGGGCTTGATGCTCTCGACCACGCGACCTGCGCCGACGTAGTGGTTCTGCGTGCGAAGCCAGACCCCCGCCTCGGCGTCGACCTCTGACGCAATCACGCGGCCCCAGTTTGCATCAAGGCACCCTCGCCCTCTTTGTCGCTGTTGACGACACCCCCACGGCGCGGTAGCCCACGGCCATGGACAAGCGGGTTGTGGGAAGAATCGTCGTGATCGCCATGGCGATGCTCGGCGGTGGGTGCGGTGCAGGTGTCAGCGGTGTCGGCGACGGTGGCGACAGCGCCACGGCGCGAGACAGCAACGACCACGCCAGCAATCCCTGGCGTCAGTTTCGCGCGGCTTCTGGTCCGGCCGCGTATTGCAGAGCGGGCTCCACAGTTGGCGTCGCCTGCAGCCTCACTCCGACATTTCCTTGCCGCGGTAACCCCGAGATTCGCGTCTGCGAGACCAACATGAACACGACGATGGAGGACTGCGCGCAAGGTCGACTCCGCATCATTGCCGAGTTTCGCAATGAAGAGTCTGGCCACTGCCCGCGAGGAGAGTTTATCTGCCCGCCGACAGGCCAATACGTCATGATGATCCGCTCGATTCAGCCTGGTGAAACGTTCGTCTGTCCCAACGAAGCGTAGTTCGGCCCGATCGAAACTCAGCCCAATCGCGCAAAGGTCACCCAGCCCTCCGCCCGCGCAACCACGCAACTGCACACTTGGGCGACTCGTCTAACCGTGCGCCCGCAACACTCGGGTCCGCGTTGACCCATGCGCCGTCGAGCCACACCTGCGGATACACACGATTGCGCAGCGCGCCGTGGATCAGTGAGAGCAGCCACACCAAGCGCGCATGCAGCCCGAGCACCGTCGCAATGGACACAAAGAGCGTCGGGTGACAAACCGGTCCGTGTCTCCGAGCTCGTCGGACTCTGTTTCGAACGTCCCCGCGTGCACCCCGTGGGCTGGTTCACCTGGCGCGCTCAGCCGGTCAGTTCGGGGGCATGAGCACAAGCGTATAGTTCACCTGCGTCTCGCCCCGGGGCTCTGCCGAAAACGTGAGGCGCCCCAGCGCGCTCTGCATGCAGGTCACCCCGTGGGGATGGGGTAGTCCCCGTCGGCGCGCGCGTCGCGCACTTGGCCCTCACGGGTGACCGTGAAGTGCAGCGTGACCCTGCCGCTCGCGAGCGGGTTCTGCGAGAGCGCCTGCTCGTGGCACAAGCGAAAAAAACCGAGATGTCGCAGCATGACGCGACGGAGGGCCTCGGGTCCAAGCAGGCCACGTACGCTAGGCGCTGACGCACGCACCAAGGGACCCGTGGGGCCCTCGGCCACGCAGCCCAGCGAGCTCGCGCGGTTGCAGCGGGTCGAGCGCACCGGGGACAAACGGGCCGCCTGGCGTGGGCGCCGCGGGGCGCTCGGGGGCCGGGTCGACCACGCGGCCCACAAAGAGCACGACCCCGGTGGGGCGGTGCCGCAGGGCGAACACAAAGGGCTGGTTGAGCACAAAGCTCGGAGGGACCGCGCCCGAGCCGTAGCCGGTGAGGGCGGTGGCGGCGGCGGCCTCGGTTCCGCTCTCGTTGAGGTCGAGGTAGACCTCGTGGATGACCTCGTCGATCGAGGGCCCTGTGCCCGCGGTGAGCCTGCGCAGGTCGGCCCCGGCAAAGAGCGACGGGGCCCCGAGGGCCGTGAGCGACGCACGCAGCCGCGAGGGCTCGCGCAGGGTCACTCTCGGCAGCGCGACATGGAGGTGTGTGGGCGTCGCGGACTCGGTCCAGCGGGCGAGGGTCTGCGCGCTGAGCCTCGGGAGCACCTCGGACAGCCTCGCTCCCGGCGCCGGGATCACCAGGTCCAGCACCAGCTCGTCGCCCTCGTACGCGAGCTCGAACAACCGCGCGTTGCCGTCTTGCACAAAGCGCCCAGTGAGGGGCCCGTGCATCATCGGGACCTGCTTTGCGCTCCCGTCCCCCAGAAAGAACGGGGCGTCGCGGGTCTCGTTGCGGTCAAACACCGCCGCCCAGCGCCCCAAAAAGTACACCGCGCTCGTGAGCACCAACGGCGTCGACGCGCTGATCGCCCCGGCCTGAAGCAGCTCAGGGATGCGCGTGCAGGTCTGCTCGGATACCCACCCATTGATCGTGCGCCGCTGCGCCTCGGGGTCGCGCGCAAAGTCCAGCGTGACCACCTCGGCTCCGAAGTAGCGCAGGGCGTCGCGCTGGTACGCGGGAAGCACCGCAAACGAGCGCCCAGGCCACACCCGCGCCGCGCTCGCCAGGGCAAACCCCGGCCGCTGCGCCGAGCCCTCGAGCGCCCGCTGCAGCGCAGGGAGCACCTCGACCGGCTCGCGCTCGGCCCCTAAGGTGCAGCACGCGGTCAAGCTCAGCGCGGGTCACGCCGTCGCTTCCGTGCCGGAGCATCAAGAGCGCCCGGGCGAGGTCCACCGGCGACAAGAGCGCGTTGCGCGCAGGGTCTTGCTCGGCCAAGAGCGCAAAGCCAAACGCGTTGATCGAGCGCGCGAGCGCACGCACTCGGGCAGGGGGCGCTGGGGGCGTGGGCAGGGCGGGTGTGGGCTGGGGGCCACGGCGGGCCGCGGGGCGACGGGCGGGGCGCTAGAGGGCCTGCAGTGGGCCGCGGCGAGGGCGAGGGCGGCGAGGGTTGCGACGGGTGCGCGGAGGGGCATGGGGAAAGGGTGCGACAGCGGGCGGCGGGGGAAGGGTGCGGGGGGGGAGCTTAGCGGGCGGGAGACAATCTGGGACGTGACGGTTTGGCTCGATGCAAAAGGTGACCCTGGATCAGCGCGTTTTGCAGGCGGATTGTCAGCGTCCGTGACGACTCGCCCGGCGGCGGGCGCGGCAGTGATCGACGCGCTAAGGCTGAATCCCCAGGAGTGATTTCCACCAGCGAATCCACTCCCCGATTGGATCAGCAGACATCGCCGCTCGCTCGCGTCGCCGCGCGTCTTCTGTCTTGTGACCCCAGTCGCGTTGGCGGACGCGTCGCTTCGCTTCGTGCTCGAGCCAGGCGTCGACCTCGGCGGCGCTCTCGGGCGAAGGCAGCTCGCCGTTTTGCTCGCTGCTGCATGCGATGCACAAGAGCCCGCTGCTCGAGTACACCGAGTCCTTCACGCCAACGGTGCGCTGGCAGAACACGCACGTGACCTGCCCGAGCACGACCATGCGCGCAGTGACGTTGGCCGCGGTGCGATACGGGTCCATCGCTCGGTCCGTGGTTTGGTCTCTGTAGCGCTCGATCTGCTCTCGCAGTTGATCGATCTCGTTTCCGTCGAGCCAGACCGCGCCGCAGTGGCTGCACCAGTCGATGGCGACCTCGAAGAAGCTCAACGCCTTGGAGCGCTGACGGCAGAGGACGCAGACGCCGACGCCCGTTCCATGTGCGGCGGAGGCGAGCGCTTCGTTGCGGCTCGCTTCGATGCGCGAGAGCGCCGGGTGGAGGGCCTCGACCGATTGCCCCGGCGCGAGCACGCCATGGCAATGATCACAGCCGAAGAGAGCGTCCGCCTTTCGCATGGGCTGACCGTCGCGCGGGCAGGGCGGGACGCTCTCGATACGCTGCTGGCTCATTCGCGTCGCCCGCAATCTCCGCAGCGATCACCGCCGCGTGCTTCGTTTGAACCCTCTCGCTCCGTCACCATCGCCCGATTACTCCTACAAAAATCCACGACGAAACTACTACACCACGCTCGCGTAGCGCCCCGTGCATGTACGGAAATCCGCGCGTCGTCGCGCTCGACAGCGCCCCTTCAGCGGCGCGGCAACGGCCCGGCAGCTGTTTGCTTCCCTTGCTTCCCTTGCCGCTCTTGCTGCCAGGAGGATAGGCCATTCAACCCCGTTCAGGCGTCCCCACTGCAACAACCCCATGGCTGTCGTGTGCGGTCCCAGTCAAGAAAGTTGTCCACCAACGCGAGGAGCAAGAGAGGCTCTTGCCCACAAGCGCGCTTGGCGAGCGAAATAGCACACAATCAGGCGTCTCATCGCTGACAGCAGCGTGCGCTCGTGCGCGCCGCGGTCAAGGGTTCGCTTGCTTATGCGCGCCGCCCTTGGCGCCCTTGAGCGCGGCTGTGCGCGAGCACTGAGGCTCATTGCAGGCGACGGACGGAGGGATGCCTTTGGCACAGGCTCCGAACTCGGGATGAGCTTGGCGACTTCTGCTTCGATGAATTGTACTAGCGAATTTGCAGGCATAACGTAACGCGTCGCTAGCACGACGCCGCGAGCGCGCTCGCCCGCATGGGCCTGGTCTCGATCACGCGCTCAGGATTCAAGACCACAACGGGGTGGTGTTTCCACTCGCGCGTGCGCCCAGTCCAACGCAGCGAATGGCGTGCACGTGCCGCAGAATAGACTGCGTTTCGCCTCGCAAAGATCGCAGCATCGCGTCCGAAGTGACGATCGTTTGGGGTGACGTAGCCAATGGCAGAGTGCAGGTGCTCGCCGGCAAGGCAGACGCCCTCGGACGCTGCCTTGGCGACGGCGCTCTCGGGGCTTAAATCGCGATAGGCAGGGCTCGTTGGCAACGAAACGATCGCGTTGTTTTCAGCCTCGGTGAGCGCATTGGCGAGCTTGCGATTGGGGCCCGCGCGGTGATCTTCAAGGTCTGCAGAAGCGCGCCAGCGCGCGTAGGTTCGTGCAGAAAGCCCGTAGAGCTTTGCAGCCTCTGAGCGCCGTGACCCCCGCGTGACGACGTGACCGATGTCTCGAACGATCTGCTTTTTTACTGACGCTTGATGAGATCGTCCTCTGCCTCCCAGAGAGACTGAACTTTTTTTTGAAGGTCGAGCAGCACTGTTGCTTCGTTAAGACGCTTGGCCGTGTGAGCCAACTTGCGCTCAAGCTCACGGACTCGCTTCTCTGCATTCCCTAGAAACAGCAGGCGAAAGCCCGATGAGCGCATCTTCTTTCCATCGCTCAAGGTCTTCTTCGTGGATGCCTTCGCGTCGCAAAAACTCGCCAAGTTGCTCGGGCGCAATCGACTGAGACTCGTGCAACAGACGCAGTTTCTCGGCTGGTTTGCGGTCCTCGGTGCTCGCCGACTTAACGATCTTTTCCACGGTTTTCACTGTTCTCGCCTTATGGACCCAATCGCGGATCGACCAGATGCTCGCCCCATAGAGGCTCGCGATCTCGCGAACAGATCACGAGCTCTCAGCATACTGCCGAACCGCTGCGGCTTTCACCGATGCCGAATGCCGAACTGCAGGTGCCCTCAGACTTGTCATCGCGCTTGTCTCCTTCGGCCTCTCGGGCCTTCACAAATTGCGACAACTATTCTGACTGTGGGGGGATTCGGCGATCGCCGCGCGAAGGAAGACCCCGTGGCCTTCGCCGGGGCGACCGCGCCCGGGGCAGCGAGAAGTGCCGGAAAACGCCGGGGGTCCGAGCGTCGGATGAGCTAGGGACCCGACGCATCCGGCGCGCGCTCGTCGTTGCCGGATGTGACAGGGACCGGAGTCATCCGCTTGGTGCCGCCCGGGCTTTCTCGGTTGTGCGGCCTCCTTCGTGCCTGGCAACCTGGTCCTATGCGACCGCCTCCGGCCTCACCCGTCAACGTGCTCAACACGCCGTCGAGCGCGCGCATGGCCGACGTGCTCGTCGCTGCGCTCGCCGACACGACCGACGCCGCGGTGTCCGTCGCTTTCGTGCAGTCGTCGGGGTTGCACCTGCTGCTGTCGGGGCTCGCGGCCGCGCGGCTGCGAGGGGCCCGCGTCCGCGTGTTGACCTCGACCTACCTCGACGTGACCGAGCCGCAGGCGCTGCGAGCGCTCCAGGCGTTGCCAGGGGTCGAGCTGCGCGTGCAGGACGGGCCGCAGGGCTTCCACGCGAAGGCGCACCTCCTCGTGTCGCACGGTGCGAAGACGGGGTGGGTCGGCTCGTCCAACTGGTCGCGCGCGGGGCTGCGGGACAACGTCGAGTGGAACGTCCGCGTGGACGACCCAGCGACCTTCGAGGAGGCGTGGCAGCGCTTCGAGGAACTCTGGCGGCGCCCTGATGTGGTCACACCCGACGCACACTTTCTTGCGGCGTACACAGCACGCTGGAAGGCCCTGCGCTTGGCGGCGCTCGCGCCCCCTCCGGTGGCGATGGTCGCTGAGAAGACCGTAGCGTACGCACCTGTGCCGACGCCGACCGCGATCCAGCACGCGGCGCTGCAACTCCTCGCGGCGCAGCGAGCCCAGGGCGTCCGGCGCGCGCTCGTCGTCGCCGCGACGGGCGTCGGCAAGACCCTCCTCGCGGCATTCGACGCACACGCGGCGGGCGCGAGGAAGATCCTCTTCGTGGCGCACCGGAAGGACATCGTCGCGCAGGCCGCGAAGGAGTTCGCGCGCGTCTTCGGGGGCGCGCTCGACGCGGAGGTGCTGATCGACGGCGCGCGGCCCCACGAGCCGACCGGCGGGGGTGCGCCTCGCGACGCTGCCTTCGTCACGATCCAGTCGTTGAGTGGCAAGGGAGCCGCGGCCCTGCGCGCGCGCTCTTGGGACTACGTCGTCGTCGACGAGTTTCACCACGCCGAGGCCGAGCGCTGGAAAAAGACGCTCTTCGCCCTCGACGCGAGGTTTCTGCTCGGGCTCACCGCGACGCCGGAGCGCGCCGACGGTCGCAACGTGATGGACCTCTGCGACGGAAACGTCGTCTTCGAAGTCCGGCTCCCCGAGGCGATCCGCATGGGGGCGCTCCTTCGGTTCCATTACTTCGGCATCGCCGACGACGAGGCTGTCGACTACGGCGCGATCCGAGGCGAGAAGGACGAGGACGCGATCGGGCGCGCCCTGAGCGTCACGTCGCGCGTCGACCTCGTGCTCCGCCACGCCGCTGAGAAGGGCTACGACGGGGTGAAGCGGGTCGGCGTCGGCTTCTGCGCGGGCGTGCGGCACGCCGAGTTCATGCGCGACGAGTTCGCGGCGCGGGGACACGCTGCGGCCGTGGTGCATGGGGGCACCCCCACCGACGAGCGCGCGGCGATCTACGAGAACCTCCAAAGCCTAACCCACCCGCTCCAGTGGATCTTCGTCGCCGACGTGCTGAACGAGGGCGTGGATCTCCCCGCGATCAACACGGTGCTCTTTCTGCGGCCGACGGAGTCGTCGGTGGTGTTCCTCCAGCAGCTTGGGCGGGGGCTGCGCAAGTATCCGGGCACCGAGGTGCTCACGGTGCTCGACTTCGTGGGGCTGCACCGCGGCGCGTTCGAGTCACTCCTCGCGCTCCACGACCCCAACGGCGTACCCACCGTCCAGAGCCGCGCGGTAGCCCGCGCGCTGCACCGGCCGATCACGCCCCCGGAGGGCTGCGAGATCATCCTCGAGGACAAGACCCTCCAAGTACTGGAGAAGGTGCGCAAGCTCACCCAGTCGAAGCGCGCCCGCGTCGAGGACGCCTACCGCGTGGCGCGCGAGCAGCTCGGTCGCGCGCCGCTCCCGGTCGACGGGCTCCGCGTGTCCGATCTCACGAGCGCGACAGTGCGCACGTCGCACGGCGGCTGGCGCGCTCTGCGCGTCGCGATGGGTGACGCCGACGCCTGGGAGCGCGAACTCGAAGCGGGCTCCCTCCTCGACACGCTCCTCGGCGTCGCCGAGCGCAACTTTCAGCTCCAGCGCGTCGACGGCTACGCCGCCCTCTGGGCCGCCCTCGACGTCGACGACGACCTCGCCGCCGCCTATGCGCGCTTCTTCGACGAGCAACCGCAGTGGAGGGCTGAGTACACCGAACGCGGCCGCACAGAAGTGATCGAGGCGCTCGTCGCCCTGCTCACCAAGGCCGGGGGCGACTCGCTCTGGCAGGGCAACACTTGGGTCGCCACGCTCGCGAAGGCGCTGCGCGTGCCAGCCGTCCGCGCGAGCGTCCGGGCGCGCCTCGCGGCGACGATGGCGAGCGACTACCAGCTCCGCCACGGCGGCGTCCTGCGCGCGCCCGCCGACCTCCGCCCCTTCGCCTCGTACACCCGCCAAGAGATCGTGAACCATTTCGGCGAGCAGTACGACCCCACGATCCACAACCTCGGCGTACTCCGCTCGCAGCTCCACCCCGGGCACTACGTGCTGCTCGCGCGCATCGACACCAGCGGCGCGAAGGCCGAGCACCAGTACGCCAACCGCGTGCTCGACCGTCGGCGCTTCGCGTGGACGAGCCAGAACAAGATGACGCCCGTGAACAAGGCCGGCGCGTTCGTCGCGAGGCAGCAGGAGCTCGGCGCGCGCGTCCACCTCTTCGCCGCGCCAGGCTCGCACACGCCCTACCGCTACCTCGGCGAGGTCAGGGCGATCTCCCTAGAAAACAGTGGCCCCATGCGGGTCACGTTCGAACTTCCGGAGGCGATGCCCGACGCGGTGTTCGAGGCGCTCGGAGACCCCTCGAAGTAGCGGCGAAACAGCTTGCAACAAAACGCATTGAGCGATCGACCGCGGCGATCTCGCATTCGCACCAGGCGCCGTGGCGTCATTTCTGCGGACCGTGATCCCCGCGCTGTTGGGAGACTATTGCAGCGCACACATCACGCGTGAGCCTCCCTCGATCTGTCTGGGCATTGATCGCAAGTCGCGAATTGTGGGGAATTTACAGGGTGCGCCGAGTTCCAGCCGCATGTACGAAGCAGCGCGGCAAGAAGCTCGGGATTGGGCACACGAAGAGTTCGGGCATGCCGAGCTGGGTGATTCGCGTAGGACTGCTCGCCTTGTCCGGAGGGTGGCATCGCTTGCGGAGCGTCCCGGCGGGAAGGTCCTTGACGTCTTTCGCAGTGGCGCCGAGCAACAGGCTGCGTACGATTTTCTGGACAACGAGAAGGTTCGAAGTGCGGACATCCTCGATGCAATGCAGACCGCCGCCGTCATCCTCGATACGACCGAGGCCTTCACCGGGGAGCGTATGGAGCTGCCGGTCAACGTCGTGGAGGTGCGCGAGGTTGGAACGACGCCATCGGGCGAGGAGCCTCTGCACTGGCGATTGCTCACCAACCACCCTGTTGTGACCGCTCGCGACATCCGATGTGATTCTCCTGGGATATGCGCACCGTTGGAAAATCGAAGAGCTGCATCGCGTATGGAAATCGGGTGCATGTCGCGTCGAGCAATCGCAGTTG
>JAUXYJ010000036.1 GCA_030694465.1 Deltaproteobacteria bacterium | reverse complement strand
GCAACTGCAGGCGTCGAGCACCGCGCTCTGGATCGACCAAGGGCGCCTCTCGATCGAGCTTCGTGTGCAGCCCAAGGGAGGCTGGCAAGACTATGGCACCGTGCGCTTGTGGACGCTGGATGCCAGCCATTTTGCAGAGCTTAACGCAGTCACCGGTGTGATCACTGTCACGATCAACGGTGTCAGCAACACGAGCAACCCAAGCCCGATTTGGACTCGTCTTGACACCCTGCACCTGTACATCGCTGCCGGTGGTGGTCTGCCCACGCAGATCGCGTGGATGGGCAACAACGGCGCAACGTGGCAAGCCGTGATCACCGGCTCGACCCTCGGCACCGTGCCCACGCTTACCCCCACGCTGCTGGGCAAAGACCAAGCGCAGCAGTGGTCGAGCTACGTGCAGCAGGTGACCGCGTGGCGCAAAGGCGAGGTCCCCGCGTGGCTTCAGTGAGCGCGAAGAGTCATCCGCGATCTGCGAGCATATTCGCAGGTATTACGAGAATGTGTTTGCTCGCGAGCGTGGCGCTTGGGCTCTCGTGTGGTGCACGCGCAGGGCTCGCGGTGCCGTGTGAAGAGACGCTCACACGCAGGCCCCCAACGATCATGTTGCTCATGGACCACTCGGGCCCCTTGGGTAACTTTGATGCAACCGGACGGATCTACTGGGATCGCATGGTGGATCTTGGGGTTGGCTACGCGCGAGCCCTAGAATCGCTGGCAGAGGTCGGAGTGCAGGTCTATCCGAGGACCGATCGGCCCAACCGCTTGGGCAACTTTCGGTGGGAGCAGCAGTGCTCCGTTCGCGCGGACGAGACGATCGTGCCCCGATTCAATCAAGCAGAGAGCATTGAGCGCTATCTTCGAGGACTGCCGGAGACGGTTAGTTTGACAGCGATGTATGTGGGCATTGAGGCGGCTTTGCGGGTCGTCGATCGTGCACGCAACCCACGTGCGCTATTAGTGGCTTTTATCGACGGGGGCGCCAACTGCAGCGAGACTCGCGATCCTGCGCAGTGCTTCACGGTCCTTGAGCCCCCCAGCCTCGCATTCGAAGACGGGCGTGGCTGGGCCTGTGCAGATACCGAGCGCGTCGAGGCGAGGTTGCGCGAGTTAGCGCCCACCACGCCCACGGTTGTCCTCGGATTCGACACCAACCCACGTGAGCCAAGGCCTGAATTGGGTCCGCAACTCATGAACCGCTTCGCGGTGGCGGGCGGGCGGGCGCGGACCGATCGAAGCGACGTGCGGTATTGGCGCGCGGTGGACGCCGAGGACCCGATGCGTGCGCTGCGCGAGGGGATCTTGCCCGAGATCTATTGCCATCTTCAGCTCACGCGCTTGCTGCAATTTCGCAGCGAGCTCACCCTGCGCGAGCAGGACGGAGACGCGCTCACCCGCGATCCCACACACCGCGATGGATGGGATTGGACCCAAGAGTCCGCGGGTGAGCTGCAGCTCTATGGGCCCACGTGCATGCGCATCGCTGCGGCCCAGCACGACGTGATCGCGGTCACCCGCACCTATCGCTGCCCATCCCCCTGAGCGCATCCGAGGCTCTACCCGGCGACGTCGCCGGATGGCCCCCCGCTAGCGCAGCCTCGCCACCACGGGGCAGTGATCGCTCACGTGCTGGTACTCTCTCGGAGGCACCGCGCTCTCGACCCGCTGGCACCCAAACCCCGCACAATAGCCCCGCACGGACACGCTCGCCGGGTCTACCGCGCCGGGGTCCGCGAGCACATGATCGAGCATGGACGGCTCATAGTGCCCGACCCTGGGCGTCCAGTACTCGCTGCACACAAGCGCACGCGTCGCGATCTCGAGCCCGCTGCGTGACGCGCCCTCTTCGATAAACCTCCGCTCGTCGTGCGCGTTGTCCGACCAGCCCGTCGAGTTGGTGTCACCGAGCAAGACCACCGCGCCACCGTCCGTCGCGCGCAGGTGATCGACGAGGGCAAACAAGCGCTTCCACTGGGATTTTCGCTGAGCAACGCGCTCTTCGGTCCCCATCGCGGCCAAGTGCACCGAGACCAGCGTGCTGCGAGTCTGTGTGGCCCGCGAGACAAAGGTCCCCGCCAGCGCCGCGCGGTCGCTCTCGCTGCAAGACCCATCGCCCCCGGGCCCCATCGTCGGAAACTCGCGCATCCCCACACACTCGACCCGCGCCTCGTCGTAGACAAAAGCGACGTGCAAATTTCCTCGCCCTCCGCACCGCGCGCTCACCGCACGATAGCGCCGCGTGCCATCACTGAGCGCGCTCGCCAGCGCCACGGGCGCCTCGTCGTCGCGCACCTCTTGCAACGCCAGCACCGCAGGGTCCACCGCACGCACGACCGCTTGCAACGCAGGCAAATCTTTGGACTCGTCACCAAAGAACCGGATGTTGTACGTCGCGATGGTCAGCGAATTTGCAGATGGATCACTCGGTGTCTCGCCACAGCGTCCCGTCCCCAGAACCATCACGGTCAGCCCCACAAACAGCCCATGCGCCCACGCGCTCGTCGTTTTCATCAGTGGTGTTCCCTCTTCGAATTGCACAGTGCTATCCATCGTGACCGTGCTGCGCCAGGACCCCACCGTACATCCAGCGACCCTCGAGCAGTGGGCCCTCGATTGGCTCGCCACCGACACGCTCGAAGCCAAGCGCACATTGGGACCCATCCCCGACGCGATCGCGAGTGATTTTGCACCTCGTCGTGACGTTCGCCCTTCGCGCCCGCACCCGCTCGTGGTCACCGATCGCGCCGAGCGCCTGGGCACGCACCCGCAAGCCATGCGCGACCCGCGCCGACGCGCGGCGCACCTGCACGCGTTTGTGCACCACGAGCTGCAAGCCGCCGAGCTCTTTATGTGGGCCATTGTCACCTGGCCCGACGCGCCGCTCGCCTTTCGCCGCGGCCTCGCCAAAATCGCGCAAGACGAAGTGCGCCACCTGGATCTCTACCTGCAACGCATCGAAGCCCTGGGATTTCACTGGGGATCGTTTGCAGTGCGCGACTGGTTCTGGCAGCGCTTGGCGCACGCGCCCACGCCCGCGCACCTGGTCGCCACGCTCGGTCTTGGCTTCGAGGGCGCCAACCTCGACCACGTCTCGCGCTTCAAGACCCTCTACGAAAACGCAGGCGACCACGAGAGCGCCGAGGTCATCGCGCGCGTCGGCGAAGAAGAGCTCCCCCACGTCCGCTTTGCGCGTCACTGGTTCGAAAAATTCACCGGCTCGATCGCCGCCGACGTGTGGCAAGCGCACCTGATCTCTCCCATCAGCCCCATGCTCTTGCGCGGCGCAACCCTCGACCGCGCAGCGCGTCTGCGAGCCAATATGCCCGCCGAAATCATCGACGCCATCGAGCACTACGTGCCGCACCCGCCCGCGAGACTCTCGGACGACCTGCCCAAATCCCCATGAGCGCACGCACGCCCTGCGCCTGGGTGATTGACCTCGCCGCCGACGAAGAGCTCGCGTTTGGTCAAGCGCGCACACCCAGCCGCGCCCTCGCCGAGCGGCTCAGCGCGCTTCGCACGCAGGCCGCACAGGCGCTCTTGCGCGAGGGCGACGTGCTCGTAGAATCCCAGCGATTTCTCGGCCCAATGTACCAAGCCCGCGCGTGGTGCCCCACCGCGAGCGCCCGCGCACGGTTTAAACAAGCGGGTCTCACCGTGCCCCCGCAGGTCTCGCTCGACACGCTCGCCAAGGTCACCGCGCGCAGCTTCTGCCTCCCCGACGAGGCCGTGATTCTCACAGCCGACACGCTCTCTGCACTGCCGCACACCGGCGGCCCTTGGCGGCTCTCGCGTATGCACACAGTGAGCGGCCGTGGTCACGCGCGCTGTGAGACCCATGAGCAAATTCGCAGTACTTTTGCACGCTTAGCTGGTGCGCAGGGCCAAGCCGTGCTCGCCCCTTGGCACGAGGTCACCGAGGACTTTGGCCTCCACGGGTTTGTCTCATACGAGGGCACCGTGACCCTCGGCGAGCCCACGCAGCAGCACATTGATCGACGCTCGCTCGCGTGGCTCGGCACGGTCCGTTGCGCGCCAGGAACCCTCGGTCCCGAAGAGCACCTCGCCCTGTTCGAAGCGGCCCAGCGCTGCGCGCTCAAGCTCACATCGGCGGGCTATTTCGGCCCGTTTGGCCTGGATGCGTACCGCTACCGAGACCCGCAAGGGCGCACACGTTTCTGTGCGCTCGGTGAGCTCAACGCGCGCTACACCATGGGCTGGGCCGTCGGGATGGGCGCTGCGCGCCCCGCAGGTGCATAACCCACCACGACTTCGTGCACCCGCGATTTCTCTGCGACACTCGCTGGTGAAAGCGAGCCACCGATGACCCTAGCTTCACTTCAACGCGCGCTCATTTGCTCACTCACCCTCGGCGCAGTCGCCTGCGGGACCAGCAACTCACCCGATGTATTGCCTGCAGATTCGGCTGCCGATCGCAACATGACCGCCGACGCCGAGCAGCCCGATGGCACCTCTGGCGACGACGTCGTCACCCTGATGGACGCCACCGCGGACACGGGCTCACGCGCAGACGCGAGCGCAGACGCGGCACCCGCAGGACTCTGTCCCACCGAGCTCCCGAGCAACGGGACCCGCTGCCCGCGCGAGTTCTTGACCTGCGAATACGGCGACGATCCGCGCAGCAGCTGCCGCCCGAGCGCCAACTGCAGCATGGGCGCCTGGACCGTCCAGGTTCCCCGATGTCCGCCCGTCACGCCGCCCGCCATGTGCCCCGCCACGCGCGAGGCCGCCTCGGGGCAGAGCTGCACCATGATGGGCTCGGTCTGCGCGTACCAAGGGCTCACGTGCACGTGCACCAACTGCCGATCGTTTCCGGTCGGAGGCTGTAGCGGGCCCGTGCAGTGGCGCTGCGAGGCCCCGTCCGCGCAGCCCAACTGCCCCCCAGCGCAGCCCAATTTGGGAAGCGCCTGCGCGGTCAACGGCACCCGCTGCGGCTATGACTGCGAAGCCACCGGCACCAACGGAGGTCGCGTGTGCACCGACAACATCTGGGTCGGAGCTGCCAACAACTGCCCAGTGTCCACACGCCGCGCCAAGCGCGACATTCGCTACCTCGATGACACCGAGAGCGCGCAGCTCGCGCACGACACGCTGCACACGCGCTTGGCCACCTACGAGTACACAGACCCGGCGCTCAGGGGCCGCCGTCGCCTGGGATTTGTCTACGAAGACAGCACCACACACCCGTACGCACGTGACCCAGACATCTCGGGCGTGGACATGTACGGCTACACGAGCATGCTCTTGGCCACGGTGCAGCAGCAACAGCGACAGATCGACGCGCTCGCCGCCCAGGTGCGCGCACTTCGCACGCAGCGCACAAGTCGCTAGCGCAATCTGCGTGTAAATTCGCAGAGACTTAGGTGAGTCTCTTGACCCGCACCCCAGTGCTCGGCCCATAGGTCCCAATGCGAAACGCGTTGCCCACCCGCCCGCTCTCTTCGAGCGCAAACGTGGCGCGGTTGAGCAGCGTCCCAAGCACCACCCGCAACTCGTAGCCCGCAAACGCGGCCCCGATGCACCGCCGCGCACCCCCGCCAAAGGGCGCGTACTCAAAGGGCGAGTAGCTCTTGTCGATGAACCTCTGCGGGCGAAATTGCTTGGCGTTTGCAAACACCTCTTCGCGATGGTGCGCGTTGTACATGCTCGCCGCGACGATCGTATCGGGCGCGAGCGTGTGCTCGCCCAACACAAACTCTCGCGTGCACTTGCGCAGCACAATGGGCACCGGCGGATGCATCCGCAGCACCTCGTCGACCACCGCGGACAACAACGGAAGCTTGCTCAGCGCCTCGGGGTCGTCGATCCCCGAGATGACACCGCAGAGCTCGCGCAAGACCTCGGGTTCGCGGTGAAGCTCGTAGATGGCCCAAGCGAGGCTTGTCGCGGTGGTCTCGTGGCCGGCGACCACAAAGGTCAGCAATTGATCAAGGATTGCGCTCTCTTCGAGCGGCTCTCCGTCGTCGTACCGCGCGCTCACAAGCAGGCTCAAGATGTCCTCGCCGGGCGCCGTACGCTTCTGCGCGATCAGCGCGCGCATGCGTGCCCCGAGCGCCTCGGCGCGCTTGCGAAACTTCGCCCACGGGCCAAACCCACCGAAGTCTCGCTGCATAAACTTAAACGTCGCGATCACCGGGCTAAACGCGGCAACAATCGCCAAGATGTCTTCGTGGAGCGCGTGGATCTTTTCGGGATCTCGCTCACCAAAGATCGCCTCGACGATAATGTCCAACGTGATGCCCTGCGCGGTGGGCAAGAACGCCTGGGATTTTCCAGTCTCAAAAGTCGCAAGCCACCGCAGCGTGCTCTCGCGCATCAGCGCGCCATAGCCCCGCATGCGCTCGCCATGAAACGGCGGCATCAACAATTTGCGCGCGCGCTTGTGCGGCTCGCCCGAGAGCAAAAACAGAGAGCCCTTGCCCACAATGAGCGCGAGCGCCTCGTGGTTGCCGGGCCCAAAGGTGTAGGGATCCGCTGCAAAATTGCTCTTTAAGTGCTCCGGCGACCACGCCACCACCAGCTCATCGCCCACGAGCATCGGCACGCGCA
>JAUXYJ010000031.1 GCA_030694465.1 Deltaproteobacteria bacterium | reverse complement strand
GTCGACCGAGCGTCGTATGCTGGCACGAAGTGCTTGCATACGATGCGAGGGAGGCGCCGGACGCGCAGTGCAGACCCCGCAGCGAGGTCCATCAAGTCCACACTCGTCCATCGCGTTTTCAGCGGGTGCTCGGCCCATCGTGTCCCGGGAAATGAGCTCGCCGTATGTGCCGTGCACATACGCGCGTGCGAGCGTCGCCAGAGCCCAGTGCGCAGGGTCCATCGCGCAGGGTCCATTGCGCAGGGTCCATCGGGCGTGCGGCCCAGTGCGCTCTTCTCGCACCCCCTGCGCTTTCGCACGCGGATCCACGGTGCCCGCTGCCCACCGGTCTCTTACGCAACCCCTGCGCTTTGCTCTCGCGCAAAATCACTGTGCCCATCGCCCTGTGCGTCGCCGCGGCCCACTGGGCCCTCTTCACGCAACCCTCGCTCTTTCGCACACAGAATCACGCTGCCCACACCCGCCGTATCGTGAGCGTCGCAACGGGGCCCCTGCTCTTTCGCTCCTAGAATCACTTGAGAAATGCCCTGGTCTGCCAATCCCCTGCGGCGTAGGGCCTACGTGAGCGAGCGGTAGGCGCGCTCGGCGTACACGAGCGGCATGGCGTCGCTGGGGCCGAGCCAAATGCGGGTCACGTCGGCCAAGAGCAGGACGTGGTCACCTGCTGGGACGAGCTCGCGCTTGCGGGCAGAGAAAGCGCCGAGGGTGTGGTGCAAGAGCAGGGCTCCGTCCGGGTCGGGCTCGGACGAGACCGTGTGCAGCCGCGCGCTGCGCTCGGCGGCGGAGAGGGCGAAGAGGTTTGCGAGTTCTTGCTGGGATTTCTCTAGCAGATGGATGGTGAACTGGTCGCACTGGCGCACGAGGTCCCCGGCAGAGCTCGTGACCGTGGCGCTCACCAAGATGATCGGTGGGGCCATGGACACGGTGAGAAACGCGGTCGCGGTAAACCCATCGCAGGTGTTGTCTTGGCGGTCGCGGCCGGTGACCACGGTGACCGTCGCGGCCCACTTGCGTGCGAGGGCTCGAAAAGCTTCTCCGTCGGTGGCAGGGTTGGCGCTCAGGGGGCTCTTGGTGGGTGCAGAAGGTGCGTGCACGGTGCGCAGAGCCCTTGCGCGGCTGCGCCAAAGTGTCAAGCGCGCAGTGGCTCGTGCGGGCTATTGATCGGTGTAATCCGAGTTCTTTCCGAAGAGGTACGCGTCGCTGATGTACTTGAGAATTACCCGGCCGACGCGCGGGTCGTGGCGCTCGCGCGTGGGGCGAACAACGACGCCCTCGCGGATGTGCGCTTGGTCTTGGACGAGGGTGGTGTCGCCGCCGGACAGTTCGCGGATGCGCTCGATCGCGAAGGGCTCTTGCGCGAGGGTGGGCACGGTGTCGACGCCGTGGGTGGCACACAGCGCGGCAAAGTCGGTGGCGTCGAGGTAGCGGCCGTCGACCGAGAGATCAAACGCGCGAAAGCCCAGCGTGTTCTTGTGGCCGTAGTGAAGCGACTGCACTTTGCTGCCGATGATCTCGCCGTAGAGAGTGACCTGCTTGTGGGACGCGCTGAGCGATTCGATCAGCGAGCGCACGCCGGGGAGGGTGTAGGGCATCCAGTACAGGTGGCTCGCGAGCTGCGCGTCGTGGTCGGGGCGCGCGCGGCGGAGGGCCTTGCTGCCGGCCATCCATTCGCCTTCGATGACACCGATGCGGCAGCAGGTCCCGTGGAGCTTCTCGGTCACGATCACTTCTTCGCCGGGGCGCAAGATGTCAGGAAAATTCCTGAGGTTTTCCATGTCTGTGTAGCCCATGAACATCGGGTGATCGGGCGCGGCGTCTCCGGCCGTTGCGCGCAAGGGCGGGTGGTACTTGGTCGCGCCGTAGTGCCCGGCGACGTCGCTGCCCACGGGCCACGCGGGGTCATCGGGCGGCACAATGAGCCCAAAGGACGCGATCCCTCGCAGCTTGGCCGCGCGGATGCGCCCATTGGAGAGGTACTTGCTCACGCCAAAGCGCTCTGCGGTCGCCTCGGGCAGCACCGTGTCGGGCGGAAAATACACCACGCGGTCCCCCACGCGGTACTCGCCCTTGCGCACGACGACCTGCCAGCCCAGCACGATGGCGAGCTCAAGGGCGTCGGCGTTGGGGTGTGTCTGGAGTGCTTCGATCAGGGCGACTTTGACGACAAGGCTGCTCATGGTGACTAAGATTCCTTAGGAATATTGCTGGTCAAATACGCGCAAGGTGCGCGCTTGCGCATCCCCCCAGTGAGCGCGGCACCTGTGCGCACGAGGTGCGCGGTTGGCAACCCAGGGCGCGAACAAAGTGCGCTTCTCTTGAGCCTCCGTGTGGCGCGGGGCTTACACTGCGGCTCGATTGCCATGACCGAGCCTGACGACCGCTCACGAATTCTGCTCGCCCACACCGCCCTCTCTCGCCGCAGCGTGCTTGGCCTCGGCGCCTCGGCCCTCGCGATGGGCCTGCTGCGGTGCTCGCCCAAGCCGCCCAGAGCCCTGAGAATCTCGGGCTCAAACACCGTGTACTTCTTCGCGCGAGACCTCGCCGTGGCGTACGCGCAGACGCACCGAGACGTGATGTTTAGGATCACAGGCGATGGCACCTCGCGCGGGATTAAATTTGCGGGCGAGGGAGACATCCAGGGGCTCGCGATGGATTTTACCAACCGCAACAAGATCGAGATCCCGACGCGGGCGGGAGAGGTCCCTCACTCGCGCAACGGCGAGCCGATGGACATCGGGCTCTCTTCGCGGCAGCTCTTTCGCAGCGAGACCGAGGCGTACTCGGCGATGGTCGCGACCACGTTTGCGTACGACGGCATCGCGGTGGTCACTCACCGAGGCACGACGGTGCCTAACTTATCGTTGATGCAATTGCGGCAGATTTACTCGGGGATGATCACCAACTGGAGCATGGTGGGCGGCCCCAGCGCGCCCATCGTCGTGATCGCCCGCGACGCGCTCTCGGGCACCGCCGAGGCCTGGGGCGAGCTCGTCATGAACGGCCTCCCGGTGATGTCTCAGATGAACGTGTCCATGGCCGCGGATGTGCCCATGGCCGTTGCCAGTACGCCCAACAGCATCGCGTATTTGTCCCTCGCGCAGATTGACCCGGCCATGATGAACCCGGTGTCGATCGAGAACGTCATGCCCACGGTCGAGCAGCTCTCGATGGGGCGCTATCCCATCCGGCGGCCCTTTGTGTTTGTCACCGGAGGCCCGCCCACGGTGCTGCAGCGAGACTACATTGACTTCGCGTTTAGCCCCGCGGGTCGCGCGGTGATCGAGGCCCTCGAGGCCGTCGTCGCTGTGAGGATGACCTGATGAAATCCAAGCTCAATCGCTCGGGCACCGCCTCGTGGCTCGCGCTGCTCGCGCTCGCTGCGATGCCCTTGTCATGCAACTTTCTCGTGCGCGTCGAAGACGGCTGCGCCCGCGACGAAGAGTGCCCCTCAGGCCAAGTGTGCAACGTGCGCCGACGCTTTTGCGCGCTTCCGGTGGTCGAGCAGTGCAACGGCATCGACGACGACGCGGACGGCGTGAGCGACGAGATGCAAGACTTCGGGAGCTGTCAGCCCGAAGTGGGCATGGGCATGTGTGGCGGCCGCAGGGTGTGCCGCCGGGCCAACGGGCGCTGGGCGCTCACGTGCGAGCTCGCGCCTGCCGAGCAAGAAGACGTGTGTTTTAACGGCGTCGATGACAACTGCAACGGCGTGGTCGACGACGGCTCGGAGTGCAACGTGAACTTTGCGCCCACGCGCGGGCTCACCATCGGCAGCAACGATCCCACGACGGGCGAGGGCGACGACGCGCCCGCGCACCAGGTGTGCCTCGACCGGTTTACGCTGGATCGCTACGAGGTCACCCAAGCGCAGTACGCGGTGTTTTTGTCTTCACTCGCGCAAGAGAACGTGCGGATCGATCGCCCAACAAACGTGATGAATAGCACGGTGACCTACGGGCGCTATGTGATCTATCGCAACCGCGTGGGCGACGACGTCAACCTCATGTATCAGCCCAACCGCCCAGGGCCCACGCAGCTCAAGCGCGGAGATGGCTACTGGGTCCCGTGGTCCGACGAGACCAAAATGATGCCCGCGCTCGGGGTGACCTGGCTCGGCGCCGCGATGTACTGCGATTGGGCTGGCAAACACCTGCCCACCGAGGCCGAGTACTTTCGCGCAGCGCGCGGCGATCGCGGCACGCGGCTGTACCCGTGGGGCGACGAGGCGCCCACGTGCGAGCGCGCCAACATTGGCATCAACGGGCCCAACGGCGGGCCCTGCACCGGCGGCCCGATGGCGGTCAACACGCTCGACCGCGGAGCGAGCGTGGACGGGCGCGTGTTTCATCTGTTTGGCAACGCGAACGAGTGGATGTTTGACTGGCTCGACACTAACCCGACGCACACCGAGAACCGGTACTACCAGTCGCTCTCGCCCGCTTCGACCAGCGTCGATGGCGGGTTTGGCACGAGCGCGTGGTGCACGACCTATCCCACGGGCCCTCTGGGCCCCGACGCGGGCTCGCCCATCTCGCAGCCCGAGGGCGCCGGGCAGTACTGCCGCAACTGCCGCTTTGCGCGCGGGCGACACTATCGCACGGTAGATCTTCGCATCGGGATCCGGCGCTGGCTCGACCCAGACCGCTCGGACGAGACCGTGGGCTTTCGCTGCAGCCGCGGCGGAACGCCTCGGGCGGGGTTGCCCCGATGAGCGCAGGCGCGCGAGAGGGCACCGTAGTGGGCGTGCAGCGCTCGCCGGGGGGTGTCCCTAAGCTGGCAGTGACGGGCCCGGTGCAGGTCACCGCAGAGGGCCTCGAGGGCGACTGGCAGCTCGACCGCAAGCACCACGGCGGGCCCGACCGCGCGGTGTGTCTCTTTGCGCACGAGGTCATCGAAGCGCTCGCGCGCGAAGGGCACCCTGTGAGCGCGGGTTCGCTCGGCGAAAACCTCACGCTCGGTGGGCTGGACTGGTCGCTGTTGGGCGGCGGTGCGGTGCTGCGTGTGGGCGACGCGCTCACGCTCGAGATCACCCGCGCGGCGCACCCGTGCAAGACCATCGCGCACTGCTTTGCCGACGGGGCGTTTGTGCGCGTGAGCGAGAAGACCTCGCCGGGCTCGAGCCGAATGTACGCTCGGGTTTTGCAGTCGGGCGTGGTCAGCGTGGGCGACCCGGTGGTGATCACACAGCCACGTCGCAGCGCCATCGAGCCCGACCCCATCGACGACTGAGCGCACACACCCGGCGACGTCGCCGGGTAGGGTGTCCGGCGACGTCGCCGGGTAGGCTCAATCGAGCGTGGTGAGCACCTCGCAGCCCTCGCGGGTGACCAAGATCGTGTGCTCGAACTGCGCAGACCAGCGCCCGTCTTGCGTGACCACGGTCCACCCGTCTGCGAGGGTTTTGACTGCAGAACTCCCGAGGTTAATCATGGGCTCGATGGTCAGGGCCATCCCTGCGCGCAGGCGCATCCCGGTGCCCGCGCGGCCGGTGTGGGCGACGTGTGGGGGCATGTGCATACGGCGACCGATCCCGTGGCCTCCGTAGGCCTCGACGACCGAGCAGCCCTCGCGCTTGGCGAGTGACTCAATGGCCGCGCCGATGTCTCCGAGGCGGGCCCCATCGCGCACGACTGCGATGCCCGCGTCACGACACCGCCGCGCGACCGCGATCACATGCGCGGCCTCGGCGCTCGGGGTCCCGATCGCGAAGGTCTCGGACGTGTCCCCGTGAAATCCCTGCACCTCGGTGGTCACGTCCACGTTGACGATGTCGCCGTCCAAGAGCAGCACGCTGTCGCTGGGCACGCCGTGGCAGACGACCTCGTTGCGGCTCGTGCACACGGCGCCCGCGAAGCCATGATAGCCGAGCTGGCTGGGCCTCCCGTTGCGCCGCAGCGTGTCTTCGCGCACCCAGCGGTCGATCTGCCCCGTGCTGACCCCGGCGCGGAGCTTGTCGCGCACATGGTGCAGTGTTTGTGTTGCGATTTTGCAGGCAAAGCGCAATCTGTCTTGCTCGCTCGCTGAGAGAATATCGGGCTGCATCGGGGACGTCATCGTGTCACTTGGGGCCGCGCGCGATCCAATACCGATTGGGTATCGCTTGCGGCGCGCTCGACGCGCGGGGGCTCTTGCGTGCAAGCTTGGGAGCATGAGCTTTGACCAGCTT
This sequence comes from Deltaproteobacteria bacterium, assembly GCA_030694465.1. GTDB lineage: Bacteria > Myxococcota_A > Polyangia > Polyangiales > JAUXYJ01. The sequence continues at coordinate 9,740 of JAUXYJ010000031.1, read as the reverse complement.
CGATACTTTGTCGCTGTGGCCGAAGAGCGGCACATCACGCGGGCCGCGGCGCGGTTGCGGATCTCGCAGCCGCCGTTGACGCGCCAGATCCGGAGCCTCGAGGACGAGCTGGGCGGGCCCTTGTTTGAGCGCACGGCGCGGGGGATGCGCTTGCTTCCGGCAGGAGAAACGCTGCTCGTTTATGCGACGAAGATCTTAGAGACCGTCGCGCAGGCGAGCCACGAGGTGCGCGCTGAGACACAGCACGCGAGCACGGTGCCACCGCGGAGCTAGCGGTCGTACGCGCAGCGAAACCCGATGCGCTCAAAGCGTTGCTGGGTGTCGTCGCGAAGGTTCCAGGAGTGGCGTAGGTGAGAGCCGGAGATGTGGCCGGACATGCGCCAGAGGTGTCTCGCGCGCCTGTGGTCGATGCCGCCCCAGTACGCCGGAAACGCAGCGTCGTCCACCCACTCGCCCTGCCGATGATCTGGGTCGTCTTGGTGGTCTGGCAGGTCGATCGCGGGGCTTGGGAGCGTGAGGTTCTCCCACTCGGCGACGCGCGCGATGTGCGCATTGTCTCTGTGATTTAGCTGACCAAACCACTCGCAATAGTGCTTGGCTTCGTCGTAGGTGACGCATCGCTGTGGGCTGCCCTCGCGCGCAGTGCGACACACGGCGTTGTTCGCGATCTCCGCGGTGAGCGAGCCGCAGCGTCCGCTTGGCACACAACGGTTGTACTCGGCCACGGTCACGAGCGCGGGCTGCAGACACACGGACACCGCGGGCGCGATGCTCCCCTGGCGAGGGCGGTGCCAGTCTCTGCGATCGCTCGGTGGATTGATCACGCGCGCGTCCGCGGTGATGGCGATCCAGCCGTCGAGGCATGTGCCCGGGGACGCAGGGGTGGACGGCTCTGTCGTCATTTCGTGCTGTAAATCCGCAGTGATTTGAGCGTCGTCGGATGGGGCTTGCAGTGCGTCTGTGGGAGGTTCGTTGTCGGTGACCGTCGGGGCGTGAAGCGGGCCCGCGAGCGGGGCCTCGGCGGTGTGCACCGGGCGCGCAAAGAGCGACGACACGCCCGCCCACACGGCGCCTCCGAGGACGAGCGAGACCGCAGAGACGAGCCACAATGTGCGCGCTTGCACGGGCTCGGATCGCTTGGGCGCGACACCCCGCGCGATGTCTGCGAGGGGCTGGTCGATGGCGGCGACGGACCAATCGTTGAGCGCATAGCACCAGTGCACGACGTCGGTGAGCTCGCGGCGCAGCTGGTCGAGCGCGGGCTGCAGCGGGCTGTCGATCCCCGAGTGGCTCGCGCGCGCGCCGACGGGCGTGCGTGGGACCTGCCTCAACGCGACCGCATGGCTGCCTGCGTTGGTGGCGTTGCGCAAGAGCGTGATCTTGGTGCGCACGTCTAGGCCGCCTTGGCGCATGGCGGTGAGATAGGTCTTTGCGAGGCGATTTTGCAGCTCATCGAGCGTCGCGAGCGTGGGGCCGTTGTGTGGGTCTTCGCCTTTGGCGAGCAGCAGTGCAGCGAAGAGGCTCTCGAGCGCGCGGCGGCAGTGCCAGAGCAGCTCGTCGGTGCGGACGCTGTCGCCTGAACACTCTGCTGCGCGGCAGATCAAGCGCTCGGCTTGGTGCTTATAAAACGCGAGCTCGTCACGAGGGTCCCCGGCCATGGTCAGCGAGGGCCGAGCGTAACCAACGCGGCGCGGACTTGGCAAAGCCCATTCGCTGGCGCCGTTTGTAGAACCACGCTTGCCAGTGACGCTGGCGTCCGTCTACTTGTATGAATCATGGCGTGGCTTGATCGTGCGGCGGTGCTGGGGCTTGGGTGGTTCGGCCTGTTGAGCTGTCAGCTGCCCGCGCGGACCATTGAGCTGGTGATGGACACCGACGCGCCGATGTCGCGCCCGATGGACCTCACGATCCTCGCCGCACCTGGGGTGATTTCGGTGAGCGAAATCTCAGCGCGAACGATGGACCCCTCGCGGCTCTTGCGGCTCGCGCGCGAGCCCAACGGCGAGGGCACGCTCAGGATGCCGGGCAGCGTCTCGTTGGTACCGACTGCGACCACGCGCGAGATGAACGACCAGGTCACTGTCTGGATCCGCGCGCGATTTGCTGCCACGACGACCGCGCCCGAGACGCTGGTCGAGCGCGTAGCGCACCTGAGATTCTTGCGTGGACCGAGCGTCGCGCGGCTGTTCTTTTCGCTCCGTTGTGGTGAGCGTGCGGCCGATTGTACGAGCGTTTCGGCAGCGCAATGTACGGTCAGCGTGCGCTGCGTTGAGCTCGGCTCGACCTGCGGTGACCTTGGCGAGTGTGTCGCCCCGGTGATCCCCACGGTAGAGCCCACGCGGCCTCGCGAAGACCTCGAGGCGCTCACGGTGCGCAACACACAACCGATGGGCCCAGGCTCGCTCATGGCCGCGGTCGACACGCTCAACACACGTTGCGCTGAGCTCCGTGATCCCACCGTGCGCTTCGCGATCCCCGCGAGTGACCCTGGCGTTGTGCGTGAGAATCGTCAGCAATTTTGGAGGATTTCGTCGCTCCCTTCTGTGGTGATTCGTTGCCCTGGCGCGCGCCTCGATGGCACGTCACAGGCCGCCGCGATGGGCAACAGCAACACCGCGACCTTTGGCGATCGCCCCGTAGGTGCGATGCGCGTGCGCCTACCGGTGATCCAGGGTCCCGAGATTGACCTGCAAAACACCACGCTGCAGATCGAGGCGCCCGATGTCTTGGTGCGCGGTCTGGCCTTTCGCAATTTCACGACCTTCGGCGCGCATCGCGGGCGCATTGAGCAGTGTGTCATTGGCTCTGAGCCCACACGTGTCGGCTCGACGCAGACCCAAGCCGCGCAGTCTCGAATCGACGAATCATCTGCATTTTCTCTTACAGAATCGCTTGTCTTGGTGCAGTCCACGGGGGCTCGAGACATCAACGGGCTTAACATCGTGAGTCCCAACGTCGTCCTGCGTGACAACGAGTTTCACGGCGTGGTGACCACGGTGATTTTTGACTTGGTGCATCTCAACCCTGTGCAGTCTCCGAGCATCGTGCACAACTACTTTGCCTCGACGGGCTGGGAGTACCTCGTCGAGTGGGTCGGGGGCACAGGGACACGCGCAATGACCGGTCAAATCACTGAGAACACGAGCTCTTCGATGCAACGCTTGGTGCGCTATCTCAACACCTCGCCCATGACCGAGTCTGGCAACGTGACTGAGTGAATCGCGCGCTTATCCCCCCGCGATTTTCTTTGCGCCTCGCGCAGTGAGCCATGGTGCAAAGTGTGCGCTTGGGGGGGGGTGCAAATTTGGGAAACAAGCCAGAGCGACGCGTCTGGACTTGGTAGGATTGCCCCATGAGCTTTTCGTTGCAGCCTGGAGTTCGTCGTGCGGTTCGATTTGCGCAGGTGTTGGCCTTGGGCGCGATGCTCACGCACTGTGGTGACGCTGTGGACCCAGCGACGTGCACGTGTTGTCCGCTCGATGCGTGTTGCTACAACAGCGCACCGCCTGCCGGGACCACCTGCAGTCTTGGCCCGAGCCCCAACGATGCCGGATCCCAGTCGGGGCGGGTCCTCGTGAGCAGCGGGAGCACGCGGTATTGTGTTGGCGCGACGCCTCCGCGGTGCCCTGTCTCGGGGCCTCTGTCGCCGCCCGAACTGTACCTCGCGTAGGGCTTATCCCCCCGCGATTTTCTTTACGCCTCGCGCAGTGAGCCATGGGCCTAAGCGCTTGCGTTGGTCTCCGTGGAGCATGATCGCGCCGTCTTCGATGGAGCCTCCGCAGCCCAGGGCGCTCTTTGCATCGCGGCACCAGGTCGCGAGCCCGGTCTCGCTCAGCGCGAGCTGCTCGATCCAGGTGACCTCTTTGCCCCCGCGGCCCTTGCGCTCGTAGCGTAAGACTGCACGAGGCGGGGCTTTCTCTTGCGAAATCACTGGGGATTTCTCGGTGATTGCCGCTGTCGTGGGCCCCGGTGGGAGCGCGTCTCGCAGGGCCTTGAGCTTGTCAAACGGGTGGTTCGCCATGGGGGTCTCTCGCTTAGCGCACCGTGAATGGCACGATCGACTCGGGGGCAAAGAAGAGCGCGTGCGAGCCGGCTGCGAGTACACCGAGCGAGTGCCACACGCTGTAGGTCTCGAGCCGCGTGGGCCCGTCGCAGTCCGTATTGTTGCAGTCGGACACGGACACGTTGATGAGCTCACCACGGAGCGCGCTTGTCACGAGCGGAAACGCTCTCCCAGAACACCGCGCGATCTGCGCTTCGACCTTGATCCACACCTCACGCGGCCGAGAGGTCCTGCGGCCTCGGTCGTCGCTCACAACCACGCTGCGGATCGCGCTCGGGAGCTCTATACAGCGACGATCGGCAGGGATCACCGTGTGCGCTACGGTCTGAGCCATCGCGCGGAGCTCGATCGGGGCTTCGCGTGGATCGAGCACAAGTCCACGCAGCGTGTGTGGAGAGATCGTGTCTGGATCAATGCACGAGACCTCGCAGCCGCAGTGCTCGATGGCCACGGTGGTCGCGCTCAGCGTGCGGAGGTTGACCGTGCAATTGCAGCCGGTTCCGACGCTCACGACCGCGATGTTGACGTCTGAGCCGACGCGAGAGACCGAGGGGGCGCGCAGCTCGCGCACCTCGGGCGTGATGCACCCAGCGCTGGCATCGCGGCTCACCGAGGCCTCTCGTTGGGCATCGGGCGAGATCCCATCGGGCTGCGAAATCACAGCAGAATCCATCGAGGCATCGGTGACGGGGGTGACCTGCGCGCCGCAGCCCGTGGCCAGCGAGAGCGCCCAAAGACCGAGACCGAGACGAGCGGGTGTAGAGCAAAATCGCATCGCAAGAGCCCTCTGCGTGGAGACGCGTCGCGTGCTTCGCCCGTCGTGACCACCGCGAGAGTCTACTCGCAAAGCCCTGCAGAGTGATTCGCGTAAGCAAATTGCAGGACACCGCGACACTGGTACTCTCTGCGATCTCCTCATGAAAAACCGCGCATCGTCGCTTGGGTGTTCGCTGCTGATCGCTACGCTGGCGCAGTGCAGCGCAAATCCGCCCGAGGACGTGTCGCCCGTGGACGCGACACGCGCAGAAAGAGACCTGCGCGAAGACGTCTCGATGAGCCCGATCGACGCGGGAGATGACCTCGCCCAGCCCGACGCATCTGCGATCGACGACGTCTCCATCGACCAAGAAAATTCCAGCATGGATGTCTCTCTGAGCGACGGCGCGGTCTCTGCGCCCGACGGGGGCTCTGCGTGCGCATCCAGCGCGATGTGCCCGACGGCGCCCAGCTGTGCGCAGCGCGCGTGTGTGTCGGGCCGCTGTGTCACGTTGCCCAACACGTGCTCGGTGGCACCGAGCCAGACCCTCGCCGCGGCGTGTCCAGCGGGCACGTTGCGCTTCAATGTGTCGCTCGGAGGGGCCTGCGGTGGGACCTGTCGTGTAAGCGATGGGACCTGTATTTTTACAGCGCAATCGTCTCCGTGTGTGAGCGCGATGGTCAACCCTGCGAGCGGGGCGGCGACGTCGCCGCTTGAGCTCTTCTTCGCCGACGAGGCCCTGGTGTGGAGCTGGTACGCAGGGCTGAGCGCGACAGACTTTGCGCTGCGAACCCCCGGCGCGACGCTCACGCTGGACCCCTCGGGGTTCAGCGACGACGCGCTGTTTCAGCTCTGGGCGCAGCTCGGTCCGCCGGGGTCCACGCTCGACACGATCATGGATGTGCGTGGTCTCCGTGTGCCCGCTGCGGACTTCACCGTGGCCGCCATCAACCGCGTCCCTGGCGTGATCACGGGCTATCTCCCGCGCTTTGATCACCTCGCCAACTGGGCAAGGCTCAACACCCCTGGCAACCCCTTTCGCGATGACCCCGCGGTCCTTCGTCGCGCGTTTGTCACTGCGTTTATCGCGCTCGTTCGCGCTGAGGGCGGCTCGTTTGGCGGAGCCTCCTCGGCGCCCGTAAACAACTTCGCGATGATCACCCGTGGCTTCTGGCTCTTGCGCGGCGTGGCCATCGCCGAAGCGCTTAAGACCAGCCCCGCGGGCGCCGCCGCGGTCCCACCCTGTGTGCAGTCTGCGTATCACCAGCTCTTGTCACGCTTCTTTGATCGCTTGGTCGCAGGCCCGCTCTCGCGCACCGAGTCCAACACCGACATGTTCACGCCCATCGTGTCGGCGCTCTATCGCACCGCGCGGGTGCTCGACGACGAAGCTCGACTCGCGCGCGCCGCACAATTTGCACGCAATTTCGTCGATCCCGCGATGGGATTGTTTCACCGCGCGGGCTTCTGGCACCACGGCTACGACGGCAACGCCGAGGACGTCTCGTACGATGGCATCGCGCAATTTTTCTTCTCCGACGCGGCGCTGGCGTCACGCGATCGCGCGGACTTTGACTTCTTGCGGACCACCCACGCGACCCTCGTCGATCAACGCGCGCACATGAGCGTCCCGGACCCCGCGGCCATGGGCGCCCTTGTGGGCCCGACGCATTTTTGTCCCGCGACGGCAGACCCTGCGCCTCGCGATCAGTGGGCTTATTCGCAGCGAATGATCGCGCAGGCCGCGCTCGACGACGACGCGCTGTATGCCTTGGTGCGGGGCAGCGTAGGGCTGCCCAATCGTGCCGCGCTGCAGAGCGCGCTGAGCAACCGTGTACGCGAGATCAATACGGCGCTGGCGGGGACCGCGACGCTCCAAGGGCTCGCCTCGACCGATCACTTTCACACGGTGATCAATCATCACGCGACCTCGGATCTCACAGGCGTGTTCGCACGCCTCCAGAGCGCGCTGGGTACACCTCGCGCGCAGCTCCCGATCGAGCGCGAGACCAACGCGCTTCGGCGCCTCGGCGATGACTACACCTGGGCGCGTCGCAGCACGTTTGGCTCGATGATTCACTGGGGAAGAGTCTCGTCCAGCCACGGGAGCTCTGCGCGCTACCCTACGCTCTGCAACCTCGCCGTCAACCGCGCCATGCCCATGTGTACCAGCGCCGCGAGCATCGGCGCCGAGGGCTTCGGGGGCGGCGCGCTGAGCATGTTCTGGACCCCCACCGCGGGCCCCGTACTCATGGGCCTTGGGCACGGGCTTCAAAACGATCGCGAGCAGCGCAACGCCTGGGGCGAAGGCCTCGGGGTCAACAATAACTACGACGGCGCCGCGATCGCCACGAGCACCGACGCGTGGTGGCGCTGGCCCACACACGCCCTCGGCGGTCGCGTCGCCGCGGGCCGCCCGTTTAGCACCGCGCGTGTGCGTGATCCCATGGTGGTCCACAGCATGGGGGACAGCGTGATCACGGTCACTGGGACCCTCTCGTGCGCGGTCGGCGCAGTGGGCTGCTCGTCCGACCCGACGGCGGCGCTGCGGGGCACGCTGAGCTACCAGCGCGTCTTTGAGAACCTCGCAGACCAGGTGCGGATCACCACGAGCACGACGTACACGGGCGCGAGCTCACCGCTCGACGAACTCGTTGAGTCTCTGCCCATTTATCTCGGCGGATTTACAGCAGGATCGGGCACCGCGGTCACTCTGCGCGTGGTCACGACGGTGCAGCTCGAGTCCATGGCGGGCACGCTGAGCGACGCCACGACCACGTTCGCGACGGGCGTCCGTGCGGTCGTGATTCGACGAGGGACGGGCGGTGTGCGCGTCGAGTTTGCGAGCCCGCAGCGGGTGCGATTGACGGCCTCGGTGCGCACTCCATCGAGCACGGAGCTGTGGCTCAACACCTACCAGTTCAACGCGGCTGCGACGAACCTGCAGATCGATCTCCGTGGAGGCGCGACCACCGTGCCTGCGAGCACGCGGGTGAGCTACAGCGTCCGCGCGATCTGACACGATCGCGACGGTGTCACGCGCTGTCGTGCCGAGTAACGGCGCCGGCGTATGCGAGCTGCTAGTGTGCAATCCATGGCTCATTATGCAGGTCATTTCGATTTTTCGCGCCCGCTGATCCGTGTCCTTCCGGGGCTCTTTAGTGCGGACGAATGCGATCGCTTGATCGCGCGAGTCCGTGACGGAGAGTGGCTCGCTGCGACCGTGAACGGGCGCAACGGGCGCGAGATCGCCAGCAACATCCGAGACAACAGCACCGCGATTCTGCGTGATGATTCGCTGGGTCAATTGCTCTTTGAGCGCGTGCAATCGTCCGTGCCCGAGACCATGCAAGCCGATGACTTCGCGAGCGGTCAGCGTGTCACCATGCGCGTCGTGGGTGTGTATTCGCCCCTGCGCGTCTATCGCTACGAAGAGGGACAGAAGTTTGGGCTCCATCACGACCAGTCGTACGAAGGGCCTGACAATTCGCACAGTTTGTTAACGCTCATGGTCTACCTCAACGATGACTTCGAGGGCGGCGAGACGGACTTTCCCGAAGAGAAACAGCGCGTGGTTCCGGTGCGTGGGAGCGTGCTGTGGTTTCAGCACATGCTCTTGCACGCGGGCAGGGCGGTCACCAAGGGCACGAAGTACGTCCTGCGCTCCGAGGTGCTCTATCGATCGGTGAGCGAATAATCAGCGATTGTACGGCGGGACGTCGCGCTCACCCGGGCTCCAGCGCACGGCGGCTTCGAGGTCCCACCCTGCGCGGTGGCCCGCTGCAAAGCGCACAGCGCCCGCGTATGCGATCATCGCGGCGTTGTCGGTGCAGCTCTTCGCCGGCGGAATGTGCAGGCTAATCCCAGCGCGATCGCACTCTTGCTGTGCGCGCGCCCGCAGCCCACGGTTGGCCGCGACGCCCCCCGAGAGCACCACGCGCGGGACGTTCTCTTGCACGCTCGCGGCGATGAGCTTGCGCACGAGCGAGTCTACGATGGCCTCTTGCACGCTCGCTGCGAGATCTTCGAGCCCTGCGCCCTCGGCGGGGACTCCGTTGCGCTCGACCCACATGGCCACCGCGGTCTTGAGCCCACTGAACGAAAACTCCAGTGATTTGCGCGCCCGCATGGGCCTGGGCATGGCGATCTTGGTCGGGTCTCCCTTGGCCGCGAGCCGGTCAATCATGGGGCCGCCGGGGTAGCCAAGGCCACAGAGCTTGGCGACCTTGTCAAACGCCTCGCCCGCGGCGTCATCGCGTGTCGCGCCCAGCTCGCGGATGTCCTCGGGGCTGTCTACGCGATAGAGCGCCGTGTGCCCACCCGACGCAACCAGCGCGATAAACGGAAAGCTCGGCCGATCACCCACCACCAGCGCCCGGTCGAGAAACACCGCGAGCAGGTGTCCATGCAAGTGGTTGACGGGCACCAAGGGCAGCCGCCGCGCGAGCGCGATGGCTTTTGCACACTGGATCCCGATCAAGAGCGCGCCCGCGAGCCCCGGGCCCGCAGTGACCGCGATGGCGTCCAGCGAGTCCCAGCCCCCGGACTCGGACACTGCGCTCTCGATCACCGGGCGAATCGCGCGCAAATGGGCACGCGAGGCGAGCTCCGGGACCACACCACCGTAGGGCGCATGCTCGGCGATCTGTGTGGCGATCACGTCCGAGAGCACCTTCGCGGTGCCGTCGTCGAGGGTCTCGATGACCGAGGCGGCGGTCTCGTCACAAGAGCTTTCGATTCCGAGGATTCTCACGGTGCGTATGGCTCGGTTGTATACGCGCGTGGTGTCCGTTGCGCGAGCGTGATTGACGCACTTGCGCTCAGCCGCGTTGACCCGGCGACGTCGCCGGATGTGAGCGACTTAGAACCCTGCGGCGCGGAGATCGCTCACGACTTGGCGATAAAAGACCAGGTGATTAA
>JAUXYJ010000012.1 GCA_030694465.1 Deltaproteobacteria bacterium | reverse complement strand
AACTACTTCACGGAACCAAGCCCGCAGAACCGGCCTTGAAGTAGTTGGCGCGCGGCCCCTGCTACAGGCCAGCCGGTGAGGCTACCAATGCCACAGGTGAGATCGGTACTCAGCGGGTGGTTCTCTCTCTCAAGGTCCTGAAATTCCGCAGACGCACGCTTCGAGTGTCCGAGTTTGCTTACGGGGTTGAGACAGCACACGTAAGGCCCGTAGGTCTTGGATCCCTCGACGCCCCCCGCCCAGTGCGTTCATGCTACGGAGATGGACCGCCCCGCCGTGATCATTCTTGCGAGTGAATCTCGCTACCGTCGTGAGCTCATCGCGCGTCTCGGGTTTGGCGTGCAGTGCATCGCCGCGGACTACGACGAAGAGCGAGAGAAAGATCGACTGGGAAATCTCTCAGTGATCTCGCTCGTGAAGACCCTCGCCGAGGGCAAAGCAACGTCGCTCGCCCAGAAGTATCCCGACGCGCTGATCCTGGGGAGCGATCAGGCCGTAGAGCTCGAAGGCATGGCCATGGGCAAACCCCACACGGCCGAGCGCGCCGTCGCTCAACTCGCGCGTTTGTCCGGAAAAACCCACCAGATTCACACCGCGGTCTGTGTGCATCACGGCCGCTCGGGTCGCAGCGAGCACTGGCTGGACACCCACGAGCTCACCATGCGGACGCTCTCGCGCGCACAGCTCGAGCACTATGTGCGGCTCGATCAGCCGCTCGATTGCGCGGGCTCGTACAAGATCGAGGGCCCAGGGATCGCGCTCTTCGAGAGCATCCGGGGCTTGGACTTTACGGGCGTCATTGGCCTGCCCCTGACCGCCGTGGTGACTCTCCTCGATCGCTTTGGGGTCAAGCCCTTCATGGGCCACTGAGAGGGCGCTAGAGAGCTCGCTGAAGCGCAATTCGAGCACGCGGTGTGCGCTGCGTGCTTGCTCGCTGAGCGCTGCACAGTGTTGAATCCCGCCCGTCATGCGAACCAATCGACGCTCTGTGCTCTCGGCTCTGGCCCTCGCGCCCCTCAGCTCTTCTCTGATCGTGGGCTGCAAAAAGAAGCAAAAAGACACCATCGTAGTCGGCGCTTACCTCTCGATGACGGGCAGCGAGGCCGAGTTTGGCATCTCGACGCGCAACGGTGTGCAGCTCGCCGTCGACGAGCTCAACACGCGCGGAGGCGTACTCGGCAAGCGATTTCGCTTGGTTGTCGAAGACGACCGCGGAGACAGCACCGAGGCCGCGAGCGCGGTCACGCGCTTGATCGACCGCGAGGGCGCCGAAGTGATCATCGGCGAGGTCGCCAGCTCACTCTCGCTCTCGGGTGGGCGCGTTGCCCAGCGTCGGCGCATCCCGATGGTCTCGCCCTCGAGCACCAACGAAGACGTCACGCGCGTGGGCGACTACATCTTTCGCGTGTGTTTTATCGACCCATTTCAGGGCTCGGTGATGGCGCGGTTTGCCAAAGAGCTGCAGATCAATGGGCAGGCTGTGCAGAAGGTCGCGATCTTTCGAGACGAGGCCAGCGCGTACTCAACGGGCCTGGCGCGCGCGTTTCGCGAGACCTTCGCGCGGCTCGGCGGCGAGCTCGTCGATGAGCAGAGCTACCACAAGGGCGACACGCACTTCTCGGCGCAGCTCTCGGGGATGCTGGCCAAACAACCCCAAGCGATCTTTGTCCCTGGGTACTACACCGAGGTCACCCTCATCGCGCGCGAAGCCCGCGCCCTGGGCTACACCGGTCCCTTCTTGGGCGGCGACGGCTGGGACTCTCCAGCGCTCTTTCGCAACGACGAAAACAAGCTCGTCGGGAGCTACTTTAGCGAGGGATTCGCCCCGGATCATCCCACCTCCCCGGTGGGTGAAGCGTTCGTGCGCAACTACCGCCAGCGCTTTGGCCACGACGCCAATGGGCTCGCCGCGCTGGGCTACGACGCGATGCTCGTGGCCGCCGACGCGATCCGTCGCGCGGGGCAGACCGATGGTCCCGCGGTCCGTGCAGCCCTCGCCGCGACGCAGCGCTTTGAGGGCGCCACAGGGCGCATCTCGATCGACGCGCAGCGCAACGCGATCAAGAGCGCGGTGATCCTTGAGGTGCGCGAGGACGCGTTTAGGTTTCATCGCGCGATCGAGGCGACGTGAGCACAAGCACTGCGGTCCCTACGGCGCGCCCTGTCCCGATCTCTAAGCGCTTGATCCCGCTCGTGATCGCCGGCCTCGCGGTGGTCCCCGTATTTCGCATCGTGCGAGGTGCCGCCGAGGCGCCCGCGCGGTTTTTCTCGCAGATGTTCGAGGGCATCGCGCTCGGCGGTGTCTACGCGCTCATCGCGCTTGGGTACACCATGGTCTACGGCGTGCTGGGGCTGATTAACTTCGCCCACAGCGACGTGTTTATGTTGGGCGCATTTGCAGGGATTTTTGGCGCAGCGCTCTTCGGCAGCGGCGCGACCGGCGTGGTCCCTTTCTTCGCCGCGATGCTCTTGGCGATGGTCTCTTGCGCGGTCCTCGGTGTGCTCATTGAGCGCCTCGCGTATCGCCCCGTGCGCAACGCCCCCAAGCTCACGCCTTTGGTCACGGCCATCGGCGTCTCGATGCTCTTGCAGAACCTCGCGGTGCTCAAGTTTGGGTCGACTCCGCGTGCGTTTCCGCCGCTGATCTCTTCGGCTGCGGTGCACATCGGGCCCATCACGACCAACCTCATTAAGCTCATTGATCTCGGCGCCGCGCTCTTGCTCATGGTGCTCTTGACCCTGCTCGTTCAGCGCACACGCATTGGCAAAGCCATGCGGGCGATTAGCACCAACGCGGACGCCGCGAGGCTCATGGGCGTGCACACCGACCAGGTCATCGCGATGACCTTTGGGCTCGGCTCGCTCCTCGCCGGCGCAGGCGGCATTCTCTTCGCCCTCGACCAGCCCCGCGTCGAGCCTCTGATGGGCGTGCAGCCCGGTCTCAAAGCCTTCGTCGCCGCCGTCCTCGGTGGCATCGGAAACATCCCCGGCGCCATGGTCGGAGGCCTGCTCATTGGCCTCGTCGAGCAGCTCTCGGCCGCGTACGTCTCGAGCTCGTTTGCGCCCGCGATTGTCTTCTCGATCTTGGTCGCCGTGCTCTTGCTGCGCCCGCAAGGCCTGCTCGGCCGCGTGACCAAAGAGAAAGTGTGACACGCACTTTTGCACGCACTGGGCTCACCCTTCTCTCGCTCACGCTCTCTCAGTGTGCGCGGCAGTGCGAGCGTGCGCCCAGTGATTCTTCAGCGCGATCACCCGATGCGCGCGTAGCCCCGCTGCTGGCTGACCCGGCGCGATGCAGGGCCGAGATCGCCTCGGGGAGCCTCGCCGTCCCTGCGGGCTCGGGCCCACTCGACGCGCTGCATCTCACGTGCGCGGGCCCTCGGTTGACCGCGTGGGTCGTGCGCAGTCACTCGCTCTCGCGCATGTCCCGAGAGCTCACCAGCGCCCGCCCCTGGAGCCTCGCCTCGGTCGAAGCCACCGCCGTCACCTCGCTCGACATTGTGCGCCCTGACGCGGTCGGAGGGCCCCTTGTGTGGCGCGCTCCCACGGCGGCCATCGAGGGCCTTGACCGTGACGAGTGGTGGGTCCTGCAGCACGACCCCGCGGACCCGACGGGGAGGCCGCGCAGGGGCTCGCTCGCGCTGCCCAATGACATCGTCGCGCGGGGCTCTCTCGCCGTAGTGGACCAGCGCGAGGGCATGCTCCGAGTGCTCGGGAGCTACGCCGATCGCGAGCACATGCTCGGAGTCACTACGCTTCTTGAGGTCGCCCTCGGTCGGGGTGAGCACGCACGGAGCCCTGAGCATTTGCAGGTGCTTCTCGATGGCGAGCTGCGCGCGTTTGCCGCGGACGCCAAGGTCTTGGTCACCGTGCGAGCGACCCCGACACAGCAGACCGAGCTGCGGGTCGCGCGGATCGAGGGGGACACCGCGAGGGTGCTCTCGACGCAGACCGTGCCCTCGCAGCAGGTGCTCGTCGTGGGCCGAGGCGGCGACGTCGCCGGGTCGGGCACAAGTGAGTCTGCCTTTGTATTTGCAGGGTTTGATCGAGGGGGTCCGGGATGTCTCTCGCTCGGTCAGGGCCTGTGTGTGCGCCCGGGCCCCGTGCAATTGCTTCGCGTGCGTGGGGACCAAGCGCGGGTGGTCACCGTGGCGTCGAGCGGGCTCCCCGACGCCCTGGCCCTGGACCGCGCGACGGGGCGCTGGGCCGTGCTCTACGCTGCGCCGGTGGATGGGCAATCGGTCGCGCAGCGATTGGCCTGGGTTAATCCAGAGGATCGCGTCGAGACGCACACCCTTCACGCCGACGCGATGCCACCGACCGATCGCCCTACGCTGGTCTCTTGCGACGACGGTGTGTGGTTTGGTGGCGAGGTCTCGGTCGAGAGCCCGAGCGAAGAGGGCGACGCAGAGGCCGTGCGACGAGAGTCCGCGGTGATGGCGGTCCCGCTGTCTTGCTTAGCTCAGTAGCGCGCGACCGCGTAGCCCACGTCGAAGAAGATCGAGGGCACCACGAGCGCCATGCCACGGTCGTGCGCGTCGGCCGCTGAGAACGGCGATTGCCCAATTATATCAGGCACATACACGGGACCATACCAGCCGTTTTGCGCGACGTTTGAGAACGCCCCAGTGTTGAGCATGACGCTCGCGCCCACCGAGGCCCGGAGGACAAAGCCCGCACCCACGCGCAGCTCGATCCCCGCGTTGGGCTGCAGCCAAAACGAGTTTGCTGGGACGCGCAGGCCGGGCCTGTCGTTGTAGTCCTGCGAGACAAAGCTCGACGAAAAAGACAGCCCTAGCACGGGCGCCCACGCGCCAAACCTCCACGGCCGCGCGAGGGCACCGAGCTCGATCACGGGGCCGAAGTTCGCGTCGATTCCGACCGCAGCGCGGGCCGCGATGGCTCTGTGAATTCCGGCTTCGATCCACGCGCCCGCCATTCCAACGGGGCTCCCTGCGCCGAGCTGTAGACCGATCACGAGGCCACGGTTGTATCGCGCGGCGACGTCGGCCCAGGTCACCGGGGGCGGCGGCGGCTCGGCGTCCACGATCGGCGCTGTGCTTGCCGAGCGCGCGGGCGTAGTGGCCCACGCGGGCAGCGGCGCCGAAGCGTAGATCATGAAGACCAGCTCGCCCTCGCGCGCGATTGCGCCCTCGGCCACGCGCGGATTTTCGGGCGTCGGCGCGGTAGCCGCAGCGATTGGCGGCACGATCTCTGCGGGATTCACAGGTCCAGCCACCGGTGGCGGGCGGGTGATGGGCCTCGCGCGCTGGGCGTGCGCCTCAGGCGAAAACAGCGCACCCGCGAGGGCGCACGAGGCGAGCAGTACAAAGTGAAGGTGAAGTACGCGCATCGGGCAGAGATCTCGAGCGCGAGTGTAGCTGGTTCGCGTGCGCGCGCTGCATTGCGATGGGATGTGCGATGCTTGGCGCACGATGAGAGGCAAGTCACTGGCGCTTCTGGCGATGCTCTTGGGCGGGCTTGTCGCGTGCGAAGAGCTCATGGCCGAGGTGGCGCACTGGGTGCCCGAAGAGGCTCCACCGCCCGCGCGGCGACCACGCCGGAGGACCCCGCCGAGGGTCGAACCTGTGCAGCCCATGGTGCCTCCGAGCGTGGGATTTGCGCCGCAGAACACACCGATTGTTCCGGGCGCGCTGCGCATGCGGGTGACCTTTGTGGACGTGGGCCAGGGTGACAGCGCGCTGCTTGAGTCGGCCGATGGGCACGCGGGGCTTATTGACGCGGGCCCTCCGGGGGGCGACGAGCACCTGCGCGCGCTCTTGGCCCAGCGCGGTGTCACGCGATTGGACTGGATGATCCTCACGCATCCGCACTTGGATCACATCGGTGGTGCCCGCAACGTGATGCGCGCGGTGACGGTGGGGCGCGTGCTGGACCCGGCGTTTGCGCACCCGATCGCGACGTACGACCGCTTGCTCGCCGAGATCCAGCTGCGCGCGATCCCGTTTGCGCCCGCGCGCCAAGGCCAGACGCTCACCCTCGGAAACTCGATTCGGCTAGAGATTTTGCTGCCCCGGATGCCCTTCATCGAGCGCTCACGGAGCGAGGCCAACGCCAACAGCGTGGTCGTGCGCGCGAGCGCTGGCAACGTGCGTGTGCTCTTCACTGGCGACGCCGAGAGCGAGACCGAGACGAGGCTCTTGGCCGAGCAGCGCGGGATGCTGAGCGCGCAGGTGCTCAAGGTCGCGCACCATGGGTCGCGCTATGCGAGTTCGCCTGAGTTTTTGCAGGCCGTTGGAGCCCAGTCCGCGGTGATCTCGTGTGCGCAGGGCAACGACTATGGGCACCCCCACGCAGAGACCGTGGCCAACCTTGGGCAAGCGCGGATGCGGGTCTACCGAACGGATCTCAACGGAGACATCACGATGAGCACCGATGGGTCGCAGGTCGCGTTTGCAACCTCGCGCTAGCGCCTAGCGCTTGGCGCGGCGACGCGCGGCTGCTGCGAGGGCGCTCAACGCAAACGCAGCGCCGCTGAGACCAAACCCTGCAGATCCGGCGGGGACCGCGCTGCAGCGGATGGGTGTGACGCCGGGCCGTGCAGGCGAGGGCACCGCGCAGGGCGGAGGGGCAGGGGGAGCGTTGCGCACGACGCCGTAGCTGTACTCGCGCGGGCGCTCGGACGGGACCGCGGCGGGAGCGAGCTGAAGGTCTCGGTCGAGGAGCTGTCCCGCGAGGTCTGCGCGCATGCGGGTGATTGTGGGGTTGGACGTGAGCCCTGCGAGGGCGGCGGCCATGTCGGCCTCGGGGGTGGGCTCGACACAGCGGGTCATCGAGCCGTCGGCCGGGCACACAGGGGTCGTAGGGCCTTGGATGCTGTTGACGGCGTTGCGGGCCAAGCGCGTGAGGGTGGAGTTGGACTGTGCGAGGGCGGCCTCGGTGATCCAGGCGCGGCCGGCGTTGCGCACGTTGATGGCGCGCTCGGCGGCGCGAAAGTCTTCGGCGGGGATCTGGGCGGGGGCCGAGTTCCAGTCCCAGATCAGGTCGGTGTTGCGGACCTCGCCGTTGGGAAAATTGGTCGCTTCAAAGCGCGAATCCGCGAGGATCAAGAGGTTCATCGCGACCTTGTCGCTCACGCCCGCGGCCACCATGCGCAGCGGCAGCGTGGGCGCGTAGCCCGGCATAGTGATCCGCACCGGAGACATGCGATTGACCGAGGTCCCCGCACGCAACCGCAGCGCGACGAAGTCACTTCGCAGCGCCACATAGTGATCAATCACCGGCTCAATCGCCGCCGGAACACTAAACCCATTGTCCCGCAACCAGACCCGCACGGCCATGGCATCGGTCCCACCGATGATGGCCACCGCGTAGGGTCCCACGACCTCTTCGCGGTGCACCGTGACCCCGCCCGCGCTGGGCGCTGGCGCGGTCCCTGCGTTGGCAAAATCCCCCTCTTCGCTAAAGTTGCCACCACAGTTCTGCGAGGGGCGGCGGGGCTGGTAGAGCGTGGGCGCGGTGAGGTTGTCGAGCACCTGCATAAACCGGTTGTCCGCGAGATCGACGCGCACCTCGGGGCCACCCTGGATCGGGAGAATCCAAGAGAAATCACTGGGGTTTCCGGCGTAGCTAAACTGATCCCAGAGGATGGTCTGCCGCGCAGAGATCGAGAGCACCATGCGGTGATCGGTCACGCTCTGCACAGCGCCCGGAGGCGCAAAACAGCCCCCACAGGCGTGCGCTGCGCTGGGCGCAAGGAGGCCCGCTGAGAGCGCGATGGCTGCAAAACCAGCGGCCAAACGGAGCGGGCGGTGAGCGCGCGAGGCGCGAACAAGGCGGTGGGTCGAGGGGTTCATCGGTGGGCTAACCTTGCGGGCAAAAAAGAGTGAAGACTCAGGAGTGGGACGCAAGGGGACCCAGAGAAGGGGTCTCTTGCGCAGAGTGTGCTGAGCGCTTGGGTATGCGAGAAGTGTACCACATTATAAATCCTGTGAATTGAGCAGAACCGCGTGACAAAGTGAGCCACTTCGCGAGGGCTAAGGGCCCAACGCGTGCGGGGATTGTCGAGCTGTCGGTGGGGTCTCGTAGGGAGGCCAGCGTGCCTGCAAAGCGTACGCTCCGACGTGCATTCTCGGGGACGCAGACCTCAGAGGGTCCAAGCTGACGTGCGGCCGCGTAGAGGCACTGAGCAGGCAGGCTGTCTGCTCGCCAAGACCAGGCAAATGACTTTGGAGCGCTTAACCCATGATGATTCGACAAATTTTTCGCGTGAGCTTTCTTGCTTCGATCCTTGCTGCTTGTGGTCCAGGCACCATGGCGACCGACAGCGGATCGGCGACCGACAGCGCGGCAGACAGCGGCGGCGGGATGTGCGCTGCGAACAACCAGTGCGCCGCGTTCTCGTGCGCCTGCCATGTCTCTGTGGGTGTGTTGGCCAACGTGCAGGTGTGTCGTGCCGGGATGTGTCTCGGGATGTTCGATGCGTGCCAAGAGGCGTGCTCACGCGTGACGGTCTTTGACAGTGGCATGCCCCCCGCGGACTCAGGGTCTGGCACGGACGCAGGCAACGCAGGGGACGCGAGGACGGACACGGGCCCCGTGCCTGGGGACGCTGGCGGCGAGCCGGCGCCGTGCATGTCTGGCGACGGGACCTGCACCGCGTGCCAGAGCGCGTGTGACACGGTGCACAGACAGTGCCCAAACGCTACGCAACGGACTGAGTGCCGGGCGCGGTGCACGACCCTTGCGGCGCCGATCGCGCAGACGTTTACGACGTGCGTGTCGGTGGGGGCGCCCGGCGGATGTGCTCCGCTGAACAACTGCTGGACGGGCTTTCGTTGAGCGGGAGCGGGGCGCGTGTTGCGTAGAGAGTCTGAAAGTCCTCGGTTACAGACTTTTGCGAAGTGACCGTGGATTAACTAGGCAACATCGGATCTGGTTAGGAGCTGAGGTCGTCCCGCATGGATCAAAGTGTCTCGAGTCTTGCACGACGACGAGGTACATTGGGAGGGGCAACCAGGGGGTCTCTGCGCTGCTACGAGATCGCGAGAATATGGCTCGATTGGGCTAGAAAGTCGAAGTGCACCCTCGTGGTCTGAAGCGGTGTTGCTGCGTCGACAAGTCTCAAGCTCGGATCTCGCGTGCCCTTCGTGTCTACATCGGACTCGCTGTCCGGGCTTTTCTACGTGTCGAGTTTCACGCTAGACGCTAGGGCTTCCGAAGCACAACGTGAAAACCGCGCGCGCTGATATCCTCTTCGCTCCAACGCTGAAGATCCGGGCGCTTTCGGTATTCTGCTTGGAGCGCTGGGAGGACATAGGGCTCTTTCTCAACGCACTCGAATCCGATGCGATCGAACATTGTCAGCCATTCAGAATAGCGAACGCGATTCGTAAATGCGCTGCGATTCCATTTCATGAGGTTCCACAGCCAGGTAGGGTGATGGAGATTGTTTGAGAATTTTCGCTCTTCGGACTCGTAGTGGTCTCGAACATCCACCACGGCGACCATGGTGCCTCCGCTACGAAGAACACGAAAACACTCTCTGACCATGTCTTGCGGATAGCGAAAGTGCTCAAAAACGTCGTTAGACCAAATAAGATCTACCGACGAACTCTGAAGCGGAATGCTCTGGCCATCATAGATACAGAGTCGCACATTTTTTTGCTCTTCACGACGCGCAGTAAAGTAGTCAGCGATATCCACTGCGACACACGAGTGCGCGCCATCCGCGAGAGCCTGGTGCATCAGAAGCAGTGTCTGGCCTGGCCCTAATTCCAGTACGTCTTTGTCCTTCACGGCACCAAAGCGCGTCATGAACTCGTAGGTCTTTCGCGCAGCAGGCTCATCGTTGTTGAGCCCCGTCGAGTGCCGACGCATGGCAAAACGCTGAACAACGGGGAGTCTCATCAGCGCATTTTGTGCAATTTCTTTGAGGTAGTTCATTGGAGCGTTTGTATCAATTGGCTAGGAATGGTGGGGTTGAAGTGGGCTCCACACTCATGCACATGATGTGTGCGAAGTCTGTCTCGTGGGAGCAACCCAGTTGATGAATTTGTGACTACAGCGAGCTATGTATCGAGTTTTCTCGCATCGCGCTAGGGCGACAGGCACTGCACCCGTTGCGCCGTAGAGGCGAGCCATTCGAGGGAGATTGTGACAATCTGCGTCGCTATCGAACTCAGCAAGCTACGCAAACATGCGGTCTTTGGCGGACGCACAGATGGCCAACACCGCGGGGTGCTTGACCTTGCGCTCCCCGCTGATCGCAAAGAACCTAGCGCGGATGCTGTCTACGCGCCCAAGGAGCACCACCGAGAACTGCTCGCACACGCTGGCCTCGATGGCCGTGGGCACAGAAAAAAAACCCAGGCCCTCGCTGCCGAACACCTTGAGCAGCGCGCTGTCTGCGAACTCGCCCTGGATCAGCGGTCTGATCGCGTTGGCGTCGAGCCAGGCGTCTACTGCGCGTCGCGCTCCGCTGCCTTCGCCCGCTGCGAGCATAGGCGCGCCGGTGAGACACTCCGGAAACGCGCCTCGGAGCGCACGCTTGACCTTGGCTGTCGCGACAAAGCTCGTCCCGCACTCACCCAGCACGTGGTTAAACGCTTTGATCTTGCTCGGAGAGCTCACCGGCGAGTCCGAGAGCACGACGTCAACACGGCCCGTGGCGAGGTCGTTAACGAGCTGCTCGTGGGTCCCCTGACGGATCACCAAGCGGATGGGCGCACTGAGTGAAAGAGCGGGCTGCACGAGGTCATGGGCGATGAGCTTTGGGAGCATGTCTGCCACGCCCACAGTCAACCGCTGCGGTCGCCCCGTGGGCCGCCCTTGGAGAGTGTCCAAGAGCTCACGCCCGGTGGCAAAGATCTCTTCGGCGTAGTGAAAGACGGTCTCGCCCATGTCGGTCAAGACCAGGCCGCGTCCCACACGATCAAAGAGCTTTTCGCCGAGAGACTCTTCGAGTTGGCGGACCTGGCCCGAGATGGTCGGGCTGGCCAATCGCAAGAATGTACTGGCATTGCTCACGCCACCTTCGCGCGCGACTACATAGAAGTAGTACAAGTGATGGTAGTTAAGTCCTTCCATTTTTTCGCTCCTTCCAGCCAGACGCATAGCATTTTAGCGAACGATCAACGAAGCGTACCGACCTGTGTAGATTCGATTTTAGCGAACGATCAATGTAGATCGGACGAGATCAACGAATATTTGCCGAGCGCGACGGGTTGCCCAGGCATCCCACCCACGGTGAACCCAGAAAGGACTGTGTCGCGCATGGCAATGACGATCGACGTGTTGGACCAAGGAGCTAACGTCTCAGAGCGCATGAAGAACTTCGCGGAAGTGATGACGCGCGAGGTCTTGCGTGGCTTCGAAGACTGGATCTCGCGCGCGACGGTGCGGTTGCGCCGCAAAGACGGGCGCTACGGTCAACGTCGCTACGTATGTGATGTGCGTCTAGAGACCGGCGCCCTTCGCGAGCTGGTCTTTGAAGCCGCAGCGCCCTACCCCCATGTCGCCGTCGAGCGAGCGCTCGAAGAGCTCTGGACCGTCCTTCGCCACGAAGCGCAGCGTGTGTCCAAGAGCCACGTGGCCGCCTGAGCACGCCGCCGTAGCGAGCGTATCTCCGCCCTCTTGATGTTACGCTGTACTCATGTCGAGCGTGCGTTTTGGCTCTGTGGTGTGTGCGTGTCTCCTCGCTGCGTGTGCATCTCCCGTGGGCGAGACCGACGCTTCGCGCGCCGATGGGACCGCGCAGTTGGACGCACGTGATGACCTCAGCACACCACCCGGCGACGTCGCCGGAATTGACGCGAGCGAGGTCTCTTCGGGACCCGATGCATCCGACGCAAGCGCGTGTTCGCGCTGTGTTTTGCCTAACCGATGTGCACACGACCAGTGCGTCCCGGACCTGGGCGCTTGCCGCACCGACGACGACTGCCCAGGTGACAGCTACTGCGACACCGACCTCAAGTGTGTCCCGTACGGCGTGCCCGCGACGCGCATCAACGACCCCAGCTGCGCGCGGCCGCGCATGGTCGAAGCCGTCTTGCCCACCGTGCAGTGCGAGTGGAGCGCGCCCCCCGCAGGCGATCCCACTGCGAACTACCGCAATATTTACAACTCGCCCATGGTGGCCGACCTCAACCTCGACGGCACTACCCTGCGCATCGAGCCCAGCATTGTGGCCACCACGTTTGACTCGCAGGCCGCGTCCGGCGTGCTGCGCGTGTTCTCGGGGCGCACGTGCGAAGAGCAATTGCGCGTGGGATTTGCCCAGACACCTTCGCTAGGGGACGAGCCCTCGTATGGTGCACAGGTCGCGATCGGCGACCTCGACGGAGACCTGCGCACCGTGGGCACCGTGGTGACTGGGCACCCCGAGATCGTGACCTTTCGGCGCACGCCCCCGGCCAGCGGAGGGCAGACGCCCATTGAGCTCATCGCGTACCGCATCGTGGACCACCCGGGCATGACCCCGGCGCACACGCTTGAGCGCGCGTGGACCGGTCGACGCTGCGATTTGCCTGGCGAACCCGCGTTTGTGCTGGGCGGCGCGACCCCGTGGGAGTCCACGTTTAACTCGGGGCCCTCGCTCGTGGATCTCGACGACGACGGGCGCCCCGAGGTGATCGCAGAGCGGCACGTGTTTGACTCGCGCGGCTGCATTCTGAACCCGATGTCTTCGTCCACTTCGTATCTGCAGCTCGGGACCTTTAGCGCGCTCGCGGACGTGGACAACGACGGCGCGATTGAGCTTGCAGATTCGCAGGGGGTTTTTCGCTGGGACACCGCGCGACGCGACTGGGTCCTCGAAGATTATTATCGTCCCACGGCCCCGGCGATGATCACGCGAGGGCTCACCGCGATCGCGGATTTTGGTGCGCTCAGCGCGAGCGATAACGACCCCTCGACGCGCATCCCCGAGGTCGCCGTCGTCGCGGCCGAGAGCGAGATTTACAACGCCAACGGTCTCGCCACCGTGCGCATCCAGACCATCACTGGCGAGGTGGTCTTTGGGCCCTACCCGCTCTATGGCCGAGGCAACGGCGGGGCGCCCACGGCAGCGGATTTTGACGGCGATGGCTGGCCCGAGTTTGCCGTCGCGGGCCGGGCCTTTTACACGGTGTACGACCCGGACTGCGTGGCGATTCGCCCGGCCTCGCGGCCTGGTGGGCGCTGCGGACGACCCGCAGGATCGACGCTGCCGCCGGGGGTCTTGTGGGCGCAGGCCTCGCAGGACGCGTCGAGCGCGTGCACGGGGTCGAGCGTGTTTGACTTTGACGGCGACGGGACCGCCGAGGCGGTGTACCGCGACGAGTGCTTTTTGCGTGTGTACCGTGGAGCGACGGGCGAGGTGATTTACTCGGCCGCGGCGCAGAGCGGGACTGGGTATGAGCTGCCGGTGATCGCGGACGTTGACGGGGATTTTGCCACAGAGATTGTTGTGCCCAGGGCGCGTGGGGTGACGTGTCCGGCGACGGACCCGTTGTTTCCGTCGGCGAGCTCTGCGGGCGCGGGCAGCTCGGGGTTTGTGATCTTGCGCGACCCGATGGATCGCTGGGCCGCCTCTCGCCCCGTATGGAACCAGCACGCGTACTCGGTCACCCACGTCACCGACGACGCGCGCATCCCGCGCACCCGCGACATGCTGCGCAACTGGAGCGTGCGTGGGCTCAATAATTTTAGGCAAAACGTGCAGGGAAACCTCGGCGTCATCGCCATCGCGGACCTCACCGTGGCCGTCGCCGCGTCGAGTGATCTCTGCGCGGCTTCGGGCCCGGTCACGCTCAACGCGCGCGTGTGCAACCGAGGGACCAACCCCGTGAGTGACGGCGTGACTGTGCGCTTTGAGCTCGAGACCGCGGGCGGCGGGACCGGCGCGCGATTGTGCGAAGCGCGCACGAGCGAGCTCTTGCCCGTGGGCGCGTGCACCATGGTCACATGCAACGGGGTCTTGCCCGCGGACATGGGGCGCTCGGTGCGGGTGCGTGTCGACCCAGACAGCGGCGTGGCGGACTGCCACCGCGGCAACAACGTGGGGCGCGTGCCCATCGGGACGTGCCCAGGCTGAGCGCGAGCGTTGGTGAGCGAAATAGCGCGCACCGTGTCGCTCGGTTGCATGAGTGAGCGCAAAGGTGAAGTACGCTCGCGGGTCTCATGGTGGCTGCAACGACCACGGTCGGGGAACATCACTGCACAGCATGCGGCTTTGACTTGAGCCGGCTCGAGATGTCTGTGCTCTACGCCAAGCAGGGCACCGCGGGGCGCAAGCTCCGCTGTCCCATTTGCGGGAGCAATCGGCTCAATCTCAAGGCGCTGGATCGCATTTTCTTTCGGCCTAGCGCGCTGACGTGGGCTCGCTGGGGAGACACGAGCGCGGGCAACGCGAGCGTGATTTCGATAGGCAAATTGCGGCTCGAAGTGCGTGGCGAAGTGCGCACACTCACCAAAGAGATGGTGTGCTATCGCGCGGTCCCAACCTTTGTCTCGGACGGCGCGCGGGTGTGGCCTGCGCTCCCGGTGCGGCCCGAGTTTTTAGACGCGCTGGACCCCGATGCGGTCGAAGAAGCCCAGCGCACGCCGGGGCGCTTTGGCAAGCTCGTGCAAGAGGGCGGACGGTCTCGGTATCAGTACGTTCTGCCCTTGCGTGGGCTGCAAGAAAAAGAGTGGCCCACGGTGACGTGCGACGTGCTCGCGGCCAACCCGTCGGCGCCCAACGACGGCGAGGCGTTTCGCGGGGTCGAGGTGCGCATGTGGCCCAACCTCAAGAGACCTCACAGCGCGTGGAAGTTTTATATTCTCAGCGTGGGCGCGGCGACCGAGAAGGGCCTCGAGCTCTTTGCGCGCACCCGAGAGCTACGCGCGCATGCGCTCGTGCCCACGGTGCGCAGCGAGGGCGTCGTGCGCATCCGTGAGCTCGCGTACGCGTGGGAGCCCATCGCGACCGAGCACGGTGTCGAGGGCGATCAGCTCGCGACCTCGCGCGTGTTGGCTGTGGACAGCGGGCGCCCGGCGTGGGTTTCGCTAGGGTTTTATCCGCCACAAGGGAGCAGCTCAAACGGCGAACCGCTGGGCGGAGGGCTCTTCGCGATCCCGCCCGGAGACCCCACGGCGCTGCCCGGAGACTCGTGGCAAGTGGGCCTGGACTTTGGCACGAGCAACACGGTGGTCGCGATGCGGTTTCCGGACGGGACCAAGCGCACGGTGCAGCCCGAGCGCGGTCGCAACCGAGCGGCCACGTCTCTGTCACTGATCTCGGGAGGCAACCCGACGATGTACCGCGGGATGGACCTGTGGCCCGGCGGCGAGTGGAGCGGTGCCTACAGTGACCTCTTGCCGAGCGAGCTCTTGTGCTTGCGCCGCTGGGTCGACGTGGGTGCGCGCGGCGCGGGCGAGATCATGTCGCTTAAGTTTGGCGAAGAGCTTGGGATCCCTCTGCGAGGCGGGCGAAGCAAGCTCTCGAGCGAGCACGTCGTCAACGAGTTTAAGTGGAAACGCTCGGTCGCGCGCGACAAGCCCGCGGTGGGCGACACGCAGAAAGTGCAAGCCCTGCAGGCACGCTTTCTTGAGGGCGCGCTGCTGATGACCTTGGCCTCGCGCTTGGCCGAAGAAGACATCGCGCCGCGCACGGTCAACGTGACTTACAGCTATCCCCTCGCGTTTGACACCGAGGACTTCGAATCACTCAGGCACGCGACCGAGCACGCCACACAGAGACTCGAAGCGCTCACGGGGGCGCAGGTGATTTTTAATCGCAGCGAGCTCGACGAGGCACAGGCCGCGGTGGCGCAAGAAGCCGCGGACAAGATGTTTCGGGTGTACTTGGATTTGGGCGGCGGCTCGTTTGAGATCTTGGTCGAAGACACCTGGGCCCGGCGCGGTGAGTTTGGCCACGCGGGGATGCACCCACATATCTTTTCGACCAGCATTTTCTTTGGCGGAAGCACTTATCTTCGTTCGCTCGTGGGCAACAACGAGGTCGAACGCCAGGGCACTTGTTTGATGCCCGACGTGGGGAGCTATGCGCAGCTCGCGGCGCTCGTTCGCACCATGGCCTCGGGCAGACAGCTTGTGACCTCGCGCAACGTGATCCAAGAGGCGCGAGAGCAAAAAGCCGTGCGCCGGGCGCGGGCTTATTTTGGCTACATCGTGGAGCTCATCGCGAGGGTGCTCGCCGGACAATGTCTCGAGCATGGACTTACCCCCGACGGAAAGATTGACCTGAGTAAAAACAGGCTCTTCACACGCGTCGAGGTGCCGACAAAGCGCTGGATCCTGGGCACCCTCAAGGGCCCCGCGAGCGAGCGACGGATCGAGTTTGAGCTGGTCTTGCTGGGCAACGGCTGGGGCTTTGGTGAGATCGTCTTGGATGGCATGGCGACGGTCGAGCAGATGATGGCCGAGCGCGTGCGCAAGCGGCTGTCGGACCTGCTGTGCGAGACCGAGGTCGCCAAGCAAATCACCGACGGAGAGATCTCGCTTGTGACCGAGATCAACGGCCGCACCGAGATCCACCCGCGCCTGTCATTTGACTTCTCGTTTGTGACCCCCGAAGAGGGAACTCACCGTAAATCCCGCGTCGCGCGAGGTCTTCTGGAGGCCCACGCTGGTGACGCAGGCACCGCAGCGCGCACCCCCGAGCGCCACGGTGTGCTCGGCTGGGACCTCTGGCTCAACGAGTCTGGTCGCCGCGTTCCGTGGTACCGCCCGTTTGGCCTAGGCGGCGAAGACGACCGCAGCAAGCTCCGCGCAGAGGCCGCCAAAGAGCGCAGCACCATGGGCGCCCAGCCCACGCAGAGCGCGCCCATGCAGCCCGCGATGCAGCCCATGGTTGCGCCCATGCAACCCATGCAGCCTATGCAGCCCATGGTTGCACCTATGCAACCGATGGCCGCGGCGATGCCTGCGATGGGTGCGCCCATGCAGCCCATGCAGCCCATGCAGGGCGCAGGGATGGGCATGGGCATGATGGGCATGCCGATGTTCTCGGCGCTCGACGGGGCGGCGATGCAGCTGCGGCAAATGTGGCCGCAGATCAGCGCGCAGGCGCAAGCGAGCGGCACAGACCCCGCGCAGTATTGCCAGCAATATCTCTGGCAGATGGCCACGCAAATGAGCCAAGCCTCGGGTCGCACGGCGCAGGCGCTCTTGAGCCAAGAGCAGTGGCAGCGGGTGACCCAGACGCTCTCGATGAGCGGCTATGCGCCCGAGCAAGTGCAATGGCTGTTGAGCCAACAGTGGCAGACGCTCTCGATGACCGCGGCGCAGCAGGGCGCGACCGCCGAGACCCTCCTCGCGCAAATGCGCTGGGACGCCCTGGTCAGCGGGCTCTTTGGCCCGGGCACCTACCCCATGCCCCGAGGCTGAGCGCCCCGTTGTTTTTACCCCTCACGAGGAGCTGTGTTCTGCAATGAGCAACGACCCGAATGATCCCAACAACGGCCCCGGCAACCCCTTCGCCCCGCCCGCGCCGTTGACTCCCTTGACCCCGCAACCCGCGATGGCACCCATGCCGGGGATGCAACCCATGCCCGCAATGCCCGGGATGCAACCGATGCCCGGGATGCCCGCGATGCCCGGGATGCCAGCGATGCCCGGGATGCAACCGATGCAGCCCATGCCGGGAATGCCCGGGATGCCCGCAATGCCTGGGATGCCCATGGCCATGCCCATGGCCGGGGCGCCGATCGTGGGGGCCATGCTGGGGGCCGCTGTGGGCGCGCAGGTGGGCGCGATGGCCACGGCGGGGCTCTCTCCTGCGCAGAGCCCGGGGCAGCCCGTGCTGGGGCTCGTGGCGCGCGAGCAGTACCGGTTTGGCGAAGAGTCCATCCCGCGCAATGCGCAGCTCTCGCTCTTGCCCGAGCCTGGGGTGAGCGAGGGGCTGTGCGTATGGACGCCCACGCGGTTTGACCAGGATTTGCGCGCGCTCAAGCACCTGTTTGAGCGGCAGCTCGAGGACCGGCTGAGCGAGCTCCCGTACTCGAGCAGCGGCCCGACGAACTGGCTGCGCTTCTCGCCTTTTGAGCTCTTTATGGAGCACGTCATGGCCAAAAACCTCTGGCGTTTGGAGTAACCGAAACATGCCACGCAGACTTCGCCCCTACGTTCGCTGTCCACGCGCCCGCGAGGACGACATTTGTGCGCTCCCGCCCGGCGTGAGGCACTGTCTCTGTGACGAGACCGCAGACCCCGTCGGTCAGGTCTTGATCCACGAAGGGCAGCTCTTTTGGCACGTCGTCGGAGGCAAGGCCAAGGGCTGGCACAGCTACCTCGCGGTGCTGCGCCGCGGGTCGAGCGATGTGCCCATTGAGCTTGAAGGCGCCGGGCCCATCACGCCCACGACCGAGGGCGGCCGCGTCCAGTACCGCGTGCGCGCCAAGCGAGACGGAGCCGAGTTTTTGGTGCAAGCGTCCGAGTTTGCCTACGCCGCGAGCGACGGCCGCGAGACGGTCAAAGCCGAGCCGGTCGACACGCAGCGCTGATCTCTCTCACCCCCGACAAGACCCCCGTGAACCCATCCCGCACCCACTCGCTCTCGCTCGGCACGGCGCTCTTGGCCACCGCCTTGGGCGGCTGCCCC
Organism: Deltaproteobacteria bacterium; assembly: GCA_030694465.1. Lineage (GTDB taxonomy): Bacteria > Myxococcota_A > Polyangia > Polyangiales > JAUXYJ01. Next base: position 12,402 of record JAUXYJ010000012.1, on the reverse strand, counting down.
AGCCGCTCGGCGCCAGACGCCTCGGCCCGCCCGCGCCCACAGACGCCCACGGTCACGCAGCCTGCGCGCCCACGCGTTCCCCCCGGCAACGGCGCCCGCATCGTGGTGGATATCTCTGAGAGCCACCAGGGGTTTGCCCGCGCGCGGGCCCTGGCGCTCGAGGGGCTCCATGGGCAGGTGCTCGAGGCATCGCTGGCGTCGTTGGGGCTCAATGTTCCGTTTGAGCGCTGCGCGTTGGACGAGCAGCTGCGCTGCGAGCAGGCCCTCACGCTGCAACAACTGCGCGACCCCGCGACGTACCGCGGCCGCGCCGGAGCGCTGGATTTAGCCCTGCGAAAGCCTCCGCGCGCCCCGCGCCCAGACCAGCAACAGGCCGACCCGCTGGACCCCTTTCGTGTGACCATTCTGGTCACCGACGGCGCACAGAGCTCGTCGACGCCCTTCAACGGCGCAGCGTCCGGCGACGTCGCCTGCACCGGCGGCGCAGACCCCTCGTGCATCGCCGCCCTGCTCAGACAGCGCATCGAAGAGGGCTACGGCGTGTGGGTCCTGCGGCTGCGCTTGCCCTTCAACGGCCGGTACTTCTCTGAGCGCCGGATCGACCGCGAGATGTTCGCCCGCACAACCGCACACATCGCACAGGTCAACCGCGACGAGCGCGGCTGGAGCGGCGTATCGCTCACGGCACGTCGGCCAAATTTCACTGGAGATTCAGGGTCTTACGAGTTCTCAGGCGCGCGCCCACTGATGCTGTTTGTGCTCTCGCGAGACATCCCCACGGCGCGCACGCTCGTGGCCGAGATGTCCCGCCGCGCACGCACCGAGCGCATCGGCGCTGGGACCCTCGAAGACGTCGCGGTGAGCGAGTGGGCTCCGTTTGACGGCTACGACGCGAGGCTCACGAGCGCCACACGCGTCGACGCCGGAGGGGCCGCAGACGAGGTCCGTGTCGACCGCGCACGCACGCTGAACGGTGAGCTCATTGTGCCCATCACGTGCAGCCTGCGTGGGCGCGCGAGGGTGCGCGTACAGGGCATGATTACCCAGGGATCGCTCGCGCCGCCTCCGTTCGCAGACCTGCAATTTAGCTGGCGACAGACCTCGCGACCGACGCGCGGAGTGGCGCTCATCCCGAGCCCTCTGCGCGCCGCGCCGGGGCCCTTCGAGGGGATGCTGAACGTGGACTGTACAGGGCTCCCCGCGGGGCGATTTCGGTACAGCTTTGCGGTGCACGGGCACTGGGGACTGAGCGAGCAAGCGGCCACGCGCGAGTGGTGGTCGGTGGACAACGCGCCCAACAGCTACGAGATGCCCGAGCGCGTGTTTGGTCTCGGCGAAATGGGCCGCAGCGTAGCCAGCGCAGGCCTCGCCCGCGACGGAGCGCTCACCACGGTGCACGTAGACCTCACGCGCGAGTGAGCGCTCGCGCAGGACCGCTTCGTGTCCCTTAGGCGCCGGCCGCGGGTGCGTGTTCGCCGTGATCAAGAGCCTATGCCCGCGCAGCCCACTTTCGCGCTACATCTCTGCACGTGAACCTTCGCTACCGTCCCGTCGCCGCGTGTGCCCTCGTGGGCACGCTCGCCCTTACGCCCGCCACTGCAAACGCCCAGCAATCGGCCCCGTGGACCGCCACTGTGACCTCGCTCGAAGGGGCCATCGAGAGGCTCTCTCCCTCGGGAGAGATCGCTCTACAGACCGCCCTCAGCGAGGGCCAGCGGCTGCGCGGCCCCGACGCGACCCAGGTCACGCTCACCATGCACGGAGGCGGGCAGCTGCAGGCACGCGGCGCGCTCGACCTCACGCTCTACCAAGATCCGTCCAACCCGACTCCGGCGGGGCAGCCTCCGTCTCGCGAGAGCAGCGCACGACGAGGGCGCTTCGCGATCGAAGTGACAGGGCAACAGTCGTCCATCGCCCTCGCGACCCCGGCGTGCACCATCACCGTGCTGCGTGGGAGCGCTACCCTCGAAGTGACCCCGAGACATACTAGACTTACCGTGCTCAGTGGCCGGGTCAGGGTTCGGGCCATGGGGCGCGAGGTCCTTGTGCGCGAGGGCATGGGGCTCAAGGTCGAAGCGGGCCAGCCCGCGGTGGCGCACGCGCTGGTCGCAGGGCCTGTGTTTCGTGGGCAGATCCCGCGGATGTTTACCTATGGGGGCGCCGTCGAGGTGCCCTTGGTGTGGCAGGCCCGTGGGCGAACCCCGGCGGCACAGTGGCGCGTCGAGCTCTCGCGCGAGCCCACATTTGCCACGGTACTGCGCACGGTCACCGTGCCGGCCAACCAGACACAGACCACCCTGCAGGGCGTGTCAGCGGGGCAGTTTTATGTGCGCGTACGGGGCATCGACGCAGACCAACTCGAGGGGCGCTGGGGCGCTCCCCTGAGCTTCTCGGTTCAGGGCCCCCACGTGGTCCCTGGAGGCGCAGGGCGGCTCGCCCGCGTAGAGATCCCCGAGGGCATGCTCTGTGGGCTTAACTCTTCGCCCCCCGCAGTGCAGCTGATCCCCATGGAGCTCACGCCCGGCCGCAACCACGTCCTGCGCTGCCAGCGCACACCGAGCGACCCCGTAGGCGAGCTAGCGATTTCGGCCGACGAAGCGGGACCGTTGTCACACGAGCTGCGCTTTGCCGGAGACGTCTCGACGGACCTCCGCACGCTCAGCCTGCGTCTGCGTGACGCGCGCGGCAGCGGCGTGGCCTATGCCAATGTGCGCATCGAGGTTCCCGCCGGGGTGCGCGCCGAGCCCTTCGTCGAGCAAGCCCAGCGGGGGGTCTACGAGTGCTCGCTGCGTTGGCCAGCCCGCGTGGGACGAGGCATCGTGCGCGTGATTGTCAACGACGCGGTGCGGTTGCAAGAGACCCTCGAGCCCTGAGACGTCGAGATCTTGGCACTCAGGGTGTCGATAGAGCGTCATTGGGGTGACGCGAAGCGTGGGCAGAGCGTCAGGCTTTCAACAGGGGGAGCGCAGGAGAGAGAATTTACAGCAAAATCGCTAGCGCATAGCTGTTGGTCTGATCGTTGCAAAAGCTCTGTCACGACACAGACCAAGAGGAGCAACGAGGCGATGAAACAAGCACGACGATACAGCACAACAGCGCTCTGCGTAGCGACCATGGGGTGGGCTCTGAGCCCGATGTGGGTCCATGCGCTCGTGCAGCGCTCGGCAGGCGTGGTGAGCGCGCGCAACGTCGAGCTGCTCGGCCCGCAACGCCGCGAGCTTGCGCCCAGCGAGCAGGTCACCGAGGGGCAACACCTCCGCGTGCGCGAGGGCGGCGAGCTGTCCCTTGCGATGCACGGTGGCGGCCGACTGACCGCGCGAGACCAAGCGGACCTATTTGTCTACGGAGACCCGAGCGTGACGGTCCCCGCGGGGCACACACCGTCGCGGGACACCCTCGCGCGTCGCGGCGAATTTGTGATGCGCGTCGGGCCCGGATCGCGTGCTTTTTCGCTGGTGACACCGGCAGCGACGATCACGGCCCTGAGCGGCGAGGTGCTGGTCCGTGCGAGCGCGAACCGCGTGCGCTTCATGGTGCTCAGTGGTCGGGCGCGTGTGCGAGCCATGGGGCACGAGACCTTGGTGCGTGAGGGCTGGGGCGCGCGCGTGGACTTTGGTCACGCTGCCGTACCGCGGCCCCTTGTGCAAGGGCCCACAATGACCGGGCTGCAGCCCACGGTGACAGCCTACGGGAGCGCCACGGACCTCGCGGTGGGCTTGCGCACCGTGAGCAACACGCCAGTGGCGCAGTGGCAGGTTGAGCTCTCACGTCAGGCTGATTTTTCGCAGATTGAACAGCGGCGAACCTTGGGCGCAGCGGAGCTTCAGACCGCGCTGCAGAGGGTCGCGACGGGGCGCGTGTTCATCCGAGCGCGCGCGATCGACACCGAGCAGCTTGAGGGGACCTGGGGACCCACCGCCGCGGTGGACATTGTGGGCCCGCGTGTGATCGAGGCTGCGCCTGGGCGCCTGGCGCTGGTCACGCTTCCGCCCGGAATGCGCTGCGCCATGGACAGCTCTCCCATGCACACGTTGCCCTCGATGGTGCTAACCCCGGGTCGCGCACACCAGCTCCGCTGCGAACGCCCAGACACCCACGAGGTCGTGACCACCGAGATCTCTGCCGCACAAGCAGGCGAGATCCACCATCACGTGACCGTCGTGAGCGACACCACGAGCGACATGCATGTGGTGTCCATTCGGCTCAGCGACTCGCGTGGCGGAGGGATCCCCTACGCCGCATTGCGCATCGAAGCGCCCGCCGGGGTGCAGGTCTCACACGTCACCGAAGAAGCCCAGCGCGGGGTCTACACGGCCACCGTCCAGTGGCCTCATCGGGTGGGCGCCGGAGCGCTTCACGTGGTCGTCAACGACACATTGCGCTTTGATGAGCACATGGTCCCGTAAGCGCCTTGTGGGCTTTCGTGACACGGGTTTCGGTGCTACCGCTGCACTCGCATCGTCGGTCCCCGTCGCAATGGGCGCGGTAGACACGGCACCAAAGTCAGCGCACGGATGGCTCACCACGCACGCGATATTATTCAACAACGACGGTCTCGCGAGCGGGGAGCGATTTTAAAATCCGCGCCGCTTCAGGTCGCCCTCACTTACCCGTCGCCCTACAACGTAGGGATGAGTTCGCTGGGGTTTCAGACCATTTACCGCGAACTCAATGGCCGCGAAGACACTGTGGCCGAGCGCGCTTTTTTGCCCGATGACATCGCGCAAGCGCAGCAAGACCGCGATCCCGTACTCACCTACGAGTCCCTCCGTCCCATCGGAGACTTCGCCGTCGTCGCCCTCTCAGTCGCCTACGAAAACGAGCTCGCCGGGGTGATCCAGGTGCTTGAGCTCGCGGGGATTCCGGCCCTGGCGAGCGAGCGCGACCCGCGAAGACACCCGTTTATTCTCATGGGTGGCCCGCTGACCTTCTCGAACCCCACGCCCCTGGCGCTCTTCGCCGACGCGGTGATTATGGGCGAAGCCGAAGACGTGATCCACACGGTGATGGACACGCTAGGCACCACACAGACCCACGCGCAGCGCCTCGATGCGCTCGCCGCGATCGTGCACGTGTGGGTCCCGACGCGGCACAATGAGACCCTCGCTGCGATCGCCAAGTGCGAGAGATTGCCTGCATTTTCGCAGATCCTTACGCCAGACACCGAGCTGGCCGACATGTTCTTGATCGAGTCCGAGCGCGGGTGCTCACGGAGCTGCACCTACTGTGTCATGCGCCGCAGCACCAATGGCGGTATGCGCTTGACGCCCGCCGATGACATCCTCGCGCTCGTGCCCGAGGGCGCCAAAAAAGTCGGCCTCGTGGGCGCCGCGGTGAGCGACCACCCCAAGATCGTCGACATTGTAAATACCCTCGCAGATCGCGGATTGGGCGTAGGGCTCTCTTCGCTGCGGCCCGACCGGTTGACCGACCCCTTTGTCGCCGCGCTCAAGCGCGGGGGATACCGCACGCTGACCACCGCGATGGACGGCCCCAGCGCACGTTTGCGTATGCAGCTTGAGCGCCGCGCCAAGGTCGAGCACCTCGAGCGCTGTGCAGACCTTGCCCGAGCGCACGCGATGAAGACCCTCAAGCTGTACCTGATGATTGGGCTTCCGAGCGAGACCGACGAGGACATCGAAGAGTGCATCACGTTTGTCACCGCGCTCTCAAAGCGCACCTCACTTGCCCTCGGGATCGCGCCGTTTGTGTCCAAGCGCAACACGCCGTTGGACAAGCACCCGTGGGCAGGAATCAAAGTGGTCGAGGGCCGGCTTGAGCGCTTGCGCAAGGGCCTCCGAGGGCGCGCCGATGTGCGACCGACGAGCGCCCGCTGGGCCTGGGTCGAGTACGTCTTGGCGCAGGGCGGGGCGCGCGAAGGGCTCGCCGTTCACCACGCCGTCCGCCTCGGAAATCGCTTCGCGGACTACGTCACTGCGTTTGAAGCCATCGGGATCACCGAGCAGAGCAAGCGCCCTCGCCGCGCCCTCGGGGTCCTTCGCGACGAGAGCACACCGTGAAGCCCTCTCTCGAGGCCCTCGAGGCCCTCGCCCACCGGGCTCACGGCGGCGGACGCCCTGTGCCTCCGCGCGACCTCGAGACACTCCGCGCGCGGTACGCCACCCTCGATGACTCGCTTGGGCAGCGCACCCTCGCGGTGCTCTTCGCCGAGGTCAGCACGCACGTGCACACCGACAAGAGCCAGAGCACCCTCCGGAGCGGGTGGACCGAGCCCCCACTCGCGCTCAGGGGCGAGAGCCCTCTGCGAGAGCATTCGCACGAGAGCGTGCTGGTGTGCGAGCGCGAGCTCGGTCGCCGCAAGGCCGTGAGCGCATTGGTCAACGCGCGCGCCAAGGACCTGTTCTCGCTCGCACGGCACGCGCTCACTTCGCTGCGCAGTGCGCACGAGCCGCTTGGCCTGAGGGATGTCTCTCAGCTCTTGGGGGCGCTGGGATTAGCCAGCGACGAGCCCCTGAGCGAGGGCGCCCTCGCGGCCACCGAGGGCCTGTGGCAAGAGCTCGACCCCTGGGCCCTGCGCGAGTCCGAGGTGATCGAGCACTCCCGAGAATACGCTGCAAAATCAATCACTTGGACCGATCGCATGCGCTCACTCGCGCAGCTGCGAGCCAGCGACGCGGTGCCCCTCGGAGACCGCGCGGCGTCGTGCATTCGCTGGGTCGCTCAGGTGGGCTTAGGGTCCACGCTTGCTCGCATCGCAGAGCGCACAGAGCGCGCAAGCGTAGACGCCACGGGATGCACGATCACCTGCGAAAATCCAGGCGAACGCGTCACTGTGCGCGGAGAGACTGCGCCCACCGTCGACGGCGCGCTCTCGCTCGGCGAGGCGTTTGGGCAAGCCCTCGCGCTCGCGCACGCTCCGAGCGCGGGCCCCGAGAGCCTCCGCTGGGGCGCCGATCGCGTGCACACGTTGGTCTTCGCCGCGCTGGTCCGCAGGCTGTGGACGAGCCCCTCGTTTGTCACTCGCGCGTGCGGAGTAGACGCCTCGCAAGCGTCGCGTGTGGGCTTGGCTGCGCTGCACGCAGAGCTGCTTCGCGTGCGTCGGCGCGCGGTGGACGCGCAGCTCGTCCGGGGCTCTCTTGTGGGGGAGCGCGCGGGGATCGAGCAGTGGCAACAGCGCACGCAGCGCGCGCTCGGCGCAGCGCCCGATCCGGCGTGGGCGGTGCACGTCGCGGCCCACGCGCTGGACGCTCGGGCCGAAGCCCATACGCTCGCCACGATGATTGAGCCGCTGGTGTTCGAGAAGCTTCGGGCGCGCTACGACGAGGACTTTTTTCGCAACCCGCGCGCAGGCGAGGGCCTCGCGGTGTTGCTCGACGCGATGCGCACGCAGGGGGCTCTTGCGTGGGCGAAGGCTGAGTGCGCGAGCGAAGAAAACCCTGCAATCGGGCTCACGCTTCAGAGCGCGACCCTACGGCGCGTGACCGAGCTCTACGACACGCTCTCGCGTCGCTAAGCGAGCGCAAAGAGCGCGCGGGCGTTGCGGGTCGTTCGCTCTGCCATGGACTCCACCGAGACCTCACACGCCTCTGCGAGGGCGCGCACGACGAGGGACAAGTGTGCGGGCTCGCAGCGGGTCACTCCTTCGGGCACTCCTGTGGGGGTCTGGTCTGGCGCGTCGGTCTCGGCGAGCAAGCGATCGGGCGAGACCAAGCGCGCGGCGGCGACGGGCTTGCGGGCGCGTGCACGGGTGATCCCACCTGCAAACGACAAGAAAAACCCCAGCGCTTCGTAGCGCGCGACGAGCTCTGGCCCCCCCGAGAAGCTGTGGATCACCCCCGCGGGCGAGGGCAACCGCAGCGTCTGCAACACCGCGAGGGCCTGCTCGTGCGCACGAAACACGTGGACGACGAGCGGTAACTTCAGCGCACACGCGACCTCGGCGTGCCACGCAAAGACCTGAGCTTGCCGGGCGTGCGAGGCGAGCGAGAGATCCATCGCGCCGTCAAAGCCAACCTCTCCCACCGCGACCACGCGCTCGGGGTGCTGCGTTCGGAGCGCGGGGAGCGCGTCGAGCGAAGAGACAATCTCGGTGTCGCTCAGCGAGGCGAGGGCGTGCGGATGGACTCCCAGCGCGGCCACTCGGGGTCCTGTGGCGGCGGCGAGGGTGTGAGCCCAGCGATCGGGGCGGACGGCGGCGACGAGGGCTCCGACAAGGCCTGTAGAGACGGCGCGACCCCAGGCTTGCTCACGGTCGTGATCAAACGCTGCATCGTCGAGGTGACAGTGCGAGTCGAACATGGGGGATCCTGCGCGAGGGCGCCAAACGAGAGCATTCGCCGCAGAAGTGAGCGACACGGAGGGCGCGGGGCGTAACGCGGTTCGCACCCCGCGAAGAGACAGTGACACTTGTGCGTGATTTTTGCCAGCAAATTTGCTGACAAAATGTGTGCATCCATTGGACGTACCGCGCTCGCTCGCGGTAGGACCCTGAGGTTCTCGAACTCGCACACGGTCTTTGAGAGCGTGGCAACACGCACAGGGCCCCTAAAGGCTGATCTGGAGGATCGCTTGAGCATCGACGCAGAGAAAATTTCGACGTGGGCCAGCATGGGGTCGATCACTTTCTATCTGACCCTGATGGCCGCGTGCTTTCTGCAGCTTCGCCGTGGGCGGCGGTTTGACACGGCGGCCGAGCCGGCGATGCCGCCGGGCGAGTGGCCTGGGGTGACCATCCTCAAGCCCTGCGCGGGCGCGGACGACGAGCTTGAGTCGTGCCTCGAGAGCTATTTCACGGTGCAGTACCCCAACGTGCAGCTGCTCTTTGGGGTTCGCAGTGACAAAGACCCTGCGTTTGCCGTGATCGAGCGTGTCCGCGCGCGGCACCCAGAGATCGAGAGCGAGCTCTTGATCACGGGCGAAGGACGGCACGTTTCGCCAAAGATTTCGCAGATGGAAGTGCTCGCTGCGAGAGCCAAGCACGAGCTCTTTTGGCTCAGTGACAGCAACACGCGGGTGCACCCCGACACGCTGTGGGACATGGTCTCGCGGATCAAGCAGCCCAACTCGGGGTTGGTCGCTTCGCCCATCGTGGGCGGCGGCGAGCTCACCGCGGGGGCAGCGCTCGAGAACCTGCAAATTAACTGCTATGTCGCGATGTCTACCTACGCGATTAAGTTTTTTATGAACCGGGTCGCGGTCCCCGGAAAATCCATGTTGATCACCCGCGAGGCCCTCACGCGCGTAGGCAACTGGGACGAGATCGGGCAGTACTTTGCCGACGACGAGGTGCTCGTGACGAGCATCATGGACCAGGGATTTCGCACGCACTTGGGCGCATTCGCGGTGCAAAACGTGAACACCAGTGGGGACGTCAAGAAGTTCTATCACCGGCACTTGCGCTGGGCGCAGATCCGTTGGCGCGTGATCATTCAGGGCGCCATCGCCGAGCTGTTTGTGGCGCCGCTGATGGTGCTCTTGGTCAACGCCGTGGTCATGCAGAGCGCAAAGGGCTGGGCGATGTTTGCCCTGGGATTTGGGCTACAAATGAGCATCGATTGGCTCTGCCAGCGGCTCGTTCGCGGGCGCAGTTTGGAGTGGAAGTACGCCTGGGTGCTCCTCGCGCGCCCGGTCCTGAACTTTGGGCTCTTGGTGCGTGGGCTGTTCTCGGGACGCGTCGCGTGGCGCGGAAACCATCTCTGGATGGGTCCCCGTGCGCGGATCCTGACCGAGCCGCCCTTGCGACGAAGCATCCGCGCCCTGCGCACCGCCCTGCGGGGCTAAGTGTCTGCACAAAGTGGGGAGAGACTGCACGCAAATGCACTCACTGTGGCTGTGAGTGTGGCAGTCTCGCGCCGCAGTGAAGACCCAAGCCAAGAGCGCGCGCGCCAACGGGAAGACCGTACTGTTTGCAGCAGGATTAATCACTGTCGGCGTGGTCGGCGGAGTGGTCGCGCTCTCACGCACCGGAGGCCGCGGCGCCACACAGACGCCACGCGGCGAGGCGCGCGAGGGGTGGCGGTATTTGTTTCCGTCTCCGCAGAGAAATACACTGCAGAGTGTGTGGGGAAATGGTCGCAACGTGATCACCGTCGGCCGCCTCGGGACCGTGGTGGTGAGCCGCGATCAGGGGCTCACATGGGCCGTGCGCCCAAGCGGTGTCACCGAGGACCTCCAGAGCGTGTGGGGCGATGGCCACGGGGTCTTGGTCGCCGTCGGAAACAACGGCGCCATCGTGCGCAGCGAAGACTGGGGCCAGCACTGGACTGCGCGCCCAAGGCTCACCGTCCCCGAGCCCGCTGCGGACGCGGACGCTGGTGCCGCGGCCGCACAACAGCTCGCGGGCAGAGGCACACTCACCGAGCTGTGCGGCGACGCACAAACGGGGGAGCTCTATGCCTCGGGCCGCATGGGCGTAGTCGCCCGCAGCACAGACCGCGGGATGTCTTGGCAGGTGCTCAACACGGGGGTCACCGAGGATCTCTACGCGGTGCACTGCGGCGCTGCGGGGACCGCGTATGTGTCAGGTCGCGGGGGCTATGTTCTGCGCACGCAAGACCACGGCACGACCTGGACGCCCTTTGTGCACGGCTCGGCCGCGACGATCTTGTCCATCTATGGCAGCGCGCGTGAGCTTGTGGCTGTGGGCTGGTTTGGCACGATTCTTACTTCGACGGACCAAGGCCAGCACTGGACCAGCAGCATCGCTCCGACGACCGAAGACCTCTCCACCGTCACCTCGTTTGCAGACGGAACCCTCGCCGCCGTCGGCGCCCGCGGCACCCTTGTGGTGCGTCGCAATGGCGCATGGGCCGCGCAAGCGACCGGCGCGACCGAGAGCCTTCATGCGCTCTGGTCCGACGGGACCACCGCCATCGGCGTGGGGACCGAGGGGTTGATCTACCGAACGCCCACGCAGGGCACGGCCCCGTGGGACGCGCGGACAACGCGCGTGCAGGGCACTGTACTCGCGGTCACCGGGATGAATCACGTGCGAATCGCGGTGGGCCGCGCGGGGATGGTCCTGCGCTCGGAGAATGATGGGCGAACGTTTCAGAAGTACACTGCGGCTGGTGGGGCGGACCTCACGTCGGTCTTCGCGATCAGCGAGCAAGAGCTCTATTGCACCAACAATGACAACAAGATCTTGCACAGCACCGACGGCGGCCGGACCTTTTCGCTCGTCACCGGGCCGGGGCGCGAGCGGAGCGTCTCGGGCGTGTGGGCCAGCGGCCCCGACGACGTCTACGTGGCGGGCAGCGGCGGAATGCTTCTGCACAGCACCGACCGCGGCCGCACATTCACCGAGCTCAACAGCGGGGTGAGCGAAGATTTCTTCTCGGTCTGGGGGCTCAACGCGCAAGAGGTCTTCGCGGTTGGGACCCGAGGCTTCATCGTCCGCAGCACCGACCGCGGGGTGTCTTGGCAGCGCATGATCAACATGTCGACCCGAGACCTCACCGGGATGTCTGGCGACCCCTCGGGCAAGCTCTTCGCGACGGGCAAAGTCGGCGAGCTCTTGGTGAGCCAAGACCACGGCGTGCACTGGCGCATTGCGCGCGCGGGGCTCCCGCCGACCTCGTCCATGTTTGGCGCGTGCACCACGGGGCGCGTTTGGTACGCCGCGGGCCTTGGTGCCACGCTTGTCCGCAGCACCGATCAGGGCGCGACGTGGACCCGCGAGAGCCCGTTTACCGAAGACGACCTTGTGTCCATCTGGTGCGACCGCACCGACCGGCCCATCCTCGGGGCGTACGCCGGTGCAGTGCTCGAGCGAGCACCGCTGGAGTAGGGCGCACGGGGGGAGGGCGTACGGGGGTAGGGGGGCAGCGGGCGCGGGTTGCGTGAAGAGCACCACTGGGCTCTGGCCCCAGGGGCACTGGCGACGCTCGCACGCACGTAGGCGCACGGCGCCTACGGCACCGAGCCAAGTGATTCTGTGTGCGAAAGGGCAAGGGTTGCGTGAAGAGCGCAGTGGGCCGAAGCCACGTGCGCGATGCAGCGGGCGGGGGCCCAATGGCTGCATGTGCGAAAGGGCAAGGGTTGCGTGAAGAGCGCAGTGGGCAAGGGCGCGGTGGGCACTGGCGACGCTCGCACGCGCGTAGGTGCACGGCACCTACGGCAGCGGGCCAAGTGATTCTGTGTGCGAAAGTGCAAGGGTTGCGTGAAGAGCTCACTGAGCCCCGCGCCCGCTGGACGCTGCGCAATGGGCTCTGGCGACGCTCGCACGCGCGTATGCACACGGCGCATACGGCGCGCTCATGTCCCAGGCCCCCATGGGCTGAGCCCTCACTTGGGACCCATTGGGCGAGTGTGGACTTGATTTACCTCGCTGCGGCGGTGGCACTGCGCGTCCGGCGAGTCGCTAACGCGTCGCATGCAAGCGCTACGCGCCAGCATGCGACGCTCGCTCCTCGGCGGTCGCTCCGTGCTTTTTCCCGCCGC
>JAUXYJ010000007.1 GCA_030694465.1 Deltaproteobacteria bacterium | reverse complement strand
GGCCGCACAGACAACGGGTTTGACCTGCAAAATGACCCAAGCAACTGCGGTCGCTGCGGCACCGTGTGTGCGCCCGCTGCCAACGCGACGGTCGCGTGTCGCACGGGCTCATGCCAGATCTTGGTGTGCGCTGCGGGCTTCTACAACCTCGACGGCAACGCGGCCAACGGCTGCGAGTACGCGTGCAGCTTTCGAGGCAGCACCGAGGTGTGCAACGGCGTGGACGACAACTGCGATGGGCGCATCGACGAGGGCGTGACGGCTCCCGCCGGGCTCTGCCGCAGCGTGGGCCTCTGCGCGGGCGCTACGGCCGCTTGCCGGGGCGCGAGCGGCTTTGTGTGCACCTATCCCGCGGGCGTCGAGGTTGACCCGATGACGGGCCAGCCCGTGGCCGTCGAGACGCGCTGCAACGGCGTCGATGACAACTGCAACGGCGCGATCGACGAGAGCTTTACGACGCTAGGGCTGTCGTGCAGCAACGGAGGGACGGGCGCGTGTGGCGCGTTTGGTCGCTTCGTTTGCAGCGCGGATCAACGCAGCTCGGTGTGCAACGCGCCGCCGCGAGGCACGCCCGGCGTCGAGGTGTGTGACAACATCGACAACGACTGCGACGGGCTGATTGACGAAGACCGACGCACACCAGGGACCAACGCGAGCTTCGTAGGGACCTCGTGGGTCAACACCACGGGCAGCACGTGGGTGATGCAGTACGAGGCCTCGCGCCCTGACGCGACGGCGATGGAGCAGGGCTCTGCGACGGCGCGCGCGTGCTCGCGTCCCAGCGTGATCCCGTGGACCAATCTCACGGGCGTACAGGCCGAAGCGGCGTGCTCCGCGATGGGCGCGCGCTTGTGCACCAACGCCGAGTGGCAGGCGACCTGCAGGCATCAAGCGGGCACCTGCGATTGGAGCTACAACGGCACGTGCAGCACCTACAGCACCACGACTTGCAACGGCGTGGACAACGACATCGACCCAGGGACAGCTGGCATTCAGAACGGGATCCTGCGTGCTGGTGCGCTCGCAAGTTGTCGCTCAAACTTTACGCCCGCCGGAGTCAACACCGGAGTGTTTGACCTCAGCGGCAACGTCAAAGAGTTCACCGCACCGACCGCGGGCGTCTACACGCTCCGTGGTGGCAGCTACAACAACCTCGCCTTTGGCACCCAGTGCAACTTTAGCTTTACCCAGGTGGACAACACGTTCCGCTTTGTAAACGCTGGCTTTCGCTGCTGCTTCTCGGGCGCTTCGCCTCCGTGAGGGCTTAGGTCGCGTCTGCCTGTGACTCGGGCAGCGCGCCGTGCGCATGGGGGGTCGCCAGCGCGCTGCGCTCTGCCAAGAGCACGCGGGGAAAGGGCGTAAGATCTACTGCAAAACGCCTCGCAGAATACACCTGAGGGACCACAAAGAGGTCTGCCGCCGTGAGGCTGTTTCCGACCGCAAAGGTGCCCTCGCCGAGCTCTGCGTCAAGCGTGCAGAGGAGCGACTCAAGCGCCGTGAGCCCGCGTGCATTGAAGCGTGCCGCCCAGGCTTTTTTCACCTCGGCGTCGCTTGAGACCGCGGCGAGTACGGTGAGGTTTTGCAGCGGCTGGATCCCCGCGTTTACGAGCTCGCACACCTGCCTTACGCGGGCACGGAGCCACGGATCGCTAGGATAGAGCGCCGGATCAGGGTGCATTTGTTCGAGCCACTCAAGGATCGCGACGCTCTCGGCGAGAAAGCGCCCTGGGCTCACCTCGAGCGCAGGGACGTGCTGCATCGGGTTGCGCGCGGTGTGCGAATCGCTGCGCTGGCCCTGCTCCAAGAGGTTGACTGGGATGCTCTCAAACGCGATCCCCTTGTGGGCAAGAGCCCACCGAACGCGCCACGAGGCGCTTGAGCGCCAGTACTGATAGAGCCGAAGTGACATGGAAATTTCCTTCTCGAATGGCCAAGAGCCCCGCGACGCTGCACGAACCCATCGCGCCGCGTTGCAGATTGGTGCACGCTCGGCACCGATGCGTACCGTACGACAATGGACCTCACTTCTGGGACTGACGCTTGCGCTCTCGTGGACCGGCTGTGCTCCTCCCCTTACTGTTCCGGCCGATGGCGACACGCCGACCGACATCGCGCTTGTCGACGCCTCGGTGCCCGACAGCGCGGTAGAGAACGATGTCGCCGAGATCGACGCCAGCGCGCCCTCGGACAGCGGAGACGCTAGCGCTCCTCGTGATGCGCCAGACGGTCACGACGACGTGCAAAATGACACGCGCAATGACGTGTCCGACGCTGGGCCTCGCGAGATCTTGGGCACACTCTCGGGTCCTTGTGGGACGCTGCGCACCATGCTGCGCTCGACCACGCCCTCGCTCGTCGAGAACGCGTTGGTCTTTATGGCACCCGAGCGCTACGTGCGAACCGAGCTCTCTCCGGGCGGGCAACGACTGTTCGACATGATGAACGCGGGTGGCAGCTCGACCGAGTCTGAGGTCATGAGCTTCGAGGTGCTGCGGTACTGCGAAAACGCTGACCTTGTGAAGACCGAGACCGAGATCTTGTACGCACCTCCCGACGGCATGGGCGCCAACTCAATCACGGACATTCTCGTGCGGATCAATGGCGATCTAGTCGGTGTGAGCGTGACCCGTGCATACCGTCCAGTGATGCCCTACTTCGACGACGCCGAGGCGCTCAGGGTGCTCACGAGCAAGCTCTCGGGAGTCAACCGGAGCTCTGTGCGGGTGCTCCCAGCGGACCGCTGGGTAAAGCAAATTCTCCACGTTTTTGCTGCAAATATGGCAGATGCGATGACCGTGCAGCGCGTGTGGGCCACCCTGAGTCCAGCCCTTCGCGCGGACACGATCGTGCTTGTGACCGTCACGCAGGGGGGCGGATTTGTCTATTGCAACCCCGATCCTCCGCTCGGAATGGAGTGCCCGCGTCTGTAAACGCGCTGCCATTCGCGCGCGCTCGGGCTAACCTCACGCTCTGCCATGAGCGACCTGTTTAATCCCACGCCCGAACACAAGACCCTCCGAAGCACGCTGCGCACTTTCGTCGAGCGCGAAGTAGACCCGCAAGCGCTTGCGCACGATCGCGAAGAGCGCTTCAACCACGCCCTCTTTCGCAAGCTGGACGAGCTTGGGCTGCTGGGGCTCACGGTCCCCGCTGAGTACGGCGGTGCTGGAATGGACGCGACGGCGGTCGCCATTGTCCACGAAGAGCTCTCGGCCGCTGACCCTGGATTTGCGCTGGCGTATCTCGCGCACACGCTCTTGTTCGCCAACAACCTCGCGGTCAACGGGAGCGACGCGCAGAGGCACAAGTACCTGCCCTCGATCTCGAGCGGCGAGCGCATCGGCGGCATGTGCATGAGCGAGCCCGGCGCGGGCACCGACGTGCTCGGCATGAGCACCACGGCGGTGCGGCGCGGCGACGACTACGTGATCAACGGCGCGAAGATGTGGATCACCAACGGTGCGGTGAGTGACACAGAGCTCGGGGATGTTTTTTTGGTGTACGTGCGCATGGCCGATGCGCCGCGCAACAAGCTCACGATGTTCTTGGTCGAGAAGGGATTCGCGGGGTTTTCGCTGGGCCAAAAGCTCAAGGACAAGCTCGGTATGCGGGCCTCTACGACGGCTGAGCTTGTGTTTGAAGACTGCGTAGTGCCCGCGAGCAATCGCGTAGGCGAAGAAGGTGATGCCGCGCTGCACATGATGCGCAACCTCGAGGTCGAGCGGCTGGGTCTGGCTGCGATGAGCCTCGGGATCGCGCGCCGTTGCATCGAGGTCATGAACCGCTATGCGAGCGAACGAAAGAGCTTTGGCCAGTCGCTCCGTGACTTTGGCCAAGTGCAGAGACACATCGCGGAGTCCTACGCGGAGTACATGGCCGGGCGCTCGTACACCTACTGGGCGGCGGCCAATCTGGACCTCACAAAACCTGGAAATCGCCTCGATTCAGACGGCGTGAAGCTCTACTGCGCGACCATGGCCAAGAACGTCGCCGACCGCGCGATCCAGGTCCTCGGTGGCTACGGTTATGTCGGCGAGTACAACGTCGAGCGACTGTGGCGTGATGCGAAGCTGCTCGAAATTGGCGGCGGCACGCTCGAAGCGCACCAGAAGAACATGACGCGCGAGCTGTCGCGGACTGAGAAGCTGCTCTAGCGCGAATGGGCTCGTCTTGGTCGTCGCCAATGGCTACACTTTGTAGTCATGAAGAGCTCACATTTTCTTGGATTGGTCCTGGCATTTGCAACTTCGCACTGCAGCCCTCCGCCGGTTGTAACCGACGACAGCGCCGTGCGAGACAGCGCAACAAGTGACGGCGCACAGGATGCACAGGTCGCGCTGGATGCTGCATCCGGCGACGTCGCCGTCGTAGACCTGGATGGCGCGAGCACGATGGATTCGGCGGTGGGCGCAGAAGCGGGTGCGACCGATGTGGTCAACAGCGAGCAGCCGCCCCCTGCGGACAGCGCGACGCGCGACGTGGTGAACGAGCGAGCGTGTGATCCGGCTGCGTTTGAAACGATGATGCCGAGCGGCCAGTGCGACGGCCGCGGGATGCAAGCGTGCACTGCGTGGGCGATGCAGAACGCAGGTGGCAATCCCAACGCCAACGCGGTGTGCATCAGCGGCGCTACGAGCGGATGTGCACGCGCAGACCGCTGCGAAAACCCAATGAATCCAAGCTCTTGCCGCTGTGGCAGCGGACCCGCGTGTGTGCGCGGCGAGGTGTGCTTCGCGACCGGTCCCACCGCGGCCTGCCGGCCTATCGTGTGCCGCTGAGCCCTCGTTAGAGGTCGTAGCGTTTGAGCTTCTCGTAGAGCGTGCGGAGACCGATCCCGAGGTGTTGGGCCGCGCGCCGACGGTTGCCTTCGGTGTGCGCGAGGGCAGCGACAATGGCGTCGCGCTCGGCGTTGGCCATTGAGACGGGCTCGGCGGGCGCGCGGGGCGACACGGGCGCGTGGGAGAGCGCTGTGGGTTCGGTGCCGAGCGAGAGCGCGCTCTGGACAGAGACCACGGGGCCGTCGGCGAGGATCACTGCGCGCTCGAGGACATTGGCCAGCTCGCGGACGTTGCCCGGCCAGCGGTGAGCCATGAGCTGCGCGGGGGCGTCTGCGTCGAGCGAGAGCCCCGCACGTCCGAGGAGCTTCGCGGCGCGATCGAGCAGCAAATTTGCCAACGGAACGATATCTTCTCGTCGCTCACGCAGCGGCGGGATGCGCACCGGAAACACCGCGAGTCGGTGATAGAGGTCCTCGCGAAATCTCCCCGACTGCACGTCGTCGGAGAGGCTGCGATGGGTCGCGGCGATCCAGCGCACGTCGGCTGCGAGCTCGGTGTTTCCGCCGACGCGAGTGAAGGTCCGGGTCTGGATCACGCGGAGCAACCGAGCTTGGAGCTCGGGCTTGAGCTCGCCGATTTCGTCAAGCAAGAACGTGCCGCCCTTGGCGCCCTCAATGCGCCCAGCGCGCTGTGCGTTTGCCCCAGTAAAAGCACCGCGTTCGTGCCCAAAGAGCTCGCTCTCTAAGAGTGACTCTGACAGCGATGCGCAGTTGATCGCGACGAATGGGCCTGCGCTTCGCGTGCTCCATTGGTGGACCGCGCGGGCGGCTTCTTCTTTGCCTACGCCACTCTCGCCCAAGAGCAAGAGCGTGCTTTGTGTCCCCGCGACGCGGCGAAGGGTGTCTTCGCACGCGCGCATGCTGGGCGAGGACCAGCTCAGCTGCGTCGAGGGCGTTGCGTCGCTTGTATGCGCGATTTTTCTGCGATTTTGCTGTGCAACACGCTCAATCACCGTGCGCAACGCGTGCGGGCTCTCGACGGGCTTCTCGAGAAATTCTACAGCGCCGAGCTTCATCGCTTCGACCGCCGTCGCGACCGAGCCGTGTGCAGTGAGCACCACCGGCGCGATGTGCGCGAACTGTGTCGCGAGCGTGCGCAAGAGCGCTTCGCCACCCTCGCCGGGCATTCGCAGGTCCGTGAGCACCACGTCCACTCGCTCTCTGCGCAAGAGCTCGATGGCTTGCTTTACGTGCCCAGCCTCAAAGACCACAAACTCGGACGAGAGCGCGGCGACCAGAAAGTCCCGCACGTCTTCGTCATCGTCGACGACGAGTACGCGATGCACAAACGCGAGCATGCGAGCAGCGCATGTCACTTGTCGATCCCCGAGTGAGCGAGCGAACCTGCAATGCGCTTTATGCCGGGTGCGCGAGCAGGGGCAATTCAACCGTGATCGAGAGCCCGCCGCCTTCGCGGTGTTTCGCTGTCACGGCGCCATGGTGCTGCGCGACGATGCGCGCCACGATGGCGAGCCCGAGGCCCACGCCGGTACTGCGGGTTGTGTAAAACGCTTGAAAAATCTTTGGCAAGACGTCGTCAGGCACTCCCTCGCCGCGGTCTTCGATCCGCAGCTCGACGCGGTCACCGCGGGTCTGCAAGCGAAGCTCGACCGTGGGGCTCTTGGCTCGCAAGGCGTTGTCGATGATGTTGCGAAGGGCCATGTGGAGCTGGGCGCGGTCGCCCCGGACCCAGAGCGTCTCGGGGCTCTCCATCAGCACCTTGCCATCGTGCTCGATCGAGAGCTCGTCACAGAGTTCGACGAGATCCACGGGCTCATTTGCAGGCGGAACCTCACGTACAAACGCTAGCAACGCGTTGGACAGCCGCTCGAGTCGTGTCGCCGAGCGCATCACACGCAGCGCGCGGTCGTGCGCTGGGTCGCCCTCACGCAGAGACTCGAGCAAGAGCTGTGACTGTCCCTTAAGAGCCGCCAGCGGGTTGCGCAGCTCGTGGGCAATGACGGCAGACATCGAGCCCATCACCGCGAGCCGTTCGCGCTGGGTTTGCTGGGCTTCTGCCTGCTCAAGTGCGCTTGAAGCGCGGGCAGACCAGAGCGCAAACGCCAGCAACACAGCCGAGCACACGAGCGAGATCGCCAGCGAGCGGTCGGCCTCGCGCAGGACCACCCGAGCGAGCGTCGACTCGATCTCGATGAACACCGTTGGGCGATGAAGATCCATCGGCGGACCACGGCCCTCTGGAGGCGGGCCACGGCCCTCTGGCCCATGGGAGCGGTGGGGTGGGGGTTTGGGGAGCGCGAGGCGCACGAGGCCCCCCAGGATGCGCGCGGGGGCGTGGGGACGAAGCTCGCTCTGGGCGATGGGTAAGTGGCTGCGAGACCCTGCGGACGCGAGGACCTCGCCGGCGCCCGTGACAATCACAATCGCCTGCAATCCGTCACTCGAAAACCTTGCGAGCGTCTGGTCGAGCTGCGCTTGCGACGGCGGGCCAGGCAGCTCACCTGGCGGTGGCCGGAGGTCTTGCGCGACCCGCTCGACGAGCGCCAGGGCGAAGGTCTCGGTGAGCGAAGCTGCCCGCGCGCGCTGCGCCCACGACGAACCCACAAACGCGATCGACGCGACCAGCGCGACGAGCAACAGCGCCCATCGGGTCCGCTGGGATGCCGCCCGCGGTGAGTCTCTGTGGGGATCGATCGGTGTCAACGGTGCTCCCTAGATCTGGACAGAAACGTCTGCAAAATGACAGAGAAACAACGCTTTCGAGGCGCACGGTCCGTAGCGGTTGTGCCCCTGGACGCTCAGGGCCAGGCAGTGACACCACGCCAAGCACGTGTCGTACCAAGACCCAATTGGCCGGCTTTGCGAGCCCAATGCAGCCCATGGCGGGCGCTCCCTGCGGATTCGGCACGCGCGGCCCGTGCGGAATTCGCACTTGCGCTTCGGATGACAGCGCGTCCCGTCGTGCCTCTGCCCCGGGCGCGAGCGTTAAGACCCAGAGTGCCCAGTCTGCCTGCAATTGGACCGTTTTCGCTCAAGCCGTGCAGCGCGGCGATCGTGAGCCTGCGGGCCACTGTTGCCTTGTGTAAGCCAACAAGACTAGGGCATGTTGACGGGATGAATTCCAGACTAACTCTCTTGTCTCTGATGGCGCTCTGGGCGAGTGCTTCGCTCTTCGGCGCTTGTGCTGCACCGCTGGTGGGCAGCGACGCGTCGCCCGACGTGAGCGCGCGGGACGTGGCGATGGACACGTTGAGCACCGAGGACGCGTCAGACGTGACCGTCGACACCAACCCCTGTTCGTCCGCCGAGACGTTCTGCAGCGGACGCTGTGTCGATTTGCAGACCGAACGCGCTCACTGTGGCACGTGCGGGACTGCGTGTAGTGCTGGCCAAGTGTGCTCGATGGGCGCGTGCGTGACCTCGTGCGGCATGGGCCAGACCGACTGCATGGGCTCGTGTCGTGACACGCAGTCTGACCGCGCAAACTGTGGCGCGTGCGGTACGACTTGTGTCTCGGGGCAAGTGTGCTCGATGGGTACGTGCGTGGTTTCGTGTGCGGTAAACCAGACCAATTGCTTGGGTTCGTGCCGTGACACACAGAGCGATCGCGCAAACTGTGGCGCGTGCGGCAACATTTGCTCTTCGGGCCAGGTGTGCTCGATGGGTGCATGCGTGACCTCGTGCGGCATGGGCCAGACCGACTGCATGGGCTCGTGTCGTGACACCCAGACCGACCGCGCGCACTGTGGCGCGTGCGGCACCGCGTGCGGTGCTGGAGAGATCTGCACCGCGGGAAGCTGCGTTGTCTCATGTCGGCCGGGCTCGACGATGTGCGCTGGCGAGTGCCGCGACACGCAGAACGATCGTGCCAACTGTGGTGCCTGCGGAACGGCCTGTTTGGCAGGCCAAGTCTGCACCGCCGGTGCGTGTGCCCTCTCGTGTCCCCCTTCGTTCACCCAGTGCTCGGGGACCTGCCGTGACACGCAGACCGACCGTGCCCACTGTGGCGCGTGTGGCACCGCGTGTGGCGCGAGCCAGGTGTGTGTTGCGGGTGTGTGCGCCTCGTCGTGCGGCACCGGTCTCACCAGCTGCTCAGGCACCTGCGTCAACACGCGCAATGATCCAGCGAACTGTGCAGGCTGCGGGATGGTGTGCCCTGCGCGCGCCAACGCTGTCCCCGTGTGTGCCGCCTCAGCATGCGCGTTTGTGTGCAATGCGGGCTTCGCCGACTGCGATGGCGTCGCGTCCAACGGATGTGAGGTCAACCTGCAGACCACCGCAACTCACTGCGGCCGCTGCGGTGTGGTGTGCGGCGCGGGGCTCTCGTGCATGGCAGGCGCGTGCGCGAGCTCGACGCGCTGCGCGGGCAACCCGCAGTGGACGCCCGTGACCTGCACCACGAGCGACTGGGTGTGGTCGACCAGCCGCGCCAACAACACCGTGGCTTCAGCCAACGCTGCACGAACGCTGCGAAGCGGATGCACCCATGGGCCTGGTCAGCCCCAGCTTGGATCAGGGATGTGCAGCCTTGATGGCACGGGCTATGTGAGCACTGGGACTCTGATCATGAGCGGCTGCGACGCCAGCTGGCTCCACTTGGGCGGCTCGTTCACGGGCAACTGTGGCGGGCACGATGGCGACGTTGTGCGCAGGCTCGCGATGGGTCCTAACGACTGCTACGCGTACTGAGCGTTAGTGGCAACCGAGCGTGTGCGGAGGGGTGAGATTCGCCTGTGAATTTGCAGATTCGATCGCGATCTCTCCCTCGCGGATGAGCATGCGGTTGATCACGGTGCCACCGCGGGTTTGGTGACCAGATGGTTGCCCTAATATTCCGTGGCTCCAGGGGTCGCAGCGGCTGTTGAGTTTTGCATCGAGTGTGCACAGCCCATCGTAGTTTCGGCTGTCTTCTTCCAGCTGATCGCGAATCGGCGCGCTGTGTCAGCACTCTGACACGGTCGAATAATCTCCAGCATTGCTCTCGGCGAGCGCATAAAGAAGGGCATGAGATTTAAAGTTCCCAAACGCCCGACCTCTCGCCCATCGATTGTTCTTTGGGCCACCGCGAGCCTCGTGGCCGCATGTTCGTCGCCCATTGTCGGCGGCGGTGACGCGCAGTCTGACATCGTCGCGATGGACGCTGCGCCAGATGCCATGTCCATGGACGCCCGCGCCGACGTCAGCTTGGACACCAATCCCTGCTCATCGACGGAGAGTCTTTGCAACGGACGCTGTGTCGATTTGCAGACCGAACGCGCGAACTGTGGCTCATGCGGGACAGCGTGTGGCGCTGGCCAAGTGTGCTCGATGGGCGCGTGCGTCACGTCCTGTGTGATGGGCCAGACCGACTGTATGGGCTCGTGTCGTGACACGCAGACCGACCGCAGCAACTGTGGTGCGTGTGGAACGGCGTGTGGCGCCGGTCAAGTGTGCTCGATGGGCGCATGCGTGACGAGCTGTGCCGTGGGCCAGACCGACTGTATGGGCTCGTGTCGTGACACGCAGAGCGACCGCACCAACTGTGGCGCGTGCGGAACAGCCTGCGCGTCGGGTCAGGTCTGCTCGATGGGCACGTGTGTGATCTCTTGTTCGATGGGCCAGACCGACTGTATGGGCTCGTGTCGTGACACACAGAGCGACCGTGCTCACTGTGGCGCGTGCGGCACCGTGTGCGCATCGGGCGAAGTGTGCTCGATGGGTGCGTGCGTACTGTCGTGCGCGATGGGCCAGACCAGCTGCGCAGGCTCGTGCCGCGACACGCAGACGGACCGAAGCCACTGTGGCGCATGCGGAGCAGTGTGCGCATCGGGCGAGATCTGCGCCGCGGGTGCTTGCGTTGTCTCATGTCGTCCCGGCTCGACCATGTGTGGTGCCGACTGCCGCGACACGCAGACCGACCGCGCCAACTGTGGCGCGTGCGGAACAGCCTGTGCAGCAGGCCAAGTCTGCGCCGCTGGCGTATGTGCGCTCTCGTGCCCCGCATCGCTCACGCAGTGCTCGGGCACATGCCGTGACACGCAGACCGACCGCGCCAACTGTGGCGCATGCGGAACCAGCTGTGCAGCAGGCCAAGTCTGCGTCGCCGGTGCATGTGCGCTCTCGTGCCCTGCAACGCAGACCGTGTGTTCGGGAACCTGCAGCAACCTGTCGACCGACCGTGGCAACTGCGGCGCTTGTGGCAACACCTGCGCAGCAGGCCAAGTCTGCGCCGCCGGCGTATGCGCGCTCTCGTGTCCCGCATCGCTCACAGAGTGCTCGGGCACCTGTCGTGACACGCAGACCGACCGCGCCAACTGTGGCGCATGCGGAACCAGCTGTGCAGCAGGCCAAGTCTGCGTCGCCGGTGCGTGTGCGCTCTCGTGTCCCGCAGCACAGACCGTGTGTTCGGGCGCCTGCAGCAACCTAGCGACCGACCGCGCCAACTGTGGCGCGTGCGGTACAGCATGTGCCGCAGGTCAAGTCTGCGTCGCCGGTGCATGTGCGCTCTCGTGCCCTGCAACGCAGACCGTGTGTTCGGGAACCTGCAGCAACCTGTCGACCGACCGCGCCAACTGTGGCGCATGCGGGACCGCATGTGGCACGGGACAGCTCTGTGTGGCCGGAGCGTGCGTGCTCTCGTGCCCCACGGGCCAGATCAACTGCTCGGGCACCTGCCGTGACGCTGCCAGTGACGTCAGAAACTGCGGCGGTTGTGGTGTCACTTGCGCGGCTGGCCAGGTCTGTTCGTCGGGAGCCTGCACCGTTTCGTGTGGCGCTGGGCTCACCAACTGCTCGGGCAGCTGTGTCAACCAGCGCAATGATCCAAGCAACTGCGGTGGCTGCGCGACCGTGTGCCCTGTGCGCGCCAACGCTGTCCCTGTGTGTGCGGCGTCGTCGTGCGCGTTTGTCTGCGACGCAGGCTTTGCGGACTGCGACGGACTCGCCGCCAACGGCTGCGAAGTCGACCTACAGAACACCAACGCCAACTGCGGCCGCTGCGGCGTAGCGTGCGGCGCGGGGCTCTCGTGCGTGGCAGGCGCGTGCGTGATCTCGACGCGCTGCGCAGGCAACCCCCAGTGGACCCCAGTGACCTGCACCACGAGCGAGTGGGTGTGGTCGAGCAGCCGCGCGAACCTCACAGTCGCCTCGGCCAATGCAGCGCGGACACTCGTCAGCGGTTGCAACCACGGTGGTGGACAGCCGCAGCTAGGCTCGGGCATGTGCAGCCTTGACGGCACCGGCTACGTGAGCACAGGGACATTCACCATGTCGGGCTGCAACACCAATTGGTACCATCTGGGAGGCCGCTTCACCGGCAACTGCGGCGGGCACGATGGAGACACCGTGCGACGCCTCGCCCTCGGTCCCAACGACTGCTACGCGTACTGAAGTTTAGCCTCGGGGGGGCGCGCCGGGGGGCGTGGGATTAGAGTTCACTTGTGAATTTGCAGCATCGATCGCGATCTCTCCCTCGCGGATGAGCATGCGGTTGACTGCGTCGGCGATGTGTTTGCTCGCGGCCTGCTCGGGTGGCATGAGCTGGTGCTCGATGCGCCAGTGCAGCGTGTGTGTGCTCGGGGTCACGTTGGCAAAGTGAACCTCGCGGGGCGACACGAGGGCCTGCGACGGAGGCTGGACGCGGGTGTCCTGCACCTCGCGGCGCACCCAGCGCAGCTCTCCCGCAGGGTCGCGCTCGTAGCGACTCTCGTACTGCCGCGCGTACACGATCTCTCGCGATTCGCTCTGGTTTTGATCTAGCCAAACGCGCACGACCAGCCGCCGAAATACGTCCCCAGTCGGCACCGCGTGGCCCACGTGGTCTGCACGCACGAGCACGTGGGCGGTGAGGACGCCGTGGGCCCTACGCGTCGCGCGCACGTCGGTGATGAGCGCGCTTGAGAGCAGCGCTTGGCTGCGCGAGCCCTCGAACCGGTGGCTGCGATGTCTACGTCCCTCAGGCCCTCGGACCCAGGGCATGTGGCACGACTGGCACGTCTCGGTCATCCCTGATGCAACCGCGCGTTGCCACTCGCCGAAGGTGTCTTGCATGGGCGCACTCGCGAGGGCCATGCCACCTTGCGTCAGCAAAAATGCAGGAAAATTAAACTGATGACAGCCGCCACACCGCGCCCGCTGAGCGGTGATCTCTTCGCTGGCGGCAACGGCTCGCGCACTGTTGTTCTCTCCGTGGCAGACCCGACAAGAGATCCCGTCGTGGGCGGCTTCGCCTGTGGGCACAGGCTGCGCGTCGGGGTTGAGCGGCGCGTGGCACCCACGACAGAACTGCATGGGCTCGAGCCGATAGGCGCTCTGAAAGACCTCGTCGGTCCAAGAGGTTCGGTGCTGAGAGAGCGTCCATTCGCCAGTGATTTCGCTGTGACAGTGTGCGCACGCGGTGGCACTTGCGCGCGCCCCACGGAGCCCATGCGAGCTCACCGTCGAGGGCGGCGACACCGGGGCGCGCAAATCTTGGCTCTCGCCGCGCAGCGCGCTCATCGTGACGCCAAGCATGAGCGTCGAGATCAGCGAGAGGTGTGCGCGCGCAGCCATCAGGATGCGTGAGCGTAGCAACGATCGCGTGGGGTGCTCTCGCTCGTGTGCTTGATTCATCGCACGCATTACCACCGATGCACGTCGCGCCGGACTCAGCCCCCGAGTGACCCGGCGACGTCGCCGGGTAGCGCAATATCCGGGCGGGCGAGAGTCTCTAGAGACGCGCGATCGTCGGATCGTCAGCGATTTGTGGGCACTTTCGTTGTAGCCTTGAGCGCAATGAGACGGACGCCACGCCGGGTTCTCTTCTCTGCGCTCACCCTCGCAGTCACGTTGGGCGGCTCGGACGCGCACGCGCTCTTGATGCCGGGTTCGTCGGGTGACGCATTGGGCTGGCTCTTTGCACCCATGTTGGTGCCACTTGTGTTGGTCATCTTGCTGGTTCAGGGGCTCGTGTTGGGGTTTGCAAAATCTCCGGGCGTGCGAAGAACCGCAGCGATCGCGACGCTGTTGCCCGCGGCGCTCGTGGGCACTGTGCAGCTTGTGCTCGTGGCGCAAGCCATCCACGCGCCTCGCGGTGACGGCAGCACAGGGTTTGAGTTTTGGCAGGGCGTGGTGGTGTTGGGGGTGATCGCGCCGTTGCTCGGGACCCTCGCCCTGGCCCGCGCTCTTTGGCGGAGGGCGTAGAGAGGATTGCGCCGCATGCGCGAACTTCACCTGCGAATTCGCAGACCGAGGCACCAAGCGCTCGCTCGACATCGCGCTCGGGGGCTGCGCTGCGAGGGCAACCGCGCTGCGCGAGCATCTCAGAGTCCTCGAGCGGATCAACCACCGCATCAGCGAGCAGCGTCCCCTCCATCAGCCCTTTGGCCCCTTGGCCAACGTGTCGTATGGGTGTCTCTATGGCGAGTCTTGGGTACCCCCGCAATGGGCACTCCAACAGTCAATTTGCTGGGTTTTCGTAGGGTCTCGGTCACGCGGACGTGGCGGGCTCCACGGCGGCGACGTCGCCGGGTCAGGGACACTTCGTGGGTGCTGCCCATGTGCGACCAGAGCCCGTACACTCGCGCGACAACCCCCCAATGGTCTTTCGCGTCGCAGCCGATCAACAGCCCCAGGACACCACCACCCCAGTCGGCCCGCTCGCGAGGGTTAACGCAAGCGGATCTCCCGGAGCCCACGCGCCCGATGGGTACGACGGAGGCCCCGGTGGCGGCCACGCGGGCTCGGCCGGAAGCGCTCAGCCAGGCCAAAGCTCACGCGCGATCCGCGTGCGACTCGAGAGCCAACCTAGACCCTTCGAGGCCTCGCTCAGCGGGCACATTGTCGG
The DNA here is from genome assembly GCA_030694465.1 of Deltaproteobacteria bacterium. Taxonomy (GTDB): domain Bacteria; phylum Myxococcota_A; class Polyangia; order Polyangiales; genus JAUXYJ01. Next base: position 41,322 of record JAUXYJ010000007.1, on the reverse strand, counting down.
TGGAGATCTCTCACAGCAGCCTGTGTTTGCAGCGGTAGACTTCAGCAAGCCCGGTGAGCTCGAGCTCTTGGCCAACGGTGGCCGCGGTGGCCGCGGTGGCCGCGGTGGCCGCGGTGGCGACGGACACACCGGCAGCCCTGGGAGCGACGCGACACGCTACAGTTCGGGCAGCGACGGCGGGCGCGGCGGTGACGGCGGCAACGGTGGCAACGGATCCGATGGTGCGGGCGGGGGCAACGGTGGGGCCATCGCTGTGCGCGTTCACGAGCGCGACACACACTTGCTCGTGCTCGTCGCGCACCAGCATGCAGGCGGCGGAGGCGGTCCCGCAGGGCTCAATGGCAGCGGCGGACAGGGTGGCGCGGGCGGCGCAGGGGGCAGCTCGTACTCGTGGACCGAGACCGAGTGGTACACCGATTCAAACGGAAATTCGCAGAGCAGAACCACGTACCACAGCAACTCAGGGGGCTCGACAGGCCCCTCAGGACGCAACGGAAGCAGCGGCAGCGCGCAGCTCCACAGCGGAAGCCCTGGGCGCGCCGGATCGTTTGTCATCGAGGTCGAAGACAACCACGGGAATGTCCGCCGTTACACCGAGCGATACGACCTTCGCGTAGTGGGTTTTCAGCACGACAACGCCAACCGCGACGGAGTGTACGAGCCCGAAGAGAAGGTCATCGTGTCGCGCATCGCCGTGCAAAACGTCGGCGGAATGCCCACGCCCGCACACCACGACGTCGTCATCGCCGTCGTCGAAGAGGGCTGGGTCGACGCAGACGAGCAGCAAATTCTCACCCTCCCGCGATCACTCGAGCCCAACGAGACCTACGTCTTCGAGACCGACTCGCTCTCGCTGGCACTCCACAGCCACACGCCGTCTGTGCCAGGCCAGGTGCTCAACGCAAACGAGACCATCCACCTGTGCTGCGCGCTGCCCGACGCCAACCGCAAGTTCGGCGCGTTCGAGTCCACGCTCGACCCCAAGACCGGGCAGCTCGTCGTGCAGTTTCCGGTGGTGATCTCGCCGATCGAGTCGCTGTACTCGCTCGCGCAAGGGCAGGCGACCCGTGTGCGCTTTCGCTTGCGAAACATCGCCCTCAGCGCGCTCGGTCGCGACGCCGAGCCCGGCCGTGAGCTCGCGGTCCGCTGGCGACTCGTGGGCGGAGAGCTCACCGACGGCGAGGTCATCACGCTCGACTCCGACGGCCGCCGCGCGCGCTTAGACGTCGGCTGGCACCACGTGGTCAAGCGCATTGGGTCGCAGTCGCATGAGGACTTCGAGCTCGTCCTCGCGGTCGCTCCAGACGCCCGCCCGTACACCAGCGCGCGGTTCGAGCTCGCCGTCGAGCTCGCGTATCTCAGTGACCCTCGCAACGCGCGACCCGTGCAACTGCAAGCGCTCGAGGTCCGCGTCGGGGTCCCGTTTGCGCGCATGGACGCGGACGTGTTGCTCGTGGTCAACAACCGCACACAACGCGAAGAGCTCACCGCGTGGCAGCGCTTGTGCGAAGACCTCGGGCTCACCCACACGCTCTGGGACGCGTCACTCGAGGGCGGGGTCAACGTGCTGGGTGCAAACGCGCGGTTTTTGCTCGCAATTGTGCTGGATTACGCGATGGACGGCCCCGGCGGAGACAGCCGCACAAGCGAGCTTGTCACCAACGCACAGACCCACGCGAGCCCTTGCGCGACGCTCTACGTCGGCGACGCCAACGTGCTGCAACACCACCTCGTCCAAGCCCAGAGACCCGACCGCAGCGAAGAGGTCACCAAGTGGCACCTCTGGCCCTGGAGCGAGCCCAAACCCGAGGCACTGGTCAAGCGCGCGCAGGCACGCAACGAACAAAACCTCGCGACCCATCCCGACGCACGCACCGTGGTCGTCCACCGCTTCGCGCCCAGCGTCGCGCGAAAGGTGTGGGGCCTGCGCAAGTTCACGCTCGGGACCCTCGAAGAGGTCCCTGCCCTCGCGCCCACAGACACCACCGTGAGCGAGGTCCACATCGACGCGTTCTCAGCGCACAGCGCGATGACAGTGAGCTCAGACGAGACCCTCGCCGCGGTGCTCGCTGCGATCAAATTCGATAAGAAAATCAATTTGTTACGCACTTCTGCGATCCCGTTTGGGCAGCGCAGCGTCTCGGTCCAAGGCGGTGTCGCAGACGTCGTCGTCGCCTCGATCCTCGATGACCTCACCTACGAGCTCAGCAGCACCCTCGCCTTGGGCTGGAAGTCCGGCACCAAGACCCGCGACCTGCTCGCACAACTGCCACTGCTTGCGGCCCTCGAGGCCAGCCAGCGCGACGGGATCGCCGCGGTAGACTCAGACGAGGGCAGACGCCTCATCGAGCTCTGTGCGTGGCTTGAGCTCTTGGCCAGCGCCGGTTCGCGCTGGTGGGAGTGGCTCCCCGGCGCGTGGGGACTGCGCCGCGGCCCGGTCCTGCGCAAGAGACTCCTGCGTGCTCGCGAGGCGATCATCGCGTCGCGCACCGACAGCGAGGAGACCCACCGCGACTATGACCAACGCATCAAGACACGTCGCGCCGCGATCGAGGCTGTGTGGCGCGCGATGGACGAAGACGCGAGCCTCACCGAGACGCACCTGGCACGCATCCACGATCGATTGAACCAGCGATTTGGCTCACGAAAGCGCTCTGACGCCCGCGACCTCTTGCCCCCCACCGAGCGCGTGATCGACGGGGTCTCTCTCGACGAGATGCTCTCGCGCGAGGGCACACGTGAGACCAACGCGGGCGCGTTTGCCACCCTCGCCCAAGAAGCCAAGCGAGACCTCTTGATCGCACAAGACTACGCCGCACTCACCCACGTAGCCGAAGAGATCCAACGCGAAGAAGTCAGGCAATTCGCAGACGAAATCCCCGCACAAGGCACCCTTCTCCGAAGCAGCTAAGCCAACGATGCGTCTCAGTACTCGCCCGTGACCGCCGCCCCGACCCTGCGCTCGATCGCGCCCATGCGCCGTCGATACCCAGCCAAAAAAGCCCACTGTCGAGGCTCGGGCGCGAAGTCCGCGCGGCTCGAAGCAGCCTCGTGCGCGCCCCCAACGGTCACCATCGTGTGCAGCGCGACCGTGCCCACACCAAACGTGAGCGTGCGCAGCTCGGTGAAGGTCCCGAGCATGCTCTGGGTCTCGGGCATCGGCGCGCCGTAGGCCGCTGTCATCGCCGCTCGAAAGACCCCAAGCGAGTCCGCCACGCTCACCACCATGCCCTGATCGGGAGAGTTGACCCGGTGCCGCTCGCCCATCACCGCGTAGGGCATGATCCCGTCGCCATCGGTCACCGGCTGCGTGCACGGGTATCGCTCGCAGTCGGCAGTCGGGATGCCTCGACCCAGGCTAAACATCACCGGGGGCATGAACATGCTGACTCTCGGGCAACGCATTCTTCCCATGGCGCCATCGTAGAGATTGGCTGGCATCGCGGCGATCCCCACGGACACCGCGGCGATGCGGCGCAGGGGCTCGCGGCCAGGCTCGTCGAGCGCGCACAGCACCCGCTGGGTCATCATGCCGCCGTTGGACCAGCCCACGAGATAGATGCGCTCGGGGTCGACGTCGGCGCGTGTGCTGGCCTGCGCGATGAGGTGCGCGATGAAGCCCACGTCGTCGCGAGACTCGGCGTCTTGGAGCTGCCCTGGCGAGGGCGTGCGGCCGTCTTCCCAGTGGCGCGCGTCGGGGATCGGGGTCGATCGACTGAGGATTCCGTCGGGAAACAGCAGGGCAAAAGGCTCGGCGCCACGGTAGCGCACCGCCGGCGGGACACACACGCCGCCCGTGCGATCGCGAAACATTCGGCCGTACTCAAAGGCACACGTCGCGGTGTTGCGGCGCCACGCGACCTCTTCGCCACGCGCGAGCTCATCGAACGTGCGCGAGAACAGCTTGGGCCCGTTGCCATTGCCTCCGTGCAGAAAAATCACAAGCGGAAGCGGCTGTGTGCCGCTCGCCGGCGGCCGGTAATGCCACGCGGTGCGATCGTGCATGACCGCGCCAAACCGCTCGCGCGAACGCCACCGCTCGACGGCCCCCGTCGTGGGCCATTCCGACGCACAGAGCGCTGGCGAGAGGGGACACATCGCGGGCGAACGGTCTACGAATTCGAACCCGTTGCCCATCGAGCCCACGTCCATCGAGGTGTCACCGAGAGCGTCGCTTGTGGCATCCGTCGCGAGGTCACCCACGTCTTCGGTGAAAGCCCCATCGCTCACCAGCGCGTCATCGCGCGAGGCGTCTGCAGTAGGCACCGGCGGGCTGCAGCCCTGCGCACCGAGGACCGAGACCAAGACAAGACCCGAGAGTGAGACGCGATTCACCCTCCGAGTGATACCCCTAACGCCTCTCCGCGTCGCCCCAGGACAACCCTACGAGCGCTCGAGCCCCGTGTCCTTGGGACGCAGGCCCAAGACAGCGCGCGCGACGTTCATCTCGGCCGTGGTGAGCCGCTGGCTGTCTCGGACCGTGAGCGCAGGCTCGACCACCTCGGCCGCGCGCGAGGCCTCGGCGTGCACACAGCAAAACAGCGACAAAATCGCCGGCAGCCCCGCCTGCGGAAACACATCCTGCCGCACCCTCACCGCGAGCCCCGCGTCCGCCACGCTCTTCAACGCCCGCGCACACTGATTCTGTGGAAAACAGAACACAAAATGCCCTTCGGGCTTGAGCATTCGCTTGGCCGCAACGCAGTAATCACTCACGTCGCCGAGCATCTCAAACCGCGCCCGCGCTCGCTGCGAATCCGGCGAGAGAATCCCATCGGTCGCGGCCCAGTAGGGCGGGCTCCCAGTGACCAAATCAAAGAGCTTCTCGCCCCACGGAGGCGCCTTGGTCACCTCGCGTAGATCGCCCCGCGCCGTGACCGTCCGCGCGTTGAGGTCGTTGGCCCAGAGGTTCTCGCGCAAGAACAAATAGCTGATCTCTTGCGCCTCGATCGCATAGAGCTCTGCCTCTTCGAACTTCCACGCGCAGCTGATCCCGATGCTCCCGATCCCCGTGCCCAAATCCAGCATCGTGTGCACTTCGGTCGGGGCCTTGGCGATCGCATAGTACGCCGTGAGCAAATCATCGGTCGAGTACCGATGTCCCCGCTTGCGCTGAAACAACCGAAACTCCCCCGCGACGAAATCCAGCGTGACTGGCTCGTTGATCGTGGCCTCAAGCTCAACCCGGCGCGCCTCTAGCTGCTCTGCACTCTTCATGTTTTCGAGTGCGCGAGTACAACACTTCACGTGCGCTGCCAAAGACAAGAGCTACGAGCGCTCAGTCTGCGGTCACCACGTACGGCACGTTGACCATTCCGCCGAGCAAATACGCTTGCAGACGACCCATGCTCGGGTGAGTGGTGCCAAAGCGCACCGTAGGTGTGCAGTAGTGCGCGCCGTTGCTCACGCCAGAGGGGATCAGCTCGCTCGCGTAGGCGTCTGAGAAGTCCGCCGACAAGCGAAGCGCGAGGATTTCGACTGGCGAAAATGGCCGCTCAGCCATCCCCGGCATCGTGACAAACATCCGCAGCGCGTTGCCGCAATTGCGCACACCGACCCCACGCGGGGCCGCCAACGTGAACATCGCCGGCTCTGCACGCAGCATCGGCGGAGCGCGCTCGTCCACCGAGCGCAGCATGATGGGCGCCTCATGCGTGCCCGAGGTCACCGTGAGCAGCGCCACGCCGGTCGCGCCGCTGCGCAACACACCGGCGGTGTCCAAGGTAAACGCGCGCGGGTCGCCCGAGGATCGCGTGCGATATTGCCCAGGCAAAACCCAGCGCAAATAGCGATCTTCGCCAACTCCGTGCACCCGCGCGACGCGCAAGACCACCGGCCGAATGAGCCACGTCCCCAACAAGATTCCACCCAAGTTTGGGCTCGGATACTGATCCGCTGGGTCCGCAGAGTCCGCGGACTGCGACGCCCCCGAGACCAGCGCGCCTTGCGCACCGTCGGTCGGCGAGCTCTGCAAAAAGTCACCGACGACGAGTGTCCCAGTCTGTGTCGCCTCGCCCACAAAGCGCGCGCTCGTCGTGGTCATCGGCTCGGTCAACGTGATGGCCCTCGGGCGATAACGCACGCTGAGCTGCACTGTGCCCACCGCGCTCGCGCGCACGGTGCCCGCCGCGTCGACGGTGCCGCTGCCCGCTGTCACTTCGTACGCTAGGTCTGACGACGCGAGCAACGTGTAGCCCGCTGAGGGCGGATTAGCGCCCGTATCGCTGGCTGACACGAAGCGCAGAAGCGTCACGATCTGCGTGGGAGAATCCAGGGCAAACGCGCTCAGTGTTGGCACCCTCCCCGCATCAAAGACGCCCCCGGTGGTCGTGCCCATCGTGATGGCCAGAGACTGAAGCGTGCCGCGCATCGTTCCGCGCACCGTGAGCGGGTACTCGATCACGCGGGCACCCGCGGCGCTGTCAATCTCGCCGCGGATCACGGCGGTGCCCTCGCGCAGCGCAGTGACATAGAGCTCACCGTCGCGCAGCGAGAGGCTCACCACACCGTTGTCCACGCCCACCGCCACCCGCGCGAGCGGAACCCAAAACCCGCGGCCCTCATAAACCCCAGCGCCGACTAACTGCATCATCGCGCCGACCGGAAGCACGCCTCCGCGTGAGTCTCTCGGCACCGAGCCCCGCACCTGAAACCTAAAGTCCGACAGCCGGTCCACGTCATCGATCGTCACGCGCGGAGCATCGTCGCGTACGTCCGCGCTCGCTCCGTCACCGCTCGCCATCCCATCACGCTGCGCGTCCATCTCGACCGACCCATCGAGCCCAGCGACCACGCAGCGCCCATCGCGCTCGACTGTACCCTCGCCACACGCGAGCCTGGGACCACAGCCCGCGGTTGCCAACAACGCCAACACAAACCCAAAGCACGCACAACGTCTCATCGTGCCTAGCGCTGTTGTCGGGTGATCGCCGAGCGTTCATCCGCGTGCGGTCATCAAGGCCCGCGCAGATACGAACATCAAACGAAATGCTCTGCGAATTCGCAGACAGAATCAATTCGTGTTTGGACCCAAAGTCATTGCAAGCAAGGGCCCAACCGTTGCACCCTCTCGCGCATGACTGTTGTCGGGGATGTTCGCGCTGCCCTTGTCTCAGCGCTCGCCGCAGACCTTGTGGGCCCCTTCGAGGGGCCCGAAGAGTCGCTCTCTGTTGCGCCCTCGCGCTGGTATCTCACGGGCTTTTTGGCGTCGCATGCCGATCGCGAGGTGGTCGATCCCGAGGCCGACGACGAGCTGACGAGCGGCCGCGAAGAGGACCCCGAAGAGATCCCAGCGAGCCAGCCCGATGCCAAACAGCGACACTATTTTCCAGCGTCCATGGGCATGTCGATGCTGCTCCCGGCTGCGCCCGTAGACAGCCAAGCAGACACGTTAGAGGTCACCGTGCGCTTCGCGACGTACACACGCGTCGAGACCCCGGACAGCGAGAGCCCCAAGCGCAGAGACGTCACCTGGAAGCGCACCGCGTTCGCGTCCTCACCCATGCTCATCAGCCTCTCGCCGACGCCCCCTGCCACCGAGCACTTCGTTCCCGAAGCACCTGGCATTTCACTCGACGTACGAATCGACCGCGCGGACGCGCCGGGCCTCGCGCAAGGTACCCGCGCGCTCTCGATCTTCGTGATCAATGGGAGGCCCACAAGCGATAAGTCACGGCTCGACGAGAGCTACATTTTTCAGGTCGATTTGCATGTCAAATACGCACAGGGATTTGTCCCTCGGCCGAGCCGCCAAGGCGAAGCCGGAGACTCGCTGGATGACCGCACCGCGGACCTGCAGTACCGAGACGCGCCCGAGTGGGGCGTAGGGCACAACGTGTCCGTAGTCCACCCGGCGACGTCGCCGGGATCACACCATGTCACTGAACTGCACACCACCTGGATCCCCTGCAGTGAGGTCCACCGCGTTGAGACCCACACCGAACCCTCGGTGGTCACCAACATGGAGAGCCTCGCCGCGCTCACAGATCCGCTCGCTCTCACCCGCGCGCTCTCCCCGATCGTCGACGCTTACAGCACATGGATCGAGGCACAACGCGAGATCGCACTCGACAGCGAGGCCCGCGAACACACTCGCAACAAACTCTTAAAAAACGCCAAATTTGCCTGCAAACGCATTGAAGCTGGCATCGCGATGCTGGCCCACGACCCCACCGCGCGCGAGGCATTTGCGGACTGCAACCGGGTGATGGCTCAGGCCGCACGGCAGCGCAGCCCAGGGCGCTACAGCGCGACCGTCGCACCCACATGGAGGCTGTTTCAGCTCGCGTTTGTCCTGATGTCCCTCCCGGGGATCGTCGACGAAACCCACGCCGATCGCGAGACCGTCGAGCTCATTTTCTTTCCGACCGGCGGTGGCAAGACCGAGGCCTACCTCGGCGTCATCGCGTTTGCGCTCGTGCTGCGGCGGCTCCGTGGCCTCACACGCCCAGACCAAGGACTCGGTGTCGCGGTCATCCTCCGATACACACTGCGCCTGCTCACCCTCGACCAATTGGGCCGCGCCGCCACACTGATCTGCGCGCTTGAGCTCTTGCGCCAAGAGCAACCGCACAGGCTCGGCACCGTGCGCTTCGCCGTGGGCCTCTGGGTGGGCCGCGCGTCGACCGACAACACGCTCGACCAAGCGCAAGCAAGCATCTCTGACTTCGTCCGCGGACGAAGCACCAACTCACCGTTTCCGCTCACGCACTGCCCATGGTGCAACAGCGAGCTCGGCCCCAAGTCGCTCTTTCTCGCAGACATCGAAGGCAAAGAGCAAGAGGTGCGAGTGTACTGCACTCCGCCCACAACCGCGCAGCGTTCAAGCTGCAAGTTCAGCGATCGCAACAACCCCGATGGCCTCCCCGTGCTCTTCGTCGATGAGCAAATCTACCGTGAGCTTCCGGCGTTTCTCATCGGCACCGTAGACAAGTTCGCCATGCTGCCCTGGCGCGGGTCCACTGGGATGCTCTTTGGTCGCGCAACAGCACACCTGGGCAGGCAGTTCTTTGGTCCGATGGATGCTCGCACGCCCAAGAGCGCCAAGCCTCTCCACGACGGGCTCAGGCCCCCTGAGCTCATCGTGCAAGACGAGCTGCACTTAATCTCGGGTCCTCTCGGGACCATGGTCGGCCTCTTCGAGACCGCCGTCGAGTACCTCTGCCAACGCACGCAGGGCGAACGCACGATCCGACCCAAGATCATCGCGTCCACAGCGACGGTGCGCCGCGCGCAAGCACAGATCCGCGCGCTGTTTGGTCGCAGCGATACGGCGCTGTTTCCTCCGCCAGGGGTCAACGCAAACGAGACCTATTTTGCCGCTCCCGTGCGTGACAAACCCGGTCGTCTCTACGTCGGTGTCGCCGCGCCTGGGCGCGCGCTTAAAGCGGTCTTGCTTCGCACCTACGTGCCCCTGCTCGGCGCCGCACAAGCGCAATACCAAAGGCAATTGAGTACAGAAAATCCAGACAATCCTTCAGATCCGTACATGACCCTCGCGGGCTACTTCAACTCGCTGCGTGAGCTCGGTGGCATGCGTCGCTTGGTCGAAGACGAAGTCCTGCAACGTGTGTCCAAAATCGAGCAGCGCCGCCCCGAGAGCGCGATCGGCCCCCACCCGTGGGCACGCAACCGAACACTCTCGCCGCCGGCAGAGCTCACTTCGCGTGAAAAGTCACAGCAGATCAAAGAGACCAAAGAGCGGCTCTCTCGCGCTCACTCACAGCCACAACATGTCGACGTGCTGCTCGCGTCCAACATGATTTCGGTCGGCGTCGACATCGACCGGCTTGGGCTCATGGTGATCGCTGGGCAGCCCAAGACCGCCAGCGAGTACATCCAGGCAAGCTCGCGCGTTGGGCGACAGCATCCAGGGCTCGTCGTGACGTGCTTCAACGCCCAAAGACCGCGAGATCGCTCGCATTTTGAGCGCTTTGCCGCGTGGCACCAGAGCTTCTATCGACACGTTGAAGCCACCAGCCTCACGCCCTTCTCAGGCCCCGCGATGGACCGCGGGCTCGCGGGCCTGCTGGTCGCGATGACGCGGCTCAGTGACATCGTGATGACCAAGCCCAGCGCCGCGATGGAGCTCGAAGCGCACCGCGAGATCGCCCTGCGTGCGGTGCATGCGATCGCCGAGCGTGCCGGACGACACAGCCAGACGATGAGCCGCGATGAGCTCGATCGGCTCGCCAAGTACCTCGTTTCGCGCGGAGAAAAGCTTGTGGATGCTTGGCTCAAGCTGATCGCCGAGGTCCGCAGCGACGGCGAGAAGCGCCAGTACTCGCCCATGGAGCGAGACCCCACGGCGGGCAAGTCACTTCTCTCAACACCAAGCCGTGAAGACCCACCCGAGCCCAACACACCCGAAGCACTCTTTGTCACACAGACGTCCATGCGAGACGTCGAACCATCGGTCCATTTGTGGGTCGATCGCACGACGCTCCGAGGTGAGTCATGAAGAAATTCTCAACGCAAAAGCAGGGAACACGCACGGTCCAGCCTCCAGATGGCGAGGTGCGTTCGAGCCAAATGATCACGAGCTACGGCCCCGGCTCGATGGTCGACCTGCTCAACGACGCGGTGCTCGTAGGTGGCCTCGACTACTGGGGCTACGACTCGGACTACCGCGTCATCGATGAGCCGCGCTTGCTTCGCAGTATCCGCAACAGCAACGCAGACCTCACGCTGGGCGAGCAAGCCTTTCGCGGCCCGCCTCTGGGCGACAGCAAAGACCCTCAGCGCCGAGTGGGGGTGAAAGTGCAGCTCTTTCCGCAATGGTTTGTCTGCCAAAATCCAGCCTGTCGTCGATTGACGACCGCTCGCCATGGTCTCGAGCGCAAGGGCAATCAGATGCTTCACCAGTGTGCTCGCGGCAAGTCCATCGCGACCCCCGTACGCTTCGTCGAAGCCTGCAAGCTCGGCCACCTAAGTGACTTTCGGTGGCTCGAATTTGTGCACGGCATGCCGGGCGTCTCGCGCTGCGCTGCAGCCGAGCTCACCTTCGAAGAGGGACCCAACGGAGACTTTCAAGACATCCGGATCCGCTGCTCATGTGGACAGTCGCGCAATCTCATCACAGCCATGTCGGGCCTCAAGATCGACTGCCGCGGCAAGCGCCCGTGGCTCGGTCCCGACGCGGACGAGCCCTGCAAAGAGAAGATCCGCCTGCTCGTTCGCACCGCGTCCAACTCGTACTTTGCGCAATCCATGAGCGCCCTCTCGATCCCCGAGGTCGACGAAGACGACGACCGAGCTCCCCTTGATCGCGCGATGGACGCGGTCTGGGGCGACCTCGCAGAGCTCGAAGACGCTGACGTACTTCAGGGCGCCCGCAAGTTTGCCAAGTCCGTTCGTGACGCGCTCGCGGGCTTTGACAACGACCAAATTTGGACCGCGATTCTCAAACGGCGCGAGCCAAAGCCTGAGGTGACACCCCACATTCGGTCAGCCGAATACCAGCAATTTATGGCGTCGAAGCCCGAGCAGCTCGGTGAGCTACCGCCCGCCAACGCGCAGTTCTTCGCGCGAAGAGTCGTCCCAAAGACGCCGTGGCCCCAGGGCATCGGGCGGGTCGTCGTGGTGCCAAAGCTACGCGAAGTCATCGCGCAAGTAGGCTTCACACGCCTCGAGCCCATCACGCCCGATGTGCAAGGCGAGTACGACCTCGGTGTGGGCCTCGCGCCCCTGGGACTTGGCGTCGATTGGCTGCCTGCAACCGAGCTTGCTGGTGAAGGCGTATTGCTCACGCTCGACGAAGACTTGGTCTCTGCCTGGGAAAACCGCGACGAAGTCAAAGCGCGCCGCGATGAGCTTGAGCTGGGCTTTAGCGCGTGGGCCGGCACGCTCAGCGCACCCGGCGAGTTCTTGGGCATGCGCTACTACCTCTTGCACTCGCTCTCACACTTGCTCATCTCGGCGATCAGCCTTGAGTGCGGCTACGCAGCCAGCGCCATCCGCGAGCGTATCTACGCGGGCCCGTCGATGCGTGACCCCGAGACCCCCATGGCCGCGATTCTTCTCTCGACGGGCACCAGCGGGAGCGAGGGCACCCTCGGTGGGCTCGTCGAGCAGGGCCGCAACATCACAGCCCACCTGCAGCGCGCCTGGGACCTCGGAAAGCTCTGCTCAAACGATCCAGTCTGCGGACGCCATTCGCCTGCAAATGATCCGGCCGAACGCTTTCTCGAAGGCGCAGCATGTCACGGCTGTCTCTTCATCGCCGAGTGCAGCTGCGAGCGCTTCAATCGCTTTCTCGACCGCGCCCTCGTAGTACCCACGCTCGGCAACCCCAGCGAGCTTGCGTTCTTCGGTCATCGCCCATGAGCAGCGCGCGGCCAGCGGGTCTGAGCGCGGTCCCTCGCCCGCTACTTGAGCACCTCTTGCGCGCGATCGAGCGAGGCCGCGTAAGCGCACCGTTGACCGAAATTGACCTGCTCGACGAGGGCCTCGGCGCGTTTGTCCGCCCGCTGCTCAACGTACTTTCGCCTCTCGAAACGCAGGCCATTCTCGCAGTCCTCACCGTGACCATCGCCGAGCGTGAGCACCGCCCTCCGCCGCACATTGACCTGGTCTGGTCAGGCCCCGAGGTCCGGGCCAGCACCTCGCGTGACACCTCGCGCGTGGTGCAGCAGCTCTTTGAGAGCGCAGAGCGCGAGGTGTTTGTGTGCGGGTACACGTTTGATCGCAAGAGCATCCTTGAGCCTCTGCACGCGGTGATGAAGGCGCGCCCGGTACGCGTGACCCTCTTGATGGACATCGCGGACACGGCCAAGACCCTCGCGCAGTCCGAAGCGCACGCGCGCAGCAAAATCGCAGATTTTCTGCGCACTTGTTGGCCCGCAGAGCCTCCCTTTCCGGCGGTGTACTACGACCCTCGTACCGCGCGGCCGGGCCCACCCTGGTGCACGCTGCACGCCAAGTGCATCGTGGTGGACACCGCCCGGACGCTCATCACGTCGGCGAACTTCACCGACCGAGGACAGACCCGCAACATCGAGGTCGGAGTGCTGCTTGATGATCCAGGATTCGCTGCAGATTTGCAGACGCAATTGCAGCTGCTGATTAGCTCTGAGCAGGTCCTTCGGTACAACCCGCCGTAGCGCAATTGTCAACCCAAGCGCGCTTGAGCCATAGCGCTACGCACGCGACGCTTGTACAAACCGCGCCACGATGATTCGGCTCGACCAAGTTACCAAACAGCACGGCTCGCAGATCTTGTTTCTTGAGGCTTCGATGGGCGTCTTCAAGGGCGAAAAGATCGGCCTTGTAGGACCCAACGGCTCGGGAAAATCCACGATCTTTCGCATGATCACGGGCCAAGAAGAGACCGACGGAGGCCAGGTCGCCGTCGACCGCGGCGTGACCATCGGCTACTTCAGCCAAGACGTCGGCGAGATGGCTGGGCGCTCGGTCCTCGAAGAGACCATGGCAGGCGCAGGCGAGGTCGCGGACGCAGCGCACAAGCTCCACGCGATCGAGGACGCGATGGCCGACCCCGAGCGCGCAGACGAGCTTGAGGCCATGATCGACGCGTACGGTCACGCGCAGTCACGGTTTGAAGAGCTCGACGGCTACGTGCTCGAGGCCCGCGCGCAAGAGATCTTGGCGGGTCTAGGCTTCGCGCCCGAGGTGGTCTCGCAAGACGTCGCCAAGCTCTCGGGCGGATGGAAAATGCGCGTTGCGCTAGCAAAAATCCTACTGCTTTCGCCCGACGCGCTCTTGCTCGACGAGCCCACTAACCACTTAGACATCGAGTCCATCCTGTGGCTCGAGAACTTCTTGCGTCAGTTCGAAGGCGCCATCGTGATGACCTCCCACGATCGCGAGTTTATCAACCGCTTGGTCACCAAGATCGTTGAGATTGACTCGGGTGAGCTCACGACGTTCACCGGCAACTACGACTTCTACGAGCAACAGCGCGCGCAGCGTGAGCTGCAGCAGCAAGCGCAGTACCAGAGACAGCAGTCGATGTTGGCCAAAGAAGAGGCGTTTATTGCACGCTTCAAGGCACGCGCGAGCCACGCCGCGCAGGTGCAATCACGTGTCAAAAAGCTCGAGAAAATCGAGCGCGTCGAGCCGCCGCGCACGCGCAAGGTCATCGAGTTTGACTTTCGCGCGCCGCCACGTTTGGGCGAAGACGTGGCCAAGGTCACCGCGGTCTCGAAGCGCTATGGCAAACGAGACATTTACAAAGATTTCGACCTGCTCATCCGGCGCGGCGAGCGCTGGTGCGTCATGGGAATCAACGGCGCCGGCAAGAGCACGCTGCTCAAGCTCATCGCCGGGGCGAGCCAGCCAGACACAGGCTCGGTGACGCTCGGTCCGAGCGTGAGCATGGGATACTTTTCGCAGCACGCGATGGAGCTCTTGGACGCCAACATGACGGCGATCGAGGTGCTCCAAATGCGGTTTTCGTATGCGAATCTAGGCACGCTGCGGACGCTCGCCGGGGCGTTTGGCTTCTCGGGCGACGACACCGAGAAGAAGTGCTCGGTGCTCTCGGGTGGCGAAAAAGCGCGCTTGGTCTTGGCCGCGATGCTCTTTGACCCGCCCAACTTCTTGGTCCTCGACGAGCCCACCAACCACTTGGACATGGCCAGCAAAGAGACGCTGCTCAAGGCCCTCGCCCGCTTTGAGGGCGCGATGCTCTTTGTCTCGCACGATCGCCAGTTCTTGCGTGAGCTCTCGACGCGCGTGCTTGAGCTCACCGCCGAGGGACCGCGCACCTACGGGGGCGGCTACCGCGAGTACGTCGAGCAGAGCGGCCAAGAGGCCCCCGGCGTTCGCTGAGCTTTCGCTGCAAATTCACACACAGATCACGGCTCTCTCGACGGGATTGAGCAGCGCGTGCATGGTGTGATCTCGCCACGCGCCGTCGATAAAGAGATAGCGCCGCGCGAGCCCTTCGTGGGCAAACCCGAGCCGCTCGAGCACTCGCACGCTGCGCGCGTTCTCGATGCGCACATTGGCTTGAACACGGTGGAGCCCCACGCGATCGCTAAACACCTCGGCGAGCACGGCGCCCAGCGCTTCGGTCATCAACCCTCTGCCCTCGCACGCGCCTTCGAGGGCATAGCCCAGCATCGCGCTCTGAGAGACGCCACGCGCGATCTGCGACAGGCTCACGTGCCCCACGAGCTGAGTCGGGTCCTCGCGAGTGCGCATCCAATAGCGAATCGCGCTTTGCGCTTCGAAGTTCCCCACGGCCACCGCGAGCGCGGCTCGCTGCGCAGTGAGCGTGAAAAATCGTGGGTCACGGGCGGGCTCCCAAGGGGCCAAGTGTGTGCGATTTCGCTCGTAGAACGCGAGCGTCTCGGCCGCGAGTTCGATCGAGGGTGCGCACAAGACGAGCCGCCC
Source organism: Deltaproteobacteria bacterium (assembly GCA_030694465.1). Taxonomy (GTDB): domain Bacteria; phylum Myxococcota_A; class Polyangia; order Polyangiales; genus JAUXYJ01. The sequence goes on along the minus strand of JAUXYJ010000007.1, from coordinate 25,965 downwards.
CGTCGAGAGCTGCAAGCGGGCCGAAACGTACAGAGTGTCCATCGCGCGAGCGTACACCCTGACGGGCAACCCAGGTGACCCGGCGACGTCGCCGGGGTGGGTGAGCGGCGCCAAAGGAGGGCACAATTGGCTTGACCCGGGCGGGGTGTGAACCGCACCGTCACGCTCGCTCACGCAGCACTGAGGTTGTAAACCAAAGCTCAAGTGGGACTTGAAGCCGACCAGTACCCCTACCTACACTCTCTAACAGTATGCCGAAGAGACGACTCGTCGTGGTGCTGCTTAGTGCCCTTATGTCGGGATGCCTTCACCGCCCAACGATCCAGAGTTCTCTGCGTGATGGTGCCCGGCCCACGTGTCTCGTACTCTCCGTCGGAGGTGTCCACGGCCTCGCGCACCTTGGAGCACTCCGCGCATTTCGTGAGGCTGGTATCGGTTTTGACTGTGTCAGCGGAGCTAGCATGGGCTCGCTTGTTGGTGCGCTTTACGCAGTCAATCCTCGGTCTGACACAACGGAATCAACGCGTGGACTGCTGCGGCAGTATCGATCGCAGTCCGAGGCCGACGCGCAGGACAGCGGGTTCGGGATGGGGCTGCTCAGTATGCTCTTAGTCGCCGTCTCGGGGGGCACCGCGCTGCCCGTCCTACTTGGAGGCGCTGCTGGAGCCGTCTACGGTGCCAGCACCACGCGACCACTGGATCATCAACGCCTCACGCGAGTCCTGAGGCGTCATCTCAGCAGCGCGCGCTTTGAGACGCTCCCAATGCGCTTTGCCACCTTTCACTGGACGCTCAACCAGACAAACATGGACACCGTCGTAGTGCGATCCGGCGACGTCGCCGAGGCCGTAGGTGACAGCATCGCGAACCCCCTTATTTTCAGAGAGCTCGACCCGATCCATCGCCCACGTCTCGACCCAGGCGGTGATCGCGTTGCAGCGGTTCCAATCGAGGACACCTGTACGGCGTTTCCGGGTCATCGCATTGTGGCGATTAACACGACGGGGCGACCAGCGATGAGAAGTGCGGGGCTTCAGTGTCAGGTCATCGAGATCGACATCCCGCCGATCGATGTATCCAATGAAGAAGTGCTGCTTCTTGGGCCCGCATTCGATCGCCTAGTCGAGCATGGCTACACGGAGACAACGCGAGCATTACGGTCGACGGTCGCGCATTGAGTGGTTGTGATTCGCGCGCTAGGGATTTACCTCGCCTGCGACGTCGCCCGTCTCGGCTTACAAATGTCGCCTTTTGCCAGCCTTAGTCGCCTTCAGGCTCGTTGCGCTGAACCTCTTCTTCGAAGGCCAACAAGATGAGAGGCCGCAGCTTTTCTACGTCACTAACGCTCGAGATAAAGACCCGAGATTTGCCCACATTATCTGGCGCAGCCTCGCACTCAAATCCACGCGAAGCGATCTGTACTTTCTCAAGTGCGACACGAAATACGAGAGACTTTCGTGGGCCGTTGAAGAAAGCTCGGACAAACCAGCGCGTCACTTTACCGAGGTTGATCGCAAAATACGCGGTGGTGTCCTTGAACGCGATCGGAGCCTTCAAGCCACTGTCCAAACAGATCGTCTTGATTGCCTCAAACAAATCGAGCTCTTCGGCGGTGGTGACGACCGCTCGCGATCCTTCGACCGGCGACGAATCCGTCGCGCTCGTCATGCCCGTGGCCAACACTGCCGCGGGGACGTTGGCCGCAGCGCTCGGAGCGCTCGCCACGGAAGGTGCTGACGGCTCTGCATTGATCTCTTGGGTGATGCTGCGAGTCATCATATCCACAATCGTGGAGTGAATCGCCTTGCGCACGATTGGATGAAATCTCTCTACGACCTTGGCGGTCAGTCGTCCCGAGACGAGATCGATTTCGTTAAGCAAATACCGGACAAAAGCCTCGGGAGGGTCGCGGAGTGTGCGGTCGACCAAAGCCATAATTCGTTGCGTGTAGATAATCTCTTCGGCGTAGGACTGCACCGCAGTGGCGTTGAACGAGCTCTTGGTAAACGAGCGCAAGCTCTCAGCCTCGCGATCAGTAAACGCCGTCAGGTCGAATACAAAAAATGGCGCTGTGTCCATGATGTTCGGTGCCTGAAGATCTGTGAAGAAACGGTATTTGGTGCCGTTCGTTACGATCCCGACTTTGACCGTTGTCGTCGCGTTGAAGTAGCGAGCAAGCTGGCCGTCCGCATCTTCGGGAACACAACCTACCGCCTTGCATTCGACCAACAGAGCCGGTGAGCCAGCGAGGTGAATCGCGTAGTCCACCTTCTCAAACGTGCCGCCTGACTTCTTTTTCGCAAAGTCAGCGACGTACTCTGGCTGCACCTCAGTCGGATCAAATACGTCGTAGCCGAGCACCTGAAAGAAAGGCACCACCAGAGCCTGTTTGGTCGCCTCTTCGCTCTTCACATTGCCAATTCGACGACTGACTTGTTCTGCGAGTTGCCGCAGCTCGTCTACAAACCCCATTGCTCACCTCTTCTACGCTAAGAGTGCGCCGCGGATCTGCGGTCATACAACCTCAAAAGTGCTGGGCGGCGCTCGCCGACGCCAAGTACAAAGACCGCCACGAGCACCCTCCGACCACGGCCGAGCTCTACCAGCTCACGACCTACGGGTTGGCCTACGCGATGGCTGAGCCTCGCGACGTGTTGCTCTTGCATCCCTTGCCACGAGGCACGCGCGATCACCGCAACCCTGCTCTTTGCGCCGCTTTCGGCCACGCAACCTGTGCGCATCCGGCTCGTCGGCGTGCCTCTCGATGAGCTCCTGGATGGGTCACTCGCGCATTGGTGGCCGCTGTAGCGCTCAATCCGGCGACGTCGCCGGGACCTGGGGGTGAGAGGCGCCAAAGAAGGGCAAAATTGGCTTGACCCGGGCGGAGTGTGAACCGCACCGTCACAGCGCGAAGTGGGGACACCTTGAGGGCCGTGACAAGCGTCACCCGGGCCCCTGCTCTCGCTGGACCGACGTGGGAGTCGCGATGAATCAACCGGTAAAAGACCTGCTCAATCGATACCTCAGCCAAGAACTTGGGCGCGGATACCTGCTTCCCGACCTCAACGTGCTCACCCGGCAGCGCGAGGCATTTCTAACGCGATTCGGCCCCGAGCGACTCGCAGCGATGAGCCGCACCGAGCTGCTGCAGCAGCTCCCCGGCAACGCGGTCAACGACCAGCCCATGGACTACTGGATCGAGTTCAAGAACGACGAGGAGTTTAACAATCGAAACTTCGGTGGGGTCAGCGGTGCCACAGCTTCGAAGTTTGGGCCTTGGCAGGAAAAGAAAACGGGCGCCTGGCGCAACAAGATCGCAGACAAGCCACAGATCGAGAACATCTCTGAAGATGCAGCGTTTGCAGAGCTCCAGCGCCGACGAGTTGAGATCCTTAGCGCGGTCGAAGCGATGCGTAGCCTGGGTACTCAACGCGCCGAAGATGTCGACCCCGAAGCGATGCAGCGAGCCATCGAGGCCGCTGCACCGAAGTGGAAGAGCAGCCTCTGGCTACACAAATATCTGCACCTCACGTTTCCGGCCTTGGTTACTTGGACTGCAACCACGGAGTACTCCAAGGCAGAGCGGTATCGCGTAGGGGTGACACCTGAGCCTCATGGCGTCTACGCGCGCGACATTCACATCATTCGGTACTGGAACAGCTTTGAGGCCCTCCGCGATGTGCCCCCACAGCTACGGTATCGCTGCGGCCGTGGCCTCGCACCGCGCGACCACTGGTGCCTGTTGGTGTCAAACGAAGAGCAGTCCGCCATGCTCGCTCACGGGGTCATCGCGCTCGGGCCCGCGGCCGTCCAAGATCTCTCGCACCTACGTGAGCTCAAGACGAAGCGCGACATCACCGAGGCCCTCACCGCTGCTTTCGCCGAGGTAGCCCTGCCCAAGGGATCCGTCCCGTTTGTAAACCTCGTCGATCTGTTCTTTCGACTCGAAGAGGGCAGCGTCATTACGCTGCTATCAGACGCCTCGACGGTGATCTCAGTCGGCGAAATCACAGGAAATTATCGGTACAAGGGCGATCCAAACACGCCACATCAGCTGCCAGTACAATGGCACCACTCAGACAAGTTCGAGCTCGCGACACCCATCCATCTCGAGCCAGGCTTTACGCTCTTGGACTCAAGCGACCCGTCGGTCGCCGCGATCGAGGCCTCGTTGGTGCTCCACGGCGTTGGGCCATGGCCCGACTTCGACAAGATGGTCAAGCGCGTGACGCCGAACGCACCAGCCATCGCATCCGCAGTGCCTCTCCCGGCCCCGCTGCCGCCCCTTGCCGGCATCGCGCGCGAGGTCTCCGAGATGCTCGACCGCAAGCGCCAGGTGATCCTCTACGGCCCCCCGGGGACGGGCAAGACGCACTACGCCGAGCAGATCGCGCTTGAGCTCGTCGCGCGGCACAACTTTGAACGCGTTCCGACACAGCTCTCGAGCGCGCAGCGTGACACGGTGTTCGGCCGCACGGGCGCCGACCCCTACGTGGCCTCGTGCACGTTTCATCCGATGTATTCGTACGAAGATTTTATCGAGGGCTATCGACCCAATGGGACAGGGTTTTCGCTTGAGCCCGGGATCTTTCGTCGCATGGCGAGGGCGGCCCAGGCGCAGCCAAGTAAGCAGTTCGTGCTGCTCATCGACGAGATCAATCGCGGAAACATCCCAAAGATTTTCGGCGAGCTGATCACGTTGATCGAGGCCTCGAAGCGCGGCACATCAAGCAGCTATCTTCCGCTGTCTCGCGAGCCGTTCACCGTGCCCGACAACCTCTGGATCATCGGCACCATGAACACCGCGGATCGCTCGATCTTGCTGCTGGATACAGCCCTTCGACGACGGTTCGCGTTTAAAGAGCTGCTGCCCGATCCAACGCTTTTGCGTGGCGGAATGCTCGCAGAAGTCCCACTCAGCACGTGGCTGCGCGCGCTCAACCGGCGGATCGTCTCGCAGCTTGGTCGCGACGGGCGCAACCTGCAAATCGGCCACGCGTACTTCATGCCCGGCGGAAAACCGGCGACGTCGCCGGGTCGCATCGGCGCGATCGTGCGCGACGAGATCTGGCCGCTTTTGCAAGAGTACTGCTACGAAGATCCCGGCAAACTCGCTAACATCTTGGCCGCCGATCGCCGCGGGATCTACGACCGAAAGCGCGCGAATCTTTGCTTCGAGCTCTTCGAGCCTGGGCGCGAAGATGACCTCGTGCAAGCGCTGCTCGCGATCGTTGCGCCCGAAGACTCGCACGACGAAGAGCCCGCCGAGAGCGACGAGACAGCCGAGCTCGAGTCCGCATGACCTCGCCTCCGGTGCTGCAAATTCGCGAGTGGAGCAGAACGACCCCTGCGTGCCCTCACGCAGGCGCGCTCTTGCGCGAGGCGCGGCTGAGCGAATCGGATCGTGCGCTCTTGGCCACGCTTGAGCGCACGGCGAGTATTCGCTTCACAGAGCTTCGTAGCGGTCTCGCGGTGGCTGTCGGTTCGCACATCGGGACGATCACGCTCAGCGCGCTGCGCGTGGTGATCATGCCCAAGATCCGCATCGAGAGCCTCATGCGCATGGTCGCCTATGCGTTTGATCTCTCGGACCTCGTCGTGCGGGACACCGAGTCTACCTTTGCTCCCGCCGACCACGGGCTCATGGACCTCTTGGGCCTCTCACTCCTGCGCGCCATCGATCACATCGCTCGTGGAAAAATCCTACCCAAGTATGAACCCCACGACGAAGATCTCGCCTCGCCGCGCGGACGAATTGACATGCGACACTTGGCCACCCGTGCGCGCGGGCCGACGCTGCGCTGCACCCTCGACGAGCTCACCCGAGATCACCCGCTCAACCAAGCGCTCGCGGCGGGGCTGCGTTTGGGCGCCAAACTTATGGACTCAGACGACCTGCGGCTTGACCTCACACGAACCGCGGATCGACTCTTCGGAGACCTCACACCCACAGAACTCGATACGGATTCACTGGCTCGTTTGCTGGCCAATCTCGATCGTCGCTCCAGCCACTACCGCAGCGCACTCACACTCATCGCGCTCTTGCGACAGGGCGCTCACCTGGGTCGACACGACGCGCTCGGCGTGATGCCGTTGCACAGCTTCACCCTGGACATGAACAAAGTCTTCGAGCGATTTTTAGAGCGCTATCTCACCGAACACGCGCCCCCAGACTTCGAGATCTTCACGCAGGACCAGCGCAAAGGCGTGTTTCGGTTCATCGAAAACTCGGCGCGCTGGCGCCATCCAGTGATCAAGCCTGACCTGGTTTTTTGCAGGGATGGCCACCCGATCGCGCTCGCCGATGCCAAGTACAAAGACCGCCACGACCACCCTCCGAGCACCGCGGAGCTCTATCAGCTCACCACCTACGGGCTCGCCTATCCGTTGCCCGAGCCCCGCGACGTGCTGCTCTTGCATCCCCTGACGCGAGGCACACGTGATCACCGCGCCACCCTGCTGTTTGCGCCGCATTCGGCCACGCAACCTGTGCGCATCCGGCTCGTCGGCGTGCCTCTCGACGAGCTCCTGGATGGGTCACTTGCGCGCTGGTGGCCGCTGTAGCGCTCGATCCGGCGACGTCGCCGGGTGCTCGCGCCGCACAAGCCCTCGGCCACACGGCCCGCGGCCAAGACGCTGAGCTCGGGTCCTAAGTGCCGAGTAAGGACGAGGTCCGCGCGGCGAGCGAGGCAGTCAGCTCCATCGGCGCGTGACCGCGTCCTCGACGGGATACAAGCGCTCGGGCGGCAGCAGCGCACGCGCACGATCGGTTCGACCGCCCTGCACAAATGCACGCATCTTGGATACGCGATCGGTGAGGTCCGAGATCGACACAATCCACTCGTCGACGAAGGTGCGGATCACGTGCCGCGAGAGCCCCACTTGGATGCTGTAGTGCGCGAGCGCAGAGCCGCTCAGCGCACGCTCGGTGTCCCACTGGACGTGCACCGGCGCTGCTTCAAAGGCCGCGCGCCACGCGGGGTACGAGTCATACAAGCGCGCCGTCGGGTCCGTGCTCACCGCCACCGAGAGGGCATGATCGAAGCCCGCGCGACGCAAGCGCACGGCGAGCGTCCGAGTCTGGCCGCGGCTCGTGCCCCAGTGGCTCCGGTGCATGAGCCACAGAAAGCTCGGTTTGATCCAGGTCATCCGCGAAAACGAGAAGTGCGGACCGACGAAGCGGCCCTGCGCAAGCGCGGCATCTGCGATGCGATCGTCGTACGCTTGGTAGATCACGACGGCATCTCGGTCGTAGTCCGCGCGGACCTGTCTCAGCGAGTCGCTCATCCTGCGAGGCTGCGCATGGGCAAGCGCTGGTGCAACCCCCATCCGACCCGGCGACGTCGCCGGATGCTCGTGCGTCTCACCTCGCACATCCACCCACGACAAACCGTGCGCACAACATCCCGTACACATGCGCAGCGAGCTGTCGCGCCCCCTCGGGGGTGTAGTGCACGCCATCGGACTCGCGGACCAGACGCATTCTCCCCGAAGAATCACTCAGAAAAGCGCTGTACTCATGGTCGGGTCCCTCGTAGCGACGCCAAGTCTCTACGAAGACTACGTTGGGACTGTGTGCGGTCTCTTCGGCAAAGACCTCGTTCATGACAGAGATCTTTCGGCCGTACTCTGCGCTGTGCATCACGGGCATGCCGAGCCAGTAGGTGGGTCTCCGTGAGGCAATTTGCTCGATCACCGTGCGCACGCGCTCGCGGTAGCCCTCACGCCACTCGGGCCGTCCCGGCGCATAGAGCACGCCGTGATGCCGCAAGACGTCCGCGTCGTTGGCGCCAAACGACAGCACAAACACATGGGGCCGACGCTGCTCGATCGCCGTCCGCAAGCGATCGACCCAGCGAAACTCGCCGCGATCAATGAGCCCCGTCGAGGGCTGCGAGTCGAGGGCCACCCGCACAGCGCCCGAAGCGCGCCCGAGGCGCTCGAGCTGGCGACCGAAGTTAAACGCCATCGAGTCCCCCGCGACCCAGACAAGCAGCGGCCGGGAGCGGCTAAACCGACGCTCATCGGACTGTGAAATGGTCTGCGAAATCGCTTGCGAAACCGCGATAGGGTTCGCTCTCTCGGTGCTCACAACGCGCCGCTCTGGCTCGGCCTCCGACACCGTAAACTCAGGGAGGGCTTGCACAAAGAGCGCGCTTGCGAGCGCCTCGCGCCGTCGCGCGATCCCGAGCCGCTCAGAGAGCGCGACCACCGGCGCGGTCGCTCGTGAGGCGACCGTACGCGCGGCTCCCTCGGGCTTTCGGCGAGCCCACCGCGCGAGCGTCGGACCGCTCGCTACACCCGCGAGAGCGGCCGCAACGACGCCCACCACGAGCGTGTCAAAGAGATGATTTTTGGTCTCAGGGTTCATCGCTAGGCTCTGCAAATTCACTGCTAGAACTGAAAATAAATAAACGGCGGGAGACCCGGCGGGCTTAAGACATCTGCCAGCACGAAGCACGTCGCCACGAGCATTCCGAGCACCACGGGGCTCACACGTGCACACCGCTGCGCGATCGCGGGCGCGAGCGTCGCGGGGACAAATTGCAGCGCGAGCGACGCTGCAATCACCGCGCACAGCCAGCCCGTCGTTCGCCTTGGGTCGCTCGCCACCGACACTCGCGACGCGATGCGAGACAGCATCACCCACGCGTCACGCACGGACTCGGCCCGAAAGAGCACCCACCCCACGCACACCACGTGAAACGTAGCCACCGTCGAGAGCACCCGAACCACCAGCGAAATCGCAGGTCGTTGTGCGACGGTCTCTGCGAGCTTCGTAGCGAGCACGAGCCGCTCGATCACGAGCCCTGCGCCGTGGAGCGCGCCCCACAGCACAAAGGTCCACGCGGCGCCGTGCCAGAGGCCTCCCAGGAGCATCGTGAGAAAGAGATTGCGAGCGGTGCGTCCAAGGCCTCTACGGCTGCCACCGAGGCTCACAAAGAGATAGTCCCGGAGCCAGCGCGAGAGGGTCATGTGCCACCGACGCCAAAACGACTGCAACGAGTGCGCGCGATAGGGCTGATCGAAGTTCGCGGGAAACTGCACCCCGAGCAGCGCCGCGAGCCCAATGGCCATGTCGGTGTATCCGCTAAAATCCGCGTAGATCTGAATCGCGTAGCCATAGACAGCCACGGCGAGGTCCACCGCGTCACTCGACTCGGGCGCTGCAAACACGGGGTCCACGATGGCTCGCGCGAGGTAGCCGGCGAGCACAACTTTCTTCAGTAAGCCAGTGGTGATCAGCCACCAGGCCCAGGTTGACTGCTCGCGTGTGGGCACTTTGAGTGAGCGAATTTGCTGGATAAACTCGCTCGCTCGGACAATCGGGCCCGCCACCAGGTGCGGAAAAAACATCACGTACAGCACCACGTCACGCGCGCGATCGCTGCTCTTAGAGGCCTCGCCGGATGCAAGGGCCTGTCGTCGTGCGCGGTACGCGTCGACGGCGTAACTCAGCGCCTGAAACGTCACAAACGACACCCCCAGCGGGAGAGTCCACTGCACGGGGGTCAGCGTGGTCCTGCCTCCCAAGCGGGCGAACACCTCAAGGCCCGTGGCCATGAAGAACCCGAGGTACTTAAACGCCACAAGCACCGCGAGATCTAAGACCACCGCGAGCGTGACCCAGCGACGCGCGGTGGAGAGCGTAGCGCTCGCGCGGATGCGCTGCGCGAGGGCGAAGTTAGCGAGCGCGAGGCCGACGAGGAGGGGGAGAAAGCGAGCGTTCCAGCTGGCGTAGAAGAAGGCGCTGGTGAGAAGCAGCCAGGCGTGCCAGCGCGCGGGATAGGCAGCAAAAATCCACGCGAATGCAAACACTACCGTGTAAAAGACCGCAAACTCGACCGTAGGAAACAGCACCGCCACACCCTCGCGAGCGCCACCCACTGTGTCACCCAACCGCAGGGAGTCTACGCAGGGTTGCGCCCGTGTGAGCGAGAGAAATCACCGTGCGCAACGACCACCCGGCGACGTCGCCGGAGTGGCCCAAACACAAACCCCCCGGTGACCGAAGTCTCAAACCCAACTGAGGGGCGGCTGCTGTTCGAGCTCGGCGCCTCGACGCTCGCGGCGCGTAGCGTTGCGAGCACCGCGAGCAAGGCCGCGTGCGTGACCTGTCACGGAGCGAGGACGGGGGTATTTGCTCGCAGCGACGGAAAGTGGCTGTCTCGCTCGCCGGGCTTGACGATCAAGACCGCTGCGGTCCCTAGGTCGCGCTCGCGGCCGCAGCGGAGACTCTCTCGGGCCCTACAACGACCAGGGCAGCCGAGCCGCGTGAATCGCCACCCGCCACCGCCCGAGCAGCCGATCGCGCTCGGCCACAGGAACGAACATTCGCTCTTCCGTCGAGCGATCCCCAGACAGAGTCGACAACAGCCGCAACGCAAAGTCGTCGCACGCGCGCCACTCCGTCCTGCCCGACCTCGCGCAGGCCTCTCGCCGGAGCGAAAACAGCGTCGACGCGGTCCGGATCGCGCACCCCGACGCGTCGAGCTCGAGCGCGCCCACCTGCGTGCGGTCTGAGAGCTGCTCCTCGAGAAATCGCTGCATCGCGGGCAGTGCCACCGCGCCCCGGCTCAGCCAACGTGTGAGCTCCTCGGCATCGTCGCTCGCGAGCCAGCGCCCACGGGTTAGCACTGCTTCGGTGAGCGTGACCACGCGAGGGTCCGTCGCGTGCCGCACGGCGACGTCGAGCGCGTTGCCTCCCACCGTCGCGCGGCCAGGGTTCACCGTCGCCGCCCATCGCACGTAGTCATCCAGCGCCGTCACGTCTCCGCGCGCGTCGCGCTCCGCGAGCAAGGCAAACGCGCACTCGGCGTGTGTCGCGTCGCTTCCGAGCGTGGCGGTCCACTGCGCGCTCACTGCGCGAAGTGGCGCGGCGCTCGGCTCCCACGCGACCAGGGCTCCCGAGAGCTCGCACGCGGCGCGGCGCAGCTCGTACTGCTCGGGAGAGTCGTGCGCGTGCGCGGCCGACGCCCGGAGGAGACCGTCGATCCGCCGCGCGAACAGTTCGGTCAACGACGGCGACGCGCGGCTTCTCAGCGGCTCGCCCAGCATCGCGCCCGTCCCGCGCTGCGCGAACCTGAACACCACCATGCTCGCGCGCGGCGTGGCTTCGTCCGCGGGACGCACCAGGTTCACCGCGCTCTGCACCCACTCGTCCGGCGCGCTGTGATCGTCCGTGAGCGTGTAGAGCTCGCGCTCGTGCCGCGAGAGGTCGCGCCGCGCCGCCCAATAGCTGCGAATTCGCGCGGCCAGCGCGCGGTGCGCCTCGACGCCGCGCGAGGTCAGGTTGTCCCCCGTGAACCCCGCGCGAAAGAAATCACGCTGCAAGATCGACGCGAGCGCGACGTACGCGCACTCCCGCACGGACAAGACCGTCCGCGCGTAGTGAAAATCCCGCCAGAAGTGCACACTCTGCGTCATTCGCTCGTCGTTCTCGATCGCGTCGATCAGCCCGTCGACCGCGGACTCGCCCAGCGCGATCAAGGCTTCGACGCGAGGGTCGCTCGCGAGGTCCACGCCGCCCGGCTGGCCCTGCTGGCGGGCATCGACGTCGTCCAAGGCTTGGATGAGCTCACGGACCCGCGGCGGGCCCACGAGCGGGCGCGGGGGCGCCGCGGCAGTCCGCGAGAGCGCAGAGCACACGCTCGATTGCGAAACGCGCTCGCATCGAGCCCGCGCACGCCGCGCGTCGTCCTCGATCAACACCTCGGCCCCGAAGCGAAACGTTAGCACCGGCGCGTCGTCCTCGTCCGGTTCGTGTAGGGGCGCCGGGGTGACGGCCAGCAGACGCGAGGCCAGCAGCAGCGCGTCGTCCACGTCCCCGCGCATGTGCGCCAGGATCGCGCGCTCGTACAGCGCGTGTGCGTGTTGGCGCCCGACCCCCGCCAGCGCGGCTTGCTGCGTGGGCGCGAGCGTCGACCCCAGTCGCCGCGCGAGCGCGAGCGCGATCGCGCTCGACGAAGACGGCAGCAGCGAGTACGCCTCGCTCGGCTCGCGCGCGGTGTCGACCCGGGTCCGCGGCTGGGCGCCTCCGGTGACCAGCGCAAGATCGTCCGAGAGCGAGGCGTCCCCGAGCGTGGCGATCGCGCGATACCAGATTCCCGTCCAGCCCAGCACCCAACGCTCGCTGCCCTGCCCCGCCCTCGGGCCGAGCCATCCGCGCATTGCGACTGGGCGCCCCCGACCCGACCACAGGTCACCTGCAATCACGCGTGCCCGCACGTACGGGAGCCCTCGCGGGTCCGGCAGAACGCCCTCGAACAGCGCTCGAACGGTGGCGTCGCTCGGCTCGCTGGGGCTCGGCGTCCACGGCGAGCGCTCTAGGCGCGGCCACACCGCGAGGGGGTCGATCTGCGCCGGGCTCGGCGAGGAGGTGCGGGGCGCCGAGTCATCGTCGAGACGCTCGCGCGCCGCGTCCGTCGCCGCATCGTCGCTCGTTCGCGCAGCGTCCATCGAGTTCTCGCGCACGCTCGTTCTTGCGTGCAGCGTCGCGGTCGATCGCGCAGCGCTGCACCCGCTCGCTGCAGACAATAACGCCAGCATCGCCAACGCCAGCTTTGACAACTCGACACCTCGCTCGTGAGTGTACCTCGAATCCCCGAACAACCCGCGCGGCAGAACCCTCCATGGGGGCAGCCGATCGACAGCGCGGCCCTACACCCAGTCAACGCGTGCGACGTGAGAGCACCGTGTCGACGAGGCCGCGGACGACACGAGAGCGGAGGCGCAAAGCCACGCGACACGCGCGCTGAGCACGACGACCCATTGATTCGAGTCAGCGCCGCGCGCTTGAGCGCGAGCACCGCGCTGCGACCCCTGGGGCTGCGATGCGCATGTCAGAACCGCACGCCCACGCTCGCCCGCAAGAACGGCGTACTCGCGTTGAGCTTGCTCACGGTGACCTCTGTCACGGGCAGAGCCTCGGCGGCGATCCTCGGGTCGCTCGGCGGATCCGAGCGCACCACGATGGGCGCGTCGGTGACGAGGCGCGCGCCCGCTTCAAACGACGCGAACAGCCCGAAATTGACCGCTGAATCCGCGGAGAGCAACGCGCCCGTGCGGAGCATGAGGCCGATCGACGCCAGACCGCCGCCGGCGAAGGCTGTCCCCCCGAGCTGCGCGCCCTGCTCTGGCAACAGCTGAACGACGTGCGTGCTCAGGACAGCCTCCGCGCGGACAAAGGGCGCCAACCACGGGCGGACCGCCCACCGCACGGTCGCGCCGACCGACGCGTCGTGAGACACGAGCGACGTCCCGAGGGTCAGCGCGTACCGACGGGACATCCAATCGTAGCGATAGCCCGCAGAGAGCGCGAACTCCCAGCGTGTGTGCACGCGAACGATGTCCACCGCACCGATGAGATCGATCGGGACCCCCACGCGTCCGGCGTGAAAGAGCTCGTATCCGTCGGAGACGCGCCAGACCGTCGCGGGCCCTGCCCCGAGCGACCAGCGCAGCAGCGCTGAAGCGCCCGATGACTGCGGCGCTGAAGCGCCCGATGACTGCGGCGCTCCGGCGCCGAGAGGGGGCAGGCCAACCTGTGCGCGCGCGCCCCATGGAATCAAGAGCAGCCCGCAGAGCGTGGCCAAGGGCGCGGCGCGGCGCGCGTGTCGCGATCGGATGAACACTTACTGTGCCTCCTGGTCGAGCAGGTCCGCGGCAAGATACCCTGTGAAAACACGGGTCGTTTCGCGTTGCGGGTTGTCCGCGTTGAGGACGCTCAACGAGCCCGCCGTCGCCGGGTGCAGCGCGACGACGCGGGCCGGCGAGCCCATCGCCGTGGGCAGCGAAAGCACCTCGGACACCGGCGCGTCGAGCCTGATTTCGCCCGGGTGAAAGTCCCGTAGATCGACGAAGCCCACTCGTGGCGAGCCGTTGGGCGCGACCCACAAGAGCCGCTGATCTGTGCTGAACCGCGCGTCGGCGAGAGAGACCTCTGCGAGGATGGGGGCGGTCGTTCGTCCCTGCAAATCCAGAAGGCTCAAGCGACCCGCGGTGCTCGCGTCGTCGTGCTCAAAGAGCACCGTCCCGCGCTCGGGCAGCGGGAGCGCGAAGCGCACGGTCCGTCGGAGCTGAACGGTCTCGAGGTTCTGCGAGCTGCGCGCTTCGATCGCGTCGAGATCGAGAAACGAAACGGCGCTCGACCCTGTGTCCGCGCGAGACGGATACAAGAGCGCCCGCCGCGCGGTCATCGGATCCCGTGGAGATCGCCCTTGAAACAGCAGCGCCCGATCGGCCCGCGCGTCGAGCGCGATCGTGGTGATGGCATTGGACCGCGGGTCGATCACCCGCGCCTCGCGCGAACCGCGAGAGACGACCAAAAGCCTCCTGCCCTCGCCCTCGCCGAAGAGCGCGAGGTCCGTCGGCCCTTGGCCCGCGCCGACTTGATTGATGGACACACGAAAGTCATTGCCCATCGCAGGAGTGGCGCCCGCGTCGTCGAGGCGAAGGACATACACGTCGTTAGACGCGGCGGCGCGCAGGTAGATCGCGCGGAGCTCGCTGTCGAAGAGGACCTGTTGCGGGTTGAGGTCTCGCGGGTCTTCGGGGAGCGTGAGTCGAACGGAGGTCTCTCCACGATCCAAGTGCGCCAAGTCCATGAGCGTGACGTACGAGCTTGAGACGACCACGGCGATCGTACGCATTTCGCCTCGGATCGCGACGGGCGGCGAGAAGATCACGTCCGTCGGGATCCCTCCAAACGAGCGGACCGTACGTCGCACGGGATTGCCCTCGCTCGGCGCGGATTGCAGGTCGACGATGGCGACCTCGTTGGGGTTGAACAGCAGCCGTTGCAGCGCGCCGCTCGGTCGAAAGTGCACAAACGCGAAGCGTCCATCCGCGGTGACCGAGATCGCGTTGAACGGGCTCCCCACGGTGTAGACCCTGGGTGGGCCCGAGGCCGCGAGGACGCTGAGCGTCGCGGCGACCGGCGCGATGCCGGGAGATCCGCGCTCGCCCTGCGAGAGCACCAGGACCTCGTCGGTGCCTGTGCGCACGACGCTCGCCACCGCAGCGGGCCCCACGCGAAAGCGCTCGACGGTCGGCGTCGCGCCGGTGAGATTCACGCGGACCGCGCGGGCGCGATCGGGGCTGACGTACACGAGCCCCGTGCTGATCGCGACCGGCGCGAGCGTGGACAGACGCTGCGTCGACCGCGGATCGTCGGGGCGACACTGGGTTGCCGACAGCGCGGTGACGGTCGTGAGGGCGACGAGCGCGCGGCGCTTGATGGACCCGAGGATTCGCATACCGTGGATGTTCATTGGACAACCCGCGCGTTGAGCTCGAAGCCAGTGACTGACTGCAGTTCACCGGATTCCCAGTCGATAAACGAGATGCGTCCTTCGGGGTGCTGCTGACCGACAAATACGCGGCGTGCGGCCGGGACCGCGCCGACGGAGGATGGGGGACTCCCGAGGCTCGTGGTCGTGACGACGAAGCTCCGAAGGTCCACGCGGTCGACGTCTGCGATCGCCCGTGCATCCGCGCGCTGCAGTAAAAACGCATGCGTACCGCCCGGAACAATCGCGAACGGCCCCAGGTCTGCGCGGGTCAACTGCAGCTTCACGAACCGCGCGCTCGGCTCGAGCATCGAGTAGCCGGGCGTGCGATCGATCATGGTCTGCAGCGAGATGCCACGCTCGTTGGGATCGCCTGTCGCGACCCGGTGAAGCACCAGCGCCGTGCGACTGTCCGGTGCGTACGCGACCGCGCGAACGGTCTTTCGGACGGTGAGCGCGATGGTGCCGTCTGCGCCGACGAGGTCCATGACCAAGATCCGTCGCGCGTCCAACGCCGTGGTAAAAAGCAGGGCGCGGCGCCCATCGGGCGCGAGCGAGACCGATCCGAACACCTCTCCGCGGAGGTCTGTTCGACGCACACTCGCGGGCGCCATGAACCCGCCGGGGACAGGCACGCGCAGCACCCGTGACTGCTCGCGGAGGACGGCGACCGCGAAGGTTCCGTCGGCCGAGAGATCCAGGTCTGTCACGTCGCCGCCCGCGTCGATGCGGCTGATCGTGCGCGTACGAAGGTCGATGAGCCGCAGGATCCTGCTGCCTTCGTTGCGCGCGATCGCGTAGCGACCGTCCGGCGTGACGGACACATCCGTGGGCGTTTCACGTGGATCGACGAGGGAGCCGTCCACGATCACTGACGTGTCTCGCGGCGTCGGCACATCGACAGTGCCGGCTTCGAACGGGGCTGCGTCGTCGGCATCCTCGCTCGCATCCCCGAGGGGGGTGGCGTCACTCGCATCGACGTCACCTGCGTCTGTTCCCGCGTCGCTGTCCTCTGGGCCCTCACCGACGCGCACATCGCTGAGCGACACATTGGGAACGATGCTGGGCCCCGTAATCTCCGCGAACCGCAGGATCGAGATGCCGTCCTCGGTCACAATAAACGCCGCGGATCCATCGCGGGCAAAGAGCACGTTGACCGGGCGAAATCCGACCGTGAGCCGCACCGCGCGGTCCATCCCAGGTGCGAGGGTCAACACCACGATGTCCTGAAAACTGCCACCCGAAGAGCCCGCCCCGTCCAACTCCGAGTCCAGATAGATCACCGCGTGCGCGCCGTCCGGCGCGACGGCGATCGCGTTGGCGCCCTGAAAAGAGGGGACCTGTGACACCACGGTCCGACCCGCGCTCGTCCGCAAGATCGACGCGGTGTTGGACCCCGTGTTGAGCACGATGGCCTCATCCCTGCCCTCAACGGTCAACAGCGCGCTAGGTCTCCGTCCGACCTCAACGCTCTCGATCGCGAGCGTGGTCGAATCAATCACGGCGACCGTGTCACGCGCGGGATTGGACACATACACGTAGCGTCCGCCCGCTCTCGGCTCGAGAAAGCTCCTGCGCTCTTCGGTCTCTGGCGGCGGTCCGCTGTCGAACATCGCCACACCGCTGTCCCACGAGCTGCCGCCGTCGTTCGCAGAGGGAGGCGAGCTGCGCGAAGGGCCACACCCGAGCAATCCGCACACACCAACAAACACCGCATGGGTCCCAAGTCGTCGAAGCTGTGCCATAAGATTTCGCTTCACACGCACGATGTGTGCCTCCGTGCATACCCACGAAATCCCTGGGGCAGCGTGCAGCGAACTGCGACGGTCATGTCACGATCTCAGCTCGCTCGCGTGGGTGGCGCAGCCAATTTCGATGGCTTCGTTCCAGTCGCTACTCGACTCAAGGATGCGCGAGAAATCGGCGATGAGGTCCACCCGGGGTTTAAGTTTGTCGCCGTGCCTATCAAACGCCTCCACGCCGAGGACCACAAGACTGTGCTCTGCGCAGGCATCGAGATACGCGGCGGCAACGTCAGCTCGAACGTAGAACTCCGCCCCTGAAGTGAATCCCGAATCTGAGAACGCAGACCGCAACGTCTCCAGCATGCTCACCATGGTGACACCCAATCCAGGTCGACGCGATCCGAGGCTTGGGTACCCGGTGCAACACCTCCATCGCTGCGGGGTGAACGAAGGTTGTGACGCTTGCGACATGAAACACACTCGTTTTGCTCGCTACACCGTAGCCCATCGTGAGGCATTCCTTGCGGCGTTTGCCAGCAGCAATCAGTCCTCACAAGCCTTCGCGTGAGAGCACCTGATCGCGAACACGACGTTCTCGAATTGGCGCAATGCCCGAGAGAAAAGCCCACGGCCCAAGCCTCGGCGCGTGTTCGTTTCGGTGGTGTTTGAGCCGGTAGCGATGGTCGAACTCGCGCTCGCCAACGGCCGAACGCTACCCGCTGCCGTCCATCCACGCAGGCGCTTGCTCAATCCGCGCCTGCGTGTCTCAGCGCATAAGCTCGCGAGGTTGACGTGTGCAGTCCGCTTGCGCCCGCCGAGTGAAGCGCCTGAAGCACATCGACGAGGTCCCTCTCAGGGTCGATGGGATCGACGTTGCAGCGCATCGCGAGGCTCCAGAGCACACACGCGTTGGCACGCTGTTCACAGCCCAGCCCAGCTCGGCTTCTCACCCCGAAAAATCACCCGCTATGAAATACGAATTTCATCCGCGTCATGGGAAAATCACTCACCAAATGATGGCTGCTTTTGGGAATTGACGCGGCGAGTCGGGGTCCCGTCCTGCGGTCTATGCTCTGCCGAGTGATCTTCGTCGCACGTGAGTCTCGCGAGACGATCACCCGCTGCTCTCGTGGCGGTAGCGAGGACATTGAGACACGCCACACACAGGCTGCGCGCGTTGGCGAAGTTGCGTACAGCTCCAGCAGAATCACGTTTCATCGCTCGGAAGGCTTGCCGAGACGTGCCGCGCGGTGCTGCACTCGACTCTGTTCTCGACGGTGCGAAGTGGACACGCGCTGCCAGGACGAAAGGGGTTGGTGCATATGTTTGGCGTGAGAATACAAAGGGCACGACACCCGCGCGCAGTCGCGCTCGCGTGCGCGCTGGGTGCGATCAGCGCCGTCGGCGCAATGACCTTCAAAGCCACGGAGAGCGCGGCCTGCGGAGGCTGCGTCAATGGACCCACCATGCTCGCGACCAGCGTGCTCGATCATCGGATGGTGCTCGCGCTCTCGAGCGCGCAGACCACGCTCTGGGATCAGCTCCGCTACGCCGGCGATCCGTCGCAGTTTCTCTGGATTTTGCCTGTCAGCGACGCGAGCACGATCGAAGTGGCCGTGGGTACAAACGCCTTCGTCAACGGGATCGATGCGTTCTCCGCGCCGACCATCGTCGGGCCGGGCGTCGTGTGCGGGCGAGACAACACGGTCTCGTATGTTGTCGCCAGGAGCACGGTCAACGCGCCTGCGGGATCCTTCGCAGAAGTACCCACCGAGCGCGTCGTTCTCGGCGACGCGCGCCGCGCGGCAGTTGGGCCCTACGCGACAGAGGTGGTCCGCTCGCGCGAGCAGGGCCTCGCGACGTGGCTGCGCGCGCGACGCTTCGCGGTCGACTCGTCCAATGAAGCGGCCATCGCGCACTACGAGTCCATGCGCTTTGACTTTCTGGTGGTTCAGTTTCGGCCGGGCGTGAGCGTGCAGCAGATCCAACCGATCCGCGTGAGTACGCGCGGGTACAACCCTGTGCTCCCGCTGCGATTCATTGCGCTGGGCGCGGGGGACAGCGTGGGTCTCTCGCTCATGGTCCTCGCTCCGACCGCGATGGTCCCCGAGGGGTGGGACAGTCGGACCCTCGATTCAAGTGCGCTCGTGTGGGACTTCGGCCAAGGAACGAGCAACTACCGCTCCCTCTTGGGCAGCGCGTCCGCCTTGGGCACAGCGTGGGTGGTCGAGTCCGTATCGCAACCTGCGCGCATGGAGTCGATCCTTGCCTTCGACGCAACCCAACCCGCGCGCGCGCGGTCGCTACCTTCTCGCGGGGTGATTCCCGCAGATTGCCCGTTTCCAGAGGAAGCCGGCGAGCCCATCCGCGGCCCTGACGTCGATGGCGCGACGGATCCCGACGCTGCGAGCGCCTGGGACGCCGCAGAGGCGTTGGACGCCCGGCGGGAGCCCGAGGATCCCACTTCCGCGCCCGATGCCGCGGCGCCCGATGCCGGCCACGACCCGGACGCAGGCGATCCGCGATGCCAACCCGTGGTGTCCACGACGCCGAATCCCATCGGACCGATCGCTTCGGACACCCAGCTGCTCAGCGCGATGATCGAGCGCTTGGTCGTCGTGACGCGGCTACACCTCCGCGTGAATCCCAGGGGACTCGATCGCGATCTTCGTCTCACGCCGACGCTTGCAGCCCTCGATGCCCCGCCTGTTCGACTCGCGTCACAAGGGCTCGGGGGACGCTGCAGCCCGCAGCCATTTTCATGGCCTATGCGGCAGGGATGGCAGTGCACGACCCCGGCTTCGCGCACGCACGACACTTCGACGCCCGCGCTCATGGCCGTCACCCTCGCCTGCGCCCTCGCGTCGCGGCGCCGCGCAGCGCGTGCGTAGAGACAACCGGACACACCGTGCGTTCTCCTGTGTTTTCACAGGCGATACGGTGTTGACCATGACGCAGGGCACTCCGCGCGCGTCGATAGATGTCTTTGAATACGCGCTCGCCCGTCGGCGTGTCCGCGAGTGGTCAGCGCATGGTCGATGCAACGAGTGGTAGCGCGTACGAAAAAAACACACGCAAGCCATCCCGTGGTCGCGCGAGCACGGGTCCGCTGGCGGCGAGCCTCTCTGTCGTATCGCCGCCGCGCTCGTCCGCCCGATGCGACCGCGGCCCGATGCTCCGCACCGCGCCGCACGATGCGATCGCCACTGGTTTCACTGGCGATCCGGGGTTTGGGGTTACGCGTTGATTGAATTTGATTGAATCCGCGATCGAGAGGCTGCTCACACAGGACCCCTCGGTGTTGCGGGTTGATCCGTCTCGCGGGCTGGGACACGCTCACCGCTTCGATCGAGAGGCGAACGCGACGTGACATCCACCATGCTCCCTTCTCCCGATGCTGTACTCGTGCATGCGCGGGACCACACGATTCCCTCGCTGATCGCGGCGCTGACCCGTGTGCGCGCGACGGAGGCGTGCGCCGCGTTGGCGCGCGCGCTGCGGGCGGATCTCGCACAGATCACCGCGCGTCCCGAGCTCGCAGCGCAGCTGCTGTATCGCAGGCTCGCCTGGCACGACGTGGCCGACGCCGGTCCCGACGCGGTTCTGACGGAGACCACGCGCGCGCTTCGCGCGTGGCTCGCGGACTTGGTGCGCGAATCGAACGCGCGCGTCTGGCTGCGCTCGCTGCTGCCGTGCGCGCCGACGTTGGACCGCGCGTTCGTGCAGGAATTCATCGGGGATTTCGAGAGTTTCGGGCTCGAGCTCGCCTTCGTCGGAGACGGTTCGCTGATCGCCGCGGCGAGTCCCTCCGGCGCCGTTGCGTGGTCGTGCGTCTCGGGCGCGCGGCTCGAATCGGTGGCGATGCCTGAGCCCCACAAATGGTCGATCGACGTCCAACGGGCGATTCGCGAGGACGGCCTCAAGACGTATGTCATCGAGCGCGCGAGCAAGGTCCCGCGACTCGTGATCCCTACGTTGGACTTCGGCAGTTGGAGCGTGGTCCGCGCGCTTCCGTCGCTCGACGGCGCGATCGTCGCGGGCTGGCAGGACGACTACCAGGGAATCATCGCTCGCTACGATGGAACCGCCCGTGATTCGCGCGAGCGATGGAGCCTAGCGCTCGACGGAGCGGTCTCAGCGATCGCGCTGAGCGCCGACGGGTCCTTGCTCGCCGTGCAGACACACGGGCGCGTTTTGCTCTTGGACCCAAGCGATGGTTCGGAGCTCGGCGCGATCGAGCAAGGGGCCAACGCGCTCGCGCTGAGCTTCGACAACGAGCTGCTCGCCACCGCGCATGGCCATGCGATTCGGCTCTGGGATGTGCGCGCCATTCGATTCGGCGCTGCAAAGCCGACGCGCGTCTCGCCCACGGCGGTCGGAAGGGTCGACGCGCAGTTCGACGACCGATCGCGGCGCGTGCTGATGGGCGGAGCGCTGCGTGATCCGCACAGCGGCGCGACGATCGCCGCGCTTCTGTTGGACCCGATGGACTACCTCGAAGGCGGTCCGCCCGAGCGGTGCTCGGGGATCTTCGGAGATCGCGTGGTCGAGCCCGGCTTCAGTCTACGTGCGTTTTCGCTGGAAGACGGCGTGCCGCTGGCGACCGCGAAGCTCGGGCCCTTCGCGCATTGGCACGTCGTGCGCGTCGCAGCCGATGGTCGTTCGTTGGCGTGGGCGCACCACCATGACCTCGCGCGCTGGCGTGTGTGCTCGATCGACACCGGCGCGGTGTTGCGCGAATCCACGTACAGCGAGACACCCACGACGAGCTTCGAGTTCTCTCCGGACGCAAGCACGCTCGCGACAACGCACGAAGACGGAGCGGTGCGACTCTGGGATTCGTGCGGCAACGCTCCGCCTCGCGTGGTGCATGTCGGCGGAGCGCCACAGGCGCTGTGCTGGTCGATCGACGGCGCTCGGATCGTCGTGGCGTTGGCCCACGAAGGCTTGGTGCAAGTCGATGTCGCGCGCGGCGAGGTGGTGAGCCGATGCGCGTACGAGATGCTCAGTCCGTTCGACGAGGCGCCAAACAACCCAGCAGAATCCCTGAAATGGCGCCCGACTGCCGCTTCGATCGATGCGCTCCACGGATGGAGCGGTTTTCTCGCGCGCGCCCATGGTTGGTCGATCGAACGCGACGTCGGCGGCTGGCGGCTCGTCGACGATGCTTCGGGCGATCACGTGTTTATAGCGTCCGCGACGCGTCCAGTCGTCGATCGAACGGGGCGCTGCGTCGCGACCCGAGAGGCGCTCTACGCAATCGAGCACGCCGAACGCGCCGACGCATTCTACTGACAGTCGCAGTATTTCGAGGAAGCGCGAACGTTGCTGAGCTCGTTCGAAGCGACGACGAGTCTGCCATTGAGCCTCCCTCGCTTTCGTCTAGGCATTCGTCACATTTTGCCCTCGGCTTTCTGGGCGCGTCTGAAGTGCTTTCGGTCTGCAGCCACATCGCAGCGAGACCTCCAAGCTCTCACCCGATCCGTTTCTGATCGACAAGGTGCGCGACGTCGTCGGGCCGACGAACACCGTCGTCCTGTGCGCGTCAACGACGAGTCCCAGTGCCAAGCTCTCAACGCATGCGACCGCTGATGCCACTGCGTCCCGGGCAGTACAAGCGGTGATCGCAGGCACCACGACGCTCTTCGCGGCGCTCGACGCCCACCGCGGCCACGTCCTCCACGAGATCTACCGCAGGCTCCGCCACCAGGAGCTCGTGCGCATCCTCAACCTCATCGAGACACGCGCGTGCCCGGCGACCTCGCGATCCACCTCGTGCTCGACAACTCCGCGACGCACAAGTCGCGCACGTCAAGCGTTGGTTCGTGCGCGCGAGGCGACGAAAGCGTCGACGAGCGCCGCTGCAGAGCCGAGGCATCCGTCGCGCATCCGAGTTCGACCCAGAGCAACGCATCGTCCGGCATCCGCACCCACAGACGGATCGCGGGTGGCTCCTAGACACTGCACCCACCATCGGGCGTGAAAGCCACGACCTCGAAGCCAACACACTATCACCAGTGAAAACCCGCGACACCGAGGGACCGTGCCCTACTGGCACCTCGAGAGTCTCGAGCCGGGTGGTGAACCCGATCGCTCGCGCAGGCTCACGGGCGAGCAGATGGCGCTGGAGTGTCAGTGCGGCAAACCCTCGGGGACGGCAACAGTGCTCAGATCTTTGCCCGTCCGCGCCTCAATCGAGTCAAGAATGGTTCTTGTCATCTTGAGCTGCAGCTCGAGACCGTTGCTAAAAATCTCACTTGCAGGTCGGGTGTCGCTCTGCGTGGCTTGCGCAACATTCAGCGAGTTCACGAGTGCGATGCGTTGCTGCGGAGATGGGTGAGAATCGTACATCGAAGGGAGTCTCGCGATTTCTTCAGTCGTGAGCGCCTCAATTTTGCTGCCATCAATCTCTGCGATGCGTGCCTGCGCGTAGAGGTTTGAGATCGCGTACTTGCCCTCGAAGGCATCGTTTAGGACTGAGTCAACGCTCAGTTCAAATCGGTTCGCTTGCGCAATGCTTCGTTTGAGCGCTGACGCAAACACATGGGAGCCACAGGTCTGAGCAGCTGTTCGATCGGCCAAAATCTCTTGCAGTCGAGATGCGCCTTGAGAGATCCGCATAAACAACTTGTAGTAGCCCTGCGTAAACCACCACAGCGGACTCATGTTTCCTACTCCGTGGTCGATGAGCACATTGATTGTGCGAAACATTGCACGGCGGACAGACAGCGCGAGATGCCCGCCAGCGGTGTCTTTGTTGCGAAAATGACCGTATTCATGCGCCAGAATGCTGCGCAGTTCGTCCATCGTAAGGCCCTCAACGAGCGCCAATCCGATGATGAGGCATCGCGTAGACTTGCCGCGCAGATGCGCCCACACCCCGCCCTCTTCATACACTGCGGCGTCTGCTCCTTGCGTGATGTAGATTTTGGTCGGACGCGCGGTCTGAAGCGTCTGTGCCAACTCATACAACATCTTGGACAACACAGGATGATGGGTGCAATCGATGAGCTCGCCGGGCGCAAGATCGACGGTCTTGATCCAAAAGGACTTCAGGACTGCAGCCAATGATCCCACCACGACCATCCCCAATATCACGACCAGCTTGATCGGAATTACGCCAAGCAACACCACTCCCAACAACACCGCACCACACAGCGCGAGCACAAACAGCAACACTAGCGGCAGGGAGAGGTAGTAGTAGACCGATGAGATGCCAATCAACGCGCGATAACTTCGAAGCAATATTGATTCAGCGGTGGAAGGCTTCTCACGTTGCGTCGCGCCAGTCGCATACTGCAAGGTTAGCCAGCTGAGAATCGTCCCGAAGCAGAGCAAGGCAAACAGTCCCAAAGACCAGGGAATCAAGACGTTAAACACGACCTGACTGACAAGCTTCTTTGCAGACGACAGGGTGGAGCGCCCCTCTTCGATTGCGTGCCGAAGCGATGCGACGTTGGCGGCTGGATATCCGAGCTGCTCCATCCGGTCGACATACCGATGCGCGCCCTCCGGGTCGTCGTGCACGGCCGCAGTGATCACCGCGTAGTACAGAGCGACGGTGGAGTTTGGAGCCAATTGCATCAGGGCGCCACTGCACTGTGCGAATAGTCGCTTCGAGTCGGCAACCTCAGTCGACGCGAGGTGTTTGGCAAGTTCGCAAGAAACGGTGTGCGCGAAGAGTCTAGAGCCTGGCTGCTGCAGCGCTGCAAAGATCAGTTGCTTGGCCTCCGTGACCGCGCTGGCCGAGGTCGCGCCCGGCGTGGGTCCGAGGAGAGTCAAGGCGAGGGCGAGTTGATTGCTGGCATTCGGCTCTAAACGAACGGCGGCGCGACAGTGAGCGATGCCCTCGTCGTGGTGACTCGCTCCGAGGCCACTGGCAGCGCGACACATCCTGCGGAGTGCCGGAGTAAACTCGGGAGCTGCTTCATGAACACGTGTTGCGGCCGCTAGAGCCTCTGCAAAGTGATCCTGATCCGAATGCACAACCGACTGTTCATAGTCCGCGACCAACGCGGGATGGCTCGCGCGAAGGCGACCAATGTCCGCCCGGCGAGCTTGGTTGCGGTCGTCGTCAAACAAATGGTTGTCTGAAAATCTCGCAGCAGTCCCAGCTCTTGCGCTGCGGTGGCACCCCTGCCCCAACAGCACCATCGCCGCGAGCAACACTGCACCCAAACATCTCGCCCAAAACACTTTTTGACCGTCCATCGTGTCCCTCCGCTTGACTGCCCCGCGCTTGTCAATCGACCGCGAATCTACCGAATGGGCCCCCCTCTCGTCAATCACATCGCCGCACGTTGTTGGTGACTGTTTAGCTCAATGCAGGCCCTGCATTCCGCTGGAAAAATCCAGGGAATTCGCTCTGCTGAAAGAAGGCGATCCGGCCCTGGATGAAGATGTGCTCGAAGGAGATTTCGTGGGCCTCGGCGGTGTGCACAGCGGTGAGATGGGTCGCGTAGGACTCGGCGCCGCGAACCGATCGCGCTAGCTCTGCATCGCGCTCGGCTCATCGCGGGGGCGCGAAGCGTTCGCGCTGCAATCCGACGTGCATGACGTGGGCAGCAGCGATGTCCGTTCGCTCTGCAATTTGTCTGGCAGTTCGAATCGTGTATCCCCAACAGATCGCGTGCTTAGCGTTGGGCAGCGCTATGAAAGAACCAGACCACCGAGCGAGTGCGCGCCATCCCAATACGCCACCGCCTCCGTCGCGGGCTGTGCGCGCAGCTCCTCAACGACTTGTCGACGCGGTCGTGCAATCAGAACGTGAACGCGAAGATTGCAGCAGCTCGAAGGCTCTGGAGGCGTGAGAAAAACCTCGCGATCAATCCGTTGAGGCGCATGACGGCTGCTGCCTTTGTGCCCGGCTTTGCGTCCCGGAGGCTTTGGCAAAGCGAGCTGCGCGTCCTTGGATTGCTGCGCCCATTTGC
>JAUXYJ010000002.1 GCA_030694465.1 Deltaproteobacteria bacterium | reverse complement strand
TTTGCATCGCACGGCACAACGCACGCGTGGCTGATTGATCCTGAGCTCAAGCGGCTCGAAGTCTACCGAGTCACGCGCGGAGCGTGGTGCGAGGTCGCGCGCTTTGAGGCTGCGCAGACCGTCGCGGTCGAGCCCTTTGAGGGCGTCGCGTTTGCACTCGACACGCTCTGGGACTGAGCCCCCTCAGTGTGTGACCCGGCGACGTCGCCGGATCAATCTCCCCTGTGACCTTCGCTGCTGAGTCAGGCGCAGAGATTCTGCGGCCGAATCAGAACTTGTAGGTCAGACCCGCGCGGATGTACGTGAACGAGTCGTTGCCAAACCACGAGGCCTGGTAGAGCGCGCGACGTGCACCCTGCGCGCTCGAGGTGAGCACGCGGTCGATGCCTGCGAAGATGTTGAAGTGACGCGAGACGCCGACCTCGACGTTGAGGCCCGCGATGGCGCGCAAGATGCCTTGCGAGCCTGAGTTGACGCGCTCTTCCATCGCAGCCGCGGTGCGCATGGTCATCATGCCGCCGGTGTTGCGTGCGTCGTCGGTGAGGACCATGCCGTTGGACAGCATGAGCTCACAGGGGTTGTTGGGCATCGAGGCCATGCCCATCGAGTCGATGCGGTTGTTGCAACCGTCGATGCGGACATTGACCTCGCCGTTGCCGCGGTAGAGCATGCCCGAGAGGTTGTCACGGGCTGCGTCGACGCCGAGGCGGAGGGAGAATGCGAAGGTCCCGGCACGGTTTCCGCGCTCGCGCTCGTCGCTAAAGTCCGTGCTGTCCTCGTCCGCAGTGGGCGCGAGCGAGTGCAACGAAGCCACAGCAAACGCGCTCAGACCAAAGGTGTTTTGACCACTGAATCCAAGGCCCGCGCGGAGATCAAGCTCGCCGCCGACCGAGAACAGACCATTGAGCAGACGCAGGCCTGAACGACCACGGAGCTCAAACTCCCACATCCAGCCCATCGAGCGGATCAAGAGACCCACGTCGACGCCAAAGTCCGAGCTCTGCACAAGGCCCACGGTGCCACGTGCAAACACAGGGTACTCGCCAAACGCTGCGCCCACATCGACGGCGACATCGCCGGCGTACAAAGGCGCTGCACCAAAGGTGCTGATCGCTGTGCGGCGCTCGCGCAGCGTGGTCCCGTTGGGGCCCGTGCGGCGGCGACGAAGCTGCGCGGTGACACGCTCTTGCGTGTTCTCGCGGACGGTCACGGTGACAACAAAGTCATCGTAGCCAGGTGCCTGCACGCGCACTTCGCGGGTGCCTGCTGCGACCTGGGGGATGTCTCGACCCGCGCCGACTTCGAGCGGGTCACGGCCATCGATCGAGACCATCGCGCCCGTGACGGGGCGCGCGAGCTCAACGTGAAGTGTCCCATGTCCGACGGTGCGGCTGAGGGTCGCGGCGACTTCGCAGGTCTGCGAAGCGCTCACCGTGCAGCGCTGCGTAAACTCGTCAAAGCCCGTCGCGCGGATGGTGATGCTGTAGGTGCCCGCGGGGTGATCCTGACGAATAAAGGGCGAGACGCCCATGTCCTGACCGTCGACAAAGATGTGCGCGTCGGGTGCGCCCGTGGTGATCGCGATGCGCCCGGTGACTTGCGCCACGGGGAGGTTCTGCGCCGTGATTTCGCGGGTGATCTGGCGACCCACTTCGACGATCACCGTCTCGCTGAAGGGCTGACGGCCCGGCGCGGTGACGCGAAGAATGTGCGAGCCCGCGGGGACGTTGGCGCGCTCTGGGGGAGTGCCAACGACGAGCTCGCCGTCGAGCGAGATGCTCGCGCCCTCGACGCCGGTGACGATCACGCGGATGGTTCCGCCGGTGGGAACGACCACGTTGGCTTCGAGATCGATCGCAAGTGCGATGGTCTGTCCTGCGGTCACGTCGACCTGTCGCTGGATGGTGCGAAAGCCATTCGCGCTGATCTGTAGGATGTGCTGGCCGGGGGTTGCGGCTTCAACCGTCGGGGGGACGCCCACCATGGGGGTTCCGTCCCAACGCACGGTGAGATCCGCGGGGAGGGGGCCTGCGGGGTTGGTCACAATGACACGCACAATGCCCGTAGGGGACTGGCGAGGCTGAAGCGTCCCGTTGACCGACGCGACCGCGCCCGACGCGACCTGAACGGTCTCGCGAAACGGGACCATGCCCTCGGCCAAGATCTCGACGATGTGCATGCCGGGTGGCACGTTGTTCAATCGCCCTGGGGTGGTCCCCACGTTTGCGCCATCGAGCATGATGCGCGCACCGACAGTGTCCGAGGCTACGTAGATCGAGCCCGCTTGCACCAGCGTCGCGCTAAAGGTCTCGCGCGAGCGACGAACCCTCACGTCGATACGGCCTGCGACATAGCCATCGTGCGAGAAGTACAGCACGTGGTTGCCAGACTCCATGCGCACTGCACGGAGGGGCGTCGTGCCCAACGGCGCTGCAGTTTCGCTGTCCAATCGAACCGTCGCGCCTGACGGCACCGACTCGATGTTGACCACGTACCGACGGGCCCACGCGTCGTTGGGTGCCAAAACCATAAGGGCTGCAACACACAACCCCCACAACCATGAATAGGACGAATAACGAGTCACAAAAGACCTCCCAGTGGCTTGCAGTCGATGAGCAAGAAGAGAATCAATGCACACATTCGATGTGCAAATTTTCAGCTCAAAGCAATCCTGAAGCGACACTCTAGTCAGAGCCTCTCGGCGACGTGGACTTCTATTTCGTCCTCGCGCAGAACGGCTCGCGATCGAGTAAGTCCACGATGAAGCTCAGCGTGGAGTCTCTTCGGTGACAGAAGCGTCACCGCCAAACCGTGCGCGTTCGTACCATCACAAGCGTGTCGCGATCCACGCCCTGGGCCCCACGATCGACGTGGCGTTGTGCGGATTTCTTCTGCTCGTTGACGTATGTCTACGACTGGCGAAAGGTCCGCGGATTTCTCTGGAGAACGGAGCCTATTCCGCGATAGTTTGAGGGTTTGGGCCTGGGCTTGTGAGGGGCACTTTGGAGGCTTTGTTGACGCACTCAGGCGAGGGAGTAGCGTGAGGCCTTAGGGTCCCGTTGCGAGAGCGTTGACGTCGCGCTTGTCACTGCTCCGGGCCGAGGAACACGAAAGTCATGAAACGGACAGGACTGGCACTAGGTTTGTGGCTCGGATGGGTGGCTACCGCTGCGGGGTGCGCCGTCGCCGAAGAGCCCTTGATGCGGCGCGACGGCGGCACCGTGCGAGACACAGGGAGCGCTGTAGACACGGGCTCCATGATGGGCTGCTCCAACGCATCGCTCACGCTGTGCGGCACGCTCTGTGTGGACACCCAGAGCAATGACACGCACTGCGGAGCCTGTATGCGATCTTGCAGCGCGGGGCAGTCCTGTGTGGGCGGCATGTGCCAGGGCTCGTCAGGGTGTCCCAGCGGGCAGCTCTCGTGCGGTGGAAGCTGTGTGACCGTCGCGACGAGCAGCACGCACTGCGGCCGCTGCAACAACCCGTGCGCGGCGGGGCAGACCTGCCAAGCGGGCACCTGCAGCGGCGCGAGCACGCCTGCACGCACAGGCCAAGCCTGCACGAGCGAAATGGACTGCGGGACCAACCCCACGGGGCGTGGGTTTTGCCGAAGCGCTGGCGAGGGCTGGTCCAGTGGCTACTGCCAGTACCTCTGCGAGACCAACGCAGACTGCGGAGCGGGCGGGCGCTGCGGCTTGATCGAGCCGACCACCGTGGGCGGCATGATGCGCAACATCGGTACGTGTTTTACAGGCTGTCCATCGGCCGGGTCACGCACTGGCTGTCGCACAGGGTACGTGTGTCTCATGGCGCCCGAGGGCGGCGTGTGTGTGCCCGCTTGTGACGCGAGCCCAAGCGCATGCGGTGCCAATCGTTGCGACGCGGCCTCGGGCCAATGCCTTCAGTGCACCGGCAGCGCGGACTGCAACGGCGGAGGCGCGTGCTCTGGCGGCACCTGCTCGTGCACGGCGTCGACCAACTGCGGCACCAACCGCCGATGCATCACGAGCACGGGCCAGTGTGGTTGCTCGAGCAGCGCGAGCTGTCCCGCGGGCTGGACCTGCACCACGAGCACGGGCCAGTGTGCTCCTCCGTGAGTGTGCTACCAAGCTCCCTCTAGACCATGCCATCGCCCCCCGAACAAGCGCCCACGCCGGCCGTGGATGCATCCGAGAGTGCACCCGAGAGTGCACCCGATCCAGCGCAACCTGAGGGGCCCGACGCCGAGAGCAAGCGCGTGATTGATCCGCGCACTGTCGGCCCGCTCGCGCCCGCGTGGACCGCCCTTGAGCGGGGAGATCACGTCGAAGCGCGGCGCCTCGCGCAGGCCGTCATTGATGACTCTACGAGTGAAATCACTGACAAAAACGACGCTCTTTCCCTCCTCGAGCGCATGCGTCCTGACGTGACCATCTTGGTCGTGTTTGGCCTCACGGGCGCGCTGATGGTGCTGCTCGCGATCTATTATTTGGGCCAACACGGCGCGCACGCTGCGCATTGATTGGGCTCGTGATTTACAGGCTGACCTGGGTCGCGCAGTGAATGCGAGGCCTCTCTGCTGCATCCCAAATGGTATCCCCATGCTGTTGATCCATGACGTCTCAGGGCTCGCGCGCAAAACACTTCAAGTGACTGCTCTTTGGGCTGCAGTGGGCCTCGTAGGGTGTGCCACGACGACCCAGGTGGTGAGACCCACAGGGCCCTTGCAAGCGCGTGATTTTATGCCTCTGCGCCGCGACGCGGCCTGGAGCTACGACGCGCAAGATCTCACCAACGGAGGCCCACGGACGTTGGTCACGCTGCGCGTTGTGGCTCAAAACAGTGGCCAATACGTGGTGCAACAGGGCGTGGGGTCGACGGCAAACTACTCGTATGCGCAAGGAGGGATCTTGCGCAACGGCGAGACGATCCTCGCTGAGCCCATTGTCGTAGGGACCTCGTGGCAGGGAATGCAGGGCGATACCTACTCGATTCGCGCGGTGGGGCTGCGACGAACGACGCCCGCGGGGACTTTTACGAACGTCATCGAGGTCGCGCGCAATGGTCGCGAGGGCTTTGTCGAGCGCACTTGGTATGCCCACGGAGTCGGCGCGATTGAGTCCAACACGCCGGTGGTGGTGGGTCAGCAAATCCGTGAGTTTCGCCTGACGCTTCGGGGCTATACGCTCAACGGCGAGTATTGACCTGCTCGACAGATTGGTCGCAAAAACTCTGATCGATGCTACCCTTCGCGGCCGTGAACGATCCTTCGGATTTGTCTGGGCCACGCGGGGCTTCTTCATCGGCAGCCCCCTCGGGGTCGTCGAGTATGGACTCACAGTCCAAGAGCGCGCTCTCTCTCCCGCCAGCGCCCTCCACGCCTAACCCGCTCTACATCAACCGCGAGCTGTCGTGGCTTGAGTTCAATCAGCGCGTGCTGGACGAGGCGAGGGACCCGAGCGTTCCGTTGCTGGAGAGGCTTAAGTTTCTCGCGATCGTGAGCTCAAACCTCGACGAGTTCTTCATGATCCGTGTAGCTGGGCTCAAGCAACAGCTCGCGGGCGAGCTGGACGAACCCGCCGCCGATGGCCTCTCGGTCAACGAACAGCTCGCCGCGATTTCGTACCGCGCGCACCGCATGGTGGCAGACCAATACGAGATCTTTCGCGAACATGTCCGTCCGTGGCTTGAGAGCGCGGGCTTGGCGATTGTCCCGCCGCAGGACTGGACTGAGAGCGAGCGCTTGGCACTCCGAGCTCACTTTGAGCGCGAGATTTTTCCGGTCCTCACGCCGCTCGCGATTGACCCGGGGCATCCGTTTCCGCGCATCAAGAACAAGTGTCTCTATCTCAAGGTCATGTTTCGCGACGAGCCACACCAGCTTGGCTCGCCCGCATACGCCGTAGTGCAAGTCCCTACGACCTCTCCGCGGCTGGTCTTGCTCGCCCGCGATGGCTTTCAGCGCCGATTTGCCCTGCTCGAAGACGTCGTCGCCGAGAACGTCAGTGAGCTCTTTCCGGGGCTCGACATCGCGGCGGTGTCCGCGTTTCGAGTCACACGCAATTGGGACCTCGAGCTCGACGAAGAAGAAGCCGAAGATCTCCTCGAGGCCATCCAGCAAGAGCTCCGTCGGCGAGACCGCGGCAACGCGGTGCGTGTCGAAGTGGCCCCGACCATGGGCCAGGGTTTTCTCACGCTGTTGCGCGAAAAACTCAGGCTCGATCGTGACGACGTCTACTGCATCGATGGCCCCATGCACTTGGGCGATCTGCTGTCTCTGGCAGGCGGAGAGGCCGCTCCCGAGCTGCGTGATCCCCCGGCGCCGCCACAGGTCGCGCCCGCATTTCGAGACGCCGATGACCTGTACTCGGTCATCCGCGAGCGCGACGTGTTGCTGCAGCACCCGTACGACAGCTTTGACAGCGTCGTGGAGTTTGTCACGCGCGCGGCGGACGACCCCAACGTGCTCGCGATCAAGCAGACGCTCTATCGCGCCGGGCAAAACTCGCCCTTCGTCAAAGCCCTCGCCCGCGCCGCAGAGTCAGGCAAACAGGTCACCGCGCTTGTCGAACTCAAAGCGCGATTCGACGAAGAGAACAACATCCAGTGGGCGCGCATGTTGGAGCAGAGCGGCGTGCACGTCGTGTACGGGCTCATTGGTCTCAAGACGCACACCAAGCTGTGTTTGGTCGTGCGTCGCGAGAGCGATGGATTGCGACGTTATGTGCATATGTCCACGGGAAATTACAACCCGTCCACTGCGCGGCTCTACACAGATCTGTCTTATTTTACTGCCCGTGCGGACCTGGGAGAGGACACCAACTCGCTCTTCAATCTGCTCACGGGCTACAGCGCCCCAAGCCGCTGGAAGCAGCTCATCGTCGCGCCGCTGGGCCTGCACGAGACGGTCCTCGGGTTGATCAAGCGCGAGGCCGATCACGCGCGCGCTGGCATCCCTGCGAAGATCGTGGCCAAGCTCAACTCGCTGGTCGATCCCGACGTGATCGACGCACTCTATGGCGCATCGCAAGCGGGTGTACAGATCGATTTGATCATCCGTGGGATCTGCTGTCTTCGGCCGGGGCTTCCCGGCGTGAGTGACAATATTCGTGTGATTTCAGTGGTCGATCGATTTTTAGAGCACTCGCGTGTCGCCACCTTTGACAACGCCGGAAACCCCGAGGTCTATCTCTCGAGCGCCGATTGGATGCCGCGTAACTTTCAGCGCCGCGTCGAGGTGATGTGGCCCTTGATCGATCGCAAGCTCGCGACGACGGTGCGCGACGAGATCCTCGCGGTGATGTGCGCGGACAACGTCAAGGCACACTGGCTGCGGCCCGATGGCTTCTACGAGCGCAGGATTCCTCAAGATGGCGAGCCGCTTTTGCGCTCGCAACAGCGCTTCGTCGAGATCGCCAAAGAGCAGGCACGCGCGCACCGAAAGAACCCCGCGACCAGCCCCTTTCGTCTGCGTGCAGTCGCGGCCCGCGCGATCGCGACGGGCAACGGTGAAGGTTCGTCAGGCCATTCGCGAGACTCTTCGCAAGACAACCGAGGCTCACGCGAAGACGGACGGCCTCGCCGCAAGAAGCGCTAGCGCAGCGGCGGACATCGCGCGCCGTGGTTGCTCTCAAAGAGACAACGGCGCAGAGTCCAGAGCTCCTCGTGCGCTACGTCCTCGGTGCCCACTTTGCGTGCTTGCGCTGCTTGTATCGCAGCGTTTCTCCGCGCTGTGTGCGGTGTCGCGCGCTGGGCGTGACCGTAGACCTCCGCGAGGCGCAGGGACGCCACGAGCTGGCGCTCTTGCGTGAGTCTTCGCGCCTTGGATCCGTGGGACGTGAGAGCGGCGATGTGCGCTGGGTGCGGACGCTCCCGTGGGGCAGGCGGATGGTGTGGTGGAGTGTTCGGATAGCGTTTTTGCTGGGATTTATGGGATGGTTTCTCTTCGCTCCAGGGGTGCTCGACGCGCCGTTTCTCTTGGGGCGTCTGTTGTTTGCCGGCGTGATGGGGACCCTCGCGGTCCTCGCGACGCTCGTCGGATTTGCGCTTGTGCTGGGTGCGCTCGTGGGGACTGTCGGGATCGTGGCGTCGATGGGCCAGCTCGCAAGAGGGACCCGTGGCCACCGCAACGCCACACGCGCAACCCTGCTCTTTGAGCGCACGTTGCTCTGGATTGAGACAGGTTTTTTGCTGAGATTACGCGTCGACGTGAGCACTCCTGCGTTGGCTCACGGGCTCGCTCCTGTGCGTGGGACGTGGGCGCAAGGGCGGCTCGTTGTCGCGAGAGAATTGCGCGGGACCCTGGTCGTAAGCGACGCAGAGCCGTGCTCGTGGATCCTGACGCTCGACGATCAGAGCCAGTGCGAACTCGATCTGACCGTAGGCGTCGTCGAGGTGCACGATTCAGCGTTGCGAGGACCCAAAGACAACCCCTCGGAGGAGCTTAAGAGTGTAGATTCGTTAGCGAAAAACCAGGACCGATTGGTGTCTTCGTGGCTCGATCGTGAGAGCACCGCGCGTGCGCAGACGGCTGTCGTGACGCTGTGCGCGCCGATGCGCGTCGAGGTGTCTGGGGGCACGTGGGAAGAGGTCGCAGATGATCGGCAGAGCGCGCAGGGGTTTCGGGCCATGTCGTTGCGCAAGGTGTTGCGAGGGAGTGAGCAAAGCCCAGTCTTTGTGAGATTGCGCGCAGATGCTGAGGGCGAAACGTTGACAGGTTCAGAAGACGGGTGCTAGTGGCCGCTCGGAAGTGCAGCCGTGGCGACCCAGCAGTCGATTGGCTGCGGTGTTAAGGTCATCGGGGCTTCACTCAACGTGTTGGCGTGACGCACTTACATCACTGGTCCGTGCTGAGAAATGGCTCTCGGGGCACGAGGCTCTTGGTCGGTACTCAACGTGTAGGAGCGAGTCTATGCTTCGGCCGATTTGTCTGTTCTCTGGCAACGCGAATCCGGATCTTGCTGAGAGCATCGCGAAGCACTTGGACAAGCCCCTCGGGCGCTTGAAGATCAACCGGTTCTCCGACGGCGAATCCGCGGTCGAGGTCGGTGAGAACGTGCGCGGGATCGACACGTTTATCTTGCAGCCCACGAGCATGCCCGCCAACGACTCGCTCATGGAGATGCTGATCTTGTCCGATGCGCTACGACGAGCGAGCGCGGGCAGCATTTCTGCAGTGATTCCGTACTTTGGCTACGCGCGTCAAGACCGCAAGGTCGCAGGCCGTACGCCCATCACAGCCAAGCTCGTCGCGGACTTAATTGTGACCGCAGGCATCGAGCGCGTGGTCACCGTGGACCTCCACGCTGGGCAAATCCAAGGCTTCTTCAACATCCCCGTGGACAACCTCTACGCGATGCCCGTGCTGCTCGAGGCGCTCCGCCAAGAGCTCACGCCCGGCAAAGCATCCGACGCCGTGATGGTCTCTCCCGATGCCGGCGGCGTCGAGCGCGCGCGTGCGTATGCACGTCGGCTGGACTGCAGCCTCGCCATCATCGACAAGCGTCGCGAGCGAGCCAACGTCAGCGAAGTGATGAACATCATCGGCGAGGTCGAGGGGCGCGATTGCTTCATCCTCGACGACATGATTGACACGGCCGGAACACTCGTAAACGCAGCAAAAGCTCTTAAAGATCGCGGCGCAAGCAGGATCCTCGCGGTGGCGACTCACGCGGTGTTTTCGGGACCCGCGATCTCACGCATCGAAGACTCACCTCTTGAGCGCGTCATCGTGACCGACACGATCCCGCTGCGCGAAGAGGGACGAGCCTGCGCGAAGATCCGCCAGGTCAACGTGGGCCGCTTGCTCGCCGAGGCCATTCGCCGCATCCACGCGAGCGACAGCGTCAGCTCGCTGTTCGTCTGAGCGCTCGACCGCCACCGCTGCCCCACGGAATGGTTGCGCGCATGGCATGCGTTGCCCCTGTCAAGGATTCGCAAACGAACGAGGGCGCGTGCTAGAGCCCTCGCGTCGGCGTGTGACACGGACGACAGATGCCTCAGGCCATGACCCTTTTTGCTCGCGCGATCTGCTTTGTCGCCCTCACGTCCATCGCGACGTGTCGCCGTCCCCAATCGACCACTCAGCGCGCGCCTACGCCCGACGTGGCTCGCACGCCTCGCGACGCAAACGCTGAAGATTCGCAGGCTATCGCGCAGGACCACGACGCCCCAGTGGTCGTCGAGCCCTCGCTCTCAAGCGCCATCGAGGCCGTCCGTCGAGACGACTGGACCGCGGCGCGCGACAGCGTCTTGGCGCTGCCCGAGGCCATCCAGCGCAGCCGCGAGGCACGGTACATCTTGGCGCGCTCACTGCTCGCTCTGCACGCGCCGCAGCAAGCGCTGGTGCCGCTTGAGGGGCTCGAGTCGATGATCCCCTCGCTCGCGCGAGAGATCACGCGGCTGCGTGGATCGGCGCTCGCGCGCGCAGAGAGGCACGCCGAAGCTCGCTCACTCTATGAGCAAATTTACAGAGAATCACACGATGCACAAGACCTCGCGCACGCTGCCATCGAGGCCGACGCCGCGGGCGACCACGCGGCCGCCGCGCGCGTGATGTCCGCATGGGCCGATCATCCGCCAGACGGAATCGATCGCGCACGCGCTTGGCGCTTGGCCGCGCTCTGTCTTGAGGCGACGGCCAATCCCACACTTGCGGCGAGGGCGTGGCGCAAGCTCGCGGTGCGTGAGCCCGATGACTCGCACGCCGCCGAAGCCCTCGCGGCGCTCACACGGCTACAGTCCCCGTTGTCTCGCGAAGAGCAGCTCGATCGCTGCGAAGAGCTCAATTCGCGTGCGCGCTATCAGCCCGCCATCGATGAGCTCACGGCCATCCCTGCGTCGACAGGGCCGCTCGACACGCGGAGACTTCACCTGCTGGGACGGGCCTATTTTGGCGCGCGCAATCGCTACAGAGAGGCTCACGATGCGCTCGGACAGGCCTCTCAGCGCGCGGACAATCCGGACCGAGACGAAGACGCTTTTCTCGCGGCACGAGCGCTCGCCCGCAGCGACGACGACGACCGCGCGGTGGTCGAGTACGACCGCGTCGCGCAGCGTGTCCGCGGTCGCTGGGGAGACGAAGCTGCGTTTAGAGCCGCGTGGATTGTCTCGCGCGCAGGGCGAACGGATGCCGCCGCGATGCGGTTTCGTGAATTTTTGCACGACCGCACCGAGGCGCAGCCAGCGCAGCGCTCCGAGGCCGCCTGGGAGCTTGGATGGACGCTCTACAACGCGAGCCGCTTCGCCGACGCTGCGCCTGCGTTTGAGCAGTCCGCGCTCCTTGCTCCGCGCTCGCTTGAGAAGGGCCGTGGTCGCTATTGGGCTGCCCTCGCGTGGGCCCGCAGCGGAGACGCTTCGCGCGCAGTGAGCGGCTGGCAATCGCTCATCACCGAGCGCCCGCTGACCTACTACGCGCTGTTGTCCGAGACACGGTTGCTCGCGCGTCAGGTCGCCGTGGTCGCGCCCGCGCTCCCTGCACCACGCCGCGCCGCGCCCAGCGTTCGGCTGCCCAGCGCCGCCCTGTGGCTCCGCGCCCTGGGATTTGACCGAGAAGCCGCGAGCCGTATCCACGCCGCCGAGGGCTCGCTCCGGCGCCAGCTGCCCGCCGCCACCGCCGACGAAGCCATCGCGCTCACCTACCTCTCGCTAGGCTACGCGTATCGCGCGTACAGCCTCGCGCAGAGGCACGGAGACGACCTCGACCAGCCTCCGACCGAGGCCACCCGCTGGGTGTGGGATTGTGCCTATCCGCGGCCTCACGCCTCGTCTGTCGAGGCCGCCGAGGACGCCAACCAGCTGCCGCGGCACTATCTCTTCGCGATCATGCGCCAAGAGAGCGCGTTTAATCCGCACGATGTATCCAGCGCCCGCGCGATTGGTCTTTTGCAAATGATCCCGCCGACGACGCGGCGTGTGGCGCGTGAGCTCGGGATCGAGTTTAGCGAAGAGCGGCTCTACGACCCGGCGTACAATATCCGAGTCGGCGGACACTATATCGGCAGGCTTTTTGCTCAGTATCAAGCGGTACTTCCGCGATCGATCGGCGCGTACAACGCGGGCCCAGGCGCGATGGCGCGGTGGGTCCGTGAGCGGGGCGAGCAAGACCTCGACGTGTTCGCAGAGGCGATCCCGTTCGACGAGACGCGGATCTACGTGCGCCGTGTGCAGCAAAATCTCGCGCGCTATCGCTACCTTTATGGTCCTCGCGAGCCCAACCACAGCATCCGACTGCCCGTAGAGCGCACCCAACAGGGAGTGACCGCGTTGGTGGACTACTGAAGACCGACGAGGCACACTGAGGTACTCCTTTGAGCGCTCATTTGCTTGCAAAACAGGTCAGCCTCGCGACGCTGACCCTGTGCCTCGTGTCCTGTGTTCGGCCTGCCACCGCGGTGCTGGTCTTGGTTGAGACTGACGCGATCCCGACCCGTGTCTTTGAGCTTCGTGCATGTGTTGTGCGCACCGGAGAGCTCGTAGACCCGTCGCAGTGCACGGTCGGTTGGACCCACGGGAGCCCCTCTGAAACGCAGAGCTTCTACGCATCGTTTGGCGTCCGCCCCGCTGCCGACTGGGACGGAAACACGTCCGTTGACCTCGTGCTCATCGCGCGATTGAGCGCGAGCTCAGACGCCCCTGAGGTGACCTTTACGCGCTCGCTCCGGTTTGGATTTGCGCGCGGCCGCACGACTCGACAGCGTGTGTTTTTGCCCATCGATTGCGGCTCGCCCAGCGCATCGTGCACCGGGACCTATCCCGAAGGCTGCACCGTCAGCCGCGTGTGCCAAGAGCAAGGGACGACCTGCGGCGACGACGCGCGATGCACCGCGATCCAGGTCACGCCCGAAGAGAGCGACGGTGGCCTGCGCGATGTGCTGCCGCCACGCCGAGACGCGAGCCCGCGTGTGCCCGATGTCACCGATGTCACCGATGTCACCGACGTCACCGACGTCACCGACGTCACCGACGCTGCCCAAGAGCCCACGCCGATCGCGATCTGGCCACTGTCGTCCATGATCGTTGCAGTGCGAAGGCCCACGTTTCGCTTTCGGCGCAGCACTGGGACGCCCGCCTCGGTGCGCGTCTGTCGCGATCGCGCGTGCACGATGGTGGTTGACCAGGTCGCGCGCGCCATGGACCTCTGGACGCCCACCGTAGACCTCCCGCTGCGTCCTACGGCGCTCTTTTGGCAGGTCGCTCCCCAATCCGGCGACGTCGCCGACTGGTCTCGCGCGAGCGCGCCGCGGCCGCTGTGGATCCAGACCGGAAGCTGCACCGAGCCCCCCGTGCTCGACCTCGACTCGGATGGCTTTGCCGACGTCGCGATCTCGGCGCCTGGCCCCGACACCGCGCCGCTGAGCAACGGCAACATCGCGGTTTTTTATGGCCAGGCCTCGGGCTACGCGCCGCTGCCCATGTTTATTCTAACGGGTGGCGCACAAAGCGCGCTGGGGACCTCGGTCTCCGTCGATGACCTCAACGCCGACGGCCTGGCAGATCTCCTCGCAGGCACTCCCAGCACGGCCCAGCGGGGAGGCGTCCAGCTGGTCCGTGCAGCCCTCGCGCGCACGATGCCCACCGGATCAGGGCATGGCTGGGGAAGCGTGCCCATAGGCGGCCGCGGAGGGCTCGCGTTGGCCTCTCTCGGAGACCCGTTCGGCAGCGGAAGCGCTGCGTTTGTGATGGGCGGGGTCAACAACGCCAGCATCATCGCGTTTACGGGCGCTGCGGGCGTAGGAACTGCCGTGCTGGTCCCCGTGGGCTCGTCCGAGTTTGGGTCCTCGGTCGCGGGGTGTGACACCGATGGCGACGGAGTCTTCGAGGCGATCGTGGGCGCGCCTGGCGCGGTCATCGGAGGGCGCACGGTCGGCGCGGTCTATGTGTTTCGCGGGAGATCTACCAGGGATTACACGCTCGCACACACGCTCCCGGGCACCATCGCGGGGGCGCGCTTTGGCCAGGCGATCGCGTGCGCAGACCTCGATGGCGACGGCCGCGCGGAGCTCTTGATCGGCGCGCCGAGCCAGTCCAACGCGATGGGCGCAGTGTATCTCTACCGTGGGACTCCCACGGCCCCCACGTTTGATCGCGTGGTGGAGCCCAATATTGCCGGCGAAAGCTTTGGCGCCGCGATCGCCGCCGGCCGTGACGTCAACGGGGATGGCCTCTGCGATTTTGCCGTCGGCGCTCCTAACTTCTCGATGTCCGGAATGTCCCTCGCGGGTCGCGTCGTGGTCTACACGAGCCGCGCCCCCGAGCGAACCTACGCAGAGAGCGTATTGACCAGCGGAATCGCAGGCGAACGCTTCGGCGCTGTAGTCGCCCTCAACGCACCGACCAACCAGCGAGGCCCCGCGAGCGTGCTCGTCGGAGCGCCCTCTCACGGCAACGCAGGCATGCCCAATCGTGGTCGCGCGGCGGCTTTTTTTGGACGCACGATGTGGCCCGCCTCGGTCACAGCGGTCGATGGCGAGGCCTTGGGCGCTGCCGCAGGCGTGCGACTGGGCGCGGCGATTTCTCCGTGAGCGACCGGCGTAGAGTGAGCAAAAACACAGATGATTCGCAGTAGCGCCTTCTACATTACGACCGGCGTACTGACGATGTTTAGTGTCGTC
Organism: Deltaproteobacteria bacterium; assembly: GCA_030694465.1. Lineage (GTDB taxonomy): Bacteria > Myxococcota_A > Polyangia > Polyangiales > JAUXYJ01. The sequence continues at coordinate 129,222 of JAUXYJ010000002.1, read as the reverse complement.
ACCCTCGCGCCGAGCGTCCATCGTTGGTGGGCCGGAGCGCAAGGCCGTCGCCGTCGTTGGTTGCTTGGCGCGGCCCTCACTAGCTTCTCCCTTGGGCTCGAAGTTGTGGCACGCGGTCGGGCTCCTGCGGGCGGTGGCGCGTATCGGTGGCTGGTGAGCTTCGAGCGCTCGCTCGCGTTGGCGCTCTGGATGGCTGCGTTCGTCGCGTCGGGGCTCCGAGTGCTCTCCGCGGTCGTCTGGAAAATCCACGATCTGACTGCAAAATCTCAAATAGAAACCGAGTTCGAGCCGTCACCTTCACGCGAAGAGACGCTCGACCGACGCGAAGTGATCGCGCGGGCGATGGACGTGGCGACGCTCAGCACCGCGAGCGTCTTTGTGGGCTACGGCCTACTCAAGGGCCGCAGCGATTTTCGTGTGCGTGAAGTGGTCCTCGCGATCCCCAATCTACCCAGGACGCTTGAGGGCTACGCCATCGCGCAGCTCACGGACATTCATGTGGGGATGTTTACGGGCGTCCGTGACTTCGCGTCCGTGATCGAGAAGACCCAATCACTGCGGACAGACAGCATCGTTTTGACTGGCGATTTGCTGGACTCTGACGTGCGACACATCCCCGAGGCCATGCGACTGTTCGCGCAGCTTCACGCGCGCGACGGGGTCTTCGCGATCTTAGGAAACCATGACTATTACACCGGACATCTTGAGGTCCTGCACGGCCTACGACGCGCCGGTATTCGCACATTGGTCAACGAAAACACACGGTTACGTGCACGCGATGCGGGGGGCATTGTCCTCGCTGGCGTCGATGAGCTGATGGCCGCGCGATGGTTTGCCGATCGCGGAGTTAACCTGGACGCAGCGCTCGACGGGATCGAGCGAGGCTCACCCACGGTGCTCTTGGCACACAACCCAAAGGTATTTGAGCAGGCAAAAGGCAGGGTCGACGCGCAGTTGTCTGGGCACACGCACGGCGGGCAGCTCAACATCGCGGGCATGATGGAGCCAGTGCTTGGCTACTGCTCTGGGCTCTACCACGCGCAAGCGAGCACGCTGTTTGTGTCCAACGGGCTCGGATTTACGGGTCCCCCGATTCGATTCAATGCCCCCCCCGAGGTGGTCAAGATCGTGCTCACACGCACAGGGCGCTAACCGCGCTCAAGTGACCGTGTGAACCCCGAGGATCAGCCTGCGCCGCCGCAGCGCTCAGAGTTGGCGGGCGCAGCGGGGACAACCACAAACACTTCACGTGTGTCCAAGCGCGTCACGCCGTCACCGAGCACGTCGATGAAGGCATGAAACAGCGTCGACTCGCGGCAATCACCCTCGTACACGTCGTTTTGAAACGAGATCGTGAAGCGCACGCGGGTGCCAGGGACTACGCGGTAGAAGGTGCTGAGGTCTGTGCGTGCGACCGCTGCGCGGCGCGTGACGCCGGTGGGCGGATCCCAGCAATCGCTGTTGATCGGCGGGACCTGGCACGACGGAACACGTCGCTGCACAAAGCGCGTCGCGTCGAACATGCGTGGGTTCATCGGGTCGTTGCGGAGCGCCGTCGTGATGTCCAGCGGCACGCGCGTGGCGAGGGTGTTGATCGCCTCGGTCACCACGTTGATCAGCTCGAGGGGCGGGGCGCCTGAGCCCGCGTTGCGCGGGAGATCGTAGACCAACGGGACGCCATCAACATCGACCGAGCCCGTGCCCTCTGCGGCCAAGCGCATGTCAAAGCACGGTCCAGGGTTGTTGGTCGAGTGGTTGGTATACACGCGGCCGACACACACAGAGCTCGACGCGTTGATGTTGACCTGTCGGGCACTCCGTCGCTGAAATGCTGCGACCATTTGGTCAAAGTTGTGCGGCGCCGGCGTGATGCCCGAGTACGGGCTGTAGTAGGTCATGCTCGGAGGCGACTCGTCGCGCGCGCCGTTGTGAAACGGTACGTCGGTGTAGTGCACCGCGATGGCAAGTGCGCCAGTCCTGAAGCACGGAAATCCCCAGGTCCCTTCGCCACACGTCGTCGGTTTTACCCAGCACGGTGCGCGTCCAATCGTGGCCACGCTGCCGCACGCCGCGGGGGCCGCGCGATCAAAGAGACCGTCGTTGGTCACGATTTGGTAGAGCGCTTCGACTTGGCTCTCTGGGCCGTCTGCGCCACCGCCTGCGGGGATCGCGCGTGCGACAGACTGCACGATCTCTGCACCTGACATCGCGCCCACCATCGCGGTGGGGTTGGTCATCGTGATGCCATGCTGACGTGTCCCAGCGACGCACTCAGCCGGAGCAAAAGGCGAGGTGGTGGTGCACAAGGGGTGAATGGCGCGGTCGCTTCCACCGCCAAATCCACCCGTCGGAAAGTCGTCGTAGTGGCCCACGCCGAACCACGAGTCCGGGATGATGCGACGGATCGAGTCCACCAAGCCCACCATGGGGGCCGAGATGGTGTTCGCGACTGCTTGCTGCACCGAGGACATCGAGCCAGTCGTGTCAAAGATGAAGAACACGTCCGCAACACGGATGTTGGTTCCGAACTCAAGCTCGCGATTCACCGGCGGTCCGCCAAACGGCAAGATGAGATAGTAGTCCTGCATGCGCACAGAGGGCATGCCATCGGTTGCGCATCCGGTCCTGCGATTTTGCTGGCAATAAGCGTTCTCAACGACGTCTAGTTGCCCGTCGTTGTCGCTGTCTGGTCTGCAAATATCGCTGCCGATCAGGCGCTCTTCTCGGTCGCCAAGCCCGTCGTTGTCGCTGTCGCCGTCGACGAAGTTGGGGCGGCCGTCCAGCGCGATGACGTTCAGATCCGCTGGGTTAACCTCCGTGGGACACTCAAACGGCGGGTCCTCGATGTTGGTCCGAGCGCCCATCGCGGGCTCGGGGAGAGCCTCTACGCGATCGGGCGTTCCGTCGTTGTCGCTGTCCAGATCACGAAAGTTTGGCGTTCCGTCGTTGTCGCTGTCCGCAGTGGTCTCGAGGCGATCAGAGATCGTGTCGTTGTCGCTGTCGGTGTCGCGCCAGTCAGGCCGGCCATCGCCATCCGTGTCTGGCGGCATCGACGGATCCGTGCCGATTTCGGCCAAATCTGGGATGCCGTCTTGGTCATCGTCAAGGTCCGCATAGTCCGGCGTGCCGTCACGATCGACGTCCACGGGATTGGTTGCCCAACCCCCTTCAGGCGCCTCGCCGAAGCCCTGAAACTCGACCTGGTCAAGGATCCCGTTGTTGTCCGAGTCCGTGTCGTACGCGTCGGGCATGCCATCGCGATCGGAGTCCGCGGGGCGCTGTCGACAATCGTAGGCCCCTGAGGGGTTCGCCTCGAGTCGATCCGAGCGCCCGTCGCCGTCTGAGTCGTCGTCGCGAAGATTCGGGATGCCGTCGCCGTCGGGGTCGCCGAGGCCTTCGTACATGTCCGGGATGCCGTCGTTGTCCTGGTCAAGACCACAGGTCGCCGCCGCACCATCTCCAGACGCAGCGTCTGATCCACCGCCGCCGCCGTCAGTTCCGGGTGGATCTACACGCGTCGGTCCACATTGCAATGCACTCAACAGTGCACCGCTCAAGATCAACAGTCGCCATTGTCGGAGCATGGTTGAAGTAAGCCTTTCGTTCTAAAAATGATGCGCGCAAATTGAAAAATATCGAGCGCCCACGGTGCTCTGCGTGCTCAACACAAGCCGCGCTGCGCGACCGCTCGCTCTGAACCGAACGGCAGGCAGCAGGGGCCTACAAGTGGCTGTGCCAGCTGAGCGCGCGACGTGCGCACGAAGCTGTGATCGTACCAAGCATTTCGACAATTCGCCGCGCATCGGTAGTCACATTCGTTGAAGCCACGACAACCTGCGCTCAGTCCGCGTCGCAACGTTGCGTTTAGGTGCCTATCGGGTGCAGTCTCCGCGCGTTCAACTATGGAGATTCTTTTTGTTTCGCCGGAGGTCGCCCCCTTCGTTCGCACATCGTCCGTTGCCGATGTGAGCGCCTCTTTGCCCAAGGCGCTGCGCTCTCTCGGACACCGAGTTCATGTGGTGACGCTGCTCCACGGATCTCCAGAATCAGCCGGGATTCCGCTGGCCAAACGCCTCAGCACCCTCTCGATCGAGCTCGGGCAGCAGCGCGTCGAGATCGAGCGCTACGAGGCACGTCTCGCGTCCGGCGTCACCGTCACGCTCTTGAATCTTCCAGGAATTACCGATCGTTCAACACCCTACGGTCACGCCGACGATCACAAGAGATTCGCCGTGCTCGCCAAAGGCGCGATCGCGCTGATTCAGTCTCAACCCGAGCGGCCCGACATCGTGCATGCGCACGACTGGGCTGCCGCGTTGGTCCCGCTTTTTCTCTCGCTCGCCCAAGAGAAAGACGCCTCGCTGCGCTCCATTCGCACCGTCCTCACCGCGTATGACGCCGAGTCGCGCGGCCTGTTTGACCGGAGCACGCTGCGTGAGATCAACGTTCCCGAGCGGCTCTTTTCGCCGGACGAACTCGAGTTTTACGGCAAAGTTTGCTGGCTAAAGCACGGTGTCCTCAAGGCCGACAAGGTCACCGTCCCTTCGCCCACGTATGCGCGTGAGCTGTTGCAGCCCGAGTCCGGCCGCGGCCTCGAAGGCGTCTTCGCCCACCGCGGCAAGGACGTGTTGGGCGTACTGCACGGCGTAGATTTTAGCGTCTACAACCCCGCGACCGATCCGCACTTGATCGCGCGTTTCGACGCCGAAGGGACACTCCCTCGCGAAGCATGTCGCGCAGACCTCGCCGAGCAGGCAGGGCTCCCTGCGCGCCCCGAGCCGCCCGTCTTTGCGTATGTAGGCCCCATCGATGCTGCCCGCGGAATGGATCTCCTCGCCGCATGCGCCGCGCGGATCATTCGCAACGACGCGCGCTGGGTTCTCGCAGGCGACGGCGACGCGAGCCTCGTCGAGTCGTTTGAAGCCCTGGCGAAGAGATTTCCAGATCGTGTGTCATTTCGCAGGACTTACAGCGAAGCGTTCTTTCACAAAGTGCTCGCCGGCGCTGACTTCTGGATCGCTCCCGCACGTCGCGAACCAGGCGCAAGCGCGCACCTCTACGCGATGCGCTACGGCACCATCCCCGTAGCGCGCGCCTCGGGCGCCGTCCGAGACGCCGTCGTCGATTGCGACCCTAAGCTCGACAGTGGCACAGGGTTTCTCTTCTCAAACCCCGACCCCGACGAGCTCTTCGGTGCCATCGGTCGCGCCCTCGCTGCGTTTCGACGCAAAGACCAGCTCGCGCGGGTCCGTCACCGCGCGATGCGCCGTGACCTCTCATGGGATCGCTGCGCACGACAGTACGAATCGCTATACAAATCACTGGTCGAACGCGTCACACAGCCCGCCGCTCTTACGGCCTGACTCGACTGCAGATGCGCTCAGCCTCGCAGCCGCTCGACTGTGTTTAAGAAGTTCGCGCCCAGCACCTTGCGGATCCTGCTGTGGGTCCATTCGCGATCAAGCATGGTCTGCACGAGCCGGGGAAGCTCAAGACATGTGGGCATGTCTCGTGGGGTCACGATCATCCCATCCCAGTCGCTCCCAAGCGCGGGAACGTCGTCACCCGCGACGTTCGCGATGTGCTCAAGGTGACGCACAATGGACAGCCTTTGGCCTCGCCAAGTGGGATCTCCCAAGAACGAGCTCTGGTACATCACTCCGACCACTCCGCCCAGGTCTGCGACCGCGCGGATCTGCTCGTCGTCGACATTGCGCCAGTGCGGAGTCACCCCCGTGACGCCCGTATGGGTGACCAACACGGGCTGCGATTTGTCATGCACTTCGAGCGCATCGAAGAAGGCCTTGCGGGCGATGTGTGCGAGATCGACGAAGACCTTCTTTTCGTTAAGTCTGCGCACGTAGTCTCGGCCAAAATCACTAAGACCTAGGTTATCTCCAGCTAGAATCGACGCAGGCGAGTTGGTCACGCCGAGCCTCGAGGACGTGAGATGGACCAGCGTGATCCGCAAGATCAGGTCGTCGCGCAGACGGTCGAGCGCATCGAGTGAGTGATCCAGCGCGTTGCCTCCCTGGATCCCCAAGAACGCTCCGTGCACTCCTCGCGCGCGCGCCGCTCGGTACTCTCGCGTGTTGCGCACAACCGCGACCTCGTCGGGCACGCGTGAGAGCTCTCCGACGAGCTCATCGAGGTTGCGCGTAAACGTCTCTGCGCGGCCCTCTGCAGTGCGCGCGGGGTTCGTTGTGATCACCCAGGTCGCGCCGGTGATCTGCGCTTCACGGATCCGTGGAAGGTCAGTCTGTGAGTAAAATCCCCCGTTAAAGAGCCCCGATCCGTGCCGGGCGAACATGTCGTACCCGACCAATCGGTGCCACAAGAAGGGCTCGATGTGCAGGTCGATCACGTCGCAGTCGAGATAGAGATCAATCGCTGTGCGCGAGACGCCCAGGGTGAGCGCCCAGGTGTCCGGGTCTTGTCGCCAGTCGCGGTAGTCAATCTTCATGGGTGCGTTGCGGCGCATCGTACACGCCCTAACCCCGGCCCTCACTGCCCCGGAATCAGTACCACCGGAAAACCGACCTCGACGCGCTCTCGAAGCTGCGGAAACACATACCGTTGCACACGGTTGCCAATGCACTGGTGCACGTCGTCGCCATTGGTCAGCCCGCTGACCGCGACCGCGCCGAGGACACGCCCGCTCGTGCCCACAGAGAACACAATCGAGACGCGCCCCTGCAGTGAGGGATTGTTGCGCAGGCCCATGGTGTAACAGCTCCGAATGGCGCTGAGATTCTGGCGAAAAACCCGGGCGATTTCGTCCGTTGGCATCTCAGGTCCCGATGGCACGTCGGTCTCTATCGAGCCCATGGACACCCGAGTCGTGATGACGCGCTCTTCGCGTGGCGTGTCGCTCGTGCCGATTTCGTTGCCGTGATTCTGCGCGGTTGCGCTGATGCCGAGCCGCTGCCCAGCGGGGCCCGTAGAGGCCAAAAGTCCCGTGCGACGGACGCCTCCGTTGCGCTCGTTGTTGGTGATCCCTGTGACATTTTGCAGGGCTTCGGTGCTTCCGGTCATAAGCCCTTGTCCATTGGCAATGCGCGCGAGGGCCGAGCCGTGCCCGGTCTGCGTCGCGTTGACGAGGCTCTGAAACTCGCTGCTGTTTGCAAGGGCACGCAGGGCGGCGTCGGCTGCGCGCTCTGCTTGGACCGCCGCGGTGTTGGTCGTGCTCGCTGAATGGCTCGCTGGGCGGCCCGCAGAGGGGTACGGAGGGCCATACCGACGCGCGGCAGTGCGCCCAGGCGCTGTGGGCCCCTGGGGAGCCTCTGCGGCCTGCTCGTTGTTGTTTACGGGTGGGGGCCCAGGCTCTGCCGCCGGGGCCGCAGCGAGCTGAACTCGGCGCACCTCGGCCTGAAGATCAAACAGCTCGCTCGCGATGGGGTCGTAGCCAAACTCGACGTAGCCCATGCCGCTAAAAGCGAGCGTAAGAAAGCCCGCGAGGCACGCGCTGTAGGTCCAGTCGAGGTCGCTGAGCGCGTTGCGCTTGATCGCGCTCGGGAGCTGTGACCGAGGTGCCACTGGCAGCGCGTCGACGAACTGAAACAACACGGCGCAGCCTTCGAAGAGCAGCCGCCCCCGGGTGTTGTCGTGGAGGGCCACCGCGCGCAGCCCTTGCGTCCGCAGCGACTCGACAGTCTGGAGTGATCCGTCCAAGAGAACGCGCCCTGAGAGCGAGTCGTTGAGCACGAGCTCCCAGCGTCCGTCACGGAGCGGGCGAAAGAGCACCACGCTCGCGGTGTCGTGCTTAGATTCGACGGTAAAAGTCGCTCCCGAATCCGCGCCGATGGTCACCGTGTGCTGGCCATCAAACACGCGCTCTTCGGTGATCGCCGCTCCCTCAATTAGCCCAACGCGCAACACCTTGCGGCGCGCCGTAGTTTGGGTGGCCGCAGTCATCGCTCGTGTCATCGCCCCGGCCGCCCCGTGGTTCGTCTTGCTCATGGACGATCTGACAGCGAGGCTCGAGAACGGTTCTTAGAAAATGCTGCAAAAATGCTAATAAAATTCGCTGTCACACAAGCGCGCTGGGCACGATAGAGCGAGGTTAGGGGGTCGTCCCAAAGAGCGCCTCGGTCAACGCGCCGAGCTGTTGAATCGAGAGCGTCTCGGGGCGCAACTGCGGATCGATGGAGACGGCCGCGAGCGCTGCTCGGGCGGCATCTTTGCCTCCGGGCGCGATCGGCGCGAGGCCATTGAGGACAGTCTTTCTTCGCGCTGCGAACACCGCGTGAACAACTTTGGCGAAGGCCTCGGTCTCTCGTGCCAAGGGCTCTGGGCGAGGGGTCAATCGCACGACGGTGCTCACGACCCTCGGGGCAGGGTGAAAGCACCGTGGGCTCGCGTCGCACACCTTGGTGACGGTGCACGCTGCCTGCGTAAACACAGACAAAACGCCCCAGTCGTCTCCACCTGGGACCGCACACAATCGCAGGGCGACCTCTTTTTGCACCATCAAGACCGCCACGCGCCATTGCACGGGAGGCGCCAAAAACACGCGCAGCAGTCGGCCCGTAATTTGGTAGGGCAGGTTGCCCACAATCGAGGTCGGTGCTTTTGCGCACGCTGCCGCGTAGTCAAACTGCGCGGCGTCGGCCTCGAGGATCTCGATGTTGGGCGCCAGGGTCTCGGCGCGCAGGGCAGCGACCATTTCGCGATCGCGCTCAATCGCGAGCACATGCTTCGCGCGAGGAGCCAGCATTTTTGCGAGCGTCCCAGGGCCTGTGCCTACCTCGATGATGTGCTCGTCTTCGCGCGGGTCGACGGCTTTTACGATGGACTGGGCGACGGGAGGTGCGACCAAAAAATTCTGCCCAAACGAGTCCTTGGGCCAGAGCCCATGCCGCGACAAAAATCCTCGCGGGTCTTCAAAATCACCGTAATCCATCATCGTCGTTTCTGCGCAATTCGGGGTGCCGAAGCGCGCGCTAGCCAGTGTGCAAATGGGTTTCTTTTGTCTGCAAAATACAAGGGAACGCCCACTTTCGAGAGCCCATGCCGGAGCCCTTCGACCCGTAGTCTTTCGTCTTGCAAGAGCGCATCCCGAATGGTCGACGCGTCTCGCTTGTCGCTCGTCGGTACGAAGTCTCCGCCCATCGGCGCGACCACGGTCACGCGGTGTCGTCGTCCCCGTCCTTGACCCGTCGAAAACGCTGACCGAAGCGCGTCGCCATCATCGAATGGGTCAAGATCAGAGAGCACAATCACGGTCCTGGGCTCGCGAGCATTCTCTGTGGCGGCGCGCATCGCGGCCTCGAGTCCGCGCAGGCGTGTGGCGCCGCTGCTGTCGTATCGCAAGGGCAGAGGGATCGCCCGAGCGCGGCAAAAAGCACGCAAAATCCTCGCGGTCTCGTCCTTGGCGCGCACCGGAATCCGCATCAGCGGGTCGCGCCGCGTGGCCTCGGCAGCGACCTGCGCCAAGCGCTCGCGCCCACCTACTCCGGTGCGAATGATCAAGCCTTCTTGCTCGCGAAAATACCGCGCGATGAGCTCTTCGAGCTGCTCGTCGTCCACGTCGGTGAGGTCTTCGTCGACGAGCATCCGCTGCTCAAGGGACTGCGACAACAGCGACTGAAAATGAGACGGCTGCGAACTTGGCTGCACAATCGCAGTGATTCTCGTGTCGAATGCGATCAACCCCAGAGGGTCTCCGGCGATCGCAGAGAGCTTGCAAGCCTGCGCGATGAGCTCTGTCGCGTAGTCAAGCTTCGAGCCACCGCGGAGGTCTCCGCGCATGGCAGGCCCCGCATCGAGCACAATCACGCGTGTGGTCTGCGCGTCGTCTTCGGTCTCGCGGACCATCAAGCGACCACGTCGCGCAGTGGCCTTCCACGCGATGCGGTGAAATGGATCGCCGGGCTGATGTTCACGAAGTTCACGGATTTCGGCGCCTTCGCCCTCGCGGCGGGTCGAGCGACCGACCTTCGAGGACGGCTGCGGTCTCGCGGTTGTGCGCCGAAAGCTCGCCGTGGCCGAGCGTGGACCCACCTCGAGCACCAACGGGTTAGGAAAATACAAGGGAGCCCAGGTCAACCCCAAGGGACCGCCCAAGGTGAGCCACGCGCCGTGGAGCACGTGCCGTCCGGCGTGACCTGGGCGCACCTCAAGATCAAAAATTCCCTGCTTTTTGGCAGGTATTTCGACGCGAGATCCCTTCCACCGTGCGTGCCTGAGCCCAGGTGAGAGAGACAACCTTGGCGCCCCCAGCGTCAGCGTGCGATCGGTCGGATTGCGAAGCGCGACTCGGACGGTCACCGGGTGATCCGCGCGGCGGACCCCTTCGACGATCCACCAAGAAAATTCCAGACGTTCGCGACGCATCCTCCGGGGCAATGGCACAGTCAGCGCCCACGCAAACCCGAGCCCTGCGAGCACCGTCGTGCCCGCCGTCGTGAGCGCGTCGACCGCGCCGAGGAGTCCCCCTAGCGCGAAGGTCACACCGCCCAGGAGGCTCAGCTTTCCGGTCGCGCTAAGCGAGGGCATTCAACCCTCGCGGGACGCGACGGTTGCGCCAAACGTTGGGCTCGCCGCGCGCGCTTCGCTGCGACGATAGGGCACGCGCTCGATGGCCTCACGCACGATGTCTTCTCGCGAAATTCCCTCGGCTTCGGCCTCTGGCGACAAGAGCAACCGATGCACCAACACGACGGCCGCGAGCTTGCGAAGATCGTCAGGGATCACGTAGTCGCGGTTCTCGATAATCGCCTGCGCGCGTGCCGCCACGATGAGCCCAAGCGAGCCACGCGGAGAGGCGCCGAGCGATACGCGCGGATGATTTCGAGTGTAGCCCGCGAGCCCGACCGCGTACGCGTAGATCTCATCGTCGACAAAGACCTCGTCCGCGCGCGCTTGGAGCCACGTGGTCTCTTCGGGAGAGAGCACAGGGCGCGCCTCGGGTGTACCGCGGGTGTAGGTCTTGAGGATCTGCAGCTCTTCGGTTGGCGTGGGATATCCCACGGTGATCCGCATGAGAAAGCGATCGACCTGCGCCTCGGGCAGCGGGTACGTCCCCTCTTGCTCGATCGGGTTTTGCGTCGCGAGGACAAAGAACGGGGCGGCGAGCGTGTGGGACTCTCCGTCGATGGTGACCTGGCTCTCTTGCATGGCCTCAAGCAAAGCGGACTGCGTTTTTGCAGGCGCTCGATTGATCTCGTCCCCGAGCACCACGTGCGCAAACACGGGCCCTTTGCGGAGCGAGAAGCCACCGTCTCGGGTGATCACGTACGTCCCGGTGATGTCGCTGGGCAACAGGTCCGGCGTAAACTGAATGCGCTTAAAATTCGCGCCGATGCCCATCGCAAATGCCCGAATGAGGGTGGTCTTTGCGACCCCTGGGACGCCCTCAAGGAGCACATGTCCGCGTGCCAAAAGACAGGCGACAATGCGTTCGGGGATCTCTGCGGGGCCCACAAAACAACGACGCACTTCATCGAGCAGACTACGGACGCGCTCACCTGCTCGGGCGATGCGCTCGGCCCGCAGATCGGGCGACGGAGGGGGATCAGAGCTCATGGCGTAGAGAGGTCCGCGAGGATGGCAGAGATCTGCCGCCAGAGGGAGACGAACCGCTTGAGCGACACGCGAACGCGACCCCGCGCTTCGACACGTTCGGCCAGCTCATTGAGCTCTCGCAGAACCGCTCGCAGTGATTCTCGCCGCTCGGGCGCGAGGAGGGATTCGGCGCGCGTGATCGCTACAGAGAGGTCTACCGGTGGACGCAGGCCAAGCCGCTGAAGGATCGAGCGCTCAAGGACGCGGCGAAGGAGCAACGTGGGGTAGAGTAAGTTGGCTTTTTTTCTTGTGAAAAGCAGGGCTTTATTGGCTGCGCCCGCCATCGGGCCCGGGGGCGAAATGGGGCCAAATCGGTCCGAAGGGCGCGATCCCCACATGCGCGTCGCGAACGCGATAGAGACCAATAGGACCGCGAGGAGTGCAAGCAAGGTCAGCACGGGGGGCTTGGCAAACGCGGCGGAGAGCTGGAGCAACGAGCGGTCGAGCTGCTTGGACAACGTCTTGAGCGGAGAGCGTCTGCGGGCGTTGGTTCCTTCGTAGCTATTTCGGCTGGAAAATCGCCCGTGAACTAAGTGAATGCGCCCGCCCGACGACGCGAGGTAGGTCAGCAGGTTGCTGGCGAACTGGCGGTTGCCTCGAAAGCGCAGCATCGAGTTAATCAAGATGCTCGGGTCGCCCCCGAGCACCAGGCGCCCCTGGCCCACTTGCCCAGCCAGCACGACGCCCTGCGTGCCGGCCTCATCGAGTGCAAACACGGGGGCCAACCGAGGGTGTCGTAGGACCACGGGCTCGTTGGTAATCACGCTGTCGACCTGTTCGCCAAGGAGGTGGTCCCCTCGTCGCATGGCCACATAAAAACCAGGCAACTGGGATGATCTCAGCGTGCCCTGCACTGCCTCACTGCGCGTCACCTGAAACCATCGCAGCAGCGGACTCGAGGATCCAAAATCATCGAGCAACGCCAAGCGACCGCCGTCTTCTAGAAATGCCGAGAGCTCGTCAAGATCCACGCTGCTCAAGGGATAGAGCACGAGCAGCGCGTCACCACGACGGACCAACGACCAATCGAGCTCGGCCGACGGGCGCAGCTCGACGTGCGCTTGTTGAGCGATTCGGACGACCTCCACCAAGCCATTCCACGCGGTCGATTGTGGGTCGTAGTCGTTGGTGCTCTGCGCGATCGCAGGCGAGGCGAGGGCCGCGGAGAGCAGCAGCGTGCAAAGAACGCACGCAAAACGCAGTAGGGTTGCTGTCACTGGGGCTCTCCGCGGGGGCACGTGTCACTTTGATGAGGCGGTCTGCGTGGTGCGTACAACGCGTCCCAATCGTGCCGCAGCAGGCTTGACTCTGATTGTTCTGGGCGCGATATCTCCAATGCGTGCTCTCGTCGAGTGGTCAGCGTAGACTCGAACGAGGGCACAAAGTTCTCAATCCACTGCAAAACGGTTTCTACTGCTCTGCATCTTAGTTGTAATGTCGGCGAATTCGCGCAGAGATCCCTCTAAGACGGTCTGCCAACCATGAAAGTGTTGTGATGCTTCCACCATTCATCATCGAGCAGATTCGACGCAGAGAAGAACAACAGCGCCAGCAGCAGATGGAGCAGCCTGTTCTTGAGCTCCCGCTGCCTTCGAATTACCCAAAGCAACCCAAGCCCGCGATCGAAGAAGAAGAGCCCAACAGGGTTGTGATCGTTGATCTGTAAGCCCCCTCGGTCCCTTCTGTGAGGGACCCATCGGGGAGCGTCACGAGGGGCGTCACAGGGGCTGTGCAGCGCGTGCGAACATCGCGTGGCGATTGACGCAACGGTGTGAAGCTTCTACATAGCCGGGCTCTCTCCGTGTGTGCCGTGAAGGTCGACATCGACCCGCAGCGCACGCCTTGAGAGCCCCCATCTTTTGACCGTACCTCATCCACGCGCGAGAGAACTCATGGCCACTTACATCACAGCAGACTGCATCAACTGTGGCGCCTGCGAGCCCGAATGTCCCAATGACGCCATCAGCGAGGGAGATGAGATCTATGTGATCGATCCCGAGCTTTGCACCGAGTGTGTGGGCTTCTACGATCACGAAGCGTGTCAAGCGGTGTGCCCGGTTGAATGTTGCCTGCCCGATCCTGGACACGTCGAAGCTGAGAAGGCCCTGCTGGATCGCGCGGTAGAGCTGCACCCTGACGACCAGCAGCTCAAGGACCGTGTCACGAAGAACAACTTTCCTTCACGCTTTCGCAAGTGATTGCTCGATCCCGCGTCCTCGTCTGGGCGCGGTGTTCGCGTGCGAATCAACAGGGAAATCGCAGAGCGCTTCTTGTGTTGCTCGCGCACGCGATGTCTCACTGCGCGCATGGGTCACCGCTGCTGAGCGCCGCGCGTTTGCCCCGCGCGCGCGAGGTGTTGGTGGAGGCCGGCGGGAGCTACTTGGCGCCTGTGGCAGAAGACACGCTCAGACCTGCGCTTGAAGCGAGCACCAGGGCCTCTGCAGGGCAGCCGCTTCAGGACAGCGAGCGAGAGGCGCTTGTGCGCGCTGCGGCGGCCTACGGGGTCACTAGCGCAGGCAGCGCAGCGTATCTCTCGGTGCGGGGCTCGGTCGCTCGGCGAACGGAAATGCGTGGCGCGCTGCTCGGGCTCTCGACTTTGCGCATTGGGGCGCGACAGGTGCTCTGGCAGGACGCGGACGACAAGTGGACGCTTACCCTCGCGGGGCATCTGCGGGCGGGGCTGTTGCCCCTGGCGTACACGGCGGCTACTCCATCGAATCGCGTGCAAAATGCCTGGCTTACGGGCGTAGATGCGCACGTGCAGTTGGGCCGCACCTCGAGCGAACTCTATGATCTCTACGTGGCTGCGTCGCTGAGCTACACATACGCTGCGGGCGCGATGCAGGACCCCGCGGTGTTTATGGGGCAGGTTTTTCGCACGCAGTTGCATCGCGTGGACTTGGGCGCCACGATGGGGCTTCGGTTGGGAGTGGGGCGGCTTTCGGCGATCTTTGAGCTGACGGCGATGGGCACGGGCTTTGTGGGGACGGCCGAACCGACTGCACAAACGCTCACAGGAGTGGGCTTCTCGTTGCTCCCGGCAGGCGCACTTGGCGTGACGTTTTAGCGGCAGTCTTGCGAAGGGAGCGTGCATCGACCGCGGAGGCACTGGGCCGGAAACTGGCACGGAGCGCCATCAGAGCCCGTGCACGGGGCCCCGTCTGCAAGAAAAGCTCCGCAGCGTCCTGCGCCAAAGTCATTGCGGTTTACGCAATCAGCGCCGGGCTCACACGCGAGGGGGCGCTCGGTCGCTGGGCCGCTCACGTTTCCGCACGAGGCCCCGGCGCGCGCGATAGGCTGCGCGAGACAACGCCCAGAAACACACGAAATCGGGCTAGAATAAACGCACGTTCCGCAGGGCTCAGACTCGATCGAACTCCATCGGCAGCGTCCCTCGATGCACTCTTGGCCTTGGCTACACAGGGTGCCACGAACACAGGGGTCGTTGGGCTGCGTCGTGATGCCCGTGAGCCCCGACGATGCACAGCGGCCGCACTGCGACCCGCGGCCCTCGGAGCAGCTCAACGAGGCACACTGAGCGTCGCTCGCACAGTTTGCGTTGGCGAGACGATTTCCAGGTGAAAACTGACACCCAAGGAGCTCGCGTCCAAACGACAGCACAGCGTCGGCGCACACGCGAGCCTGCCACTGCGTCCCGCACGCTCGCAGGGCATCTGTCGTGACGTTGGCGTCGGGTGTGCTTTGCCACTGAGTGCATGCAAGGCGCAGCCGCTGCACGCACACGCCGCGATCGACAAACGCCCGCGCGGTGCCAAACCCAAGGCTCATGGTAGCGGGGCTACATTGCTCGATTCGCGTGCAAATTTGCTCGCTGAGTGCACTGCACGCGTCGGTCACAGCAGGGCCACCCACAGCCCCTGGCGCGATGAGCTCGCTGCGTGCTCCACACGCCCCCAAGAACCAAACGAAGCACCACCCTAAGAGACCCCATGGACGTGTGAGCATATGGGCCGTGAAGGTACCGCGGATGCTCTTCGGTCAGGGGCTCAGTTGCGGGTCATGGGGCCGTTGCATGCGTCGAGCGTGAGGTTGGTTGTGAGGGCCGCGATACGTCCCGCGCTCTGAAGACTCGGGCAACGGAGGTCGAGAGTCATCCCGAAAGAGCCCACGCGGGCTGCGGTAAACGTGCAGGGAGAGCTCGCGCCCATGGAGCGATCGTCGGTGCCCGAGAAGGTCGTGCCGCCGACGTTGAGTGTGACGGTGCCGCGAACGCAGTTGGTGCAGGTGTCTTGAGACCAGTCGGGCATCGAGACGGTGATGGATCGCAGGCCCATTTGGTCTCCGCCGATTTGGTCGATGGTCAGGCTGCGGGTGTTGCTACCGACGGTGCAGGTCCCGACGTAGCCCGTGCTGCGACCCGAGGGGAGGGTCGGGTCGATGCGCGTTTGTGGCGGAAATTGAAAGCCCGTATTGGCTTCGGTCGCGGTGTTGGGCGGGATCTGCACTGCGATAGAGCCCTGGACGAGAAAACCGCTTCCGTTGTCCGGGCCACAGTGGGCCGCCGAGAGGGTGAGAGCTGCGATGGCAAAGAGAGAAGAGAGGTTTTTCATGGGGTGCTCTTGGGTCCTTTGGGGCGGAGCGGCGATCCGAGTGTGGGCCAGCGGCGGGCAACGGACACGACCTGCGTAAGGCTAGCAGGTGCCGTGCCAGCGTACGAGCGTACGAAATGATCTGCAAATTCGCAGAGAATATCGTCGGTCTCTCGGGTGTCTCTAGGCGACGGAGACTCCATCGGTGAACCAGCGTTCACACACGGTGTGCACGGTTGGTGGTTGTCTTGGGAGCTCGTGATCACGGACGCACGATTGGGCTTCGTTGTGCGTAGGATGCGGCTCATCGTGGAGAGTCAACAACGAGAGAAGGTACGGTCGGGCCAGCGACCGATCCCACGGAGGCGCCGGGTGATCGCCCTGGCGCTTGTGGGGATGCAGGGATGGCTTAGTGGGTGCCCGTCGGGGCTTCCGCAGGGCGGAGTGATCACAGATCCGGGGAGAATTACGGGGATCCTGGCTGACCGTGCGACGCGCGTGCGCTCGCTCCGCGCGCAGGGAAGCGCGGATCAATTTGGACGCAATGGGCGTGTCCGAGGCGAGGTGGCGATCGTCGTGCAGACCCCCGATCGCATCCGCTTTGACATGTTCGCGTTTGGCACGCTGGTCTCGTCGCTTGTGTCGGATGGGCAGCGGTTTGGGCTGCTGCAGGGGCGGCAATACGCGATTGGTCCTGCGCGCGCGTGTGCAGCACGACAGCTCGCGGGCATCCCCTTGGAGGGTCGCGAGATCGCCGCGGTGCTGAGCGGCGGTGTGCCCGCCTTGGGGACGCCCACAGGGCCTGTGCGGTGGATCAACGGGTTTTATGTGCTCGAGATGCGCGGCGACGAGGGCCGCACGGCGCGACTTGAGCTTGAGCTGCCCGATGAGCAGCGCGCGTGGGTGCCTGCGAGGCAGGTTCCGCGGGTGCATCGGATTGTGTTGCGGGACCGCGAAGGGGTGCGCGCAGAGATCACTTACAGCCATTATCGCGTCGTCCAGGGGGACGCTTATCCTGAGCGCGTGCGTGTCGAGATGCCCCGCGATTCGGTGGACATGCAGGTGCGGTTTGACCGCATTGAGCCAGGGCCCGTTGGGGGCGAACCGACCGCTCCGCCCGTGGACCCGGACGACCCATTTGGTGGCGGACAGCCGGGCCAGAACGATCCCTTTCGGATCGCGCCTCCTGCGGGGACCGAGGTCGTCACGATCGATTGTGTGTGATGCAACGCGGCGGATTGTACGGCCCGCATGTTGCTGTGCAGACACGCGATGACCTCGATGTTGGGTGTCTCGCTCGTGATGCAGTGCCTCACCGCGCTCGCGGCAGGGGTCGCCTCGTCTGCACACTGCGTCGCGATGTGCGGGCCCGTGGTGAGCGCGGTCGATGGGATCTGTGCAGGCAAGGGACGCGCGCGTGGGCACCTTGCGTTTCATCTGGGGCGCATCGGAGGATATGCGCTTGCGGGGGCCGCGGCGGGGTCCCTCGCGGGAGCGGTGGCGACGGTCGTGCCATCGCCAGCTCAGTGGACAGTGCGGGGACTCACGGCGCTCTTGGGGGTGCTCGTGGGCCTGCAGACGGCGGGAGTTGTCTCGGTATTTTCTGTATTTGAGCGCGCGGCAAAGAGCGGATTCACTAGGCTATTTGCAGCGCTAAGACGGCGGACACGGGGATCTAGCGCGCGGGTGGTGTTGGCGCTCGGGATGCTGTGGTCTTTCGTGCCCTGCGGGATGGTCTACGCAGCGCTCGCGCTCGCGGCGACTACGGCGAGCCCTTGGCGCGGCGCGCTCTCGCTGTTGTTTTTTGGGCTAGGGACCACGCCCTCGCTGGGGCTGTGGGGATGGGTGATCGCTCGGCGCGATCCGCGCTATCGCTTGGCAAAACACTGGCGCATTGCGCTGGGGCTCACCGTCGCGCTGCTCTCTCTCGTGCAGGCGCTGGTAGCGCTCCATGCGGGGGGCTGGCTCGGTGAGGCTCCGCGTGTGGTCTGGGATGCTCCCTCTCACTGCGACGCGCCCGCGCGCTGAGCGATGGGTGCAGCCTGTGCGCTCGTGACGCAAGAACTGCACTTTGCGCAGAGAATTACTTGGCGAAATGGGCCAGCGCTCGCAGCGCGTCCACGGTCGTGAAGATCCCGAGCATCTTGCCGTGGTCATCGGTGACGAGCGCGCAGCCGAGATGATGCTCGGCCATGTGCGAGGCGACGCTTGTGAGAGAAGCGGACTTGAGCACCACGTAGGGATCGGGGGTCATGGCTTCTTCGACGGTCTCGCTCGTCGGGTTGACGTCGGGTTCGCTCTCGATGAAGTACAGGTCGCGTGACGAGACGATGCCCAGCAGTTTGCCTCCATGGAGCACTGGGAGGTGACGGATCTTGTGCTCTCGCATGATCTCATGAGCATGCTTGAGGGTCTGATCGCGGCCGATGGTGTGCGGGCTCGGCGTCATGTACGACTCAATGGTGGTGGTCATGGGTTACTTCTTTTCTTCAGTGATTTCGCGGACGATGTAGACCGAGCAGGGAGCGTGGTTGGCTACGCGGGCGGCGGTCGTTCCGAGCAGACGATCGAGGATTCCGTACTGGTGCGTGCCCACGATCAAGAGCTCTGCGTGCTTCTCGCGCGCCACGTCGACGAGCACTTGCCACGGCACCCCGACACGCGCTTCGACCGAAGCCACGACGTCTTTGGGGGCGTCGTCGACCATGCGCTCGATGTCGCGCTGCGCGTAGTCGAGCAAGCGAGCGGGGAGCGCCTCGGGGTCAATCGACAGCGCTTCAAGTGGCATCTCGACGGGGATGGGGACCGCGCGAACGATGTGCAGCTTGCCGTCATTGCGCTTTGCAAAGAGCACGGCGCGCATCAAAACGGCTTTGGAGATTTCGCTGCGATCGAGACCGACGATGATATTCATGAGTGGTGTCCTTTGGGTGAGTGCGTGTCAATAATGACTGCAATAACGCAGGTTAATCTTGTTTGTGGGCGTGCTCATCTGTGGCAAAAATTGCTTGCCCGATGAGACGAAGATCAGTCTTGGATTTGGCTCGCCCCGACCAAGCGCTGCAGAATCCTGACCAGGTCACTGTACACGACTGGCTTGGATACAACGATGGCGGGCGGACTCATGGGCTCGATCCGTTGGAGCACTTCGCTGTAACTCGTGACGAAGACCAATGGGATCGTGGGCCAGCGTGCGCGCGCGTCGTGCGCGAGCTGGAGCCCGTCTCGGTGAGGCAGACGGTAATCGAGCACGATCGCGTCGGGTCGGTGTCCCTGGCCAATGCGCACTGCCGCGTCGGTGGCGTTGTCTCGCCATTCGACCTCGAAGCCGTCCTCGGACAAGAGCTGGATGAGCCTGGTTGCGCTGGATGGGTCGTCCTCGATCAGTAAGATCTTGGCAGACGATTCGCTGAGCGTCATGAGCGCTCCCTTAGTTACCGCGGGTGGATGACCGTGCGCGGTCTTTGGCAGAGCGGCCGTACTCGTGCAGTCGGTATTGAATCGTTCGTACCGAGAGCTCGAGCATCTCTGCGGCTTTGGTCGTAGAGCCTCCCACGGCTTGGAGCGTCGTCAGGATGGCGTAGCGTTCGATTTCGGCCATGGTCGAGCCCGGAATCGCGAGCCCTGTGCGACTCGCGGGGGCTGGTTCGAGAGGCAAATCGCGGCTGTCAAGCGTGGTGCTGTCGCAGAGAACCACCGCGCGCTCGATGGCGTTCTCAAGCTCGCGCACGTTGCCTGGCCAGCGGTGGCCGAGCAGAAGAGCGGTCGCGCGCTCGGTGAAGCCTTCGATTTGTTTTCCGTTTTCGGCCGCAAATCGTGTGAGAAAATGATTGGCCAACAAGAGCGCGTCGTTGCCCCGCGCGCGCAGCGGCGGCACGGTGATGTGGACAACGTTGAGCCTGTAGTAGAGGTCCTCGCGAAAGCGTCCCTCGGCGACCTCTTTGGCCAGGTCTTTGTTGGTCGCCGCGATCAAGCGAACGTCGACCTTGAGGGTCTCGTTTCCGCCGACGCGTTCGAAGCTCCGCTCTTGAAGCACGCGCAGCAGTTTGCTCTGAATCGACGCAGGGATTTCGCCCACTTCGTCAAGAAAGAGCGTGCCCCCGTGCGCTTGCTCGAAGCGACCCTGGCGCCTGCGATCCGCACCCGTAAACGAACCTTTTTCGTGCCCAAAGAGCTCGCTCTCGAGCACTCCCTCTGCGAGGGCTGCGCAGTGAAGGGACACAAACGGCGCGTTGTTGCGCGGGCCCATCTGGTGCACGGCGCGCGCGAGCTCGCCCTTGCCCGTCCCGCTCTCGCCGGTGATGAGCACTGTCGCCCGCGCAGGGGCGACTTGGCGTGCGAGTTTGTACACTTGCTGCATCGCCGGAGAGGTCCCGAGCAGGCCTCCTACGCCGCCGAGCTTGTCCTGCATTTGGCGCCGGAGGCTGTCGGCCTCGTGCCTGAGGGCGCTGCGTTCGAGGCTGCGCTCAAGGGCCATCGAGAGCTCGTCGAAGTCCACGGGTTTGACCAGATAGTGCTCGGCGCCTGCGCGCATGGCAGCGACTGCGCTCGCGACGTCGCCAAACGCGGTCACGACGATCATGGGCAGCGAGGTGAACCTCGCGCGTGCTCTTTTCACCAGCTCAATGCCATCCAGCTCGGGCATCTTGAGGTCTGTCACGACGATGTCGAAGGGCCTCTCTCCAAGCATGTCCAGGGCCTCGCGCCCGTTCGATGCGAGGTGCACGTCGTAGCCGTCTTGGCTGAGCAAGAGCTTCATGCCGTTGCGCGCGCTGGCCTCGTCGTCGACGACCAAAATTCGAGCTTTGCGTGGATTTGTCATGGTCAATGCTCCCTCTGTGGTGCTTCGTCGCTTCCCCAAGCAGCTGGGAGGAGCACTCTGAAGACCGTGTTGGCTGGGGACGACTCGACCTCGACGGTGCCGCCGTGGTCGCTCACAATGCGATGCACGATGGCGAGACCAAGCCCCGTCCCGTTGGGCTTGGTCGAGAAGAACGCATCAAAAATCGGTGCGTTATCACTGGGGATTCCTGCGCCATCGTCGTGCACTTCGATCACGGCGTGCCGAGGGCGTCTGCGCGTTCGGAGGGTCACGGTGCCTAGCGAGGTCGAGACGGCTTCGACTGCGTTGCGCAAGAGATTGAGAAATACCTGCTGGAGCTTGTTGCGATCGCCTCGGACCTGCAGCGGCTCTTTGGCCAAATCGCTCTTGAGCGTGACCCCCGCGGCGAGCGCGTCGGCTTGGATCAGCGAGAGCACGCGTGTGGTGAGGTCATTGATCTCAAGGGGCTCAAGTGTGGGGGGTGTTGGCCTGGCAAAAACCAAGAAATCGCGGACGAGCAAGCTCAGCCGTCGGATCTCGTCGCTGACCGCTCCCACGGCCTCGCGCTCCCCGGGATCGCTCTCGCGACGCGCGAGCGAGCGCTCGAGATAGGTCACGTGCAAGAGCGCTCCGTTGAGCGGATTGCGGATCTCGTGGGCGAGCCCGGCGGCGAGGGTGCCGATGCCCGCGAGCCGCTCGGTGCGCAGGTGCTGCGCGAGGCGCGTTTGCTCGTCGGTTGCGTCGTCGGCGGCGCCGAGAACAAACGATTTTCCGGACTCTTCGCTGGCGACAAGGTGCCATCGCATCAGGCGTTGGTGCCCGGCGCGGGTCACCATGGGGCCCGTCCATTCGACGCCATCGGCGCCCGCCGCGCGCGCTTGGCTGAGCGCCTGATAGAGCTCATCGTGCGCGGTGGGGTGCGCGAACTGCGAGACAAATGGCTGCGCGACGAGCTCATCGCGCGAGAAGCCAATGGCTGCCTCGGTCGCCGCGTTGACGAACGCGATCTGGTTGTCTCGGTCGATGCCCACGATCACTTGGCGTGACCGCTCAAGCGCCGCGGACCGCACGCGGGTCTCGTGCTCGAGTCTCTCGCGGAGAGCCTGAGACTCGAGCGCTTGGACGTGTTGCAAGCGCTGGGCGAAGTGATCGACGTAGCTCTCGAGCATGACAGCGAGCTCGACATCAATCGCGCGCACGAGCGCCGAGCGGGTCGCATCGGCGTGAGGGTTTTCGTCGGCGATTTTCTCGAGTGAGCGGTGAATGAGCGCCATCGCGACGGGGACAAACCGCTGGGGCAATCCCACGCGAACGTGCACTCTCCCGATGCGCATGCGGTCTTCGCAATATTTCTCGTCACGATCGGACGTGAGCAGGCTCTCCATCCAGCGAACCAGCGTGCCCTTGAGCCGCTGGACCTGTGCGTCGTCGCGCAGGACGGCGTGGGCTTCGTCGTGCTCGCGGATGCGCTCGTAGAACTCATCGGCGATGCGCACAAACGACGGGCGCGCGGGCCCGGCGAGCGCACGCAAGAGACCAAGATCGCGGTCGGTAAACCGCACATAGCGCAAGAGCTCTAGGCAGCGTCGTTGAGGTAAAAGATCCATGGGTAGGCCGAGCGTAGTGCGACGGTGTGCGACGGTCGCAGGGCGAACTGCTCGCCCAAGGTTCCGCTTTGCGCGAGAAGCTCACTCAGCAATGCGCGGGCCATCACGCAGAGGCACGACCGCGGATGAGCCTTTGAGCGCATCGTGCGAGCGAAATCGCTCAACAGAGCCTCTCAGAGGTCCTCGCGAGCGCGTGTGTGCTTGGGTGCGTTCAACGCAAAGCGCGCGCATTGCGTGCAGATCTTGCGTTCGTGCGTGTGGGTTGCGTTGGCACGATCTCCGCAGAGCGAGGCCGCATGACCAAACCAATTCCGACGATCGACAAGTACATGTCGACCTCTCCCCTTGTTGTGGACCAGAGCGCGACGCTCAAAGACGCCCAGCGATTGATGACCCAGCACCACATTCGGCACCTGCCAGTGATGAACGGTGAGGCCCTCGTTGGCCTGCTTTCGGACCGAGATTTGGCGTTGATCACGTCCATCGCGGGTGCCGATCCGGGGGTGCTACTCGTCGTTGACGCGATGACCCCGAAGCCGTTTACGGTGACTCCCAAATCGCCCATCGACGAGGTGGTCACGACCATGGCAGAGCAAAAGATTGGCTCAGCGGTCGTGATGGACAACCATCATGTTGTGGGGATTTTTACAGCCGTAGACGCGCTCGCGGCGTTTGCGCACTTGTTGCAGACCCGGCTCGCTTAGTGCGCGTGGGCTTGGGCTTGGGCGCGCAGCTCGAGCCCGAGCAGACCCATCAAGAGCCCACCGCTCAGGATGCCCAGTCCGGCGCCCAGCAGGGTGGGCCCGAGGGTGTCTTGGGGGGTCTCGAGCGCCGCGTTAAGACGCAACGGCGCCTGAGATTGCTGATGAAACGCGACCGCGAGGCCCACGGACAGGCTCGCTCCGAGCAGCGACCCGACGATCACGTCGCTCGCGTAGTGCTTGTCTGCGACCATGCGCAGCGCGGCTCCGAGGGTGGCGCCAAAGGTGGCGAAGCCGCAGCCGAGGGCGTCGAGCCCCGCGGCGTACGGTGCAAGGGTTGCGGCTTGCACGCACGTCATGCCGGCCCCGGCGAACGCGAAGGCCGAGTGCAGCGACGGAAACGACGCGTTGCGGTCTGCGTCGCAGCCGGGCTCATTGCCGGTGATGCAGCGTCGCGCGAGGCCTGCGGCGGTCGCGTAGGGGCGCTCGCGGGCGAAGAGCGACTTGGCGATGAACCCCGTCAGGGCGACCCCTCCGTACGGAATCGCGAGCGAAATCGCAGACAAAGCAAAGCTCGATGCAGGAGCTTGCTGGGCCGCAGTCGCGTGCGCGGAGACTGCCAGGGGCGCGGCGAGCACGGCGCCTACGATCACCCAGCTGCTCACGTCGGCGAAGGAGCGCGTGCGTGCATCGTGTGCGCGCAGGGTGTCGCGCGCGAGGGTGTCTGCGCCGACGGGCCCAATCCAGCGTGGGTGCAGCTGAGCGCTCGCGGGGAGGGCGTGCGTGCAGAGCGTGCCCAACGTGCAGAGCGTGAGGGTGGGGATTATTGCGAGGTGGGGGCGGCGCCCAGGGCGGGGATTTCGCATTGTTGTCTCGCGAGGGTCTCGAGCTCTCGGGGCAGGCCACGGCGAACGAGAAATCGTGCGCGGGCTTGAAGCGAATCGCAGGCGTCGGTCCAGCGGGCGCGCACACGACGCATGCTGTTGGTGAGGCCTACCATAGAAGGGTTTGTCGCTGCGTCCGAACGTGCCGAGAGTGGGCCGAACGAGTGCTCGAGGTCTGTCACCGCGGCGCGCGCGATGCGTGCGCGGAGAAGATGTGCGCGGAGGCGTTCGTCCCCGGGCCAGATCACCTCGGGGCCGGCGTCTGTGCGGTCGAGCACTAGGTGCACCAGCGGTCCACCGAGCCCGTCGCCCACGCGAAGCAAGAGCCACTGGGTCGCGGGGTCGACCCAGGTCAGCTCGTGAGCGCTCTCGATGGGGGCCACGCTGCGCATCGAAATCTCTGCATTTGCGCTTGTCGATTGCGCGATGATCACTCGCGTGCGGGCGATCGAGAGCGCCGCGAGGGAGAGCTCTCGAGGGCCTGTGCTGCTCGCGTCGAGGGCGACCGGGGCGCGGAGGATTTCGGCGCGCTGGGGGGGAGTGGGCGGAGGCACCGTCGAGTCCGTCGGCGCGTTGCGGTCGTCGGGCTGCGCTGTAGCGATCACGCGCGCTGGTGCGTCTTCGTGTGTCGTGGGGCCCGGCGAGACCAGGGTCGTGACGGACACTAGCCGCCCGTCGGGGGCGAGCTGAGCTTGCCGAAGTGACGCGCGGTCGTGCCCTTCGCGTTGCGAAAAGAGCAGCGTTTCACCTGCGCGCGTGAGGGTGTCTCGCGCGAGGGCTGGGCCCGAGACGAGCGTCGCAGCGGGGGCCTGGAGGGGCAGGGCGAGGGTGTAGAGTGAGAGTGAGTCGCACACGACGCGGGGGCCAGCGATCTCGTGCAAGGGACCCTGAGGGATGACAAATCGCGGGCGGGTCTCGATGCTCTCCGACGGGTCGCGGGCGGGCGCGGTGGGCGCGGGCGTAGGGTCGGTGTGGCAGTGCTCTCCGCTCCACGCGGCACGCGCAGGGGATGCATTCTGCGAAGAAAAAAGCACGAGTCCATCACCTTGAGGGCCAGAGAATCCGCTCTCGATGGTTGCCCCTTGGAGCCGCGCGTCTGCGGTGATCCTTGCGAAGCGTACGGTCCCACGGACCTCGCCTTGGAGTGCGTGCGCACCCGTCCATCCGGCGAGCCATCCATCGCCCTCGCGCACAAGCGCGACGCGAAACGCGCGAGCATTCTCTGAGAACAATCGAAGCGGTCGCCCCGCCGGTGCGCCCTGCGCGTCGAGCCGTACAAAATGCACATCGCCCGCCGTGAGGCTCGGTGTACCCAGCGGATTGCGTAGTGAATCTTGCATCGATCGCGTGCCATTGTGATGACGCGCGTGTCGATCTCGTTCGCTCTCGTTGCGATGCGGCGTGGGCGTGACGTAGAGGGCCGCGCCTCCGCGCGCATCCCAAGTGAGCGCCACGGCGGACGCGCTCGGTGCGAGCTCACGATCGGTGCCGGTGCGGCGCAGTGAGCCGTCGGGCTCGCGCTGCAGTGTCGCCAAGAGCAGTCGTCCACGGACTCGTCCGGTGCCGATGTATGCGATGCGCAGGGTATTCTCTGTGCGAACGCTCGCGTACATGCGCACCTCGGCGAGCGCTTCGCCCGAGCGCACGGTGGGTGGCGTGCCCACGGGACGCCGTACTCCGGGCGGGACCGAGGCGGCCCCTGGGCGTGGTTGAGCGTGGGCTCGCGCAGCGTGCGAGAGCAACGCCGCGAGGACCAAGCGCGCGTGGGCCCTTGGGCCAAAATGCAGAGCGAGATTCACCGTGAAGGCCACGGAGCATAGCGCAGTGGGTGCGTACGTCATGCAAGACGCACACATCAGCGCTGGCTCGGCTGGGTCGGCTGGGTCGTGCGCGCAAATGTAGGCTCGCTCGCGGTGTGGCTGTGATACAAGATTGGCTGTTGTTTTGGTGGGCGCGTCTGCGGTGTCGCCACTTCGTTGCAGCAGATGTTTGAGAGCATACGGCTCACGAAATCGCTGCAAAACCGCAGGCGAATGTACTGTCACCCACACGCAAAAGGTTGGCCGTGACGTCTTCACCCGTTTCGTGGCTTGACCCCTCAGCTCCATGGAATGAGCCTGTCTCTGAGGCCTCCGCAGCCGAGGCCGGGCTCGCGCCTTCGGCGGTGCCCATTGTCAGCGTGATGAAGGCCCCGGCTGGCATCCCAGAGCTCGTTGCGCTTCGTTCGGGGCGGTATGTTCCGCTCTTTGGCTTGGGCCCGACGCGAGACGAAGGCGTCCGCGCCCTGGCCAACCTCGCCGTGGCGCTAGGCGAAGGCGCCGACGTGCGCAGCGTGGATCATGTGCTCACGCTGCACCAACATCCCGCCCTCAAAATGGCCCCGCTCGCGCACTTGGCGGACTTCGTAAACAAAGACATCGGAGAGCCTGTGCGGGCGGCGCTCGCGAAGATCCCGCTGGCCTACGTTGGGCTCTTGGGCGCCAGTGATAGCACTCGTGAGAGCGTCGCGAGGGTGTTCGCGCACTGTCGTCCGGTGCATCACGAAGCGCAGCTCGCGCTGGGCATGGGCGGCGGAGACTATTCTGCTTGGCGAGAGCACTACGCGTTGCTCTGCACCCAGAATGATCGCGCGAGCCGCGTGGCGCGGGCGTGGTTTGACTGGGTCTTGGCGAGGCGATTCTCAGGCCTCGATGCTCTGCGTGATCTCCTTGAGGAGGGCGAGCTCGACGGCGCGTCGCTCTGGCTCGCCGAGACGGCGTTCTTTGTAAACGGCGAAGACAGCTCTAAAGAGCGGCTTGTTTCGCTGGTAGATCGCGAAATGACCGGCGCGCGCAAATGGCTCCCGAGGCTGTTTACCTTCAGCGCAAGAGATCTCGCAGAGAGCGCGCGGATGCCCATGCACCTACGCTGGATGCACTTGCGTTGCTCGGCATCGAGAGACCACGCGGCGGTCTCGATTAGGCACTGGCTCGCCGCGGCGACCGCGCAGTTCGATGACGACGACGGCTTGGATCATAAACGCGCGCTGGGCCCCGAGCCGAGCCGTGCGGGACGCGCCGCGATGGAGGCTCGCAACGCCGCGGGCGAGTTTTTGCTCGACTGGTTTGTGCAAGACCGCGCAGCGCGCGAAGAGGTCGACGCGTTCGCACGGAGGATCGTGCGGCTCTACCATCGGCTGCGGGGGGCGCTCGCTTTCTGCGAAATCGAGACCGCCCTGAAGAGCGCAAATCCACCGCGCTCGCAGGCCGAAAAAATTCTGTGGTCCCAAGGAGAGATCTGAGATGCGTCACTCGTTTGGACCGGTGATTGGCAGCCCGTTTGAGTACGGCGTGATGGCCCTCGAAGAGGCCCGTCTCACCTGGAGCAAGGGCGCTTCTCCGGGGATTCTCTCACGCGCGGCGCGCTCGTTTGACGAGGCCGCGCGAGACGGAGACGACCCTGATGCGCTCGTCGGGGCGGCGGTCGCGCGCGCGCTCGCCGGGGACCTGGTCAACGGCGCCCGTAGGCTCCGTGAGACGATCGAGGCTTACCCCGAGCACGCGAGCGCCTACGTCGCATTGGGTGTGGTTTTGTTGCGAGAGAGTGATCCTTTGGCGCACGCCCAAGAGGCCGCGTGGGCGCTCTGTGCGGCGCGCGAGATGGCGCCACAGGTCGCGTTTGTTGAGCGACATTTGGCGACAGCGTTGTGCGCGTCGGGGCAGTTTATGGCCGCGTTGCAGAGCGTGCGCGCTGCCCTCGCGCTTGACCCAGACGATGTGGACGCGCGGATGTGGTCTGCGCTCTTGCGGCTTTATTTTGGCGGCGATGTGAGCGCGGCGACAGCGCTGATCGAGCTCGCCGAAGAGTCCGAAGAGCTCTTGCGGCCCCCCCCGGTGTGGCTCGGTGCCGCCGCGGGGCTGTACGCTCAGGGAGAGTTTCACGAGGCCCGCATCGCGCTTCGGCGATCGATCGCTCCGATGAAAATCGGCAACGATTACGAGCAGCCCTTTGTGGACGCCGCGCGGCGATGGTTGCGCGAAGTGCGTGGATTTGGAGCGGGCGTCGCGATGGCTCCCGAGCGCTGGCTGCACGACGTCGGTGGACTTCAGAGTGACTATGCCCGCACGCGGGCGGCGCTCACGGCGCTGCGCGAGGCCTGCGTGAGAGAGCCCGAGCAGGCGAGCGCGCAGGGCCTCTCGCCGATCGACATCGAGGCGAGCCTCGGCGAGATCGAGGCGCGGACACGGCGCGGGATGCTCGACTGGGCGGCGCGGCTGATCCTCCGGGGATTTGCCGAGGCCTATCTCCCTCTGTGCGCGTACCTCGAGCCGCCGTCGTACGAAGCGTACGCGGCGATGGGGCTTGTGTTGTTGCAGGGCTGAGTCAACCCGGCGACGTCGCCGGATGAGCCCGAAGCTGAGCGACTAAGTTGGCTAACAGCGGCACCAGCGCTGACTCCACGCGGACCGCCTCGCGGCGGAGCTGGTCAATCAGCAGCGGGTCGTTGTCCGAGGGTGCCGCGAGGGCAAGCCCCGCTTGCGCCACGGCGAGCGCGTGCCGAAGCGCGCCTGCGTCGGGACCACGGCTGGTCGCAGTGGTCGCGCCAGGGTGCGTCTGATCGCGCGTAAAAGCGGCTACAAACGCGTTGAGCTCAAGCGAGCGCAGACCACCCCAGCGGCGCAGCCAGTCGGCCGTAGCGCCGCTCAGAGGGGTCACGATGGGGCGCATCCAGACGATGTCCTGGGCCAGGTCGGCGCGGGTCGCGGTGAGTGCGGGCTCAAGCTTGGTGCTCCAGTGCTTTTCGCTCCACTGCGAGGCGCCGTCGAGGGCGCGAACGAGGCCGACGACCTCGCGCAGAACAGAGTCTGTGTGCGCGCCAGCGCCCAGCAAAACACCACGGATTTGTGCTCCCATGCGTCGCTGCGCGTGGCGGTCTTCGATCTGCGGGACGATCGCTTGGTCATCGCGGGGGTCTGGCGCCACGTCGGGACCGTCTGGGGCCAGATCCGCGAGCGAGTCCAGGTAGCTGCGGTGGCGGGCTGCGTCTTGGCTGCGCATCGCGGCCTGGGCGAGCGCGAAGAGGTTTGCGATCGCGAGGCGTTGGTCTTCGCTGGTCACGGTTGCCCCGCGGATTTGGCCCGCGCGATCGCGTCGGCGATGAGCGCATCGATGGCGTGTCCATCAATCACGAGGCCGGTGATGTCTGCGTCGGTGATCACCACGTTGCGCAGAGAGACATCGGTCAAGACCGAGTCCGAGAGGTCGACGTCTTGGAGCGTCGCGTGGGTCATGTTGACGTCGCGCAGGGTGACCTGTTCGAGCGTCACGTCGGTCATCGTGGCGGCCTTGAGTGAGACATCACGCCACTGGCTCTGGGGCATCGCGACGTTATGAAACTGGGCCTCTTCAAAGCCCACATCGTCGAGCGTAATGCGCTTGAACTGGACGTCGGAGAGCTTGGCATCTTCGATCGCGCAGTCCTGCAATTTAGCTGATCGAATGATACAGTCCGTAGCGCTGGGTCCGTCGATTGTGCGCTCGCTCACGTGCACGGGCGTAGGAGAACTTGGGGACTCGGAGGCATCACTCATGGGGGGCCTCGGAGGGTAGCACTGGCGGGTCTTGTTGCGAGGCTGGAGAGACGACAACTGCGACCGCCGAGAAGCCTGCGGTGCCACTCAATCGATCGAGCTGGAGGTCGTCGGTGAGGTCGTTGAGGCTCACGCCTGCGTGGGCTTGTGCGACGCCCATGCGTAAGCCCGCGTGCGTGTGACCCCAGCCGTGAGGGAGGCTCACGACGCCCTTCATGATCTCGTCTGTGAGCGCGCAACGGACGCGGACTTCGCCGACGCGTGATTTTACAGTTGCTAGGGATTTGTCAGTGATTCCGCGTCGAAGTGCGTCCTCGGGGTGCACGAGCAAGACGCAGCGTTCGGGGCCCTTGACCAAGCGGTGGCTGTTGTGGAGCCAGCTGTTATTGCTCCGAAGATGCCTACGCCCCACGAGCAAGAGCGCGTCGGACGCGGGCTCGAGGTCGTGCACTGTCACGGCGAGCCGAGAGAGCTCGCTGAGGCAGCGTGGGGGCGCAGCGCGGATGCGTTTGCGAGGCGTGCCCAGGATGCTTGGGAGCCTCGGGGTGAGCGCTCCAAGGTCGATTCCGTGTGGATTTTTTCTGAGTGAATCGAGCGTCAACTTGTAGGGTCCTGCGCGCAACCCAGCGTCCAAAATGTGCTCTGGCGTGACCTTCAGGGCGGCGCTGAGCGTCGCGGTGCGGAGGCTCTCTGGTGTGTGTTTGGGCAAGAGCAACCACGCGCTCAGGTGCGTGAGGATCTCCCAGTCGTGCAGCGACCCAGGGCTCTTTTGCAGCACCGGTGGGCTGTACTTGGCGCCATTGCGCACGGCAAAGACCTGGAGGGCGAGGTCATAGTGACCCCGTTCGAGCTGCGAAACGGGCGGTAAAATCACGTTCGCGTGGCGCGTGGTCTCGTTGAGGTAGCTGTCAACACAGACGACAAAATCGAGACCGCGCAGGGCACGATCCAGTCGCTGTCCATTGGGCGCTGAGAGCACGGGGTTTCCGGCGATGGTCAACAGCGCGCGGACCTGGCCGCGGCCGGGTGTCTCGATCTCGTCTGCGAGCGTCGCGACGGGAGATTCGCCAGCGATTTCGCGCAGACCTCGCACGCGTGTACGCCACCGATCGAAGCCCTGGCCCACGCCCACGCGCTCGAGCAAACCCAGCAGATCAAACGCGGGCTTTGTGAACATCGCGCCACCCACGGCGTCCAGTCGACCTGCGAAGAGGTTCAGCAGCTGCAAGAGCCACGACGCGAGGGTGCCGTGCTCTTGGGTGCAGAGCCCAAGGCGTCCGTACGCAACGCTGCTTGATTGCGATGCAAAATCCCTAGCCAATCGCGTGACCACCTCGGCGCTAAGCCCCGTCTGCGAGGCCGTCGCGTCGGGGCTAAAAGGCAGCAGCGCCCGCCCGACCGCGTGGACGCCGTCGGTGATCGGACCGAGGGGCCCCAGTCGCACGCGGCCCTCTTGGACGAGCACGTGGAGCATCGAGGCGAGCACGAACGCGTCGGTCCCAGGGCGCACAAAATGGTGCTCGTCCGCGAGCTCTGCGGTCTCGGTTCGACGCGGATCGAGCACCACCAAGCGGCCTCCGCGCGCGCGCAGATCTTGGATCCGGCGACGCATGTCGGGGGCGGTCATGATCGAGCCGTTGGACACAATGGGGTTCGCCCCGATGACGAGCAGATACTGTGTTCGGTCGATGTCGGGCACCGGGATCAAGCCAAAATGCCCGTACATTCGCTCGCTCGCGAGCATCTGCGGAAACTGGTCCGCGCTGCTCGCCGAGTACAAATTGCGCGTCCTTAGCGCTCGCGTAAACGCGAGCCCGTGTGTCAGCAAGCCCAGGTTATGGGCGACTGGGTTGCCGTAGTACACCGCGAGTGCGTCGCGACCGTGGGTGTGCTGCACATTCGCGAGCTGCTCGCCTGCCAAGCGCAGCGCCTCGGCCCACGTGGCCTCGCGAAAGGGCTCGTCGCGGTTGGCACGTACCAGAGGCCGACGGAGGCGATCGGGGTCGTGGTGCAGGTCCGCGAGGGCTATCGCTTTGGGGCAGATATATCCTAGTGACTGCGGGTCTTTTTCGTCACCTACGATGCGCTCGACCTGTCCTTCGTGGTGGGTCACGACGATCCCGCAGGCCGCCTCGCAGAGGGTACAAGTTGACAGCGCGTGTTGTGCCATAACGGACCGCGAGCGTATCGCAGGCTGCGATCCATGGCTGTGGTGCAATGCGCTCTATGCGATGCTCTTTGGCAACGATGAGTGTGCAGCGTTGGGTTCGAGTCGCGTCGTCTCTTGCAGAGGTCACCGAGGTCTCTCCACGGGAGGTGAGCGCGCATCACGCGGGGCTCATGCGGTCGGACGTCGAGCGCATCTGGGCGGGGGTCGAGGCGCTCTATAAGACCGGGACTCAGCCAGCGATTTCGCTGTGCATTGAGCGCCGCGGGCACGTGGTCTTAGAGCGCGCGATTGGGCACCTGCGCGGCGCGGGGCCTGGTGAGCACGAGGCGGGTGTTCCGCTTGAGCGCGTGCGAGTGGACTCGCCGTTTTGCTTGTTCTCTGCGTCCAAAGCGGTAACCGCGATGCTGGTCCACATGCTCGACGATCGAGGGCTTTTGCACATCGATGATCGGGTGTGTGAGTACATCCCCGAGTTTGCAAAGCACGGCAAAGACAAGGTGACGATCCGCCATGTGCTGACCCATCGCGCGGGGATCCCGACGGTCGCGGGTGAGCACAACGACCTTGATCTGCTCACCGATTGGCCACGGATTATCAGTCTTTTGTGTGACGCCAAGCCCACGATGCGCCCCGGTCGCAAGCTCGCGTACCACGCGATCACCGGCGGATTTATCCTCGGTGAGATCGTACGTCGCGTGAGCGGCAAAGACGTGCGGACGCTTGTGCGTGAAGAGATCGCCGAGCCGATGGGGCTCACGTGGTTTGGCTACGGCGTTGCGCGTGATCAGCTTGACCGTGTCGCGCGCAACGCGATGACTGGGTGGCCTGTGCCTCCGGGGATCGCGCAGGTCGTGACGCACGCCCTGGGAGCGCCCTTTGAGCGCGCGGTCGAGTACTCAAACGACGAGCGATTTCTCACGGGGATTGTCCCCGCCGGCAACCTTGTTGCGACCGCCCACGAGGCCCAACAGTTCTTTGCCATGATGCGCAATGACGGCGTGCACGAGGGCAAACAAGTGTTTGCGCCACGCACGATCCGCCGCGCTGTCAACGAGTCGAGCTGGCTTGAGTTTGACTTCACCGTGGTGCTGCCAGTGCGCTACGGGCTCGGGATGATCTTGGGTGCAGACCACGTGAGTCTCTACGGCGCGCGCACCCCGAACGCGTTTGGTCACCTGGGATTTATCAATGTATTGTGCTGGGCGGATCCAGACCGAGACCTCTCGGTCGCGCTGCTCACCTCGGGCAAGCCCGCGGTGGGCACGCACCTGCTGCGGCTCATTGAGCTCGTCGGGACCATCGCGCGCACGACCCTCACCTAGCGCAACGATGGGCTCACGCAGAGCGCGTGGGCTCTGTTATTTGAGCAGCCAACCGAAGAGCGCGCGCTTGAGCGTCTCGCGGCCCATCACCGCAATGGACTCGATGAGCGGGATCTCTTTGGGGCACACCTTCACGCAGTTTTGCGCTTTGCCGCAGTCGGCGATCCCGCCGTCGCTCATGATGCTGTCGAGGCGTTCTCCGGCCTGCATTTTTCCCGATGGATGCATGTTGTACATGCGGACCAACGAGATGGCGAAGGGGCCAATGAAGGGCGAGTGGTCGTTGTAGTTCGGGCAGCTCTCGACGCAGCAGCCGCAGGTCATGCAACGCGAGAGCGTGTACATGATCTCTTGATCGGATGCTGAGACGCGTGGGCCGGCGCCGAGCTCGTGTGATCCGTCGATCTGGACCCAGCCACGGATGCGTTTGAGCGCGTCAAACATGCGGCTTCGGTCTACGACCAGGTCACGCACGCGCGGAAACTTGCTCATCGGTTCGACCGTGATGGTCTCGCCGTTGGGCGCGATCCCATGCGGGCCTGCGATCATGGTGCTGCACGCTTGTCGCGCGCGCCCGTTGATCACCACCGTGCACGAGCCGCACACTTCTTCGAGGCACGCCGCGTCCCAAGCGACGGGCGTGGTGGTCTTGCCGTCCTTGGTGACTGGATTTTTGCGGATGTCCATGAGGCACGAGATCACGTTGGCGTTGGGTTGCAGCGCCACACTGAACTCTTCCCACGTGCTTGCTTCGTCCGCGACGCCGCGCTTGATCCGTAGGGTGACAGTCTTTTCGGCCATGGTTTACTCCTTCTTGCGAGCGCATCACGCAGGAGCGTGAGCGTCGTCTTTCTTCTCTGTGGTCTCTGTAGTGGCTCCGATGGAGCCCACTGCGGCGGCCATGCTTTTTTGCTTGTAGACACGTGCACGAGGCACGACGAGCGAGATGTCTACAGGCTCGTAGTCAAACTTGGCGCCGTCCTCGGTGAAGGTCGCGCGGGTGGTCTTGAGCCAGTTCTTGTCATCGCGGCCCTTGCCACCCTCGGGGTGATCTTTGGCTTCATCGCGGTCTGAATCGAAGACGGGCTTGTAGTGCGCGCCGCGGTTTTCGTCGCGGGCGAGAGCGCCTTTGGCGATGACCTCGGCGAGGTCGAGCATGCCGCGCATATGTCGCAAAAACACTGCGGGTTGGTTCATTTTGCCCGTGGGTGTGGTGTCCAAAACTGCGGCTTTTTTCAGGCGCACTTTGAGCTCGTCGATCTTCTGGACCAGGCCCGTGAGCTCGTCGTTTTTGCGCTCAACCGTGCACTTGAGCAGCATGTCTTCTGCGAGCTCGTCGTGGATCTTGAACGCGTTTTCGCTGTACTCGCTGCCCGTGCGTGCCAACAGCGCGGTGTACTCTTCGGTGGCGCGCTTCTCGGCTTTGTCAAACAGGTCGCTCGAGAGATCAAACGCTGATCCGTTGGTCTCTTCGCGCCAGGTGGCCATGGAGGGACCGGTCACCATTCCGCCATAAATGCAGGACAAAAGTGAGTTTGCACCGAGGCGATTTGCGCCATGGTACTGGTAGTCTGCTTCGCCCGTCGCGAAGAGCCCAGGGAGGTTGGTCGACGCGTTGCGCGACGCACCGATCTTGAGCGAGTTGTGCGAGTCGGTCTCGAAGTCAACCCACAGCCCACCCATCGAGTAGTGCACCGCCGGAAAGATCTGCATCGGGTTGGTGTAGGGGTCTTCGCCTGCGAATTTCTCGTAGATCTCGAGCACACCGCCGAGCTTGTTCTTGAGCGCGTGCTTGGAGCTCTCGGTGCTCGCGAGGTGAGACACGTCGAGGTAGACCGAGCGCACGCCGGGGAGGCACTGGTAGCCCTCGTGCACGACGGTCCTGAAGATCTCACGCGACGCGATGTCTCGCGGGACGAGGTTCTTGTATGCGGGGTAGCGCTCTTCGAGAAAGTAGTAGCGCTCTTTCTCGGGGATATCCCTGCCTGCGCGCTTGTCTTTGCGGTCTCTTGGGACCCACACGCGGCCGCCCTCCCCGCGCACGCTCTCAGAGATCAAGCGCAGCTTGTCGGGCCCTGGGATGGCCGTGGGGTGCACCTGAATAAACTCGGCGTTTGCGAACATCGCGCCGCGTCGGTAAGCGACCGCGGACGCGCTGCCGGTGTTAATCACTGAGTTGGTGCTGCGGCCAAACACCATGCCCGCGCCGCCGGTGGCGAGGCAGACCGCGTCGCCGCGAAACACGTGCATCTTCGAGGTCTTGAGGTCTTGCGCGATCACGCCGCGGACGACGCCGTTGTCGTCCATGATGAGATCTGCGAGGTCGAAGAACTCGAACTTGCGGACCATCTTTTCGCCGGGGATGGTCACGCCGCGCTCGTCTTGTACGTCGAGCGTCTCGTAGCGACGGACCTGCTCGTCGAGGGCGTACATGAGCTGCTGGCCCGTGGTCGCGCCCGAGAACGCGGTGCGGTGAAAGAGCGTGCCACCGAAGCGACGAAAATCGAGGTTTCCTTCAGGCGTTCGGTTGAACGGGACGCCCATGCGGTCGAGCATGTACACGATCCCTGGTGCGGCCTCGGCCATGCCTTTGACGGGCGGCTGGTTGGCCAAGAAGTCACCCCCGAGGATGGTCTCTTCCATGTGAATGGCAGGCGAATCTCCCTCTCCCTTGAGATTCACCGAGGCGTTGATCCCGCCTTGTGCGCACACCGAGTGCGAGCGCTTCACGGGGACCAGCGAAATAATATCCACCGGAATGCCCGCTTCGCAGAGCTTGATCACGGTCATCAAGCCACCGAGCCCGCCGCCAACCACAATCGCGCGGCGTACCGAGCCGTTCTTGGACTTCACCGAAACCTTGGCGGCCATCGCTTTAACTCTCTCTATCTCTCCGAAGGGAGTGAGCCCTCGTTTGTTGAGGGCTCAGGGTGCAAGGGCAGTGTGTTGCTTCTTGCAGTACATCTTTGAAGGTCTGTGTTTTTGCTCGTCAAGACCCTCGATGGGGTTTTATCTCGCGCGAGAACACGAAGGGCCTACGACAATCGTGTCGGCCGCGTTGTTACCGCAGACGGGCCCGCGCTTCAATCATCGCTGAGCCAATCGGCATCGCAGCCTTTGATCGTTGCGCTGTGTTTTGCGATGTGATGCTCGTGCAGCGCATATCGCTTCGCGGCCGCACAATTCGCTCGTACAATTGCGTAGAGCGTGCGCTCTGATGCGTGCCGTGATCGAGACCTCTTTCACCCCCTGAGGTTCACCCTCCCATGAGCCGTTTGGTTGCATTCTCACTGTGTTCTGCTTGGGTTTGTGGTCACTTGGTGGGCTGCGCTCAGGTCGATGAGCCCAACGTGTCCGACGCTTCGCGCCGGGATGTCGTTGCGATCGAAGCCGCAAATGATGCGCTCGAGGGCGACGACGCGCAGGTGCCGCCAGACCTTGATGCGCAGACTGAAGCCGACGCAAGCACGACCGCTGAAGACGTATTGGCCCCGATGGACGCGAGCGCGCCCATGGACGTCCGCCCCGCGACGGATGCGCGAGTCCCCGACGCTGCGAGCCCTCCCACGCGCCCTGCAGGGCTCCCCGCGTGGGTGATCTACACGGCGACCGGGGGAGGCGTGCCCGCGCCCGTTGGGGCCGCGCATGGCACCACCCAGCCGAGCACGGTGCGCGACGAGCGGATCACCAGCACGATCGTGATTCGTACGCCGGGCATCTATGACTTTGCCAACGTGATGCACCAGTGGGCGGGGAGCGGTCGGTGCATCCAGCTCGAGAACCAGCCGCCGATTTTGCACATCGCTGCGAGCAACGTGACCGTGCGCAATTTTGCCTATCGCAACGCGCCCGATGGGATCCACATCGGCGCCGCAGTGGGGCAAGGCCAGGGCTACAACAACCAGCCACGCATCGAGAACATCGTGCTCGATCACGTCACGGGGTACGCGTGCGAAGACGCGCTCACGACGCAGTACAACTCACACGACATCACCATCGAGAACTCGTGGTTTCATGGCAACCCGAACACCGCAGAGCGCGACAAGCTCTTGCAGCTTAACTTCGCGAATAATATCCGGATTTTGGGGACCACGTTTGTCAACAGTCCGCGCTGTGTGCGCTTCAAGGGCGGGGCAATCATCTTGATCGAGGGCAGCCGTTTTGATGGCTGCGATGATGCCGTCCGTGGCGACACGACGAGCCCGCCCTTGGGGTTGATCCCGACGACGGCCTCGGTGACGACCTCGCGCCGGAGCTCGTATCGCAACTACGCAAACCGCACGTTTTCGGCAGACGGACGCATCACGATTAACTCAGAGAGCGACACGTTTGATCGCGGTCCGCGGTTTGTCGAGACCAACGGTGGGCGGGTCAATATTCGCTGACGTGGGCACGTGAGGTGCGATCCGGCGACGTCGCCGGGTGAGATCTCAGCCACCCCAGTGGTGAGCACGCACTTAGCCCGAGCGGCCTGGTTGCTGCGGGGTCGTGCCCTCGGGAGCGCCGGCGGGGAGCATGCGCATGCCGAGGTTGCGGACACGGTAGCGCAAGCGAACCCCGTGGGATTCTTCTGGGATTACGTGCCAGCCTTCGTTGCCTGCGCCGCGGATGGTGTTCCAGATTTGGCCATCGCGGGCGGCCTCGCTGACCTCGAAGACCCAGCGCGAGCGGCGGATCCCCGGAGTGCGAAACGCGTCTGCCTCGCCGAGCGCGTCACGGATCGCGCGCTCTGCGGCTTGGTCATACACGCTGCTGCGTGAGCTCTGCGCGACGCGGGTCCCCAAGATGGTCCCCTGGGCGTCTTGGTCCACTTCGATCTCGGCGCGGACCATGCGGTAGGGCGGCGCGGGGATCGCGACGGTGCTCCCCGAGCCCATCGCAAAGGACTGCCCGTGCGCCTGGTCGAGGTCCCGCGCGACTGCGTTTTCGCCTGCGGATCCTTGGTGCACGGTCGTCGGTGGTGTGACGATGGGCGCGCGCGACACGATCGCACCGATCTCGGGGATCTGTCGCACAGGCAAGAAAGACTCTTCGGCGCGCCGGCCCACTTGCCGAATGTGCGCGCCGCTGCCAGGAGGCATCGGGCGCTGTTGCGAGCCCAGTGCCGCGACAATCGGCGCCATGGCGACCGCGCGCGCACACTCTTCGGGAGTCCCCGTGCAGCGCCGCGCCATCGTGCCAAAAATATCTCGGCTTAGCTGGCGGTTTGCCTGGATTTCGCCGCGCGAGGGCATCCCGACGCCGCCCGCATTGGCTGCGACCATCATCTCGGTGGCGCTGGGGTTCATCAGCTCGGCGGCGGTGAGAACCCGGCCCGTGCTGGCGGGGCCCGTGGTGGTCGGCCCTGTGGTCGTGGGCCCCGTGGCAGCGGGCGTCGGGTTGGGGTCCGGGTCGCCGGTGGTGGTGCCGGTGGTGTTGGGGTTCGGGTTAAGCTCGGGCTGCGTGCGCACAGAGGGGTCGCGGATGACTCGCGCGGCCACCTGAGGCTGGAGGGGCGTCGGAGGGGGTTGCTGCGCCATGGGGGGCGGCTGAGGGGCCGGGGTGGGCGTGTTGGCCGCGGGGGGCTGCGCGAACTCGAGCTCCACAGTCTGCGGCGTGCGCACCACGCGGGGGGGCGGCTGTTTGCTCGCGATGAACAACGCCCCAAGCGCCACAGCGGTGTGGGCCACGATGGACCCGGTGACGAAGGATGGGAGGCGAGTTGACATCAGAGCGCTCGGAGACTGCCGCGAAGTGCGCGGGCATACAACTCTGTGTGACGCATTCTGCTTCCCCGGGCTTGGCGATCGCGTCGTAATTGTGCGTTTTTGCAGATCAACGGCAGGCGGTATTGTACGCCACGTTGACACGCGCGGTGAGCGCTTGGCACGCGTTGGTGTAGGTGCGGCCGTCGCAACCGCAGACGGGGATCGATTCGTTAGAGCAGCGGACACCCACCGAGCGGCAGGTCCCGGCGCCGTTGCAGGTGGTGGTCTGGCACATCTCGGTCGCTCCGCAGTCGCTGTTTGCGCGGCACGTGCGCGGCGCGGGAGCGCACTCGCCCTGGCTCACGACACGCACGCCAGCGCTGGCGGCGGTGCAGCCGTTGCCGTACGTGCGGCCGTCACAGCCACACACGGGGGTGTACTGTGCGGTGCATGCGCCGGGCTGCACTGCGCAGCGGCCTGCGCCACCGCACGTGGTCCCCGAGCAGAAGTACCCCGAGGCACAGTCGTTGTTGGCCGAGCACTCTTGGTTCACTGGCGATCCGCAGCGAAAATTACAGCGGTTTTCGGTCGTGCAGGTCATGTAGCCCACGCAGCGTGGGAGGCTCAGTCGCTGCTCTCCACAGTCGCTCACTTGGCCGCAGAAGGACACCGCGCGAGTGAACGCGTGGGTCACGCGCGAGCCTTGGCGCAGGGTGAGCGTGTCGTTGCGGAGCGTGTGGCTGTAGCGTTGCGTCGCGCCGTCGACCGAGAGGTAGAGGTAGCGCGAGGTCACGCGGTAGCTGCCTTCGGCTCTGACTGCAGGGCATGGTGCTTGGATGCACTGTACTTGCGCGCTGCCGAAGTAGCGCCACGTCGTGGGAGAGAGCTGCGTGTCGGTGAGCACGAGGTGCGTGAGCGAGCCTACGGTGCCGTCGTACGCGGCGATAAAGCGCTCGCGGGTGTTGGCGCTGACCTCGTCGGTGACGGTCCCGATGTCCCCGGTGTCGGGATCTTCGAGCCCTGGCTCGGCGGCGCAGTGAGCGACCGAGAGCGAGAGGGCGAGTGCGGTGAAGAGCGCGCGGTAGGGTGTATTCATCGTGGGAATTCGCTTGCGAGAGAGCATGTAGGTGCGAGTGTGAGCGCTCTGGTACGCCGATGTAGGTGCGCTGTCAATGGGGGCTCGCGATGGGCTGTGCTGTGCGATGCTCTGGGGCATGACGTACACACTGGTTTTGCTGCGGCACGGCGAGAGCACGTGGAACCGCGAGAATCTCTTTACGGGCTGGACGGACGTGGCGCTCACGGACAAGGGCACCGACGAAGCGCGCGGCGCGGGTGAGCTCTTGCGCACCGAGGGCCTGGGCTTCGATGTGGTGCACACTTCGCTTTTGCGCAGGGCGATCACGAGCGCGCACCTGGCGCTGGACGCGATGGATTTGCATTGGCTGCCGGTGAAGCGATCGTGGCGGCTCAACGAGCGGCACTATGGTTCGCTGCAGGGGCTCGACAAGAAGCAGACCGCGGCGAAGTACGGTGATTCGCAGGTGTTTGAGTGGCGACGGAGCTACGACACGCCTCCTCCGGCGCTTGCCCTGAGCGACGCGAGGCACCCTGCGAACGAGGCTCGGTACGCCACGCTGGCCCCCGAGCAAATCCCTGGGACTGAGTGCCTCAAGGACGTGGTCGCGCGTGTGTTGCCGTATTGGTACGACGCGATCGTGGCGGACATGCGCGCGGGCAAGCGAGTGCTTGTGGTCGCGCACGGCAACAGTCTTCGCGCGTTGATCAAGCACTTGGACGGGGTGAGCGACGCGGAGATTGCTGAGCTTAACGTGCCGACGGGCTTGCCTTTGGTCTACACGCTCGATGAGAACCTGCGGGCGCTCGGGCATCGGTACTTGGGGGACCCCGAAGAGGCGAAGAAGAAGGCCGAGGCGGTCGCGAAGCAAGCGGGCGGCGGGCGATAGCGAGACGAATCACCGGGTGTTTTTCAAGGCCAACGCGATAGCCTCGCGTGCATGAGCGTTGAGGGCACCGTGAGCGAACATCCGCCAGTGGCGGCCAGTGAGAGGGTCTCGTGGGCGCTGTTTGATTTTGCAAACAGCCCGTTCGCGACGCTGATGATCACGGTGTTCTACGGAAAGTTTTTTCAAGAGCACATTGTGCCGGCGCACTTGCGACATCGCGCGCATACGCTGTGGGCGATTACGGTGTCGAGCGCGATGGCCTTGGTGGCGTTGAGCTCGCCCGTGGTGGGCGCGATCGCGGATCGCTCGGGGCGCAAGCGGCCGTTGTTGTGGGGCTATGTCGCCGTGTGCGCGATCGCGACGGTGGTCACTGGGTTGGTGCCACTGGGGTCGACGGCGGGGATGATCTTGGCGATGTCTGCGATGGTGGTGGCCAACGCCGCTTTCGAGGGTGGATATGTGTTTTACAACGCGTACTTGCCTGAGCTCGCAGACAAGAACGAAGCCGGAAAGCTCTCGGGGAGCGCGTGGGCCTTGGGCTACGTGGGTGGGCTCTCGGTGCTGGGGTTGGTCTTGGTGTTTTCGCTCATGCCCGAGAGCGATGGAGCGCATCGTGTGACCGCGGTGGTGAGTGATCGCTGGCGCTGGATTCCGGCGCTGGTGGCGATCTGGTATGTGCTGTTTTCTCTGCCGTTGTTGTTGCACGTGCGAGAGCGCGCGCCGAGGCACGGGGCACCGCCCGATGGATGGATCCGCGGGGGATTTCGCGGGGTTCGCGAGACCGTGCGGGCGCTGCGAGGCTACCCGGACTTGGTGAAATTCTTGGTGGCGTACTTGGTGTTTACCGACGCGCTCGAGACAGTCTTGGTGTTTACGGCGACGTTCTCGAGTGAGGTCTTGCACTTCACCAACGATGACAACGCGAAGCTGTTCTTGGTGCTCAATGTGTGCGCGATCCCAGGGGCTTTGGTGTTTGGGCGCTTGGTCGATCGGTGGGGGGGAGTGAAGAGTGTTGCGACGACGTTGGTGATCTGGCTGATGGTGGTCGCGGGGAGTGTGCTTGTGCAGACCAAGGCGCAGTTTCTCGCGGTGGGGGTCTTGGCTGCGCTCGGCGTGGGCGGAACCCAGGCCGCCTCGCGCGCGGTGGTGTCCAAGTTTGTTCCGCAGTCCGAGAGCGCGCGGGTGTTTGGGTTTATGACCCTCGCAGGGCGCGCGAGCGCGGTGTTTGGGCCGCTGGTCTATGGCCTCGTAGCAGACGCGACGGGCTCGATCCGCGCGGCGGTGGGCACGGTCTCGCTGTTCTTTATCGCGGGCCTGTTGCTCCTCGCGCGGGTCAACGCGCCCAGGGCGTTGGCGCGGGTCGAAGAGGTCGAACGCGCACAGCGAGAGGCCTAAGAGCGCTTAGACGCTCTCAAGCGCGCGCATCAGATCGACGAGCAAATCGTCAGTCTCTTCGATGCCCACCGCGTAGCGCACGAGCGAGTCTTTGATGCCTACGGCTTCGCGCTGCTCGGTGGTGAGATTGTAGAAGCTCATCAGGGCGGGCTGCTCGACGAGGCTCTCGACGCCGCCGAGCGAGGGGCCAATGCGGGGGATGGTGAGCGCGTCGATAAAGCGCCCAGTCCCTGCTAAATCGCTAGCGATTTCAAAAGAGACCACGCCGCCGAAGCCGCGCATTTGCCGTGACGCGTTGGCGTGTGAGCCGTGGCTCGCGAGCCCTGGGTAGTGCACCGCGCGGACTTTGGGGTGCGCTTCGAGTGCGTGAGCGATCGCGAGTGCGCTGCGATTTTGCTGAGCAACGCGAAGTCCAAGGGTCTTGAGCCCGCGAATAATCAGGTACGCGGCGTGTGGGTCCATGATGCCGCCGAGGACATCGCGGGCTTCTTGGACGAGCGAAATCAGCGCGGTGTTTCCGGCGACGGTGCCTCCGAGGACGTCGTTGTGGCCGCCGAAGTACTTGGTCGCGCTGTGCACGATGAGGTCTACGCCGTGGTCGCTCGGGCGAAGGTTGACCGGTGTCGCAAAGGTCGCGTCGATCAGCGTTTTGACTGACCGATGTTGCTTTGTGACGGCCACCATGGCGTCGAGATCGAGCACGTGCAGGTAGGGATTGGTGGGCGCTTCGGAGATGACCAAGCGCGTCTCGGGGCGGATGGCTTGCGCGAGCCCGGCCATGTCGCCGGAGTCTACGAGCGTGTGGGTGACACCGAAGCGATCGAGGGTCTGTGTGACAAATTGCCGGGTGCGGCGATAGCAGTCGCGAAACAAGACGACATGCGAGCCGGACTTTACCAGCGCGAAAATGGCCGTAGTGATCGCGGCCATGCCGCTCGCAAAGGCGAGGGCGCGTTCGGTGCCTTCGAGGGCAGCGAGCTTGGCTTCGAGCGCTGAAACTGTGGGGTTTCCGTAGCGACCGTACTCTTCGCGGGCGATGTCTCCCTCCATGAACGAGACCAGCTCGGCGGTGTCTCGAAAGCTGTACGTGGCCGTGGCGCTGATGGGGGTCGTGATGGCGTTGTGGGGCTTGGGCCAGTGCTCGCCGCCGTGGACTGCGAGCGTAGAGTTAGCTGGAAATTTACTGTTAGACATAGATCCCTCGGTCGCATGACGGCTGTTCACTTGGGGGTGGAGTTGACACTCTAGGTGAACAGCGCGTGAGGTTTGCGTCGGTGTTGTTCGCTTCTCATTGACAAGTAGGCTTGTAAAATTGCCAAGATGCACAGTGTGTTTGCACAAGGTGCGCGAAGGATTGTGTGGTCTTTGCGTGGGTTTTGGTGCAGCGTTGTCAACGGTGAGGGAGAGGTAGATTTATGGCACAGAGCGATAAGAGAAAGCAGAGTCTTTACTTCCCTGAGTCCATGCTGCAGGAGATCCAGCAAGAGGCGGCGCGATTGGATCGCTCGCTCTCATGGGTGATGCAGCGGGCTTGGAAATTGGCACGCACGGACATCCGTAAGCTGCCCTCGGTCAACGATGTTCCGGATGACGGGCCCGATGACGAGCGTGGCCGCGAAGAAGACTGACACCCTGGTGGTTGGTATTCGTTGACGAGACCCTGGGGAGGGTTTCACCGTAGGGGCGATGAACGAGCTCGAAGGGCGTTGCGACGCGGTGGATGGTGCGAAGCTGTGGTTTCGAGTGTGGGGCTCGGGTCCGCACACAGTGGTGCTCTGCGATGGCATCTTGTGCGAGGGTTTCGTGTGGAAATACCTTCGCCCCGCGCTTCTTGCTCGCGGTCTGCGCGTCGTCCACTGGAACTACCGCGGCCACGGCGAGAGCGACCC
The DNA here is from genome assembly GCA_030694465.1 of Deltaproteobacteria bacterium. Taxonomy (GTDB): domain Bacteria; phylum Myxococcota_A; class Polyangia; order Polyangiales; genus JAUXYJ01. Next base: position 85,093 of record JAUXYJ010000002.1, on the reverse strand, counting down.
TCCGCGGGATCGCGACACCATGACCATCACGCACATGGCCCAGGATCTCTGGCGCGTCCTCGACGCCGCCCAGGTGGGGCGGGTCGTGATCGCCGGGCACTCGATGGGCGTGCAGGTGTGCCTCGAGGCCTACCGTATGGCGCCAGAGCGGGTCGTGGGCCTCGCGCTTCTGTGTGGCTCGTACGGCAGAGTGACGCAGACCTTTCACGGGACCGATGCGCTCGCGAAGGCGCTGCCATCACTGCGGTCATTTGCGGCGAAGTTTCCGGTGCTTGTGCGCGGGATGATCTCCAACACGCCTCCATCGCTCGCGCTGCGGGTCGCGTGGGCGCTCGGCGAAGTCGACCCCGTGCGTGGCCGCGAAGAGGACATGCGGCCCTACTTTGAGCACCTCGCGCGCATCGATCCGCAGGTCTATCTCACGCTCTTAGAGCACGCGGGCAGGCACAGCGCTGAGGACCTGTTGCATCACATTGATTGCCCGACGTTTGTGCTCGCTGCGGGGCGCGACAGCTTTACGCCGCCGCGATTGGCGAGGCAAATGGCACGCTCAATCAAAGATGCCGTGTTGCTCGAGGTCGCCGACGCGACGCACACGTTGCCCATTGAGCAGCCCGAGCTGGTCAACCCCGCGCTGCTTGGGTTTCTCGATGAGCGTGTGTTCTCTGCGGGCGAGGCTCTGGCAGAGATCGCGCCGCAGCTCGCATAGCGAAGTGTGGCCACACTCTCTCTGAGAGGGCGCTGCGCTCAGCCGATGGTGACGCGAAAGAGCTGCTGCCCTAGCAAGAGCAGGTCGCCGCTCTTGAGTGGGTGCTCACCGCCGACGCGGAGGTAGGTCCCGTTGGAGCTGTTGAGGTCGGTGAGTGTGAGCTTTGCGCCATCCCAAATGAGCTGCGCGTGGAGCCCAGAGACGTAGCCATCTTCGGGAAACAAGATGTCTCCGCGCTCGCGACCGAGAAACAGTCCCGTGACGGGGATCGGAAACGCGTTGCCTGTGGTCTCGCGACCGACGAGCAGCGTGATGCGGCCTACGAGGCCTTCGACCTGTGCGCCTTGGCGTTCGGTTCCGTCGGCCTCGAGGGCGATGGGGCCGAAGGCGTCAAAACGGAGGATCTCTTGGCCCACACGAAAGACCTGCCCATTGGGGAGATCGATGGGGACTTGGCGCTCGATGCGCACGAAGACTCCGTTGAGAGAGCCGTCATCGCGCACGGTGAGTTGGCCATTTTGTGCTGTAAATACAGCATGTTGCGGCGAGAGGTACGCGTCGCTCGCGAAGAGCGCGTCTGCGCTGCGGCCTACCCGTGTTGGGCCCTGTCCAAGGGCAAACGAGCCACCCTCGGAGCCATCGGGGCGGATGAGGGTGAGCTGCACTTGAATGGCAGGCGCTGCGGCCGCGATGGGAGCCACGGGAGCTACGGGAGCCACGGGAGCTACGGGGGCTACGGGGGCTACGGGGGCGAACGCGCTTGCGGCGGGGGCTTCGGCGACGGTGAGGTCAAAGCCGCAGGTGAGGCAGTAGCGCTTGTTGCCGGGGTTGGGCGACGAGCACTGGCCACACGTGGCGGCGAAGCGTGGGCCTGCGGCAGGGGGAGCTGCCTGGGCTGACTGAGCGGGCTGGCTTACGGGGCGCGGGGGCCCTGCGGCTTGGCCTAGGCCACCTGCGGGGGGCTGGCCAAAGGGGTTGCCTGCTGCGGGAGCGGTCCCTGCGAAGGGGTTCACTGCGGCGACGGGGGGCGCTGCAGAGACCGCGGGCACGCCGGCGGGGGGAGTGGGGTTAAAGGGCTTGGCACCGCCGCCTGCGCGAGGGAGCTCGCTGCCGCATCCGAGGCAGAACTTGTAGTGGTCTTGATTGTCGCGGCTGCACTTAGGGCAATTAATCATTGGGCGCTCCGGTCCTCACTCAGACCAAAAAGGTTTGCGCTGGGGGCGTCACGTGGGCGCTAACAGCGGGGTGAGTGTGTGGGTGACGAGGTGATTTCATGCGGAAATATCCACGCGAAGAAGCTCTCGTCCCATGAAGACATAGTCGCCGTGTGAGAGCTCGCGCTCGCCACGGACGCGGATGTATGTGCCGTTCTTGCTGCCCGTGTCGGTGAGCGTAAATCGGTTGGCGGTCGCCTCGATTTTGCAGTGATGGCCGGACATGTACGCGTCGTTGGGGAAGTTCATTTCGCAACCGTCACGGCCGATGGTGACGGTGTCGCGCGCACAGATGAGCATCCCGGAGACGCCCCCACGGAGGAGCTGCACGATGCGAAAGTTCGAGGGGCGCTTGGGTGAAGAGTAAAAGTACGTCCCATCGGCCTCGGGTTGATCCGAGTCACGCGACGCAGCTTCAAGCTGAAACACTTGCTCGCCTGCCAAGAACGTGTCGCCAGGTTGGAGCTCTACGGGCTGGCGCAAGCGAAGAAACACGCCGTTGAGCGAGCCTTCGTCACGGAGCACGAGCTTGCCGTCGTCACGGTAGTAAAAATTGGCGTGCTTCGGTGAAATCCAGGGGTCGCGATCGAACACGATCTGCCCTTGGGTGCGCCCGGTGAAGTGTTGTCGTCCACCCAAGAGGTAGACGGTCTCGTCGTTGGGGTCGCTCGAGACACCTTCGCCCTTGATGACCACGAGCTTGGCTTTGCCGGGCTCGAGCATCTTGGACAAGAGCATGGTCTGAGCCGACATCACCTCGCGAGGGACACTCGCGCCGCATCGACCACAGAATTTGTGCCCTTGCGGAACGGGTGTGTAGCAGTTCTTGCAGACGTAGTTGCGTGCTTGCTCCATCAGTGCCTCCGTCACAACGAAACCAACTGGCAATCGCACGGGCCCCACCACCATCGGCGGGGTCTCTTGTGCGAGCGCTGGTTGGCTGGCGGACACAGGGTCCGTCCGATAGATTGAAGTCTCTTCAGGTGCCGCGACGGGGCTCTCGCTCGCGGCTACGTTGAGCTGCGGGACTTCTGCCGATGCACCACGTGGAGTCGCAAAGCCTAGGGGCGCACTACAGTGCCCACAGACTTCTTGTTCAAGTGGGGCGAACGTATCGCAGCGCCCACACGCGTAGCCGATTACCGGTTCCATCTGCGCCCTGAGCGACGTGAAGAGACAATTGGTGCAGCCATTGAGACCCACGCGATCACAACCATGCTCACCGACGGCGGAGCGTAGAGGGTTGCGCGTTCGCAGGTCAACGTTTCATGTATTTTCTGATCGCGATCCTTGGGGTCCGCTTTCGCGCCACGCGGTGACTGTGCGTTCGCGGGGAGGGCTTGCCGTCACGTTGGTCGGGAGGCATATCCCTCGATCTACGATGGAAGACCTATTCAGCGAGACCCTTTATCGCGACGAGTTTATGTGGATTCGCGCTGCAAAAATGCACTCAATCTTGTGGGTCATCCGGAGCTCTGCGCCCTACAAGACGCTCAGTGACGCCTCGGCCACTGTGGACGGCATGCGCGGGTTGCTCAACCGAGGCGTGTCGGCGACCAAGCTGCTCTTCGACACGCGTCTGGTGCCGCTCCGCAGTGATCCAACGTTCGAAGAGTTTTCGCGCAAGCATTTTGATCCGCTGTTAGCTCGGTTTGCGCACGTGGCCATCTTGGTGGCGACTGCGACGGGAAAGCTCCAGCTCAATCGAATCCGTCGCGAAAACGGCGGCACATTTGAGGTCTTCGCGAGCTTCGACGAAGCTGTTGTTCACCTGCAAAAGGCGAGCACTCAGGGCGCAGTCAACAAGCGCTAGGGCGTCGCGGGCGTGCTCGATCCGAGCCCGATGGCGTCTGCGAAGACCCAGCCGGTTCCACGGGGCCAACGCACGCGGTACCAGCTCCCGCTGCGTGCTTCGAGGGTCAGCTGTGTGTTGTAGGCCAAGCGGGTGATCACTGCGCCGTTGCGGGGTTCTGCGCGGATCAGCGCGCGGGACCAGGTCACGTGGACGGCCTCGTGGTTCATCGGAGCCCCGCCCATAAACACCGTCACGGGCAAAGAGAGCGTGGGGTCGTTGGGGTCTGGGGTTGCAGTGGGCGCGACGGGTGCGATGGGCGCGATGGGCGCAGTGGGCGCGACGGGTGCGACGGGTGCGACGGGCTCGGGCGTAGTTGCGCCACTTGGGACGGGGCCAAAGCGCATCGCGAGGATGAACATGTAGCGATTTTTGCTGTGCGGGAGAGACCACAGCGGCTCAAGGGATCCGAGGGCCTCGCGGCCTCTTGCGCAGGCGACAAAGGTGAGCGGGTCGCGGATGGAGCTCGCGCGTCCCTGAGTAGGCGTCACAAGGCGCCGGGTGAAGTCCACGCGCAGACCGAGCGAGAGCACTTGGGCTGGGTTTTGTCCTGCGATGAGCGCTGCGGGGCAGTCTCCGAGGCGGGTCATCGCGGCGCGGAGAAATTGCTCGATCGCGGGGTTCGCTTGGCAGCGTTCGCCCACGGTGTCGAGCTCATCGCCGTCGCCACACGCTTGCACATCGACGCGGGTGACGCGCACGGGGACGGCGGGCGCGTGGGGCGCTGGGGCTGCGGTCGTGCTTGCGTCGGTGGGGGTCGCGGGAGCTTGGGCGTCTTCGTCGTTCGCTTGCGTGTCGGGCGCGGTGTTTGTGGGCTGCTCGGCGCCGTGCGAGGGCGGGCGAAACGCGCGCGCGCCGGCCATGTAGCCCACGGCAGTGCTGAAGGTCGCGCAGCCGAGGGCGATCGCGACCATCCAGGGGGGCTGCTCGACGCGGACGATGCGCGGGGTGTGCTTTGGATAACTCACTGAATTTCCTGTGAAATCGCGGCGATTGTTGCGCTTGGGTCTTCGCCACGCGCGATGGCTTTGGCGGCGCGTTCGAGGACGTGTTCGGCGCCGCGGATGCTCTCCATGAGAAACCTCGCGCGGAGCTCGGCGCGTTCGGAGGGGCTGAGGTTTCCGGGCCGGTTGCGTGTGGCGGCGAACAGGGCGATCCCTGCGGCGACCGAGACGTTAAAGCTCTCGACCATGCCGGTCATCGGGATGCAAAACGCGCCATCTGCGCAGGCCATGAGCTCGTCAGAGATTCCGGCGTGCTCGTTGCCAAACGCGAGGGCGACCTGTGGCTGCTGTGCGATTTGCTCAAGTGTGATGTCTGCGCGCATGTCCGCGACGTAGAGCTTGTAGCCTCGGTCACGCAGGGTCTTGGCGCACTCCGCGGGGGTGCTGTGTCGCTGCAAGCGCATCCATTTTTCGACGCCTTTGCTCACGCGATGGGTCAGCCGAACTTGGCTCTGGGCCTCGATCGCGTGGACCTCGTGCACGCCCAGCGCGTCGCACGTGCGCAAGATGGCTGCGGCGTTGTGGGGATCGCTGAGCGACTCGATCACTGAGATCACCGAGAGCGAGCGGCTCTCGACGGCGCGCGTGATGCGGTCCATGCGTGTGTCGAGCACGAGGGGCGCCAGGACCCTGCACACGATCTCGGCGGGCAGAGGCAACGGGGAGAGCGGTTGCGGATCAAAGACAGAGTCGGCCCAGCGCTTCACGGCGGGTCTCCTTCGGGGGGATCGGGGATCGGGAGCAGGTCGGTGATGGTGGGGTCCTCGTTGCCCACCGGGGGGCGGAGCAACCGCAGGGTGGTGCGCGCGTCGGGTGGGCGCTGCTCGCGGTCTACGGACAACAGGGCGTGCACGACCGCTTCGAGCCACGGAGGGACCCCAGCGCGACGTGTACGCAAGGGAGTCAGCGGTTGCGAGCGCATTTCGAGGGCGAGGGTGACGGGCGTGCGCTGCGTCCAGGGGGATGTGCCCGCGAGCATCTCGTAGAGCAACACGCCCACGGCGTAGAGGTCTGCACGGGGGTCGAGGTCGCGGCGTCCGGCGAGCTGCTCGAAGGCCATGTACTGGGGAGTGCCCACGGTGCGCCCTGCGCGCGTAAGCGTGACGTCGGCGCTGCGGGTCTCGGTCTCGATGTAGCGTCGGGCGACGCCGTAGTCCAGCACGCGGACGGAGGGCCGTAGGTCGGGCGTATTGACCAGAAACACGTTCTGGGGCTTGAGGTCTCGGTGCAAGATCCCGCGCGAGTGTGTGGCCGCGAGGGCCTCGAGGATCTGCCGCGCGATCTGGACCGCGGCGACCATGGGCATGGGGCCTTCGCGCTTCATGCGAGACGAGAGGGGCTCGCCCTCAAGGCGCTCCATCACCAAGAAGGGGGCGCCGTTGGGGAGCTCTCCTGCGTCAAAGACGGTCACAATGCGTGGATGAGCGATGGCAGCTAACGTCTTGATTTCACTGTGAAATCTCGTGATCGCGGTCTGGTCTGTCGCGCTCTCGGGGGCGAGAACCTTGATCGCCACGGGGCGGTCCAGGGGCTCGTCGTAGCCGTCGTACACCACGCCCATTCCGCCGCGTGCCAGGACCGATCGCAGGCGATAGCGACCCGCGAGGAGCGTGCCCGTCGAGGGCTGTCCAGCGCTCTGGAGCGTGCTGAGCATGCTGGGCACCACGAGCTGCGTGGGGTCGTCGTCTTCGGTGATGTTGGGCCGCACGGCGGGCATGGTCGCGTTCGAGACGCGCGCGATGGGCTGGCCCGTGGAGGGGCAAATCACAGCGTCCGCGTCATGCGGGAGTCCACAAGCTCGGCATCGGACAAATCGCTGGACCATAGCAAACACGGCAGTGAGGTCGTCGCGTTGCGCGCATCGGTGACCACACGCGATTCATCGCACAGTGTTCAATCGCTGGCCACCGCTTGACGCATGGGGACATCGCGTGACACCCCCATCTCGGGTCCATGAGCGTATGCAGGCAAGCCTCTCTGACGCACCGTAGCGCCTCGGCTACATCCCGTGGGATGCGGGCATGTGTAGGTGCGCTCATCGTGACACTCACGGCGCCCGCGCTGTGGGCCCAAGCGGCAGTGCGCGAGCCTGTTCAGCCGATGTTTGAGACGGCGCCGAGCGGAGGGGTGAGCCCCGAGCCTGTGCGCTTCGCGGAGGTCGCCAGGGACGAGCCCGACGGGATCCGTCGTCGTCTGGGCTTTACGTTGGTGGCGGGCGGTGGCGGGGTGTTTGGTCGCGTCAGTGGGCCTACGTGGCACGCGGCGAGTGTGCGCTTGGGGGCGCAGATTTACTCGCCGTTGGCGATCTATGCGCAATCGCAGTTGGTGCTCGGGATGCTGTCGGCGCCCGACGACGCGGGCGTGCTTTTGTCCCTCCAGAACAGCCTGCTCGTCGAGCTCTCGGTGCAAAACTATGTGCAGTTTGCGCTGGGCCCTTCGATTGATTTGCTCTGGCAAGACCGGTGCATCGCGATGGGCTGTGTGGTGCCGCAGGGGGTGTGGTTGGGGTTGCATCAGCGGGTGGCGGTCCCGTTGATCGCGCGGCCGGTGTTTGGGCGGACGGTGGGCATGCGCGGGCCCTCGCGGGCCATCAAGCTTGCGCTGGATATTCACGAGAGCTTGGTGGGGTCGCTCTTGATCACCGGGACGCTCGCGCTCGGGATTGACTGGTACTGATCGCGTGTCCGCACGCTGTCCGCGCTGGACAGTGATTTCGCCGACGCTGTACTCCCGAGCGCAACCATCATGATTGCAGCGGTAGCCATTGGCACGGATCTCACGCCCGAAGACCTCTACGCCGTCGCGCGGTTGAGGGCGCCCACGGTCTTTGATCCAGACGCTCGGGTGCGAGTTGAGGCGTCAAGGCGCGCGATCGAGGCGGTGGCCAACGGCGGCGACGACGCCCCTCGGGTGTACGGGGTGAACACTGGGTTTGGCTTTCTCGCTGAGACAAGGATCAGCGCCGAGCACGTGCGCACACTGCAGCGCAATCTGGTGCGATCGCACGCGTGTGGTGTGGGCGCGGCGCTCGGGACCGACGTGGTCCGTGCGATGATTTTGCTGCGCGCGCAGGTGCTGGCGCGGGGGTTTTCGGGCGTGCGGCCGGTGCTTATCGAGCGGCTGAGCGAGATGCTCAACCGTGGGGTGCATCCGGTGATCCCGTCGCAGGGGAGTGTGGGCGCGAGCGGGGATTTGGCACCCCTTGCGCACCTCGCGCTGGTGCTCATCGGCGAGGGCCGCGCCGAGTTTGAGGGCACCGTGTACCCGGGTGAAGAGGCGCTCTCGCGCGCGGGGATCGCGCCGGTTGAGCTCGAGGCCAAAGAGGGCTTGGCGCTGATCAATGGCACGCAATTGATGTGCGCGATCGGGACGCTGGCGCTGCTCGATGCCGAGTCGCTCGCGTGGCACGCAGACCTCGCGGGGGCCATGTCGCTCGAAGCGCAGCAGGGGAGCTGGCGCCCGTTTGAAGCGCGCGTGGTCGGCGTGAGGCCGCACCCCGGGGCGCTCGCATCGGCGCATAATCTTCGGCAATTTCTCTCGCAGAGTGAGATCGCTGAGAGTCACCTGCACTGCGGCAAAGTGCAGGACGCGTACTCGTTTCGGTGCATGCCGCAGGTGCACGGGGCGTCGCGGGACGCGATGGTCTGGGTGCGCTCGGTGCTGGCGCGCGAGATCAATTCGGCGACGGACAACCCGCTGGTGTTCTTGGATGACAAGGGCGAGGCCGAGGTGATCTCAGGGGGCAATTTTCATGGGCAGCCGTTAGCGCTCGCGCTGGATCTGTTGTGCATCGCGTGTGCAGAGCTGGCCAACATCTCAGAGCGGCGGATTGAGCAGCTTGTGAACCCCGCCCTTAGCTCAGGATTGCCTGCGTTTTTGGCCAAAAACTCAGGACTAGACTCGGGCTTTATGATCGCGCAGGTCACCGCCGCCGCGCTCGTGAGCGAGAACAAAGTGCTCTGTCACCCCGCGAGCGTGGACTCGATCCCGTCGAGCGCGGGCAAAGAAGACCACGTGAGCATGGGGAGCATCAGCGCGACCAAGTGCGCGCGGGTGGTCGAGCACGTGCGCTATGTGCTCGCGATTGAGATCATGGTGGCCGCGCAGGGGCTCGATTATCGCTTGCCGTTGACCGCGGGCCTGGGCGCTCGCGCTGCGCACCTGTGCCTTCGCGAGAAGGTCGCGACGCTTGATGGCGATCGAGAGCTCCACGGGGATATTCACGCGGCGACGGAGCTTGTGCGCGCGGGGGTCTTGATGGCCGCGGTGCAGCGCGCGGTGGGCGCGGTGCAGTGATCGCCCTGGCGACGCTGATGTCGGGCGCGCTGCCACTGAGCACGCTGGCGTTGCTCGCGTTGGTCGCGTTTGTCGCCGGGACGATCGACGCGATCGCGGGGGGTGGAGGGCTCTTGACGTTTCCGGCGCTGATCGCGGTGGGGCTGCCGCCGCACTTGGCGCTGGGGACCAACAAGGGGCAGAGCGTGTTTGGCTCAAGCGTGGCCCTGGCGAGCTTTGTGCGAGACAAAAAGGTGAGCGTTGAGCGCGCGAAGACCGCGTTTCCGGCGGCCTTTGTAGGGGCCCTGATGGGGGCGCGCTTGGTGCTCTATGTGCCGCCCACGGTGCTGCGCCCGGTGATCTTGGTGTTGCTCGTGGGGGTCGCGCTGTTTCTCGCGCTGCGACCTATGGACACCGCAGCAAAATCAAGGGTTCCGGCCCGGTGGCACACGCTCGTGGGCGCGCTGTTGGGCTTGGTGATTGGTGGCTACGATGGCTTCTTTGGGCCAGGCACCGGGACCTTCATGATCATCGCGGCGGTTGCGTTGCTTGGGGACACGCTCACCGAGGCCACGGCCAACGCCAAAGTGGTTAACTTCGCCAGCAATTTGGCCAGCGTTGTGATCTTTGCATCGCGCGGCGTCGTGCTCTGGAAGATCGCCCTCCCCATGGCCATCGGGCAGTTCTTGGGCGGCGCCCTCGGCGCGCGCTTGGCCGTCCGTGGGGGCGCCAAGGTGATCCGGTACGTGGTGCTCGCGGTGGTCGCCGCGCTCGTGAGCAAGCTCGGCTACGACCTGCTCTATCGCTGAGCGCAATCGCTGAAGTAACCTTGCGCGCATGAAGCACGCAGGGGCTGTGTTGGCGTTGTTGGCGCTGATTGGTTGCAAGAGCACACCGACGACGCTTCCCCCGGCGCACGAAATGCCTGCAGATGTGCTGGTCGTTCGCGACGTGCATGTGCACACCCGTGACGCCGCGTTGCGCGCTGATGTGTCACGCGATGCGTCACGTGATGCCCACGCGCCGGCGTCGTGGACCTATGCGACCTCGGGCGGGATCGAGCTTGCGAACCTCAGCGAGAGTGCGCTGCAGTCGATCTCTGAGAGTGAGCGCAACGCTGCGCCTGCGCACACGTTTGCTGCGGTGAGCGAGCGCTCGGGGCGCGCGCCGACGATGGCGTCGGTGTTGGCTGCGCTGCGTGCGCAGGTGGCCTCGAGCGCAAGATTTGTTGCGCAGGGTGGGCTGAGCGCGCTGGGCGAGGGGAGGTACGTCGCGGTGATCGAGCAGACCGACCCGGCCTATCCGCGCTCGCCGAGGTTGGCCGTGGTGACCGTGAGCGAAAACGCAAGCGCAGCGCAGATCGAGGGCCTCGCGTATGTGCCCACCGAGGGCGTGTGGCAGGCGCACGGAGACGACGGGTGCGCGCTCACGCTCGAAGGGAGACAAGTGCGCGACCTGGACCAAGACGGAGAGCTAGAGATCTCGCTTGCGGTGCGATTTTGCTCGCAATCGAGCTGCCCGATTGGTTTTACGACCTATGGGTACCTCGCGGTGTTTGACTTGGTCCCTGTGCCGCGGTTGGTGGCGATGGTCGAGCGAAGTTTGACTCCGACGTTGGCCAACGCGTGGGCGACGAGGCGGCGCAGGACGCAGTGGCGCGATGTGAACGGCGATGGCCACGCGGATCTCATCGTGAGCGGCGAGGACTGCCAACCCACGGCCGAAGCGGACGCGGCCGTGTTGCTCTCGCGTGGGTGTACGCGGGTCCGCGAGGCGCAAGAGGGAGAGCCCTTTGGTCCATGGTGCTGTCTCGCGCGCACCGAGACGGTGCTCTATGATCCAGCGACGGACGCGTGGCGCGAGGGCAGCCGGACCGCGACGCAGGCGAGCGAGATCTCGTGCGAAAACACCGAGACCGAAGAGACCCAAGTGACCCCTGACGAGGGCTCTTAGTGTGGGCTGAGGACCGCATGCTCTATCGCTGAGTGTGCTGCGTGCAGTAGCCTCGCGCGCATGAAGCACGCAGGGGCAGTGGTGTGGGCGTTGTTGGCGCTGAGTGGTTGCAAGCGTGAGCGCGCGGTGCCCGCGGTGACCTCTGAAATCACTGCGAATACACAGGTGGTTGCGCAAGAGGTCGCGCCCGTGGTGCACGACGCCGGGGCCCCATGGGATGCGTCGCAGAGCCCGCCGACCGCGCAGGTTGTGGAGCCAAGCCCTACGCCGCCCTCGCGTCCCGTGGCGACGACGGGGTACCGGACCTCGGGCGGGATCGAGTTTGCCGAGCTCAACGAGAGCGCGCTTCAGTCGATGCCTGCGAGCCAGCGCAACGCTGCGCCCGCGCACACGTTTGCCGCGGTGAGCGAGCGCTCGGGTCGCGCGCCGACGATGGGGTCGGTGTTGGCTGCGCTGCGTACGCAGGTGGCCTCGAGCGCGAGCTTTGTCGCGCAGGGCGGGTTTAGCGCGCTGGGCGAGGGGAGGTATGTCGCGGTGGTGATGCAGACCGACCCGGCCTATCCGCGCTCGCCGAGGTTGGCGGTGGTGACTGTGAGCGAAAACGCAGCGGCCCCGCAGATCGAGGGCCTCGCGTATGTGCCCACAGAGAATGTGTGGCAGGCGCGGGATAGCAACGGGTGCACGCTTACGGTGAATGGTCGGCAGGTGCGTGACCTGGATCAAGACGGCGAAAAAGAGCTCTCGCTGGCCATCACGTTTTGCTCGCAACCGACGTGCCCGACGGGCTTTGTGACCTATGGCTATCTCGCGGTGTTTGACCTGACCCCCACGCCGCGGTTGGTGGCGATGGTCGAGCGCAGCGTGGTCCCGCAGGCTCCCGAAACGCTCACGAGCCGAGGACGCACGACGCGGTGGCGCGATGTGAACGGCGATGGCCACGCGGATCTCATCGTAAGCGGCGAAGACTGCGAGCCACAGGTTGGTGAGGATCCAGAGTCCTTGGTCTCTCGCGGATGCACACGCGCCCGAGAGGCTGAGGGCGGTGACGTTGGGGGCCCGTGGTGCTGTCTCTCACGCACCGAGACGGTGCTCTATGATCCAGCGACGGACGCGTGGCGCGAGGGAAGGCGGAGCGCGACGCAGGTGACCGAGATCCCGTGTGAAGGCGGCAGCGAAGAGTCGGACTGAGTAAGCCCCGATTCGTCTGGAAAAACACTGGATATTTCGCGTTGATCGGTGTCATCTCTTCAGCCGCCGCGGAGGGCTTGGCGCACGAGGTCTGCGCGGACTGTGGGGTCCATGATGAGGTCGTAGGTGCCTTGGCGAAACCCGTGTTTGCTGCGGTACGGCGAGGACTGCGCGCGGGTGAGCTGGTAGGCGATGCAGGCCCGCCAGTCGTCCCACACGTCGCTGGCGAGCGTGTCGAGGGCCGCGAGGGGGATGCGTGCATAGAACATCGGGCGTCCGCCCTTGAAGCCGTTGCCCACGTGCAGGGCGAGGGCTCGCACGTCGTCGCGGTGGGCGAGGGCCTCGCTGAGCATGAGGCACACGACGGTCTGCGTGCCGATGTGCCCGACGCTTGCGACGTAGCGTTGCCCGAGCGTGACGCGAAAGGTGTGCTGCGAGATGCGCCGGTCGGTGCTGACGTGCAGGCGCGGGTCTCGCGACGAGATCTCAGCGGCGGTGATCGCGTCGCGGAGGCAATCGAGCGCGCGGTGAGCGAGGCCTTCAGAGGCAAAGAGCGCGCGTATCGCGGCGACCATGCGGGGGTGCTCTTGCGAGCTCGCCGTGGTCTGCGGGGTGTCGAGAGTTGCTTGGTGCGTTGGCGCGATTGTGCTGGATTTATTCACGCGCAATGGGGATGGCCCGAGTGGCAAGGCGGCCGTCTCGAGCGTGCGTAGGGCGTGCTGGGCTTGCGGCGAAGAGAGCGCACGGGCGAGGGCGACGCACTTGGCTCTGTGGGGCGGAAACGTGGGGTCCCAGATCGACTCGAACCACGCACGCAGCTCGTCGCAGTGGGCGGAGTCGTGGATGAGCGCAGAGACTTCGTGGTTTTTGCCGAGGCCCGGGTCGGTGAAATTCGCTGAGCCCATCAAGGCCGCGTGCGTACCGATCGCGACCTTGGCGTGCAGCCCGCGGCAGTCGCGAAAGCGTGACTCGTGCGTGCGGACAAACGCGACGATGTCTCGCGCTTGCGCGGGGTAAGCACGCAGCCACGCGTCCATGTCGGTGATCACGCGCCATCGCGGGGCGAGGTCAGCGAGCTCTTGCAAGCGCGCAAGCGAGAGGTAGGGCGCCGCGAGGTCAAGCGCTTCACCGAGGGCTACCTCACGCAGCGCGAGCACAAACGGCGAGTCCCCTGACTCCACCGGAACCCTGTGATAAATCAGCCGAAATGCCATGCGGAGGTCTGCACCCTAGCACACCCGGCGACGTAGCCGTGTCACACTCCCGTGCTGTGATTCGACCACGCTCTGCGCTCCTGGCGCTCGTTGCTCTCACCGCTCACTGTGCTCCACGGCCCGCGCTCTTTTCGGACGCGAGCGCGATGGATGCCCTCGACGCGCAGGCCCCGGATGCGAGTGCGCCCGATGCGCAGGCTCCGGAGGCGAGTGCGCCCGATGCGAGTGCGCCCGATGCGATGTCTGGGGATCCGTGTGTGGGGATCGCGACGAGGGCGAGCGATGACGAGGCGCTGAGCGACGCGATCGCGTGTGTGAGCAGGGCCGGGACGAGCGCGGCGGTGGCGGCGGCGGCGATCGCAGAGATGGTGACGGTGGTCGAGGGGCGGGGAGGGTTTCCGGTGCTGGGGGCGTCGGGCGTGCGGTTTGTGTATGTGCGTGACGCGCGGTGGGATGCCGAGGACGACGCGCGCTCGTCCAGCGAGGATTTTGCTGCGGCCCGACGCAATGAGCCCATCACGGTCGCCGGTGAGTTTAACGCGTGGAATCCCACGTCGATGCCCATGCAGCACCATGGCCACGGGCTCTTTGTCGCCTCGCTCGCGATGCGCCCGAGTGATGCCATGCGCTGGGGGTACAAGTTTGTCGCGCGAGACCCGGCGACGTCGCCGGTTTGGTTCAGCGACCCGCTGTCACGACGGTTTCAGTACGACACGAACGGGCGGATTTCGTTTGTGCGAGGGGACACGCGCGCGGGGCATCTCGAATGGATCCGCAGCGTGCGCGCGACGCAGCTGGCGAACGAGCGCAGGATTTATCTCTATGTTCCGCCGGGCTACGACCAGCGCGAGACCGTGCGCTACCCGACCCTGTACATGCACGACGGCAACAACGCGTTTGACACGGCTCAGCCCTTCAGCGCACCCGCGACCTGGGACGTCGACGCCACCAGCGACACCGAGATTCTCGCCGGAAATTCACGGCCCTTTGTGATCATCGCCGTCCCCAACAACGGCGACCGCATGGACGAGTACACCCACACCATGGACACGCTCTCTGGGCGCCGTCTCGGTGGCCGCGGCGCGCAGTATCTGGACTTCATCGTGCGCGATCTCAAGCCCGAGATTGACCGTCGCTATCGCACGCGCACGGGGCGCGAAGACACGGCGATGGTGGGCTCGAGTCTGGGCGGACTGATCACGTTTTATGCAGGGATTCTGCACCCCGATGTGTTCTCTGCGGTCGCCGGGATGTCTTCGACCTTTGGCTGGGGATCGTTTGGCGGAGGCACGGACACGATGATCGCGCGCTATCGCGCGGCGGGCTCTCTCGCGATGCGCAACCAGCGCTTTTATCTCGACTCGGGCGGTGGCCCCGCGGGCGATGGCTCGTGCACGTTTGGCGGCATGAGCGAGCCTCGAGATAATTTCTGCGAGACCCGCGACATGCGCACGACGCTCGTCGCCGCAGGGGTCACCACCTTCGCGCTGGACCCGAGCGCCACCATGATCCAGCCGGCCAACACGAACATCGTGCACTGGTACGAAGCCGACGCGCCGCACAACGAGGCCGCGTGGCGGGTGCGGATGTTTCGTGTGCTAAGGTTCTTCTTTCGCCCGTAAAATTACAGGGGATTGCGCGCGAGCGCGTCGCGGATTTCTTGCACGGCGGCCTCGCTGTAGGGCACGCGTGGGAGGTCCGCGATGCGCAACACGGGCACGCCCTCGGGGGCCGTTGTGCTGGGGCCA
This sequence comes from Deltaproteobacteria bacterium, assembly GCA_030694465.1. Taxonomy (GTDB): domain Bacteria; phylum Myxococcota_A; class Polyangia; order Polyangiales; genus JAUXYJ01. The sequence continues at coordinate 69,936 of JAUXYJ010000002.1, read as the reverse complement.
AACGGCGTCGGCGCCATGGGGTCTACGGGCTGCGGTGTGACCGGCGCGAGCCACTCGCCAGTGATCACATAGCGGGCGTTGAGCTCGGGCGGGTGGACCTCGGTGTTGCCCCAGTCCACGTAGCTCTGGCCCCCGCGGAGGGCATAAAACTGTGACTCTTGCGAGACGGTCCACAGGCCCACGATGGACGCGCTGGGGGTCTCTCCGCGCAAGACCTCAAGCACAGTGAGCCAGGTCAAGGGCGGGTCGCCGTGAGTGCATCGCGCGTTGAGCAGGGACTGCACTTGGACGAGCAGCACCTGCGATTGCCAAGCGGGAGGAGGTCGTACGCCCATCGGTGGGATCTCTCTTAGCGTGGAGGGGTGGCGCGGAGGCGTGTGAGGGGCACGGTGCCGAGCACGTTGCGTACGCGCTGCAGGGTGTCTTTTGAGAAGCTCCCGACGCCATCGACCCGCGCGATGTCGCCCTCGGGGACTGCGATCAATCGGCCTGTCGCATCGCTGCCTTTGAGCGCGTCTGAGAGCTCGCCTACGAGGCCTGGTGGGCAGCGCCCGCGCACGTTGGCGATGCGGCCCTTCTTGACGGTGATCACAAACAGTACGCGGCTGCGGCTGATGCCATAGAGCAGCACCGCGAAGAGCAGCACGGGCAACACAAACATGAACATCAAGCGGGCCATGGCGTTGCGAATGCTTATAGCCCGATGTGCTCAGTCGTCGATGGCTGCTTCGATCATCCCTGCGGCGACGGTGCTGTTGGTGCTCTCGTCGACGAGGATAAAGCTTCCGGTGCGTCGGTTGATCGCGTAGGGGTCGATGACCAAGGGCGAGGTGGTCTTGAGCGCGAGGGTGGCGATGTCGTTGAGCTCAAGCTTGGTGACGTTGGGGATCGCTTCGAGCGTTGTGACGTCGAGCTTGCTCTCGATTTGCGTGACCATCGCGCGGGCCCAGCGTGTGGTGTGCTTGATCGCGAGGGTGCTGCGGGCTGTGAGCGGTTTGGTGGCCATCCAGCACACGCGGGCGCGCAGGTGATTGGTCACCATGGGCTGCGAATTCGCGAGTGAAATCATATCGCCACGCGAGATGTCCAGGTCGTCGGCGAGGCGCAGCGTGACGCTCTGCGGGGCGCGTGCGTGGGCGAGTGATTGCGTGCCGAGGTCGATCGCGGTGATGCGCGAGACGTGCCCTGCGGGGAGGACAATGACCTCGTCGCCGACCGAGAAGCTCCCGCCTGCGATCTGGCCGCCGTAGCCTCGGTAGTCGTGAAAGGCCTCGCTCTGTGGGCGGATGACCCACTGGACGGCGAAGCGCGGGTGCGTGGTGTCAATCGCGGGCACGAGCGCGTCGGACTCTAGGAGCTCTAAGAGCGCGGGGCCTTGGTACCAAGGGGTCTTGTCGCTGTGGGTGACGACGTTGTCGCCGTGCAGGGCGCTCAGGGGGATGGCGTAGGGCGTGGGGCCGTTGAGCTTGGCGATGAGCTGTGCGAACTCGCGCTTGATTTCGTCAAAACGCGCGGGGCTCCAGTCGACGAGGTCCATCTTGTTCACGCAGAGAATCATCTGCGGAATCCCTAGCAGAATGGACAGCGTCGCATGTCTGCGCGACTGCTCGACCACGCCGTGGCGTGCGTCGACGAGCACGAGGGCGACGTCGGCGGTGCTCGCGCCGGTGACCATGTTGCGTGTGTACTGAATGTGCCCTGGCGTGTCCGCGATGATGAACTTGCGCTTGGGCGTGGCGAAGTAGCGATAGGCCACGTCGATGGTGATGCCTTGCTCGCGTTCGGCGCGCAGTCCGTCGGTGAGCAGGGCGAGGTCGGTGCGGTCAAAACCGCGGCGACGCGAGGCCTCTTCGACGTGGGCGAGCTGGTCTTCGAAGATGCCTTTGGCGTCGAACAAGAGCCTACCGATGAGGGTGCTTTTGCCGTCGTCGACGCTGCCGGCGGTCGAGAATCTCAGCATGGACATGGTGGACATCAGAAGTAGCCCTCGCGCTTTCGGTCTTCCATCGCGGCCTCGGAGAAGCGGTCGTCGGCGCGGGTTGCGCCGCGCTCGGTGACACGCGAGACCGCGACCTCGTCGATGATCTCGTCGATGGTTCGTGCGGTGGATCGCACGGCGCCGGTGCAGCTCATGTCGCCCACGGTGCGAAAGCGCACGGTCTCGCGAAATGCGCTCTCGGTAGGGCCCAAGGTCACTGCGTGGCTCACTGCGTAGAGCATGCCATCGCGAGAGAACACCTCGCGCTCGTGGGCGAAGTAAATGCTGGGAATCTCCAGGGATTCTCGCTTGATGTACTGATACACGTCCATCTCGGTCCAGTTCGAGATCGGAAACACGCGCAGGTGCTCTCCCTTTTTGACGCGGCCGTTGTAGAGCGACCAGAGCTCGGGGCGTTGGTTCTTGGGGTCCCACTGACCAAACTCGTCGCGAAACGAAAAAATGCGCTCTTTGGCCCGCGCGCGCTCTTCGTCGCGCCGCGCGCCGCCAAAGCACGCGTCGAACTGGTGCGTCGCGATCGCGTCGAGAAGTGTGACGGTCTGCAAGCGATTGCGTGATGCCCGAGGGCCGGTCTCTTCGACGGCGCGGCCCTCGTCAATGGACTGCTGCACGCTCGCGACGATCAAGCGCTCACCGAGCTCTTGCATGCGTTTGTCGCGAAAATCTGTGGCCTCAGCGAAGTTGTGCCCCGTGTCCACGTGCATCACCGGAAAGGGAAACCTCGCGGGTCTAAACGCTTTCTCTGCGAGCCTGAGCAAGACAATCGAGTCTTTGCCACCCGAGAAGAGCAAGACGGGCCGCTCGCGCTCGGCGGCGATCTCGCGAAAGATGAAGATGGCTTCGGCTTCGAGCGCGTCGAGGTGGTCGAGGCTATACGATTCTTTCAGCACAGGCGTTCATTATAGTGAACATCGCTATTGAACAAGAGGCAAGTGCCAGAGAAATCCAGCGGGCTCGCTGGGCTTGGCAACGCGGCGGGATCGCGTGCAGAGTTCTCGCGCGATGAAGCCTTACGACCCGCGTTTTCATGATTCGCTCGGACAAGCTCTCCCCGTGGCCGAGCCCAACGAGGCGGGCAATCAAGCGGTCAAAGCGCATGAGCAAGCGCAGTCGGTGAGGCTCAGCGGCGCTTCGCCCACAGCGTCGGTGTGGTTTCCGCAAGAGCGCTGGTTGGCAGTGTTTAAGTTTATCCCTGCGATGTTTGTGTTGAATCTGCTGTACATGACTGGGCTGCCGTTAGAGTCCGGCGAGCCCTGGAGCGACTCTGTGATGATGCGAATTGCGCTCATTCTGCTCACGTCGGTCTTGTTGAGTCTCTGGGGATTTCAGCACCTGGTTCAGCGAACGTCTGTGGTGCTGGACGCAAAGGGCGTGCACAACCACAACCGAACGTTGATCTCGAAGACCATTTCGCTTGGCGAAATCACAGGGTTTTCTGTGAGACAGCGCCGACGCATGCTCGACAACCTTGAGCTCTGGGACGTGGTCGCGAACCTCCGCAGCGGCAAGACCGAGAAGCTCGGCAGCGTGCGCGACGCGGACGAAGCGCAGGAGATGGTCGAAGAACTCTCGGCGACCCTGATGGCCTGCAACATGTGGTCGACGAACTATCGCGTCGCGGGCTGAGTCTTGTGCGATGCTCTCTCTTGGCAGCAACGGTTGCTGTCGTTGTTGGTATTTCTCTCGCGAAAGAGCTCACGTTATGAAGATCACCGTACTAAAAAATGGGCCCCTCTTGGTCAGCGAAGCGTGCACCGTGCTCGACGCTGAGACGGGCGAAGAGATCGCGGTCGCCAAGGCTCCCTTTGCGCTCTGCCGCTGTGGCCATTCGGTCAACAAGCCCTTCTGCGATGGCGCGCACGGCAAGCAGGGCTTTGAAGGCGCCTGCGCCAAACAGGGCGGCTGACAGCCCCCGGTGGGGGATGTGTGTGCAATAGTGTGTGTGCCCTTGGGTCACGCGCTACGCTTAGAGAATCTTGATAAGACCGAATGCGTTTCCGTGGGGTTCTTGGTTGGCGATGGGCGGGTTGGCGGCGACGTTGCTGGTGGGGTGTCCGAAGCCTCGCGCGGTCGTCGCGACGCCTGACGTGGCGACGGCGGTACGCGATGTCGCCGTGGACGTGATCGAAGAAGACCCGCCGCCGGACATGGACGTGTACGAGCCGGACCCATTCGACGACGACGCGTATTCGCCCACGCTGATCGACCCCGACTCTGGGCTAGCCGATGCGAGCGAACCAGACGCAGGCGATCCCGACGCGGGCCCTGTGGACACCCGCCCAATGATGGACCGCCCAATCTCAGAGGCGTGGCCTGTGGTGAACACCTGGAGCCCCGAGTTTGAGCGCGAGTACACCGAGTTTGTCGCTGCCCTCGGTCGCGGGGTCGCTGAGCGAAGATGCAATCGCATGGACCGCTGCCTTCGCAACCCCGAGGTCAACCGGCTGTACGACCCGCTCTCGGATCACAACCTGCACATGGACATCGACTGTGCAGACCTGCCGTACGTGCTGCGAGCATACTTTTCGTTTAAACGCAAGCTGCCATTTGGCTACACGTACTATGTGGTGGGCGCCGCGTCGCGTGCGGGCAAAGACCCTCGCTACATGGTCGGAATTGTCCCCAGCGAGCCCCGCAATTGGTGGAGGCACCGCACGTTTCGCACGATGCTTCGCACGATGGGCTCGTGGGTGCACTCGGGGATGTACCGCGTGAGCGCGCGCCGCAACGACGGGGACTATTACACGGTGGCGGTCAACCGGACCAACGTGCGGCCAGGGACGACCTTCTACGATCCCAACGGGCATGTGCTCGTGGTGACCTCGGTCGAGCTCGACGGCTCGGTCTTTATGATGGACGGGCACCCCGACGGCTCGCTCACCAGCAAGCGATTTGGCGCCGCGTTTGTAGCCGGAACCTATGACCTCGGCGGCGGCTTTAAGAACTTTAGGCCCGTCACGTTGGTCGATCGCCAGGTCACCGTCGCGCGCAACGAAGACTGCCCAGGCTGGGACCCCGCGCAGCAGTACACGCGGGCAAACTTCGTGGTCGAGGGCGAGCAGGTGACCTACACCGAGTGGGCGCGCGTGCAGCTCGCAGACCCGGCCGCAGTGCAAGACCCAGTGCACGAAGTGCGTGCGCAAGTGCAGGCGCTCTGCAGCGACGTGACCGACCGCGTCGACGCGGTCAACGTGGCGCTCGCCGATGGGCTGCATCAACGCAATCACCCCAACGAGCTCCCGAGCAATATCTATGGGACCAACGGGGACTGGGAGACCTACTCGACGCCCTCGCGCGATGCGCGGATGAAAGCGGCCTTTCGTGAGCTCTCGCACACGGTCGAGCGCACCCTTCGGAGGGACCCTACGCTCTTGTCTCGCGTGGTCACCGCGTGGCGCGAAGAGGTGGCCAAGCCCGAGTGTCAGTACCACTACACCAACAGCCGCGGAGTGAGCGTCGCGCTCTCATTTGAGGCAGTGCTCGATCGGCTGTTTGTCCTGTCTTTTGACCCGTATCATTGCCCCGAGCTGCGCTGGGGTGCGGCGGCAGATTCGCCCGAGCTCGCGTCGTGTCCCGACGACGCGCTCAAGCGCAATTGGTACACGCGCGAAAACCGCCTGCGCAACCGGATCGATCGCGAGTACGGCGCGCCTACGCCGGTGAGCTTCGGCCCAGACGAGCCCGAGAGCGTGGATGTTCGCAGGTGGTTTACCCATCCGCCGACGGCGTCGATGCCTGACGCGGGCGCACCGAGACGCTAAGGCCCCGCGCGAGTTTGTCTCGCGGAGATCTCACGGGGTGCTAGGGTGGGGCGCTGTGAAATCTCAGGCGATTCGATGGTGTGCCCGAGGCCTCTCGCTGAGCGTGACCCTCGCGTGGGCGAGCGCCGCGCAGGCAGAGACACGACGGTTGACCGAGGCCGATGTGCGCGGAGTGTCCGAGGCCGTGCGCACCGCGTTTGAGGCTGTGCGCGACGGAGACACCCCACGCTTGCGCACAGTGGTCGCGACGCGCGAAGACTTTGTGCGGCTCTTTGTCTCGGGGACCGTGCCTTTCATCGAGTGGCATCAGCGCGCGATCGAGCGTGACGCGCGTGAGCTCAGGGGCACCTTTGCGAGCGGTACGTTTGTGTCGCTGGGGCCTGCGTTTGTGGTCGGAGCGAGCGTGCGACTCGATCGCTGTGGGCGGTTCGGCGCGCGCGCGAGTCGCTGCACCGACGGGCCCATAATCGAGTACCGCGTGGGCACACTTTCGCGAAGGTTTCGCGTCGATCGCTTGGTGCGTCTCGCGGATGGGACGTGGAAGATTTTTGACCTTCGCATGTGACTCGCAACGAAAGTGCGCGCGCTTGGATGCACGAGACAGGCTAGCGATTGTCCCGCGCGGTGGTCGTCGAGCGCAGCGGACCTTGTCCCGCACCCATTGGGGACGCTATGGCATCGCACACGTCATGCACGCTGAGTCTCCCTCACGGTTTTTGTATCCTCCCTCGGTCCGTGCGCAATTTGGCGAGCGAGGCGAGCGACTGGGTCCTTGGTTTTATCGTGGAGATCCCCTCGCAGACGCAGCGTTTGCGTCCGTCGAAGCGTTGTCTCGGCCTGCCCGCGAGGCCCTCGTGAGCGCGCTCTTGCGAGACGGCGCTGCGGCACATCCCGAGGCCCCTGAGCCGCTGCGTGCGCTCGTTGCGGCATGCGAGTACGTCCCGCTCTGGGTCGATTTGGACCGCGTAGATCGCGGGGGCGCTGCGTTTTTGCGCACTGGTTTGCTCGGCGGCATGGTCCTCGGGGCCTACGCGCTCACCGCGAGCTATTGCTCTCCGGCGGGCAACAAGCCGCTGACCTTCTCGGGGCGGCTTGAAGAGCAGACACCCCGGAGGCTCGCAGAGACTGGCCGTTATGTGCAGCTCGTCGCCCAGCCAGGGTCGCTGAGGCCCCACGGCGAGGGGTGGGTCGCCACGGTGCGCGTGAGGCTCATGCACGCCGCCGTACGCACGATGTGTGCGCGCTCGCCGCGGTGGCAGCGCGAGGCGTGGGGGGTCCCTATCTCGCAGCCGGACATGGCGGGGACGGGGCTGCTCTTTTCGCTCATCGTGATCGACGGGATGGACAAGCTAGGTATGCCCATCATGGGCGAATCGCGTGAAGATTTGCTGCATCAATGGCGCTACGCGAGCTGGCTCATGGGCGTCGATCAAGAGCTGCTCACTTCGTCCGAGCGCGAGGGCCACGCGTTTTGGTCGCTGTTGCTCAGCACGCAGGGCGAGCCCGACGAGGACTCTCGCAAGCTCGTGCGGGCGCTGTTGGACTCGGGCACCGTCAACGCGCGCAGCGCCGAAGAGCTCGCGCGGGCCAAGCGCATGAAGCCAGTGAGCTACGCGCTCTCTCGGTATTTCTTAGGAGATTCGCTGGCAGATGCGCTGGAGCTTCCCAAGAGTGTCTGGAGCCGTGTGCTCCCCGCGGTGGGGCGTGTGGGGCGCGCGCTGCACAACGTGTCGGGTCTCCCGTCGGGCACGGTCGAGGCGGGCGCCGCGTACTGGCGGATGGTGGTCGATCAGGGCCTGCGAGGCACGCCTGCAGAGTTTACGATCCCTGACCGTTTGCGCGGTGACCCACACGTGCCCAGCGATCCTCCTCGCGATCATGTCTAGCGCGCCGACCGAAAAATGCGCCTGTCGCCCCGCGGCAGATCCACTTCGCACGGCGGCGTTTCGGTGACTTGCATGGCATCCAGCCTTGCCGGGCTCCGGCGATTTTCCGGTCGGCGCTCTAGTCTTCGCTGAACTTTGGCTCACATTGCGCTACACCCCCCTCTCACCAAGGAACCGATGAGCACGACCCCACGCAAGCCCGAATGGCTCAAGGTCCGCGCCCCTGGCGGCGAGCGCTACACGTTTATCAAAGAGACCTTGCGCAAGTTTGACCTGCACACGGTCTGCGAAGAAGCGCGCTGTCCCAACGTGGGCGAGTGCTGGGGCGAGGGCACCGCCACCGTGATGATCCTTGGCGATGTGTGCACGCGCGGGTGCAAGTTCTGCGCGGTGACTACGGGCAACCCACGAGGCGCGGTCGACCTGCGCGAGCCCGAGCATGTGGGCCGCACGATCGCCGCCCTTGAGCTTGAGTACGTGGTGCTCACGATGGTCGACCGCGATGACCTTCTCGACGGCGGCGCGCGGCACGTGGCCGACACCGTTCGCGCGATCAAGCGGCAGAGTGACAAGACCTTGGTCGAGACTTTGGTGGGTGATTTTGCAGGGATTATGCGTGACGTGTCCACGGTGGTCGAGCGCGGCCGGCCCGACGTGTTCGCGCACAACGTCGAGACCGTCGCGCGCTTGCAGCAGTCGGTGCGGGACGCGCGTTGCTCGCTCGAGCGCTCGCTCGCGGTGCTCGCGCAGAGCAAAAAATCCGCACCAGAGACCTACACCAAGAGCTCGATCATGCTGGGTCTGGGCGAGACCTTGGACGAGGTGCGCGAGACCATGCAGAGCTTGCGCGACGTCGATGTGGATGTGCTCACGCTGGGGCAGTACCTCCGGCCCACGCCCAAGCACCACGAGGTCGTGCGATTTGTGCACCCTGATGAGTTCGCGCAGCTGCGTGAAGATGGCCTGGCGATGGGCTTTCGCTACGTCGCGAGCGGGCCGCTGGTGCGGTCGAGCTATCGCGCGAGCGAGGCCTTTTTAAAGGGCATTTTGCACCGCGAGGACCCCACCGTCGCAGCCGATCGCGCAGAGCTCTTGGTCGACCGCGGAGAGAGCCCTGCGCGGCGCTCGCTCAACGTGATCGCGTAGATCCGGCGACGTCGCCGGGTGGGCTATGCGCGAGGGGTGAGCGTGCGGAGGGCGCGCTTGCAGATGTACTCGGTGGACTTGGACTTGTTCTCGCTTCGCCAGCGTTTGCACAGGGATTGTACCCACGCGGGCTGGCTCTTCGAGGCGTCGTTGAGCCAGTTGGCGACCGAGTTTTGCACGTAGCGTTCGGGGTCACTGCAGAGCGGATCGAGCAGCGGGAGAGCGAGCTGGGGTTCGCGGACGAGCGCGTCGATTTTTTTGCACCAGACCCCTCGGGGGCGGGTCGCCTCGGTGACAAAGCGGCGGATATTGGGCGAGGGATCGCGGGTCCACGGAGTGAGCGTTGCGATGGCGCGCGTGAGGTCTTGGGCCAGGTGGGGGCGCAGGGCCATCCAGGCCCACTCGCGCACGCCAAAGTGTGGGTCGTCTGCGCTCACTCGGACGCGGGCGATGCGGTCTTCGAGCGAGAGCTCAGGCGCACAGGCGAGGACGTACGGGGCCCAGCTGCGCACGGTGTCCGAGGGGTGAGCCAAGAGCGTGGGCATCGCGTCGAGGCCACGGTGTGCATAGAGCGTCGCGCCGGCCGAGGCCATGCGCGCGGTGATGGACTTGGCAGACAGGGCAGCGATTTGCTCGGGCGTAAGGGCGAGGTCTGCGAAGGTTCGCTTGAGCAAATGCAGGGTATCTACCGCGAGGCACTCGGTGAGGGTCGCGGCTTCGCGCTCGCCGTTGCGCAGGGCGTCTGAGACGGTGGTCATCGAGAGGAGGCCTAGGTTTTCGCACACGCGGGCGCACGTCAAGTGAGGACTCTCTGGTGACCCGGCGACGTCGCCGGGTGCAATGCGTTTGTCAACAAGGTGACGCGCGGGGTGCTTTGGGGGTACACGCTGTGCCCGCGAAAGAGAGTGCACACGATGAGCGATGCGCCACAGGTCGGGGTGATCATGGGAAGCAAGAGTGACTGGGAGTGGATGCAGCACACCTGCGCGACGCTCGACGCGCTCGGCGTGCGCTACGAGGCCTCGGTGGTCTCTGCGCACCGCACGCCCGATGCGATGTTTGCCTACGCCGAGGGCGCCGAAGCGCGCGGGCTGTCGGTGATCATCGCGGGCGCCGGGGGGGCGGCGCATTTGCCTGGGATGGTCGCGGCCAAGACGCTCGTTCCGGTGCTGGGCGTGCCTATCCCGGCGACGCTGTTGGCGGGCACCGATGCGCTCTTGTCGATCGCGCAGATGCCCGCGGGCGTGCCCGTGGGGACCCTCGCGATTGGCAAGCCTGGCGCGATCAACGCGGCGGTGTTGGCGGCGCAAATGGTGGGCTGTGCCGACCCCGCGGTGCGCGAGCGTGTGCGCGCGTGGCGGGCTGCACGGACGGACGAAGCGTTGGCCTCGAGGCTGCCATGACCCAGAAAAAATCCTCGCGAATTATCCCTGGGCAGACCATCGGGATCTTGGGCGGTGGCCAGCTCGGCCGCATGACCGCGATCGCTGCGCGCGCGCTGGGCTACCAGGTGCATGCGCTCGATCCGGACCCACAGTGTCCTGTGCGGCCTGTGGTCGATCGCTTTCTCGACGCGCGCTTTGACGAGCCCGACGCGGCGGCTTATTTGGCGCGGAGGTGTGCGGTGGTCACGCTCGAAATCGAGCAGATTTCGCAGGCGAGTCTCGAGGCGGCGGCGCAGCACGCGCCGGTGCGCCCGGGGGTCGAGCTCATGCGGATTGTGCAGCACCGGGCGAGGCAAAAAGCGTGGCTCACGGGGCACGGGTTTCCGGTGGGCGAGTGGCGCGAGGCGAGCAGCGAGGACGAGCTGGTGCGGGTCGCGCCGGCGCTGGGTGTGGGCGCGTTTGTCAAAGTGAGCGAGGGCGGCTACGACGGCCGCGGGCAAGCGCGCCTGCGCACCGCGGACGCCTCGGGTGCTCGCGAAGCCTGGAAATCTCTTGGCGAAGTCCCCTGCGTCATCGAGCGTGCGCTGGACCTCGAGGCCGAGCTCAGCGTGCTCGTCGCGCGCTCACCCAGCGGCGAGGTCAAGGTGTTTGCCGCGGCCCTCAACGAACACATCAACCAGGTGCTCGACGTGAGCGTGACTCCCGCGCCGGTCGACCCGATCGTCGCGCAGCGCGCACACGAGATCGGCGCAGACCTCGCTGTTTCGCTAGGGTTAGAGGGCATTTTGGCCGTCGAACTCTTTTTGTTGCGCGACGGCTCGCTCAAGGTCAACGAGCTCTCGCCGAGGCCTCACAACACGTTTCACGCGACCGAGTTAGCCTCGCCGACGTCGCAGTTTGCGCAGCTGGTGCGCGCGGTGTGTGATCTCCCGCTGGGCGTGGTGGACCCTGTGAGACCCGCTGCGATTGCGAATTTGCTGGGCGATCTGTGGTGTGGTCCCAACCCTCCGCGCATCGAAGCCGCCCTCGAGGTCCCGGGTGTCAATCTCTATCTCTACGGCAAGACCATCGCGCGCCCAGGCCGCAAAATGGGGCACTTGATCTCGACCGGAGACAACCCCGAGGACGCCATGCGCCGTGTGCGCGAGGCCCGCGCGAGGATCGAAGCGAGCGTCCGCACTTAACGGGTTGCTATCGCGTGTCGCTGCGCGATGATTCTCGCCATGAATTGCTTGCGAATGGGCTGGTTGCTCTTGGCTGTGGGGCTCGCTGGGTGTGCGGCGATGGTGACGCCGGTGACATCGGACACGGTGCCTCAAGACGCAGCGCAAGACACCCGTACAGACGTCGCCACGGTGCCGTGCGGGACCGAGAGCTGCACAGGGGGCCAAGTGTGCGTGCAGCCCTGCTGCGGTGGCGCGCAGCCCCCGTGTGTGAGGGATCCGGTCAATGGCCCATGTCCCGCAGGCTCTGTCCTGGGGCTATGCACCCGCGATGGGATGCCCTCGATGGGATGCGCGATCCAGTGCACTCCCCCCGCAGCGTTTTGTGCACCGAGCCCCGCCGAGGGGGCCTGCATGGGCAACACGTGTCCGGTGTGTCCGTCACGGTCGGGTGTGCGCATGGGCGCGACCGTGCGCTGCATGTGCGCGTGAGAATTGCCTGAGAAAAAACAGTAATTTTGTCCGGCTTACTCCTCACACGCTAAGCTCTCTCGCATGAAGTTTGGACGCTTTGCTTGGGTATGGTTGTCGCTTGTCTCGGTCGGTTGCGGTCCAGCGAGTACATCGGATGCGGGGACGGACGGGGCGATGGTGGCTGACGCTTCTGACGCGACCGCGCGAGACGTTGTGCGGAGCGAGTTTTGTGGGACCCAGGTGTGTCTGGCGAGCCAAATCTGTGTGGTCCCGTGCTGTGGCGGGCCCGCACCGCAGTGCCTTCCGCCCGACGACGCCGGAGTGTGTCCGATGGGATCCACCATGACGACCTGTCGCGACGGCATGGTGGGCTGCGTGATGTCCTGCACGCCCGCTCCGCCCTCGTGCGTCACGCCCCCACCCGAATCCGAGTGCAATGGGACCACGTGCCCAGCGTGCCCAACCGGGTCAGGGATCCGAATCAACGGGTTGATTCAGTGTCTGTGCGCGTGAGAATTGCCTGAGAAAAAACAGCGAATTCTCTATCGCTCGCGCACTTCGACCGAGGTGCTGCCGCCGTTAAACCGGATGCGCTCGATGTGCACAAGGCTGCGCTGGATGGCGGCGTTGGGGCCGAGGCCCGCGTAGGTCTCGTCACGGCAGCGAAGCACCAATGTGCGCTCGTCGCGTCCGAGATTGCACCTACGCGCCATGTTGCTGGTGCAGCAGCGGCTTACGCCTCCGCGGCGACCGTCGATGTTGATCTCGCCGGTCCACGCGACGGCGATGTCGACGTCGGTCCAGCGCAGAATCGTTGCGTATTCGCTGCCATCGGTGGTGCGACTGCGGATGACAATCTCGGGCCGCGCGTCGCCGTCCATGTCCATCGCGAAGGCCTCTTGCGAGGTGCCCTCATAGAGCGACTGGTTGGTGGGCATGTACATAAACGCGAGCTCGGGTCGGCGGCCGCCCATGCGCACGAGCGCAAAGTGCGCGGGGCCGTGGCCATCGGCGGCGAGCAAGGGCGAGAAGTCTTGGGTGTGTCTTGACCACTGCACGAGCACCAGGTCTGCGCTGCCCGGGAGCCTCCATGCGTTGTCAAACACGACGCGCGTGCGGCCGTCATACCAGCCCGAGATCTCGTCGATCGTGCGGCGTCGTGCGCGCCGTGAGAGCAAGCGAATGATCACCGATTCGGTGATCGCGGTGTGCTCCAGTGCGGTGAGCGGCTCGTCCGAAGGGGGCTCGATGAGCACGGCGGTGACAGCGGGTTCGACGCTCTCGGGGGTGCACGCGTCCGAGCGCAAGAGCAGCGCGATGGCGCGTGTCCCGGGCAGCTCGCGCGCGTCTGAGACGCGGGTGTAGGGAGCGAGCGACAGGGCGCTCGTGCGAGGGTCTTGCATGCGCACCGCGGGCACGGTGAGCTCTTCGCTCATGCGGCCATTCGGTCTGCGAAAACGCACGGCGGTATTGCGCGCGTCGTCGCTCACTTGCACCTCGACGTCGCCGATCTCACCGATGTGAAACGACCGCATCACGAAGGGCGCGCGGAGGCACTCAGTGACGTTGCGCGCGGAGGAGTCAATCGCTGGCAGGATGGTGCCCACGGTGAGCTGCGCTGCGGCCGCTGTGATCGAAGCGCGCACGCGGTTTTCGACCTCGACGAAGACGCTGGTTTGGCGTTGGGACTCGAGCTGGGTGCGCACGCGTGAGAGGTCCACCTCGGTGGTCAATCGCACGCGCGTGGGCGCGACGTTGGGCGCGATGGTGACGAGGTTGATGTGCGCAAAACCAGCCAAAAGCGTGGGCATTCGCTCGACGTACGTGAGCTCATGGGTGCTCGGGTTGAACCCCACGATTTGCTCGCGCACTTGCGACGGAGGCAAGCTGGTCCGCGCGCCCACGGGGGCAACGGTCGCGGTCGCGCTGTGTGCGTCGACGGTCGCGCCTGCGTCCGAGCGCGGCGGCGGGAGCTGCGCTTGAGCGATCGCCGAGGCGAGCAGGGTGGAGAGCGAGAGAGCTGCGCGGAGTGTGTAGGTGTTCATGGTCGGTAGGGAGAGCGAAAGCTGTGTGTCGCGTGCGCGGCGTGGTAGGACCACAAGCACGAAGTCATGACAGCACGAGAACGTCTGCGTGAGGCATTTCTCTGGTCGTTGCAAACGCCCAGTGTAACCAGAGTTTTAATGGATCCGCGTGTACAGCGTATCGCCATTGGCGTGATGCAGGTGCAGGGCGCGCTAGACCGGGTCGAGCAGCGATGGACGGACCTGCGAGCGCGCGCATTCAATGAGCCCACGACCGAGCAGCTGATGGCCGCGCGGCGTGCACGCATTGCCGCAGCGCAGGGCCGCACCGACGAGGTCCGCTCGTGAGCGGCGCAGCGCCATGGGTCCGCGTGGCTGTGGTCTTCGGTGCGCTCGCGATGGCGCACTGCCGCAGCGCCGGGTCGCAGGGGCAGGGGGCTGGAGGAGGCGCCTCGGGCGGGACCTCAGCTCCGTCAACCGACGGTGATAGTGGCACGACTGCGAGCGCCGATGTTCTCTCGGATGCCGTAGGATCTACTGCAAATACGCAGGGATTTCGTGAGCTCTCGCAGGCGGACAGCGCCGAGGTTCGGCGGTTGTTCTCGGAGGGCACCACGGCGTACGGGCAGAACGATTTTACCACCGCGGCCGCGAGGTTTCGTGCGGCGTACGAGATCGATCACTCGTCGGTGGCGATGGCGTTTAACCTCGCGCGCGTGTACGAGCGCATCGGCGAAGTGACCGACGCGATTAGCTTCTTCGAGCGTGTGGTCGCGACGCACCCAGGGCCCGAGATGGAAGCGGACATTGCCAGGAGAATCGCAGCGCTTCGTGAGTACGAACAGCGGCGCTCGGCGGGGATCTCACAGCCCCCGGCGACGGGCGATCAGCTCAACCAAGAGGGCGTGACGTGGTTTGGGCGCGGGGTGAGATTTTACCAGCGAGGGCAGCTTCCGCAGGCGCTGCAAGCGTTTGAAGAGGCCGCGAGGTTTTTGCAGACGCCGGAGCTCTATTTTAACCTCGGGATGACCTACGAGCGCATGCGCAATTACCCGCGCGCGATTGAGTATCTCGAGCAATTTGCCGAGGCGCGTCGCGGTACTGCCGAAGAAGACATGATCCGTCGGCGGATCGCCGAGATTCGCGCGCGTTAGGCTTTCTCGATCACCCAGAGCGCGTTGGAGTCAAAGAGCCTCGCGCGAGTGGTGCCGTCAGATTCGTACAGTCGCAGCATGGGGGCCAAGTGTTGGACGTATCCCGGCTGAAGATAGCTGCGGATCTCGGCGGGGAGCGGGACCAAGGTGGCCTTGCCGGTGGCCGTGCTCTCGCACGCCGCGCGGAGGATCTCAGCGTAGTTCGCGTAGCTCTCGACGCCGTATTGCTCGCGGATTTCGTACGGAAACGACGCGGGTCCCCACACGACCGTGAAGATAAACGCGTGCGCGTCGCGGGCGCTCAGTCGCACGCGCTGGGGCCCGTCGGGGGTGCTCTTGATGGCGCGGCCTTCGAACTCGCGTTGGTACAGCGCGAAGGTCTGTTCGACCTCGGGGGTGAGAAACTCTAGAACGTGCTCGGCGTCGCCCTCGTCGGGCTGTACGCCGTCTCGGATCACCAGTCGTCCGCCCTTGGCGAGCGTGCGAAACGCGCTCGCGACGATCGCGCGCACGGCGTTGAGCGAGAACTTCTGTGGCCCAAGACCGTCGTGAGAATCCCAGGGGACGTACGAGTAAATCTCGTGAAGGATCGAGCAAAAAATCACCGTGTTGACCGAGCCTGGGTCAAAGCGCTGGCTGAGCTCAAACGCGTCGCCTTCGATCACGGACCACGTGCGATTTTCGTGGATCTTGCGTGATGAGAGGCTCTCGACCACGGCGCGCGAGACGTCTAGGCCCACGACGGTTGAGCTCGGGTGGCGCTCGGCGAGAAGATCCAGCACGACGCCGCCGCCGGGGCCTACCTCGACGAGGGTCCCGGGGATGACGTAGTCGCACAAGCGGGCCTTGTCGCTGCGGGCAGCGTTCATGGTGTCGAGGTAGTTGGCCTCGGCGTGGACGCGGTCAAAGTCGTCTTTGCGCAGGGCGTAGAGATCACAGAGAGCCTTGAGGGTGTGGTGAAACGCAGACGAGCTCTTGCTGTGGTAAATCCCTAGCAGAGTGATCAACGCGTCCGCTTCTTTGGACGCGCGCCACGTGAGAGACACCGCGCGATCGCTCAGCGCTTCGACCGCGAGCGTGCCCAAGCTGCTGTGCTCGTTTTGTTCTCCCAAGAGCCTGCGCGCGTCTTCGGGAAGGGGGCCATCGAGCGCCAGCGCTTCGGACACACTGAGCGGCGCGAGCACCGCCTCGAGCAAGCGCAGGGCGTAGGTGCGACCGCCCTCAAGTGCCCTAAAATACCTAGCCAAAGGCCACAGATCGACGTGAAACATCCGCCGCCCGTCGCGCACTCCCGCGCGCTGGGCCGCCGCGATGCAGAGCGAGACCAAGCGCAGTGTGGCTTCGGCGCCGAGCTCTCCGGTCGCGAGCTCGGCGTACCAGAGCTGGCAGGTCTGGAGGGCTTGCTGCAGCGCGGTCACTTCGCGATCACTCAGCCGGTCGACGGCCTGGTCGAGCTCGGTCTTTGCCGCGGGATGCGCTGCGATGCGTTGGTGTCTTAACCTGAAAAATCGCTCACGGATTGCGTCGCGATCGGTGCACCCTCCGAGCATCTTGCGCTCGGCGACCGAGAGCGCCTCGGCCATGACCTCGGGGCGATCGAGCCCTGGGTCTCGCGAGGCGACGAGCTCACAGAGCACGTCTTCGACGCGAGCAAACGCGTGCATGAGCGAGTCGGTCAAGAGCCCCTCGCGCACGCTCGCGACGTCACAGGCGTTGAGGGTCGCGAAGGCGTCGAGGACCAGCCTCGCGCCGTCGTCACGGCCGAGCTCAAGGATGCGCGCGAGCCTGCGAGAACCCACGGCAAATCGTGCGAGGGCGCTCAGCGGGCTCTCTCCGCGGAGGTGCTGGCCGACGAGCCCATGGGCAGAGACAAAGAGGGCGACTTCGGCGATGCCGGCGGGCGACCGGACGAGCTCGCGACTGACGCGCGCGATGCCCGAGGTGCTCTCGCGGGCGCGAGAGAGCAAGAGGGCGGCGGCGGCCTCGTTGTGGGCCAATTGTCCTGCGCGATCGAGCGAGACCTTGGCGACGTCGCGAAAGATCAGGGCGAGGCGCACAAGCGGCCCCAGGCCCGCGTTGAGGGCGCGCTGGGCGCGGGCGGTGAGCGCGGAGAAGCCCTCGATGCTCAGGCCCGGCCCCTGCTGAAACCGAGCGATGTCGCGCTGCTCGAGCCCTGCGAATTTGCGGCCCAATGTGCGTAGCGCGAGGTGATCGAGGAGGGCGCGCTTGGCCTGTCGTGACTCGTACTCGAGCGAGACGCGGCTCTCGTCTGCGCCTGCGAGCAGGGCCAGCTCTGGAAACATGGTCTCGAGGCGCTCGGCGAGCGGGCCTCCGTCGCGCATGGACTCGAGCACCGCGATGGCGCTCTGGGTGTCTTCGGCCAAGGCTGCGGCGAGGGCGTGTTCGTCCTGGAGCAAGAGCTCACGGAGTCGTACTGCGCGGGTTGATGCGTCGCGGACGAGGTCATCGCCCGAGGCTCCGCGGCTCTCGAGCTCGTGGGCGAGCGCCATGAGCGCCGCGGTCCCCATGCCGATCGGGATGTTCGCCGCGCAGGCCTTGGTCGCGCGAATTACGGGTGTTTCTCCTGAGACATCGCGCCATCGTTGCTGTGCGGCGAGGATCTCTAGGGCGCGCGCCGCTTCGTTGGGCGAGAGCGAGAGCAGGTGATCAAGAGCGGTCATAGGCCGCTGTGACTGTACTGCACTCGACTCACACATCGCGTGTCTCAATTGCGCGACGCTGCAGGTAGACTCTGGGTCTCTATGGCGTCACGAATGGACTTGCTACGGCGGACTGCGACGCGCGCTGCGCTCGCGCCGCTTGGTTATCTTCCGGCTGCGCTGCGCGAGCGGCTGAGCGTGCCCAAGCGCACGTACGAAGGGGACGTGCTCGACGACGACGTGCGGCTGCTCTTGGGGCTCGAGCGTCGCCTCGCGAGGGTCCCGTACGCGGACCTCGGTGCGGTCAAAGCACGTGAGAATTACCAAGAATTCGGCCCTCTGCTCGTGGCCGACGCGCCCGCCATGGAGTCCATCGAAGACCGCATGATCGCGGGCGGAGACGGCCCGATCCCGATGCGTGTTTACCGTCCCAAGGGGCTCGGTCGTGAGGCGCCTGCGCTGGTGTATTTTCACGGCGGAGGGTTTGTCTTGGGAGACCTCGAGACCTACGACGGCGTGTGCAAGCTGTTCGCCGCGCGCGCGCAGTGTGTAGTGCTCTCGGTGGATTATCGCTTGGCGCCCGAGCACCCCTGGCCTGCAGGCCCTCGTGACGCGCGGGCAGCGTTTTGTGCGGTACTCGACGCCGCAGCGGCCCTCGGACTGAACCGCGCGCGGGTCGCGGTGGGCGGTGACTCTGCGGGCGCGACGCTCTCGGCGCTGACGTCGTTGGCGCTGCGAAATACGCCGTATGTTCCGGTGTTGCAGCTGTTGGTGTATCCGGCGACGGACCTGACGATGCAGCAGCCCTCGATCGACGGGCTGGCCGAGGGGCTCGTGCTCGATCGTGCGACGATGAAATGGTTTATGGAGCAGTATTTGCCAAGCGATTGTGATCGCACGGACCCGGCTGTCTCGCCGCTCTATGCGTCCCTTGAGGGCGTGTGTCCTGCGCATGTTCAGACCGCTGGCTTTGACCCGCTGCGCGATGACGGCCTGGAGTACGTCAAAAAACTCCGTCGCGCGGGCGCGCAGGTTGAGCACGTACACCTAGGCTCGCTTGTGCATGGCTATCTCAACATGGGACGCATGGTGCCGGCCTCGTTTGAGGGCTACGACCGTGCGGTGCGCGCGCTGCGTCGCGCGTTTGAATCGTGAGTAACGACCATGAACGAAGTAGAAAAAATCGAGGATTTTGACACGGCGATGACTCGCACGGGGCCTGTGGTCGCGCAGGGAGTTGACCTCCGCGGGCGCACCGAAGCCCTCGTTGCGCTGGCTCAGAACGGACACCGGCACGTGATGTTGGGCTGCGCGATGGAGCCCCACGCGATGGCGGCGTTGATCACCGCGGGCTCGGTCGTGTTGCCCGCGATCGAGGGGTTTCCGTTTAGCCCATTTCGGGCTGCGTTGTATGAGCCCGACGAGCTCTTTGCGCAGCTCGCGCAGGGCTACGACAATACACCCGATGCGCAGGCCTATCGTTGGTATTGCAGCGAGCGTTCGTCTGGAAATTTGCTGTCTGCCATGGCGATGGCCCTGCACGACCAGTCCATGGGTGACGCGCTCGATCAGCGCACGTGCGATCGCCCGGTCGTGGGCGTCATGGGGGGCCACGCCGTGCGTCGTGGGACCGAGGCGTTTGCGTCTGCCGCGAGGCTGGGGCGCGTGCTGGCGCGTGCAGGGCGCGTTGTGCTGACCGGAGGAGGCCCGGGCGCCATGGAGGCCGCGAACCTCGGCGCACACCTGGCGCACCACGAGGACGCTGCCCTCGACGACGCCTGCGCGATGCTGGCTGAGCGCCCTTCGTACACCGAGGGCATGACCGAGTGGGCGCGCGCGGCGATGGCTGTGAGGGCCAAGTATGCTGCGCCAAGTGAGTGTCTATCCGTGGGAATTCCCACGTGGTTCTATGGTCACGAGCCACCGAATGCGTTCGCTGGGCGCATCGCGAAGTACTTCTCAAACGCGCTGCGAGAGGACGGGATCTTGACCCGCGCGACGGGCGGAATCGCGTTTTTGCCTGGGGCCGCGGGCACAGTGCAGGAGCTCTTTCAAGACGCGACGCAGAACTACTATGCGGGCCCCGGCCAGGCCGCGAAGGTTGTGCTCATTGGTCGTGCACACTGGACCGAAAAGCTGCCCGCCTGGCAGCTCTTGTCGGCGCTCGCCTCAGGGCGCGAAATGGCTGACAAAATCCACTTGGTCGACACGATCGAGCAGGCCTCTGCGTTGCTTACGTGAGCGCCCTTGAGCGCCGCGCGTGTTGTGATCTTGGGGCCGCCGTG
Source organism: Deltaproteobacteria bacterium (assembly GCA_030694465.1). GTDB lineage: Bacteria > Myxococcota_A > Polyangia > Polyangiales > JAUXYJ01. The sequence continues at coordinate 49,999 of JAUXYJ010000002.1, read as the reverse complement.
ATCTCAGCGCTATGGTGGGGCCGATGGTTCGAGTGATTCATACCGCGGATTGGCAGATGGGGATGCGTGCCGTGCACGCGGGCTCGGCGGCCGAGCGTGTGCGCGCAGAGCGTCTTGACGCGGCCGAGCGGTTGGCGAGCATGGTGCGGGCGCGTGGGGCAGATTTTGTTCTCGTGTGCGGTGACACTTTTGAAGACCACCACGTGGACCGCGCGCTGGTCTCGCGCGTGGTGGAGATCCTCGCGAGCTGTCGCTGCCCTGTGTACATCATCTCGGGAAATCACGACCCGATGGTCCCTGGGTCTGTCTGGAGCGACGCGTCTTTTCGCACCGCACCCACGGTCCATGTGCTGCGCGAACAGGCCCCTGTCGAGGCTCCCTGTGGCGTGGTCCTGTGGCCCTGTGTGGCGACCGCGCGGCACGACGAAAACGACCCGACGCGGTGGATCGTTGCGCCGCAAGACGGGCGGCTGCACGTGGGCTTAGCGCATGGGACCGTCGAGTCTGTGCACCGTGAAGAGCCCTGGTATCCCATCGCGCGTGACGCGGCCGAGCGTGCGGGGTTGCACTATCTCGCGCTGGGGCATTTTCATCTCCCGGTGCTCTATCCCGACAGCGCGGGTCGGGTGCGTATGGCCTACAGCGGCACGCACGAGCCCACGCGGTTTGGCGAGAAGGGCGGAGGCACGGCGTTGCTCGTGACATTCGATTCGCCTGACAAATCACCAGAGATTGAGCAGCTGCAGACGGGCAGGCTCCGATGGGTTCAGGTCGAGCGCACGCTGCGTGAGCGCACCGAGTTGCCCGCGCTCTTTGCCGAGCTCGCGGCGCTCGAGGGCAAGGACACCACGCTGCTGCGTGTGCGCTTAGAGGGCGTGTTTGCCCTCGATGAGCAAGAGTCCCTCGAGTCGCTTGCAGAGCTTGTGCGAGGCCAGTTTTTGTATGGGCGTGTCGAGAGTCACCTGCGCCCGGCGCCGACGGATGCGCGCTGGACTGAGACGCTCCCGGTGGGTCCGACGCGCGACGCGGCGCTGAAGTTGTCGCGCTGGGCCGATCCAGAGTGTACCGATCGGCCTGCAGAAATCCAGGCAGATGTCGCTGCGAGGGCGCTCCTTGAGCTCTACGTGATGGCCGCAGAGACGGACCCGTCATGATTGTGCGCGAGGTGACCGTCGAGGGGTTTAAGTGTTTCGCGTCTGCGGTGACCGTGAGCGGATTCTCTGAGGGGCTCAACGTGGTGTATGCGCCCAATGGCACGGGAAAATCCACGCTCTTCGAGGCCATCCGCCGCGCACTGATTGATCATCACGGCGTGAGCGGCAAGGACGCTGAGAGCATGCGGCCCTGGGATCGCACGCTGCCACCGACGGTGTGGGTCACGCTTGATCACGCGGGCGAACGGTGGCGGGTGCACAAGAGATTTTTGGACGCGGCGACGTGCGAATTGTCTCGCTGGGACAGCGCTGAATCGCGTTTTATCGCGGTAGAACGTGGCGAGCGCGCCGACGAGCGCGTGCGCATGATGCTGGGCCGCACGGGGGCTCCGAGGGGGCTGTCTCGCGAGGCTCACTGGGGCCTGGCGCAGGTGCTCTGGGCGCCGCAGGGGGCGATTGAGCTTGGGCCGCTGGCCCCAGAGCTGGCGGCCCGGGTGCGAGAGAGCTTGGCGGCGCAGGTGGTGGGCGCGCGGGGCGCGGCGATCGAGGCCGCGGTGGGCAGCAAGTACAACGCGTACTTTACGCCGGCTACCGGAAAGCTCCGCGTGGGCAAGCGCGCATCGCAGCTGGTTTCGCTGCAAAATACGCTCGAGCAAGCGCGCGCTGGCCTCGCCCGTGCCAAAGAGAACTACGAGCGCGCCCGGCAGTGCGAGGCCCGCGTCCTGGCTCTGCAAGAGCGCTGCGCGGCCCATGAGACGAGCGTGCGTGAGAGCGAGCACCAGGTGCGCGAGCGAGAGCGTGCGCGCGACACGATCATGGCTCAGCAGACCCGCGCGATCGAGGCCTCGATGCGCATGCGCGAGAGCGAGTCGGCCCTGCGCGAGGCCCGCGCTGAGTGGGACACGCTCAAGCGCGCACGCAACGAAATCGAAGCCCAGACGAGGGCGCTCGATGAGGCACTTCAAGAGACCGATCGCGAGCAAATGTTGCTAGAGACTGAGCGTCTGAGTCTCGCCGAGGCCGTCGCGCGAGAGCAGGCCTCAGAGCAGGCCGAAGAGGCGCTCGGTGCGAGCGAGGGGGCGCTCGCGCGGGCAGCTCGCGCGGTCGCTCACCATGACGCGATCGTCGAGAGCGCCCAGAGGCTCGCGGCGCTGGACCGAGCGATCGAGGCGGTTGTGCAGAGCGAAGGGGTGCTGCGAGACACTCCGGCGCCGACGAGCGCTGTGCTCAAACGATCGCGACAATTGCAGGCCGATCGCGCCTCGACGCTCGCCGCGCTTGAGGCGCATTCGCTCACGTTGACCCTCACGGTTGAGCGCGCGATGGTGGTGCACCAAGGCGCTCAGACGGTCTCGCTCGAGGCGGGTGAGCGGCATGTGGTCCGCGCACCCGGGCGCATCGCGCTCACGCTCGAGGGCCTCGCTTCGGTGAGTGTCATCGGGGACGGTCTGAGCGACGCGACAGCGAAACTGCTAGACAAAAAGCAGCAAATTGAAGCGATCGCGGCGGCTCTCGTAGCCGACTGGGGGACCGACGATGCCGACGAGCTGATGGCGCTTACGGCTCGGCGCAACGAGGTCGAGCGGGCGCACGCGCAGGCCTGTGCGCGACGGGACGCGTTGCTCACCTCGGCGCGCAGAGAGGTCTTGGTCGAGCGGATCGCACGGGCGCGTGAGGCGCTGACCTCGCTGAACATGGGCGACCCGATCGAAGCGTTGGCGGGCGCGCGTGAGGCGCATGAGCGCGTGCTAGAGGCGCTGTCGCGTGTGGGGTCTTCGCGGGATGCGCGCGCCACGCGTGGGCAGCGTGAGCGCGCTGTGCAGGGCATCGCAGAGCGATTGGCGCTGTCGCGAGAGCGCACGCATCGCGCAAAGGATGCCGTGGAAGCCGCGCAGGGTACGGTCTCGGCGCTCGAGGCGCGAGGGCTCGATGAGCACGCCGCGCTCCGGCGGATCGAGCACAACGAGCTGGCTTTTGATGCGGCGCGTACGGCCGAGGCCCATGCGAAGCGGGCGCTCGATGGGCTCGAAAACGCGCGCGAAGAGGTCCAGCGAGCGATGCAGCGCCACAAGCAAGAGCTGGCGTTGTTGCAGCAGGCGCGTGATGGGCTACGCACCGAAGAGGGCAGGCTCGATGAGCTTCGCAACGGGGCGACGTTTGCGGTGCTCGGGCGCGCAGAAGAAGAGCTCGCCGATCGTGAGCAAGACCTCGCGCGACAGATGCTTGAGGCAGAGGCGATCAAGCTCTTGCACGAGACGCTCACGGCAGCGCGAAGCGAGGCTGTGGCGCGGGTCTCGGGCGAGGTAGAGCGCGAGGCGATGCGGGTGTTGTCCGCGCTTGGGCAGAGCCCCGCGGGCACCATGAGTCTCACGGTCAGCGAGGATTTTTCGCCTTTGAGTGTGCGTACGGGGACTGGCCTCGCGGTGCCCTTGGGCGCGCTGTCTGGGGGAGAGCGCGAGCAGGTGCACTTTGCGGTGCGGCTGGCGTTGGCGGCGGTCCTCGCGCGCGAAGAGCGCCCGATGGTGGTGCTCGACGACGTGCTTGTCGCGACCGATGACGAGCGGCTCACGCGTGTCGTGGGCGTGCTTGAGGCGCACGCGAAGGACATGCAGATCATCGTGTTGACCTGTCATCCCGAGCGGTATCGCGCGGCGATCGCGCGGCACATTGACCTGCGCGCGGTGCGCGAGGGCGCGACCGCTGTCACCTCCCCGGTGTGACGATTCGCTTGAAGAATTTCAGCGCGTTCCGTCGAGTCGATGAAACTCGATGCGGCGGTTTTGTGCGCGGCCTTCTTCGGTGTCGTTGGAGCCACGGGGGCGGGTCATGCCGTAGCCTCGCACGGTCATGTTGGCGCGTGGGATCTGGTGTCCTTCGAGCCAATCGCGCACCGAGGTCGCGCGTGCCTGGGACAAGCGCAGGTTATCCGCGGCGTTGCCTACGTTGTCGGTGTGTCCCGAGATCTCGACGCGCACCGTGGGGTTGTCGCGGAGGATCTGTGCGGCGCGCTGCAGGGTCGTCTCAGAGTCCGGGAGAATGTCAGCTTGTCCGGTCGCAAAGTTGATCCCATCGAGGACGAGCTCTGCGCGCAAAATCGCACAGCCTCGCGCGTCGACTTCGGTGTTGGGCGGTGTGTTTGGGCAGGCGTCGTGGTCTGCCATGACGCGGTCGCCGTCGGCGTCGTCGTCCGAGGGGTTGCGTGGGTTGAGGGGTGGGTGCGCGACCTCGAAGCCATCGTTGACGCCGCCATGGTCAGAGTCGGCTTCGCGCGGGTCGCTCTCGTTGGCTTCGACGGTGCCGTTGTGGTTGGCGTCTTCTTGGCCATCGCGCAGGCCGTCGCCGTCGGTGTCGGGGTTGGTCGGCTGGGTCCGGGTGCGGACCTCGAGGCCGTCGTTGAGGCCGTCGCCGTCGGTGTCGGGGTTGTTTGGGTTGGTCTGCCAGCGCTGGACTTCGCGCTCGTCGCTGAGCCCATCGTGGTCGGTGTCTACGCCTTCTTGGCGTGCGCCGAGCTCGATCGAGCCGTTGATCCCGACGACCGCGAGGATGTCGTGTTGGCGACCGGCGCCGAAGTCCACGAGCGCGGTTCCGCGTGCAAAAACACCGAGCTGCAGCGGTCGTGCGATGGACCATTCGTAGCCAGCACCGAGGTCAAATCCGAGCTGTGAGCTGTCGAACAGGTGGTAACCGACGTGGCCTGAGACCCAGAAGTTTCCTTGGTAGTCACCGCCGGGCTCGTTGGCGTAGCCCTCTTGGTTGTCCAAGAATCGAAATCGCGCACCGAGGGCCACGTTAAAGTACGGCTGTCCGCTGTTCGCCGTCCCAGGAAATCCCCTGCCAAAGTATCCGCCGCCCACCGTCGCTTCGAGGGCAAACGGCGCAAACACTTGCCAATCAAACGCGAGCTGACCGACCCCACCGAGCGTGAGATTATTGCCCGCGGGGGCGAGCTCGCCGAGCACGACGATGCTCGGACCGAGGTCTAGGTGCAGGTTAAATCGCCCGCTCTCAGCGTTCGCAACGGCTGGCAAAAGGGTGCTGCCTAGCGCGAGGGCCGAGCGCAAAGCATAGCGAGCGAGAGCTTGATGTTTCATTGCAGTCGCACACTATCTCTGAGTGGGATCAGTGGGTCAACGCAATGAACCCTAGGTGTCCGTGCGCGTGATCTTGGGTAGGTGATTTGCAGGGAGGGAGTGCGGCGCCGTGCGGGCGTGTTCTCTGCGCAGGGGTGGTCATGAGCTGGGCGCCGCGTGATAACGTGAAGACCTTCGGCGGAGCAAGGTTAGCTCGCGCGAGAGGGAGCACAGAGCATCGGGCGGCCGAGTCGGTCGCTCGAAGGAGAGGGATTGATGCAGTTCAAACCGTTTGCGCCAGGCATCGAGGTCAATGGGCAGACCGCCTACGCGATTCTTGATGGGTTTAAAGATTTCGAGCAGCTCGCGAGCAAATTTTTGCTCCTTGAGGGCATCGGTACGCGAGGACCCGCGGGGCTCGCGATCATCGAGCCCGAGGGCTGGTACAAACAAGCCGCGTGGCTCCGCGCGTTTGAGAACATCGCGAAGCAAATCGGCGACCGCGTGCTCTTTCAGATCGGCGTTGCGATCCCGCGCAACGCGAAGTTTCCGCCGTTTGTGGTGGATGTTGTCAGCGCGATTCGTTCGATCGACATCGCCTACCACATGAACCACCGCAAAGACGGCGTCACGCTCTTTGACCCCAAGACCGGCCAAATGAGCGAGGGCATTGGGCACTACGGGTGCGAGGTCATCCCTGACAAAAACATGATCGTTTCGGTCTGCAACAATCCGTATCCGTGTGCGTTTGACCGCGGGATTCTCACGGCGATGGCGCAACGGTTTGACCCCACCTCGGCGGTCGCCCACGACGACGCGGCGCCCTGCCGCAAGAACGGCGGCGAGTCGTGCACGTACATGGTGACCTGGCGCGGATAGCGCACCCTACGGCGACGTCGCCGGGTCGCTCGCGCTGAGCTTCTCTCGCCGTGGCTCTCCGAGTGCGAGCGCGCTGTGTGTGAGGTTGCGAGCGCGTTGAGCGCGACGCTGTCCGAGCTCGACCCCGACGGCGTCGAGCCCCATCGCGTTGGCGACCGCGAGCACCGATCCATGCCCACAAAACGGGTCGACGATGGTGCGCGTTGGTGTGAGTTTTTGCACGGCGTTGCACGCGGTCTCACAAGCGTAGAGCCCCATGCCGCGGGTCCAGGTGGTGGGGCCTGCGTCGGCGATCACGTCGGGCAATCCCAGCGCGAGGTTGAGCAGCGCGTGCTGCGAAAACCCTAGCAAGTGTGAGTACTGTGCCCGCGAACCTCCGCGCTTGAGGTCCCCTCCGCGCAAGACAATCCAGTGAAACACCGGCACGAGCGCGGTGCGCGCGACGCCACGGTGGACCAGGGCGGACTTGTCGACCCAGCGCCCGTTGATCTTTGCATCGGTCTGATAAAAAACAGCGATTCCGTGTGGGTCGGTGGCGAGCGCGCACTTCTCGGCTGCGGTGACAAACCAGTCTTGCCAGGCGGCGAGGTCCAGCGCTCGCAGCTCAGACACGTCGGGCAGCGAGGTCACGATGGACGCGCCGACGAGCGGCATGTGTTGATCGAGCCAGGCGAGGGCGTCTTGTGCATAGACTTTGCGCGAGGGTGTTGGGTCGGCCACGGGAGATGTGCGGAGTCTGCCACGTGTGCATGGGACGATAGGGGCTCATGTGGCGAGCGCTGCCAAACACAGAGAGGTCACGGCGAGGGATTGTCCGGCGACGTCGCCGGGTCTTCGCGCTACGACAACGTGTGCTGTGGGATTTGAGACACACGGCGTGTGTATCCGAAGCGACAAAGTTGCCAGCGAGACCACGTTTTTGCTGTCATTGTGCTCATGGAACAGACGATGCACAGGCTCCCCACACGATGATCCAGCGTAGCAATGCGTCTTTGGTTTCTACTTTTGCGACGGTGGTGCTTGTGGGGTGCTCGTTGCATGTGAGCTTTGAGCCGCGCGCCGAGCCTAGAGTGGTGCCCTCGCCTCGGGTCGTGCCCACGGTGCCCACTGTGCCCACGGTGTCCGCGGTGGACCAGCTCCCGTTGCACTGGGTCGCGCGGTCGGTCTCGGCTGAGCCCTTGATGGGGGAGCACGTCGCGGTGCTCGCGGCCGATGTGCCGCACGAGGTGCGCGTGTCGATGGATCAGCCGTCGGCAGTGCTCGCGATCTATCCCGCGTACGCTGCGCGCAGTGTGGACGATGGCGCGACCTGGGAGCGCATGGTGTTGCCTCGCGCCGCGATCGAGCACAGCGTGTCGATTGACGAGCATGGCGATGTCTATTGGCTCACCGCACAGAGGTTGTGGGTGCGTCGTGTGGGCGCCGAGCGTGACGAGTCTCTGGCGAGCTGTCCTCGGTCGAGCGCGCGCGCGCTTTTGGTGGGGCATCACGCGCTCTATGTGCTCTGTGCGCGGGGCGAGGGCGAGCTCGGTGAGTCACTGCGCATGTCGGTCAATCGGGGGCTCGCGTGGAGCGACCTCGCGGTGCCCGAGTACGCTGGCTATACGCTGGACCTCGCCGTCGACGAAGACGGAGGTCTCGCGCAATTTTACCAGCATGATCTCGCGTGTGGCGGTCTGATTCAGGGGCGCAGCAGCCTGTCTCACGGCGCGAGCGCGTGGCTCGCCGGAGACCCCGATTCGAGTGAGCCGTCTACGATCGCTGGGCGCGGTGGCTGGGGCTATCACGCCGAGCGAGACTATTCGCAAGAGGGCTCGGTGATGGTGCTGTATGCACAGTCGGCGAGCGAGCGTCGGGTGATCGCGAAGGTGGTGACGGACCTCGCTATTGAGGGGAGCTACAATGGCCGTGAGACGCTCTTGGTGATGGGCGATCGGATGTTGGTGATGAGCGGGCCTTCGCTTGTGCGCACGCTGTCGCTTTCTAATTCGCTGACTGAAGTGCGCTTAGACGCACGCCAGCGGCTCATTGTGGCGTCCCGGTGGGGCCTCTTGCGCTCAAGCGATGGCGCACACTGGGAGCGCTTGGACGGGCGCTGAGTGACTTGTCCGGCGACGTCGCCGGGTAGACATCGTGTGAGTCTCTGAGGTTGAGATGGCGAGCGCAAGATGACCCAAACGTGTGCAGTGGTTTTGTTGATTTTGATTGAGATTTTGCTCGCTGGATGTCGTTCTCGTAGGGCCGTGATCGCTCCTGAGTTCTTGGTGGCGGACAGCGGCGTGCGTGACGCAAGCGCAGGCGACGTCCCGAGGGCGCCCGATGTGCACGAGCCGGTGCGCGCGTCTCTTGCGTTGCCGATCAAATGGGCGCAGGCGCGGGTGCGCCCTCTGCCCTCGCTGATGGACGGGCCTGCTCCGCGCGGGGTCAACGTGGCGGTGGCGGTGAGGGTCGCGCTCGAAGACCCTACGCGGATTGTCGCGGTCTATCCGCGCTCGATCGCGCGAAGTCTCGACGACGGCGTGACCTGGGAGCGCTTCGCGATGCCTGTCACCGCGCGCAGCGAGTCGGTGAGCATTGACGCACACGGCGACGTGTACTGGCTCACACACAACGGACTGGATGTGCGCCGGGTTGGGGCGAGCCAGAGCGAGCGATTGCAGGTCTGTCTTTCGGGCGCGGGCCGCGCGTTGGGCGTGGGCTTTGGTGCCATCTACACGCTGTGCGCGACCGAGCTCGCCGAGAATATGGAGCTTACGCGCAATGACGAGCCACCACGCGTGCCGCTGCCGCCAGTGCGTTGGATGCGCAAATCGCTGGACGGTGGGCGCACGTGGACCGAGCTCGCGGTGCCCACCGATGCAGAGTATTCGACCGGTCTCTTTGTCGATCGCGACGGAAATCTGCAGCAGACTTTTGACCAAGAGAACGTGCATGGCGACGGGCACTTTGGTCGCTGGATGCTGCGTGTGGGCGAGACCTCGTGGTTTCGCTTGGATGTGGACGCCTCGAACAACGCGGTCACTGTGGGGCGTGACGGCTGGGGTTATCGCCGCGAGAGCGTGAGCGACGGAGACCTCGTCGCCCATGACCTCTATGCGCAGCTGCAGAGCGCGCGGCAGTCCTTGGGGCGTGTGGCCGGAGAGTATGAGCTCACGGGGAGCTTCAACGGCCGCGAGACGCTCTTGCTGTTGGGCTCGCGGATGCTTGTGATGGATGGGGTGTCTCTGTTGCGCGTGCTTGAGGTAGGTCGCGGGGTGACCCTCGGCGCGCTCGACTCGCGGATGCGCATCGTGAGCCCGACAGCCTGGGGACTGTTGCGCTACAGCGAGGACACCGGGTGGGTAATTCTTGATCGCCCCATGGGCGTCGAGCGCCCGTACTCGATGCGAGAGTCCATGCGTGGGCTCGGTCACTAGTGGGCCCATCCGGCGACGTCGCCGGGTCGCACGTGTAGGTCTTGGTGACCGTGTCGCGCGAGTGGTGACCCGTAGCGCGCTCTGTTAGACTCTCTGCTTGATGAGACCCATTGCAGGGATGATTTTTGCGCTCTTTCTTGCCTCGTGTGGTCCTTCGGTGCCGCCGCCTGTGGTGGGTTGCAACGGGCAGAGTCGCAGCCGATGTGTGTCGCAGGTGAGCGTGGGCAACCGGTTTGCGTGTGCCGCGCTCGGCGATCAGACGGTGTGGTGCTGGGGGCGCAATGATGAACGGCAGCTTGGCTACGAGAGCAGCGATCTGTGCCCCGAGCGCTTGGCCAACGGGCAGACGCGGTCGGTGGCGTGCCATATGTTTCCACAGCAAGTGGGAGGCGCGACGGGAGTGACCGTTGTGCGGACGGGGGGCGCGCATGCGTGCGGGCTTAACGCAAACGGCGCGGTGATTTGCTGGGGAGGCAACACTACGGGCCAGCTCGGAAACGGCGCCACGCTGCCCAGCACGGTCCCGGTCGCGGTGGGCGCGCTCACCGAGGTGACCTCGCTCGCGACGGGGCTTCGGCACAGCTGCGCGGTCTCGCAAGGGAACGTGTGGTGTTGGGGCGCGAACGATCGCGGGCAGCTCGGCGTAGAGGCCACGAGCGCGACGTGCATGCTCGACGGGCAGAGCGTCTCGTGTGCGAAGACTCCGGTGCGTGTGGCCTCGGTGCGCGCGGCGGTCGAGGTCGTGGCGGGCGAGGTTCATTCTTGCGCGCGAACGATGAATGGGCAGGTTTTTTGCTGGGGATCCAACGTAGACGGCGAGCTCGGTGCGGGCCCGGCGAGCGCGATGGCGCGCACCGTCGCAGAGCCCGTGCGTGCCGACACGGTGACGCTCTCAGGCGTGCAATCGCTGGTCGCTGGAGGGCACCACACGTGCGCGCAGCGCAGCGATGGCGCGGTCTTGTGCTGGGGCCGCAATGATCGTGGGCAGCTCGGGGTGCCTGTGCCCGCGCCTCCGTTTGCGCCGTGTGCCAACGCGTGCGTCTCGGGCCCCGTCGCGGTCGAGGGGTTCGAGGGCACGTTGATCACCGAGATGCCCGACGCGGGAGCGACGCAAGACGCAAGCGTGCGTGATGGCGCGATGAGCGCAGACGCGATGAGCGCAGACGCGATGACACCGAGGATGGACGCGAGCGCGAGCACCAATGCGGACGCGAGCACCGATGCGAGCGCAGAGTCGGGCGCTGACGTGAGCGCGAGTGTCGACGTCGAAGAGCCTGCAAATCCGCAGGCAGTCTCTCTCTCGGCGGGTGGCTCGATGGGCTGCGTCTTGCTCGACGATCAGACCGTTCGCTGTTGGGGAGCCAACCGCAACGGTGAGCTCGGAGATGGCCAGCTTAACGAGGGCGGACCGAGGCTCGTGCGTGTGATCGCGTCGCCGGGATCCGCCGCGACCAACCCGCTGTTGGGGGTGCGCGCGGTGAGCTCGGGAGGCGGGACCTCGTGCGCGGTCTTGCAAGACCGCAGCGTGCGTTGTTGGGGCTCGAACGAAGCGGGCTCGCTGGGCATTGGCGCGCTCGGCGAGCAGCGCGGGCCGGTGGCGGTCACTTGGTAGATAACACCCGAAAGGCTCGAATCACGATGCGTTGCGTGAGACTGTTTGCAGCGATTTCGACCACGATGCTTGGGCTCTCGTGCGCGGGGCCGATGGAGCCGTGGGGTGACGGCGGCGATCCGGGGCCGGGAGACGCCGGGGGCTGTGTTGTGGGGCAGGCGTCGGCGCAGTTTCGAGGGCAGCGGATGCCCCCGAGCGCGATGCGGCCCGGAGAGCGCGCGCAGGTGAGCGTCACGTTTGATAACTGCAGCGGGCAGGCGTGGTCTGCGGGTGAATTTGCACTGATTCCGAGACCGGGCGCGAGCAACGTGTGGGGTGTCGCGCGGGTCGCGCTCTCACGCGAGGTGCCCGTGGGAGGGCGCGTTGAGATCCCGTTTGAAGTGCGCGCGCCCGTGGACAACGGGACGTATGCGTTTGCGTGGGTGATCGCGCGTGAGGGAGGAGAGAGCTTTCAAGAGCCCTCGCCCGAGGTCCCCGTGGTGGTGCAGGCCGCGGCGGATTGCGCGGTCGAGGGGCCCGTGGCGCGGTTTCGATCACAGCAACGATTTGCCGACGACCTCGGGGTGGGCGAGCCCGTCCGTGGCGCGGTGACCTTCGCCAACTGTGGCCAAGAGCCCTGGACGCGCGAGAGTGTCTCGCTCGTGACCTCCCTCGCGATGGGGGTCTCGCATGTGGGGGTCACGCGCGTGCCGCTGCCCACGGATGTCACGTACGGCTCCGAGGTGACCGTCCCGATCGCGGGGACCACCCCCAGCGCCCCGGGGGTCTATCCCTACGCGTGGCGCATCGAGCGCGACGGAGCCTCGCTCGGAGACGCTTCGCCCGAGCAGACCTTTCGGGTGAACCACCGTTTTGACTGCGGTGAAAATAGTTCTCCCGTGCGATTTGTCTCGCAGAATCATCCAACCGTGCTCAACCCCGGCGAGGCTGCCTCGGCCGATATTACCTTCGCCAACTGTGGCTCTGCGGTCTGGGACGCTGCCTACCGCGTGCAGTCCGCGGCCCCCGCGGCGCCCGGCGCGTGGGGTGCCGGAAACCTCGCGTTTGCCCTTCCGATCGCGCCGGGATTTCGCAGCACGCTGCGCTTTGGCATCACCGCGCCACGGACCGCCGGAGACCACGCGTACCGGTGGGCCGTCTCGCGCGGAGAGGTCGCTCTGAGCGAGCCTTCTCCCGCGCGGACGATCAACGTGCGGCTCGGCGCGGGCCCCTGCGAGGGACGCCCCGTCCCTGGCGGAGTGACCTCTCCGTACGGGTACCGAATTCACCCGATCTCGGGTGTGTATCGCTTACACACAGGCATTGATTTTAACGGGTCCAACAACGTGACGCAGATCCGAGTGTGCCGCCCCGGCGTAGTCATCCAGGCAGGCCCTCGCGGGAGCTATGGCAACACGATCGAGGTCTCGCACGGCGGCGGGATGAGCACGCTCTACGCACACCAACATCACTTCGCGCCCGGCATCGGTGTGGGCGCGTCGGTGAGCGGCTCACAGTGGATCGGTGTGGTTGGCAGCACGGGCGCGTCCACCGGAGCCCACCTGCACTTCGAGGTGCGGATCAACGGCGCGCCGGTCAATCCGAACCCTTATCTCTGACCTACCCCCTGCCGATCAAGCTCTTTCAATTTGCCGGTGAACGCAATCGGCTATTGGCTCTCGTGATCTCAGTCGATAGACTGATCATTCAAAATGAATCACGCGATGCTTCAATTCGAAAGAGTGTCAGGGGGCTATGAAGGTTGACGATTTAGACCACAAAGAGCTCTTGGAGCTTGATCCAGCGGGCGGCCTGATCCGCTTTGCTGGACAGCGTGCGCTCTTGCTCGACGCGGTGGCGATGGGACTTCACCGCAAATATCTCGTCGAGAACTTTGGCTCCACGGCGGCTCGCACGGTGCTGACCCAGTTTGGCTTTGCGCACGGCTGGCGCATGGCCGAGGCGATGCGATCTGAGTTTGAGTGGGCGAGCGAGGACGATTGGCGCGGCGCAGGGATCCGGCTGCACGCGCTTGGAGGGCTGTTCTGCATCGAGCCAGGAGCCGAGGGTCCACGATCCAAAAATGGCATGATGTTGCTCGCGTCGTACGAAGCCGAGCAGCACCTGTTGCACTTTGGTCGCGCGGACGTGCCAGTGTGTTGGACCATCAGCGGGCTCATCAGCGGCTACCTTAGCTGCAGCAGCGGTGAAGAGATCTATGTCCTCGAAGACCGCTGCATGGGCAAGGGGGACGCGGGCTGTCACTTGTTTGCTCGCACACGCACGGAGTGGGGAGACGGGCTCGCCAACGAGCTTCGGTTCTTTGATCCATCGCAGCTCAAAGAGTGCCTCGATGTCTCGCTCCAGCGCGTGATGGAGACGCTCAAAGTCGCAGAGCGCAAGCTCCGTGGTCGCCAACGGACGCTCGTCCGTGTCGCGCACGAGCTCGACAACCCTCTGGGGATCATCGCCAAGAGCCCCACGATGCAGCAGGTCGTCGACTTGGCGCGCAGGGTCGCCAAGGTCGACTCGACGGTGCTCATCACGGGCGAGAGTGGCTCGGGCAAAGAGCGCATCGCGCGGCTGGTCCATGATGAATCCACGCGCGCGGCGGGGCCCTTTATCGCGGTCAACTGTGGCGCGATCGCCGAGACGCTGCTTGAGAGCGAGCTCTTTGGGCACGCGCGCGGAGCGTTTACGGGCGCGACGCACGATCGCCCGGGACTCTTTGAGTCGGCCAACACAGGGACCCTCTTTTTGGACGAAGTCGGCGAGGTCTCTCCCGGCATGCAGGTCAAGCTTCTGCGCGCAGTGCAAGAGCGCGAGATCCGACGCGTGGGCGAGAGCAAGAGCCGCAAGATCGACGTGCGCATCGTCGCGGCGACGCACCGTGACCTCGTCCGTGGTGTCGCCGAGGGCACGTTTCGGCAGGATCTTTACTACCGGCTCAACGTGGTCGCGTTGCACGTCCCAGCGCTGCGTGAGCGACGGGATGACATCTTGCCGCTCGCCCGCGTGCTGCTCGCAGACGTTGGGCTCCGGTTGCGCCGCAATGTCTCGGGCCTTTCGCCCAACGCCGCGGATCAGCTGCTTCGTCACGACTGGCCCGGCAACGTGCGCGAGCTTGAGAACGCCATGGAGCGCGCCGTAGCGCTCGCGCAAGGCAGCCGCGTAGAGCTTGTGGACCTGCCCGAAGAGATCCGACAGGCTCTCCCAAAGCCTGTCGCCACCAACGGCGCCGTGCGTCCACTCGACGAGATCGAGCGCGAGTACATCCTCGCCGCGCTCGCGCTCAACAGCGGCAACCAGACGCACACCGCCGAGCAGCTTCGCATCGGCTCGGCGACGCTGTACCGCAAGCTCAAGAACTACGGAGTGATCGGCAAAAAGCGAGCAGCGAACACACAGACCGATGCGGGCGAGGGCGGTTAAGAGTCTCGACGGCGGCGGGGTCGGCGGATCGGGTGTCGCAGCAAGCTTCAGGAGCGTGGGTGGCTCGCAGAGACTGTTGGGGGGGCGTAGTGTCTCGGGGTCGCCCGCTGGGCAGGTCCCCGCGAAGCGCCAGCGCAAACCTCTCGGCTCAGCGCGCCGCGAAGCGTCCATGGGGCCATCCCAAGTCTGAAAAGTGATGTGCCTCTGCTGTGAGGGGCTTGCCGCAGAAGTGCGTTGCAATACGGATAGTGATGGATCCATACAAGCAGCGGTGGATTGATACAATCAATTTGATTGATGTATCTTTGCATTTTGATGGACTTGGTGCGCTGCTTTTCAGAGGCTGAGCGGACTGCGAAGCGCGCACCCGTCGGGTCTGGCATATCGGTAGATGGAAGATCGTCCGGCACGACTTGTGCTTAGGCTCTAGAGATCTTGGCGTTGCAAGCGCCCGCCAAGGCAGCGACCCATTCGGGATGGCGGTGGGGTCCCATTGGGGAAACCCCGCGGAGTCCAAGAGACAACGCATGTCGCGAAGGCATGCCATCGCACGAGCAGCCCGGCGCGGGCAGGCGCGGTCTTTGTCGTTGCGGGTTCATGCGCCATCCACGGGGCCGCGGGCAGAAGGACATCGATGCACAAACAGACCCAGAAGCTCGACGAACCGAGCGAGCACGAGGCGAGCTCGGCGCCTGGCGGGAGCGATCCGGTCTGCGGCATGGCCGTGCAAGCGAGCTCGCCCCACAGGCTCACCCATAAGGGCGAGCGCTACGGCTTTTGCAGCGCTGGATGCCTTGAGAAATTCCGCGTAGAACCCGGTAAGTTCATCGGCGCGGTCGAGGCAAGTGCGCCACCTGCAGATGTCGCGGGGGGCGAGTTTACCTGTCCGATGCACCCCGAGATCGTGCGTGACGCCGCGGGCAGCTGTCCGATCTGCGGCATGGCCCTTGAGCCTCGCGCGGCGGCCGCCAACGAGGACGAGAGCGCCGAGCTCAAGGACATGCAGCGGCGCTTCTGGTTTGCGGTCGCGCTCACCTTGCCGCTCTTCGTGATCTCCATGGGCGACATGCTCCCGGGGCAGCCGATCTCGGCGTTGATCTCGATGCGCACGCGGGTGTGGCTCGAGCTCGCGTTGGCGACCCCCGTCTGCACCGTCTCGGCCTGGCCCTTCTTTGTGCGCGCGGTGGCCTCGGTGAGAAACCGAAGCCTCAATATGTTCACGCTGATCGGGCTTGGCGTGAGCGCAGCCTATGGATACAGCCTCGTCGCGACGGTGGTGCCAGGGATTTTTCCGGCATCATTTCGGCTAAAATCAGGCGAGGTCGCGGTCTACTTCGAGGCCGCTGCGGTCATCACCACGCTCATTTTGCTTGGGCAAGTCCTTGAGCTTCGCGCGCGAAGCAAGACCAACTCGGCCATCCGAAAGCTCCTCGGCATGGCGGCCAAGTCAGCGCGGAGACTCCGCGAGGACGGCACCGAAGAAGACGTCTCGCTCGACAGCGTTCATGTGGGCGACCGGCTGCGGGTTCGACCCGGCGAAAAGGTCCCCGTCGATGGCGTCGTCTTGGACGGCGCGAGCTCGATCGACGAGTCCCTCGTGACGGGCGAGCCCATGCCGGTCGAGAAACACGCCGGGGATCACGTCATTGGTTCGACGCTCAACGGGACCGGCGCGATCGTGATGCGGGCTGAGAAGGTTGGCACCGAGACGCTCTTGGCTCGCATCGTGTCGCTGGTCGCCGAGGCGCAGCGGAGCCGCGCGCCGATTCAGAAGCTCGCCGATGTCGTCGCCGGATACTTCGTGCCGGTCGTGATTTCGGTCTCGGTGCTGACGTTTGGAGTGTGGGCCGTCTTTGGGCCCAAGCCCGCGATGGCGCACGCGATTGTCAACGCCGTGGCGGTGCTCATTATTGCCTGTCCGTGTGCGCTCGGCCTCGCGACCCCGATGTCCATCATGGTCGCGACCGGCAAAGGTGCGGGGCTCGGTGTGCTCTTTAAGAACGCAGAGGCCATTGAGGTGCTGCGAGAGGTCGACACGCTGGTCGTGGACAAGACGGGCACGCTCACCGAGGGCAAACCGAAGCTCGTCAGCGTGGTGGTCTCTGACGTTGTGGACGAAGCGACGTTGCTGCGGCTCGTCGCGACGCTTGAGCGAGGGAGTGAGCACCCGCTTGCGGCGGCCATCGTCCAGGGCGCTGCAGACCGCGGCGTGGCCCTCGCAGAGGCCAAAGAGTTTAACTCGGTGACTGGCAAAGGTGTCGTCGGCAGCGTGGACGGGCGCACCGTGGCCCTCGGAAACCTGGCGCTCATGGAGAGCCTCGTCATCGACGCCGCGAGCTTGAGCGCGCGGGCCGAGGCGCTGCGCGCAGAGGGGCAGACCGTGATGTTCGTTGCGGTCGACGGAACTTTGGCGGGTCTCGTCGGTGTCGCCGACCCGATCAAAGAGAGCACCCCTGAGGCGATCCGGATGCTGCATGCCGAGGGGCTCAGGATCGTGATGATGACCGGGGACAGCGAGACGACGGCGCAAGCGGTGGCCAAAAAGCTTGGCATTGACGATGTGATCGCGGGGGTGCTGCCTGACGAGAAGGCGAGCAGGGTCAAAGCGCTTCAAGCCGAGGGCTGCGTCGTGGCGATGGCTGGCGACGGGGTCAACGACGCCCCCGCGCTGGCGCAAGCCCACGTGGGGATCGCCATGGGGACAGGCACCGACGTGGCGATGGAGAGCGCGAGCGTCACCCTGGTGAAAGGTGACCTCCGGGGCATCGTCCGCGCGCGCCGGCTGTCTCGAAAGACCATGGCGAACATCAAGCAGAACCTGTTCTTCGCGTTCGCTTACAACGCGATCGGCGTGCCCATCGCGGCGGGTGTTCTCTACCCATTCTTTGGGTTGCTTCTGAGCCCTGTAATCGCCGCTGCGGCCATGAGCCTCAGCTCTGTGTCGGTCATTGGCAACGCGCTGCGCCTGCGGAGCGCGGATGTCTGAGCGAGAGACCCCGAAGAGGGTCCATCTAACCTATTGAATTCTAAGGAAAATATTGATGACCTTGCTCACCAAACAGTCGCTCTCAGAGCTCCTTTTGCCTCAGTCCGGGCCCTGTCTCTCGCTCTACCAGCCGACGCATCGCCAGCACCCAGAGAACCAAGCGGACCCGATCCGGTTTCACAACCTCGTCAAAGAGCTCGAGACCTCACTCTTGAAGGCCTACTCGGCCGCAGAGACTTGGACGCTTCTCAAGCCCTTTGAGGCACTGGCGAAGGATCAAGCGTTCTGGAACCACGCGCTCGATGGGCTCGCCGTGCTGGGGTGCGGGCCCCGCTTTCAGGTGTTTCGGTTGCCACGAACGGTCGCAGCGTTCGCGGTGGTGGCCGATAGCTTTCACCTCAAGCCCCTGTGGCAGTTTCTTCAGACCGTCGACCGCTACCAAGTGCTCGCGTTGAGTCTCGACAAGGTCAGGCTGTTCGAAGGAGACCGTGACGTCCTTGCAGAGGTCGAGCTTGCCGACGGCGTGCCCCGCACAATCACCGCGGCGCTGGGCGCAGAGCTGAGCGAGCCGCACCAGACCGTCGCGTCGTATGGGGGCGTAGGGGGCGCGAGCAACGCGATGCACCATGGTCACGGCGCGAAGGCAGAAGAAGTCAAGATTGACGCCGATCGGTTCTTTCGGGCGATCGATCGGGCGGTGCTCGAACATCACTCGGGCCCCACGGAGCTGCCGCTGATTTTGGCCGCGCTACCAGAGCATCATCAGCGTTTTCGCAGCGTCAGTCACAACCCGTTTTTGCAGCCGGAGGGGATCATGGTCAACCCCAGCGTTCTCACAAACGAAGTCCTGAGGACGCTCGCATGGAAGCTCATGGAGCCGCAATTTGACGCCCGGCTCGCAAAGCTGACCGATCGCTTCGGGCAAGCCCAATCCGCTGGCCGTGGCAGCGACAACCTCTCGCACATCGCCGAGGCCGCCGCGGCGGGCCGCGTCGCCACGCTCTTCATCGAGGCGGACCGTCAGATCGGCGGACACCTCGGCGAAGGAAACGGCAAGGTGACCGGGGCGGCGCTCAGCAGCCCGCGCGTCAACGACGTGCTCGATGACCTCGGCGAGCTGGTTGGCAAAATGGGTGGCGACGTCGTGGTGCTCCCGACCGCGAAGATGCCCACACGCAAGGGCGCCGCCGCGATTTATCGACACTGACACAACCCACAAAGAGAACGAGAAATCATGCAAATCCAAGTCAATACAGACAAAAACATCGATGGAAACGAGGGCCTCGTGGCCCAAGTCGAGGCTTCGATTCGTGACGCGCTGAGCCTCTTCAGCGCTCACATCACGCGCGTAGAGGTCCATCTCAGCGACGAGAACGGCGCCAAGAATGGTCAGCAGGACAAGCGCTGCATGATCGAAGCCCGTATGGAGGGGCGCCAGCCCACTGCGGTCACCTGCGAGGCTGCGACCTTGGACAAAGCCATCGAGGGCGCCGCGGACAAGATGAAGACCATGCTTCAGAGCACACTAGGCCAGCTCCACGCACGGAGCTAACGAGGCGCTCGGGGGCCCAACACACTTTGAGCGCTTCTCGCTGGACCGGTCGGACGGCGTGGTCGCGGGGGCTCTGCACGCCCAAAAACAGCTTTCCGCGAGGACCCCCAGGGACCATGAGAGATCAGCGCACTGCGAACGAGCTCAAACGAAGTGCGTTTGAGCGCTGGGAAAACGAGGGCGGCCCGGCTCTTACGGGCGACGCAACGCCAACGCCCCCCGAGGACGCCCCTCGCGAGCGCGAGGGGGCGCTGCAGGGCGCTGACACGGTCGCGTGGCACACGCTGGGCGTCGATCGGGTGGCACGGGATCTGCGGACTGACGCGACGCGTGGATTGACCCAATCGGAGGCCGCACGGCGCCTTGAGCGCTTCGGCGCCAATCGGTTGAAGCAGGCACCCGGACGGACTCCGTTCGTGATTCTTTTTAACCAATTGAAGAGCCCGCTTGTGTTGTTGCTCTTCGTGGCCGCCGGCATCGCGTTTGCGACGGGCGAGAGTCTCGAAGCGGGCGCAATCTTGGTGGTGGTCGTCCTCAACGCGGCGATCGGGTTCGTCACCGAATGGAAAGCCGAGAAGACTCTGACGGCGCTTCAAAAGCAGTCCGTGCGGAGGGCTCGCGTGGTCCGCGAAGGCGTCGAGCGTGAGCTCCCCGCGGCAGACCTGGTGCCGGGGGACCTCATCGTTCTTGAAGCGGGCGCGCGGGTCCCCGCGGATGGGCGGATTATCGAGACCGTGAGGCTGCAGATCGAAGAGGCCGCGCTCACGGGAGAGTCCAGGGCGGTGACGAAGTCCACCGACGTGATCGCGGATGCAGAGGCAGCGCTCGCGGACCGGATGAACCTGGCGTTTATGGGGACGACGATCGTGGACGGCCGCGGCCAGCTCCTGGTGACCGGGACCGGCGCGGCCACCGAGATGGGCAAAATCGGCGTTCTTATCGATGAGGCCAAGAACAACGACACGCCCCTTGAGAAGAAGCTCGCCCGCCTTGGCCAGCTGTTGCTCGTGTTTGTGTTGGCGCTCTGCGCGGTGATTGTGCTTGCGGGATTGCTCCGCGGTCACGGCTTTCTCGCCATGCTAGAAGTGGGGATCTCGCTCGCGATCGCCGCGGTGCCCGAGGGGCTGCCCGCGGTGTCCACGATGACCCTTGCGCTCGGCATGCAGCGGATGGCCCGCATGGGCGCGCTGGTCCGGCGTCTGCCTGCGGTCGAGACCCTTGGGTCCACCACGGTGATTTGCACGGACAAGACGGGCACGCTGACCCGCAACGAGATGACGGTCTCGGTCTATGTTGTGGACGCGCGACGGGTCGATGTCACCGGCGTGGGCTACTCTCCGATCGGCGAGTTTCAAGAGGACGGTCAACCACTGCAGCCGAGCGCAAACAAACCGCTCACCCTCGCGCTGCAGATCGGCGCGCTGTGCAACGACGCGAAGGTCGCCCACACCGAGGGCAAGGATGCTGTGCTTGGCGACCCTACCGAGGCGGCGCTGATCGTGGCTGCAGAGAAGGCAGGTCTGACAGAGGCGGCGCTCGAGGCCGAGTTTCCGCGCATCCGCGAGCAGCCTTTTGACAGCACCACCAAGCGCATGGTCACGGTGCACCGGACGCCCCAGGGCCCGCTGATTATGTTTGTGAAGGGGTCACCCGCGACGGTGCTCGCGGCGAGCGCGTCGCAGCTTCGCGCGCAGGGTGTCATCCCGCTCACGCCCGACGATCGCGTCCGCTTGGATGAGCTCAATCAGGGCCTCGCGAGCGCCGCGCTGCGTGTGCTCGCGTTGGCGTATCGAGAGCTCCCCAACGGCCTGAGCGACGCCGACCTTGAGGCCACAGACCGCTTGGTCTTCGTGGGCCTCGTCGGCATGACGGACCCCTTGCGTGACGAGGCCAAATCCGCGATCGCCACGTGTCGCGAGGCCGGAATCCGATCGGTAATGATCACCGGCGACCAACAGACCACCGCGGCCGAGATCGCACGTCAGCTTGGGATCGACCGTGATCTCGACGGCAAACCACTGCGGATTGTGCACGCGCGTGAGCTCGCCAACCTCGACGCTGCCGGTTGGCAAGCGACGGTGAACGGCGCTGCGGTGTTTGCGCGGGTGTCCCCCAAGCACAAGCTCCAGATCGTCGAAGCGCTGCAAGCGCAGGGGCAGATCGTGGCCATGACCGGTGACGGTGTAAACGACGCCCCGGCCTTGAAGAAGGCCGACATCGGCGTGGCCATGGGGATCAAAGGGACGGAGGTCGCCAAAGAGACCGCGGACATGGTGATTGTCGACGATAACTTCGCCACGATCGTCCGCGCGGTCGAACAGGGACGGATGATCTATGCGAACATTCTTCGGTACGTAAGATATCTTTTCTCCTGCAATCTATCAGAGATTCTTACGGTGTTCGTCGCCCTGATGGTGGGCTGGCCGCTCCCCCTTGGCGCGCTTCAGATCCTGTGGCTCAACATGATCACGGACATCTTTCCGGCGCTCGCGTTGGCGCTTGAGCCTTCGGTGCCTGGCATGATGAGCCAGCCTCCGCACGACCCCAAGGCGCCTCTGCTCCCTGCGCGGCTCTTGGTGATGATCGGCTGGCAGGGTGCGCTGCTTGCCGCGGTCACCTTGGTGTCTTTCTTTGTCGGCATGCGAATGCACGGGGCCGAGGGCGAGGGGCTCAAGCACGCGATCACCGTGGCCTTCATGACGCTCGCGCTCGTCCAGGTCGTCCATGTCTTCAGCTCGCGATCAGAGACTCGCACTGCGTTCGACGCGCGTCTGTTTAAGAACGGGTGGATCTGGGGCGCGGTGGCGCTCTGCGTGCTGCTGCAATTGGCTGCCGTCTATGTCCCGTTCTTGCGCGCGGTCCTGCACACGGTCCCGCTGGGTGCAAAAGACTGGGGCGTCGTGGCCGCGTGCGCGCTCTCGCCGCTCGCCATCATCGAGCTTGTGAAGTTCATCCAGCGCCGATTTGCTCGCCCCAAGGGGCAGTAAGACCCCGGCGGCACGTGTCGTGCAGACACCCTCAGCAGGAGACACCATGGAAACCAAAGAAGTTCAAATCGGCACGATGGAAAAACAGCTCGCACATTGGGGCGAGAAGCTCGACGAGCTTGCAGCGAAGGTCACCGCGGCTGGCACCTTGGCCAAGGCCGAAGAGCAAGTGCTCGTCGCCGAGCTGAGAGTGAAACAGCTGCACGCGCAGGCAAAGCTCACGGAGCTCAAGAGCGCGGGAGCGGACAAGTGGGACGGCTTCAAGGCCGGCGTCGAGAGCGCTTACAAAGAGCTTGAGGGCGCCTTCAAGAGCCTAGGCAAAAACTAAGTTTCGTCCGAGAGACACACACGCTGGGCGATCTCGATCCTGTGGGCTCTTCAGAGGGCTCTCAGTGGAGGGGTCGCCCTTCGTGCGTGAGGCTCTGTGACGACCTGGGTGGGGATCAGGGGTGGCTTTGGGGCCCAGGGTGTTCGCGCACTCGGCGTTGTCGCACGCTGCGGTGAAGCGTCGTGGGCGCGCTGAGTTTTCTCATCAGAATGTCCACTAGAGATCACTCAATATGATGGCTCTTTCAAATCAATTTGATGTCCTTCGCGTTCGTGCGGCACGCTGAGAGGGCCGGGGCAGTGGATTCGATTACCAATCCACATGATCCCTACGCAGATGGGGCTGCGGCTCTCGATCGCAAGGCCTTGGCGCGCGGTGTGCAGAAGGCATGGCTCAGAAGAAAGCGAGCACGATGCCCTACTCAAGTTGGTTTTGGATCATTTTTCTGGCTGTGTTTCTGCTGCCTTCGCTCGGGTATGGCTGGGGTTACCGAAGATGGGGAGCCCCGTATCCGAGGTACATCCAGAGTCGGCGCGCAGCGGGCGGGGGAGGCCCCGTGGGCGTTGACCACTTGGCATGGGGCTGGGGCGGCGACTTCGTGTGGACGGTGATGATCATCGGGTTGGTCTGGGCCTGCGTCACCTTCTGGTGGCGCTGAGCCTCTCGGTCGCAGACGTGACGTCAGACCCCGCCCATGGCGAGGCGAAGGGCGTCACGCACTTTGAAAATGCAGCGCGAAGCATTTCGTGTTGCGGAAAGAAAATCTCATGTTGCGAAGCCTAAAAGAAATCGAGCGTTACAAAGTGAGCGCCTTCGATGGCGAGATCGGTAGCGTCGTGAAGTTTCTCATCGACGATGAGCGATGGGCTGTCCGCTACTTGGTCATCCAGACCGGAGGGCCGCTGTTTCTCGATGGGAAACAGGTGCTGATCTCACCCATTTCGTTTGGTGAGCTCGACTGGAAGACCAAGCTCTTTCACCTCTCCCTGACCACCGAGAAGGTGAAGAACAGTCCCTCCATCGATGTTGAGAAGCCGGTCTCTCGCCAGCATGAGAGACAGTTCAGTAGCTACTATGGCTATCCGCGCTATTGGGGATCCCCAGGAGTCTGGGGCTTGGTGGCTTACCCCGCGCTGCTCGCGACGAGTGAAAAGTCTACCAGTGCGACCGAGGTCGACTCTTCTACCGACGTTCATTTGCGGAGCGACGAAGAGGTCCGTGGCTACCACGTTGAGGGCACCGATGGATCCATCGGACATATCGAAGACTTCATCGTAGACGATGAGACTTGGGAGATCCGCTACTTGGTCGTGAACACCCGCAACTGGTGGTTCGGCAAGAGCGTCCTCGTCGCGCCTCAGTGGGTTGAGCGCATCAGCTGGGCCGAAAACAAGGTCTACATCGAGCTTGCTCGCGAAGTGATCAAGGCCGGCCCCGAGTGGAGCGCCACGGACGCAGTGAACCGTCAGTACGAGACGCGCTTGTATGACTACTACGGGCGCCCGGCCTATTGGCAGACGGCGCCTGCAGATCCTGTCCATTCGCCAGCAAAAGACCTATCTAACCAATAGCGTTTGCGTACCAGACTTCAACCAACAAGGTCACGCATCACGCGTGACTTCGAGAGGGACTCACGATGGACCCGTACCACTATCACTATTTCGGAATGCACTTTGTTTGGTGGATTTTTTGGCTCATGTTGCTCGCTCCGTTCTTGTTCTTCGTGACGCCGGTCCGGCGCAGCACGGCCCAGCGCTACCGCGAGAATCCGTTTGGCATTCTTCAGCGACGCTATGCTGCGGGAGAGATCACGACCGAAGAATACGAAGACCGCAAAGCGCGGATCGAACGCGACTGGCGAGAGCCCGGCGGCGGGCCGGGGTCTGCCGTTCCGCGAGGCCCTAGCGTGCCTGTTTGATCGGCCGGCTTGGTGCCCAACGCGAGAGACAACAGCACTGTGGAGAACTTATGAATAACGCACACGAACACGAACACGAACAGGCACAGGCACACGACCGCGACATTTCTAACTTTGAAAAGTTGGCCAAAAAGACCAAGCATCAGCTCATGGAGAGCAAAGAGACGTCAACGGAATGGCTTCACTTGGCTGTCGATGCGTCTGCGGAGCGGCTTGAGAAGGCTGGGGACTTTACGAAGGAAGAGAGTGAGCGCGCGAAAAGATTTCTGAAGAGAAATCTGGAAGCGATGCGCGCCGATTTTGTCCATGCTCGCGAGTCCATCCGCAGGAGCTTGGATCCGTCTCGCATCAGCACTGGATTTGACGACCTTCTATCCCATCTGTTTGGCAGCATGGGCGAGCTCTTTCAGAGCTGGGCCGCCAAGTCAGAGCAGGCGCTGATGCTCAACACGGGCGAGGTCTCGGGGCCAGGAAAGCTGACCTGTACCGATTGCGGGACAGAGCTCAATCTCCAGCGCTCTAGTCACATCCCGCCGTGTCCCAAGTGTCACAAGACCGACTTTCGTAAGTCGTACTAAAACAATCGCGGCCGCAAAGAGCGGGACGGTCGGTTGCGTTTGCGAGCGCGATGGACCATTGAAATCACTGGTCAAAATCGAAGTCGCGGTGGGCCGCGAGTCCCTGCCATGGAGCAGCGCGTGGGGGTGCTAGCGGAGTCGTACGCGCGCGTGGACTTCGGCGACGTTGGGTTGACCCATGAAGGTGTCGAGCAAGCGCTGTGCGATGTGATGAGGGTCCCAGACCTCGGCGCGTTCGATGCCGATGCAGGCCTCGGGTTCGACCTGCTTCTCTAGGCCCACAGAGTCAAAGATCGTGCACTTTCGGTAGTCCGCGAGGTCTTGCATAAACCTCACGACGGGCTTGGCGAGCTCGTCCTCAAGTGCTCTGTCGCCCAAAACAATCCAGTCGTGGCCTCTCACGAGCCGCACGGCCTGGATGAACATGATCGGTTGCGCGGCGATCGCCGTGAGATCTTCAGAGGGCTCTTCGGTTCGGTAGCGATAGAAGGCCATGTACGGATCCGAGAGGACCCTCCCGTAGCCGAAGGTCTTGTCCGCGAGCGGGACCCTCACGAAGGTCCCCACGGCGAGTCTGAGGGCTCTTGCCATAGCGCTACATCGTCGCACTCAACCGCGAGGATGTCTCGCGAGAGCGGCGGCGCTGGGGGGGTCTGATCCCGTAGCGGCGCGAGATGTACGTGCGCACGGTGTTTTGCTCGGTTGCGGTGAGGGCGCGGCCTGCGCTGGAGTAACCTCGGCGATCGATGAAGCCCACCTCGCCATGGATCCCTCCGGCCGCTGCAAAGCGACTCATCGCGATCTGCACTTGCGAGGATTTTCTCTCTCGAGCGCGGCCGTTTTTTCCGCCGAAGGATCGATGGAAGTCGATGGATGACGAGGCCCTTTGGCGCGCGATCGTCGCGCAGGTCTGCGTCGTCGGGAGCAGCGCGCGTTGGGATGTGATCGTGGCCTCGGGTGACCTCGCGCAAATCAGCATTCTGGCACTCTCACCGCTCACAGCCGCCGCGCGCGCAGTCGCGATCCACAAGGTCCTGCACAAGCACGGCGTTCGGTATGTTACTGGCGATGCAGCGTCGTGCAAAAAGACCCAAGCGCTCGTCGCGAACCTTGAGTTTGTTGTCACCTGTGGAGGCGCAGCTGCGTACCTCTCGCGGCTCGCCGCGATGGCCGAGGATGCCTCGCGGGTCAAACGTGTTTCGCGCGATCTCGCGTACATCGGCCTTAAGGGCGCTAGAGATTTTCTGATCGAGCTGGACCTAGGGCGTGACCTCATCGCGTTTGATGTCCGAGTGCTCAATGTGCTCGCAGCGGCCGGGGTGCTCACACCCGAAAACACGCAGTCCAACGCGACGCAGTACGAGCAGCTGCAGCGCGCGCTGCTTGAGTGTGTATGTGTGCCCGCAGAGATCACCGGTGCGCAGTTTGATCGGATTCTCTATCGCAACTACGCCGGGCTAAGGGCCGCCATGGGCATTCACCAGGACGCGTGAGGTCTGGCTAGCGCGTCCAAGAGAACAATGGATTCTGTCTGCGAAATGGCAGAGCTTGCGTGAAGAGCGCAAAGAGACGCAGCTGCGTGCGCGGGGCAGCGGGCGACAGGGCAAGAGAAGGTCGGCGCGAATGAGCAACGGGTTGCGGAAGAGAGCCCACTGCACCACGTACGTCGCTGCGGCCCCGTGTGCTCTTTGCGCAACCCCCCCACCGCCCGCTGCTCCGTGTCTGACTCGCTGGGCAATCAGCTTCAACTTGCCGAAGATGGCCCGAGCGAATGCGCAGCGCTGTCAGATCCCGTAGCGGCGCGAGATGTACGTGCGCACGGTGTTTTGCTCGGTTGCGGTGAGGGCGCGGTTAAACAGAAGGATCTCGTACATGGCCCCCATGTACTTGTTTGTGTTGTCGAGCCCACGGCCAATGGTGCAGTTGTTCGAGTGGGTCACGAGGCCGGTGTTGCTGTCACTGGCAGAGAGCGTTCCGCTGGCGTTGGTGCGTGAGAGGGTGCGGCCGGTGGGGGACTGGCTCGCGATGAGTAGGCGCGGGCGAAAGAGCGTCTCGGTGGTGGTGAGGTTGAGGTCGTTGTTGTAGTGCCCCAAGCGCATTTGCGTAGGAGAAGCCCAGCCCAAGTGAAATGCCCCGTTGGTGTCAAACACCGAGTCGGGCGTGCATGCGAGGGCATGCGTAGAGTCCGCGCGCATGGGCATGTCGACGATGTACGCGGTGTAGTGCGAGTTGGTGACGGCCGAGAGACCCAGCGAGAACTGCCGGTTTTGCGTAGGCGCGAACGCGAAATAAATCATCCCGCTGTCGTGAAATAATTGCCCGTTGATCAAGACCTCGCGTGCGGTCCCGTCGCCGTTGGGAAACCACGCGATGGGCTGGTTGCCCGAGACCGTCGCGGGGTTGGCGGGGTCGGCGAGATTGTTCCAGCGTGAGACGCACTGTTCGGTGGCAAACGCTGTGCAATTGTTGGTCACAAGCGAGCCCGGCTCGCGGGTCGAGAGCCACACGCGCAGGCCCGCGATGGTCGACGGCGCCGCGGTCTCGCACCCGTTGGCGCGGTTGCCATCGAGGTCACGCCAGCCGTTGTTGCACATCGCGTAGTCACAGCCTCCCGCGGCGTTGCAAACGGCCGCCGCGTTTTGCACGGCGCAAGACGTACAGCTCGTGCTTGCGCTACAGCCGTACTGCGGCAGTGACACGGACACACAGTTGCCCCCACAGAGCTTAAAGCCCGCAGCACAGCTTGCGATCGCGCAGCCACCACCCTGGCACATCATCGCAGACGCTCCGACAGGCAAAATGCAGGTCGAACACGAGCTCCCTGTGCAGCCATAGGCAGGGTTGCTGATCGCCACACACTGGGTCCCGCAGAGCTTGTAGCCCACCGCGCACGAAGACGGGATGCACCCGGTCGCGCCGCAGGCCATGCTCGTGGCGTTGGCGGCCATCGGACACGCTGTGCACGTACCGCAGCCAAACGCGGGATCGTCGGGTCGAACACACTGCGCACCGCAGCGGTTGAGCCCGACGTTGCAGCGAAAGTCACATGCTCCAGCGCCGCAGGTTCCGGTCGCGTTGGCTGGGGCCGCGCAGACGTTGCCGCAGGTGCGGCAGTGGGATGCGTTGTTGTTGAGGTCCGCTTCGCAGCCGTTGGCCAGCGAGATGTCGCAGTCGGCGAAGCCCGCGTTGCAGCTCAGCCCGCAGAGCCCGCCCGCGCACACTGGGTTTGCGTTGGCTCCGCCGCCGCAGCGGTTGGCACAGCGACCGCAGTGTTCGGGCGCGCGGTTAAGGTCGATTTCGCACCCATTGCGGGGGTCTCCGTCGCAGTCGCCAAAGCCCATATCGCAGGTGATTTGGCACGTCCCCGAAGCACAGCGCGGCGAGGCGTGAGGCCCCGCAATGCAGGCGTCGCCGCACCCGCCGCAGTTGCCCGTGGTGCCCAGGATCACCTCGCAGCCGTCGTGCTCGCTCATGTTGCAATTGGCAGTCCCCGAGGCGCAGACGAGCGGCGGGCGGGTCCCATCTGGGGTGTTGCGAGCGTCCGGGGCGTCTTGGGAGGCGTCCGAACCGCTAGAAAGGGTGTCTAGGGCAGTGGCGCCGTCCGTGGCGCTGTCGGGGCTCTCAAGCGTGCCGTCGGGACCGCGCAGGGTGGCGTCGGAGAGCTGCTCGGGGGGCGCGTCGAGCGGGGAGGTGGTGGCGTCGCGCAGGGTCGCGTCGGTGACCGAGGCATCGCGTGGGGAGGCGCTGTCAGGGTCGAGCTCGGCGGGTTGACCGCACGCGGACAGGGCGAAGAGGGCAGCGCAACAGAGAGAATTCTTGGAGAGGTTCATGGGGATGGGGGTCCTTGGGAGGGCTGCCGGGCAGAGGAGTGAGTGCGCGCGAGGGCGAGCGCGGCCGGGCAGTGGGGATCCCTATCGGGGGGAGCGGGCAGGGGGTTGCGTGGGGGGCTCCACTCAGTGTGCCAATCGCGCGCTGAGGGCCCCATGCACCCTGCAGAGAGTCACCGAGTGTGCACAGAGCCCAGTGGCAGCGCGGCGGGGTTGCGCAGGGGCGCCATGGGGCTCTGTGGCAACCCTGCGGCGTTGCGCAGTGTGCACATCGAGCGCAGTGGCAGCGGGGCGAAGATGCGAAGGGGCCCGTTGGGCGCTCATGGCCGCGTCGCGGTTTTCACGGCTGCTGACCGCACCCTGCGCACTACTGTCGTGGCTCTGATGGCGAGCGTGCCCAAGCCTCCCGGCGAAAATCCAGTGTGTTCGATCGAGGCGCTCTACGACACGCTCGCGCAGTGGGCGCATGACTTGAATCCCTGGTTGGACGCGGTGCGAAGCGGCGACGCAGCTCGCGCGTGCAGGTCGCTCCGAGGACGCGCTTCGATCGCCACGCGGTCGCGCGTGACTTGCGCGATCGCATGCCAGATCCTCACGGACGTGTTGCGCGCGACCCACCCTCATCTCAGCGTGCAAATCCGGGAGCAAAATTCATGAGCGAGTCCACTTCGATTGCCTTCGGTCTGATCGGAGGTTTCGCGGGCGATCAGCCCAAGCGCGCCCAAGCGCAGAGGCTCGCCGAGCAGCTCCGAGGCCCACAGAGCGACTCTGTCACGGTCTCGCAGGTGATCACGGTCCTCGAGACCCTGCCCTTCGCGGGGCGAATCGAGTTTGTCCTCAAGGCGCTCTGCGAGAGCCCCTCGCGCGACCGGTTGGTGCGCGGGCTCTTTGACGCGTGCTTTCGCGCGGGCCGAGCGCTCGACGGTGCCGCGGGGGCTGACGATGAGGCCATCCTCGATTCACTGAGCGGCGAATCCAGCCGCCAGCTTGACCCCGAGCGGTACTACCTCGTGCGCTTGCTGGCGGTGACTCTGCCGCGTCTCGGAAGCCTGGGCGTCGAGCTGTTTTATGCATATCAGGCCACCCGCAGCACCGTGCTCTTTCGGACCTTCTTAGACGCCATGGTCGCCTCGCCGGTGTTCACGGACGACGAGCTTGAGGCGGTCTTTCTTGGCACCGTGGACGCGTCGCGAAAAGCCATTCTGGGGGTATGCAAGCGCTCGCCTCACCGACAGCGCTTCGTAGGGCAATTGATTGAGAAGAAGCTCGCGCCGCTCTCGATGTTTTACTGGGCCAATCCCGAGGTCGTGGCCGCGTTGCTCTCCGACGGATCCGCGAGCGAGATCGCAGAGATCGAGAGCCTTGGGTTGCGAAGTTGGCCACACCTCGGGTCCGTGTACCTCGCGCATCTGCGAGGCATGTTCGAGACCCACACGCATGACCCCATTCGCAAAGGAAAACTCTTTCGCGCGTTCGAGTCCCACGCGCACGAACTGAGCTCCGCCGACGTCCTCGCGCTCGTCGCGCTCTGCGAAGAGCACCAGCCCCTTGAGCTCGCTCCCAGCGTTGCGCCTGTGGTACGCAGCTACCTCGAAGAGCTCTCTCAGCGCGGGGCCTGGGAGGGCCCCTACGAAGGCGTCTCGCGCGTGCTCCCGTGTGAGCGCCTGCTCTGCCGGCTCAATGCCCAAGACAAGCTCGCGCTGTTGCGGTCGAGCGTCACGCAGACCGCGCGTGGATGGGCCTTCACCGAGCCTCGTCGGAGCCTATGCGAGACGCTGCTCTCGAAGGGCGCTCGACGAGACTCTGCCAAGCAGCTCTTCACAGACCTCGCCTGCGAGGCCTTCGACGCAGTGTCCGAAGAGGCGTTTTGGGATCTTCGGACGAGCGCCGACAAAGACCCAACACAGAGAGCACTTCAGTCCTTCGAGGGCTTCTTTGACCTCGCCCGATGGACGCAGAATCGTCTCGCACTTCAGGCGGTCCGCGCGTGGCTCGCGCTGCACGAACGAACCACGCCATCACCCACTGTCATCGCGCGCTACGCGCAACGCAAGACCGCACCCGAGCTCTGGACGCTCTGGACGCGCAGCGCGCTTGGGCGCGTGCTTGAGCAAGCGAAGGCCGTCTCGAAGCGAGCGGCGTTGTCGCTCAACCGATGCAGCCCCCGGTCTGCGCGGTCTTCGATCACGTCGTATGTGCCCTACCTGACGATCCTCGTCGATCACATCGCGTCGGTCTTTAACGCGCCCGGCCAGCAGTGCGATCCGGTCGTGCAGCTCGCGGTCGCAGCAGACCTCGCGGACGCCACGCGAGAGCTCTTTGACCGCGCAGAGCTTGAGTTTGCCGACGCCGAGCCGACTGTGGGCTCGCGGGCGGTCGCGTCGCTGCGCGCTTCGCTCGAGACCCTCGCCGTCGCGGCGCTGCGCAGGGCCTCGGCGTGCCTGGTGTTTGACCCGGCGCGCGAGGGCTATGTCACGGCAGCGCAGCACAGCCAGCTCGCACCCGCGCTCGGACGCGTGAGCGCAGTGCATCACTTGGCGAGGTTTTCTGCAGCTAAAATAGCGCTCTTGGACTTCTGTCGTGAGCTCGTCGAGCGCGTGAAAGTGCCCATCGAGGCAGAGCGCCTCGGGTTCGTTGCGTCGGTCAACCGTGAGAACCAAACAGCGTTTGTGTTCTTCGATGTCAACACGCACAAGCTCTGGTCTGGCACCGCGCTCTCGCTTCTCACTTCGCTGCGGGCCGCGTGCGCGCTGCGCGAGACCGACGTCGCGCTGTCCTCTCGCGTGTGGGCGCTCTACAAGCGAGAGAAGTTTGGCGAGAAGCTACCCAAGCGCACCGACAAGAAATTCAATGAGTACCTGCTCGAGTGCTTGTCGCTCCCGCCGAGCGTGCTCGCGCAAGAGAAACCGCGTCTGCTGGACGCAGGCGTCGCGTTGTTGAAGGCCAACGAGTTTGACGCCGTCGCCGACGCTTTTGCGCGCGCGGGCTGGCTGATGGAGGTCCTCGATCGCGAGCCGCCAGCGGCCCTCGTGCGTGAGAAATACCTGCTTAAACACGGGGACATCGCGGACCCTGCGGTGCGCGCGTTGCTCGAAGAGGCGACCTCGGACCGCGACCCTGCGCTGCGCATCCAAGCGCACGTCGCGCTGCTCAACCGCTCCCAGCACAGCCTCGCTGCGCTCGCGTCTTCGGTCGAGTACGTCGCGCGTCGGATCCGCAACGAGGCCGGGCTGCATCGGCCCCTGGTGTACCAGTGGCTGATTGAGCGCATGGCCGCGCTGGTCACGCGCTCGCTCCAGAGCGTCTGGGAGGATCCTCAGGGTGGGGCGCTCGCGGACCTCGGCGCGCTCTGTGAAGCGCTCGAAAAAATGCTCCGTGATGATGTCTCCAAGCGCGACTCCGTCGCCAAGAACGCTTTTCGCAGCATCGCCGCAGCGATCTTGTCCCGCGCCCTGACGTCTGGCCTCGAGAAGCCTCTGCTCGAAGCGCGTCGCCGCTGGGTCCATTGTGCCGTCCTTCTGGACTCGATCGTCGTGCGTACACTGCACGGTGACGAAGGCTCGCAGTCGTTTGTCTGGCCGCTGCAGGGCTGCACGATGCCCCGCGAGCGCACGGTCCCCGAGGCGTGGCTCGCGCAGTATCTCCCTTTTCTTCGCACGCATTTTCGCGCGGGAAAGAGCCGCTTCGACGAGGTCAGGATCGGGCTCTACACACGGCACGATCTTCGCGAGTCCGAGACCGCGCCGCGCTTCGAAGTGGCACACGCTGTGGATCTCTTGGTCGACGCGCTCGGTGCCGTCGCGCAGCCGGGCGGCGCTTCACCATCGGCGCGCGATGAGCTCACAAGTGCGAGGGCTTTTCCCGCGAGCACCAGCGCGGATTCGACGCTGCTTCGGAGAGCACTCGCGCTCTTTGCCTTCGCGCGGACGCAGTGGCTCGACGCGCCGATGCTCGTGCGTTTCTTCGAAGCGATGGTGGACTCACTCGATGCGCCCACGCTCGACGCGAGCCAGCTTCGTCAGGTCTTGGCGCTCTTCGAAGCCGTCCGTGGGCAGTGCCCGCAGGGCTCGCTCTGGTACGAGCTCCCGCTGTTGGCGAGGGCGTGCGAGCGGCTGTTGAGTGCCTCGATCCGGCTCTCGCTGTCGGACACGGCCAAGCGGATCTATCCGCGCTGGGTCGAGCTTCGCAATGGGCAAGGACGGACGCCCATGCTCGGTGCGCTGAGCGTCGCGCAGGCCGCGTACCTCATCGCCGAGGGAGCGGTCCGCGACGCCGATGTGCTCGAGTCCGGCTCGCAGCCCGAGCGTCGGTGCACAAGCGCGTGTGCGCTGTTGCAACAGACGCCGAGCGCGGCGTACCTCGTCCAAGACGACCTCGTCTCGTTTCGCGATGACCTGCTGCTGGACTACACGTGGAAGACACGCGGCGAGCTCTATGGTGTCTTCGACCCGGCGTGGAGCGCTGTTGCGCTCAAAGACACCGAGGCGCGCGCACGTGCTCCGCTCGCGGTCGCGTCTAACCTCTGGCCTACACTTAACGGGCGGACCATGCGGACGTACACCGTGGCCGCGCTCGAGTCCGCGCTCACGATCGAGCACAGCCCGCAGGCACGCTCGCGAGACGTCGCGGACTTTGTGCAGTCGCCGGCGTCCAGCCACGTCGAGGTCATCGCGCTGCTGCGGAGGCTCTTGCAGCGCACGCCCGCCGCGCAAGAGACACCGGGCGAGCCGCGCCCAGAGTCGCCCGCGGATGACGGGCGCGAGCTGCTGCTCGAGACGGTGATTCTCTGTGTATTTCAGACAGACGCCGCGTGGTCTGTGCTTGCGTATTTGCTGAGCCCCGAGGTGATCGCGACCTCGCAGCGCACGACCGCGTCGATCCTGACCAACCTGCACTCTTGGGTCGCGATGGACAAGGTCGTAGCGGTCCTGCGGATCTTGCTCGAGCCCAAGCGTCGATGGGCGATTCAGGTCTTTTTGCACAAGGCGATCTTGCGGCTCTTGCTCGACACCGCGAGCCCCGAGGCGAGGAGCTTGTTTGCCAACGAGTGGGCGCAGCGCCAGGCGCTCAAGACGCACGCAGACGTGTGCCATGAGATGGTGAAGCTCGCGGTCGGCGGTCTCACTTCGCCGGACGCGGATAAGTCACGAATTGCTTGGAAAATCGCTGACGAAGTCGCTCGCTCGCGGGGAGAGTTCGGAGCGACGACGGTCTTGCAGCTGTTGGTTCCGGTGTGGACGCCGGTGCAGCAGTTCGCGGGGCAGCGCGGGATCGAGCCGCTGCTTCGGATCCAGGTGCCTAACGCAGAGGTGCCCGAGTCGTTTGGACAGCTGCACAGCCAGTGGCTGGCAGAGTCCCTGTTGTACTTCACCTCGACCGAGGTTCGCGACCGGATGCGCGGTCTTCTGGCGACCGTGGCGCAGGGGCCCTTGCCGTACCTCCGGACGCTCGCGACGTGCATGGGCTTTGTGTTCTCGCCCTGCGCAGAGGGCGTCTACGATGCGCAGTCGCTCGCACAACTGCAGGCGCTCTTGCTGTCCATGTCCGTCGGGTGGGAGCCCGATCGCGCTGCGGTGTTTCCGAGTCCTGGAGCGACCGAGCCCGAGCCGCTTACCGCACAGAGCCCCGAGGACGACTACCTGCTTGAGGTCGCCCCGAGGCTCTTTGCTGCGATGGGTCTGCAGGTCTTGAGCAAAGAGCTTCAGCGCTACACCGAGCACGAGCGGCAGAACGGTCGCGCGCTCTCGGACGTGTGCCAAAAGCACGCCGCCGCCCGAGCGCTTCGGGAGGTGTTTGGCCAGTGTCTCGCGTCGCTCGCGAGCGTGCCTCCGATCCAAGTCGAGAAGAGAATCCGGCTCGCCCGAGTCGCGCACGGGATCTTGTCCATCGCGACCGAGTGGGGGAGCGCCAAGCCCCTGCTCACCCTGCACTTTCAAGAGGCTCTGCGCTTTCTGCGCGGCGACGTCGCGCGGGTCACGTCGCTGTTGTGACCGGGCGGCTCTGAGGGCCCTGTGCGGGCTGCAGCGCGCCCCCGAGCGCACAGGGGGCTCTGTGGCACGGCTGCGGCGTTGCGCAGGGGCGCCAGGGGGCTCGGTGGCAGCCCTGCGGCGTTGCGCAGGGTGCACATCGAGCGAGGTGGCAGCGGGGCGAGAGGGCGCAGTGGGCGGTTTGGACTGATCAGCTTCTAAACACTTCGTCGATGAGCGAGTCGACGGCAGGCAGGTGCGCGCAGACCTCGGTGAACGTTGCGCGTTCGTGGTCCACTGCGCACGCCGCCGCCACTTCATTGGGTCGAACGCGCTTCACGCCACCCGCAATTTCACCCGAGAGCCGTTGGTACAGAGGCGCTGAGGCGAGACTCTCTAAGCCCGCGAGCCAGACCAGATCGTCCTCTTGGCGCACCGGCCAGGATGCCTCGTCGACGAGCGTAATCCCTTGCGTCTCGAACAACGCGAGCACAAACGTCGCGCAGCTCAGCCCACAGCCTTGGGGCGCGAGGCAGACCGATCCATCGCGAGGGTCAAACGTCGAGCCTCCATAAACCAATCCGTAGGGTAGTCGTCTCGTCGCTTGCCACTTAGCGACCACACGGAGCGCGAGCGCGCGCACTTGCGCCAGAGATTCGTCGTCGACTTCGGGGACAGCCCAGAGCCATGGCTCTTGCCATGCGTCGAAGCGCACCATGTCCTCCCAGGCGAGGTCGATCGTGTGGGTCGTGCGGCTGTCGTCTGCGACGAGGATCCCGAGATGGAAATTGCCTTGCGGAGTGCGACAAAGCAGGATGGCCATCGGGTGCGTGGTCCCGGCAAACGATCGTTCGGTGTCTCTCACGAGCGGAGTCATTGCTGTGAAGCCTTCGTTTGGCACTCGGGACATTGCACCGATCGGGTCTCTCGATCCCCTTGAGACGTACCCACCCCCCCACCGACGCTGCAGTCAGCGAACGCGCGCAAGCAGACGCTCGCAGCGTTGCGGATCTGTGCCACGCAGGCGCTCTTCGACACGGGTAAGCAATGCGGCACGCGCGTGGAGTTGGTCGCGCGCGACCTTTGTAAAACCGAGCAGACCGAGCTGGAGTGTGGTGTCTAGCTTGTCCAAGTCGATCGTGCGCAACACGTAGTCCACGTCCGAGAAGCGTCTGGCGTCGAACCAGTCGTCGAACTGTTGCAGCAGCAAGTCCATCGCAGCGTGCGGCTTACTTTCGGCCACGCGACGGTAGAGCTCTTCGATCCACGCATACGTAGCGTCGTGCTCGATTGAGCGTGCCTCGTGGCTCGCAGAGAGACTGCGAGGCGAGGACTGAGACCATGACTTCGTGGTGCTCACGAGCGGTCCGACGACTGGCGCTGGGCCCCAGGTGTTCTTGTTTGGAGAGGCCAGTGGATGGTGGGTGATCATTGAAAGAGCTCCCTGGTTTTGTCCGTGATGGACTCTTCAAAAATCTTACGTTGGAGCACATGCATCTCTTGAAGCGCAGCAACCCAGCGCTCGCTTGAGAGCGACGGGTCGTCGAGCTGCTGGAGCAGCGCGAGATCATAGATCACAACCGCTGCGCCGTTCTCTTCAGGAGGTGCAGACGCAACGGTAAGCGTGACGCTGAGCGCTTCTTTCGACGTCGCAACCGACCACCGCAGACCTGCCAGTGACGCTGGCATCGACGCAGGCACTCTGGGCAGAAGCGGAAAGTAATCATCAAGCGTCCAGTCACTCTGCGGCAGGACGATCCGATCGACGTATCGCACGCCAACCGCTCTCAACGCATGTGCGCGTTCGTCGTCGGTGAGTAGCTCAACCACCCGTCGAGCTTGCGGCAAAAGCGTCTGATCCCAGCCTCCGTACGGCGCCAGCGCATGAACCGAGAGCACCCCTGGAGAGCAACCGACCACGATCTGTTCGTCATGCCGACGGATGAACCACGCGCGTGCTTCGCGGCGTGCAGCGGCCGCGATAGAGCTGTGGCCCACCTCAGCAGACAGCTCAATCGCTTCGTGCTCTTCGAGCTTCTCCTGAAACGCTGCTCCCAGCTTGTGTCGCAGAGCTTCAGCAAACGGTCTGCTCGCAATCGTGGTTGCGAAGCGCAGC
The DNA here is from genome assembly GCA_030694465.1 of Deltaproteobacteria bacterium. Lineage (GTDB taxonomy): Bacteria > Myxococcota_A > Polyangia > Polyangiales > JAUXYJ01. The sequence goes on along the minus strand of JAUXYJ010000002.1, from coordinate 13,199 downwards.
TCGATCACCGCCTCGACAATGGGTGGGGTTTTGTAGGACGGATAGCTCACTGCGTAGATCCAAGCGCAGTGTATCTCGGCTGGTGTGTGCCAGCCACTGGGATCGCTGCCCCCACAAGACCCTCTCGGGTGTCGCAGCCTCGGGCTCTGCGTGTGTTTTCTCAGCTGACACGCGCGAGGGCTCTGTGGTTGCCTTGATGTCCGAAAGGGACGACGCAATGCAATTGCCGAGGGAGAATTCAGGGGTATTGGCGCGGGTTCGCTTTGGTCGCTACGTGGTGCGGCGCTTAAAGCAGGCCAAGCTCGATACGCTCGCCAAAGACGCCGAGCGAGTCACAACTGCGCTCAAGGCCGCGGGGCGCGCGCACGAAGACGCGCTTGAGCCGGGGCAAGACGCGCTGGCCGACCGTGACGCCGCCGACGAAGCGCTCGACACGGTCGCGCAAAACGCGCGGGCCAACCTGGCAGGGCGCTCAAAGAACGCGGCGCGCGAAGAGCCGTATGTGCTGATCTTTCCCGAGGGAATCAGCGAGTACATCGCCGCGCCGGTGGACGAAGAAGAGGCCCGCTATCGCAAGCTCATCGCGCGGGTGCAAAAGCACCTGCCGGCCAAAGATCCCGTGCGCGTCGGGGTTGTCCCGGCGATCGAAGCGGGGCTCAAGCAGTACGCCGCGGCGCTCAAAGATCTGCACCGCGCCGAAGAGTCCGCGGACACAGCGGCAGTTGCGCTTCGTCGCGCGAGCACCGCGTGGACTCGCCAGCTTGAGCGCATCTACGGAGCGCTCATTGCAGAGGTAGGCAAGAGCGCGGCAGAGGCATTTTTTCCGCGGACACGGACGCGCAGAGAGCCCCCAGAGCCCCGCGAGCCCGACGCGCCAAGCGCCTGAGCGCACAGGGGGCTCTGTGGCAGCCCTGCGGGGTTGCGCAGGGGCGCCGTGGGGCTCTGTGGCACGGCTGCGGCGTTGCGCAGGGGCGCCAGGGGGCTCTGTGGCAGGGGTGGCGAGAGGGCGGGAGAGCGTGTGTTGCGTTGCAACGGCACCGCCACGCTGGACACCCTCGGCCCCTCCCGTGCGCTACGTGCGGCGCTTCGGGGCCAGTCGCTCGGCAAACGTGAGCAAGAGCTTCGCGGTCTTGGCGTCGACGACGGTGCGCAGCGCCTGGGTCGCGGCCTTGAGCCCCTCGGTGCGTACAGCGAGGTGTGCGGCCACGAGCGCTTTGAGAAAGGGCTCGAGCGTGCACGTGAGCATCCGAAGGCCGTAGGGGTCTTCGGTCACGCAGCCCATGCGTCCATCCGGCGCGACGACGATATAAAATCCTCCGCCGCCGTTGACGATGTCCACCGCGGTCATGACGAAGTCTGTGGCCTCTTCGTCGCCGTCAAACCAGTCGCTGAGGACCTCGTCGCGTGCTTCGTCGGTGAGCGCTGGAACCGAGCAAAAATCCCCGAGGTTCAACACGCAGAGCTTTGGATCTTCGAAGCGGTCCCGAAGCTCTCGCAGCGCGCGAAGCTCGGTGCGAAGTGGCTCTGCAAACGCCCCGAGCGGATCGACTTCGTCTGGTTCTTTCGTCAACGCGTGGCCGAGCGCGTGTGTGAGGTCTGACTGAAACTGTCCCGATGTCACGTAGGTCATCTGCAGACAGCTAACAAACCCTCGCGAGGATTCAAACTCTCTGGCGAGTGTGTCGACGACAGCCCCGGGAGCCTTGGAGGCTCCTATGCTTTGCGCGGGCTTGTGCTGGCCTCGCGAGGGGCACCGAGGGGGCCGCGCCGCGCACAGAGACTCTGCAAAATCACTGCTCAAACTTCTTGCGCTCGAGCTCTTCGATCGCGCTCCACGGGATCCTCGCGCAGTGGGTGAGCTCTCTGCAATCACGCTTCGAGTACGCCCGCTGCGTCACCCACAGCGCGTCTGTGTGCTGTGCGTACAGCACGTCGTGGACGTGCTTGATCGTGGGTGTCCACGCGCGAGGGATCTCGGCGAAGGTGCGCGTCGCGGGCCAATAGATCGTGAGCAGGGCTCGTGAGGTCTCTGCCTTTCGCTGTACGATCATCGCCCCGCCTGGGCCACCCCAAGCCACCTGAGCGTTGCTCAGCGCGGGCTCTGCAAACGCGACGAGCCCATCACGGTCAAAGCACTGCACACGATACGAGTTTGGGTCGATGCGTGTGCGGTCTGGGCTCATGTCGCCGGCGCAGACATAGAGCAGCCCCTCGCGCGTCCGAAGCGCGTTCGGGAGCTGGCCGAAACCAAAGACGCTTTGCTCGCCGACGTTGGCAACGGGCTGGATTTGGCCTCGGTCCCAGCGCAGCCAGCGGAGGTTGGTGAGCAACAAGGTCACCTCGTCATCGATCGCAAACGCCTGGATGGTGGGGCTGTTGTACTTGGTCCACTCGGCGGGGATCACGAGGCGTTCGCCGGTCAAGAAGCGCACGCCTGTGTACCCTAGGCGCATGCGGTCGGCGAAGCTCGCGACGAGCAACGCGTCGCCGTCGAGCGGCAGCACACTGTACGGTGGGTCATGCCAGTCGTCGGGCAAATGAACTGGTGTCCATCGGTCGTCTTCGAGCGATATGCGCGCGAGGGCGCGGGGCTCGCCGGGACGGTCGACGAGCGCGAGGACGGTCCCATCGGCCAGGGCGCAGGGCTGCGTGATCCTCGCGGCGCAAGGCCGGGACGCGAGCGTGCCCGAGGTGTCAAGCCGCACCGAAGTGTCTGGCGCGCCGAGCGTCGAAAACAAGATCAGGTGTTGTCGCTCAATCGTTGGCGAGGCAGAGACCCCCTCGAGCGTGAGGGTCTGGACGGGAGGCTTCTTAGGGGCTTTGGACACAGGCGACACACGGGCCATGGGCGCGAGGGTAGCAGCGTCGGCGGGGGCGCAGAGAAGATCTATTGAGACTTAGATGTAATTGTATTTGAGTTGCAATAAGTGTCTGAGCAGACTAGTTCTTGCGGGCATGAAGGACTCACTCTCGCAAGACTCGGTGGCATCGCAGGCACGACCGGCGAAGCTGCTCCCCGTCACTGTGCTCTCGGGCTTTTTGGGCGCCGGAAAGACCACCCTGCTCAACCATGTGCTCGCCAACCGTGCGGGCTGGCGCGTCGCGGTGATTGTCAACGACATGAGCGAGGTCAACATCGACGCGCAGCTCGTCAAGCAGGGCAACGCGTCGGTGGATCGTCGCGAGGCGAAGATGGTCGAGATGACCAACGGGTGCATCTGTTGCACGCTCCGCGAGGACCTGCTCGAAGAGGTCGCGCGGCTCGCCGAGGCGGGGACGTTTGACTATGTGCTGATTGAGAGCACGGGGATCGGCGAGCCGATGCCGGTGGCCGCGACGTTCTCGTTTCGGGACGAAAACGGTCGCTCGCTCTCGGACGTCACCAAGATCGACACGATGGTCACGGTGGTCGACGCGCGGAGGTTTTTAGAAGACCTCGCGAGCGACGATTTGCTCGAAGCGCGCGGGCTGACCGCAGGCGAAGGCGACGAGCGGGCGCTCGCGGATCTCTTGGTCGACCAGGTCGAGTTTGCCGACGTGATCGTGGTCAACAAGTGCGACACGGTCACCCGCGAAGAGCGCGAGAAGCTCGCGGCGATCTTGCGTCATCTCAACCCAGGCGCGCGGGTCGTAGACGCCGTGCGCGGCGCCGTCGCGCTTGAGAGCATCTTGGACACGGGGCTCTTTGACGAAGAGCGCGCTTCGCAGGCTGCGGGCTGGGCGCAAGAGCTCGCCGGAGAGCACACGCCCGAGACCGAGGCCTACGGGATCGCGAGCTTTGTGTATCGTGCGCGGAGGCCGTTTCACCCCGGGAGGTTGATGGATTGGCTGAACAGCGAGTGGCCGGGGGTCGTGCGATCCAAGGGGTTTTTCTGGCTCGCGACGCGCATGGTCGAGGTCGGCGCGTGGTCGCAAGCGGGCCCGTCAGGGAGCGTCACGGGGGCAGGGTTTTGGTGGGCCTCGGCGCCCAAAGAGCACTGGCCCGAGGTGGGCGATCCGATGCACACAGAGATCCTCGGGCACTGGCAAGAGCCCTATGGTGATCGTAGGCAAGAGCTCGTGCTCATCGGTGTGGGGATGGACGAGGCGGCGCTGCGCGCGGGCTTTGATCACTGCTTGCTCGCGGACGAAGAGCTCGCGTTGGGCCCCAGCGGCTGGGCGTACTTGGACGACCCCTTCGAAGACTGGCGCGACAGCGAAGCGCACGACGAAGACACGGACGAACACGATCTAGCTGACAAAACACTGCCCAATGGGCACGTCGCGACGCCTCGTGCGTGAGCGCTACGGTCTGCAGAGAGGATGACGCACGATGAGAGAAATGATCCGCCTCGTGTCCAGCGCGGGCACTGGCTACTGCTACTACACGACCAAGAACAAACGCAGCACGACGGGCAAAATCGAGCTGCGCAAGTACGACCCCGTGGTGAAGCGACACGTGGTGTTTACCGAGACCAAGATGCCTAACCCCAAGCAGCGCTGAGCGCTCATCCGGCGACGTCGCCGGGGGGTGGGTGATGTACGCGCGGTTCGTGTGGGGCTCACGTGAGGGGCTTGATCGCGGTGACGAAGCGCGCTCTGCGGGCCCTGTGCGGGCTGCAGCGCGTCACCGAGCGCACGGGGGGCTCTGTGGCACCCCTGCGGGTTTGCGCAGAGGCGCCAGGGGGCTCTGTGGCACCCCTGCGGCGTTGCGCCGCGTGCACATGGAGCACCGCGGCGGCGTGGCAAACGTGCGCGGTGGGCCGTTGGGGGCCCTGGGTGCGGCGGGGGCCCAACCCCGGCGACGTCGCCGGGGGGGGCGATACAGACGCAGCCCTGACGGGCTCTCTCACCGCGGGACGAGCACCATGAACACACCGCTGCGGCACACGGAGTCTGCTTCGAGCTCAGCGTCATCCAGGGCGCAAGCTTCTTCTGTCAGGAGATGAAGTTCTTGGGTTTTGTCTAGGCGAATGGACTGGCATGCACTGAGCTAAACAGTCCTCTCTGATGCCTTTTGCCTCTGCGATTCGAGCCATTTGCGCGTCGCGGGCTCGGTCGTGAGCGAGATCGCGTTGTCGTACGCCACGTGGGCTTCGTCCATGCGGCCGAGTCTTGAGAGCAGATGAGCTCTTGCCGCCTCCAAGGGCTGAAACATTTGCGGGGTCGCGATTCGAACGAGCTCGGCCAGTCCGTTCTCTGGGCCAAAAACTTCTGCGATCGCCACAGCACGGCTTACCTCAGCGCCCACCGTCGGCCACAAGCGGCAGAGGCCCTCGGTGAGATGAAGCACGGCTCGCCACTCGACGCGCCCTGTCGTGGCGCCCTTCATGTGAACCTGCTGAATGGCTGCCTCGAGTTGAAACCGCCCAAGCACATGGAGGCTCGCCGCTTGGCGCAAGAGCGCGTTGCCTGCTTCGACGAGCGTAAGATCCCAGCGCTTGGGATCTTGCTCATGCAGCGGAGTGTAAACCCCATCGGTCAGCCGAGCTTCTCTGCGGCCGTGAGCCAACGAGATCAACGCTGCTAAGCCGACCGCTTCGGGCTCGTGTGGCATGAGCGTCGTCAGCAAATTGGCTAGAAAGAGCGCTTCAGCACTCAGGTCACGTGTGTCGGCTTGATGGAGCCAAGTGAGTGAGTACGCGCCGTACACAGCCTCTAACACGGCGCTCAGTCGCTCGGGCATCTCTGCACGCGCTGGCAGCTCAAAAGCGATGCGAGTGCCCCGAATTTTTCGCTTGGCTCGGACCAGTCGTTGCGCGAGCGCGGCAGGCGAAATCAGAAAGCTACGGCCGATGTCCGAGGCTTCAAAACCAAGCACCGTCTGAAGCATCAGGGGCGTGTGAATTGATGCATCAATCGCAGGGTGAGCGCACACAAACATCAGGGCCAGCCGCTTGTCCGGGATTGCTTCTTCGACGAGGTGCTCTTGGGCCATGTCGTCTCCCATGTCGGGGGGTGCGTCGACTGTCGTAACGGGACTCCGGGCGTCCCGACGAAAGCGATCAATGACGCGATTTTTGGCCGTGGCCATCAACCAAGCTTCTGGCTTTGCCGGGATGCCGGATTCGGGCCAGCGTTCGAGCGCGGCGAGAAACGCATCGGACAGCGCTTCTTCGGCTGCGGCGATGTCTCCCGTGCGCGCCGCCAAGAGCGCCACCAATCGCCCATACGAGGCACGCGCGACCTGCGCTGCGCGTGCCTTGGCATCCATCAGACGCTGCCCATTGCCGAGGCGCGCACTTCGACCTTGCCGAACTTCGCCGCTGGACACTTTTGAGCCCAAACTAGCGCGGCATCCAGGCTTGGCACTTCGATGACGAAGTACCCGCCGAGGGTCTCGCGCGTCGCGGCGAAGGGTCCATCTTGCACGCGGTGTTGGCCGTTTTCCGTGCTGACGGTGGTGGCGGTCTCGGCGGGCTGCAGCCAATCGGTCGAGACGAAGACGCCTGCCTCTTGAAGTGCTCCGATGTATGCCCCGTAGACTTCTTTTTCTTGAGCCCAGTCTTCGGCGGTCATGTTGGCGGAGTCAGCGGGGTTTGAGTACAGCAAGAACGTGTATTGCATGGTGTTTTCTTCCTTTGCCGTTTGGGTCGCGATCACGATTGAAGTGCTGCGTTAAGACTCTTCAGACCACTCTCGAATGTGGGTCCAACGATGCCGTCCATCAACATCCCCATGACGCGTCCGATCGGGTTCATACCCATGTCCGCGGTCATGGTCCAAGTGACTTTGCTGCCCTTGCCGTCGGGCACCACGACGAGGCTCTGCTGCGGCTTTCCCATGACGCCGAGGTCGAGTGCGTAGTCAACGCGCTCGGCTGTGACGTTTGAAATCACCGCGGTCCCTTTGCCGTCTTTGCCATCAAAAGTGAAGCCAGAACCCACGCCCGACGAAGGACCAAAGAGCTCAATCTTCAGCGCAGGGTCCGCCTTTTTGTACGGGTTGAACTTTTGATAGCCCGCGTTGGACGCAGCCAGCGCCAGGATGTCTGCAGGGGCTGCGTCGATGACCGAGACGCGCTCCACCCGCACGCGGCGCCGAAGAAACATCGTGCCTGCCGCGAGCGCTGCCAGGGTGCCTGCGCCCGAACCCAAAACCTGTAGTAGTAACATTGTCTTGTCTCCATCTTTCTCGAAGGACCAAGCTCCTTCATGAGGATGACGAACCGGGTTTGCTCCAATCGACACGCCCCCCAGATATTTCGACGATTGTGTCGAAACGTCGCGAAGTGAGCACAATGGCCCGCAAAACGCATTCGAGCGTCGATCGCTTCTGCGTTCGTCGCCTCGAGGTTCCAGCGCAAGCTGCAGCGGCGTGGCGTGTGCGCAGAGAGCCCCATGGCAGCGGTGCAGGGGTGTGCAGCTGTCGTTGAGGGCTGCGAAAGACGTCGGTGACAAGTCACCTCGCACTCTCGTCCCGATGAAGCATGGACATGCGCCGTCGTGGTTTCGCAGATGAAGCGCCACGCGGTGTGCTCTCTCGTCGCCATCGTACAGAGCGAGAGGCAAGAGGTTTGCGGGGGTGCGCAGGACGCACTGAGTGTGGAGGCAAAGGGTGCGAGCGTTGTGGGCTCACCAAGGGGGTTGGCAGTGGACAGGCTTGGGTGCGTTTTGCGGCGTCTGCATGCAAACGCACCGTGCCCAGCGACGTCGCCGGGTGTCTCTCGGCGCGGCTCAGCGCCGCAGGTACTCGGTGCCCTGCGCTGCGAGAAACTCTTCGTAGGTCCCGTTAAACAGCTGCGCTCCATTGGGAGAGAGCTCAAGTACGCGCGTGCCGAGCTTGCTCACAAAGTGCCGATCGTGGCTCGTCACAATCACCGTGCCGGGAAACGCGACGAGGGCGTCGAGCAGGGCGTCGATGCTCTCGACGTCCAGGTGGTTGGTGGGCTCGTCCAAGAGCATCACGTTGTTCTTTTGCAGCATGAGCTTGGCGAGGATGAGCCGCGCGGCCTCGCCGCCCGAGAGGGTCTCGGTCTTTTTGAGGCCCGCTTCGCCGCTAAACAAGAGCTTTCCGAGGACGGACCTGACCTGCTCGATCGAGGCGTTTTCGTCAAAGCGCCGCAGCCAGTCGTACGCAGACAGCCCCGGCTCGAGGCCCTCGTGGTGGTCTTGTGCAAAGTAGCCCACCGAGGTCTCGTGGCCCCACAAGATCTCGCCCGCGTCGAGCTTGTGCTCGCCCACGATGCTCTTCAAGAGCGTGGACTTGCCGATGCCGCTCGGACCGATCACCGCGAGGCGATCCCCACGCATCAGACCCACGCTGAGATCGGTGATGACCTTTTTGTCGCCGAAGGACTTTGAGATCCCGTTGAGCCTTAGTGCGTCGCGGCCCGAGGGGCGCGTGATCTCAAACTTGATGTACGGGCGCACGACGCTTGAGCGACGGACGACCATCGAGGACTCGAGCTTCTCGATTTCTTTCACACGCGATTGCGCTTGGCTTGAGCGATTGGCGCTCGCACCAAAGCGCGCGACGAAGTCTTTGAGCTCGGCGATGCGGCGCTTTTTCTGGGCGATGTCCTGCTCGTTTTGGGCCTTGCCTGTGGTCTTCGCTTCGACAAAGTCGGCGTAGTCGCCGGTGAAGACCGTCACGGTCTGAAAGTCTACGTCCGCGACGTGCGTCGCGATCGCGTTCATGAAGTGCCGATCGTGGCTGACGACAATGAGCGTTCCGCGAAAATCACCGGTCAAATACGCTTCGAGCCAGCGGATCGAGTCCAAGTCCAGGTGGTTGGTCGGCTCGTCGAGCAAGAGCACATCGGCGCCCGCAAACAGCGTCTGCGCGAGCAACACACGGAGCTTGTACCCACCCGCGAGAGCCTTAAGCGGCTCAAGGTGCTGGGCCGTCGGGATCCCGAGGCCTTCGAGTAGCTCGGCCGCGCGAGACTCTGCGGTGTAGCCGTCTTCTTCGGCCACGGTGCCCTCGAGCTCGCCCAAGCGCATGCCGACCTCGTCGGTCATCTCTTGCTCGTAGAGCCGCTCTTTCTCTTGCATGGCGTCCCACAGGGCGCGGTTGCCCATGAGCACCACATCGAGAATCCGCACGGTCTCGTACTCAAAGTGGTCTTGCTTGAGCACGCCGACCTTGAGCTTGCCGGGGATGTTCACCGTGCCCTTGTCGGACTCTTCTTCGCCGGTGATGACCTTGAGGAGCGTGGATTTTCCCGCGCCGTTTGCGCCGACGAGCACATAGCGCTTGCCGGGGTCAAAGTTCATGGTGACGTCCTCGAAGAGGATCTTGGGGCCAAAGCGCTTGGTGAGGTTCTCGAGTACGATCATTGGGGCGACGCGCCTTCTGTCATCGTTGCGCGCGAGACGCAACGAGTCACGCACACCAAGCGCCCCTTCGATCGGGCGCATTGGCGGGGGGCTCACTCGGCAAAGACAGCGTCGAGCGAGTCGAGCGTGGCCGCGCGGGTGAGCCACTTGGTGAGCTGCGCAGAGTCACTGCACTGGGTGACCATGGCCTGCTGCGCGGGGCTGGGTGAGAACCCACGTGCGGTGAGCACCTGGACGACTGCGGCGGCTTTGCTGCGGACTACCCCGAGCTTTTGGCCGCGCTTGATGCCGCGCTTCAGACCCTTCTCTTCTGCATCCCGAAGATCTTGTTCGTGATCCTCGATCAGCTGTTGAAACCGCATGGCGATCTCTTGCTGGACGGTTAATCCCTCCGTCGTGCGTGGGAGCTTTGCGCGCGCGCTTGCGATCTTCGTCATGAGGGCACCTCGTTGCTACGAAGTCATAGGCAACACACCGCAGGTCTGCAAGCACGCGCACTCGGCCAACGTTGGCTGGGGCTCGGCCAACGTTGGCTGGCGCTGTGCGGCTAGCAACCACCCGGCGACGTCGCCGGGTCTCGCGAGGGCATGGCTCCGTTGGGGGGCTTGTGGCACGCGACGCGTGGGTGTTATTCTTCTCAGACCGGGGCGGTTTTGGTTCGGGGGCTTCGGGTGGGAATGTTTGAAACACGCGCACTTCCCTGACGTGCGCACAGAACATCGAAGGCAGGACACCATGGATTCACAAGCAAGCAAGCAAGCAAGCAAGCAAGCACACGTAGGTACGCGACCTGCGTGATGGGGTTGGCGCTGCTCGCTCCGCTGATGGTCGGGGGGCGGCGCGCGGGAGGGTGCAGCGGAGGGCGGTTGATGATCGGCGTGGGCTCGGGAGATACTTCGGGACAATTGACAGAGTTTTCGCTGGTGCGAACGAGCACCGTGGGCGCCGAGTCCATGGACCGCAGCCTGCGGGCAGGGGGCGCAGGACGGCGCTTGCAGCTGCAGTTGGACACCTCAAGCAGGCTCTTTGTGTTCGCACGTGCGATGCAGAGCAACACGAGCCAAGACGCGTACGCTTGGCTCGGGCCGCCCTGGGCTGAGCCGCTCTGTCGTGACGAGGTCTGCACGCCCACGAGCCACGGGATCGTGCGCTCGTCCGAGTACATCGAGGCTTTCTACGACGGCGTAGATACGCAAGCGTCGCTCACCACGCCGCTGCAATGGCTGCTCGACACCAACCTCACAGGCACCCCACAGCCGTACACCACGGCGCTCAACGCCGCGCGCAACTACGACATCGGGCTCTGTGACGTAGTGATCCCGTGGAGTACGTTGGCCGCACAGGTGAACGAAGCGGTGTTTACCCAGGTGCTCGCAGGCGTGCAGAGCGACAGTGCCTTCGGTGCGTGGCGCGAGACCTCGACGCAATCGCACCGGGTCAACGCGCTCTTGCGCAGGCAAGCGGACGGCAGCAGCGATGATCGCCTCGTGATGCGCTTTGAGCAGGTCGCGCGGATCACGAGCTCGCCGGTGACCCCCGAGGTCATCGCCGCAGAGCAATTGGTGCTCAATCCCGTGATGGTTGACACCGATGTGGGGCGACGCTTGCGCTTGGACTTGGTCCAAAGCGAGCCGACCTGGATTGACTACCCGTCGAGGTTTGTCTTCACGCAGGTGCAGTCCGCGCGGATCGCGCGAGAGCTCGGCGCACAGCTCCCGGCGCAGCTCGCGACGGTGCTCAATGACTCGCTGCGGGTGCCGGTGGATTTTGGAGGGCAAGCGATGGAATGCGACCCGACAGCACAGACAAACAGCACTGTGCGAGCTACATGCGAGGGCTCGTTCTCTGCGATTTTTCCTCCGGCACAGGTGGCGTCGCTGCTCACCAATCGGATTGAGTGTCTGCCATTCGAGAGCCTCCCCGCTGCGCAGCGACGCTCGCCAACCTATCGCAGCAACTTCTGCGCTCGGCGTCCCAACGCTGAGCCCGCCCAAATCGGCTTCTGTGCGATCCGCATCGAGCCAATGCGCGTGCAAGTGCTGCCTACCGGTCTGCAGCTCGTGTTGCTCGACGATAACGCGTCGCCGCGCGCGACTTTTATGCGCGACACGGTGATCCCAACACTGCGTCGCGATCCGACGTTGCAGGCGAGCTGCGACACAGACCGCGCCGCCGCGATTCGTGCCCGAATGCCTCGGCAATACGTCATCAAGCACGACCACTTCGCAGCGGTCGCGGGGCGTGATGATCACGACACGCGATGCGTGGGTGAGGCGTGCGCCGCGCGTGTTGCCCAGTCGTTGACGCCAGTGGAGCTTCCGCGATGTGGACAGTGAGCCGCTGTTGGCTGATGGCGCTCTGCGCGCTCGTCGTGGGGTGCGGGGTGCGCGTCGATCCCATGGGCGACGGCTCGGGCCCGGACGCATCCGGCGACGTCGCCGGATCGGGACCCGATGGGCAGCGTTTGGATGGCGCGGGCCCCGCCAATGTGTGCTTGCCGCTTGTCATGGGCTGTGACGAGCGGCCCGAGCTGTGCCAGGAGCCGTGTGGTCAGTGTAGGGGTGTGGTTGTTGCTCGTGGCAATCCGCAGATGAATGATATCCGTCGCATCACGGACTTTTGTATGCCCCGGGATCGACGGTCTCTCAGGCCATTGCTCAACGGAGCGATTGCGTGTGACGAACCACGCGAGGTCGCCTACGCCTTCGAGGGCGACGGGGATCTCGGTGCGATCTGCCTATCACGCGAGCTGTGCCTAGCCGTGCAAGCCCTGACTCCGGAGCTTGCGAGCAACGAAAGCGTTCGGATCTGCAGAAGCGCCGACGGGACGGCTGCGACGGGGGCAGCGATCCGAACCGACGGGATCTGTGATCCAGCGCGCAACCTATGCTCAGCAGATCCCAATTGCCGATGTGGTGCAGGCAAGGTGTGCACTTGGATCTCTGAGTTCGTACACGGCCAAACGGGGATGTGTCTGCCTCCGACCAACGGTGAACTGGGCGAGAGCATCCCGTGCCGCGGAGGACCCAACCGTGTTCAGTGCCGTCCTGGCCTTGCCTGCATGCGTCCTTGGCGCTTGAACATCGGCTTGCGCGACGAGGACCGCTGGGGTGTGTGCGTTGAGCCCGCGATGTGCAACGAAATCCCAGAGGGCGTCGCGATCAACTGCATCCCGCCGCGCTGAGCAGGGGCACCCCCGGCGACGTCGCCGGGTCCCTGGGGCTCACTCGGCAAAGACAGCGTCGAGCGAGTCGAGCGTGGCCGCACGCGTGAGCCACTCGGTGAGCACCTTGGGGTCGCTGCACCGGGTGACCTTGCTACGCTGCGCGGGGCTCAGTGAGAACCCACGTGCGGTGAGCACCTGGAGCACGGCGGTGGCCTTGCCGCGGACTGCACCGAGCTTTTGGCCGCGCTTGATGCCGCGCTTCAGACCCTTCTCTTCTGCATCCCGAAACGCGCGCTCGTAGTCTTCTTTCATCTGTTGATACCGCATGGTGATCTCCTTGGACGGCTCATCCCTCCGTCGTGCGTGGGAGTTTTGCGCGCGCTCTTGCGATCTTCGTCACGAGGGCCCCTCGTTGCTACGAAGTCATAGGCAACACACCGCAGGTCTGCAAGCACGCGCACTCGGCCAACGTTGGCTGGCGCTCACTCGGCGAAGACAGCGTCGAGCGAGTCCAGCGTGGCCGCGCGGGTGAGCCACTCGGTGAGCACCTTGGGGTCGCTGCACTGGGTCACCTTGGCCTGCTGGGCCGGGCTGGGTGAGAACCCGCGGGCGATGAGTACGCGCAGCACCGCGCGGGCCTCGCCACGGGCCTCGCCACGGGCTTCACCGAGCTTGGCTCCCTGTTGTTTACCCTGCTCGCGGGCGTCTTCGAGCTCGCGCTCGTAGTCTTCTTTCATCTGTTGAAATCGCATGTAGATCTCCTGCTCTATGTC
>JAUXYJ010000105.1 GCA_030694465.1 Deltaproteobacteria bacterium | reverse complement strand
AGGGCGAGGGTGCACTGCGGGCACCGTTGCGACTTGCGACGACATGAACGCGAACACGACCGACCGCTGCGACGACGCAGCCAACGCGTGTCGCCACGACCCGCTTGACGCAGACGGCGACGGAGATCCCGCCATCAGCGCAGGCGGTCGCGACTGCGATGACAACGACGCCACGCGGTCTTCGCTCGCGCGCGAGGTCTGCAACATGCGCGACGACAACTGCAACGGCATGATCGACGAGGGCGCGCTCAACAGCTGCGGTACCTGTGACCCTGCTTGCCGCGGTGTCGCCATCGGTGGCATGGGCGGCAGACCCTTCAGCGACGCTGGACGACGTGGCGTAGAGCTAGACCCCGTAGCAGGTGGGCTGGTCGTCCGCGCCGAGGCACGAACCGGAGATTACCTGTGGATTCCCAATACAAACGAGAGCACGCTCTCGAAGTGGGACGCCTCGGTGAGCCCCCCTGTTGAGCTCGGTCGCTATCGCGTAGGGCTCTCAGCTGGCGAGTGCGCCAACCGGTGTTGTTGGGAAAATGGCTGCAACATGCCCTCGCGCGTCGTCGTCGACGGCTTTGGTGACGCGTACATCGCCAACCGCGGGTTCGCGATGCAAGGCACCGTCACCAAGATCGCGGCGGACCGTAGAGACTGCGTCGACCGCAACGGCAACGGCATGATCGACACCAGTACTGGGCGCACGACCGTGCTCCCGTACGGCCAAGACGAGTGCGTTCTGTGGAACTCAAACGCCGGGGTCAACAACGCGGTCCCACGCGCGATCGCGATCGACCGCGGTGACGCGATGCGACCGCAGGGCTACGTCTGGGTCGGCGGATACAACAACTCGATCTTTATCAAGCTCGACCCCACGACGGGCAACGCCATCACGCAGGTCACAGTCCCAGTCAACCCGTATGGCGCGGTGGTCACTGCCGACGGGCGCATGTGGATCGGCACGCTCGACAACGGCCGCACAGCCTTCGTCGACACCACCACCATGCCGCCGACCGTCTCAGGTCCAATCGCATATCCCCTGGGATTGCGCGGCAATTGTACGCAGAGCTACGGGATCACCGCGGACGCCGCGGGCCGTGTCTGGTTCACCGGCTGGGGCTGCCGCGACGCGCTGGGCTACAACCCAGCGACCTCGCAGTGGACCCGCGTTGACACCACCGCGCTCATCGCTGGCACCTCGGGACGCGGGATCACACCGGGCCCCGATGGCTTTATCTACATGGCTGGCGGCAACTCGGGCGACAACCTCTCACGCATCGTGCGCTGGCGAGCCGACGCGTTTATGGGCAACGGGACCATCCCCGCCTCGGCGGTCTCGCTCGTGATTAGCCCCAACCTCAACGGCCCCTCGGGGCTCGGGTTTGACCGCCTCGGAAACCTCTGGCTCGCCCACTACGCAGGCGCAAGCGAGCTCGTGCGCTACAACCCCACGACCGCCGCGACCGCGACGTTTACGGGCCCAAACCGCGTGTATACCTACTCGGATTTCACGGGCTCCGTGCGCCGCACGGTGATCGGGACTGGGGTGTACACCGAGGACTACGACACGATGTGCGACGACCCCACGATCGCGCAGCTTGAGTGGGACTCGGTCACACCCGCGGGCACCACGCTCAACTTCGCACTTCAGACCGCGGCGACCCCTGCCGGCCTCGGTGGTTCAACCTCTGTACCACTGGCCGTCGCCCCCACGAACACCTCGCCCCGCGACGTGAGCCCGCTCTTGCGCTCGGCCATGGTCACCGCGCGGCGGCATGTCCGTGTGACCGTCACGTTTAACCCCACCTCGATGCCCGTCGCGTCGCCGGTGCTGCGCTCGCTCAACCTCAGCTGGCGCTGCGGATACACAGTCCCCGCGGGCGGATGAACTTATTCTGTCACCTTCGTTGGTTGCGCTGAATTACCGTTCAGTGAGCTCGAATCCGCGGCACGCTGCGCTCACGCAGCGCCACCGATGCACGTCGAACTCCACGCAGTCAGCGCATTCAGTTTTCTCTACGGAGCCTCGCAGCCCGAAGAGCTCTGTGAGCGCGCCCACGAGCTCGGACTGACCGCCGTCGCCCTCGTCGATCGAGACGGCTTCGCGGGCCTCCCACGCTTTGATCGCGCCGCACAACGCCTAGGCATTCGCCCCATCATCGCGACCTCGGTGCACGTCGAAGGCGAGGGCCTGCGCTCACGCGTGGGGCTCTATCCCGCAGGCCGCGAAGGCTACCGCGCGCTCTGCTGCGCGCTCACCGATTGCCGCATGGCACAACCGCGAGACGCACAGCAGACCCAGGGGCTCACGCTCTCTCTCGCACAATTGCAAACCCTCAGCGCGCACGGCGTCGCGACGCTGTTGCTCGCCGAGGGGCCCTTCGCGCGGGCAGGACGAGCCCGATCCGAACGCGCCCTGCGCTGGGCCGAGAGCATCCGCGCGCACAGCCTCCACCAGCGATGCTTCATCGAGCGCCGACGCACCCTCGATCGCGCGACGCAGTTTGTCGACAGCCGCTTGGGGGACCTCGGAGAAACCCTCGCGCTCACACCCGTCGCGACCACCGCGCCGCGCTGCGCAAGCCACGCTCAGACACTCGTCGCAGATGTGTTCGATTGCGCGCGATTGCACTGCACATTGCGCGAAGCCGGTCGTCGCCTCGAGCCCAATCGTGAGCGCGTGCTCACAGAGCCCCATGTGCTCGCGACACGCTTTGCCGACGAGCCTCAGGCCATCGCGGGGGCCTATGCGCTCGCCGAACACAGTGCATTTTCGCTGCGAGATCTCGGATATCGGTTTCCAGAGCTGCCCTTGCCACCGGGCCAGACCGCGTCTGAGCTCCTCGAGCACATCACGCGCATTGGAGCGCGCGAGCGATATTTTCCGCTGACCGAGCGCGTGACCGCACAGCTGAAGCACGAGCTCGCGACGATCGCGCGGATGTCTTTGGCTGGATATTTCCTGGTCGTTTGGGACATCGTGAGGTTCTGTCGCGAGCGCGGGATCTTCGTTCAGGGCCGCGGATCTGCCGCCAACAGCGCGGTCTGTTATGCCCTCGGGATCACCGCCGTAGACCCCATCCGAATGGGCCTGTTGTTCGAACGATTCTTGAGCGATTCACGAAGCGATTGGCCCGACATCGACCTCGATCTGCCGAGCGGACAGCGCCGCGAAGAGGTCATCCAATACGTCTATCAACGCTACGGAAATCGCTGCGCCGCGATGACCGCCGTGGTCAGCACCTACCGCAGCCGTGGCGCAGTACGCGAAGTCGGAAAAGCCCTGGGTTTTCCTGAAGAAACTCTCCGCGCCGTCTCAAAGCACTTGGGGCACTTTGGCGCTGCCAACCACGAAGGGCTCATCGCGAGCTTCACCGACGCCGAGATCTCTCCACACGACCCGCGCGTCGCGCAATGGATCGAAGTGAGCGCGATGTTGCAAGACCTCCCGAGGCACCTCGGACAGCACCCCGGCGGCATGATCATCGCGGCCGAACCCCTCGATCAGCTGTGCCCGCTTGAGCCCGCGGCGATGCCCAACCGCGTGATCGTCCCGTGGGACAAAGATGACTGCGCAGCGCTGGGCTTGCTCAAGGTCGACTTACTCGGCCTCGGCATGATGGCGCTCTTCGAACGCGCGCTGCCCTTGGTCGCACAACACGACGGCGTAGACCTCGATTTGGCCACGCTCCCGGCGGATGATCCTGAGACCTACGCGATGATCCAAGCGGCCGACACCGTGGGGGTCTTTCAGATCGAGTCGCGCGCACAAATGAGCACGCTTCCCCGCATGAAACCCACGTGTTTCTACGACCTCGTCGTCGAGGTAGCGCTCATTCGCCCAGGCCCCATCGTGGGCAAGCTCGTCCACCCCTACCTCCGTCGTCGCACCGGCGAAGAGCCCGTGAGCTACCCACACCCATCGCTTGAGCCCGTGCTCAAACGCACCCTCGGTGTCCCGCTCTTTCAAGAGCAACTCATGCGTGTCGCCATGGTCGCAGCGGACTTCTCGGGCGCTGAAGCCGAAGAGCTCCGCCGCGCCATGGGCTCGAAGCGCTCAGTCCAACGCATGCGCGATCTAGAGCACAAACTCCGCGACGGAATGACTCGCAATGGCTACCCACAGCCCGCCCAAGACGCTGTCATTCTGGGGATCAGCAGCTTCGCGCTCTACGGGTTTCCCGAGAGCCACGCGGCCTCGTTTGCGCTCCTGGCGTACGCAAGCGCGTACCTCAAGAGACACTTCACCGCGAGCTACACCTGCGCGCTCCTCGACTGCTGGCCCATGGGCTTCTACGCCCCCGCGACGGTCGTCCAAGACGCACGACGACACGGCGTCCGCGTACGCCCCATCGACGTCACACGCTCAGAGTACAACTGCTCGCGCGAAGAGCCCAACGCCGTGCGAATGGGCCTTAAATATGCACGCGGAGTGCGACACGAGAGCGCGCAACGCTTGGTCTCTGCGCGCACTGAATCACCATTCAGTTCGATCAAAGACCTCGCTCGCCGCGCGCAACTGCGTCGCGACGAGCTCGCCACGCTCGCGTCCCTCGGCGCGCTGTCCTCGCTGCCACACCCACGTGCTGAGCCATGGACGCGTCGCAGCGCGCTGTGGCAAGCGCTCGCCGCGACGCATGACCGAGACGCGCCATTGCTCCACGACAAGCCCACCGAGTACACCCAATCACCGCTGCAAGAGCTCTCGCATGCCGAGCGAATTGCCTCGGATTTCGAGCACATGGGGCTCACCGTGGGTACGCACCCGCTCAAGCTCGCGCGCGACGCGTTGGCACAACGCCAGGTGATCACCATTGCACAAGCGCTGAGCTCGCCTGCCCACCGCAGCGTCTCAGTCGCAGGCGCAGTGATCACACGACAACGCCCTCCCACCGCCAAAGGCTTCTTCTTTCTCACGCTTGAGGACGAGACCGGCTTGCTCAACACGATCATCGCGCCCGATGTCTACGAAGCTCAACGCGCGCTCATGCGGAGCGCCCCGTTGGTGATCGTGCACGGCGTGGTCTTGCGACAAGCTGGCGTGATCAGCGTGCGCGTCGTGCGCATCGAAGCCCTCACGCTGCAGACCCCTTTTGCCCCCGCAGAGTCACACGATTTTCGCTAGCTTACGCTGCGATTTCGCTTACCGACCGCGACCACGACCGCGACCGCGTCCACGACCGCGATCGTCATCGTCGTCTCCGCGGTTGTCACGACCACCGCGCACAACCACTCTGCCGTTTGGACGAATCACCGTGACACCTGGGCCCGGCGGATTCACCACGACCGCACCATTGCGACGCGTCGTGATCACTGTGCCCACAGGCGCCGCGACGCCCACGACCTGGGGATTGCCCGCAGTCCACGAGCCACGAGCCCACACATAGCGCCCGTTGCTCTGCTGCCATCGGCCAGGGCTCCACACCACGCCCGCACGCGCCGCGCGCATCCAGTGCCCACGCCGCCAAACAAAACGATTTCCGCGCCAGCGCCAGTTGCCGGAGACCCACACATGACTAGGCGAGGGCATCGCCGTCTGCACTTCGACCTGTGGCGCGGGCGGCGCAACCATCGCGACCATCAGCGGCTCTTTCTCTGGGTCGTTGTCGGCTTCGCCCCACTGCGCGTCGGTCCACACTGGGACCGCCACAGCGCTCGCGACTTGTACGTTTGCCACAGGTTGCGCAACGGGCTGCGCGACCACAATCGGTCGCATGGCCTGCGGCGCAACCACCTGCACCCCCACGTTGGCCTGCACCTGCACGCCGCCTTGAACGACGACTTGCGCAGACCCCACTTGAGGAACCAAAAGCAGAATACCTGCGAAAATCCAGTAATTTCTAACCATGATCGTTCTCCATGAGTTTGGAAATTCTCTTACCCAACACCCACCGACATGGATGGGAAGAGTCCAACCCAAGACGCAGCATGCACGCTGCGATTCACTCAGGCCAGGCCTTAGATCGTACGCCAAACGTGCTGAGAGCTTTCGCTTCGTCGCCGTCATTGGCAAACTCCGCGCCCCATGAATCCACGAGCAGCGAGCCTCCTTGTCGTGACTATTCTCAGCGCGGGATGCGCGACCAGCACCGTCACCCAACGACAAGACACCGTGGATACGACGCAGATTTCGCAGCAAACACCCCCACAGACGCGAAGGCCCGTCGCAGACCGCTGCGCGAGTATGGGCGCGAGCAGCGGGATCAGCATCGAGGGACAGCTCGGCACGCTCACCCGCGTCGAGGTCTCGAGCACGCTTAACCCTGTGCTCGAGCGCCTGCAGACCTGCTACACGCAGCGCCTCGAAGAGCACCCTTATCTGGCGGGCGAAGTGCAATTTAAGCTACGGATCGCGACCGATGGCTCTGTACGGTGGGTGATCCCGACGCGCAGCTCGATGGGTGACCGCGTGACCGAGCAGTGCATGATGGGCGCCCTGCGTGCGCTGAGATTTCCCACGCCGTGTGGCGGCGAGGCCGAGACCACCTGGGGACCTAGCTTTGAGGGAGGCGAAGACGCGCGCCCCGCGACCGCGTGGGATTCTGGGCGAATTCAGCGGCAAATCGACCGCCGTCGGGTCCAGCTTACGCAGTGCCTTCAGCGCGCTCCAGGCGCCCGCGCAGACATCACGCTCTACGTCGCGCCCACCGGCCGAGTCGCCGCCGCCGGCGCCGCGGTCTCGACACCCGAGGCCGGCGAGAGCATCGATTGCATCGTCCAAGAGCTGCTGACCTGGCAACAGCTGCCCAGCCCTGGGTCGTACGCCGCCAAGACAACTTTCAGTATTCCCTAAACGTTCAGAACGTTTCGAACCCTGCTGCACGCATCACGCATCGAAAGAACTATCCATCGTGCACCTCGAACTCGACGACACCCAGCGCATGGTCCAAGAGACCGCGCGCGCTTTCGCTGAAAAAACCCTCCGCCCTAACGCTGCGCAGTACGAGCGCGACGAGAAGATCCCCGCGTCGGTCCTGCGCTCGTTGGCCGACTTGGGGTTGCTCTCGGTCAACATCCCGGCTCGGTTCGAGGGCGCCGAAGCAGGCGCCGTCGCGTATGCGCTCGCGATGCAAGAGATCGCGCGTGGGTGCGCTTCGACCGCTGTCACCATGGCCGTGACCAACATGGTCGGCGAGGTGATCAACCAGTTCGGGACCGAAGCACAGCGCGAACGCTACGTCCGAGGCCTCGCAACAGGTGAGCTCGTCGCGGGCTCTTTTGCGCTGAGCGAAACCGAAGCAGGCAGTGACCCCGGCGCCATGCGCACCACCGCGACGCTCGAAAACGACCGCTGGATTCTGCGCGGAAACAAGCAATGGATCACGAGCGCGGACTTCGCCGGAGTGTTCGTTGTGTGGGCCCGCACCGGAGGCCCAGGCACCGCCGGGATCTCAACGTTTCTGATGCCCGCGAACACCCCCGGACTCCGCATCAGCAAGCACGAAGACAAAATGGGCCTGCGCGCGTCGAGCACGTGCGCGCTCGTGTTCGACGACTGTGAGCTCCCACAAGACGCCCTCTTGGGTGAGCTGGGACACGGGTTTCGCATCGCCATGATGGCTCTCGACGGCGGTCGCATTGGCATCGGTGCGCAAGCGTGTGGCATCGCCAGCGCGGCACTCGAAGAGGCGATCAGCTACGCCAAAGACCGCACACAGTTTGGCAAACCCATCGCAGATTTTCAGGCGATTCAATGGATGATCGCAGACTCACAGACTGAGCTCGACGCCGCGAAGCTCTTGGTCATGCGCGCCGCGTCGCTGAAGCAAGCAGGCGTCGCGTTCTCGCGAGAGGCCGCGATGGCGAAGCTCTTCGCTAGCGAAAAAGCAGGACAAATCTGCGATCGCGTGCTGCAAATTCATGGCGGCTACGGCTACACACGAGACTTCGCCATCGAGCGCCACGTGCGAGACGTACGCGTCTCGCGGATCTATGAAGGCACAAGCGAGATCCAACGGACCGTCATCGGTCGCATGATCCTCAGGTAATTCGCTCGATACGCACACCACGAAGAAGCCCCCATGACCATCGCCCTGCACGTCAACATTGATCACGTCGCCACGCTCCGACAGGCACGCGGCGCGACCTATCCCGACCCCGTCGAGGCCGCGATGGTAGCCGAACGCGCAGGCGCGCACGGCATCACAGCGCACCTTCGCGAAGACCGACGACACGTCAACGACCGCGACGTTCGCTTGCTGAGGCAGGTCACACGCGGAGTGTTCAACCTCGAGATGGCCGCGACCGAAGAGATGCTCGCCATCGCCCGCGAGGTGCGACCGCACCACGTGACGCTCGTCCCTGAGCGACGCCAAGAGCGCACCACCGAGGGCGGACTCGATGTGCTCTCATCGCTCGATTCGCTAAAAATTTACGTAACAGCCCTGCACGAATTGGGCATCAAGGTCTCGATGTTTATCGCGGCAGATGAGGCCCAAATCGCCGCGTCCGAGGCGAGCGGCGCCGATCAAATCGAGCTCCACACAGGGGACTACGCCCACGCCACTGGCGCAGCACAGATCGCAGCGCTCGCAGCGCTCGCGCGAGGCGCTCGCTTGGCATCGCAGCGAGGTCTGCGCGTCGCGGCAGGCCACGGTCTTACCCTCGCAAACGTGGGCCCTGTCGCTGCCATCGCGTCGTGCGTCGAGCTCAACATTGGCCACGCGATCGTGTCCGACGCGGTGATCATGGGCTTCGCGCCCGCGGTGCAAGCGATGCTCGACGCCATGCGACGCGCGCGATGATCCAACGCGAACCGCTTCTTGATTCGCAGGGTTCTCGTGCGATTGACGCGGCGCTCTCTGCCCTCGGGATGCCCACGCTCTTGCTCATGGAGAACGCGGGCCGCGGCGCTGCCGAGCACATCTCCCACATCGCACAGCGTCGGTCGGCGCGCTCAATCGACGTGGTCTGTGGCTCGGGAAACAACGGCGGAGACGGGCTCGTTGTCGCGCGCCATCTGGTCCAGCGAGGCCACCGTGTCCGCGTGTTGTGCACTCACGCTGTCAGCGATTTGCACGGCGATGCACGCATCATGGCCGAGTGTCTCTTGGCATGTGCGATCCCCGTTGAGCGCAGCGAACACGTCACACCCGACGCAGACCTCATCGTGGATGCGCTCGTAGGGACCGGACTCAACCGCGAATTGACCGGCGAATTCGCACGTCTTGTGAGCGCCATCAACGACGCCAAGCGCTACGTCGTCGCGCTCGATGCCCCGTCCGGGCTCGACCTGGATCGCGGGAGCGTCATGGGTTCACTCTGCATTGTTGCAGATCAAACACTGACCTTTGGGACCGACAAGCTCGGGCTACGTACAGGCGCCGGGCCCGCGCAAGCCGGCGCCGTCGCCGTCGTGTCGCTGGGCGCACCGCTCCCCAAACAGCCAGCGATCGCGCAACGAATTACCCACGTCGCGTGCCCACCCCGGCCTCTCGATATGCACAAAGGGAGCGCTGGCCGAGTCTTGATCCTCGGCGCCAGTCCGACCCTGCGTGGGGCAGGGTGGCTCACCGCGCGTGGGGCCCACCGGATGGGCGCAGGACTCGTCACATTAGCAGCACTTTCGCTGACCGATCAGCATTTGCTCGAGACCATGATGTGCCCACTCTCGGACGATGTTGCCGCGATGAAGTCCGAGCTCGCCGCACAGCTCACGCGCACCCACGTCGCGGTCGTAGGTCCCGGGCTCGCGCTCACCGCGTGGTCTGAGTCCGCGCTCAGCGCTGCGCTCGAGTTCGACGGAATCACAGTGCTCGACGGCGACGCGCTCACGCTCATCGCGCGGAGTGGCCAGCGCCCCAGAGGCCCCTGTGTGCTCACACCGCACCCGCTCGAGGCTGCGCGGCTGCTTGGACACGAGAGCACACGCGAAGTCGAGCACGATCGCGTTCGCGCTGCCAAAACACTAGCAGAACGCTATCATGCGACTGTGCTACTCAAGGGCGCAGGGACGGTGATTGCGTCGATCGATGGCACCATCGACGTGCTGCCATTTGCAGACCCCACGTTGGCGATCGCGGGCAGCGGCGATGTCCTCTCAGGCGCAATCGCAGCGCGTTTGGCAGAGCGCAGGACACCTACGGACGTGACCGAGCTTCACGAACGGGTCGTACAAGCAGCGTGGGCGCATGGACACGCCGGCCGCTTGCTCCGAGAGGCCCGCGGCGCCACACGCGGTGTGCTCGCACACGAGCTCGCGGACATGCTCGCCATTGCGCTCGAAGCTTCGTGACATTCCGTCACTGGGTGAGGGGGCAACCGTAGACAGCTTGACACGTCGCTGTGTCCAAACGGCAGCAGCGCTCAACGCAGATTCAAGGCCAAGAGTCTGCACTGCGAACGCAATTCTGCCTGCATTTATTCAGGATCTACGTCGTACACCTCACCGCACGAGAGACAAGCTACTGCGCTCTCCACTGACGTTGGCCCGCCGCTTGAAGAGTGATCTCGGACGGGAGTACCGAGACCATGAACGAGCGACACCGAGCCTTTGCCGACGCGATCGAGCCTGCCCTCCGCGGACTGTACGCAGCCGCCGTACGCCTCACTGGATCATCGAGCAGCGCCAACGATCTGGTGCAAGACACGCTGTTACTGGCCTATCAATCGTGGGAGCGCTTTGACGCCGCGACGAACATTCGCGCGTGGCTTCATCGCATCCAGTACAACGCATTTGTCAGCCAATATCGCAGACGAAAGCGCGAACGCGAGCTCCTCAGCCGTGACGCAACAGGCCCCGAATACGAGCCGCTCATCAGCGAACACGACCGCCGCTGTCTCCACGACGGAGGCATCCAGCGTCAGAGCCTCACACCCACGATCAACCGAGCGCTCGATCGTCTGCCTCAGGAGTTTCGCACAGTGGTGATCATGGCAGACATTGGAGAGCTCACTTACCGCGAGATCGCCGACATCCTCGGCTGTCCAATGGGCACCGTGATGTCACGATTGCATCGCGCAAGACGTGCCCTGGCCAAAGACCTTCAAGCGACACTTTCTCCCGCAGAGATCCAAGCCTACGCAGCGTAGTCTATCCAGCAAATTCGCAGATAGAACTACTCAACCATCTCTGTGCTTCGACGCAACACACTCAGGCGCGCGCGACCATCTCACGGCCCGCGCGAGCCACGGGATACGTTGTCTGGGCCGAGCTCAAAATGGCCTCGCACAGTGATCCGAAATCCATGCCGCAGCCCGCAGCGATCTTGGGCAACAAGGAGGTCGCCGTCATGCCCGGGGTCGTGTCGATCTCGAGAACGTATTCGTTTTCGCCCTCGGTCACGATCATGTCCACGCGAACTGCACCACGGCAATCGAGTGACTGTGCCGCACGCTCAGCCAGACGCAGCGCGCCCTGATAGCGCGTCGGGGCGAGGCGGGCAGGGTAGAAATACTCGGTCATTCCTGCGGTGTACTTGGACTGGTAGTCAAACAGCGCGCGCTTGGGTACGACCTCAACCGCGCCCAAAACGCGACCATTGAGAATCCCGACCTGCACCTCGCGGCCCTTGATGTATCGCTCAACAATCACCGAGCGATCACTGCGCTGTGCGAGCTCAACGGCCGCAGCGAGCTCAGCAAACGAGTTGGCTTTGGACACACCGATGGAGCTTCCCTCGCGTCGTGGTTTCACGACGACCGGAAACCCAAACGATCCATGCTGGCTCTCGAGCTCGCCTGCCGTCACGTCGCCATGAAGCGCGTAGTACGGAGGGGTGGGGACGTTGTGCAGCCGAAAGAGCTCCTTCGCCTTGAGCTTGTCCATCGCGAGCGCACTGGCGAGCACCGAAGAGCCCGTATACGGAATGCCCATGCACTCAAGCATCCCCTGGACGCAGCCATCTTCACCATAACGGCCATGCAGCGCGAGAAAAGCGACATCAATGGGCGTGGCCCGCAATGCACGGTCCAGATCGCGATCAACGTAGACAGGCTGCACGTCGTGGCCGCGCGCGCGCAGCGCTTCGACCACAGCCTCGCCCGTCTTGATCGAGACGTCCCGCTCTGCAGACCAACCACCCAGAAGCACACCGATTCGTTTCATGACTCTGTCGACCTCTCCAGCGCGATCTGATCGCGAAAAACTCGCAACGCAGACCACCAAACATCCATCCGCACACCACGTACCAGAGGCACGTCCAACACCATCACCACGCGCTACGTGACCCGCTCCGAACCCGATTGAGCTGACAATTCACACTGGAAAGTTCACTCACGAGCGCCACCGCCGCCACAGCAGGCGCCCCGCGAGAGCAACAAACCACCAGCGCGTTGTGGCTCAAAAGACACCAAGGCGGTGTCCCTCAAGCCACACTCATGCTCGGGAAAAGCGACGACACAACACACGAAGGATTCGCTCCGCTACCAAGCCCCGAGCCGTTGGGTCAACTTTTCGTCAAAGAACGCACCGCACGACAAACGACCTCCCAAACGCCCCTTCAATCCAAAGCGACGGAGAGCGCATCGTGTGCGCGAAGTCCCTGCAAATTGTACGGCGCACGCGATGGGTAGAATGCTACGTATTCATAGGTTTTTGCTTGAGAGAAGGGCCCCGCGTGGGATAGCTTCAGGGTGTTTCGTCCACCTGGGAGTCACCCTCCGCGTGGTGTTCCGCCACTCACCTCGCGCCCACCATACTCACTGCGCCTTTTAGCCCCCTGCTCAAAGACCCAACCGATCTGCTCAGAGCCCGTGCTCACGCTTGTCGATCTCGTATGACCCACCCGCTTTGTTCGCACGGTGTTTACTCGGTAGACAACGCCGCAAACCAGCGAACGAGAGACCGCAGCGCGACACGAAGTCCGAGTTCGTTTGCCTTTGCCCAGAGTGCCATACGGCAAAGAGGTCACTGGGCTCGTGGTGTTTCTAGGATCTGCAACGTGTCGATGTGTTCGTGATGTTCCGCACCTCCTGCGCGCGCATCCCACACAAACTCAAACACGCTGCGTTTCCACCGTCGGAAGACCACTCAATGTGGGGTACACCGGTGGTCCTCACCAATTTTGCAGCAGTTTTAGCAACAGCCCCCTCAAGCCACGCAGAGTGTGTGCGACTTCAGGGGAGTTCCGAAGGGGACATCGTCGATGAGCGTTGAGTCGGTGCGCAAGCTTCTTGGGATTCTGCTCGACGATCCCGAGAACGAATCGTCATGGGGACAGCTCGAGGAGCTGGCAGTCGGTGGAGATCTCGCCGCCGTTGGACCCGAAATTCCCGCGGCTCTCGAAGAGTTCCGCAACACCTTGATCGCACGTGCCGAGGCCGAAGGCGCCGCGCGCATGCTCGACATCGAGGCCATGGTCGCAACGAACGACGCGAGAAAACACGCGCTGATTCGTGAGCGTGCCCGCCTTCTCGAGCAAGAGCTGCTCGACGATCGCGCCGCTCTCGCCGCCCTCACGTCCATCAAAGATCAAGACCCCGAGGCCGCCGAAGCCGCAGAGAGCGTCGCACTAAAAAAAGACAAGTGGAAAGAGCTTGTTAGCGCGTTTAAGAAGCATGCCGAGCAGGCCACCGACACTTCGCTCATGGCGTCCAACCTCGCCAGCGCGGCAGTGGTCGTGCGGCAGTACAAGGGCAAGGGCAAAGACAAAGAGTCCGAGACCCTGTTCAATGAGGCGCTCAGCGTCGACCCCTCCAACTTACGGGTCGCGTTGCTGTACGAACGCGTTCTTCGCAGCCGCGGTGATCAATGGGACGCCCTCGCGCGCCATCAAGAGACCTGCGCCGCAGCCGTGACAGAGCTCGACCAGCGGATCTACCTCTATCTCAGAGCCGCACGCACCCACGCCGCCCGACGCCGAGACTACGCATCGGCCGAACGCTGCTACCGACAAGTGCTCGCGCTCGTCCCTTCCCAGCGAGACGCCAATCGATTCTTGGTCGGGCTGCTGTCCGAGCAAGATCGACAAGAAGACCTCGCTTCGCTCTACGAGTCGCAACTCCAACTCGATGATCACCGCAACGATATCGGACTGTTAGTCCAAGTTGGCATGATCCACTGGCGAGTGCGCAACGATCCACGAAGCGCGCTCCCGTTCTTTCGAAAGTTGAGCCAGGAGAGCCCAGGACATCCTCTCGCAAAATCTTTCTTCGATGAGAACCCCGCCAGTGAGCTCCTCGCCGAAGTCCGCGATGGCAACGAATCCGAAGAAGATCAAGTCACCCTGACAACTTCGGACGACGACGACGAGCTGGTCACCGAAATTGTGATTGACAACCCGTCCCCGGCTTCGCTCCCTCCGCCGGCGAGTGAGTCGTCTTCGAGCGCCGTGGTGATCCCGAAAGACATCGCGCCTTCGATCGCGATCGTCGCCGCCCCCGAGCCCGAGGTGCCGGCAACAGTGGTATCGGTTGCAACGCCGGACCCCGCCCCAGCGCGGCCTAGCACGGCGCCCGCTCGCAGCGGCAACCCATCGCAAAAACTGATGATGGCGATTGATATCGCCAAACAGTTCGAAGAGAACGGTCAACACGACAAAGCGATCGATGGATGGAAAGCGGTCCTTCGAATTGACAGCGCGGATCCGTCCGCTCGTGAAGCGCTCATCCGACTCTACGGAGTCGCTGGCCGCTGGAACAACGTCATTGAACTCCTACGCCAAGAAGTTGATTCGCTTGGAGGTTCGAAGGCCATCGGCGACCCGAGCACCGTCTCAAGGCGTGTTGAAATCTTGCGCGAGATGGCCAGCGTCTATCAAGACAAGCTCTCACTAGAGCCCATGGTCGTGCAGACCTACAACGCGATCCTGACGCTTACCCCCTCAGATCGTGTCACGCTCATCGCACTTGCAGAGTCCTACGAGAAGCTCGGACGCCACACCGACCTGATCAAGGTTCTAGACCAACAAGCCGAGCACTTCGAAGAGCCCTCTGAGAAGATCGAGCTGTTGCGCCGGATCGCATCGATCTGGGTTGAGCGCTTTAACAACGTTAACAATGCGACCAAGCCTCTCGAGACGATCCTCTCGATTGATCCTTCTGATTCGCAAGCCATCCAAGAGCTCAAAGATCTTTACAACAAGCGACGTGCGTGGCGGCCCCTCTACGAAGTACTTCGCAAAGAAGCCGCGACTCTTAACGGAACCGCACGTCGTGACGCCCTTATCGAAGTTGCCAAGCTAGCCACAGAGCGGCTGAGCTCGCCCGCCGAGGCGATCTCTTCTTGGCGCGAAGCGCTCGCCCACGACTCAAAAGCCGAAGGCGCGCTAGACGCCCTTGAGAAGCTGACAGAGCGCGAGAAAGATTGGGCAAGCCTCGCCGAGGTTCTTGAACAGCGCGCGACCGAGGCAGAGGACGACGACGCACGCGTCGCGGTCCTGATGAAACTCGGCACTGTCTACAGCGAACGAATGAACGACAGCGCCAAGAGCATCGACGCATGGCGCCGAGTCTTGGACGTAAAGCCTGGTCAATCCAAGGCACTTCGCGTCCTGCGCGATGCCTACACGAGCGCGAGCGATTGGGACGCTCTTGAGCGACTCTACAGTGAATCAAACGATTTCGAAGGTCTCGTAGATGTCTTCGGAAATGCCGCCGACCGAGCAGACGACTCCGCAACCAAGATCGCGCTCTCGTTTCGAGCTGCTAGCGTTTACGAAACCCAACTCGGGCAAACTCAGCGTGCGTTTCGCTCCTACGAGCGTGTCCTCACGGTAGAGCCCAACAATCGCCGCGCAGCCCAGGCGCTGGTACCCATCTATCTCGCCGATGACAAGTACGCGCGGCTGGCTCAAATGTACGAGATCCTGCTCGCGACTTCGGACGCCGCAGACGAATCCGGGCGGCTCGAACTTCTTGAGAAGCTTCGCGAGGCAAACGCTACGCGCTTGCATGATCCCAAGGCCGCTTTCAACTGGGCGCTCCAGGCATTCAAAATCCGTCCCACCGATCTGCAGTTAGAAGAACAACTAGACGCCGCCGCGCAGGCCGCGACGTCGTGGGCTCCCGTCGTCGAAGCACTGGATGCGCACGCCGCGACCCTCACCGATGAAGCAGAAAAAGCAAGGCTCCGCGATCGGTCTGCAGCGATCGAGGCCGACCAGCTCGCAGCTCCCGATCGAGCCATCAAACGATATCGCAGCGCACTTGAGTCCTCGCCGGATGACCAAGTTGTTCTGAGAGCCCTGGATGGCCTGTTTCGTCGCCCTGGGCATTGGGAAGACCTCCGGTCCCTGTACGACCACAGACTCGCGCGAAGCACGAGCACCGAAGAGCGACGCACACTGCTCCTCGAGGCCGCCGAACTCGAAGAGACAATCCTTGAGACTCCGGACCAAGCAGCGGTCCGATATCGCTCGATTCTGCAAGAGACCCCACTGGACTCGCGAGCGCTTGAGTCACTCTCACGATTGGCCCAAAGCGCCGGACGATGGGACGAGCTTAGCCAGCTTCTCTCTACGCGCCGTGACGCCTCAGAGGGCGTCGATCGCGCCGAGCTTGCTTACAAACTAGGACAGCTACGGCTCGAACGCACATCGAACTTCGAAGCAGCGATTGAAGCGTTTCGTGAGGCGCTTACCCTCGCGCCACATCACGAGGCGACGCTCGCGGCGCTTGAGACTCTGCTCCGCAACGATGACCATCGAGTCACCGTGGCGCGGCTCCTCGAGCCCGAGTTTTCTGCTACAGATCAGCCGCGCAAGCTGGCTTGGGTACTCCAGATTCTGCTCGACTCTGCCACTGACTCCAACGAGCGCAGAGGCCTCGCGCTTCGGCTCGCCGAGGTCTTCGGACAACGCCTCGATGACTCGCTCGCTGGCTTCGAACTTCTGTGCGCGATCTATGCGCAACAACCCCAAGACGCAGAGCTCGCCGACGCGACCGATCGCCTCGCTCAGCGCGCGCAATCGGACGAAAAACTTGTAGCGACACTCGCGACACTCTTCGACCGGACCGATCTGGCGCCCGAGACTCGGGTCGATGTAGCGCGACGCGCAGCCGCCGTGCTCGACGCGCGATTGGGACGCCCCGACGATGCCGAACGCTACCACCAGGCAGTGTTGGCAGATGGCTCTCTCGATACGCTGGCACTCGAGCAGCTTCGTGCGCTGTATCAAATGCGCGAACGCTACACCGATCTTCGATCGCTCTACGCCATGTGGACAGCGCGTGAAGAGTCGGTGGACGTCAAAGTGGACCTGCTTGGGCAGGACGCGCAAGTCGCAGAGCTCATTCTGAACCAGCCCACCGAGGCGATCACTCAGTATCAAAAAATTCTCGAGCTTCGCCCAGATCAGTCCAACGCATTCGAAGCGCTCGAGCGACTGCTATCAAGCAGCCAACAGTGGGCGGATCTCAACACGCTGTACGGCAACTGGATTGACATCGATCCAGCGCAGTCTGCAATGCTTCGTTTGCGTCGTGCAGGTGTGCGATCACACAACCTCGCAGCATTTGCTGGCGCGATCGACGACCTCGAGGTCGTACTTGAGCAAGAACCCGCCGACGCAGGAGCACGCGCAGAACTCGAACTCCTCGTTCAGAACGAGAAGTCTGTTCGCGGACGCGCAGGCGCAATCCTCGAACGTCTCTATGAGTCCGATGGGATTGACTCGTCTGCAAACATGGTGCGGATGCTCCGAATTCGCCTTGAGCAGACTCAAGATTCGTTTGAGCGCTCAAGACTGTTGAGGCGCATCGCCGAGATCCTTGAAGTAAACTTGGGTGACCTGCTGGCCGCCTTTGAGGCGATGACCGAGGCGTTGCTCGCTGAGCCTTCACGAGACAGTCTGCGTCATGAGCTCTCCCGACTCGCTGAGCTTGCGGATCGCAACAGTGATGGCGCAGCAGCCATGTTGCTTGCCGCCGATGACAGCAGCGTGGGCGACGCGCTTGTGCCGTTGCTCTGCGACGTCGCTGACATCTACGACAACCGCTTGCATGACCTAGCCAACGCCGAAAGGGTCTACCAACGACTCCTGGCGTTGTCCCCAGACGAGTCGCTGCAACGGTCGAGCGCCGAGGCGCTTGAGCGCATTTATGCTGCACAGGCCAACGCGCCGGGGCTCGTGGGCGCCTTGTTGTTGCGTGCCAAGCTTGAGCTCGATGGCCAGCTCAAGGGCGAGCTGCTCTCACGTGCGGCCGAACTGCAAGAGACCCACCTTCGTGACTATCCTGCGGCGATCTTGTCGAACCAACAACGGATCGAGCTCGATCCTTCAGACAAGAGCGCCTTTGATGCGCTGATTCGACTCTACGAACAGAGCGCTCAGTGGTCCAAACAGGTTGAGGCGCTCCGCGCGTTGGCCGATCTTAGTGACTCCGAAGATCAGCAGAAGGCCCTGCGACTTCGCGCCGCCTCAGTCCTTGTCTCGCGTCTTGACGCCAAAGCAGACGCAGTGTCGCTCTATGTGGATGTGCTCGCATCCTATGGCCCCGATCGTGCGGTCCATGCGCAGCTTGCAACGCTCTACGAGTCTTCTGAGAAGTGGCAGGATCTTCTTGAGATCCTGGAGTCGGATCGATTGCTTGCTGACTCGGACGCAGATCGACTGGATCTTATTGTCCGCTCGTCCGACCTTCGCAGACACCGAACCAACGAGCCGCTCAGCGCCATCGATGGCTATCGCGAGGCGCTCGAGATCGATCGCGGGGAGCCTCGAACGCGCAAGGCGCTCGAAGAACTTCTCTCTGACGAGAACAGCACAGTGGCCTTGGGAGCAGCGCAAGCGCTCGTTTCTGTTTATGAATCCGAAGGTCAGTGGCAAGACCTCGTCCGCGTTCTGCAGGTGATTGTCAGCAACAGTCAGGACGAGATCGATCGGCGCGAGGCACTCGAACGCGCTGCGCAGGTGTGCGATCTTGAGCTCCGCGATCCCGAGAAGGCCTTCAACTTTACCGCGCAAGACGTCGCGCTGAGCATCGGATTGCCCGAGATCGCGTCCAAGCTCAGCTCACTTGAGCGTTTGGCGCGCGAAGCCAATATTGCCGAACGGCACACGCGCACGCTTGAGTCCATCGCTGCAGATTTGATCGATCCCGAAGTGCAGCTCTCGACCTTGGTTCGCATCGCCGAGCTGTCCAGAGACTCGCTCAAAGACATGGCCAATGCCATTCGCTACTTCGAGCGCGCGCTTGAGGCTCGCCCTGACTACCTCCCGGCCCTCGACGCCCTTGAGCGAATCCATGAGGGCAGCGGAAATCACGAGGGCCTGCTCGACGTCCTGCGTCGCAAGAGCGAGCTGGCCGTCGATGACGGCTCGCGGCGAGAGCTGCTTCGCAAGCAAGCAGAGGTCAGCGCTACGTCGGTGGACGACCGCGAGGGCGCCATCCGGGCCTACGAGTCGCTGCTTGAGATTGGGTTCGATCGCTCGGCAGCAGTGGCGCTTGAGAAGCTCTACCAACAAGAGTCTCGATGGGCTGATCTTTGTGCGCTTCTTGAGTCTCAACTTGCTGAGGCCTCAAGCGACCGTGTCGAACTAAACTACCGACTCGGCCTCGTCACGATGGATCACCTCAACGAGCCCGAGCGCTCTATTGACTACTTCGCGTCGGCGCTCGAGATGCAGAGCCAACACGAGACCACCGTCGAAGCGCTTGAGCGCCTTGGCACTCGCGAAGAGTTCGGACCGCGAGTGGCAGAAATGCTTGAGCCTGTCTACTTGGCACGGCAGGCATGGCCAAAGCTGGTGGCTTCGTTCGAGACACGAATCCAGAGTGCACAAGACCCCATCGAGCGACGCACACTCCTTGAGCGTCTTGGGACTCTCTACGAAGAGAGCATCGAAGATCTCGACACTGCGTTGGTCACCTATGGTCGCATGTATCGCGAAGACATTCGTGATCGTGACTCATGGGACATCGTAAGCCGAATGGCCCGTCTTCTCGGTCGCCATGATCGCCTCGCAGAGATTTTTGCAAGTGGACTTAGCCAAGAATCCGAAGACGACGAGATCACCTCCGAGCTCTCAATCACCACTGCAAAGCTGTTTCTTCAGCACAGCGCGGATAAGCAAGACGCCAAGAAGTACTTTCGCAGAGCGTTGAGCTTCAACCCGCAGAACGTCGAGGTCTTCTTGGCGCTCGAGGCTGTGCTGCTCTCCCAGAGCGCCAACGATGAGCTCTGTGAACTTTACCGAGACAACGCAGAAAAAGCAGCGGAGCCACAGCGCCAGCGCGAATTGCTGTTCAAGCTCGCGGATATCCAAGAGAAATCTCTCGATCAACCTGCCGAAGCCATCGGAACATTTCGTCAGCTCCTGGATCTGGACAGCAACGATCGTGACGCGATCCTGCGGCTCGACGCATTGCTCACTCGGACAACGGCCTGGCGCGACCTCGCCGTCTTGTTGGAGCGCCGAATTGACAACGCTGTTGATTCTACAGCCCGATCTACACTGCGAGTTCGCTTGGCCAGCATCCTGTCCGATCAACTTGACGACTCACTGGGCGCGGTTGACACTCTTGAGCAGGTTTTGCTTGAGCGCCCGGACCAAGAGCCGGCGATCATCGCGCTTGAGCGCTTGGCCGAGCACAACGAACCGCTCCGCCAGCGGATCACAGAGATTCTCGAGCCGATCTACCGAAGCCTAGACAGCTGGCCCAAGCTGGTTGAGGTCTTGACCGCGCGCCTAGCCGACTGCACAGACACGCTGCAGCGCGGCGAAATTCTATCCGAAATCGGTTCTCTGAAAGAGACCCGCGCCAACGACGTCCACGGCGCGTTTGCTGCCTATTCTGCAGCGTTCACGGCGGATCCCGGAGACAGCAACGCCCGAGATTCAGTCCAACGCCTGGCGACGGCTCACTCGCTCTGGGACGATCTCGTACGGACCTACGAGGCTGCAATTGGAGCGACCACGGACAGCCTTCTGCAGACAGAGCTCCTTCGCTCCATCGCCGAGACCCACGATCTCCGGCGTGACGCACCTCGCGACGCCATCATCGCGTGGGAGAGGTTGTTTGCGCTCGACGACACGCAGATTGATGTACTGGACGAGCTGCAAAACTTGCACGTATTGCTCTCTGATTGGGGCGGACTTGTGTCTGTTCTTGAGCGCAAGGTTGAGCGCACGATGGACGACCTTGAGCGTCGCTCGATGTTGCATGAAATCGGCGAGTACCAATGTCACATGATTGGCGACAAGGTCGCGGCCATCTCGGCCTATCGTCGCGCATTGGACACAGACCCAAGCGATCCGGTCTCTCTCGAAGCTCTTGACGACTTGTATTCAGAAACGAAGGCCTCGCGAGAGCTCTCCGAGATTCTCAGTCAGCGTCTCGACATCGAAGTCGACGGCGACGAACGACGAAAGCTCGCGTTGAGACTCGGCAGGCTGTTCGAAACAGCTCTTTCGGACAATCAGCAAGCGGTCGACGCTTATCGTCGTGCACTGGATGAGTCCACCGGAGACACCGAGGCGCTTCGCTCTCTCGAGCGCCTGTACCGCGCGACGGACGCACATCAAGACCTGCTTGAGAATCTTCAGACTCAAGTCTCGGTCGCCGAGAACGAGCCTGCTCGCAACGAGCTACGAGTACAGATCGGCGCTCTGCAAGCTGGCTCGCTTGGCGATTCGGCCGGCGCGCTAGAGTCCTATCGCGATGTGCTCTTGTCTGAACCCACGCGCAACGAGGCCATTGATGCAATGCAGGTCTTGGCGCGCGACGAAGGACTCCGGTTCGAAGCGACACAAGTCCTTGAGCCGATCCTCCGTGATTCTCAGCGATGGAAAGAGCTCGCAGCAGTTCTCGAGTTGAAAATCACCACGCTCTCTGACCCATTGCTCCGACGCGACGAGCTGCTCCAGTTGGCTGCTCTCTTAGAAGAGCGATGCGCCGACGATGTGGGTGCCTTTGACGCATGGCGCCGGGTACTTCACGAAGATCAAACACAACCTGACGTGGTCAACGCGCTCAATCGTCTGGGCGAAAAGCTCAACCGATGGAGCGATGTCGCGACGATCTTCGAAGAAGAGTCTGTTCGCGCTTCGGACTCGGTTGTCTCGCGAGACCTAGCCGTTCGCGCGGCGCACATTGCCGCGGATCGGCTCAATGACGGGACTCGAGCGATCTCGTCTTATCGTCAGGCGCTAGGGCAGGGCGACGAAGACTCGATTTTGGCCTCACTCGAAGCGATCTACGAAAAGGACCAGCAGTGGGGTGACGTCGTTGAGATGATTGAGCGCCGCGTCGCGATTGCCAACTCGCCTTCACAACTCGATACGCTTGAGCTGAAACTTGCCGATATTCACGTGGCTCGCTTCGGACAATCGCTGCAGGCCTTGGCGTCCTATCGATCGGTCGCAGATCGGTCGCCGTCGAACGTCGAAGCGCTTCAGGGAATGCGTGGACTGCTTGAGAAGCCAGAAGCGCGCATGGAGGCGCTTGAGGCGCTCGAGGCTGCCTATGGAGCGCTGAATGACGTTCAACAGTTGGACGCGCTGAAACAACTGCGGATCAATGACACACAAAACCCAGCAGAGAAGCATCGCCTGTGGGTTGAGCTTAGCCAACTGCGCGAGGATCGCTTAAATGATCCCGGCGCTGCGCTCGCGGCGATGGTCCAAGCCTATCGCACGGATCCCCAGGACGAGAGCTCGCTCGGAGAGCTTGAACGACTCGCACAGGCCTCGGGTCAGTGGGAGTCACTGCGAGGCGTTGTTGAGTCAGCGCTCGCCGAGGCATCCGACGTTCCGTCGATCACTCGGTCTGCATCGCTGCTTCGCGCGGCGACTTGGTACAGCGAGCGCCTAGGTGATTCGGCGTCGTCTGAGAGTCGCCTCCGTGAGGCTCTCGAAGCAGACCCAGAGAACACCGAAGTGCTCGCCTTGCTTGAGAAGCTCCTTCGGACTCCAGGTCGCGAACTTGAGCTTGCAAGCACGCTCAAGCGTCGGGCCGAGCTCGAGTTCGATACCGTGATGAAGAAACAGCGCTTTCGAGAAGCCGCAAAGCTCTCTGAAGCGCACGGTGCGCTGGATCAGGCCGCCGACCTCATGAACCGCTGCTTGGATGCGGACGACGCCGACGTCGAGACACTCGAAGAGTTCGCGCGATTGCGTGCGCTTCAAGGGCGTCATGAAGACGAAGCCGACCTGTTGACACGTCGCGCTGGCATCGAATCCGATCCCCAGGTCGCAAAGACACTGCGACGACGAGTCGCCGAGTTGTTCTCTGGTCCGATCAA
Organism: Deltaproteobacteria bacterium; assembly: GCA_030694465.1. Classification (GTDB taxonomy): domain Bacteria; phylum Myxococcota_A; class Polyangia; order Polyangiales; genus JAUXYJ01. The sequence goes on along the minus strand of JAUXYJ010000105.1, from coordinate 281,372 downwards.
CAATCAAGATCGAGCAGTCGCTGCCTACCGAGAGCTGTTGGACTTTGACCCCACAGACACCGAGGCACGCTCTGCAATTGAGGCGTTGTTCGAGAAAAATGCGCGCTATCGCGAGCTCGAAGAGGCGCTTCGTGGCCGCGTCGATCATGCGATTGACTCGGGAGAGCGCAACGCCACCCGCCTGAGACTTGCCTCGCTGGCCGAGAACCGGTTTGGAGAGCCCGAGCGTGCGATCGACTATCTTCGAGAGATTCTCGAAGAGACCCCCTCGGACAACAAGGCTGCCGACGAGCTGGAGCGGTTGTTTGGTCAACTGCGTCGATGGGCAGATCTCGCTGAACTGCTTGAGCGACGCGCTCAAGACTGCGCAGATTCGTCGGACACAGTGGGCGAGCTCTCCGCGTTGGTTCGAATCGGGAGCCTGCATGAGCGCGAGCTCAATGACGCTCCCAAGGCGATCGACATCTATGAGCGGGTCCTTGAGCGAGACTCCGAACACAGCGGAGCCCTCGCAGCGCTCGCTCGGCTCGCAGAGGCCGACAGCCAGTGGCAGCGCGCAGCAGAGATGCTTCAGCGCGCGCTGTCCTCGGCCAAACCAGGTCGCGAGGGGGCCGAAACGGCCCATCGTCTTGGCGTCCTACAGCTGGATCGGTTGAGCGAAGAGTCCCCCGCTGAGGCATCGTGGCGTAAGGCTGTCGCGCTCGATCCAAGCTTTTTGCCGGCGATCGAGCGGCTAAGAGATTTGGCCAACCGTCGCAACGACGCGGCTATGCAGGCTGAAGTTGGCGAACTCGAGCTCGCGATCACAACAGCCGTGCCGTCGCAAATCGCGCTCCATCAGCGATTGGCCGAGCTCTACCGCGATCGCCTGGCGAATGCTGGGCGTGCCGCAGAGCATCTAGAGCGTGCCAGCGCGCTCGCTCCCGAAAACCGCGACCTGTTGCTGCCCCTGGTCGACGTCTACCTGGCCGCCGGACGGCAACGAGACGCGATCCCGGTCATCGAGCAAATCATCACGTCTTATGGGACGCGTCGAAGCAAAGAGCTCGCGACCTGGCACCACCGACTCGGCTTGGCGATGCAGGCTCTGGGCGATGACAGCGGGGCGCTTGCTCAGCTGGACTCGGCCTTTAAGATCGATCTGACAAACGTCAATATTCTCAAGGACCTGGGTTTGTTGTGCTACAAACTTGGTGACTTTGATCGAGCGCAGAAGACGTTTAGAGCGCTGTTGCTGCAGCGACTCGACGCGAATTCGGGCATCACAAAGGCCGATGTGTACTTCTATCTTGGCGACACGCTCCATCGCCAAGGCGACGATGCCAAAGCGATTGGCATGCTTGAGCGTGCGCTTGACGCTGAGAAGACACACCCTGCCGCAAGCGAATTGCTGGCCAAACTAAAGGGCTAGCCGGGACGTCGGGGGACTTTTCCGAGTGAGAGCGGCCGGGGGTGGCGTGCTCACTCCGACCGACGATACGGGGGAAAGGGCGACGGCGCATTCGGGGGGCTGCACAGATGCGGGTCGCGTTGGCGGCGGGTGCGCGCGAACGCTCGCTGGATGCATAGACCGCTGAGCCTCAGTCGGCCCAAAGGAGCCGTCGCGAGCCTGACCCAGTCACTGCGTGGCGCACCCACCGGCGAATCGATCGCCCGGCTTGGCGAACGTGAAGGGGCATCCAACCGCTGGATGTACGCAGACCGCAAGCGGCGGCGACCATGGAGCTCATCGCCAGCGACACACAAGGGGGGCACAAGAGCAGAACCTACGAGTTGACGTGAAACAACAATAGGTAAACTTCGTAAGATAAAAGACGATTGTCTTGTAACATTTGCATCTTTGCTGCAGCGCAGCAATACGCTCTTTATCCACGGATTCGTGCATTGAAGCATCCCCAAAGACAGTGCAGATCCCCCACGACACCAGGGAGTACTGACTGTTGGGATCACAGGCCCACAAGCTGGCCAAGCGACGCGTTGCACCTGCAAAGGGACGAGCCAGCGGAGGATCCTAGGGGTCTGCTGACGGGCTGCATTTGGGCCACTTGAGGGCCGATGCCGCCGAGCGCGGCAGGGGGACTGGGCGTTGCTTAGGGGAGGTCTTGAGCCACCGAGGTGCGGCGGTCGGCAAGGTGAGCGAAAGAGACCCAGACGTCCGCGAGCACCGTCGGTCACGAACAGTTGGGGACTCGCGAGACCTCAGCCCGAGATCAATCGCTTGCAGGCCGAACCATCGCCGCCCAGGAAAAACCCTGGAGGGAGGCCAGATCGCGACGGCCACCAGCGTGCGCGGCGACTGAGGCGACTCCGTGGGAGCCTGAGCGCGTTGGGTAGACATAACAGTGCGCGCCAGAGCCTGGGTATCCACAGGGATCTCCCCCAACCTCCCCATACCTATAGAGTCTACATAATACATATTATGCGAAGTGATGTGTCTGTGGAGAGCCCCGGTTTCTTTCCCTGCTGCCCCTTCTGCCCCTCCGCTGCACGGTGCCCAGACACCCCAAATTCTCGACGACCGGGCAGCAGCCAATGAACTGGACGCAGGACCTCGGGCTTGGTCTGAAGGTCATCCCCGGCATGGCCTCATCCCCGGCAAGGCCTCATCCCTGGCAGGCGGCCGATCCCTCGGGTCGGACTTCCCCCAGGACGCGCCCTCCCACGGCCCCGTTGACCAGACCATGGAGCAGCCCCTCGCGTCGCCGCCCGTGCGCACGAAGTGTCGCACTCCCAAATTCGCGCCGGTCCTGAGCACCCCTACAAGGGCACACAGTCACCTGGTGGGGGGTCTTCCTCGCCTAGGCTCGTCCGGCTCCCTCTAAGGGCCCACAGCGCTCGTGACGCCTGCACGGTGTCTCGCGCAGCCGCTTAGTTTACAGAAGCAACCTCGTGCCAGACACCACCCGCGTACGGCTCCCTCCGCGTGGCCACATCCAACAGACCTGCGAGACGCTTGGGTTGTACCCGCTGGGTCACATTTTCTTCGAACCGCTTTCAGCAGCGCGTGGATGTTCCGCGCTCACGTCGGCAAACGATTCATCCTTCGAGCTGCCGACGTCCAGTCCCCCGGTCCGCCACACTCGACGCGCCCCTCAGAGCTGGGTTCTGTCGAGCGCGTACAAGACGTCGCCATTTGAGTGGACATAAATCCGAGTCGCCGTGCTCAACACGGGCGCTGCCACTCCGCGGCCCGTCCTGAGCGCGTCGAGCACTTCACCGCCCTCGTTGGAGACAACGGTCAAACCCTGATCCATCGAACCAAGCAAAAGCCTGTGATTTCCCAGGGATTGAATCTGCAACACCGCGCGTGCTCCGGTGTCTCGGCTCCAGAGCACGTGGCCATCAAACGGATCAATCCGCATCAACCCTCGCTCGGACGAGTGGACAAAAAGCGCTCGGTCGTCGGCACACAGCGCGGTTACACGAGTCAACGACGCCACGCCCCATCGGCGAGAACCGCTGAGCGTGTCCAGTGCCAAGACCCCCACCGCTTGGGAGGCGACAAACACCGTGTCGTTGATCACCACCGGCGTGGTGTCCACGTCGATCGCCTGGTGTCCTTCGTTGGCGTCCTCTGCTGCGTCCAGCTCGGCAGCGGTGTCCACTTCCCAAAGAACCGAGCCGTCGGTGACATCGAGACATACGACCGCGCCATCGGCAAATCCGGTGTACAGCCGCGTATCAACGATCCTGAGTCCCGCATGGCCAGTGGCGCTGATTCCGCCAGGAGGTGGTCTGCGGTAAGTCCACCGGCGTTCGCCCGTCGTGAGATCCAACGAGACCACCGCGTCAGCGCCTGTCACAACGGTCACCGAATTGCCACTCACGCTCGGCGAGTGAACTACCTCGGCGCCCACCACAGTGCGCCATCGCAGCGTTCCGGTGGCCACGTCGATCGCGTAGATAGCCCCGTCACCCGCACCAAAGTACGCGAGATCATTGACGATTGTGGGAGTCGAATCGACCCGTCCGAGCGCGTCGAACTGCCAAACCAGTGCGCCATCGCTTGCACGCAAAGCGCGGATCCTTCGATCCACACCGCCAACCAGCAGAAGCCCAAGTCGCGCGTGCATGGCAACCCCGCCTCGCAGCTGCGAGGCCCAGTCAAGCTGCGATGGCTCGCTGAGGGGTCGATGCCATCGCAACGCGAGCTCCGCCTGACGCGGCGACGCGACGCTCTGGTCGCCCAGACGCAGCGTCGCACATGACGTCGCCAGAAGGGCAACCGCGGCGAGCGCGGTCACACGCTCTGCGGTCACAAATCCTCGTCGAAGACTCTTCACGGTTGCGCTGGTTGTCCTGGACGACGGACCTGCATCTGGCCGCCCATCTGCTGTTGGAGCATCCGCAGAATCGAGTCGGTGTCGGTGGGCGCCTGTGTTCGGCCCAATGGATCGTCAGGAGCGATTTCGTGGAGCAACAGCTTGGCCTGCTCTTGAACAGACCGGGACTGTACAGCGGCGAGGTCATCGGGTCGCGCTCGGTCCAGCCGCTCGATGAGCCGACGCAGACCATCGCGCGCACGATCGTTTTCATTCATTCGTCGAAGAACCCGCGCTTGGTGATAGCCAGCGAGATCGCGCCAACCGTCTCCTTCAAGCCGCCCAAGCTCCTCGAAGCGTGCCAATGCACTGCGATTATCACCAAGCGCCTCTTGGCAAAAACCCAGCGTTTCAAGGACACGTCCCTCCAAGCCCATGACGTCCGCGCCCACGAGCGGCTCGAGGATCGTCTTGGCCTCAGCGTATCGACCGAGGTCGTACAGCGCCTGCGCTCGCATCAGCTTAGAGACCGGCGAAATCTGCATATCGCCAGTGCCGATCGCCTGCTCGCTCGCCGCCAGCGCCGCACGCGCACGCTCGGTGTGGCTCGCATAGGCCCGGATCCTTCGCGGAGGGGCGTTGGGCGGATCCGCGGGGGCGTCGGCACCTCGCACCTCGGCGTTCGAGATCTCAGCAGCTTGGACCGTCTTCGCGGCTTGTTCTGCACGCTTTTCGATCCGTCGATCCATCGCATACGTCCCACCGACGCCCGCGAGCACGATCGCTGCGACGACGCCAAACACCGTAGATCTGCGATCGGCGAGCCAATCGCCTGTGCGCTTGACCCACGGAGGGACCTCGTCGGTGTTCGCCGTCGATTTGCCGGTAGTCGTCAGCGGGGGCAGCTTCGGACGCACGATCGCCTTGTTGCGATCCCGCTCTTTGATTTCGCCTTCAGGGGTAGCTTGGCCGCGTGTGACTTTCTTTGCGAGAGAACGTCGCTCCTCGCGATTTCGCGGTGCTACGGGCGCAGATTCGTCTACGTCATCCTCTGAAGTTGATGGCTCGGAGTCTGATGACGAAGCCGATGCGAGCTCCTCACTTGTCTCTGAGGGCTCGTTGTCGTCATCTGCTTCACGTTCGTCTTGGTCTACTGCCACAAGAAAAGTTCCTCCAACCGCTGAAGCGCGGAATCTACACGCAGCGCGCATCGCGTCAACCAACGGTGCAACACACTTGGCATTGCGCCGGCCTTTGATCCACAGCGAAGTCCCATGTCCGCTCGAAAAACGCTCGATTCATCTTTGCAGTTGTCGCCCTTGCACGCAGGTCTCGTAGCCGTGGCCATCGTTTGTTCGCAACCTGCCCAAGCGGACGCCACCCCGAGGCAGCTACACGGCGGCCCAATCGCAGGCGGCTCGTTGCTGATCGCCAGGGATTTTTCAGTGCATGCGGCTCCTCAGGCCCAGCTCGCGATGGCAATCACGGACGCGTGGCGCACCTTCGCGACGCTCGAGTTGGCGATCGGAAGCTCGGTTCAGGCACCCTCCATCTCGTTTGCGCCAGGCCTCGCGATCGGCATCGCCTACGCGCTGGACGCCACCAGCGTTGTGCCCTGGGCGGGACTCGAAGCCCGCGCACACGCGCTTGTCTCTTCGTCGAGCCCAGCTGATTATTTCGTCGGTGGTGGGCCTCGTGTCGGCGTCGACTGGCTCTTTCAGCGCTACGTGGGGCTGACTTTTCAGGGCAGCTACGCGATCGGGTGGTCCGGCGCGGGGCTCTCGCATCATGCCTCACTCGGCGTGGGGCTCCGTTGGACGCTGGAGCTCTAGCGATCCTCTGGGCAGATTTGCGACATCAACCGCGCGACCGTGACCGGACCCAAGCCCCGGATCTCGCGTAGTTGACTTATAGGCGTTCGCACAGCGTGCGCGCTGCGCCACTGAAGAATCTTGGCCCTCCGCACAGGGCCGACACCTCGCAGGGTCCCGAGCTCACGTGCAGTGGCAGTCCAAAAGTGAACACACGGCGGTGTCCCTTGCTCGGGCCGCACGGCCACTTCGCCGTCGCGAACAACGTCTCGCGCGACCGCTTGCGCCCGTGAGAACTGCTTGCCCCCAATCGCGAGCGCGAATGCACAGAGAACGACCCAAGAGCCAAGATAGTGTTCTGCACGCTGGGTCATCGCGGGCGGCGCTTATCGCGCGCGTGCGACCCGAGGTTGCGTTAACTAACGGGTCACTCGGTCGCTCGCGGGATCGAGAGAAATTCGACCGGGGTGCCCGCGTCGATGTGGTGTCGAGCCGAGAATCCAGCGTTTACCTCGAGGACGTACTGCGAATCTCCTGGTACTTCGCGCGCGTCGTCGGTCATGGGCGTGGCATTGCGCGCGATCCCGAGCACCTGGCGGTCGGGTGTAATGAACATGATGTCCAACGAGAGAAACGTGTTTCGCATCCAAAACACTTGGTGCTCGGGCTGGGCGAACACAAAGAGCATCCCCTGATCGGCCCCCAGCTCACGGCGGTTCATCAAGCCACGCATGCGATCCGCTTCAGATCGCACGACTTCGACCCGCACCCTCACCTCTGGATGCCCCACTGGGCGAAGCACCACGGTCGGCTCGACAGGGATCGGCGGGACAACCGGCTCGGACGGTACCGGCTCTGTACGCGGAGATGGGGGTACGGTGGAGCCCGCGTTGCGGTTGCATGCCGTCACACAAATCGCGAAAAACAACGCCGTTTTCAGCATCGTTGCCCGTTAGCCGACCCCGCAGTTGCTGTCAATCCGATCGCTGGATCCGCATCGAGTTGAAATCAGTGATTGAATCTCGCTTCACAATTGGGCATAGACTCACGACTTCTGCGGTGGAAGCCAACGTGTCGCTGGTCGGGGCTGGCCCGGGTGATCCGACACTCTTCACCCTCGCTGGGGTACGTGCGCTCAAACGCGCAAACGTCGTTCTGTACGACGCGCTCGTAAACGTCGCGATCCTTCAACACGCTTCACCGAGTGCAGAGAAGATCTTCGTGGGCAAACGAGCCGGACACGAAGGCATCACACAAGACCAAATCCACACGTTGATCGAACGGCACGTCTTGGCAGGCCAAATTGTCTGTCGGCTCAAGGGCGGCGATCCCTTGCTCTTTGGCCGGGGCTCTGAAGAAGCCGAGTTCTTGGTCGGGAGAGGGATCTCGTTTGAGATTGTGCCAGGCGTCAGCTCGGTCCTTGGTGCAACCGCTTACGCCGGGATCCCACTGACCCATCGGAGCCTGTCCTCTTCTGTCGCGTTTATCACCAGCAGCGAGCACGCCTCGAAGGCCGAGAGCGCGCACGACTGGAGGATGCTCGCGTGTGCGACGCAGACGCTCGTGCTCTTTATGGGGCTGCGCAAAGTGCGCTCTGAGATGGCGCGGCTTGTAGACAACGGCCGCGCGCCGAACACACCCGCCGCGGCGATTTCACGCGGCACTTTTTCGGATCAACAGGTCGTCGTTGCGACTGTCGCGACGCTCGCGGATGCCTGCGATCGCGAAGCGCTCGCTGCACCGGCCCTCATCATTGTCGGCGAAGTCGTCAACCTACGCTCTTCGCTTCGATGGTGGGACCAGCAGCCACTTCACGGGGTCGGCGTGCTGGTAACGCGTCCCGAACAGAGCTCTGAATCTCTTGTCAATTTGCTGACCGAACGCGGAGCTAAGACCTACCGATTCGCTGCGACTCAGATCGCTTCTCTCGCAGATTCAGAATCGCTCGTGATCCAAACTTGTCTGAATAGTCTTGCCGAGTATGATGCAGTCGCTTTTACGAGTCCGAACACGGTTCGCTACTTCTTCGAAGAGCTACGAAAGCTAAACCGCGACGCGCGCGCCCTCGCGAACGCGAGGCTGTTTGCTGTGGGCGAAACGACCGCAGCGTGTCTCTCGGGCTTTGGGCTCCTTGCCGACGGGGTAGGCGACGCGGGCGACAGCGGTCTGGCCGAGATCATTGTGCGCGCGTTTGATGGACGAGCCGATCCGCCTCGCGTGCTTATTCCCCGCGGATCACTTGGCCGAATGGAGCTTCAATGGGCGCTCGAGGCCGCGCAGTGTCTTGTATCCGCGCCGCTTGTCTACCGCACCGTCAAGACCCACGGGACCGACGAAGAGCTCAGAGCGCTGTTCACCTCGGGAAGCATTGACGTCGTGACCTTCTTTGCGCCCTCGGCGGTGCAATCGCTTTGCGTTTCTCTGGGTCCTGACTTCGCGACGCTTCTCGCGCCCTGCACGATCGCGGTGATCGGCGAAACCACGGGCTCTGCAGTCCAAGAGCTGGGACTCAGAACAGATCTATTGGCAAGTACACCGAGCGAAATTGCGCTTATTGAGGTACTCGAAGGTCACTATCGATCGGTAAGAGTCCGATAGCCCTGCTCTCGACAAGTATTCGGCTTATTCAGCACTGAGCGTCACACGAGTCGCCAAAACTCTGGGGAGGACTCGCATGATGGTGTCCCTCGCCCGGCTCACGTCGTCGTCGCTTACCTCGGGTCCGAGACTCACCCGTAGTGCGCCTCGCGCGCGCCAGCGTTCGCCCGGAAAAAGCGCCAGCATGGAGCTGCTCGCGCCCCCACGGCCAGAGGTACACGCAGGCCCGGACGACACAAAAACCCCCTCGAGGTCGAGCGCGGCGACGAGCTCTTCGCCTGGCAGATCCCTCACGGCAACATGGCAAGCGGTCGCCACGCGGTGCAGTCCGAACGGCGTTGCGATTACACCGGCGGTCGCGAGCAAGCACGACTCGATTTGGTCACGCCGACGACCGATCTCGGCCTGCGCGTTCAGTCGCTGAGGGAGCTCGATCAACGCCGCACCAAAGGTCGCGATCCCGAGCAAATTTTCTGTTCCAGCGCGCAAGCCTCGCTCTTGTCCGCCCCCATCCAGGAGCACGACGGGGGCAGTGTCGGCCCGAACCCAAGCGGCGCCGCATCCCGAGAGGCCACCGATTTTGTGTCCCGAAAACGCGACCGCCGAGGCCCGGGTCGAATGCACATCCACGGGCGTTTTGCCAAGCGCTTGGATCGCATCGAGCAGCAGCACCACCCGCGGGTGAGCGTCCACGAAGCGCCCCATCGCCTCGGTGTCCAGCAGCATTCCGGTCTCGTGCTGCACCCAGGACGCCGCGATCAGTACGAGCCCACTTGTGCCACCCACTTGCTCCGCAAGTTCTTGGAAATTGATTGATAAATTGTGATTTCGAGGGAGCGTCGCGACCTTCACACTCGGCGGAATCTGGCGCTTTATCGCGGCAACCAGCGCCGGGTGGGCGCCCGCGTCTACAAAGACCCGCGAGAGCCCAGTCGCACACGCCCGAACGCAAAAGTGCAGCGCCTCGGTCCCTCCCGAGGTGAACACGAGCTCGCGAACCGAGACTCCCACCGCGTTGGCGAGCGCCCGCCGAGTCTGCTCGATCATGGAGCGAGCCCCTCGGCCCGCGCGATGAATGCTCGACGGATTGCCCAGCGAGTCTGCCTGGGCATGCGCTGTCAAAATATGGCGAGCCGACTCACACAGGGGCGTTGTCGCGTGGTGGTCGAGATAGATCATTGCGGTCGCTCGTTGGGCGCACGAGGCGCGCGCGCGATCTGCATTCGAATGAGCAACCCACGCAGTGTGTGCCCCGCGACGGACTCGGACGATGCGTTGTTTGCGCTGGCCGATCCACCGTGGGCCTCGCAGACGCGTCGCACAATCGCGAGGCCCACGCCGGCGCCCTCGTGTTGACGTGTGGTGGACCCGTCTGCCTGAAAAAACGGCTCGAAAATTCGGTTCAGGTAGTCGGACCTTACGCCAGGCCCCGAGTCGCTGACGAGGACCTCGCAAGACGTCGCGCTCACGCGGAGTTCGATGGCGACAGAGCCCCCAACAGGAGTAAATTTGGCGGCGTTTTGCAGCACATGCTGGAGCGCGCGGCTGACACGCGCAGGGTCGCCTTGAGCCAACAACGGCGCCGCCGGGATCATCACGTGGAGCGTCAGATTGGCCTGCTCAAAGACGGGTCTCCACGAAGTCAGCAGCTGTCTGAGCGTCGCGGCGAAATCATAGGGGCCAAACACAAACCGCATGCGTCCAGACTCAAGCTGCGAGACGTCGAGAAGGTTATCGATTGTCGCTCGCAGTCTCACCACGGCCTCATCGATCGAACCGATCGCGCGCCTTTGTGCAGGCTCCAGGGGGCCAAGTTCCTCGTTTCGCAATAGGTTGAGGTAGCCAACGATGGGCGTCAGTGGCGTTGCCAACTCGTGGGTCACATTGCGATAGAACTCTTTGCGAAGTCGGTCCGCCTGCAGAAGACGGTGGTTCACTTCGACGAGCTCATGCACCTTGGTCTCAAGATGCTCGGCCATGCGTTGTCCCTGCGCTCGAAGGACACTCGGGCTATCACGGTCAGCGCGTTCGCGGTGGCCGCCCAAGAAGTCCGCGATGAGCTTGGGAAACTGACGCACATCAATCGGTTTGAGTAGAAATCCGTCACAGCCAACCGAGAGCGACTGCGCGCGATCCCCCTCGGCGGTGATCGCGACGATGGGCACGCCAGGGAGCCGATTGCGAAGCAGCATGGCGACTTCGTAGCCATCGAGCTCTGGAATATTGATATCGACGAGCACGAGATCAGGCTGCACTTCGGCTGCCAAACGCGCACCGTCGAGTCCGGACGAGCTCTCGACGACCTTATGCCCGTGGGCGGTCAAGAGTTTGCGAACAAGCAGGAGGCTCTGGGGGTCGTCCTCGATGTGTAAAATGGTCGCCACGCTGCGCGAAGCTGACAGATGCGCACCACGATCGCCACCGCGCATCGACGCCCGTCGCACAATTGGCTCTGGACTCGCCCGACATGCTTTGAAATGGGCAGCGGTGGACTGTTTGAGTTACTGTGATGGCCTTGCGACAGTGTCTGGCACTAAGAACACCCGTGGCGTCGTGAATCCGCTGTAGTGCATGGGCTTGCCGTTTGTGTCGTGGGCGTTTGGACGTTGGTGAGACCGAGAGAAGCATGAGCACGGACTTGGTTCGGCGATTGAGCTACGAGGGACTGCTTTCGGACGATGAGCTCCGAGCAGTGGTGTCTCGCCGTGCGCTCTTTGGCGAGCCCGCTCCCATCGCATTGCAAGCGGTCGGCGTGAGCAGCGCCACGGTCACCTCGTTGCTTGAGAGGCTGGGCTTTGCGCCGGCGCGACAGCTGCATCCATCGCCGCATGTAAAGCTACTTCCACGTGGAATTTTACGGACGTTTTGGGCACTTCCGATTGGCGAGAGCGTGACGGGTGTAGTCGTCGCGATGCTGGATCCAACGGATGAGCACGCGTGCGCCGAGCTTAGGTTTCACCTTCGCAGGCCCGTCGATCCCAGGATCGCGTCGGCGGACGTCCTGCGGAGCATTCTGTTCGAGGTAGACCCGCCGCAAGAGGGGCGCAATGCCACCCGCCCTGGCCAAGGGCTCTCGACGCAGCGCGAAGAACCTCAGACCGAACTGAGCCCTTCCTCGGGCGGCGCTCGCCGAGAGAGGACCGCGCGCACAACGCCCCCGTACGGTCAGCGAGCGGTTCGAGTGAATGCAGTGGCGAGTCAAAGCCCTGGCGGCCGTCACGCGATCGCTCAACTCAACAGGCATGTCTCTGCCCCTGAGGTCGCCGACTCAGGTGTCCGGCCTAGCGAACGCGGACCCGCCCTGCGGATGGTGCGATCGCGACCGAGATTGCCTGAGATTTCACTGGACGCCCTGCAGCCTTTGGGCGCGTTGCGAGCGGCCGAAGATCGAGACGAGATCGCGCGGATCGCCACCGAGGCGCTCCTCGTGGTGGCCGATCGTGCCGCGATGTTTGTGGTCAAAAAGGGTGTGATTCAGGGCTGGGAGGGCGTGAACAATGCGGCCTCGGTCGCGAGTATTTCGCGCGAATCTCTGAGAAATCTCTGGATTCCGAGCACGTCTCTGTCGGTCTTTCGCCAGGCGACAGAGCTCGGCGGTGTGTTTATCGGCGCGCCGAGCGGTTCGAGCGCAGACATGATTTTAGCTGCAGCGCTGGGCGGAAGAGTCCAGCGCGTCGCCGTCGCGCCCATTGAAGTTCGCGGCCGCGTGGTGGCGTTTCTGTACATCGATCAGTTTTCGGACGAACACCAAGCCGAAAAGAGAATCTGGGAGATTCTTGCGAGCGTCGCAGAGGCATTCGAACGCCTGTTGCGCACATCTCGATTCGTCCGCTAGCGCCGCTCACGAATTGAACTGCACAAGCGACGCGACCACATCGTAACGCGCAAGGCTTTGTTGAAATCTTGCTACAACGGCAGCCTAGAGAGCCGTGTCATGACCAACAAATCAATCACTGACGAGCAGCGCGTACGCACCTGGAAGTCTCAAATTCTAGAGCCTCTTGAGAAGAAGAGCCGCCCCCGAAAGCGCGCAGGGCTTCTCGCAGGAGGCGCCGACTGCGCTGAGATTTACACTGCAAATGATCTAGCAGATCAGGATCCGTGGGTTGAAATCGGTTTGCCCGGCGAGGCCCCATTCGTGCGCGGCGTGCAGGCCAACATGTTTCGTGGGCGCTTGTGGACCATGCGGCAGTACGCAGGCTTCGGCAACGCACGAGCGTCCAACGAGCGCTACCGGATGCTCTTAGAAAAAGGCCAGACGGGACTGTCCGTGGCGTTTGATTTGCCTACGCAAATGGGCAGAGACAGCGACCACGCGGCGAGCCTCGGGGAGGTCGGCAAGGTCGGAGTCGCGATCGATTCGGTCGATGACATGGAGGTGTTGTTCGACAGCATCCCGTTGGACCAAGTGTCGACCTCGATGACCATTAACTCCACAGCCGCGGTGCTACTTGCGATGTACGTCGCCGTGGCAAATCGCAGAGGGATCTCTTCGGACAAGCTCCGGGGGACCATTCAAAACGATCTACTCAAAGAGTACATCGCGCGCGGAACCTACGTGTATCCCCCTCGCCCCTCGCTCGCGCTCACCGGCGACATCTTTCGCTGGGCCGCAGAGCACACGCCGAAATGGAACGTGATTTCGGTCTCGGGCTACCACATGCGCGAGGCGGGCTGCGATGCCATCCAAGAGGTAGCTTTTACCCTCGCCAACGGGCTTGAATACGTAGACACCGCGATCCGCGCGGGGCTCAGCGCCGAGGAGTTTGCCTCACAATTGAGCTTTTTCTTCAACGTACACAACCACCTCCTCGAAGAAGTCGCGAAGTTTCGCGCTGCTCGCAGGCTCTGGTCTGAGCTCATGCTCGAGCGCTTCGAGGTGCAGTCCGAACGTGCACGCGCGCTGAAGTTTCACTGTCAAACCGCGGGCGCGACGCTGACCGCGCAGCAGCCCATGAACAACATCGTCCGCGTGACCGTTCAGGCGATGGCTGCGGTCATGGGGGGCTGTCAGTCGCTGCACACCAACAGCTTTGATGAAGCGCTTGGATTGCCCACAGAGCAGAGCGCGACCATCGCGCTGCGCACGCAGCAATTGATCGCCGCCGAGTCCGGGGTCGCCGACGTCGTGGACCCCCTCGGTGGGAGCTACGCGATCGAGGTGCTCACCCGCCAGATTTACGCAGGCGCACGAGCGTACCTCGAGAAAATTCGCGGCATGGGCGGGATGGTGGCTGCGATCGAAGAGGGCTATGTGCAGCGCGAGATCCAGGACGCTAGCTTTCGCTACCAACTTGAAATCGAGCGCGGGGATCGCCCGATTGTGGGTCTCAACCAGCACATCAGCGACGCTGAGCCGGTGCCCGTGTTGCGTGTGGATCCAGCCATTGAGCGGGAGCAAGTCGCACAAGTCCAGCGGACCCGCGCGACAAGAGATGGCGCCGCGGTTGACACTTTGCTCAAGGAAATTGAGCGGCGCGCGCGTGAAGACCAAGTGCTGATGCCTGCCATCTTCGACGCCGTGCGGGCCCGCGCGACGGTCGGCGAGATCTCTGACGCCATGCGACGTGTCTACGGTGAGCACGTCGAGATCCGCACGTTGTAAGCGGTCGAACCACAGCGAGAAACAACACGTTTCGCCGGACCAAACCGCGCAGTTTCTTGACACTTTCAAGGTCGGCCACTTACAACGCAGAAAACCTGCGATGGATCTCGCGTGACCTTATTTCTCGGTCACGTCAGAGAGTCGCCGATCTGGTGGAGGCTGAGCCCGTGTCCAAGACCCTTTTGGTGGTCGATGACAGTGTCACAATGCGCAAAGTATTCGAGCTGACTCTCCTCGCGGAGGAGGTCACGCTTGTTACGCATGATGGAGGCGATTCGCTTCTGTCACGTGCGCGCGATGTGCGTCCATCGGCAGCGATTGTCGACGTTAATCTGGGCGGATCCGTCAGCGGCTACGACCTCTGTCGAGCGCTAAAGGCCGAGCCGCTCTTGCGCGGACTGCCAGTGCTCATGCTCTTTAGCGAGCAAAACCCCTTGGATGAGTCGAAGGTCCGCGAGTGCGGCGCTGACGGATCCATTGCAAAACCGTTTGACTCTCAGACGCTGATTGATCGTGTCAAACAGCTGCTGTCCAACAGCCAGTCTCAGATGGCCGCGGTGGAGTCTCCCAAGCCTACGGCGGCTCCTGCGCTGGCTCCGGCAGTGCTCACCGCGGCGCCGGTCCCAGCGCCTCCTGTGACGCCCTTTGCGCCACCCAAGCCCGCCGGGCTGGGGAGCGCAGCTGCGACCCCGATGAAGCCTCGGGCGACCCAGGTATTTGGCAACACACCGGCCGCAGGGATCACTCCTCCCGCCGCGCCTCCCCCTCCCTTGACCCCACCGGTTATTGCGCGGCCACAACCGCCGGTAATTGCAGGTCCCCCCGCGACGAACACTGGAGTGACCCTTCAGTCTGTCGCGCCGCCACCGGTCGAACAGCCCGTGGCATCCGCCATCGGTTCGGCGCTGTCTGGAGAAATGCAGGCGAAACTGAACTCCATGGGCCTCACTGCCCAGCAAGCCGAGGCTGTTACGTCGCTCACCCGCGACGTGATTGAGCGCGTGGTGTGGGAGGTCGTTCCGCAGCTGGCAGAGACCATGATCCGCGAAGAGCTCCGTCGCTTGACCAGCGCCTAATATTGCCTTCGTAGATTCATCACTCGGTTGTGTCGCGTTGGCTTTAACGCTAGAGCCAATCCGAGATGAGCACCGAGCTTTCGAAGGCCTACGATCCGACCGATGTTGAACCTCGCTGGTATGCCTCTTGGGTGCAAGCAGGACTGTTTAGCGCAGTGGACACCGGGGACCCCAGCAACGCGTTTAGCATTGCGATCCCGCCGCCCAATGTGACCGGGTCGTTGCACATGGGCCACGCGCTCTTCTGCACCATCCAGGACACCCTCGTGCGCGTTGCGCGCATGCAGGGCCGCAACACGCTCTGGCAGCCCGGAGTGGACCACGCAGGCATCGCGACCGAGGTCGTCGTGTCGCGCTTGCTCGCCCGCGAAGGGACGTCCCGTCAAGAGGTTGGCCGTGCGGGCTTTTTGGACCGCGTCTGGCAGTGGAAGGAGCAGTCCGGCGGCCGAATCACCGAACAGCTTCGCAAGCTCGGCGCGTCGCCCGCGTGGGAGCGCGAGCGCTTCACGATGGACGAGCAGTGTTCACGCGCAGTCCGCGAGGCATTTGTTAGGTTATTCGAAGAGGGCTTGATCTATCGCGGCGAGCGTCTGGTCAACTGGTCGGTTGCGGCACAGACCGTCATCTCGGACCTTGAGGTCGAGCGCGAAGAGAACGCGAACGGCGAGCTGTACTCGTTTGCCTACCTGTTTGCGGATGGTTCGGGCGAAATCGTTGTCGCGACGACCCGTCCCGAGACCATCTTGGGAGACACCGCCGTCGCGGTTCATCCGGACGATCCTCGCTATCAACTCGCGATCGGAAAACTGCTCCAGTGTCCATTTAGCGATCGACAGATTCCAGTGATTGCGGACGCAGTGCTCGTCGATCCGACCTTCGGCACCGGCGCGGTGAAGGTCACGCCAGCCCACGACTTCAACGACTACGAGACTGGCAAGCGACACAGCCTTGAGTTCATCAACATCCTCAATTTGGATGGCACCGTAAACGAAACGGGCGGAGAATTTGCAGGTCAAGATCGCTTCGTCGCACGCAAGGCGATCAAGCGTGCGCTTGACGCCAAGGGCTTGTCGCGAGGCTCGAAGAACCACCTGCTGGCCATCGCGCGCGAGGCGCGAACCGGCGACATCTTGGAGCCCATGATGTTGCCTCAGTGGTACGTAAAAGCAGGGCCGCTCGCGGGACCTGCGCTTGAAGCCGTGCGATCCGGACGCACAACCATTGAGCCAGTCGAGTGGGTCAAGACGTATGAGCATTGGCTGACCAACATCCAGGATTGGTGCATTTCGAGGCAGCTATGGTGGGGACACCAGATCCCGGCTTGGTATTGCAGCGCATGCCATGAGGTCACGGTCTCGCGGGCTACTCCGACCGAGTGTGTCCACTGCAAACACAGCGAGCTCACCCAAGACACCGACGTGCTCGACACGTGGTTTTCGAGCGCTCTGTGGCCGTTTAGCACCCTGGGATGGCCCGAGAAGACCAAGGCGCTTGAGACGTTCTACCCGACCACGGTGATGGAGACGGGCTACGATATTCTCTTCTTTTGGGTGGCGCGCATGATGATGTTTGGCCTGCATTTTATGGGAGAAGTCCCGTTTAAGCGGGTTCTGCTTCACGGCATGGTCTGCGACGAACGCGGCGAGAAGATGTCGAAGGTCAAGGGCAACGTCATTGACCCATTGCACATGGTCTTTGGCGCGACGCTTGATGAAATTGTGGCCAACGCGTCGGGCGGGGCACCCCGCGAGGAAGCGATCGCGAAGTTTCGCAAGGCGTATCCAAGCTTTGCCGATCGTGGCGAGGGCTTTGACGCTTTTGGTGCGGACGCTGTTCGGTTTTATCTCGCGACGAATCCGCCCCAGGCCAAGCGAATTAACCTGCAATTGAGGCAGGTCGAGCGCGCCAAAAACTTCGCGAACAAGATGTGGAACGCCACGCGATTTACGCTCCCCATGCTCGAGCCATTGTTCGTCGAAGGTGCAAACACGTCGCTCCCGCCACGGGACGAGTGGACGGCAGCAGACCGCTGGATCCTCGCGCGCCTCGCGCTCACGGTGAACGAAGTCCACAGCGGGCTCGATGGCTTTCGCTTGGACGAATGCACGACATCGTTGCGTCGGTTCTTCTGGGACGAGCTCTGCGATTGGTACCTTGAGCTCTGCAAACCGGTGTTTGCGTCCGAAGACGAAGCGGCCAAAGACCGAACTCGTCGGGTGCTCATCGCGTGTCTTGAGACGTCGTTTCGGTTGCTGCACCCGTTCATGCCGTTTGTCACTGAAGAGCTCTGGCAGAAGCTCCCTGAGCAAGCGCGAGCGAAGCGAAGCGATGGCGCCAACGCAAGCCATTTGGCTGTGGCTGCGTTTCCATCGGTGAGTGAATTTGCACGCGACGAGCTCGGCGAGACGATCCTTGAGCTCGTTCAGGGTGCGATCGTCGCGGTGCGAAATATTCGTGGCGAGCTCGGGATCAAACCGCGTGACCCACTTCGACTCACGTTGCGTACGGACAACGCGGAGTCACGTGCGCTGCTCAGCGCTCACGAGCGCCAAATTCGCGCGTTGACCAACGCGTCGGAGTTCACGCTGGAGGGCTCGGGTCCCAAGCCCAAAGGGGTCGGCTACTCCGTGGTCTCGGACGTCGAAGTGATCGTGCCGCTCGAGGGACTCATTGACCCAAACACCGAGATTGCCCGGCTCGAAAAAGAGCTAATTCGCACGCAAAAAGACCACGAGAAGGTCAGCAAACAGCTCAGCAATGAGAGCTTTGTCGCGCGGGCGAATCCCGAGGCCGTGCAAACAGCACGCAACGATTTGGCCTCGCACACTGCAAAGATCAGCAAGCTCACCGACGCGCTCGTTGTATTGCGGCTGGCAGTTTCCTGAACGAAGCATCGCGTCCAAGGGAGTGCATCGGCTCTTAAACGCGTATGCTGTCCCTACTGTCGATGAGAGCAACTTGGCTGTCGGGATTGGTTCTGTGTGCTGCGCTGGCTTCGGCGTGTGAGCCCAGTTTTATAGACGACTCGCGACCTGGTGCTCCGGGGGGTGCTGCCGGAAACTCGTCGGGAGGAGCGCTCGGAAGCTCACCCAGATGGTCCTCGGACCACCCCAACGCGGCGGCCTCGGGTGGCGCGGGAACCGCTGCGGCGCCACGCACGACTCCACCAAGCTCGTCCACGGCGGCGGCTGGCACTCAGGCGACGCCATGGGGACAACAGCAGGGCGCGAGCGCTGTACAGCCCCCCGGGACCGCTACGATCACCCAAGGGACTCCCAGCGTCCCGCCCGCGGCGGCGAGCTCTTGCACCGACCAGGCTCCCCGCACCCTCGATGCACCTGGCGAGAGCTGCGCGAGGCCCTGTCGGGCGGCGTGGCAGCAGTGTTTTGACCGCTGCAACAATGGCCAGGATCGGCCCTGCGTAGCGCAGTGCGACGACACCTACCGAGACTGCATGCGCGGCTGCTATTGAGCTCGTGAGCGCCTGTTAGGCGGAGTGGGTGACCCGATCAGCCTTTGAGGCTGTCGAGCAGATCCAAATCGAGCTGCGGCACCGCGACACGATAGACCCGCACGCCGATGCACGCGTCGTCCATCCAGCGAGCCATTTGCGGACCATCGATGAGCGTGATCGGGATAGCGCCCGGGGCGGCTGCTGCGACGGCTTCTTCGCGCGCACCAGAGAGAAGAGAACCCGTGGTGATGATCCAACCGATTTGAGCTTGGTCAAAGCTGTGAATTGAGCCGCGGAGGTCCACGACGCGCTCACGGCCCACTTCGCCACCACGCTTCAGCAAAATAGCAGCGCGTAGCTCTTCACCTGCGACACGCACGGTGGCGGCCAGGTAGACCTCGCCCGGGACGCTTGTCGTTCGGCGAATCGAGCGGAGGTTGCTAAACCCTTGGCGCTCAAGCGCCGTCGCGCACAGCTCGATGAAGCCTGCTTGTGGGAGCTCGTTGGCCTTGCGCAAGAGTTGCCGGCGTGTTGCGTCGCGCAGCCGCTCCAGTGCGATGCGTGCCTCTTCTTCGGCTCGAACGAGCTCGCTGCCAAGGCTCCATTCGGTGAGCGATACGCGCAATCCCTGCAATCGGACACGCGGACGTTCTCCTCGAAGCTCACGGCGCGTCGCGTCCGCCCTTGCCGCAGCGGCCAACGAGGGGACCATCACCGAAGGATCACCCTTCAGTCGGCCCGTGCGGATGGCGTCTTCGACCAGCGTGCGCATCGCAACAGCATTGCGGTCGTCACGACGCTGCAAGAGCGAAATAAGCAGCTCGGCTGCCGCGCTTCCGCTCTCCATGGTGGTGTCTTCTGTTGGGACGCGGTCGTTATCACGCTCACCACGCTCACCACGCTCGCCACGATCGGTCCGCTCGCCGCGCTCGCCACGGCTACGCTCTGGGCGTTCGCCGCGCTCTGGGCGGTCTGCACGCTCACCGCGCTCTGGGCGTTCGCCGCGCTCGGGGCGGTCTGCACGCTCACCGCGCTCTGCACGCTCTGGGCGGTCTGCACGCTCACCGCGATCACGATTGCGACCACGTGACCGATCCGAGCTGTTCGAGACGGGCGTCGCAGAATCACCCTCGCCGGTCGAGCGCGCATCCTGAGAATGCCGTGTATTTTCAACGACATCCGCACCCGCTTCGCGTTCTGCTACGGCGAGATCATCGCCTTCACCGGCCTCTTGCCGCGGCGCAGGCTCAGCGTCGCTGAGCTCGTCATCGCCATCAAGCTCGTCCCCCTCGCCAGCGGTCTCGGCGGTGCCATCTGCGCGCTCGTCACCGCGGCGGCGGCGGCGGCGGCGGCGGCGGCGGCTTCCCTCATTGTCGGCTCCAGCCACCGGTGGCGGGGCGGGGCGCTCGGCCATGACGGGGAGGTCGTCGTCGTCCTCGGGAGCAAAAATGGTCTCAGCGATGTTGAGCAGGTCTTCGCGCTCTTGCTCTTCTGCGGTGGGCGGTGCCATGGGCGGCAGCGGCGCAGCATGGATCACAACGCTTGGGGTTGGGGCAGCGATCGTGGGCGTGGTGAAAGCTGCCGTGCTCGAGCCGGGCTCGTCTTCGCCTTCGGGAAGCATTGGCTCTTCGGACTCTTCGATATCCGCTGCAGCTGCGACCGCGGCGTCTCCCCACACGCGGAGAGCAAACACGCCCGGTTTGACCCGCACGATCGGGGCGTCACCGCGGTCTTTCTTGGTCATGGTGGCCAAGCGCGTTGACATGGTAATTTCTGGGGTTTTGCCAACGTGGGAGAGCAAGTTTTGCTCGATCGCTAGCTGGGTAATTTTTTTAAAGTGAAGTGGCTTGCCTACTTGGCGGAGCACAACTTCAGCAGCTTCGGTGAAGGTCATTTCGAACCTGAGTCTTCCTTCGGAATCTTGTCATCGAGGGAGCCCATTCGAGGGCTCCAGTGAAGCAGAGCCGCTGTCCGTGGGGCAGTGCGAGCGCGAGTAGTTTGCTCATCCATGGCGAGCGTTGGATTCGGTGCACAGCAACAGGAACTGCGGCGGTTCTGCGAGAGAATGAAGCGGTCGAGCTACACCCGGATTGACCGCAGCGAGGGCGGCGTCTCGTCGAGCGAATTGCTTGCTTCGACGATACGCCCAGAGATCGGGCGCCGGCACGGTACATCCCGCAGGCGTTTGCTCGCAAGCATGGGCCGCGGGATGCCCTGGGATTCGACGTGTAGAGCGCACTTTGTTCGCAATGATGGTAAGCACCGCAACAGATGGCGTAGTTGCTGGGTTGATCAGAGTCCCCTTGCAACACGTGCTGCGGACTGTGAAGGAAGCGACCGATGGCGAAGAAGAAAAAGTCCCCCAATCTGACCACTGACGACGCCGTGAGCGATGAGATTGAGTCTGGAAAAACTCAGCCAGAATCGATCAAGGATGTTGGACGTCGCAACGTAATCGTTGCCGCAACGCTCGCCGCCATCTCATTTGGTGCCATTGGTTTTGTCCTCTGGCATCGGCCTAAAGACCCGGGCCGGGTGTGGCTTGCACGCGTCGAATCTGTCCACCGCGCGCGGCTCGATCCGATGCTGGTCCGCTGCTTTGGCGGGACCAGTGCGGGCGTTGTACGGGCAAAATTGCCTGAAATTCGAGGTGGCACGGTCCCTCCCCCGATGCGCACCTGCCGCGGCACTTCGCTCTCAGAGGTCATTGCCCAGAGCTCTGCACTCGAGAGCGAGCTGTCTGCGCCACCTGCGTACGCCGAGAACGCGCGCAACCGCCTGCGTGACAGCTACGAGCGGCTCAACGTCTCGTTGCGAACGTGGGAGCGGTCGACCATCGGCGCGACCGTTGAGAACCCTGCGATTCCAGAGGGATCACGAGATCGCGTCGCGAGCGCACTGGACGAGCTGGCGACCGAGATCGACGCTGTTCAGAACGCGCTGCGGGATCTGCACGGTGTGGTCGAAGAGAACGCGTCCTGGTACTAGCGCGGTGCGCCTCGCGAGGGGTTCAGGGAGTTGATTTGCCAGGGCCCAGCGCGTCGTCAAACGCCTCGGACCGGATGCTCTGCAGCAACGTGGCCCGATTGGCCCGCACGTGCTCGTCGAGCATCGTGAGCGCGCGGCTGCGTTCGTTGTAGAGCCGACGGTGGGGCCGCTTGCGGGCCTGGTTGCTCAAGAGCGCGTAGGTCACCCACGGAAAGACCGCGGTGACATCGGCGTGGCAATACACAGAGCGGGCGACTCCCTCGGGCGAGACCTTGCCCCACGTGTGCCCCTCAGACGCCGGGCATGACGACAGCGCGCCGTTGTCCACGGGGTCGACGCAAAACTGCACGTCGATATCGAACCCTTCGGTCTCGACCTCAAGGATTTGCGAGAGCAGCGGCTCTCCCTGGAGGGTGTAGTTCTTGGGAACTCCGCCGCCGAGGATAAAGATCGCCATCTTTTTCTCGAGGCCGCGCAGACAGAAGTTCTGCATCGCGCCCATCTCGTAGACGTCGTCGTTGACGTCGATTTCGAGCTTAAACGTCTCGGGAAAGAGCCGCTTGAGCTTAACGATGTTAAGAAAAATCGAGCCATCTTGCACGGCGCCGACAAAGATCGGTACTGCAAATTTCCACGCCGTTGCGAGAAGCGATGGCTTAGCGACGCCGAGCGCGCTCTCAATCCGCGCGATGTACATCCCGAGCAGATAGTGGAGCTCAGGGGTGGTCATTCGGCGTTGAAACTCGGGCTGCATCAAGATCGCGCTGAAGAGCTTGTCGGTCTCAAGGAGTGTCTCTTCCCAGAAGCCAAGGTCATAGATCCGAATGATTTTTGCCAGGCGAAGCGCGAGGTCTCCGGCGTTGGGGTCGATCTCGCGGATGCGATGGCCGATGATCCGGTGGGCGTCGTGATAGAGGTTGGCGCCGGTGGTCGTGAGACAATCGACGAGCCCTCGCTCAATGAGCGGGATAATGCAGGACTGGTGCAACCCTGCGGGCGTCATGGCGCCCGAGAGCGTGAGAAACGTCGCGTAGTCTTCGTCGACCGCGCGGCTCATGAGCTCAAACGCGGTGCGCTCTTGCCGCCCTACGAACGCCGGAAACCGATCGCGAAAGATCTGTTCTGGGGTCTCGAGCCCGGTGATTCCGCTGGGCTCGACTTCACGTGCGCCGTCGAACTCTCGGCGCATTTCGGCGGTTGATTCGCTGTCGTCAGCACCGTCGTGCGGTGTGAGCTCGTCGCTAGGATCGGCCATGATTCTCCACTCGATACGTCGTTGAGTCGCGTCATCGACACGCGATCAAGGGATCGGCGGGTCTGGCGCTAGCAAAGAGGTACCTCAACACGCAACGAATTGTCGAAGACCTCGCACAACGCGGGTACGCTCGACGCACTGACGCATGCAAAAACCCAAGCTTCCACCTGGATTCAACGGTTGTTTCGGCCATCGCGGGGCCGCCGGACTGTGCCCAGAGAACACCCTCGCCTCGTTTGAGCTCGCACACAGCCTCGGCGCCGATGTCCTCGAGACCGACGCGAGGATCACGCGGGACGGGCACTTTGTGCTCTTTCACGACGCGACGCTTGAGCGAACGACGGACGGTGAGGGTCTGGTCTCGTCGCTCACTCTTGCTGAGATTTTGCAGCTCGATGCGGGCGCGAAGTTCTTAGACAGCGACGGACAGCCCTTGATGAAGGGCCTCGGGTTTCGGGTCCCCACCCTCGAAGCGGTGATGAAGACCTTTGGCTCGGCGCGCTTTAACATTGAGCTCAAGGGCGAAGACCCTGCGATCGCCGAGGCATTTGGCGAGGCTTTGTTGCGCTGTGGTGCGCGCGACCGAGTCGTGCTCGCCGCCGAAGACGGCGCGGTGATGAACGCGATCCGCAAGCACATTTCCTGGGCTCCCACGGGGACGTCTGCGCCTGAGGTGTTCGCTTTTGTGAGCCAGTTGGCGACCGACGAGCCCGTCGAGCCGCTCCTGGGATGTGCGCTGCAGGTCCCCCATTGGTTTGGCGAGATCGAGGTCGTTACACAGCGCTTCGTGGATCAAGCACACCGTGACGGACTCGCGGTGCACGTCTGGACGATCAATTCGCCTGTCGAAATGCAGCAACTATTGTCACTCGGCGTCGACGGGATCTTCACCGACCACCCTGAGCGCTGGCGCACATTGAACACGCTGCGCACATACGCTTAGCGTTGCGCGGCGAGTGCACGCGAGACGACGAGCTCTGCGCAGCCCAAGAGCACGACGGTGCTTCGTAGGCGCTCGACGTCGATCGAGCGAATCGAGACTCCGGCGGGGATCGCGAGGGGCGCGAGATTGTCGACTCGGACTGCGCAAGCTTGGGGGCTCTCAAGGCGCAGCCAGATGCGTGATGGGCGCCCGAGCGGCGCAAAGCGAATGGTCGTTCGGTGCTGAGAATTTGCAGGGACAATGGATCCATGTCGGAGCAAGCTGTCGTTTGCAGTCAAGACATCTTCGATCGCGAACGGGTCACTCAACGGAGGATCCATCACCAGTGATTGTCGAAATAACTCAGCTGCGCGCGGCGCACCCAAGACCGCGAGCGCGTGTAGCGAAGCGTTGCGTGTGAGCGCATAGGGCGTTCGGATCGCGAGCGCCTCGAGGGGCGCAATCGCTCGTGGATCTCGCAGGGCTTCAAGCGCAGTGGCGGCTCGGGGCGCGAGACGCGGGTCCGCGAAGAGTCGAATCCAAACATCCAATGAGCGGCGATTGCGCAGAGAATCCAGCACTGTCACGAGGCTGTCTCGCTCGTCATCCGACGCCGAGCGGTCAAAGAGCCAGGTGTGAAGGATGGGCAACCCAGCGGGGTCTCCCAGGACCGCGAGGCCATGTGCTGCGCGGCGGCGGCGCGACTCACCAGGCATCGAGAGGGCTTCGAGTGTCCGTGTTCGGCCGCGCGGATCACCGAGGCGGGCCAGGGCGATAGAGGCCTCTAGGGCCAGGGCGATGGCGTGCCGCTCTTGTGCTCTCGCCAGCGCGTCGAGGACGGCAGGGTCGCGGTCTCCGAGAGTCCCCAGGGCCTCGACCGCGCGCGCAGCCCGCGGGGCGTCCAGTGTGTCAATCAGTCTCGCCGCAGCGACGGCCGCCCCACGATCGCCTTGGACCACGCGCTCGATTTCGGGAGGCAGCGGAGCGCTATCTTGCGTGACATTTTGCAGGCCCAAGAGCTCATACCGCGCGTGAGACGCGTCCCACCCAGCGATCAATGGGCGGAGGCGATCTAGGGTCTCGCGCTGCGAGTCCGCGAGGTTTGATCGCTCGCTCGGGTCCAACCTAAGGTTAAACAACTCGCAGGAGCCTTCGATCACATCGCAGAGCAATTTGTGAGGCATGGAGAGCACCATGCGCTCCGAGTTCACGCTGGCATAGGCGACCCGATCCCAGGGCTCACCGCGGAGCAGTGGACCAAGATCACGACCGCGGACACGCGGCGGGATCGGCTGTCCAACCCCCGCGATGAGCGTCGGGAGCAGATCGATGTGTGAAGCAGGACCGCTCACTCTACGAGGAGAAAAACCCGGAATCCGCACGATCAAAGGCACACGCACTTGCTCGTCGTACAGCGTGGTCCCGTGAAAGCGACCGCCGTGCTCGCCAAACTCTTCGCCGTGGTCTGCGGTGATTACCCAGACCGCACGACGGCCTGTGCGCGTGAGTGAGCGCTCGAGCGAGCCGATGGCATCGTCGACGGCAGCGACCTCCGCATCGTAGCGGCTCTCGGCCGATGCGCCTCCGACGACCCGAGCGCCAGGGTGTCTCTCATACGATTCGTGAGGCTCAAACAAGTGGACCCAGAGCAAGACGCGCTGGCTGGGCGCCTGCGTTCGTAGCCAAGCTTCAGCGTGCGCAGCGCGGTCGTTTGCCGTTGAAAAGTCTTCTTCGCGGTGGTCGAAATCAAAGCCTCGGTCTCTGAGCGCGCCGAGCCGGTCACCGTCCACAGAGAACACTGCCGACGGAAAAAACGCAGCGCTGCGGTAGCCACGATCTCGCAGTAAACCCGCGATCGTTTGCTGCGGCTGCAGCCCACCTCGGAGCGTCGCGACCCCTCGAAAATACTTTCCGGTCATGATCGACGCGAGCGAGTAACTCGTGTGCGGCGTGGTGCAGTAGGCCCGCTCAACGACCACCCCTTCAGACGCGATGCGATCCAGCGCGGGGGTCAGATTCGCGCGGCTCCCGTACGCTCCGAGTCGATCCAACCGCAGCGCATCCACGGTCACAATGACCATGTCGAGCCCCTCCAGCTCGAGGGGCCGGCCGCTCATCGGGCGATCGTCGAGCGAAAATCCGCTGCCCGCAGAGCGCTTTAACAGCAGACCGAGGGTGCGCGTGAGGTGCTGCGACATGGGCGCGTGTTGGCGCAACAATGCGCGAATTCGCTGCGAATTCATTGAGCGTACGGTCACTGCCATGGACAAAAGAGAGGCCGCCATGAGCAGCACACCCGTCCAACGTCGCGGCCGACTCCGCGAGACCACACACGCACAGGCGAGCACCGCGAAGAGCACTCCAGAGATCGACAGGAGCTGGTGCAGCGCGACGTAGCGACGCACCCATAAGAGCGCGTTCGCGGTGACCATCCCAAGCGAAGCGGCCGACAATCCGAGCCACGTAGAGCGAGGAAACCTGCGTCGCAGCGTGTTGATTTGAGGCAGTAATTTTCCTAACAGAATCCCTACAGCAAGGGCGATCACGGTCGCCGCTGCGAGGAGCCACGGGCGGCGCGAAGAGCGCATCATGGAGGTTCCAGAGAACAGCGCGAGCCCCCACAACCATCCCGTGAGCGCTCCGAGCAAGGCACCTGACACGATTCGCGCAGCGAGCTTACGCGGGACAAGCCCATAGAGAGTCACCCAAACGAGCGCTCCGAAGACTGTGCTCGGGAGCACAAACATCGCGGTCGTTGTGACCACCGTCGAGAGCGAGTCACCGAGCGATTGCGTGCGTTGATGCAGCGCAAACAACGCATCGATGGGACCCAAAACCGCAGCGGTGATCAGCCCCGCGAGGGCTCCCTCGAGCGCGCTACGACGGACGCTCAACCGGCGTCCTCAGCAATGGGATTTTGACCGCGGAGGATCAAGCGCGCCGCGGCGCGCGCCAGGGCAGGATACGTCCGTAGCGAGGGGTCCTCGTCGAGCAGCTCACGGGCGGCGTCGACCGAGTGCGAGACCAACGCGCGATGCCGCAGAGGGTCGGCGAAGCGAAACGAGCGATCTACGCCAGACTGCTTTTCTCCAAACCATTCGCCCGCGCCACGTCGTTCGAGGTCACGCTCTGCGAGCACAAATCCATCGAGACACGCTGCGACATCCTCAAGCCGCGCGCGCGCCTCAGGGTCCTCTCGCTCGATCACAAACAGACACGCGGCGCGCTGCCCTCCGCGCCCTACACGCCCACGCAGCTGGTGCAATTGCGCGACGCCAAAATGCTCAGCGCCGAGGATCACCATGAGGTTCGCCTCGGGGACATCGAGCCCCACCTCGACCACCGTCGTACCGAGCAATACCCTGTGAGATCCCTGACGAAACGCCCGAAGCGCCTCGCGCTGCGAGTCCGAGCTGAGCCCCCCGTGCAGCACCGTGATCTGCTCGCGAGGGACCACGCGCGACACAAGCTCGTCGGCCTTGGCGATGGTCATGTCGGTCGCGTCGTCGGCCTCAATCCGAGGCACCACGACAAACACCCTGCCCCGACCCTCGCTGGCCTCAAGCGCGCGCTCGATCGTGCGCAGGATGAGGGCATCTTCGTCGATCCCGAGCACTCGGCTTGTGACCGGCTGCCGACCACTTGGCCCATGCGGCATGGTCACCACGTCGAGGTCGCCGAACTGCGCCTGAGCCAACGTTCGTGGGATGGGCGTGGCAGAGATCACCAGCAAATGGGCTGGTCGCTCGCGCACCATCGCCTGTCTTTGTACAACACCAAAACGGTGCTGTTCGTCAATGACGGCCAGCCCGAGGGATGGGGGCAGGCTGTCGTCTTCGAGCAGGGCTTGCGTGCCCACGACAACACGCACCAGGCCCTCGCGGATGGCGCGTCGCGCGTCAGCGAGGCTACGTTTGGCGGTGGAGCCCAACAGCAACGCGACGGGCCCGCCCTCGCCCCCAAGCGCGCGTGTGAGCGTGTGGGCGTGCTGTTCGGCGACGATGGTCGTTGGCGCGAGCCAGGCAACCGCGCGACCGCTGCGCAAGACGGCGAGCGAGGCCGCTGCGGCGACCGCGGTTTTGCCGCTGCCAACGTCACCCACGAGGAGCTTTCGCATGGGCTGCGACACGCTCATGGCGCGAGAGATATCATCCACAGCGTCTTGCTGTGACGACGTGGGTGTGAGGCCCAATCGGTCACCGACGGACGTGACGACGCTGCGATCGACGGCGATGGGTGTCGCCTGCCCGAGCGCTCTCCGTGCACGCTCGAGCACGATGGCCGACGCGAGGAGCTCTTCGTAGCCGAGCCGCTCGTAGGCCCAGCCGCTGTGGTGCGTAAGGGCCGCGAGGCTGGCCGCGGTCGTGTTGCCATCGGGCGCATGAATCGCACGCAGTGCGTCGGCGGAGCTCGGGAGATGCAGCTCCTCGGCGAGGTGATCTGGGACGGGGTCTTTCCACTGGCCGGCGAGGGCGACGGCGCTCTGCATGATGCGACCCACGGACGCGGACGACAGCCCTCCGATGGAGGGGTAGACACACTCGATCGCGGCGGTTTTTTTCTCGTCCGAGAGCACGCGAGGCTGGTGCAGTTCGAGTCCGCCGCGACCCGCGCGCAGCGAGCCAATGACCCGCAGCGAAGCCCCCAGCGAGACCGTGCGTCGGAGCCCCGCCGGAGCATGAAAGAACACCGCCCGGAGATGATGTCGCCCGCTCGGGTCTTGCAGCAATGCCTGCAGTCCGCGCTTTTTTGGCGAGCCCATGGTCTTGGTGTCGACCACGGTCGCGAGGAGCGAAACGGTCGCGCCGTCGACCTGGTCACGCACCAGAGACCAGTCATCGGCCGAGCGCAGATCGATGTAACGCCGCGGGACGCGACCGAGCAGGTCTCCAACGGTCAAGATCCCACGCGAACGCAACGCCGCTGCGCTCTGCAGTCCGACGTTCTTCACCTTCTCGATGGGCAGATCCTGCAAGTCCATGGCAGCTCAAGAGCTCACGCGCGACAAGACAATGGCTCCGCGAGTAGAATCAATACACCAGCGAATTTGCAGGATCAATCATCGTCGTAAGCCAACGAAAGGACCTCGTACACGCGCTTGCCGCCGGGCGTCTGGACGGTCACTTCGTCGCCCACTTCACGGCTCAACATCGCCTTGCCAATGGGCGAGGTGATCGAGATGCGGCCCTTGTCAAAGTCGGCCTCCATAGGTCCGACGAGCTGGTAGGTGATCTCTTCGTCGGTCGCGGTGTTCATCAGCGTGACGTGGGCGCCAAACGCGATCCGCGGGCCACGGACGTCTTTGGGAGCGATGATCTCGCAGCGAGCGAGCGCGTCGTCGAGGATCGCGATGCGCGACTCGATGAAGCCTTGGCGCTCTTTTGCCGCGTGATATTCGGCGTTTTCTTTGAGGTCGCCGTGCTCACGCGCGGTCGCGATGTCTTTGACAATCGAAGGACGCTCGACCTCTTTGAGGTGTTTGCATTCTTCGCGTAACCGGAGGCAACCCGCGCGGGTCATGGGCATGGTGGACATGGCTGAACGAGCTTCGTAGCAGGGTCAGCCGCGACTGCACAACGACTCCATGGCGTGCGAACGGTCGAACCGGTCGCGTCTCTGGTCAGAGGGGACAATGTGCGACCGACAGCCCGGGCTCACCGTGGGGGCCACGAAGCAGGATCGTGGGCGTCCCTGCGGCGCCCCAGATCGGAAGCGCGCCGCGCAGCGCGGGCTCATCCCGGAGCGGGGTTTCAACGGTCCCACGCGCGCTCATGGGTCGCCGGAGGGTCACCAGCTCGTCCGCTCGGCGCTCGGTCCAGTACACATCCGCGTGAGATTCTGCTGCTAAAATCGCGATACTGCCCGACGTGACGCCGCCCACCGCCGAGAGGTACTCGGGCGAATGGACCGGACGCAGGTCCGGCCCGAGCGCGACCGCTGCGATCTGCCCACCATCGCCGCGCCCCTCGTGGTCGCTGTCCAGACCCATGCGCCACGCGACCCAGCGGTAGGACCCCTGCGCCGCGAGCGCGACCGCAAATCGCGTCCTGGGCGCAGGCGTGATCGTGATGGGCTCGCCCTGGGGTTGGCCCTGGTCATCGAGTGCGCGCAGCACGATGTCCGCGGCGGACTGATTGGCGGTCTCGACGGCGACCTCTGAGAGCGCGAGGTAGGCCACGAGCGCGCCTCCCCCGGGGAGGGCCATCAAGACGGCGTCTGCGGCGTCGTGGGAGGGCGCAGAGACAACCCTCGGGGCGCTCGCTACGGGGCGCTCCGCGGCGCTCCAACGCTGGACGACGATCGTGCCTTTGCCGTTGGCGCCGACCTCGTCCCACGCGATGAGGGCTCCGCGCTGGACTGGGCAAGACGCGATCGCGAGCGAGTCATCACTGGTCGCGCTTCGGCGGTCCAATGCCACCATGGACGACGGCTGCGCCTGGAGCACAACCTGTTCGCGACCCCCCTGTTGTTCGCTCACAGCGACGACCAGCGGTGTGCTGCCCGCCGCGACAAGCTGCGAAGTGCGTAGACTCTCGAGATCGACTGCAAAACGTGTGACCGATGGGGTGTCTCGCCAGAGCGTCAGCGCCGCCGCGTGGTGGTCCAACCATAGGATATGGGGGTGTCCCGCGATAAGCCCCCAGCTGGTCACTTCAACCAGTGGGACGGCAGCATCGGATTGGCTCGGCGGGATCAACCAACGAGGTGGATCCAGCGTGCACGGAGGCAGCGTGGGGCCCGCGTCGGCTGTGGTCGCGAGCTCAAACCCCACGGGATCTTCTTGCGAGGGCGCAAAGCGACCGCCCTCGATGGGGACACTCGCGGCGACAGTCCCGTGCCGATCGCAGCGGCACGCTGGGCACACCACGAGCGTGAGCGCGAGAGCGAGCGAATGCCATGACGAGTGAGGAGCCAGCGACTTCACGAGCCCGCACTGTAACTGAGCCCCATGGCAGACCGCGAAGAAGGTACGCTTCGGGACTATGAAGCTTGCCGCACGTGTGGGACTGCTGACCCTCTGCCCGCTCATTGCCCTGGTCCATTGCTCGCCACCTGCGCTTTTGGCCGACGCTGGGGACGCCGCGATGGATACCGCGGTGGAGGCGAGCTTGCCAACGGACGATGGCGGTGGCGATGTCGAGGCGATGGTCACGCCCCCGGGGCCGACGATGGCGCGGTTCGAGGTCCCTCGGATGGGGATGAGCCCCAATCAGTTTTTGCTTCCGTGGCCCACGGACCTCGCGGTGGCGTCGGATGGGACGGTGGACCTCTCGTACATTCCGGGGTCGCGCACGTCGGGAATCACGATGACCTACATCGAGCAAATGCGCGGAAAAATCCGAGGATTTAGCCCTGCTGGCGCGTCGTACTTTCGCTTCACCAACGGGCTTGATCTCGCGTCACTGCCGGCCACCGCGGCGGCGAGCATGTTGGCGACCAGCACGGTGATGCTCGTGGACGTGGACCCGACGACGGACGGCGCAGCGCGGATCCCTGTGATCTTTCAGCTCCGCGAACGGCAGAGCCGCTTTTGGCCTGCGTGGACGCTCGCTGTCGCTCCGGCACCCGGCTATGTGCTCCGCCCGCTCACGCGCTATGCGGTGGTGCTCACGCGAGGGCTTCGTGCGACGGATCGCTCGGCGGTGACACGCGATCGTGACTTTGAGTCCCTCGCGGGAGGCGCTGCGGTCGAGCCCGCGCTGCAACCGATCGCGACGCTGTATCGCGAGACCCTCACGCGAATGCAGAGCGAAATCGCGCTCGATCCTGCGCAGGTTGTCTCGATGAATGTCTTCACGACCAGCGACCCAACTTCGGAGTATCACCGCGCGGTCGACGTGACCCTCTCGGCGGGCACCCGCGAGCCCACGATCTCTGCGATCACGCGCATTTCTGCAGACGGAAACATGGCGATCTATCGCGGTACGTACGGCCCCAACCCAGTGTTTCAGCGTGGCGCGGCGCCCTATCTCGACGACAACTCGGGTGGGTTTGTGGTGGACGCCATGGGGGCCCCGATCGTGCAGCGGTACGAGAACAACATCACGTTTTCGCTCACGATTCCGACCGCGAGCATGCGCCCCGCCACGGGCTGGCCCATCGCCGTATACGCCCACGGGACCGGCGGAAATCACAGCAGTTTTATCGATGACGGCACCGCCGTCGCCCTCGCGCTCCAGGGCGTCGCGTGCATCGGTTTTGACCAACTGTTCAACGGCGCGCGCACCATCCCAGGAGGCTCACCCGAGTCGCAGTTCTTTAACTTCGCCAATCCCAATGCCGCGCAGAGCAACAACCGACAGGCAGCGATTGATCTGGTGCAAATCGGCCGGCTGATCCGCAATCCCATGGCGTTTACCGTGCCGAGCATGGTCACCGGTGCGGACACCGAGACCTTCGACGGCGCGCACCTGATGTTCTTTGGACACTCGCAAGGTGGCCTCAACGGGCCTCTGTGGCTCGCGTCGCGTCAGGGCCCCGAGGCGGCAGTGCTCTCGGGCGCGGGGGGCTGGTTGTCGCTCTCACTCGTGCTCAAGACAGAGCCAATTAACATCCCCCAAGTGGTCTCGAGTTTGTTGGGCGTACCCCGCGATGAGCTCACACCTTTGCACCCCGCGATCACCATGGCGCAGATGATCGCGGACCCCTCGGATCCCGTGCATTATGCCAGCGCGATCACGACTACCCCGAGGATGGGCGAGCGCCCGCGGAGTGTGTTTCTGACGCAGGGCTTTGTCGATCGCTACACCCCTCCTCCGGCGATCGCTGCGCTCGCGGTCTCGATGGGTTTGCCGTTGATCAACCCTGTGATCCACCCCAACGTAACCTCGGCTCTCAACGACTACCCGCGCGCGGCGCTGCCGGTGATGTCCAACCTCGCGATGGGTCGCGCCACGGGCGGTTGGCAACAGTTCAACGCGCCACCCCGAAGAGATGGGCACTTTGTGGTGTTCGATGTGACCGATGCGCGAGATCGCGCGGCGCGATTTCTGGGGAGCTACGGTCGCACCCAGATCGCTCGCCTCGACTGAGACCCTGAGCTCGCTGAGCCCTTCAGGGTGCGTCGCGGAGCGGTCGGTTTTGCAGCGGTCTGTGGCCTAAATCACAGTCCCAGAGCTGCACATCGGCGTGGTTGCGCCGTGGGTCTTCGACCTGTTGGGCAAACGGGACCGTCGATTGAAGGCGCCACCCTTCGTTGGTCAAGACGAGCCCCTCGATCCAGACGCCCCAGAATCCTTCGCGTTCGGAGCCGACCAGCAAGAGCCGATCGACGACCAGCGTCGCGCGACGAAATCCCTCGGCGCCTCCAGGCTCGACCGCCCGCACCCCTCGCGCGCAAAAGCCCACGAGTGGAGATTGTGCGAACGACGCGAAGTGACGCCATCGCGGGTCTCCGCTGGTGGGCTGGAGCCCCACGTTCACGTTGCGCAGCCGGCTCCAAGTCTCGGGAAACATCAGCGCTTCGGTGTCCGCAGAATGGAGCCGCAGGCGTAGAAACCCTTCATGACCTGCTTCAGTAAGTACTTCATGAAGTAAGAGGGCGGCTTCACGCAACTTTTGCCCCCCCCAGTTGGCGTCGAGGCGCCCTTGGCTCGTGACCACTTCGGCAGAGCGAATGCTCGAGTGCAGCGCCCCGCCCGTGGCACAGCCCACCGTGGAGAGCGCCATCGCGCACATGCTCAGACGAGCGAACAGACTTGACCTCATGGTGTCGCACCTTGGGTACCTTCATCGGCAGAGAGCATCCTCTGGAGGATCACGTCTCTCTCGACGGACTCACTGGGATCGAGCTCGATCTCGAGCCTCGCTTGTGTGGTGACCGGCACACAATGACGAACCGACACGGACCCAGCGCGAGAGGTCCGCGCCAGCTCGGCGCCGGTCGGTCCGCGCAGCGTCGCTTGGAGCATCGGATAGGGTCTGCCGCTCGAGACGAGCACGCGTGTGCACTGGCCCGCGGGCAGCTCAAACGCACGCGCTCTGGGACCTCGCGGGGCGACACGGAGTCGCTCGGGCGGCCCGGCGCTGCGCTCGTTTGCGCTCACGCGGCTGAGACGAAACGCGAGTGTTTCGGCGACGAGGGACGGGTCAAGCCCGCTCACCCAGCTCGGCGTCGGTCCGAGAGAGCCTTGAATCATCCCGACCTCGCCGGTGCCCATTTCGAGTCGGACTCGGAGATTCACTCGCTCGCGCGCGCTTGGGCAGTGCACCGTCAGCGCGGTGCCCTGCGACCACTGCGACCGCATCCAGGGCTCTGCCGTGGCGTCGAGGACCTCTGCGCTCACGCGACCCACGCCGCGACCCACCAGCGCACCGAGGACCGAACACTGGCCGGGTTCGAGTGTGAGCGTGTGCTCTCGGGACTCTCCTGCGGCCATCGCGCTTCGAGAGACTAGCGTGAGCGCAGAGACACCCAGGGCGCTGAGCTCTCCGCGACGGGCGGCCAACCGGGCATCGAGCGACAGGGGTGAGACCGTGAGGGCGAGACGCTGACCCAGCCACAGCGCGTTCGCTGCGCCAAACTCTGCGGCGTCGGCCGAGAACACCAAGACCTGCGCAGAGCCGGGCCCGCTCGATGCGAGCTCAATCCGCAGGGGAGTCGCACTCGGCGGGCAAAATTGCAGGACGGCGTCGCGTTCTCCGCGAACGTCTCGCGCGAGCACTTCGTCACTTCCGTCGATCACACGGAGCCGAAGCCGAAGCTCTCCGGTCTCTTGCATCGCGGCGATGGTGAAGCATCGGTCTGCGCTGGTCGCGAAGGGGACCAGCACCGCCCCGGGGACCACAAACGACACCCGCGCTGGGTCGCCACTCGGCGAAAATCCCCGACGTGTCAACATCATCCGGAGCTCCGCAGCGCGTTGATCCAGCTCACTGCGAGCGAGCGCTGTCGACATCGACGCTCCGGGGCGGCCACCGGTCGCATGCGCAACAGACTCCATCGCCGCACGAGTCCCCGAGAACTGCGCGATCGCGAAGGCCCCGTTGCCATCAAAAGCTTGCAACACGTGATAGAGACGACGCGCTTCTCGCGAGCAAATTTGCAGTGTAGGATGAGAATCCGGCTCGACGTCTTCGACCAAGAGCTCCCCTTGTTCGTCGTAGAGCCTCGCGTCTAAATCCGCGATACCGGGGGTCGCAACCGCGAGCATCGACACGCAACCTCCGGCCGGAACGTCGACCACCGTCGTCGCGCTCTGGCGTTCGGTCATAAAACCAGCCGCGAGATAGCCATCAAGCCGCGCCCCCGCGCCCGCGGTCGCCGACAGCACCGCCTCGATCCTGTGGGCAAGCAAAGGGAGTGGTGACACTGGAGCGCGAGCCTGCTGCGCGGGCAGAGACTGCACGACGCCCGATGGGCAATTCGGTCTGGGCTGGCTCGTTCGGACGCACGAAACAGTGGCACAGAGCGCAGACATCCACACGATCGACCGCCGCATCAGGTGCCATCCTCGACGTGAACAACGACGTATTCGCCTCGCGCAGTGGTCGGGCGCACGGTCAAGGCCATCTCGCGCGAAAGCGTGGTGCAATACCAGACCTTCGCGCTGGACGAGCCCGCGGTATCCGAAGCCACAACGCCACCATGCCCGTCGGTCAGAGACAGCTGAAGCCCAGTCCCGCTGCTGACCGCGCCAAAGAGTGAGCAGCTCCCCGCACGGAGCGAAACGGGGAGCACAAGCGGCGCGCCGCTCGACACGACCCGATGCGCCACGCGCAGAGCGCGCATCCCGCGACGTGACGCTTCGCCCATGAGCTCGAGCGAACCGGCGCGAAGTTCACCAGCGATATTGCTGGACAATTGGTGTCGATCGTCGAGCGAAAACCACTGCATCGCGAACCTTGATTCGTCTCTCGAAGCGATGCGAAGCACGTACGCACCGCCTTGCGCGAGACAACCGCGAACCAGCGGATCGCGTGCCAAATCGCGCGCATTGGTCACCACGCGTCCCTCTGGATCGAGTAGCTCTACGCTCACCGACGTCGAGTCTGGCTCCGGCACCACGAGGAGGCCGTAACAGCGCCCGGACTCAAGCGGAAGTACAAAGTCGCGATGTGCCAGCGGCTGCAGCGACGCGAGCGTAGGCGCCGCTTGCGTGGTGTACCCACGGAGCAGCATGCGAGCCCGATGACGTGACAGCAGGTCCTCTTCGGACTCGATCGCGGGGTCAAAACCGATGTTCGCGCGCGGTGTGCGGGGTCCTGCGAGGGACTGTGACCCGCCATCGCCTAGGATTACTGCGAGATCAGGCGTCGCGGTGGGTGGCTGCGCCAAGAGCGCGAGCGCGACGGTGCCTGCTCCTTCGCTCGCCCGAAGCACAACATTGAGCTGGGCCCCCTCGCGCGTGCACAGGCGAACGTAGGGGTGGTTGTGATCTGCGGCGTCTTGGCCAAGGTTAATCCCGACCGCGTCGTGGACCCGCAGCTCGAGCCGTCGGATCCCCTCGGAGCCAAGCGCGACCAAGGCAAAACACTGGCCCCGCTGGATCTGCACGGGCAGCACGGCAGAGCCCTCGGGAGCCAAGAAAAATCCCCGTGGAGCGTCAACTACGCGCGCACCCTGGAGCGAAAAAGCGCGCAGGACCTGGTCCATACGCGTCCGTAGGCTCTCTGGAAGACTCGCGAACTCTGGGGAGGCTCGCGGCGGTGCCGGCGAGTCATTGGGGCCCGTCTGTGGAGCGCTCGGGGACGCGCTTGGCGCTTCGCTGCGGGACACGAGCGTGGTGGTTTGAAGCGACCCCGCGCACGCGGGCTCTACCATGCAGAGAGCGACCGAGAGAGAGAACACAGCGAGCGTAAAATGGCGTGGCTCTTGGGCTCCACGCGGCGAGTTCTCAGATGCAATGTGAAGTCGCGCCACGTGAACGGCGCGTTGTACCTGCGCCATGCACACGGGGTCAACGCGGCGCGAGAGTGACTTGACCCACGCGAACCTCAATGCTCCCCTCTGCACCCATGTGGTCTCGACTACGCACCATCCTGACGCTGTGCAGCGCGGTGACGCTCACATCCGGCTCTATGGCCTACGCGCAGCCCCAACCGCCTGCAGCGACCGCGACCATGGGCACCCCACCCGTCGTTGAGCAGCCACAGGCAGAGACCGTAATAGATCAACGATTTCGTGCACTTCCGGTGCTTACCTGGCGTTCGATCAACACACGCGAGACCGTACAGAGCCGAGTGTATTTGGCCGATGGTTCGGTCGACCCCGAGTGCATCCGCGCGCTGGGACATCTCTTTCGAGACACGCGGAACAACACGCCCTCGCCCATCGTGGTCCGCACCATTCAGCTCATTGTGCGGGCGGCTACCCACTTTGGAGCGCGCGAAATCGAGGTGATCTCGGGCTACCGCACTGGGCTCAGCGCGTCGGGTCAACGGATACGGCGTGAGGGCTATCACGGCGTCGGGAGCGCGGTGGACTTTCGGCTGGTCTCGGTCTCAAGCGCCGAACTTGCAGCGTACGCTCGGACGTTTTCGCACGTAGGCGTCGGACATTATCCTCGGATGAACTTTGTCCACCTAGACTCACGCGAACAGAGTTTTACCTGGGAAAACAGCGCACGAAGTAATCACCACGGCTGGAACCGACCGCTCGCCCGCGGAGAGCTCGCCGAGCGCGACCGAACCTGGACCCACGCGGATGACCTGCCCTGGGATCGCCCCGGCGAACGCGTCACGCTGGACCTTCACCCGCGCACGGCGGCAGGCGCGCATCGGCCCCACAGCCACGCCAGACGGCACGCGAGACGGCACGCGGGACGGCACGGGGACAGCCGACGACGCTCACGTCACACGCGCCGCACGCGCCACGCGCTGCACGTATTTGCCGGAGCGAGCACGCAGAACTAGCGACCGAGGCTCTGGAGGAGCTTTCGCGCTTCGGGATACTCGCCCAACGCGACACCCAACGTCGTGGCCAGCTCGTTGAGCTTCTCGTAGAGCATCGCAGCCTGGACGCCCAGCTCCGAGACCTGCTCACGCAGCACGGCCGTCTCGTGCTCGACCTCGGCGTTCAGCGCGCCCATCCGACCCTTGAGTTGGCTCAGCTGAAACTTGAGGTCGTCCGCAGCGGCGCCTCTCGATTTTTGTAAGCTAACAAGCTCTTCTTGTTCGAGCATCGATTGGCGCCAAGCGGTCGCGCGCCGCGCCGCGGTCTCGACAACCACGGCGGATTCGAGGTTCGAGAGCCCGCTTTCGTCCACCGTTTGCACTGCAATTTTCCACGCAGAAGCAAACTCGGCAGCGCTCAGCTCTGCCCGCTGTGCGGCGCGCTCCATTCGGCGGAGGATGTCCTCAGCTTGTCGCCGCAGCGCGCTCTCGTCGCGTGAGAGTTCGTCCAGCGCGCGACCAATTCGTTCGCGCGCGGCGCTCGCGTCGGCCTCGTGTTCTGCGAGCTGACGTCCGTATCGCGCGAGGTCTCCGTCGACCAAAATCAATCGATCCACGTTGCGATCAAACTCTTGCAGCATCGCTCGCATCGCCGCCGAGACGTTGTGCGATCGGCTGAGCAATTGCTCTGCCTCTCGAAAAATCGCCCGCCGCTCGACCCACTGGTTCGCGGTCGTAAACACCGCCGTCGGATGCGAGCCCGATCCCTCGAAGGGAGCACTTGCTGCCGTGGCCTGCTGCTGATCAAGCGCCGCGAGCGCTGCCGCAAATGCCTCGGCCGGGAGCGTCATCGGCTTGGACGGCGTCGGCACGATCGCGGGCTGAGAATAGAGCGCGAGCAGCGCGTGGAGGTCGTCGAGGAGATGGTATGCGTCGCGGTGTCGTTGGGCTGGATCTTTGGACAACAGCTTGAGAATCAGCGCGTCAATCTCAGGGGAGAGCGTCGATCGAAACTGCGAGGGCGTGGGAGGCTGCGCCTGGAGGTGCTTCACAATGAGCTCAGCGGTTGAGCCCTCAAAAGGCAGGCGCTGGGTCAATAGCTCAAAGAGCACAACCCCTAGAGCATACAAGTCCGCGGCTGGACCCACGTTGGGTGCGCCCCGCGCTTGTTCGGGCGAGAGATACTCGGGGGTTCCAAAGACGGCGCCGACGGCCGTCAATCGCGCCTCGTTGCTCACGTGAGCGAGCCCAAAATCGAGCAATTTTGTGTGCGGTCGGCCGTCAACCATCGTGAGAAAGATGTTCTCAGGCTTGAGGTCTCGATGGATCACTTCGAGCTCATGCGCGCGAGCGAGCGCGCGAGTCACCTGCGTCAACAAGTGGAGCGCTTCGGGGGGCGGCACGGGGCCACGCGCGATGAGATGATTGAGCGGCTCGCCCTCAAGCAACTCCATGACCAAGTAGACGAGCTTGCCCTCTTCGCCATAGTCCGTGATGTCCACGATGTGCTCATGACGAATGCGATTGGTCGCTCTGGCTTCACGCAAAAATCGCTGCCGCTGGGTGCTGTCCAGCGCCAAATCGGGCGCCAAAAACTTGATCGCGACCTGACGACCCAACACGTCGTTTGACGCGCGATAGACCGTCGCCATCCCGCCCGCGCCGAGCTTCGCTTCGACACGGTAGCGACCCCCAATGACCTTGCCGATCATCGGGTCGGGCATCGGAACCAGCTCACCACCATCCACAGGACATCGCGTCGCGGTCCCCATCAGGCGCAACCCACATTGTGAGCAAATCTTCATGGCTTGGCCTTCAGTTCAGGTCGTCGTTGCAGGGACGTTGTTGCATGCTTTATGTGGCTGAGCAGCAAAGAGACCTTGCGAGGCAGCGCTACTTGGATACCTACTCTCCAGAGTAGTTCAATGACAAGCGCGATTGTCGATTGACGTGCTCATCCCTCGCGAGCAAACAGAGCAAGACTTTTGGATCGCTTCTCGCACAAAGGCAATACCTCGACCGTGGCTGTCATCGAATCGATTCTGGAGCTCGTCGGATGCACGAGCGTTGTGCGGCTCAACAAGCTGACCTCCCCCGACAGCGCGACGGTCTGGGTCAAATGCGAACAGCAAAACCCTGGTGGGAGCGTCAAAGACCGCATCGTGCTCTCGATGCTTCGCGACGCTGAGACCCGCGGGCTGCTCAAGCCCGGCGGCACCGTCATCGAGCCCACAAGCGGAAACACCGGAATTGGCCTCGCGCTCGCGTGCGCCGTCAAAGGCTACAAGCTCGTCCTCACCATGCCTGAGTCCATGAGCCTCGAGCGCCGGGCGCTCCTTGAGGCCTACGGCGCCGAGCTGGTTCTCACCCCTGCGGACGAGCAAATGGAGGGCGCAATTGCCCGCGCAAAGCAGCTGTTGACCGAGCGAAAAGACAGCTGGATGCCCTCGCAGTTTGACAACCCGGCGAACCCGAAGTGCCACGAGACCAGCACCGCGGTCGAGCTCCTTGAGCAGCTTAAAGACATCCCCATCGACGCCTTCGTCGCCGCGGTCGGGACCGGCGGGACCGTGACCGGCGTCGGTCGCGCGCTCCATGCGCAGCGTCCCGAGACACGCGTGATCGCTGTCGAGCCAGAGACCTGCGCGACACTGTCCCGAGGCGAACGAGGACCGAGTAAAATCCAGGGAATCGCCGCGGGATTCGTCCCGAGTAATTTTCAAAGAGCGCACGTCGACGAGGTCCGCACCGTCTCGGACGAGCGAGCCTGGAAGACCAAAGTGAGGCTCGCCCGCGAAGAAGGTCTGCTCGTAGGGATCTCTGCGGGAGCCAACGTCGCGATCGCCCTCGACGTCGCGCAAGAGCTCGGCCCAGGGCGCCACGTCGTGACCGTGTTGTGCGACACCGGAGAGCGCTACTTTTCGCTCGCTTCGTGGTTTGACCAACCCGCCACGGCGACCCCAAGGCCCACGCCGTGAGCGCGCGCGTTGTGCTCGTGGGTCTGGGCGGGATCGGACACCCATGCGCGCTCGCACTCGCACAATGCGCTGATATTTCTCTGGTATTTCTTGACGACGATCGCGTCGAACGGAGCAACCTTCATCGACTGCCGGCGTTTGCCGAACAACACATCGGACGATACAAAGCCGAGGCGCTCTGTGAGGTGCTCGCCCCGAGCGCCAAGGCTGGACTCTCGGTTGCGACGGAGCGATTGACGCCCGAGACCGCAGCAGCGGCGATCGCGGGGGCCTCGGTCGTGGTCGAAGGCAGTGACAATTTCGCGACCAAGTTTCTCGTCGCCGACGCATGTGCGCTCGCCGCTGTACCGTCGGTCCACGGGGCCGCGATCGCATGGACCGGGACCGCGCTCTCGGTGCGCCCGAAACAGAGCGCTTGCTATCGTTGCCTCTTTGAAGACCTGCCCGAAGGCGAGAGCCTCGACTGCAGCTCTGCGGGGATTTTTGCACCCGTTACGGCACTCGTTGGCGCGCTCATGGCGCAAGCCACACGCGATCTCCTCGCACATAAGCCTTCGCTCGCGGGGACGATCACGCGCTTTGATGCACGCGATGGGAGCTTCAGGCGACACGTTGTGCGACGACGGCACGATTGCGCCCTGTGCGGAGACATGCCAAGCATTCTCTCCATCGATCGCGCGAGGTATCTTGCGCCGACTTGCGCGATGGGCGCTTCGCCCTAAGCCTCTGCGAGCTCGGCTCGCTCACTGAATCCCTTCTATCCACCCAACGAGATCTCGCATGGCCATTTCAGTACGAATCCCCGCATCGCTTCGAACGCTGACCCAGGGTAAAGAAGAGGTCGCCGCAGAGGGCGCGACCGTGCGCGCTGCGCTCGATCAGCTAGACAAAACGCACCCCGGGATCAAAGAGCGCCTTGTCGACGACAAGGGCGTCAAGCGCTTTATGAACATCTATCTCGGGGACGAGGACATTCGCTTTCTCGACGCGCTCGACACTCCGCTCAAAGACGGCGACTCCCTCACCATCGTGCCCGCCATCGCGGGCGGCTGAGCGCAGGGACGCATCGTCTTTCGTCGCATGGATTACCAACGATTCGGCAAACAGATCGCGCTCCCCGAGCTCGGTCCCGACGGTCAAGAGCGCCTCGCGCGTGTGCCCGTCTTGTTTGTTGGTGACCCCAGCGCGTGCGCATTCGCGGTCGTAATCTGGCGCGCGTCGGGCGGGGTCATTCCTGGGGACATCGCGACACAGTCACAGCCGCGTGTCGTCACGATTCAGCCTGCAAAAGGACACGCAGATGCCCTCGCCCTCGCGTCGTGGCACTGCCTCAACGAAGCGCGCATCGCGCTCGGTTGGCCGGATGTGCCAGTCCCTGCGTCGCTGCTCACGCAACCCATCTAACGCGCGCAATACCAGCCCATTTTGCTCACCGAACTCGCCAAAGGGCCACACCGCTGATGACCGCTTTTCTTCGCCCGCCGAAGCTCGATTCGATCCTGGATGGCATCGGAAACACGCCGCTTCTCAGGCTCCGCGCCCTAGAGCCCAAGGGGGTCGAGATCTACGCCAAGCTCGAATTTATGAACCCCGGTGGCAGCGTCAAAGACCGCGCCGCGCGGCAGATTTTTCTCGACGCGATCGCGTGCGGTGAGCTCACCAAAGACAAAATCCTCATCGACTCGACGTCCGGAAACACAGGCGTCGCCTACTCACTCTTGGGCGCCGCGCTTGGCTATCGCGTCACGTTGGTGATGCCCAGCAACGTCACGCAAGCGCGCAAAGACATCACCCGTGCATTTGGGACCGAGATTGTCTTCAGCGACCCCATGGAGGGCTCAGACGGGGCCATCCGGCATGTACGTCGGATCGTCGAGGCCGACCCCGAGCGCTATTACTATCCTGACCAGTACTCAAACGCGTCCAACTGGCGCGGGCACTACCTGGGCACCGGGGCAGAAATTCTCAGTGATTTGGGCGACAAGATCACGCATTTTGTCACGGGCCTTGGGACCTCAGGGACCATGATGGGCGTGACCCGCCGGCTCAAAGAGCACACACGTCCCATTGTGTGTCTCGCGATGGAGCCAGCCGACGCGGCGCACGGCCTCGAAGGGCTCAAGCACATGGACAGCTCCATTGTCCCGCCCATCTACGATCGGAGCCTCCATGACGGCACGGTCACCGTCGACACCGACCGCGGTTGGGACATGTCCGATCGGCTCGTCGCCGAGCTGGGACTTCATGTCGGCCATTCGGCAGGCGCAAACATTTTCGCAGCAATGCGCCTCGCCAATTCGCTTAGCGAGGAAGGCAAGACGGGCTGTGTGGTCACGATCGCGTGTGACCGAGGCGACCGATACTTTGCGCCCATGCGCTGGGAAAAGCGCTACCAGTGGTGACTACAATGCAAGACGACCAGGGACCTACACACGCGTGGCTCACCTCAGGGCTCACCGTCCATCGCGCGGTACTCGACGCCATCGACGCGCAATCGCTCGCCGAGTATCCAAGTGAAGCGTGCGGATTTATCACCGGCCCAGCCGCGCAACCCCTGGTGATTGACCGGGCGATCGCGGCGGTCAACCTCGCGGACAAGTACCACAAGGTCGATCCCGAGACGTTTCCGCGGACCTCACGCGAGTACTACACCATCGACGCAAGGCTCATTCAGCGCACGTTTGAGCAGGGCGAACGTGACGGCCAACCCGTCAAAGTGATCTACCACTCGCACTGCGATTGCGGCGCGTACTTCTCGCAGACCGACCAAGACGCCGCGGCCCCTGACGGCCAGCTCGCCTATCCGGTCGCCTACCTCGTGACCAGCGTGATGGAGGGCAAGATCGCTGAGAGACAGCTCTTCGCGTTCATCGACTCGGCCTGGCAAGCAGTCCCGCTCTCAGTGCGAGAATCCCTGTAAAATTTCAGGACCGATCTTCGCTCAAATCGTCTACTGGCGCTTGGTCTGCCATTCCCAAAAAAGCCCTCGTGCGAGCGTCGCTCGGAGCGCTCAGGACCTCGGCGGGAGAGCCCTTCTCGACGATATTGCCGCCGTGCAATACGCAGACGACGTCGGCGAGCGTGCGCACAAACCCCATCTCGTGCGTGACGATCACAAGCGTCAGTCCCTCTTGCGAAAGTCCACGCAAAAGCGTCGCGACGTCTTGCACGCGTTCGGGATCTAGCGCGCTCGTTGGCTCATCCATGAGCAACACATCCGGGCGCATGGCGAGCGCACGCGCGATGGCCACCCGCTGCTGCTGACCGCCCGAGAGCTCGTGCGGGTACTTGTCGATGTGCTCGTCCATGCCCACCTTCGAGAGCAGCGCTTTTGCTTGCGAAATCGCTACTGAAACAGGGATCTTCTGCACATACATCGGCGCCTCGATCACGTTGCCAAGCGCGGTCCGATGCGCAAACAAGTGCCACTGCTGAAAGACAAACCCGACCCGCGCGCGCACGGTCTTGAGCGCGCTGCGGTTGTGTCTCTCGCCACCCGGGACGAGGCCGGTCTCGCCAATCCGGAGCTGCCCTTCGTCAAACGATTCGAGCCCGTTGAGACAGCGCAAGAGCGTGGTTTTTCCGCCGCCAGAGGGGCCCACGAGGCAGACGATTGCGCCTCGGTCAAAGCTCGCGCTGATGCCGTTGAGGATCGTCTTGGTGCCAAAGCGCTTGGTGATGTTCTCGAGGGTGATCATCCGCGGGCCATCCTTTCTTCGAGATGTCGCGAGAGCCTCGACAACGGAAAACTCAGCACGAAGTACATCCCCGCACAGGCCAACCCCGGCCCCAGCCATGAGCGCACTTCGACCGCGGTAATTTGCATGCGCTTGGTGAGCTCGACCACCGTGATCACCGACACCAAGGAGCTGTCTTTGAGCAGCGCGATAAAGTCATTGGTCACTCCGGGCAGAGCCATACGAAATGCCTGCGGCATCACCACGCGCCGGAGCGTGAGAAAGCGCGACATCCCCAGCGCCACTGCGGCCTCGGTCTGACCCTTGGGCACTGCTTGCAATCCGGCACGATAGACCTCGGCTTCGTACGCTGCGTAGTTAAGACCCAGCCCAAGCACCGCGGCCGCCATGGCGCTCAGTCGAACGTACGCGCTCAGGCCGAAGTACAACACATAGAGCTGCAACAGCACAGGTGTCCCGCGGACAACCTCGACGTACGAAGCAGCCAAGAA
Organism: Deltaproteobacteria bacterium; assembly: GCA_030694465.1. GTDB lineage: Bacteria > Myxococcota_A > Polyangia > Polyangiales > JAUXYJ01. The sequence continues at coordinate 236,401 of JAUXYJ010000105.1, read as the reverse complement.
CGCAATCGGACGCGGGCCGTACTGCCTCGCGATCGCGAGCAGCATCCCAAAGGGGACCGCGAGCAGCATTGCGAGCACGCTCACGACCAACGTGGCCCACGCGCCGCCGGCAAAGAGCTTGATGTGATCCCACCCAAAGTGAGCGTGCTCGGTCGCCTGAACGAGCTGCGCTTGGTCACTTGCCGTCCATCGTGTGATGCGCTCCATGCGCGGATCATCAATTTGCCATCGTGAGAGAATTTGCCGCAATTCTCCACGCGAAGTGATTCTCTCAAGTGCGGTGTCGAGCGCGTCCGCGAGCTGCGCATCTCGCGGTCTGATCCCGATCGCGTAGTAGCCAGGACCCATATCACCCACCACGCGCAGGTCTGCCTTGGGCACGCCGTAGCGCGTCGCGATGATGTCATCGAGCAAGACCGCGTCGATGCGCCCGCGCTGCAAATCGATGTAGGGCTCTTCTTGTCCTTCGTACAAGACCGCTTGCACACCGTTGCGCGCCAAGAACTCGGAGGACTGCGAATTTCCTAGCGTTCCGACGCGAAGACCGCGGAGCGACGCGGCGTCTGCGCGCACGCGAGTGTCACCGACGCGGGCCATCAGGCGCATCTGAAAGAGATAATAGGGCCGCGAAAACCGCAGCTGTCCCGCCCGCGACGCGGTCACCTCGAGGCCGTTGAGCGCGATGTCAAACGTCCCCCGCTCCAGCGACGGAACCAACGTAGACCAGTCGCACTGCACAAACCTCGCGCGCACACCGAGCTCTCTGGCCAGGGCCTCTGCGAGATCCACCTCAAAGCCCACCAAGTGCCCCGGTCGCCTCGGATCGTCGAACACGTAGGGCTCGCCACCTTGTGTGTCTCCTCCCCAGCGGAGCTCCCCGCGTGCACGAACGCCTGCCAAATCGCTCACGTTTCGCGAACACGTCGCGAGCGTAAACAGCGCGAGCACACAACCCAATAACCACAGCGCAGAACGCCTCATTCACAGATCAAGAGGACAGAATTTTGCGCTCGTCAATGCACCAAGTCAGAGCACTCAGCTCATTTCGCCAGCCCACGACGTGGCAAATGCCTCACGCGCGACCAGCACACGCCCAGCGTGCTCGCTCACTCGCCCGAGGGCGATCATGAGCTTGGTGAGCGCCGCCTCGGTGGTCATGTCTTGGGCCGAAATCGCCCCAGCAGCGGCCGCGCGGGCGCCTCCCTGGTAGCGACCCAAATCTACACTTCCGCGTGGACATTGGCTCACGATCACGACCGGCACATCGAGACTTCGCGCGCGCTCAATCACTGGAACAAGTGAGTTCTCTAGGTGTGGGATGTTTCCGGCGCCGTAGCCCTCGATCACCATGCCGCGAACCCCGGCCTCGAGCGCTCCGTGAAGCAGCTTCGGGTCCAGCCCCGGAAACGTCCGCACCGACATCACTTTGGGCTCAATGCGTCCATCAAAGACCTCGCGCTCACGCTTTTCAAGCAGGTGTTTTCCTAGGTTTACGCCCAGTCCAAGCTCTGCCAGCGGCGCGCAAGCGGGCGACCCAAACGCGCTCATGCCCCACGCGTCGAGCTTCGTCGCGCGGCACCCGCGCAAGAGCTTAGAGTCAAAGACAATGCCCACCTCCGCGATGTTCATCGTGGCCAGGTGACACGCGTCTACGAGGTTGCTTCGCGCGTCCGTGCGAACGTCCCTGAGAGGCTTCTGCGCGCCGGTAAACACTACGGGACGATCGATTCCACGCAGCAAAAACGCAAGCGCACTCGCGGTGTACGCCATCGAGTCTGTGCCATGCACCACCACCACGCCGTCGTAGCGCGGCAGGGCCTCGTGCACCATCGCGCCGAGCGAGACCCAGTGGTGGGGCTGCATGTCTGCAGAGTCCAGATTGCAGAGAATTCTCGTCTCGATGTCTGCGATCTTGCGCAGCACGGGCAGCTCTGTGAGCAGGTCTTGCGTGTAGACATCCGGCGCGAGCGGCGTGGGGTCTCCACCTCGCATCATGAGCGTTCCGCCTGTGTGAATCAGCAGCAGGGTTGGCATGCTCGCGCACCATACACGCGCACCACGCCACTGCGCCTCTTCGTGGCACGACGGCCCACAACAACTTAGGGTTATGGTTGCTCCATGGTGCCTCTCCCCACGTGCCCTCGCTGCGGTGACTCGCTCGACCCAGCAGACAGCGCACCGTCACACTCTGGGGCCGTCCACCCCGGCTGCCTCCGCCCTGAAGACGCCGTTGCGCCCCTGTTCGATGAGCAAACGCTCGCTCGCACTGCCCCCAAGTACGGAGGCCCTCCCATGCTCCGCTACGGCCCTTCGCTGTTGCTCGTGGCGATCCTAGCCGGAGCGCTCATCGCGCTACGACACTGCCACTGAGCACGTGAACACTGGCCAATCACACGCAGTGCTCTCACACTCGCGCGTCCAATGATCACCCTCTACACCGCAGCCACACCCAACGGTCACAAGGTCTCGATCGCGCTCGAAGAGCTCGGACTGGACTACAAAGTCAAGAGCCTAGACCTCGGATCGGGCGTTCAAAAACAAGAAGATTTCTTGGCCATTAACCCCAACGGGCGCATCCCCGCGATCGTCGACCACGACAGCGCCGAGGGCGGAGACTTCGCGGTCTTTGAGTCAGGCGCGATCTTGATTTATCTCGCCGAAAAAGCTCAGAAGCTCTTCGGCACGACCGCGCGCGAGCGCTCGGTGATCACACAGTGGCTCATGTTTCAGATGGGCGGCGTGGGCCCCATGATGGGCCAGGCCTCTGTGTTTGTGCGCTACGCCCCCGAGAAGATTCCCTACGCGATTGAGCGCTACAAGAACGAATCGCGCCGCTTGTTCGAGGTCGTCGAGCGGAGGCTCGCTTCGGTGCCGTATCTCGGCGGCGACGAGTACTCGATCGCTGACATCGCGACGTTTCCCTGGATTCGCGCACACTCATGGGCTGAGCTCGATGTCTCGGGCTTGACCCATATGAGCGATTGGCTCACACGCATCGCAGCGCGCCCCGCCGTGCAGCGCGGTCTCGAGGTGCCCTTAAAGATCACCGCAAGCGACGACGAATCCCAGAAACGCGTCGAGGTCGCCCGCAAGATCCTCGTGTGAAATCTCAGACCAATGACTCAGAGCGGCGCGAGAGATAGCTCTTCCAGTCGAGCACCTCGAGGTCCGAGCGATCGTACTTTTCGATCGCTTCGACCACAGCGCGCGCGAGCTGCATGTTGGTGATCAGGGGAATGTTGAGATCCACTGCACGACGACGGATAAGGTAGCCGTCAGGGCGTCCCTCGCGGTCGTATTCACGTGGAATATTGATCACCAAATCGATGAGCCCCTGGTTCATAAACTCGATCGCGCTGGGCGACTTGTCGTCGCTCTTTTTGTACGCGAGCTCGATGGGCAAGCCCACCTCGACGAGCGCCTCGTGCGTGCCAGGCGTCGCGAACAGACGCAGGCCAATGCGGTGAAGAATCCGCGAGTCCTCGAGAAAGCGAAGCTTCTCTGCGGCAGGTCCAAGCGAGAGCAGCACGCCCTTGGACGGAAACTTAAAGCCCGTCGCGAGCAGTGACTTCAACAGCGCCTCGTTGAGATCATTGCCGAAGCAGCCGACTTCACCGGTCGACGCCATCTCGACGCCGAGCGTGGGGTCCGCGCCGGCGAGCCGCGAGAAGCTAAACTGCGCGGCTTTTACAGCCACATAGTCAAGATCGAGCGCGCGGTTTTGCACAGGTCCGCTCACGCCAAGCATGCGACGCGTCGCCTCGCGGATGAAGTTGTTTCCGGTGACCTTGGACACAAACGGAAACGACCGCGACGCGCGAAGGTTGCACTCAATCACCTTCACGTCGTTGTTCTTTGCGAGAAACTGCATGTTAAATGGCCCCGTAATTTGCAGGGCCGATGCAACATCGCGCGCGATCTTCTTAATCCGCCGGATGGTCTCGATGTAGAGCTTCTGCGGAGGCATCACGAGCGTCGCGTCGCCCGAGTGAACGCCCGCGTTCTCGACGTGTTCAGAGAGCGCCCATAGGATGATTTCACCCTGGTCCGCGACCGCGTCTACCTCGATTTCTTTGGAATTTTGCTCGAATTTCGTGATCACCACAGGGTGCTCGGGCGACACATCCGCCGCGCGCGTGAGGTAATTACGGAGGTGCTCGCGCTCATGCGCCACAGTCATCGCGGCGCCCGAGAGCACGTAGCTCGGTCGAACAAGCACCGGGTAGCCTCCCAGCGACTCAGCGATCGCCTCGGCGTCTTCGAGCTTCCCAGTGCTCGTCCATCGCGGCTGATCGATCTCGAGCTCATCGAGGAGCGCGCTGAATTTCTCGCGGTCTTCTGCGCGGTCAATGCTCTCAGGGCTCGTGCCCAGGATCTTCACGCCCAGGCGATGGAGGCGAATCGCGATGTTGTTCGGGACCTGCCCACCCATCGAGACGATCACGCCGTAGGGCCGCTCACGCTCGCAGAGCTCAAGGACGGTCTCGACGGTGATTTCATCGAAAATGAGCGTGTCGCTGACGTCGTAATCGGTGCTCACCGTCTCGGGGTTGTAGTTGAGCACGATGGTCTCAAACCCAAGCTCACGCGCGGCTTGCACGGCGTTGACGCAACACCAGTCAAACTCAACAGAGCTGCCGATTCGATAAGCGCCCGAGCCGAGCACGAGGACCTTCTTGCGCCACGAAGGCTGCACGTCATCGTGCTGCGAATGATAGGTAAAATACAGGTAATTCGTCTCGGCGGGGTACTCTGCCGCGAGCGTATCGATCTGCGCAATGTGAGGGCGGATCCCGTTGCGCTTGCGGAGATCGCGCACAGTGTCTTCAGACAAGTGCGTGCGGCTCCCGATGCCCTTGTCCGAGAAGCCGTACTCTTTGGCGCGTCGAAGGAGGGGACCGTCGAGGACGCGCCCGACACAACGCTCAAGATCACGACCGACGTCGAGAGTCTCTGCGATTTCGCTGAGAAAAAACCGATCGATACGCGAAAGTTCGTGGGCCTCTTCGATGCTCATCCCTTGATGAAGCGCGCGAGACAGCGCGAACATGCGGCGGGGCGATGGATGACGGATCTCTTTGCGGAGGTCTTCGAACTCGAACTTGTGCGGATCGAGACCGTCGACCCCCACGTCGATCATTCGCAAGGCTTTTTGCAGGGCTTCAGCGAAGGTCTTTCCGATCGACATCACCTCGCCGACAGACTTCATCTCCGAGCCGATCTTGTGATCGACGCTGCGAAACTTGTCCAAGTCCCAGCGCGGGACTTTGCACACGACGTAGTCCAACGCGGGCTCAAAGAACGCGCTGGTCCTCCGCGTGATGGCATTCGGGAGATCCGGCAGCGTGTATCCCACTGCAATTTTGGCTGCAACATACGCGAGCGGGTAGCCAGTCGCCTTGGACGCGAGCGCGGACGAACGCGAGAGCCTCGCGTTGACCTCGATCACTCGGTAGTCCGTCGAGTGCGGGTCCAACGCGTACTGAATGTTGCACTCGCCCACGATGCCGAGGTGCCGAATGGTCTTAATCGCGATCGTGCGGAGGAGCTGATACTCCTCGTTGTTGAGCGTCTGCGACGGTGCGACCACGATCGATTCGCCGGTGTGAATTCCAAGCGGATCGACGTTCTCCATGTTGCAGACCGTGATGCAGTTGTCGCGCGCGTCGCGGACGACTTCGTACTCGATCTCTTTCCAACCACGCAGCGACTCTTCGACGAGAACCTGCGCGATGCCCGAGGCAAACAGCTTCGGCAGCGTCTCTTCGATCTCTTCGTTCGTCTCGCAAATACGCGAGCCCTTGCCGCCCAGCGAGTACGCAGCGCGCAAGATCACCGGGAGCCCAATGTGCTCGACCGCGGCACGCACTTCAGCTTCGCTGTGACAAGCGCGCGCACGCGCGGTCTTGACGCCAATTTGGTTGAGCCTGTCGACAAAGCGCCGTCGATCTTCGGTGTCCTTGACCGACTCAATGGGCGTCCCGAGGACGCGCACATTGTACTTCGCAAACACCCCAGCGTCTTCGAGCGCGACGCCGCAGTTAAGCGCAGTCTGGCCGCCAAAAGACACGGTGATCGCGTCAACCTCTTCGCGCACGATGATCTGCTCGACGAAGTGCGGATCGACAGGCAGAAAGTAGACCTTGTCTGCAAGCTGATCGCTCGTCTGGATCGTCGCGATGTTGGGGTTAATCAGGACCGTGTAGATCCCTTCTTCTTTGAGCGCCTTGATCGCCTGCGAGCCGCTGTAATCAAACTCGCCAGCCTCGCCGATCTTGAGAGCGCCGGATCCAAGCACAAGCACTCGGCGCGGCTTTTTGGGGAGATATTGTCCAAACATAGTGGGCTCCAAATCTCTTTCGTGAGTCTATTTGCCGCTCAAACGCGGGTCGATCCCACAAGTCGCAGAAAGTCATCAAACAAGAACGCGGCGTCTTCGGGGCCTGGCGCTGCCTCGGGGTGAAACTGCACGCTCGACCAAGGTCGCGCGCGACAACGGATACCCTCGTTGGATCCGTCGTTGACGTTGACAAACCACGGCTCCCAATCGCGCGGGAGCGAGTCGTCGCGGACGACGTAGCCATGGTTCTGCGAGGTCACGTAGCAGCGGCGCGTAAGCAGGTCTTGTACCGGTTGGTTCTGCGAGCGGTGGCCGTACTTGAGCTTGACCGTGTCACCTCCGGCCGCGAGCCCAAGGAGCTGGTTGCCCATGCAGACGCCAAAGACTGGTTTTTCGCTTGCAAAAACCACGTTACGGATCTGCTCGACCGTGGCCATCATGTCCTTGGGGTCGCCCGGTCCGTTCGAGAGCAGTACACCGTCACACTCTGCGACAAAGGGGCGCAGGTCTTTGTAAAACGGCACACGCACGACCGAGACACCGCGCGCAACGAGCGAGCGGATGATCGAGTCTTTGGCACCCGTGTCGACCACCAAGACCTTCATCGGTCCGCCCTCATATCGGACGACCTCAGGCACCGCGACGCTGGCGCAGACCTCGGCCATCACCACGGATTCACCGGCTGATTTTGCATCGGCGAGCGTCGCGCGCTTGTCGCTCACAAGGTGGCCTACCATCGTACCGCGCTCACGCAATTTGCGAGTGAGCGCGCGAGTATCGACGGCCTCAATGGCGGGCACACCTTCGCTCTCGAGCCACTGCCCCAGCGTGCGCGCGCAAGCCCAATGCGAGGGGTTCTTCGCGTGGCGCAAGACCACGAGCCCCTGCACCTGGATCTTGCCACTCTCGAATCGGTCGTGGAGCTCGGCGAGAGGCTCTGCAGCGCGCGCTTTGGGCACCCCGTAGTTGCCCTGCAGTGGGTAGGTCAACACGAGAATTTGCCCGCGATAGCTCGGGTCCGTCAGCGTCTCAACGTAGCCGGACATCCCGGTGTTAAACACGACCTCACCAGAGACTTCGCGACGCGCACCAAAGGCACGGCCCTCAATGATGGACTCGTCTTCGAGGTGGAGCTTCATAACCTGCGACATTGCATGTTCCTCGCAGCACCAGCGGAAAAACACATCGCACATCATGCGGATTGGCTGGCGAGCGGGCGGCTCTTACACGAATCCGACGCGCTGCGCCACGAAAGGACAAACGTCCAACGGCAAACCGCACACTATGTGTGTTTTTTTACTGGGTCCTTGGCAGCTAACAGCGCGTACCGAAATCGACTCTTCAGCGTCAGAATCGGCTTCTCGACGAGCCGGTAACTGAGCGACGCGATCACAACCACGGTGAGACACGACACTCCAAACCAACGCCACGCATCCGCGTGCAGCCATCGAAGAAGCGGAGCGAGAACCGCGAGGCCGGGGATGGCGCTAAGACCGAGGGCCGCGTTGTGCACAAATGCGTGGAGAAGATAGACCCCATAGCTGACAGTGCCGAGCGCACGCAGCGCTGCGGTGTCGAGGAATTTTCCCCATAGAAGTTTGCTCCCTCGCGACGCGCTGAACACGAGCGTTGCGGCACCGAGCGCCACAATCAACGGCTGCGCGACGCGCTGAAGACCCCAGACCAGCGTGCCTTCGCGAGGCGCGACAAACACAAACACGGCCCACACCATGAACGCGGCGAATCCGAGCAGAACGTGCACTCTCACGCGTTCCGGGGCCACTGCGCCCGCACGCTGCGCCATCAGCGCACCCAACGCGAGCTGGTCGATGTAGCCAGGCAAGAGCAAGAGCCAAAACGGTGAGGGCCCGAGCGCGAGCCAAATGACCAGCCGAAACACTGGCCCAAGCGCCACGAGTCCGCACGTGAGCGCAAACAATCGGCGGCGCGAGAGCGCAAACACCGCGATGGGCCAAAGCAGATAAAACTGCTCTTCGAGCGCCAACGACCACAGGGGCGTTGTAGGGCCATCCCAGTGGGATTTTAGGGCGAAGTATACGTTGGAGAGGTAGCTCACATGCCACAGCCAGGCGTGGCGTACCGCGGGCACTCCTGCCAGGGCGGCGATGCCCAAGACGAGCCAATACAGCGGCGCGATCCGCAGCCATCGGCGCGCGTAAAAGACGCCAAGCAAAGAACGCAGCGAACACCGCTGCCCATGCGTATCGCGCGCATCGATCAGCAACGAAGTGACCAAATAGCCAGAGAGAACGAAGAACAGTGACACCCCAAGCCCGCCTGGACCCGTGCGTGCGACCAGCACGCTGGGTCCTCCGAGGTGCTGCACGAGCACGAGCGCAACGGCCAAGCCTCGCAGCCCATCGAGCTGTGTTCGATGCCCAACTTCGCGCGTCCCCTCAGGGAGATTCGCACTCATCGTTCACCGGCTGCGCTGACGTCAATCACTGATAACTCGCTGCAAATTGACCCGCGATCGCGCACCGGCTTCGCAGAAAACGACGCGACGATATCGCGGTTCTTTCGACGCGGGCCGCAGTCGCTCGTACACTGCGCGACCATCATGAACGACAGATTTCTCCGCGCGTGCCGACGCGAGCCCGTTGACGCCACTCCCGTTTGGTTCATGCGACAAGCGGGACGCTACATGCCCGAGTACCGAGCCCTGCGTGCAAAACACTCGATGCTCGAGCTTTGCCGGACCCCAGAGCTCGCAGTGCAGGTCTCGATGCAGCCAGTCAACGCGATGCCCGTCGACGCGGCCATTGTGTTCGCAGACATCCTCTTGCCGCTCGAGCCGATGGGCGCGCCGTTTGAGTTCGCCAAGGGCGAAGGCCCCGTGGTTCACAAGCCCATCCGCAGCGTCGAAGACGTGGACGCGCTGCACTCGTTTGAGATCGCTGAGGGCCTCGGATACGTCCTCGAGACGCTGACGCTTCTGCGCCGCGAGCTCGACGGACGCTGCCCTCTGATTGGCTTCGCTGGCGCGCCGTTTACGCTTGCGAGCTACCTTATCGAGGGCGGCCGCAGCACCCACTTTGAGAAGACCAAGAGCTTCATGTACTCCGAGCCCGAGGCCTTTTCGCGGCTGCTCGCGAAGCTCTCGGATGTGACCTCGCGCTACCTCCGCGCGCAGGTCCAAGCGGGCGCCCAGGCGCTTCAGCTCTTTGACTCGTGGGTGGGTCAGCTCTCGCTCACCGACTACCAGCAGCACGTGGCGCCGCATGTAAAATCTGTGCTCGATGACGCGCAGTCGCTCGGAGTTCCGGTGATTCACTTTGGCACCGGGACCGCGACGCTGTTGACCGCCATGCGCGACGCGGGCGGCACTGTCCTTGGTGTCGATTGGCGCGAGCCCATCACGACCGCGTGGGACCGCATCGGGCCCAACCACGCAGTGCAAGGAAACCTCGATCCCGCGGTGCTCTTTGCGCCTTGGGAGGTCGTCGAAGCCAAAGCGCGCGCGATTCTCGACAGCACTCGCGATCGTCCAGGCCACATCTTTAATCTCGGCCACGGGATCTTGCCGACGACCCCCGTCGAGACCGTGCAAAGGCTCGTCGATTTTGTGCACGAGTACAGCGCCAACAAGGCTGAATCTGCGTGAAAAATCGCCCGCTGATCGCAGTGATCGGCGGCGGTCTCGCGGGGCTCAGCGCAGCCCATCGTCTGCGGAGCCTCCGTCCCGCGCGCGAGGTCGTGCTCCTTGAGGCCTCACCACGGCTCGGCGGACCGATTCACACCGAGCGCGCGCAGGGCTTTGTCATCGAGCACGGCCCAGATGGCTTTGTCCGCTCAAAACCCAGCGCGATGCAGTTGATCAGGCGGCTGGGAATGGCCGATCAGGTCATCGAGACACGCAGCGAGTTTCGCAAGCTGTATGTGCTCAAGCGGGGAGTGTTGCAGCCCGTCCCCGCAGGTCTGGCGCTCGTCGCACCCACCGACGCGCTGTCGTGGCTTCGATCACCAATCGCCAGCCCATGGGGCCGTATTCGTGCGCTGGTCGAACCATGGATTGCCACCGCCAGCCGCGACGACGAGAGCATCGCGAGCTTTGTCCGCCGCCGATTGGGACGCGAGCTGTGCGAGCTCTTCGCCGAGTCCATCCTGGCAGGGATCCACTCGGGCGATCCCGAGGCGCTCAGCATCCACAGCACTTTTCCTCAGCTCGTCGCGTTTGAGCGCGATCACGGCTCAGTCATTCGGGGCGCCCAGCACGCGCGCGCCAAGACCCAGTCACAAGCGCCGGTGAGCGCGTTTTTGTCCCTGCGCGATGGAATGGGTTCGCTGATCGACGCCCTCGCGAGCGCGCTTGGAGACCAGCGGATTCGCTGCAATGCGCCAGTCGAATCGCTCACGCCCCTGCCCGATCATCGCTGGCAAATCCAGTGCAGTGATGGCCGCTCGTTGCAGGCCGACGGCGTTCTCCTCGCCCTCCCCCCGCGCGCAATCCCTCGGCTCGTTGAGCCCTTTGCCCCAGTCGCTGCGGCGCGCTACGCGTCTGTGCCCCATCAGTCATCCGTGGTCGTTTTGCTGGGATATCACCGCGCGCAGCTTGGGCGCAGTCCCGACGCATCGGGGTTCGTCGTGCCTCCGTCTGAACCTTGCGAAGTGCACGCGAGCACGTGGCTCTCTTGCAAATGGCCGGGACGAGCTCCCGAAGATTACGTGTTGTTGCGTGCGTTTCTTGGAGGATTTCGCGCGCCCACAGACCACCTCTTGGGTGACGACGAGCTCACCGAACGGGCCATCCGTGGCATGAGACGCGCGCTCGGAGTCCGTGGTCGGCCCACCCTGGTGCGCGTGAAGCGCTACCTCGATGCCAGCCCCCAAATGACGCTTGGACATGCAGATCGCATGGACGAAGCGCTCGATCATTTGCAGCCCTTTGTCACGCTTTCGGTGGGCGCGGCGGGGCACCGCGGCGTCGGAATTCCAGACACCATCGCGCAGGCTGAGGCCTCTGCGACGACGCTGTCCGAGTCGCTCGATCGCCTGCAGTAATTGCGCAAATCGACAATTCAACTGCCAACGAAATTCGCCGTCATGCATCCAACGAAGGTTGTTCTTCTGCGGTAGTCTCTCTCAACGAGTGGGTTAGACGCAGAGGTGTGGTGACTCGTCAATTCGCGACGCAGGTCAAGAACTCCGCAACCAAGGTCTTTTCTCGCACGTACAGCACTCACGGAGGTCACGTGAACGCCATCGAACCGCGGCTGCCACAGATTGGCGAAACCATCGACGATCGATACGTCGTCGAGCGTGACCTCGCTCGTGGAGGCATGGGTGCGGTGTTTGTCGCGCGACACAAGACCACCAACGCGACCGTCGCGCTCAAGGTGCTCTTGGCAGCTGCGGGTCTGGACGAGACCACCCGTGGTCGCTTCGTTCGCGAAGCGCGCGTAGCATCGACGCTGACTCACCCAGGGATTATCAAGGTCTTTGACGCGGGCGATGACCCAAACGTAGGCCCCTATCTCGCCATGGAGCTTCTCTCGGGCGAGAGCTTTGACAAGTATATCTCTCGTGAAAATCCCGCGATTGACGCCAGACTGAACTTTGTTCGTGAGATGCTCGATGCGCTCGCGTGCGCACACGCCGCCTCGGTCATTCATCGCGACATCAAACCCGAGAACGTGTTTTTGGCCGACGACGGTGAGGGTGGCGTTAGGGTCAAGCTCCTCGATTTTGGAATCGCACGAGAGCAAAAAGCGTCTGCGCAAACGCAGGACGGAACCGCGCTGGGCACCATTTACTACATGGCCCCTGAGCAAATGATGGACGCTCGCCGCGTGACGCCGGCCGCCGATGTCTGGTCCGTCGGTGTCATGCTCTTCGAGCTCATCACCGGGCAGCTGCCCTTCGACGGAGCCACCATCCACGAGGTAGCAGTTCGTGTGTGTACGCAGCCGATCCCTCAAGTACTGGACCTCGTCCCGGACCTCGACTTCGGTCTCGCGCAGCTCATCCAGGACTGCCTCAATCGCGACATTGACCAACGCCCTCGTGACGCGCAAGAGCTCACCGAGCGGCTCGACGCCCTGGGCATCGAGAGCACTCGCTCGACACGCTTGCCCGCATCGGTCTCCCGCGCCTCAGTGACTCCGTCAAGCGCTCCCAGGGCCTACAAGCCCATCGCCATGGGGGCCGAGGCCGCGCGTCCCACCATGCAGAGCCACCCTGATGGCGTTGACCCCCTGGGTATCGCGCCACTCGCCCTCGCCGCGACGCTCCCAGAGACCCAAACACCAGCGGGCGCTCCCGCTGCGAGACGTCGCTCTTTCTTCGTGCCCGTCGCGTTGGTCTCGCTTCTTGGAATCGGCTTCGCGACCGCGCTGCTCTTTCGCTTTGCGACGCAGCCTCCCGTCTCTTCAACAAGTGTGCCCTCTGGCACTCCTCGCGTCGTTGCCGAGGCACCCGCGACCGTCCCTTCACCCACACCCACGCCGACACCGGCACCCATCGCGCCCACGCCAACACCCGCCCCAGAAGTTCAGACGGCAGAGGCTCCCACGACAGCGCCCGTCGTAGCCCCTGCACCGTCGTCCCGCACAAACGCTGTCTCTGCGACACGTGTGCGCGCAACCACGACGCTCGCTCCAGCGAGCGCGCCCACCGTCGAAGTGGCCCCGGCTCCCACCGCTGCCGTAAGCACCGCGCCAACGCCCGCTGTCGTGCCCCCCAACCCCTTCGCAGCGCCCACGCCTCCTCCGCAGCCCGCCGCAAGCGCCGCCAGCCCTGTGGCGGTTGTTCGGGCTAGTCCGACGCTTCCGGCGGCCAGACCCACACCCGTGGCGGCAAACGCGGTGAGTGCGCCACATGCACACGAAACCGTTGAAGCTCCGCTGTCGTTTTAGGGACAGCTTGTTTTTTCTCGCTTCGATGCGTGCCCGCCCACTAGATCACCGGCAAGCGTCGCGAGCCGTGGTCGGTGCGCTTCGTTTTCGCCAGATCGCGATTGAGTCTAAAAGGGGTCTCTGAATGCCTCCACGTAAGTCCGTATGCACGAAGAATTCTACGCGGAGGATGGTCGCTAAGCTTGGAGTGAGCCTCACACTCTTGCTCGCTGCGTCGGCCACGGAGGCATCTCCTTGGGTGCTCCCGCCAGGCCGAGTCGCCGTGGGTGCCGGCGCCAACTATCAGTTCGCAAACAGCGAGTTTTTTTTCGAGCCAAACAATGGAATGCCCATCGGTGGCGAGCTCCCTTTTTCGCTCAACGGCCAGTACCACGGCGCGAGCTTCTACACGTCCCTTCGCGCGGGCGTGTTTCCGCGGTTTGAGTTTGAGCTCAATGTCCCCTTTCGGGTGGTCTCTTACACCGCGGATCCCGTGATTCTGGTGCCCAGACCCATGGGAACCCCTGGCTTCGAAGCCGACTACTACCGCCGAAACATCATCGATTTGACTCGCGCGGTCGCGGGCATCGCAGACATCAATGTGTCCCTAAGATACCAGCTGGTCCGACCACCGTTTCCGCTCGTGATTTCGGCCGAACTGAAGCTCAAAATGCCCACTGGCTACCAAGGGCCCAGCGGCACATTCGGAGACAACCCGACGAGCGCTGCAGATTTTGTCGCGCGCGCAGGCGAGTTGGTCAACCCACAAAATGTCCGTGACGACGTGACACTTGGCGATGGGCAGCTGGATGTCTCACCGAGCCTCCTGATGGGTATGGCGCTTCGGTCGGGGACGTTCTTTCGACTCGACGCAGGCTTTAACTTTCGCACCGCAGGAGCGGGTCAACAGCTCAACGGGAGCTTTCGTGTCGGACAGAGCATCGGTCGTACGCTGATTTTGTACGGCGGGATCAGCGGTCTCTACACGTTCACCCGCGGGCGCGTGATCGGAATCTCTGTGGCTGCGATTGATCCGACGGTCCCCGCCGCGGACTACGGACGCGAGAACAACCCGTTCTACAATTTGCTGCTCCGCGAGGTGCGACTAGAGCGCGATCAAGTGGATCTCTCCGGGGGATTTATCATCCGGATCAATCCCACGACCGAACTCAATTTTAGTTACGGGCGCACCGTCGCAGGTCGCAACGTGGCTGCGTCACACTCGGTCAACCTGTCTGTGAGCGCGGCGACCGATTGGGGCACCGCTCCCACCACGCGCTAGGCGCTGCCTCGCTGCGAGCCAACAAACGCCGCCGCAGAGCGCCCGATCGCGCGCTGATACGCAGCGTCCCAGGCGGCCTCGCCGGTCGCAAACGCGAGCTCTGAAAAGAGCTCACAGGGCAACCAAGAGCCCCTGCTAATTTCGGACTCAAGCTGCCCTGGCGCCCAGCCCGCGTACCCTAGCAAGAGCCGAAACGCCTGCGGTGACTCGCCTGCCAAGACCCGCCGAAAGGCAGCCACCTCGTTGGTGATCACCAGGCCTGGGCCGACTGAGATTTCGCCCGGGAGCTCCGGAGGTTCGCGGTCGATCGTGCGGTACAGCAGCCAGCCTGAGCTGGTCGAAACTGGCCCTCCGAGGGTCGCCTCTGCAGCGAAGGCAGGCGAGTCAGGGATTGGTCGCGCAAGCTCACCCGCGAACGTCGACGCCAGCAACGACCGAACGCTCCCCGCGGAGGGACCGTTGATCACCCAGCCAAGCGCTCCCTCCGAATCGCATCGCGCGAGTAAAATGACACGCTTGTCGAAGTGCCCATCTCGAAGATGGGACGCCGCGAGGAGAAGACCTGGCGCGAGTGTGTCAAGCGGCATCCGTCGACTTTAGCGCGCGACTCGCGTTGTGCGGGCACCTCAAGCGACAAACTGCTCGAAGCCAGAAATCTCTTCGCGTGTTGCGCACCGAGCGCGGTCGATCGCTGCTATCAATCGCGAAATCATGGCCAGCGAATTTGTCTTCACAATGCAGGACGTCCGTAAGGTGTTTCCACCCAACCGTGAGGTGCTCAAGGGCATCACGTTGGCGTTCTTGCCAGGCGCTAAGATCGGTGTCCTCGGCAACAACGGCAGCGGAAAAAGCACGCTATTGCGCATCATGGCGGGCGTGGACAAAGAGTTCAACGGCGAGGCCAGACCCGCGCCTGGGCTCCGCATCGGCTACGTCCCACAAGAGCCACAACTCGACGAGACGCTCGACGTAAAGGGCAACGTTGAGCTCGCAGTCAAGCCCGTGCGAGACCTGCTTCAGCGGTTCGAAGACATCGGTGTCAAGCTCGGCGAAGTGACCAACGAGACCGAGTCTGAGAAGCTCATGAACGAGTACTCGCAGGTCCAAGAAGAGATCGATCGGGTCAACGCCTGGGAGCTCGATCGCCAGGTCGAGATCGCAATGGATGCGCTGCGTTTGCCCCCGGCCGATGCCGTGGTCTCAACGCTCTCGGGTGGCGAACGCCGCCGCGTTGCGCTCTGCCGCGTGCTCCTTGAGAGACCCGACATGTTGCTCTTGGATGAGCCCACCAATCACTTGGACGCCGAGAGCGTTCAGTGGCTTGAGCAGCACCTCGAGCAGTTCGCCGGGACCGTGGTCTGCATCACCCACGACCGATATTTTCTCGACAACGTCGCGGGCTGGATTCTCGAGCTTGACCGCGGCGAAGGGCGGCCCTTCAAAGGCAACTATTCGCAGTGGCTCGACAACAAGCACAAGCGCATGCAGGTCGAAGAAAAGCAGGCGAGCGCCAAGCAAAAGACGCTCGATGCAGAGCTTGAGTGGGTACGTCGGAGCCCGCGCGCACGACAAGCCAAGAGCAAGGCGCGTCTGCAAGCCTACGAGACCATGGTCCAAGACAAGGGGCCTGAGAAGACCGTGCAGTCCGAGATCCAGATTCCGCCGGCAGCGAGGCTCGGTGACATCGTGATCGTCGCGGACAAAGTCGCCAAAGGGTTTGGCGATCGGCTGCTCTACGAGAACCTCACGTTTAACCTCCCGCGCGGCGGAATCGTCGGGATCATCGGGCCCAACGGCGCGGGAAAAACCACACTATTTCGCATGATCGTCGGTGCCGACACGCCCGACGGAGGCACCCTCACCATCGGCGAGACCGTGCAGCTCGCCTACGTCGACCAATCGCGCGATTCGCTCGACCCCAACAAGACCGTCTGGGCCGAGATCTCAGAGGGTCGCGAGGTCATCCCGATCGGCAAGCGCGAGGTCAACTCACGCGCGTACGTCGGTGGCTTCGCGTTTAAGGGAAGCGACCAACAGAAGCGCGTCGGCGACCTATCGGGAGGCGAGCGCAACCGGGTTCACCTCGCCAAATTGCTCAAGCGAGGCGGCAACGTATTGCTCCTCGACGAGCCCACCAATGACCTCGACGTCGACACGCTGCGTGCGCTTGAAGAGGCCCTGCTCGACTTCGCGGGCTGCGCGGTGATTATCTCCCACGATCGCTGGTTTCTCGACCGCGTCGCGACCCACATTCTTGCGTTCGAGGGCGACTCGCGCGTCGTGTGGTTTGAAGGAAATTACCAGGACTACATCGCAGACAAGATCAAGCGCCTCGGCGAAGACGCCATCACCCCCAAGCGCATCAAATACCGCAAGCTCACACGCAGCTGAGCCCAACGCGTACGCAACCATCCACGCGCAGTGAGCTCTTAGCCCTCATGGGATCACAGAACCACGTTCGCATCGCGATCCGAGCACGCTTGGACCCCGCGCTCCTCGACGATACTGAGATTTCGCTGAGAAAACGCTGTCCTACCGACCGCGCCGTGCTCACCCAAGCGTCTCTGTGTGTGCGCGACGAAGTCCCCTGGTTCTTGGGGTTCTTCGCGGTCACGTTCACCGCGCTGGCCATTTTGGGTCACGTCGCGAGCGCACACGTCCCAGGGTATCCACTGCGGCTGCGCATCATGCCCTGGCTCTTTGACGGGCTGACCCTGGGCTGCGCGGTGACTTTCTTTCGCGCGCTCTACGGCAGCACCGAGTTTCGCTGGTCCGACGGCTCTCTGACGACCCTACGGTGGCTCGGGCGGCGGTCTGTGATGACCTCGACGACAGACCCCCAAGAGGTGGTCGCCATCAGACACACGCAGAGCCAGATTTCGCTCGAGGGCCCACAGCACAAGGTCTTGGCGACACCGTTTAAGACCGGTCTGCTCGATCCTCCTGCGCTCACTCACTGGGTCGCAGAAGTTCTGACGCTGGCGGTTGAGCGGGGGCTGTCGCAATCGCGCAGCAAAAAAGCAGGCTAACGACGCGGTGTCGAGTTGTGCACCAGCAGGTGAATCGTGCGCCCTTCGCGCGCGATCACGCGGCTGGATTGATAACGACCATCCGCGGGCGCGAGCGCGACTTCACAGAGCGCAGCGGCGTTGAAGGGGCACGCACGACAGCGCGACGAAAACGTAGTCCGCGTGGGAGAACGCTCGCGTTTCCAGTATTTGAGGGGCCAACCAACGTCACGCCGCGCGGCGTTGGGATCGTGCGGAAACACGAAGAGCGTAAACGCGTTTGCGTCGAGCCTTCGCACCGCCAAACCCCGCAGCGGATCTGGCATGTTCTCGCTCTCGACGATGTCTCGCGCGGCCCACGGCGCTGCAGACGCGATGTCGCGCGCACGCGCAGCCATCAGCTCGGCCATGCCCTCGGGCCTCGGGCCTCCGCGCGGAATCACCGCGACCGCATGGACCAATTCATCAATGGCAAAGCCACTCTCTTCCAAGAGCTGCCCGTAGGTCTCGACCTGCACGACGTGCGTCGCGTAGAGCTCACGACGCCCGCTGAATTTCCACTCGAGAAGCAACTTCGCGCGCGAACCTTCGAGCTGAACTCGATCTGCGCGACCGATCAATGGCACACCATGGACTTCGCCAGACAAGCCCATCTCCACAAGCCCCATCGCCTCGCCAGACTCCATCCGCCGCGAGACCTCTTCTTCGGTGATGGGCTCGGCTTCGGCTTCTAAGCGCGCATGACCTTCACTCCCCGCGACCAGCTCTGCGCTCGTCACCCGCACATCGTGGAGCGTCCCAAGATGCACCTGCATCTCGCAGTAATATTGGTTTGCCAGCGACGAAACCGCGACCCGACGAGGAGGCCGCGGTGGAGGGTTCGCGACGAGCTCTCGGATGTTTTCGAGCTGTGATTCTACAAAGCAAATCTCAATGGCTTGCTCAAGCGTCTCTCGCCGAATGCTCGCATAAAAGCTCTTGAGCGAGAGCTCGGTCAGCCCCCTCGCCTGCAGCAGCTCCCATGTCCCTTTGCGCGATCCACGGCTCAACGCGATCGCGACAAACGCGCGAAAGAGCTCTGGATGTTGCGCATGCAGCGCGGTCGGTGGGTCTTGATTGTGCAACGTGTCGGACATGAGGGCGATGGGCAGTCTGAGCTGACTGTATAGCATCGCCACGGTCAGACCGCCGAATCGCTCGCGCATTCACGCGTTGTTTGCACGCAGCGCGCGAGCCTTCCTCCGCGCGTAGTCAGCCCCCCAGGGCACCGCTCTCAAGACTCGTTCTCGTCGCTCGCGGTGGGCTCGGGGCTCGTCGCGGTGGCGCGTCGGTTGTCGTCTTCGGCGATGGCGCGCTTGAGCCATACGCGAGCGTTCTTCATGCGACCGACAGATTCGGTGCGCGCGCAGAGCGCCTTCCACGCGGCCTCGCGAAACGGTGGCGCGAGCTCTGCGATTTCGGCGCGGTGCTTGACCCAAATGGACACAGATTCGGAGGGCAACTCGATCTGCTCAAGGTCGACATGAAAGGCCTGCATCGCCGCGGGGAGCTCAGCGGGCGAAGCCGATGGGAGCTCTTCTTGCGTGGGCCCATTGTCATTCGCGACGCCGTCCCCAAGCAGTGGGACCTCCATGTGACTGCCCCGAATGTGCGCAGGGATCGTCTCGATTTCGGTCTCGTCCAGCATGCCCAACCCGAGGATCGAGAGCGTCGCGCGGCGCTTGGCCTTGGTTTCGCACTTCATGAGGGCGTTGATGGGGTCCGCGAGAGGCACCGTGGCCACCGCGGTCTCAACCCGACCGTTTGGATGGGTCGCCTTGCACACGGCATAGATCATCTTGGTCCCCGCCACATCGACGACCTTGGGACCATCCACAATTTCGCGATTGAGCCGATGAATCGCTGCCAACTGGTCAGTCGCCCCTCGCGTGGGATACATCACCTCTTTGCCGTTGAGCCGCAAGATTGCAAACGGCTGGGTCGCGGCGGTCAGCCCCAACGCCTCGCACATTTGCACATAGAATCGCGCGCGCTCTTCGGGGTTGAGGGCCGAGATGTCTCCGCGAAGCACCATGGATTCGACCACCCGAGCGGTTGTTCCGGGGTCAAACTGCAGGAGATTGTCGTTGGTGAGAGGCTGGACAGCTTCAACCTTCTTGATGGACTTGACGCTCATGATTTGATCGCTTTCTTCTGAAATTTGCTTGGTAAAATAGAGTTGCTCCGAGTGCGCTCAGTCGTCGAAGGGCTCGCTGCACTCGACGGCGTTGATCCACGCGTCGCGCGCGGCGTCGCAACGGGCTGCAAATTCACTGTCCGCGCTGAGCAATGCGTCCATGTCGTCACTTCCCTCGATCACGATGACATCGTTCACAGGGAGAGAATCAAGGACCAACGCGTTGGTCCTGTTCGACGCGTCGTTCGAGGCAAATTCCTCACGAATCATCCGAACAATCTCAACCGCTTGCTCAACCTGCTCTGCAACGTTCATCGCGCTCTCCTTGCTTGTCTGATCACTGCGGTGTGGCTTGTTGCTCATCGAGACACCGGCCGCCGTCCGTCATCGCGCGGCCGGCCGTCGTTGACGGCGTGACGCAGCGACAACACCAACACGCTCACCCACGGACCCTCGCTTCGGAGCCGAACCCGCCCTCGCCCCGCGCTGGTCAAACCGATCCCTTGCGCGTTGTCGTTCGCAGGCGTGTTGTCCAAAATCATCCAGCTGTTCATCAAGGGGGTCCTCCGTTGCAGCCTCGATCAGCGCGTTGACCGAATCGAGTGACCCCATGATGTGTCGGAACTCACCGCCCGTCAAAAGCGTGAGGACATTGGATGTCACACATTAGAATGTGCTTTTACCCTGTAGTTTTGTTGATGATGTAACAACTGTAAACAGTGACAGATTATGTCACACTGTTCACCTGCGGATGCAGGCCGAGACCCCCACGAGACCCGCACGCAGCGCTGCCCGCGTGCCCACGCAAACGACCGTCCCACGCCCCCTTCAGCACTGCCCCCGCGGCGTTGACTCAGCGCACTGGCGGAGAGATCACCTGCGTGATCGAGAGATAGATCCGCGCGGGCTCTGCGCGGCGGCCCCGCACAGGCTCTGGCAGCGGCTCAGAGCGCGACCCAAGGCGCGCGGCGTCGATGCCATCGGCCACGAGGCGCCGCACAAGATCACGCCCACGCTCTTCGGCCAGCGTCGCAGAGGCCTGCGTATCTCCAGGCAAGCGCTCAGGGACCACCACGATGATCCTGCGGATCGCGGGCACACTCGCGATGGCATCGCTGAGGGCTGTCAATACTCGCTCGCTGCGTGGATCCAGCGTCGCTGCGTCGGCAGCGTATGCGATCGCCTCGGTCGTGCGGAGGGCGTCTTGCTCGAGCCGCACGATCCCCGCGCATCCGTTGCGGTCCGTGTTTGTGCTGGGAGAGCCTGCGCGGTCCGGACAGGTGTCTCGGTCGTCTGGGATCATGTCCCGATCGCGGTCGGCGGGCGGGCAGCCAGGCGCAGCCCGGTTTGCGAAAAACCCCTGAAATTGCTCGACGCACTGATCGCCTGAGTTTCCGACGCCGTCGTGGTCGTTGTCGCCATCGGGACACCCTGAGCGCGTCGGATGCGGCTGAGGTCCCTGCGCGACCTGCGGGCACTGGTCGACGTTGTCGTTGACGCCGTCGCGATCCGAGTCAAACGCTGGGCAGCCTAGGCGCAAGCGGTCGTTGTTGCCGTTGGCAGGCTGATCGGGACACTGATCCAGCGAGTCGAGGACGCCGTCGTTGTCTTGGTCGTTGTTCTCTGAACCGACGCCGTTTCCGCGGTCAATCGCGCGCTGCTCATCTGCGGGCCGGGTCTGCGCTTCGCCCTCGGGGATGCGAAAGGTAAAGCCAAGGCTCGCGGTCCAATATTGTGCGTCCGGGCGCGGGCGCTGTGCGGCGTCTTGCAGCACGTGGTGATAGCGAATGATGGGCGTGATCGCGAGAAAAGACGCGACATCGATGTGAGCTCCGACACCCACGTCGAACGCAAACCGAGTGAGCATCCCAGAGCCCGCGCCGGTGACGCCGTTGGGCATCAAACCAGCCCCCGCCATCACGTCCACGAGCGCGCTCAGCGAACGATAAATCTTCGGAAAAAACCGCGCGCCTCCGCCCACCAGCGTCATCCGACCGGCCTCTTGCTCTTGGGTCGTCCCCATCAACGGCGCTGCAAAAAACCAGCCCGTTGAAGCGCCGACTTGGAGCGATGCGTAGTTCGTAAACTCGACGCTGACCTGCGCGCGACCCACAAAGTGATAGCGGCTGTAGCCCAAGACTTGCCGCTGAAAAGCGCCAAACATTGTCCCGGCGCCGCCCTCAAGATGCAGCCTAAATCGCTGCGCAGCCGAGCTCTGCGCCTGGGCGTTTGCGCTCGCGACGGTCACCAACGCTCCGGCGACAAGCGCCAACCCAGTCGCGCGCACAACGCGCATATGTTCTCGAATCGTCACGAGGCGACTGTATCTCAGCGCGCGATTCACTCCCAGCATCGAGCCACATTCGTCAAAACAAGTCGTAACCTCGTCCCCATGAAGGCCTCATCGCTTGCCCTTGGTTTGTTCTTTCTTCAGCTTTTTTCTTCGCAAGCCTGCGGCAACTCCGTAGCGCCAGCGACAGACGCCGCGGCAGACCAAGGCACTCGACCTGACGCCACCTCAAGCGACGTGACCACGCCTGTGATCCCGCCCGTCAACGGTTGTTACCGTCTCACGCCCACCGCGGTCTATGCGCCCTCAGTACTCTTCGCAGGGCAACCACTAGGGCTCACGGTCGAAGACCGCCGCGGCATGGGTCTGTGCGCGTGTACGCCCACGCTCGCGCCGCTCCCGATCTCGTCGGCCAGAGGCTATTCTCTGCAAGCGTGCTCGTGCTGCGAAAACTGCGATTGCGTCGACCGTGGCTACGCAGCGAGTGAGCTTTTGGGAGCGGTTTCGGGTCCCAGAGTCGATCTCTTGGTCGAAGGCGAGCCCGAGCGCCGCAGCGTTCGCGTGGTAAACTCCAGCACATCCTGTGAATCACGCAGCATGGTCATCGGTGACGTCACGGTGGTGGGCCCCGACGAGCTGCGCGTGTCGGGCCCGAGGCTCTACTGGGCCCGCGTCACCGGAACGCATCGTGGGTGCTGCGAGAGCCTCGTAGGCTTTGTCGATCGCGTCGCGGGGCGCTCCATCGAACTCACCCCCATGACCTGCGATACGACCACCTGCGAAGCATGCGACCCCATCGAGCGTAGACCCAACCAGCCCTTTACGAGCGACCACCTCTTGGGAGCGCTCGCTGCAGGCTCTTGGACGCTCAACGTCGCGGGGACAACACGCACATTCGAAGTGACTGCGCGCTGAAACAAGGCTCACAAACGGTGGAGGCATCAGCGATGAGTAACAGCAAATGGACTCGTAGAATGGCTCTGGGTGGCTTGGCATTGGGCTCTGCGTGGCTGTACGGCCGCGGGGCTCACGCGCTACGAGGATTCGTCCGGGCAGAACCTGGGTTCAACCCGACGAAGACCCGCGCACTCGTGGTGGGTGTGTTGCAATGGCAGAGCTCACAATTGCATGGATTTCCTGCGACGGATCGCAAGGACGCGGCGCTCGTCGAGCAGCTTGTGCGACGCGGAGTGCCACGCGCAAACATCACGTTCTTGCGTGATCAAGACGCCACGCAGGCTGCTATTCGCACCGCACTCGCGCGTAGCCTCGCGAGCACTCGCCCAGACGAAACGCTGCTCGTTTACTACGCAGGGCACGGCGCGCGCACAGCAGACGGCAAGACCTACTTCATGCCCTACGACGCAGACCCAGCCGCGCTCCCAACCTCAGCGTGGGACATCGAGACCCTGGTCGAAGGGGTCACCAGCACGCGCTTTGCGGGCAGCGCGTGGCTCATGGCGGACTGCTGTTACTCAGGTGCGTTGACCGAGCTGGTGCAACGTCGCAACCGCGCACAGCACAGCATCACCACCCTCACGTCTTCACTCGCGAGCGTCTTGAGCACCGGAAACTGGACCTTCACCGAGTGCGTGATCGCCGCGCTCTCGGGAGAATCCATCTGCGATGTCGACCGCAACCGGCGAATTTCGCTTGGTGATTTGCAGCAATTTACGAGGTCACAGATGGCCTTCGTCGAGCAACAGCTCGCGTCGTACTCAAACAGCGGCGCGTTCTCGAGCAATTATCTGCTCGGTCCCGCGCAAGCCACCCAGCAACCACGGCGCGGAGAGCAGGTCGAGGTGCGCTGGCAAGGTCAGTGGTTTCGCGCGCAAATCATCAGCCAAGATGGCCAGAACACTTTGGTGCACTACGTCGGGTTTCCGAGCTCAAGCGACGAGGTCGTCACGGCAGATCGACTTCGTCCCTTCGCGCCGAGACGATTCGCACCGCGCGCTCAGGTCGAGGTCGAGTGGAACGCTCGGTGGTATCCAGCCACGGTTCTCGAAGAAAACACAGGGATTCATCGCATTCACTACGACAACTACGAGGCCTCGTGGGACGAGTGGGTTGCCTCAACGCGCATCCGCCCCCGCGCTCAAGCTCCAGTCGCCGGGCAAGGCGGCAACCTCGAGGTCGAGTGGAACGGCCAGTGGTACGCCGCCACCGCGCTGCGCGCCGACGGCACCGCGCAGCTCGTCCACTACGACGGCTTTGGGAGCGAATGGGACGAGTGGGTTCCCGCGACGCGTGTACGCCCGCGACGAGCCCCCAGCGGCCCTCGTAGGCCCCCCAGACGCCGCCGCTGAGGCACTGGGGCACTGGGGCACTGGGGCGCAATGACCTCGGGCAGCTCGATGTGGGCTGTTCGAACCGAACTTCGAGGGGTGGGAGAAAAAGCAAAAGACCCGAGATGAAACACCTCGAGTCTTTTAGGTTGCAGATCGCAATCTGCGCGGTGGACGGGACTTGAACCCGCGGCCTCCGGCGTGACAGGCCGGCGTTATAACCAACTTAACTACCACCGCAGTGATGTCGCGCTTTTCGTCGCGACGGGGGGCGTATCTATCGCCGCCCTCTCGGCATGTCAATTCAATTTCTTTCGGCGCGATGTCGATTCGTAGCGTGTGTTAGCCCTTGAGCGCGTTGGCCGCGATCACAATGCGCTGAATCTCGCTGGTGCCTTCGTAGATCTCTGTGATTCGCGCGTCGCGGAAGTGTCGCTCAACATCAAACTCAGTGCTGTAGCCATAGCCACCAAACACTTGGATGGCTTGGTGTGTGACCCGCGAAGACATCTCGCTCGCGTAGAGCTTCGCCATCGCGCTCTCAGCGCTGTGCCGGACGCCTTGGTCTTTGAGATACGCAGCGCGCCAGATGAGCAACCGCGCGGCATCGAGCTCGGTGGCCATGTCCGCGAGCTTGAACTGAATGGCTTGGTGTTGCGCGATGGGCACGCCGAAGCTCTTGCGCTCTTTGCTGTACGCGACGGATTTCTCAAAGGCAGCACGCGCGATGCCGAGCGCCTGCGCAGCGATTCCGATGCGGCCGCCATCGAGCGTGGCCATCGCGACCTTGAAGCCCGAGCCCTCTTCGTTGAGCCGGTGAGTGACCGGAACGCGGACGTTCTCGAAGAAGATTGTGCACGAGTGGGCGCCACGAATGCCCAGCTTGTCATCATGGTGATTACGGGTCACACCGGGAAGATCCAGCGGAACCAAGATCGCCGTCGCGCCCTTGTGTCCGATGTTCTTGGTGGTCATCGCGAAGAGCACAATGCAGTCGGCAAACGGACCGTTCGTGATCCAGTTCTTCGACCCATTGATCACGTAGTGATCACCATCGCGCTCGGCGAAGGTCGCCATCGTGGCGGCGTCCGAACCCGACATAGGCTCGGTGAGGCCGAAGCATCCGAGCTTCTCTCCGCTCGCATAGGGCGTGAGAAATTGCTCTTTTTGCCACGCGTTGCCGAACTTGTAGATGGGGTCGCAGTAGAGCGAATTGTTGACCGACATGATCACGCCGGTGCTCGCACACGCCGCGCTGATCTCTTCGAGCGCGAGCGCATACGAGACCGCGTCGAGTCCGCCGCCGCCGTACTCGAGCGGGATGGCCATGCCGAGAAACCCGAGCTCGGCCATGCGCTTGACCAAGTCCGCTGGCCACTCGCTCTGTTTATCAAGCGCCTTGGCGCGGGGAGCGACCTCGCGCGCGGCGAAATCCTTCGCGCTCTTTAGGACCAGCTGTTGCTCTTCGTTGGGTGCAAATTCCATGATGATTGTCGCTTTCGGTCTGTGAAATCAGCGGCCTTCAAACGTACGTGGTTTGCGAGGATCGAGGTTAAACGCGCGCATCCCCGACTTCTGATCTTCGGTGCCAAAGCACAGACCAAAGGCCTGCACCTCGAGCTCGTTGGCCACCGGTAGAGGGACGTCGTGTCCAGCCCGCATGACGCGCTTGGCCTGCGAGACGGCGATGGGCGCGTGCTTGGCGATCTGCAGCGCGATCTCGTCCACTTTGGCCACGAGCTCGTCGGCGGAGAACAGCCCATCAATGAGATGAATTCGCAGCGCTTCGGCGCCATCAATGGGATGCCCACGAAACACGAGCTCCCTGCATTTTCCCACGCCAACGCGTCTTGCCAAGCGCTGCGTACCGCCAAAGCCAGGGATCACGCCGAGCGAGACCTCGGGCTGACCAAATCGCGCGCGGTCGCTCGCATAAATCAGGTCACACGCCATGGCGAGCTCACACCCCCCGCCGAGCGCGAAGCCCTGCACACGCGCGATGACCGGAAACCTCGCATGCTCAATGCGCTCGCCCACCTGGTGGCCATTCCGCGAAAACTGCCGCGCCTGCTCGGTCCCCATCTCGGCCATCTCGACGATGTCCGCACCCGCGGCAAACGCCTTCTCGCCGGCGCCAGACAGAATCCCCACCCGGATCTCGGGGTGAGACTCTAGCTCGGCAAACGCCTGCGCGAGCTCTTTGACAACCTGACGATTGAGCGCGTTGAGCTTCTCAGGTCGGTTGATTTCAATTCGTGCAATGGGCCCATCAATCTGAACTGTGACGACTGGATTCATAGCGGTGAAGCTGCTTACCACAGCGCCGCCCGGACCTCACACGCGTTGACCACCCTCGTAGCGATAGAATCCTCGGCCAGTCTTGCGCCCGAGCCACCCCGCCGCGACGTGCTTTCGAAGGATATTTGCAGGTCGATACTTGTCTTCGCCTAGATCTCTTTGCAGAACTTCAGCGATCGCCAAGACCGTGTCCAAGCCAATAAGATCCGCGAGCTCAAGCGGCCCCATGGGGTGATTGAGCCCGAGCTTCACACCGTCATCGATGTCTCGTACGGCGCCCACGCCCTGCTCAAGCGCGAAGCACGCCTCGTTGAGCAAGGGAATCAGCACGCGGTTTACAATAAACCCGGGAGCATCCTGCGCCGTGACCACCGTCTTGTTCATCCGCGAGG
This sequence comes from Deltaproteobacteria bacterium, assembly GCA_030694465.1. GTDB lineage: Bacteria > Myxococcota_A > Polyangia > Polyangiales > JAUXYJ01. The sequence continues at coordinate 209,473 of JAUXYJ010000105.1, read as the reverse complement.
ACAACGCCACGGTCGCAGCATAGGTCTCGTCGCTGGTCTGCAACGCGCGGATGATCTCGACGAGCTTCATCAACGGCACGGGATTCATGAAGTGCATGCCGATCACACGCTCGGGACGCTGGGTCACCGAGGCGATCTTTGTGACCGAGATAGAGCTCGTGTTGCTCGCCAAAATCGCAGTCGGTTGCACCGCGGCGTCGAGCTTGCGGAAGATCTCAAGCTTGACCTCGACGTTCTCGGTGACCGCTTCGATCACCAGATCGCAGCCGTGCAAGGCGTCCATCGAACCGACCGGAGTCACCCGCGCGATGGCGGCTTCGTGGTCGCTCGCGCTGAGTTTTCCCTTCTCAACGAGCTTGGCGAGCGTCGCGTTGAGCTTGTCCTTGGCCCGCTGCGCCTGCTCGATGGTCATGTCCGCGAGCAGGACCGTCAGCCCTGATTGCGCCGCGATTTGCGCAATGCCAGCGCCCATCTGTCCGGCGCCGAGAACTCCCAATACATTGATTTCAATCATTAATTTGGCTCTCTTTCAGACGCGCTCGATGACAACCGCGACCGCTTCGCCGCCGCCAATGCACAACGTCGCCAAGCCACGACGGAGGTTCTTTTGGGTGAGCGCGTTGAGCAGCGTCACCAAAATGCGCGCGCCGGACGCACCAATCGGGTGACCCATCGCGACGGCGCCGCCAAACACGTTGACCTTGCTTGGGTCGAGGCCCGCTTTCTCTTGGACCGCGAGCGAGACCACCGAAAACGCCTCGTTGACCTCAAAGAGATCAATGTCTGCGACGGTGAGTCCGAGCTTCAACAACGTCACTTCAATGGCCTTTGCCGGCGCTGTGGTGAACCACTCGGGCGCCTGCGCGACGCTGCCGTAGCCCACAATTTTAGCCAAAGGCTTGAGACCCATGCGCTCAACAGCCCCCGCCGAAGCGAGCACCAACGCCGCTGCGCCGTCGTTGATCTTGCTCGCGTTGGCCGCAGTAATCGTGCCGTCCTTTGCAAACGCGGGTCGCAACCCAGCCATCTTCTCGGGCATGCCTCGGCCGGGCTCTTCGTCCTGCGAGACCGTGACCGATCCCTTCTTGCCCTCGATCACCACGGGGGTGATCTCGTGTGCGAACATCCCCTCGGATTGCGCTGCGAGCGCCCGCCGATAGCTCTCTTTGGCGAAGCTGTCTTGAGCCTCACGGGGCACGTTGCACTCACGCGCGCACAGCTCCCCTGCGCTGCCCATGTGATAGTTGTTGTACGGATCCCAGAGGCCATCGTGGATCAGCCCGTCGACCATCTGCTGGTGGCCCATGCGGGCGCCACCCCGAGCACTTGGGATGTAGTAGGGCACCTGCGACATGTTCTCCATGCCTCCGGCGACGACGACCTCGGCGTCTCCCAACAAAATACTCTTGGTGCCGAGCATGACGGCCATGAGCCCTGAGCCACACACTTTGCCTACGGTCGTGCAGGGCACCGTGTTCGGAACGCCCGCATAAATCGCAGCCTGACGTGCAGGTGCCTGCCCCTCACCCGCGGTGAGAACGTTGCCCATGTAGACTTCGCCCACGGCCGCCGAAGGGACGTTGGCCGCCTCAAGCGCACCTCGAATCACCGTCGCGCCGAGACGCACCGCGGGCACCTCTGCGAGAGCGCCCTGAAATGAGCCAATGGGCGTGCGAGTCGCACCCACGATGAAGACCTCGGACTTGCTGACCATGTTCGAACTGCTTTCTGTGAGAAGTCACGGGATTGGCACGGGCGATCTCAGGTCGCCACCGCGCGAAACGACATGGGTTTTGGAGGCCCAAGGGTCACACTGTCAAGCGCGCAGCGCCGCACGCGCAGAACCTACGCGCTCACGCCCACAAGCTACGCCCACAAGCTAATTTGTGAACGATGTTCACAATCACAGATGGCGAGTCAAATGACCGGCGTACCGGCGGCAGCCAATCGCGCGAGGCGCATCTCGCGGATTTCGTGAGGGCTCTTTCGGGTTCGTCCGGACACCCGCGCTGGATCAATCGCGCTCGAGTGCACAAAGCGCCGCACGGCCTCATGATCACTGGCCATCACGGTCTCGGGAGTCCCTTCGACAGCAATTTTGCCGTGCACGAGCATCGCGACACGGTCGGCGATATCAAACGCCGAGGCCATGTCGTGCGTAATCACCACGCTCGTCACCCCAAAGCGCTCACGCATCTCTTCGATCAATTCGTCGACGGTTCGCGAGGTGACGGGGTCAAGCCCAGAGGTGGGCTCGTCGTAGATCAAGATCTCGGGCTCCATCACCAATGCCCTGGCGATTCCCACGCGCTTTGCCATGCCTCCTGAGATCTCGGACGGCATGCGCGGCGCCGCATGGCCCACCCCGAGGTCTTCGAGCTTGCCCATGACGCGCTCTTTGATCTCTCGCTCGGCCAACTTGGTCTGCTCGCGCAGCGGAAACGCCACGTTGTCAAACACGCTCATCGAGTCAAAGAGGGCGTACTTCTGAAACACCATGCCAAATCGCCGACGGATCTTCGACAGCTCGTAGTCGTCGAGCGCCGCCATGTTGACCCCATCGACTAAGATCTGCCCCGACGTCGGACGCTCCAGGGCAATCAAGTGACGGACCAAGGTGCTCTTTCCGGCACCCGAGCCACCGATGACCACGACGGTCTCGCCACGATCAATGGACATGTTGATGTGGTCCAACACGGTCCGCTCGCCGAAGCGCTTGACCAGGTTCTCGATCACGATTTGTGGCTTTTCTGCAGCGATTTCGTCGGTCAATGTCCGCGCCCTCGGTCGCCAGAGACCATAGCATCCCCACGCGCTTGAGCGCGCAGCGCATCGGTGAGGGCATGCCAAAATAGCGCAGTGAGCTCCCCGAGCGCCTGCAGCGTTTCGGGCGAGAGCGCGGGGCGCGTGAGCAATTCGGGTCCTTGCTCAGCGAGAAGGGAGCGCAACACCCGCTGGGGAGAGTCCATCGTCAGCATCGCAGCCTGGACCAGCTCCGACAACGCCGCGGCCTGCCCCGGCGCGTCGCCCACCCCATGTGGCTGGTCCCGATAGCCCGCGACGAGATCTATCTGGTTTTTTCCAGGAATAATCGACAACAGCCACCGCGACAGTCCGTCGTCGGGTGCGCTCCCTGGAGATGCCTGCGCGCCCAGCGTGTCGACCCGCGACGTCTCAACCGTGGTGCCGTCTTGATCGAGCCTCCGTGACGTCGAACGCACCAAGCTGATCGCGCCCGACCCGTGCAGCTTTGCCAACGCGATCGCGAGGGCGATGCACACCTCGGCGCGCTCACGGACCTCAGGCCCCGGCACCGGATTGCGACCAAACGGGAGCGCCTGACTCATGGCACTTTCTCCGACCAGCGTCCCCGCGTGCGCAACGCGTAGCTCTGCCAAATCACTCAGGATCGGGACCGGGCTCGCCGCGATCGTGCGGACGCGAATCACCCGATGGACCCGCGTCAGCGTGCCCCTCGCGACGCAGGTCGCTTCGCCGTGCGCGTCCCACCGCCACGTGCGCACGACAAGCGAACGCCCCACGGCACCCAACACCACGAGCGCGAGCGGAATGCCCACGGAGGCCAGCGCCGCGAGCACACAAATTCCTAGCGAAATCTCAGCGATTCCCGTGCGACCTACCGCCGCGATCATCCCGATCGCGACCATCGTAACGAGCGCGGCGACGGGCTTCACCAGCCGACGGAGGCTCACCCTGACAATCTGCAAAATCGATAATGGCTCGCGCTTCCATCGGCCCAGTCGATAGTCCAGACCACAAGATTCACAGCGGTCATGGCCGCTCTTTTCGCCCCCACACGCGGGACACTGTGCAAACAACTGGGACGGCGTGCTGACGATTCGAGGGCGGTTGGCGAGACCAGCGCTCACGACATTTCCGTGAGCACCGAGGTGATCAGGTAGTCCAGAAAGAAGACGCCCACGACGCTCCACACCACCGCGCGCGTGGTCGCCAGTCCAACGCCCTCGGCGCCGCCCTTGGCATAGTATCCGTGTCGACACGAAATGAGCGTGACCGAGTAGCCAAAAATCGTGGCTTTTACCAAGCCTTGCACCAAGTCTCGCTTGTCCAAGAGCGCCGTAATGCGGTCTAGAAAAATCCCCTGATCGAGCGACAATAGGCCAACCCCGACGAGGTACGCGCCGCCCAGCCCCACGCCAAAAAACAGCAGGGCGAGCACGGGAACCATCAGCGTCCCCGCGATGAGCCTGGGCACCACGAGGTACTGAATGGGCGAGACCGCCATGGTCTCGAGCGCGTCGATTTGCTCGGTCGCGCGCATGTTTCCAAGCTGCGCGGCCATCCCGGAGCCAGCGCGCGCGGCCACCATGATCGCGGTGAGCACCGGAGCCATTTCGCGAGACAGCGACAGAGCGACCACGCCACCGACGAGATTCTCGGCACCGAACCGCCGAAATCCGTACGCCGTCTGGACCGCGAAGACCATGCCCGTAAACAGCCCTACCAAGCACACCAAAAACATGGACTGAACGCCCACGAACTCAAGCTGCTGGACCAAAACTCCGAAGCGATAGGGCCTTCGAAATTGCCACATAAATGCAGAGATTCCGAGCCGCGCGATCGTTCCGAACTCTTCGATCCCGTCATGCAACGGCTGCAACGCGCGTTTGAGAGCGCCGAGCAATCCACCGGTGGTTGGTACTTCTTCTTCACTCATCGCGCGGGTGCTTTGGTCAATCCAGGGCGATAGAGTCTTCGCACACGACGCGAGAGTGCACAGAGAACTTCGTACGGAATCGTCTCAACGCGCTGCGCGATCTCTTCAGCACGGATGAGCCCCGCGCCCAGATCTCCCGATTGTGCGCCCAAGAGCACGACCTCATCGCCCACAACAATTCCCCTGCCTTGCGCAAGGTGTGTGACATCCACCGTGCACAAATCCATCGAGACGTTGCCTACGACCTTCGCGCGCGCACCACGAATGAGCACCTCGGCCTCGCTCGATAGCCGCCGAAAGAAGCCGTCCGCATAGCCAATCGGGATCGTCGCGAGCACCGAGGGCTGAGTCGTGACGAACGCCCCGCCGTAGCCCACCGCGGTCCCCGAGGGCACCTCACGCAGCGCTAACACTGCGCTCTTGATGCTCATCGCAGGCCGAAGTGGGGGCCCATCGTTGGCGAATGGTGCGACCCCATAGAGCACAATGCCCGGGCGAACCAAATCCATCCGCGCTCGGTGCGACCTAAACGCGCCCGCTGAATTTGCAGCATGAAACACACTCGGCGCGTGCCCATCGCGCACCACAATCTCGCGCGCTTGGTCAAATCGATCGAGCTGCACGTCGGTAAAGCTCGGGTCGTCACAGTCCGCGTTTGCCAAGTGCGTCATCAAGCCGCGCACAGACACACCGGGCATCTGCGCAAGCCGCTGAGAAATCGCTGCCAGCTGCCCCAACGTGATGCCCAAGCGCGACATCCCCGTGTCCACCTTGAGGTGGATCTCTGAGCGCTGCCCACGCGCGCTCCGTGTGGCAAGGAGCGCGAGATGCGATGGGTCATGCACGACCGGAGTGATCCCCGCGTCGAGCGCCTCGTCGAGACCCTCGCGATAGATCCCGGACATCACCAACAGGTCCGCAGAGATCCCAGCAGCCCGCAACGACAGCGCTTCTTCGACAAGGGCGACGCACAGCCCCTTTGCGCCGCTCGCACACAAGACCTTGGCGACCGCCTCGGCGCCGTGGCCATACGCGTCGGCCTTGATAACAGGCCAGACCTCCGTCTGCGTGTGTGCGCGTACCGCACGATAATTGTCAGCGATCGCAGAGAGATCGATCTCTGCAAAGGTGGGCCGGATGCCGTCGATAGCGCGCTGCTCGGGGTCGTACACGGGGATCGTTGACGCGAGGTATACCGCACCGGCGCGCGATCCTTCACTCACGCTTTCTTCGCGACGCTCAAAGCACTACGCTCCGCGGATCAAGCCGTGAGCGCGAACCCAATTCACATCGTCGTCAACGGCGAGCCCCTCACACTTCAAGGCCCAAGCACCGTGAGTGAGCTCGTCGCGAGTCGCAATCTCCGTGGCCCCGTCGCGGTAGAACGCAACGAAGTGCTCATCCCACGAGCGCACCACGCACACACCCTCATCCACGATGGCGACCGCATCGAGATCGTCAGCTTCGTAGGCGGCGGATAGGTCTCTCGATGCCTACCGCCCCTACCAAACCACGCTAGGAGCTTCGCGCACGCATGCTGCCCTCATACACCTCGGATCCTCTCGTCATCGGCGAGCAGACCTTTTCGTCTCGGCTCTTCGTTGGTACAGGAAAATACAGCTCTGTCGCTCAAACTCGTGACGCGTTGCGAGCCTCGGGAGCCTCAGTCGTGACCGTCGCAGTGCGCCGCGTCGACCTGGCAGATCGCTCGCGCGAGTCGCTCTTCACCATGCTCCAAGAAGAGAAGTACGCGCTGCTCCCGAACACCGCCGGCTGCTACACCGCCGAGGACGCCATTCGCACCGCTCGGCTTGGACGTGAGCTGGCCGAGACCAACATGGTCAAGCTCGAGGTCATCGGCGACCCCACGACGCTCTTTCCCGACGTTGTTGGCTTGCTCGAAGCGACAAAGGTCTTGGTCAAAGAGGGCTTCTTCGTCCTCCCCTATACCAACGATGACCCCATCACCGCGCGCAAGTTACAAGACCTCGGCTGCCCTGCTGTCATGCCCCTCGGCGCACCGATCGGCTCGGGCCTCGGCATCCGCAACCCGTACAACTTGCGGATTCTCATGGAGAGCGTCTCGGTCCCGGTCATCGTCGACGCCGGCGTCGGGACCGCCAGCGACGCCGCGATCGCCATGGAGCTAGGCGCCCATGGAGTCTTGATGAACACAGCCATCGCAGCGGCAAAAGACCCCGTGATGATGGCTCACGCGATGCGTCTCGCCGTCGACGCAGGGCGCGCAGCGTTTGTAGCCGGTCGCATGCCACGGCGGCTCCATGCCAATGCTTCGAGCCCGCTCACCGGAAACATCGCGAGCACCGCGGGCCGCGATGCTCTCGGCATCGAGTAGCTTACGAGCGCGATTCTACCTTTCCATTTTCAATACTTTCGTGCTCGCTCACTATGCCGCGAATTGCCTCGATCACGCTGCTCATGCTCTCGACGATCGCGCCGATGCAGTGCCCCACGCGTCGCCCCCACGAGCTTCGTCACGAAGAGAGCGCGGGCGAAGCGCTGTGGCTCCTCGCCGAGCGATTCGAGCTCGAGCACGATCGCCCAGCACGAGACAATACCCTGCGTTTTCTCACGCAACGCTACCCTAGCTCGCGCTTCGCGGTGCGTGCCTCTGCGGCCCTCGAGCACCCCGACCAGCCCATCACGACCAACGATCCGCAGGCGGCAGATGGCGGCGGTGCGCCTTGAGTCCGCTGATGCGCGCGCGCCTCTGGCTCTGCCTCGATCCAAGCGCACAGGACGCACAGCTCCTGCAAATCAACGCGCAGATCGCATCAGAGTGTGCAACACAGCAGGGCATCACGGCTGCGCTCTGGCTTCGTATGCAAGGCCCTCTGAGCTCTCGCGCCTACCTCGCGCTTGCCTCGCAATGTCGCGCGATCGCGGACAGATCCCTCCACGCGCTCGTCGTCGGAGACCGGTGCGATGTCGCGCTTCTTTGCGCAGCCGATGCGCTCCATGTCTCGTCGCGAAGCCCAAACGCGTACGACGCAAGACGCTATTTCGACAGGTTATTTGCAAGTGTTTCAGACACACCGGAGATCACCGCATCGGTCCACGCAGGGGATCCAATCGAAGAGATCTCCACCACCGCACAGTGTCTGTTGGCCGCTCCATTCGCCGCTGTCCCTTCGAAGTCTGCGCCCCTCGGCGAAGTAGGTCTGCGAGGCTTCAAGACACGCGCACCAGCGTCACGGCTGATCGCGCTCGGCGGACTCCACGACCCAACCTCTATCTCGCGAGCCCTCTCCGCGGGCGCCGACGCCATCGCGATCCGCAGCCCAATGCTCTCACCAAACATCGCTGACTCACTCTCGCCCATCCTCCGCGCGCTCGCTGAGCTCCCCGCGTGATTCGCTCTAACACCGCACCCACAAAGCTTGAACTTCATGACTCGCATCCCTCTCGCTTTCGCCCTCGCGGCTTGCACATCGCTCGCGTCCGCGCCCGCGCTCGCTCAGCAGCAGCCGCGCTACATGGCGCAAATCCAGGCCGAATTGCAGGCGATGAACCTCGCCCCTCAGTGCACCTCGACCACGCCCGCCATCGCGACGTGCACCGTCCGCGCACAGCCTCCCGGCCCCGATGGACGCACCCCCAACCCAACGGCGCGTCGCTTTGTCATCACGGTGCTCTACAGCGACGACAGCGACACGGTGTACGCCTACATTGAGCGTTACGCGATGCTGCGTGCAGACGCAGCCAACGCGGGCCAGGTCACACGTCGGCTGCTTGAGATCAACTGGGAGACCCTTGTCGCCAAGCTCGAGCTCGCGCCATTGACCGGCGAGATCCGCATGAGCACAACCCTCTCAACCGACAGCAATTTTGACCGACGAGCATTTCGTAGCGCGATTCGCTCGCTCGTTCGCGTGGCGGATCGTTATGCAGGAGAGCTTTCACAGCTCACCCAGAGCCCCATCGGCGAGACCCCAACGACAGCCCCCTCGGCCCCGGCGGCGCGATAACGCAAACCCGGCTACGTCGCCGGTTTGAGGTCCTGCTTGGCCGCGTCCGCGATCGCGTTGGCCATGCGCTCAATCGTGTCCGCCTTGGGGCCCTCGACCATCACGCGAAGCTTCGGCTCGGTACCAGACCAACGAACCAATACGCGACCGTCCGAAGCGAGCTTCTTCTCAGCGTCACGGATCGCCCGCTGCGTGAGCGACATCGACGCGAGATCTCTCCGCGCTGGGAGCTTCACGTTGACCAAAACCTGCGGCACACGCACCATCGTGAGTGCTGCAATTTCGCTAAGCGATCGCGATTCACGCACTAAAATCGAGACGACCTGCAGCGCAGCGATGAGCCCATCACCCGTGGTCGCGTGATCCAAGAACAACAGGTGCCCAGACTGCTCGCCGCCAAAGTTGTATCCGCCGCGACGCATGGCCTCGACCACGTAGCGATCGCCCACGGAGGTCCGAATGAGCTTCGCGCCATGCGACGCGAGCGCGCGCTCAAGCCCAAGGTTGGACATCACCGTGGCAACCACGGTGTTCTTCGCAAGCAAATGATCCGCCGAGAGTCGCTTGGCGACCATCGCCATGATGGCGTCGCCGTCGACCACTTGCCCCTGCTCGTCGACAACAATCAATCGATCGGCGTCGCCATCGAGCGCGATCCCGAGGTGCGCGTTCTTCTCTCGGACCACGCGCGCCATGTGCTCGGGATGAAGCGCACCCACGCCGTCGTTGATGTTCTTGCCATTGGGCTTCACACCGATGGCGATCACCGAAGCGCCGAGCTCAGAAAACACCGCAGGCGCCACACGAAACGCAGCGCCATGGGCGCCATCGACCACCACGCGCAGCCCATCAAGTCGCAGGGACTTCGGAAACGTGCTCTTCACAAAGGTCACATACCGACCCCGTGAATCTTCGATTTTCTCTGCGCGCCCGATCGCCCCGTCACGCTTGCGTGCGTGAAGCAGTCTCGGATCGTCCATGAGCGCCTCGATTTCGGCTTCGGCCTGATCGGGCAGCTTAAATCCGTCTGCGCCAAAGAGCTTGATCCCGTTGTCCATGTAGGGGTTGTGCGAGGCCGAGATCACCACCCCCGCGTCGGCACGCATGGACTGAACGATGTGCGCGATCGCTGGGGTCGGCAGCGGACCGGTCAGCATCACGCGCCCTCCCTGCGCACAGATCCCCGCGGCAAGCGCCGTCTCAAAGAGATAGCCAGAGAGCCGCGTGTCTTTGCCCACGACGACCCGTGCTGGACGCCCTCCTCGCGAGGCCCACCAGGTGACCGCGGCGCCGACCTTCATCGCGATCTCCGGGGTCATCGGGTGCTCGTTGGCGAGACCGCGGATGCCGTCGGTCCCGAACAAGCGCCGCACTGTAGGCGGGGCCTGAGGGGCCGGCGGAGGGAGCGAGGGGGAGTTCTCTACCGCGACGGTCTCAGCGCCCGTGTCGCGTCCTTTGCGTGTCTTGGTTGCCATGAAAACAGTGCGTTGGTTGTTAACACGTCCCCGGACATTCCCAAGAAAACACGCAACGCGCTCGCTCTAGACTCTACCGCGGCGACACGATCAGCACGGGAGGCTCAATCGCCACAAGCTCGACCCCCTCGGGCAGGTGTCCCGCGCGAACGGGCAAACGCACAGACTCGCGATGCTCGCCGAGCTCAATCGGCACATCGACGCTGGGCACGATGAGCGCTGAGTCAACCGCGTTGATCACCGAGACCAAGCCCCGGATTCGCAGGGTCACAGCGCTCGGGCGAAGGTTAACTCGGCTGTTACCTACCACGGTGACCTCAAGTCGCTCAAGTCGCCTCTCGATGAGATCACGCTCTACGTGGATCCCCACGCGTGCGCTCGTCGTGCCCACATATTGGACACGCGTTCGGGGTGGCTCCAGCGCGACACGCCGCGTGTGTACACCTGCCTCAAGACCCGCAATATCAATCGCCTCGGTGCGCACCGCAGAGAGCGCATCGACGTAGAGCGCCGGCCCAGCGATTCGCACGTTGGGAGGGCTCACATCGAGCTGTGACGACGTACGCGTCCCCGGTGCGGTCTGTCCCACGGTTTCGACACGGATGGGCACCTCGCGCTCAACCAAGTCTTCCCACGAGAGCTGCAACAACGAAGGCTGCATCGAGAGCACCGTGACCCCCGCGGGCAATTGCATCGGGCCTGGATCAATCCGAGCGACAGGACGATGACCATCGCTCACGTCTACTTCGACGCCTCCGAGCGACTCCGCCCGGATCGCGTTGACCAGCGCGGGTGGGCCATGAACAACGACCCGCACGCGGTCTGGCAAATCCGTCATGAGCACCCGGCGAACCTCAGGGCTCGGAGGCCGCCGCAACAGGTTCACTTCAAGCGCACGCTCGACGGTCCCGGCGCCGCGGACGACACCGTAGAGCGCCATGGACATCACCAGAGAGATGCTCTTGAGACCCAGATTGTCGAGCATCCCCACGGAGGATTTGCGGAGACTGCGCTTTACGCGTTCGGCAAGCGAATCGCCCATGGGTCACTCTTTCTCCGCGGCGCGACGGCGTGCCGTGCTGTCAGGTCCGGATCGAGACTCGGACTCGCTTGGATCTCGCTCGATCGCGGGCCGAGACGACGACGTCGCCGGTGTCGGGGCACCCGAGCTCGTCGCCCTTTGCCCTGCGGATTTGCGCGCTTCCCGAGGCGGAACGCTCGCGCGATCCCCACGCTCTTCACGCTTTCTCGATGCGCGCTTCTCAAGCAAACGCGACGCGAGCGACTTGGGATAAAACAGCCCATAGAGCGCATGACGCAGCGAATGAGCGTCGAGCCCACGCACCAAATTGCCGTTAAAACACAGAGAAATCTGCCCGCTCTCTTCGCTCACGATCACGACCACGGCGTCGGTCTCGTCTGTGATTCCGATGGCCGCGCGGTGGCGTGTCCCGAGGGATCGGTCGAGCGAGACATTGGCAGTGAGCGGCAAAAAGCCGCCCGCGCGCCACACCTTGGCGTCACGAATCACCACCGCGCCGTCATGAAGCGGGTTCTCGTAGCCCGGAACAAAGACCGTATAAATCAGCTCCGCGGACACCATCGCGTCGAGCACAGTCCCCTGCTGAACAAACTCATCCAAGAGCCCATCGCGCTCGAACACAACGAGCGCACCGATCCGACGATGCGCGAGCTTCACGCACGCCTCGATGACCTCTTCGAGCGCAGCGTACTCTTCTCGTTTTCGAAAATTCGCAAACCATGGCCGCGTCCCAACACGCATCAACGCCCTGCGAATATCCCCCTGAAACAACACGATCACGACCAAGAAAAACGACCCAAGCACCTTGTCGAGCAAAGTGTGCGTGGTCGTGAGTCCTGCGCGCTGCGCAAAAAAATAGACCACCACCACGACGGCCAGACCCGTGCTGACCTGCATCGCGCGTGTCCCTCGCAACAGCAGCAAGAGCCGATAGATCGCGTACGCGACGATCGCGACGTCGACTAGGTCTCGAAGCAAGACCTGCCAACTCGCTGGGCGTAAGAGTGTCAGAAGCCCCTCAATCACAAGCGTCTCTCCCCGCGATTTGGCTCATCGAGGCCACTCCGTCCGCGACCCTCGCCGCTTGACGCATCACCGACACATCGTGGACACGCAGCACGTTTGCGCCCTTCGCGACGCTCAGCGCCACCGCCGCCGCCGTGCCGCCCAAACGCGCAGACACGTCCGGGGTCAGCTCGCCCCAGCTCGCGTCGTAGGCCGAAGCAGCATCGATAAAGCTCTTGCGCGACGGTCCCACGCAGACCGGGTAGCCCAACGCAACCAAGCGCTCAAGCGAAGCCAACACGGCCAGCGATTGCGCTGCAGTTTTGGCAAATCCGAGCCCCGGATCGAGCAGAATGTTCTGCTTTTTTACTCCGCAAGCACAGATTCTCTCTGCATCGGCGGCGAGCGACGCGACGACTTCGGACATCACGCCGCGATCATACCGAACGAGCCCCGCCTCCGTGCGCATCGTTCGCGGTGTTCCGCGCGCATGCATGCGCAGGTAGGCACCGCCATGGCGCGCGACGATGGGCCCCAAAGACTCGATCGCGTCCCCCATGCCCACGTCGTTGAGAACCAAGGCACCCACCTCGAACGCGGCCGAAGCGACCGCCTGCTTGGTCGTATCTACGCTCACAACGACTCCGCGCTTAGCCAGCGATTCTACAAGCGGAATCACTCTCTCGAGCTCAACCGATTCGCTCACAGGGGCCGCCCCCGGCCGCGTGCTCTCCCCGCCGACATCGACCCAATCAGCGCCCTGCTCGATCATCTCGATCGCACGTGCGAGGGCTCGTTCGTGGGTGACCCACGAACCTCCGTCGCTAAAGCTGTCGTCGGTCACGTTGAGAACACCCAAAATCCATGGGCGTCGCCAGCTGATTTCGTGCTCTCCAAGCGAGATCGGCAAAGGCATTGACCACACCATCGCACAGAACGCCGCGCCCCTCCCCCACTGTTCCAACCCCTCGTCACAATTCGTCGGCGACCCTAAAGCTTCTGCGCGACGTTGTACCCTCAGGTCGCGATGGGCTCGGTTGCCGACGCAGCTCGCTCGTCCTGCGGCTCTTGACTCTTCGCGGCGGCGCTCGTCTCAATCGCAACCACAGGCTCAATCGGCGAGAGCGGGCGGTTCTCGATCGCAGCCCTCACGTCCTCTAGACCGAGCGTCTCGCGCTCCAACAGCGCCTCAACCAATCGATCAAGCGCCGCGCGATTCTCCTGCACGATGAGCCGGGCTCGTTGCCTACCTTCTTGGACAATCCGTCGAACCTCGGAGTCAATCTCGCGCGCGGTCTGCTCGCTGTGAGACGGCCCTCGCAGCCCCAGGTCGTCTTCTTCTGCCAGCTCGTAGGACACCACGCCCAGAGAATCACTCATCCCAAGCTTGCACACCATCAAGCGCGCCAACCGTGTCGCTTGCTTAAGATCCGACATCACACCCGAGTCCGAGCGCCCCATCACGACCTCGTCCGCCATCATCCCGCCCATCGCCATCGCGACCTTGGATTCAAGCGTGACGCGCGTGTAATTGTGAACATCTTTCTCAGGCAAAACGCTGGTCACACCGAGCGCTCCTCCTCGCGGAATGATCGTCACCTTGTGGATCGGATCGTGCTCTGGCGAGAGCATCCCGACCAGCGCGTGGCCGGCCTCGTGCACCGCGGTGCGCCGCTTCTCTGCGTCGTCCAAGAGCATGCTCTTTCGCGCAACTCCGAGGATAATCTTGTCCTTCGCAAGCTCGAGATCCGACATGTTTACGGCGTCTTTGTCCCCTCGCGCGGCCAACAACGCAGCCTCGTTGACCAAGTTCTCAAGCTCGGCGCCCGCGAAGCCCGGAGTGCCTCGTGCGATGGTAGCCAGCTCAACATCGGGTGCCAACGGGACCCTGCGCGAGTGCACCCGTAGGATTTGCTCGCGACCACGCACATCGGGCAATGACACGTGAATTCGCCGGTCAAATCGCCCAGGACGCATGATCGCCGAGTCCAGAACGTCTGGGCGATTGGTCGCCGCGATAATGATCACTCCGTCGTTCGCGTCGAAGCCGTCCATCTCAACCAAGAGCTGGTTGAGCGTCTGCTCGCGCTCTTCGTGCCCGCCACCAACCCCACCGCCGCGGTGCCGACCCACAGCGTCGATTTCGTCGATAAAGATAATGCACGGCGCCCTCTTTTTTCCCTGCTCAAAGAGGTCACGCACACGGCTCGCGCCTACACCCACAAACATCTCAACGAAGTCCGAACCCGAGATCGAAAAGAAAGGCACGCCCGCTTCGCCAGCGATCGCTCGCGCGAGCAGTGTCTTACCAGTCCCCGGCGGACCCATGAGCAAGACTCCCTTGGGAATCCGCCCACCAAGTCGTCGAAACTTCTTCGGGTCCTTCAAGAACGCGATGATCTCTTCGACCTCGTCTTTTGCTTCGTCGATCCCCGCGACGTCTGCAAATGTGACCCGCTGCGCGTTGTCGTCGACCAGCCGAGCCTTGGACTTGCCAAAGCTCACAGCGCGCCCTCCTGACGACTGCATCTGGCGCATGAAATACATGAACATTCCCAGGAGAATCAGCACCGGAAGGTACATGATCACCATCGTCGAGAGGAGCCCGCCCCCCTCGTCCTTCTCGTTGTGGACGACGACGTGCCGCTCCATCAACTCGCGCTGAACCGCCCACTCTTGGACCGGTCCATAGCTCGTTCGATCCTCGGGCGTCGCCGTCGGAGTCGCACGCCGCGTGTACGCAACTTCGCGGTCCTTGAGCTTCACCTGCGTCACGCGCCCCGCACGCATGTCCGCTACAAATTCACTAAACGGCACACTCTGCGCGTTCGGCGAATTTGCAAACATTGTGTAAACCCCAAGAAACATCAGGATCAAAAAGATCCACAGCAGGAGCGTCTTGTGCGACTGCTTCACGACACCACTCTCACCTTCAATCAAGCGCGTATCGCCATGACACGCAGCGTCCCCGTGGTCATGAAGCACTCTGGCCAGTAGCGCAATGCCCGCGCGTCGCATGCAAATCATTCGACTGCATTTTGCGCATCGACTCGTGAGCTACCGTCCGCGACTCCGAGGCTTCACTTGCACGCCGACATCGCCGGAAGCGAAGCCAACAGCGCGTCTACAGAAGGCAAGTGCGCACGCAATCGCGGCAACAATTGCTCACGAATCGCACGATCAAACCGCGTCGAGCCCAACGCTTGCCTGTCAGCCAACAAGACCGGCGACTCAATCCCGCACGCCCAAATCAAGCGGTCTGCCGAGGGCATGTCGCACCACAACAGCGGCCTGATCACGCCATCGTTTCGCCGGCGTACGAGCCCCCTGAGGGGTCTGCCCTGCAAGATCTCACGAAGTACACGCGCCGCAGCGTCTTCGCGCGTGTGGCCCATCGCAAGTCGGCTCCAGCCATCCGCTGCGACCAAGTCCAAGCCCGCCCTCACAACCGAGCGCCCCTCGGCCTCAACCACCCACACATCCAACCCCAACGAACGCGCCGCACGTGCCGCGTCCGCGCAATTGTCAGAGCCCTCCAACGTGCCGTCATCGACCGCGACAACTCCCACACGTGACAGCCCGAGCTCGTCACGTGCGCGAGCCAATACGGCCATCGTCGCGACGCTCGCGATACCGCCGCCGCTCGCAATCAGGACGCTCTCACGAGGCCGCACGACCCGCTCCGAGCGCATCTGTGCGATCGCCTCTGAGAGCGCTGAGGGTCGCTCACTCAAGCTCGAATTCCTTGCAAAATGTCCCACCGTTCGCGTTCTCAAACGCACGCAACACGTGCCTCTCGATGGGATAGCGATGGACGCACGCGTCGACGCCTCGATCAAAGTGCGCACAGCCCTCACACGAAAACACCAACGCGAACGCCGAACGCTCGTGAGCAAAACGCGCATCCAACGAAGGGGATCGAGGCTCCTTGCGCGCAGGCTTCAAGGGGAGCCCTTACGGCGCCGCACAAACGTCCCGACTACCTCGACGTGCACGGTCTGCGGAAACATCTCGAACGTCCGCAACGAGACCAGCTCCATCGAGGCCGAGAGAATCCCAGCGTCGCGACCGAATGTCGGCGGATCGCACGAGACATAGACCAGCGTACGAGGCGGAGTTTTATTAATTATTTCGCACACTTCACGAGCACCCGTGCGGGGTGGGTCGAGCACTACGACCTCTTCTCGAAAGCCCTCGGTCACCACACGCTCAGCACCTTCGCACTGCACCGACACGTTGCGAAGACCACGCGCTGCCACGTTGCCCTGAAGCGCCAACGTCGCGAGACGATCGAGCTCCACAGCGCGAACCTTCTTCGCCCTACGCGCAAGCAATACCGTGAGGTTTCCCGCGCCCGCAAAGAGCTCAAGCACCTTGCGGCCCTCGCACTGCGCTTGCTCAGCGACGTAGGCACCCAACGCACCATTGAGCCCCTCATGGGCCTGAGCAAATCCCTCTGGCGCGAGCCACAACGGTGCGCCGTCGCTTGCGAGCACGCAGGGCCTTGGGTCCCCAGCTCGGTTCGGAACGCTCGCGCCCGGCGCATACAACTCCGCACCTGCGAATCCCGCAGCCACAAGACGATCATGGGCTGCAAATCCGCCCGCCAAGAGCTTTCCTTCGGGCCGCAACGAAGCTACGGGCTTTTGGTCAGCGCCGAGAGCCAAAAACAGCTCGCCCTTGTCCGAAACCGTCGGCAACTCTCTCGCGAGATCAATCAGCGCACGTTCTAGAATCGCGTGCAAAACCACACACTCTCGCGTGTCGACCACGTCGCGACTGCCCCGCGCCCGGTGGCCAAGCTGCAGCTCACCACCCTGCATCGACCACGCGAGCCGCGCACGCGTACGGTAGCGAAAACCAGAGAGCTCGCTCTCCAAAGGCTCGAGCTCTTCGGTCATCTCAACGCCGCGCAACGCCGGAGGCAGCGAGCGCCGCACAGCGTCGCGATGTACCCCACGCTGCATAGCCAGCGAAACGTGCTGCCAATCGCATCCGCCACAGCGTCCCGCGACCGCACACTTAGGCTCGATACGCTCAGGCGATCGCTCAAGCCACTCGACCACCGCCACGTGTTTCGCGCGGCCTTCGACCGAGACACGGACCCGCTCGCCGGGGAGCGCACCTGGCACCAAAAGCAACGAGCCCGCATGACGCGCGAGACCCTCGCCAGAGTCCGCGAGGTCCTGCACTTCAACATCCAACACTTTAGTGGCCATCAGTCCGTCAAGTCCCTGGAAACCCCTGCGCCGGAAGCGCGCGAGAATACCTAAACCTAAAATTCCCAGAGAGTTCCGCATGTCCCATGCGATCCGTGGGCAAAAAACCAGTGGGAGCAGGGTCCCCAATGGGCCGCGGGTCGTCATAGACCAGCCGAAACGAGGACACATCCGTCAGCCGCTCAGGGTCGTTGATCCCTCCATCCACCGAGCGCAACACCATCGTGCCGCTCACAGCCGGGAGCGAAAGGTTGATGCCCAGCCGCGACGCGCGCTGTCGACCGCACGACCATCGCAGCACAAAGTACCCATGCACAAGCACCCCCGGAGCCCCCTGCGGGCCGACGGGCACGGTCAACTGACGAGCCCCAGTCACAGGGTCCGTCTCCCCGCTCGCGGCGATCTGCGCACGGAGCGCGTCGGCGTCGTCGATACGAAAGTACAAGTGGTCGGTGTACTCGGCGTTGCCCGAACCAAACTGAGCTCGAAATTGCAGCGCGCGCCCAGTCCTCTCAGCGGCAAAGAAGTTCAGCGACCGCTGATACGCTGCACCCACGGGTTGCCCCGGCACCATCGACGGAAACATCACCCCACACAACGGGACCGAGACGGTGCCGCGCACTTCACCCTCGCCTGCGCCAATGCACGAGCCGCACAGCGCCGCGACCCCGAGGACGATCCAAGACCTCATCGATCGCATCGCACAGTCACTTTCGTGCCCACACTCAACCCAGACGAAGCCTCGCGTACGGCGAGCTCAAGCCGCCCCGAAGAGCCCACGAGCGCCAGCGATTCACCAGGCAAAACGGCTCCGTACGCGCGCACACAAGGGCCACGAAATGTCAGGGGCTCCAGCACCGTGAGTTGGCCCGTTCGTGCACGAATATTTGTCACTGCATTGCCGTAGCGATCGAGCATGACCACCCGGCCCGAAGCATACGCAAGCTCGCCCTCTTCGCGCCACTCTGCAGTGGTCGCGACGACCGAAGGCACAGACAAATCGGTGGTGGGGCCCACAAGCGTCGGGTGCAGCCCCGCCGCAAGCATGGCGCCCAAAGGTCCAAACAGGTCGCGCCCGTCAAAGGTCGTCGCGGTGTGATTTCTCTGGCGAAATGCAGAAGAAATCTCCCAAGCACAGATCGCCTCTCCGTCAATCGGTGCGAGCACACCGTTGTCCGGTCCCACCAAAAGAACACCGTTTTCGCGCGCGACCACCACGCCTCGACGCGCCGTGCCAACGCCGGGATCAACCACCACAACGACGACCGCAGGGTGCGCAAGTGTCGCGACAACCCTCTCAAGGACCAACGACGCGTGCACGAGGTCAAACGGCGCGACCTGATGGGTGACATCGAGGATGCGCAGCGCAGGGACTCGCGCGAGCATCGCCGCGTGCAGCTCAGCGACGTAGCTCTCGGTAGTCCCGAAGTCCGTGATGAGCGCAACGGTCGGGATCATACAATAAAGCCGCCCCCGGCCACGCGGTCTCCGTCGTAGAGAACCGCGGCCTGCCCACGCGCGACGCCTCGCTGCCCAGCCCCGAGATGAAGACGAACACTGGTATCTGATAGCGTCTCAACATGGGCCGCGACGCCCTCGTGTCGATAGCGCAATTTGGCGTGTAGTTCCGAAGGGGGGCGCACCATCAACCATCGCACTTCTTCAAGAATCACCTCGTGACGCAGCGCCTCTTCATGAGTCCCAACAACAACCGCGCCACGCTCGGGAACTACGTTCAGAACATAGCGAATCACTCCATCGACGCCAGGGATTCCTTTGCGTTGCCCCACGGTGTAGCGATGGACTCCATCGTGTTTAGCTAACACACGTCCGTCGGTTGTCTCAATCGCGCCAGCGACGGACTTCACCCCATGATCGAGCAGCCAGTCGCCATAGTCTCGTCCCTCGACAAAGCACAGGTCTGTCGAATCTGGTTTGTCCGCGCGAGAGAGCCCACGCCCCTTCGCGTACGCACGAACATCGGGCTTGTGTCTGTCCCCAAGCGGCAAGATCAACCGAGAGAGAGCCTCCGTGGGCGCGACAAACAAGAAATAGCTCTGATCCTTGTCGAGATCGACCGATTGCCTGAGCACAATCCCTGAATCATCCTGCGAAATTCTCGCATAGTGCCCCGTAGCAACTTGGGTCGCACCCAACCTCTGCGCGATCGTCCACAGAGGACCAAGCTTGACGTGCTCGTTGCATCGTACACACGGACTAGGTGTCAGCCCGGCGCCATAGTCTTCAATAAACTTGTCGACAACGGCCTCTCGAAACAGCTCACTTCGATCAAAAGTATAGTGAGCAATCCCGAGCTCTTCACACACGCGGCGCGCATCGTATTGGTCCTCTGGAGCGCAACACCTTCCAGCATGCCCCGCGCGCTCATAATCCCAAAGGTGGAGCGTGACTCCGATCACCTCGTGCCCCTGGTCCACAAGCAGCGCAGCCGTCGCGCTCGAGTCCACACCCCCGCTCATTCCAACCACAACTCTGGCCATCGCTACCTTCTTGGGACCGCGTCAGAGCCCTCGCTTGATGTCGTCAGCAGCAGCGCGCGGATCGCTCAGTCCTCTAGCACACCGCACGGGCTCCGTGAGAGAGAACTGTTCGGGCTTCCTCCACGCAGCATAGGTAAATACCATAACTATTTCACGTGGTTAGAGCCAACTAGTCCACTTGCTTGCTCACAGCCCCACTCATCAACGCGACCACTGAACACACAACACGTGTCTCGCACTCCAAAATCCACTGAAGAGATCCGAAATCCCAGCGCAAAACCAAACAAATTCGTCTTAAGTTTCACGCCGGTAGCGCCGCATCGTTGAGCTCTTTCGCTGTGACGCGGCAGGGCGTTGAGGCGGCACGTCAACAGTTGAAACGACTTCAATACGACAAGAGAATCCGTGCATTTTTGCAGCAAGAATCGTCAGCAACACGCGCGCTCCCTTGACGACATTGCCTGTCCCCTCAGCGCCGCCCCTCTCCGTCAAACTTCCCCCCCGTCGCACCCAGTTTTCAGTTGGGATCGGGGACCGTCGGCGGCACCAAGAAGTACACGACACGGTTGTCGAGCGGCGTGAAGCCATTGCCGATCACGTCGAGCTGGGCCCGAAAGAGCTGCGGTACCAAGGTCGGTCGCACCGTCATATTGGTCTTCGCGATGATGTCAAAACACACCGGCTGACCGCGCACACCCACGAACGTGTCGGGAAACGCGTCCGTGTCAATTCCGGGTCGATCGACAGTCGGATAGACCGTACAAATGCGGCCGGGCGCCGGTGTGACGCGTGTCTCAAGGTGATCGACGAACGCTGCCATCGCGTCAACAGACTCGCCTGGGTCAACCAGGTCCCTACCCTGAACACTCACATCAAGGGGCTGCCTCGCGAGGGCCTCAATGCCCGTCACAACAGCGGTCGTGAGGCCGGATCCATCGCCGCCGATGTCATACACGAGTGGGCGGCCGGCATCGGTCGCGTTCGTCGCGTTCGCGAGCGCCTCATGGTGGGCTCGGTTGGCGACCCCTCCCGAGTTCACTGTCATCACTCGAATCCCGCGACTCGCGAGAGCGGCCGAGATGGTGGTGTAATTCAGCGATGTCACAGCGCCGCTGTAAGGGTTGGCGCCGCCTGGCCCATTATGAAAGGGCGCATCGGTGAAGTTCACAATGATCGGCACTGCGTCAGGACGAAAGCACGGATAGCCCGTGCGCCCCATGGGGCATGCGCCCGCACGCCCGACAGAGCCCGTACCAATGCTGAGCCCGGTCGCTACGCCGTACATCGCCTGCAGCCCAGACTCCGGGACGTCCGCGCCGTTGTTTGTACCGAGAAGATTGACCGCACGAGACACATCCGTGTCAGTCATCGTGAGATCTTGCATATGCACGTAGGGACGATCGGCGCCCGCCCCGTACGGCGCTACCGGATAGTCGTCATAGCGCCCGACGGCCATCCAGGCTTCCGGAATTCTTCGACGAATATCAGGGATCAGAGTGCCATTGATCCCATTGCGAAGGTTCGCAATCTCGCCTCCCATAGAGCCCGTCGTGTCCATCAAGAAGTACACGTCTGCGCGTCGCAAAGTCGTGCTAAATTGCAGCGTATCACGCGCTGGCATCGGCGGCATCATGTAAGGAACTACGAAGACAAAGTTGCCTCGCGTCCGCGGTGAATCCGCCATGTCCAACGGGTTGGTCCCCGCGCCAACTTCGATAAGATCGCTGACCCCGTCGCCGTCCGTGTCTGGATTGGTTCGCGAAGTGCGATGGGTCCTCTCAAGCCTATCCGAAAGTCCGTCATTGTCCGAATCAGGATCGCGATAGTCCGGGATCCCATCCATGTCTGTGTCGACCGCTGGAGTCGCGAGATCCAGGTCGCCAGCCTCCTCGCGATCAGTCCAAGTGTCATTGTCCGAATCGTCGTCGACGCGATCGACGCGACCATCGCGATCGGTGTCGGTAGTCGCGCTCTCTTCGGCGTCCAGAATGGTATCGTTGTCCGCATCAACCTCATTGAGATCCGCAATGCCATCGCGATCGGTGTCCACCGGCGTCATCGGCATCGGACCGATCTCGATCATGTCGTCAATGAAGTCGCCATCGTTGTCCATGTCTCGGTAGTCGCCAAGCCCGTCGGCGTCGCGATCCATGGCCCCCTCAAGGCGGTCTGGCCAACCGTTGCCGTCTGAATCTAGGTCCCTAAAATCCGGCGTCCCATCGCGGTCCGAGTCCACCGGAGGCGTCACCGTAAACGTGTCACCTGCTTCTTCACGGTCTGGGATGCCGTCGTCGTCCGAGTCGCTATCGAGGTAGTCCGGGACTCCGTCACGATCGGTGTCGACGCCCGCCGCGCGGCCCTCGTCCACATCCGAGATCCCGTCCATGTCGGCGTCGTCGAGCATGACCATGCTCCCGTCAGGGACCGTCGCGTCAGAACCGCCACTGCCATCGCCGCCTGCATCGGACCCGATGACTCCTCCGCCGTCGGAGCCGAAAGACGCGTCCAAGCCGGCGTCTCCGCCACCGCCTCCGGCTTCACCGCTTGCGACAACGTCGCTGACGACATCGACGTTCGAACCATCCCCTGGCCCCCCTAGGTCTTCAGCACAACCAAGCGAGAGAGCAACACTGGAGAGAAGCAACCATCGACGCATATCGGCATCCTCCGTCAAGCGCGCAGACACAGTCCGCGCATAGTCAAAGCACCGCGGACTGCCCGTTTATCGAGACCATCCGCGCCTGAACCTGGTCGAGTATATCAAGTCTAGACGGCTAGCAGTGTGCACCGCGTCGCAATGGACCGAGCAAAACCCCTGCTCACTGCTTCGCGCGGTCTCGCTCGGCCGCCTTCGCCCGCTGCCACAGCCGCTCAAAACTCTCCTCGCTTTGCTCTGAAATCGCCTCTCCGGCGTCACTCACCATGGCCTCAATCGAAGCAAATCGGCTCGCAAACCGCCGATTCGACCCTCGCAGCGCGCCCTCTGCGTCGAGCCCTGCTTTTCGAGCGAGATTGCAGACCGAGAACAACACATCGCCAAGCTCGGCCTCCATCGCCGCTCGGTCACCGAGGGCGACCGCTTCGTCCAGCTCCCCAAGCTCCTCGGTGAGCTTGCGTCGCGCTCCCGCCAGGTCTGGCCAGTCAAACCCGACACGCGAAACTTTCTCGCCTGCACGTTGCGCGTAGCTCAGCGCAGGCATCGATTTAGGCAGCCCCTCCAAGAGCGCATACTTACCTCTCTCAGCGGCCTTTATCTCTTCCCAATTTTTTAATACTTCAGATGACTTATCTGCTTTTGTATCACCAAAAACATGAGGATGACGTCGTACCATCTTACTCACGATGCGATCGCTCACGTCGTCGAGAGAAAACCAGCCCCTTGACTGGGCAAGCTCGCTCACAAACACGACCTGCAGCAAGATGTCTCCGAGCTCACTCGACAGCGCATCGACAGCGTCGCTGGCCAGCTCTGACCTGGCAGGACCTACGGGATGCTCACCCTCCCCTCCCAGACCATCTACGGCGTCGCACAGCTCGTAGGCCTCTTCGATGATGTGCTTTTTCATCGACTGCGGAGTCTGCTCAAGGTCCCACGGACACCCCGCGGGCCCTAGCAGTCGTGCCACAACCTCGCGCAGAGATGTCAGCGCCGGATCCAACTGTTTCTTTACGGTCATGGCCGTAGCTGCTAGCACGGCACCGCGCTCGAACAGCGCACCGATAGACCCAATGACAACCTACCGAGCCGGCCAAGAGATCGATTCGTACTGCACGAAGTGCAAACTCGATCTAACCCACAAAATCATCGCTGTCGTGGCGAACAAACCCGCGAATGTTGAGTGCAGGACCTGCTACGGATCCCACAAGTATCGCGCGCCCAAGAGCGCTTCAGCTGCGGCAAACGCCGCCGCTGCGAGCACGAAGACGCCCCGAGCTTCTAAGTCCGCGGTGTCTAAAGCTTCAACGCGGGGCGCGTCCGAGGACGCTCCGCCCGCCGCGCCGCCTCCCCACGCGCACATTTTTATCTACACCATCGCAGAGCGATTCGCGCCCAACACCTGGATCTCTCACAAGACCTTCGGTGTTGGCGTTGTCATCCGCGAGCTCGCGCTCAACAAGATCGAAGTGCGATTTGACTCAGGCACCAAAGTCCTGGTTCAGAACACCCCCACTGCGAGCTAGTGACCCACTGCGACCGACGTCGAGATTCGGCGCTGGTCTGCAATTTTAGCTCTCGTTCTCGTTCGCCAACGTGGGCGTTTGAGCTATTCTCCGCTCGTTTTTGGGCCAAAGGGGCAGGATTTCTGCGAATTTTCTCTCCTCGCGTGCCTCGCCGCATCCAATCTCACCGAGAGAGCATCAGAAGCTCCCACGCGGCTGGGACTGGGCCCCTACAACCATTCACGCAACTACTCCCTCAAAGGAATCAATCACATGGGTAAGACACTTAACGGCACCAAGACGCACGCCAACCTCAAAGCCGCTTTCGCTGGCGAGAGCCAAGCCAACCGTCGCTATGAGTACTTCGCCAAGCAGGCCGACGTAGAGGGCTACCCCGACGTCGCAGGGCTGTTTCGTGACACGGCCTCGGGCGAGACCGGCCACGCCCACGGCCACCTCGATTACCTTCGTCAAGTGGGCGACCCCGCGACGGACATGGCGATCGGAAGCACCGAGAAGAACCTCGCGTCGGCCGTCCACGGCGAGACCCACGAGTACCAGTCGATGTATCCCTCGATGGCTAAAGAAGCCCGCGAAGAGGGCTTTGACGACGTCGCAGAGTGGTTTGAGACTCTCGCAAAGGCAGAGAAATCCCACGCAGGTCGCTTCGAAAAGGCGCTCGCTTCGATTCAGTGAGCTTTGTTGAGCTCGCTCTCGCAGGGACTCACGTTTACGACGTCCGACGCCACCGCCTCCGCGGACGTCGCGCAGACCCTCGGATAGAGCGAGCTCGGCCTACGGGACCTACCCACTGCTTCGTGCAGCATGTGGGGTCGTGCTTGGGTTTTGTTCCACGTTCAATGCACCGTGCGTTGGCAAACCCAGCTGTCTTGCAAATCGCTCCTAACACTTCCGAACTTGATCCAAGGCAACTAAACCCGATGACGATCAAACCCACCCCAACGAGTCCGCCCTGCTTTGATCCGGACGAGCCACGATTTTGGGATGCCAAAGATCTCGAAGATGAGCTTCGTAGAGCGTTTGAGATCTGTCACGGCTGCCGGATGTGCGTCTCGTATTGCCCATCGTTTCCGGCGCTCTTTGACCGCATCGATGCAAACCACGAAGAGCGAGGGCTGGCCCACGACGCCTCGACTCTCAACGAGCACGACATGCGGCTGGTCACGGACCTGTGCTGGCAGTGCAAGATTTGCTACGTCAAGTGTCCCTACACGCCGGATGACAATCACGAGTGGCAGCTAGATTTTCCGAAGGTCCTCTGGCGAGAGAAGGTGGTCCGCTCACGACGCGAGGGCATCTCGGTTCAAGAGCGCCTCTTGGGAGAGCCAGGAGTGCTTGGGGTGATCAATTCTGGCCCCCTCGCGCCGCTGGTGAACTTCGTCGCAAAGAGCGCCCTCGTCCGCAAAGTAGGTGAGCGTGCGGCGGGGATCTCTGCGCGGTTTCCGCTGCCTGAGTACGCGGTAGAGCCCTTCGATCGCTGGTTCGCAAAGCATCGGCCTGCACAAGACGTAGGGCGCAATGGGACCGTCGTGCTCTTCTCGACTTGTCTGGTTGATTACAATCGGCCAGGGATTGGTCAGGCCGCCGTCGCAGTGCTCGAGCACGCGGGGATCAAGGTCGTGCGCCCCAAGCAGGTCTGCTGTGGCATGCCCAACATGGACACTGGAGACCTTGACGGAGTGCGCGAGAAAGCTCGCTACAACGTGGAGCAGCTCGCGCCGCTCTTGGACGATGACGTGTACATCGTGGCCCCCGGACCGTCCTGCTCGATGACCCTCCGCAAAGAATATCCCGAGCTGATCAAGACCCCTGAGTCCGCGCTTGTCGGCGCGAGGACCATGGACCTGATGGAGTATCTCTGGAAGATCGCTTGGCGAGAGAAAAAGGCCCTCCCAAAGAACTTTGAGAATCCCTTGGGCAAGGTCGCCTACCACGCGCCCTGTCACATGCGGGCTCAAAAGATCGCGACGCCAGCGCGGCTTCTCCTGGAGAAGATTCCCAACACGGAAGTGCGTGTCATTGAGCAGTGCTCGGCGGTCGATGGCACGTGGGGCATGAAGGCCGAGTACTACGACCTCGGGGTGAAGTACTCGCAGCGTTTGGTCAGGCAAATTGCAGACACTGAGGCAGAACATGTGGCAAGCGATTGCCCACTCGCATCGCAGCGCATCGCCAAAGAGAACGGTGTCAGGGTCCAACACCCCGTGGAGCTCCTCGCGCACGCCTATGGCCTCGCACCGAACAGCGCCTCTGCGGCATCGAAAGTCCCAACGCCATGAACCATCTCGCACTCAAAGACGTCCTTTCGATCGAAGAATACGAGCGAAAACGCAGCGAAATCCGCGCTAAAACCATCGCACTCAAGAAGACCCGCCGCGTCTTCTTGGGTCCCGAGATGTCTCTGCTTTTTGAGAACCGGCAGACGGTCTTGATGCAGGTACAAGAGATCGCCCGAGCCGAAAAAATTGTCACGGAAGCGTCGATGCTCGAAGAGCTCGCGGTCTACAACGAGCTCATCCCCCCACCCGGACACCTCTCGGCGACCCTGATGATCGAGATCTCGGATGGCTCACAACGCGAGCTGCGTCGACGAGACTATGTGGGGCTTGAGCAGCACATCCATCTCGCGCTCGGAGGCACGTTGATCTCTGCCAAGTTTGATCGACGCGGACTCCACGATGGGGTGATCTCCGTCGTGCAGTACGTCACGTTTGAGCTTCCCGCGGACGCAGGCCCACGGCTGCTCGACCACAACCAAAGTGTGGAGCTGCGGTCGACACACCCACGTTATGGGTATTCTGTGACGCTCACCCACGACACACGGGCATCCCTCGCAAGCGATCTCGCGACGGACTGATTGGGCGGAAACTCATTGACAGAGTCGACGGCGCTCTCTAGTCTGCCGCCTCCTCACTGCAGGCATAACTCAGCGGTAGAGTGCCACCTTCACACGGTGGAAGTCACAGGTTCAAATCCTGTTGCCTGTACCAATCATCCGCGGCAAGCGACCCATCGGGGGGCGCGCTTTACCCCGCGAGGACTGACCACTCTCGGGTCACCCCGCACGGCGATCGTGACGCTTCAAGGCCCCTAAGACTTGGCTCTTGATCAACGTGCGGTTGGCTTTGCTGAGGGCCTGCCCAGATCAGCGCGCTTGGGTGACATTCTGTGTCGTCGAGACCAGCCAGAAAAGTTGCCCAGGAGGAGAAGCGACATGCGATTTCTTCTGCGATCGAGCGCGAGAGCTCCGGAGTATTTTCGTTCTGGTCAATAGTTTCGTTTTTGCCTCGGCTGGTGGCATACTGCCGCTCTCATGTGTCGAGATGTGGCACGGCGATCATCCCGGACCCACTCAATCACTCGACACCAGGAAGGGTATTAGTTCCATGCGTCGTTCATTGCTCGCTCTCTCTCTCGGAGTTCTCGTCGCTACTACCGGTTGCAAGTCCACCGAAGAGCGCCTCAAGGATATGGTCAAAGAGCAGTTTGAAGAGGACACCAGCCTCGGAAACCAGCTCTGTGGTTATCCCGTTGCAGGCCTGTCCGGGATCACGGTCGCAGCTGTCCACAAGACCGGCAGCGGGAAATCCGGCAGCGGTACGGCCACCGTCTCAGCCACGCCCACCCCCATGCCCGGCCAACAGGTCGCTGGCCCATGCTCAGGTTCGATTTCGTTCATCTACGGAACGCAGACCCAGACCCGTCGCGTTGGCACCATCGGCCGCCGCCGCACGCAAAGCTCGAGCACCATGTACGTTTGGGGCATCACCGTCACCAACCGCACGGGCGCTGCAGCACCGGCTGACATGAACCCCCAGATGCCCACCGGGATGCCCACCGGAATGCCCACCGGGATGCCCACCGCGGTCCCCAGCATGCTCGCACTCGGCGGCATGGCGGCAGGCTCGCTTCAGCCCGGCGACGCGATGAACGGCAGCGCGTTCGTGGACGACTACAACATCGCGCTCACCCCCGGCCAGGGCGCAACGTTTGTGGTCCGTGGCGGCCCCTCAAGCACCCGCCAAGGCGAGATGATGGACGTGAAGGCTCAGCTCATGTTCAACGGTGCTCAGGTCGCAGAGAACGACGACATCGATCTCTCGAACAACAACCGCAACAGCCGCATTGTTTACATGCCCACGCAGCCCGGCATGTACACCCTTCGTGTCACCACCTTTGGCGCTGACCAAGGCGGATACACCGTGCAGGCCTTTCCGGGCCTGAACCCCAACGCTCTCTAAGCCCACACGGACGCGCTCCCGCTGGTCACATCGTCACTTCACCTGACGAACAGATCGGCTGCAAAAGCGCAGACCCAACGCAATTCTCTCGATCGCTAAGCGCGGACGAGTGCGTGCGATCCGTTCGCTCGATGGCTCACCGCTGCGAGCGCCTCGCGCGAGGGATCTACGGCTCAGCCAAAGACAGAGCGACCGTTTGCGAGCTGTCATTTCGTCGCCAGGCGGACAGAGTTGGAGCGCGACGTTTTGCAGTGCTATCAGTTGGCTCGAAATCGAGGCACGCATGTTGGATCGCTGGTTAACCAAGCTTGAGCGCAAATACTCACGCTATGTCCTGGGAAATCTCACTTATCCGCTCGTAGGCATGATGGGGGTTGTCTTCATCCTTGCACTCGCTAATCCCGGGATTATCCACGCGATTGATCTCAACCGCGACGCGGTCTTGCACGGCGAAGTGTGGCGGCTGGTCACGTTTCTCTTTGTGCCGCCCTCGCTCAGCCCGCTCTGGATCCTGTTTGAGTTGGCTTTTCTCTTTCAAATGGGCTCCATGCTTGAGAGCCGCTGGGGAGCGTTCAAGTACCAAGCGTACTGGTTTTTGGGCTGGATTTTCACGCTCATCGCGGGGCTCGCGCTCAACCTCAACCCATCCAACACCTACCTGCTGTCCTCGGTGTTCTTGGCGTTCGCGACGCTCTATCCGGAGTATCAGCTCATGCTCCTGTTTATCATCCCCGTGCGGGTCAAATGGTTGGGCTGGTTGGCCGCTCTGGGGCTGGTCTCACAGGTCGGACTTGGCGCTGGACTCGCTAGGTTTTTTCCACTGATTGTGATGGCGCACTACCTACTGTTTTTTGGCCCTACGCTGGTCGACATGCTCCGAGACTTTTCAAAGCGTGGCCGCAACGCGCAGAAGCAAAAGCTCACGCGAGAAGCCAGCGTCGCCGTCGAATCCAGCGCTCGAGCGTGCGCGATCTGCGGTGCGAGCGAGAGCGACCCGGCGGTAGACATCCGGGTCTGCACCTGCGCGAAGTGTGGCAAGCCCACAATTTACTGCCTGGACCACGCGCGCAACCACTGAGAGCGCTCCCTGTGGGGTTGGGCCTTGTGGGGCAATCAGCGCTGGCTGGCTTCAGATCGAAACAACACGAGCTGGCCGTTCGGGAGCGCTGGCAGCGACGCCACGACTCCTCCCCATCCGCGACCTCCCTCGGCGAAGTGAAAGTACTGCTCGCCGCCCGCGCTGGCCACACGCTGCGCTTCAGCCGTGGGGATCTTCTGGATGAGCACTGGAGGGACAAGCCAGCGCGCCACCACGTCGCGATCGCCGGTCGACGGAAGCACCCGCTCGCCAACACGGATCCCAGTCCAGAACACCGAGTTGCCGACGCCTCCGCGGAGCGCGCCATCAATCATTCGGGCGAGCGTGCCATAAGTGATGCCAGCGGCCAGGCTCCCCACGATTTCGCCCTGCGCGTTTCGGAGCGGCACGGCGGCCACCAGCACCACGCGGGAGGGCACATCGCCCACCGCAGGGAGCTCACCGTCGCTGAGCGTCTCTTGACCTACAAGGGCCTTCCTGACGCTCTCAAACGTGGTCCGGAGATCCATCCCTCGCATACGATCGTCGGACTCATTCGCGATGTCGCGCGCGATGCCTCGGCCCTCACGGTCCGTAGCCACCACGAAGCTTGTCGAAAAAAGCGTCATTGGACCGCCAGGCGTCGTAAGCGCGACGAGCGCACTTCGAAGCGCTGGGCCCCCACCGTCCGCCACCAGCGCGGAGATGGGTCCACCACTCGCGCGAACTTTAGGCAGGAAATCCGCAGTCAATCGACGTGCCGCTTCGCGCGCACGCGGTACCTCCGCGTGCAAATTGGTCTCCGCGTTTTGGGCGTGGACCATGAGCTTGTCCTTGCATCCCATGCCAGAGAAAGCGCTCACGAGAGCGAAGGCCGCGAGGGGGAGCCGTGCTGCGTTGATCATAGTGAGCGAAAGACTATCGCAATCGCTCAAAAGTTCCGCGGGCGTCCTCACTTCGCGCCGTGATCAGTGCTCGCCGCCCCCCGGGAGCGCGCAGAAACCCTCGTAGTCGATGTACTCATGGATCGACGGAGCGTCGCCACACATCGGGCAGTTGCTATCGCGTCGCAGCTTGAGTGTGCGAAATTGCATGCGAAGTGAGTCGTAGGTAAGAAGCTTGCCGATGAGCGGTTCGCCCTGCCCCAGGATGATTTTTACGGCTTCGGTGGCTTGGATTACGCCGATCATTCCGGGAAGCACACCGAGGACGCCGGCTTCTTGGCACGAGGGCGCGAGATGCGCGGGCGGCGGCTCGGGATACAAGCAACGATAGCAGGGACCCTTGCGGGGCGCGAAGACAGTCACCTGACCGTCGAAGCGAAAAATGCTCCCATGCACCACCGGAATGTTCTTCATCACCGACGCGTCGTTGACCAGATACCGGGTCGGAAAATTGTCGCACCCGTCAACGATCACATCCCAGCCTTCATCGAAGATTCGATCAATGTTTTCGCTGGTCAATCGCTCTTGGTACTTCTTTACCACCACGTCTGGATTGAGCCCCGTAAGCGTCTCGGCGGCGCTGTCGACCTTGGGCATTCCGATGCGCGACATGTTGTGCAAGATCTGGCGCTGCAGGTTTGACGCATCCACAACGTCTGCGTCCACCAAGCCCAGCGTCCCAACCCCCGCCGCCGCGAGATAGAGCGCCGAGGGAGAGCCCAAGCCGCCCGCCCCGAGCAGGAGCACTTTAGAATCTAGCAGGCGCGCTTGGCCCTTTTCTCCCACCTCGGGGAGCAACAAGTGACGCGAATATCGGTCACGTTGTTCGGGCGTAAGCTGGCGATCAACCTGCACGCCATAGCCCTTGTCCTTCCAACGCACAAAGCCTGGATTCACACTCAGCACGTCCTCGTAGCCGAGCTCTGCAAGGGTCCGAGCCGCAAGCGCTGAGCGTGTGCCGCCCGCGCAGTAGAGCACCACGGTCACGCGCTTGTCCGGGACCACAGATTCAACTTTGGACTCGAGAAATCCCCGAGGAACGCTCACCGCGTTGGCAATGTAGCCAGCGCGGTACTCTTCGCCCTCGCGGACATCAATCAGCACAAACGCTTCACGCTTGGACTCGATTTTTTCCTTAAGGTCTTCGAGCGTAATCTCGCGGATGGCTCGCCGCGTCTCTGCCATCAAGTCACTAAACGTCTTGCTCATACGGTGGTCTCCAGAATGGTGGACGAGTCTTCATTCTATTGAACGATTCGTCAACCGCTTCAATCTCTGGGCGACTGCTTGTTCGTTCGTCCCGCCCGAGCTCTCGGGCTCGTCACGAGATTGACCCCACACGGCTCAACACGCTAACGGCCACCCTCTGCTCAACCCCGAAGGCACCGCGAAGGCAACACCCATGGCAAAGCTCACCTATCGAAGCGCTGGCGTAGACATCGACGCGGGAGACGCACTTGTCGAGCGCATCAAACCTCTCGCGCGTGCAACAAGGCGCGCAGAGGTATTGCAGGACGTCGGCGGATTCGCTGGTCTCATGCGACTCCCAACGGGGCTCGTAGAGCCGATCCTCGTGTCGGGAACCGACGGCGTTGGGACAAAACTAAAGATCGCGTTTGCGATGAACAAGCACGACACGATCGGTCAGGACTTGGTCGCGATGTGCGCCAACGACGTCGCGACGTGTGGCGCTGAGCCGCTGTTCTTTTTGGACTATTACGGCGTCGGAAAGCTCGACGTAGACGTCGCGGAGGCAGTGATCCGAGGCATCGCGGAGGGCTGCAAGCTCGCAGGCTGTGCCCTGCTCGGAGGCGAAACAGCGGAGCTCCCTGGGATGTACTCAGACGGCGAGTACGACCTCGCGGGGTTCTGTGTCGGTGTTGTTGAACGCAGCAAAATCATTGACGGAAAGCAGGTCGCTCTCGGAGACACCGTCCTTGGAGTGCGCTCTTCAGGGCTTCACTCCAACGGGTTCTCTCTTGCTCGCAAGGCGCTGCTCGAACGCGCGGGCCTGTCGCTCGACACGCATGTCGCAGAGCTCGGCCGCACGCTGGGCGAAGCGTTGCTTGAGCCCACAAAAATCTACGCGCGAGCGATCCGTGCGGCCCTCGCTGTCGGCGGCGTGCACGCGATGTCACACATCACAGGCGGGGGCCTCCCTGGCAATATTCCGAGAGTATTGCCAGAGCAAATGGGCGTCCAGTTGGACCTCTCACGTTGGCAACGACATGCCATTTTCACAATGATCCAACGCGCAGGAGAGATCGACGAGCTCGAGCTCAGGCGCGCGTTTAACCTTGGCCTAGGGCTCGTCGTGATCTGTGCGCCCGCGAGCGCAGACGCGATCGTAGCCGCGCTCAACGAGGCGGGCGAATCCGCTTCGATCATCGGCACAGTCATCGCGTCCGACGCCGACTTTGAAGAGCGCGTGGTGTTCGAGGGACAGCCCTGATGAGCCTACGGATCGCTGCCCTCGTGTCTGGCTCTGGGTCCAACCTCCAGGCCATCCTTGACGCATGCGCGCAGGGTCGAATCGACGGAGAAGTAGTGCTCGTCCTGTCCAATCGCACGGACGCGTTTGCGCTCGAGAGAGCGCGACGTGCCGGCGTCCCCACAGAGGTCTTGGACCACAAGAACTTTGCCAGCCGCGAGGCATTTGACAGCGAAATCGTTGACCGATTGCGAACTGTCCGAGCTGACACGGTGGTGCTCGCGGGCTTTATGCGGATCGTCACGCCGGTGCTTCTCAGCGCCTTCACCGACCGTGTCATCAATGTGCATCCTTCTCTGTTGCCCTCTTTCGCGGGCACCCATGCGCAGGCGCAGGCCCTGGCGTATGGAGCAAAAATCGCAGGATGCACGGTGCACTTCGTCGACGAAGGCGTGGATTCGGGGCCCATTATTGCGCAGGCTGCGGTGGACGTCTTTGACACAGACACTGAAGAATCCCTGCGCGATCGTATCTTGCGTGAAGAGCATCGCATCTTGCCGCTAGCTCTCTCGTGGCTCGCCGAGGGCCGACTGTTGCGCGAGGGGCGCTTGGTGCGCGTGAGCAAGAGCAAGCCGAAGTGAAGGGCGCGAGGAGTCACTACGATGTCTTGATCCTGGGCGCGGACCTGAGCGCGGTCGCGGCCGGAGCTCTCTTAGCGCGCCGAGGATTTCGCGTGATTTGGGTGCGCCACGACGCGCGCTCGGCACGCTACGCCTGGGACGGACTTGAGCTCCCGAGGCGCATCGAGAACGCCGCAGTGTTGGACACACCCGCGTGGAACGCGATCGCGGCTGAGCTCTCCATGCCCCCGTCCATTCGCAAGCGCTTGGCCGACGACGGTCTCGCGGGGCAGATCGTGTTGCCTCACCACCGCATCGATATCGCGCGCGCGCCGGCAGACCCGCTGCCCGAATTTGAGCGCGAATTTCCAGAGCTTCGTCGACCGATGGAAGAGCTCCTCGATCGAATTCGGCGCTGTGACACCGAGCTCGATCAGGCGCTCAATACCGAGGTCTCTTGGCCGCCAGATGGCTTCTTTGAACGGCGCGCGACACGCAACGCGCTGGCACAATCCGCGATGCGCCAAGAGCTCATTCAGCGCGATCCGCTAGGAGATTTCCCTGAAGGACACGTGATCCGAACCGTGATGGAGGCGCCCGCACGGTTTGCCCTCGACAGTGACCCTGACCGCATCGATGGCGCCCAGCTCGCGCGCGCGTGGGGGCTCTTGTTTCGCAATTCATCCTTCGTAGAGGGCGGGATGGACGGTGTCTTGCGCGCGTTATCAGAGCGAATTACGCAATTCGGAGGAGACCTTCGCGAGCGTGACCTCATCGATCAGCTCTGTGTCTCGGGCGGACGAATCGAGGGGCTACGCTTCGCGATCTCTGGCGAGCTCATCGGTTGTGGCGTCTGCATCTCATCGCTCGAGCCTATGAATTTGCAGGCGCTCACCGGCCGCGCTCCAGATCGTGCGTTGCTCGAGACGCTCGCAATGCACGAACCAACCTATGCGCGATACACGCTCAACGTCGTGCTCGCCTCAAGCGGAATCCCGCCCGCGATGGCCCATCGATCGTTCTTGATTCTTGACCCTCGAAGGCCACTCTCAGAAGAGAATTTGCTGTACGTCGAGCGAATCGGCGAAGACCCGCAAGGGCGCGTTGTGCTCGGCTGCCACGCGCTTCTTCCGCGCGCCGTGGTGGACGAAGGCGCGATCTATCTCGAGCGGGTTCGTCGGCGGGTTCTCGACGCGCTTCGCGAGGTGGTTCCCTTTCTCGACAGCAACCTGTTGGCCGTAGATTCGCCTCACGATGGGCTGCCGCTTGAAGACCGAACGCGGGGCACAGACACGCTCGTCCCTGCCCGCTGGAACGGTCACGCAGAGCCCATGAGCATGGTGCTTCCGCGCTTGCCCGACGCGCTCCTTGGCCTGTGCGCGTTGCCTCACCACGGCCCCCTCCGAAATCTCTACGCGGTGCACAGGCACGTCGTCCCAGGGCTCGGCGAAGAGGGCGCGTTACTCACAGCCTGGAACGTCGCGCGCAAGATCACCAAGAGCGCCCCCGAAAAAGAGCGTCTGCGTCGAGAGCTCTGGCGCAAGAGCGGAAACTAGAGACAGCCAGAGCGCCTTAGTTAAGATACAAAGTGAGCCGCCCTGTGGCTGCGATGGGTGTACCGGGTGTGAAGTGCACATCCGCGACGGACATGGCCTCCGAAGGGAGCCTGGATTCGTTGGCAAACTGGGCCTCTCGCCACGACGAATTCAGCACATTTTGCACGTCAATGGCCGCTTCGAACCAGCGGTGCCGATAGCCCACCTGCGCCGAAACAATAGCGAACCCCTCTGCGGTCAGCGAGCGATCTTCGGTCGCTGGGCGAGCGCTGATTGCACGCAGCCTTGCCGCACCAAACACACCCACCGGGTGCCTCATCGAGAGCCCCCCCGCGACGGTCCACGGCGGCGCCAGCGCGACCGCGTCCGCGTTGCCTGCGTTCTGCACAAAATTCGCGTTCACGAACGACACATCCAGGTCCGCACGCAGCCACGACGTGATGTCTACCCGGCCCTCAAACGAGACTCCCAGTCGTCTGGTGGGGCCTCGAGCCTCGGTCGTCCCCGCGTCCCCTACAAAAACAATCTCGGACTCAAGATCAAGACCCCACGCCGAGAGCGCCAATTCGGCACGATTCGCCAGGCGCAATCGAGTGCCAACTTCGTAACCAATCGCACGCGCCAGCGGCGTCACCGGTGACCGTAGCCGCACGACACCGCGCGCGTCGTTGCTGTGAAATCCGCTGCCAGAATTTAGGTAGAAATCAAGCATAGGGACCGGTGAAAACACCGCGGTGAGCTTCGGGCTCACCTGCAGTCGCTGCTGCGCGCCCGAGTGCTCGGGATCTGCGACGCTCGCACCAGCGCGTCGGTCCTCGACCGCGAAGCCAAACAGATCCGCGCGAAGTCCAGCGACGACCCGAAACCACCGCACTGGCTGGATCTCTTCTTGCGCATAGAGACCGATCGACGTTTGCTGGATTTCACTCTGGTTGACCGTGGAAAATCGCAGGCGTGCCTGCTGGCGATAGAGCGCGTTCTCGATCGAGTCAAAACGCAACTGAGCACCCACGGTGGTCTCGAATCGCCACGCGCCCACGCTGTGCCTCATGCGATGCGACGCACGAAAACCCGCGATCGCGCGTCCATCGGTCTGCTCAATGCCGTCGCCTCGCACGGCGTCGTCGGCGAAGAAAGTGAAGTTAGACAGGAGACTCAGGCGATACGCGACGGCGTACGCGAGCACCTGAGTCTCCGATTCGTTCGCGCCGCGAACTCTCAGGTCGGCGTAGACAGAGTGACGCTCAGACTGCCCGCCCTCGGTGGGATCAAGACTGTCGAATCGAGTGAAGATTTGACCGCGAAATGGCTGGCCAATCAGTCGCTCAGGGACCTGCCCGGACGCGTTCCATGCGCCTGCAGAGGTGGTCAGCGTGAGTGTGAGGTCCGCGCGCGGAGCGAGCGCAAACGTCCAACGCCCCAACGCATTGATACGGTTGTAATTGAGCGGAGACACAAAGGGTCCATCGTTGTGTGAGACCTCGGCGGCGACGTAGCCGCTCATCGGTCCCGCGTTGGTTCGCACGATCGCCAATCCCCGATAGCGACCGTACATCCCCGCCTCGACCAAGAGCGAGTGTTGAGCCACGCTGCGCCTCAGCTGCAGATCGACCGCGCCCGCCGTCGCAAAGTCCCCATCCTGCGCAAAATAGGGCCCCTCTCGCACATCAATGCGCTCGACCAGCTCTGGAATGATGAAGTTGGGATCCGCATAGCCCTGCCCGTGACCGTGCGACACGTTGTTAAACGGCACACCGTCCACCGAGAGCGCGATGTCGGTCCCGTGGTCCGCATCAAATCCTCGCAAGAAATACTGGTTCGCCTTGCCCCCGCCCGCGTGCTGAACCGCCAGCAAGCCAGGAGCGACCTCAAGCAAATCCCCCGGACGAGTCAACGGACGCAGCCTCAGATCACGCTCTCGTGTGGTCGAAGACGAGGCAGCGCTGAGCGCGCGGTCTCCGCGGACCGTGACGCTCTGTTCTGGGGATGGCGCTGCCACCGGGCGCGCGGGCGGTCTCGGCGCTGCGACCTGCGTCACGGTCGCAGCGGTCGCATCTGTCGCAGCCGTTGCGTCCATCGCAGCACCAGAGTCGGTGAGCTCACGGGCGTCCCCGCTTGCATCGGGCTCAGCTCGAATCACCCCGCCGTCCGCAGCTGCGCTGTCTTCGGTTCGGGCATCCGCGATTCCGCCATCCATAGGTAGCACGAAAGACTGAGATCGTGACACGCACGGAAGAAGCAACACACTCGTGCAAACAACACAGCCGAAGAATAGATGTGGTAATTCGAGCCGATTGCAATTGTTTCTACTATGAATCACTGTCTTCACCCTCGCGACCTTGTCCGCGAGTCCCTACGTCGTGTCACCATTTATTGGTTTCGTGTACACCAAACTTTTATACTTCAAGCCATGTCAGCCCTAAGAATCAACCTGAGTCTGCTGCTCGCGCTTCTGAGTTGGACCAGCGGGTGTGCCGACAACGCTCGCCCACGCCCAGCCACTGCCGCACCGTCCTGCGTGCAGCTCCGTGCGCTGTGTGCGCCAGCCGAAGAAGGCCCCCCCTCAGAGGCCCAATCGTGCTTCGCGTTGGCCGACGACCAGAGCTCCACCCAATTACAGTGTGAACGAGCGATCCCGTCATGCTCGCCACGCTGCGCCGGCACGGACGCAATCAGCCCGTCCAATGACGCGAGCGAGCCTCTGGACCCCTGAGAATCCCCCTTACGAAGCTGCGCTAGCGCAGCCCGAGCCGCTGGCGCAGGACCACATAGCGGGTGTCCTGCGCGGCACACACAGCAAGTCGATCCATGGCTCTACGCAGCAGGTCTACGGCCCCACGCTCCATCGAACGCTGGGCCACGTAGAAGAGCCGCTCGACACCGATGTTTGCGTCCACACGCTGCAGCTCAAACTCAGCGATTCGCAGCTGACCCTCGAGGTCGTCAGGGTAGGCACGAACCCAACGGTCAATCTCTCGCGGCACCTGCTGACTGTGCCCGTATTTGATGAGAACCAGCATTTCGTCGCAAAAACGATCGCCCCTAAGCTCTCCACGCGCAGGCAACTCAGGCGCCTGCGACTGCATCGGCTGGGTCATCGCGAGGTCATCCTCGACGATGATGGACTGATCGTGATGGACGCGCTGGGCGGACCGCTGGGCGTACTCACGCGCAACGTCGGGTCGCGACTTGGTCTTATCGTCCCAGCCGCTGTCCTCTGAGATCGCCGGCATCGCCCGCGGCGTCCCCTCTGGTGCCGACTCGCGCGCAGGCGCACGAGGCTGCGTCCGTTGCGCACCGGCCACCCGCATGTGCTGCAAGAACTGCTCAAAGACCGCCAAGGGGTCTAACGCGATAACTTGGGCCACGAATTGGGTCAGAGACTCGCATTAACCCCCGCCCGCCCGCAAGCGCTTCTCACCGCGGAGGGTCAGTACGACAACGCGCTGCGCACCACCCAACGGGCGGTCCAGGCGCGGCCCATCGATCGATGTCGCGATCGTCGTCCACGTCAAAGCCGACCCGAACCCCCGTCCCCGAGGGATAGCGCCACTCTTCGAAATCACCGTCGCCATCGCGATCGTGGCCCTCTTTGCGGATCGATCCATCCGCATTGAGAAACCGCATCAAGTCCCGAACGCCATCGCCGTTTGTGTCGAGCTGCACGATCGAGAGATGTCCGTCTTCTTCATAGATTTCTCGTCGCTCAAACCGACCATCGCGGTCGTCGTCATGCTCAATGGTCTCGGGACGCGAACCGTCGGCCCACTGCCCATTGAAGAACCGCTCAACCTCGTAGAGCCCGTCGCCGTCCGCATCGATCCCTTCTTCGGTGACACGGCCGACGCGATCAAATTCTCGGTATCGCTCAGGAGCTCCGTTCTCGTCTGCATCGGTCCACTCCGAGACGATCGACCCTGACCCGCCTCTCTGGACCCAGCGTTCGGGCGCGTCGTTCCAATTGCGATCGTAGTGCGTAAGAATCACATGCCCCTCGCGGGTGACCGAGTCGTAGCGATCATATCGTCCGCTAAAATCCTCGTCCAAATCGACACGGACCAGCCGACTCCCGCCCACGAAATGCTCCTGTCGGTCCGGTCGCCCATCTCCATTGCGATCGGTCGCGATCGAGAGCGTCAGCCCGGTCTCATCGCGTGTCGTCCATCGATCCGGTCGTCCATTGCGATCGCTGTCTTCGGCGACAGTGGTCGGCCCTTGAGTCACCACGCGCTGTGACAAACCCTTGGATTTTCCTAGGTAAAAGCTAGCGTAAGACGCACCGGTGACAACGCACATGCACGACACAACGACGAGAGCCAGACGCACTTTGGGCAACACGACGGCTCGACAGTACCCCAAGCGCCTCGCTCACTCGTAGCGTAGCGCTTCAACCGGGTCGAGTTCTGCCGCCCGACGCGCCGGAACCACACCGCTCAGAACGCCAACCACAAACGAGCTGCCAAACGCGACCGCAGCGATCCACGCCGAGAGAGCGACTGGGACCGAAGGCGCGTAGTGATTGAGTAACAAGACGATCCCTCCGCCGGTGGCCAACCCGATGCCTCCTCCCACACTGGAAATCATCACGCTCTCAAGCAAAAACTGCCACAGGATGTCACTCTTCGTAGCGCCAACTGCACGACGAACACCGATCTCGCGGGTTCGTTCGCGCACCGAGACGAGCATGATGTTCATGATGCCGATCCCGCCTACGACGAGCGAAATCGACGCGATGGCCAACAACATTAACGTCATGACACCCGTGAGGGCGCCAAAGGTCTTGAGCAGATCGTCTTGGCTCTGAATGGTGAAGGTCTTCTCGCCGTTGCGCCGACGCGCCAAGATCTCTTCGATCTCTTCTGCGGCAGCCGGTGCGTCGTTCTTCGAACGCGCAGCGGTCACGATCTGCGTGAAAAAATCCTGACTAAACAGGTCCATCGCGGCAGTCACCGGCACGAAGACGAGGTCGTCGAGATCGAACCCCAACGAGCGTCCCTTGTCCTCCATCACGCCGACCACACGAAACCGTCCATCGGCGATCCTCACGCTCTGCCCGAGCGGATTCTCATCGCCAAAAATCTCTCGCACAATGGTTCGACCCAGCACACACACACGGCGTCGCGCGTCGACGTCTTCGTCACGAACAAACACACCGCGATCGACGTGCATGTTGCGCAAATCGCTGAACGAAGGAGCAACACCCAACACCATGGTGTCCCTCGTTCGCCCGCTAAATCGCACGGCGCCGCCACCCATCACGATTGGAGTAACACCTCGCAACAGGCTCGCGTGTCGCTCCAACGCTCGCACGTCTTCCATCACAAGTGGCTTGGCGCTGTTCGCCGCGGGAGGACCAAAGCCTCGCGTCTCGCGACGCCCCGGAACGATCGTGATCAGGTTTGTCCCAAGCCCCGAAATCTGTTGATCAAGATAGATCCTCGCGCCGTCTCCAACGCCGACCAAAAGCGTCACCGCAAGCACCCCGATGACCACCCCCAACATCGTGAGCGCTGCGCGAATCTTATTGGCCTGCAGGGCCAAAATCGCTGACAAAACATGTTCAAACATGCAAGTCGCTACCGTCCTTCTACGGGTGCACCGTCATAGACCACAGACCCGTCCACCAACTTGATATTGCGCTGCGCACGCTTCGCCATCGCGGGGTCGTGCGTAACAATCACCAAGGTCACACCCAAGTCGCGGTTGAGATCTTCGAACAGCTTGCTGATTTCACCCCCCACACGAGAGTCAAGGTTGCCAGTCGGCTCGTCACAGAGAAGCAGTTCTGGCTTGGTCACGATCGCCCGGGCGATTGCCACGCGCTGACGCTCACCACCGGACAGCCGATCTGGCGTGTGATCCAGCCGGTGGCCAAGCCCGACTCGCTCAAGCGCTTCTTTCGCGATCCTGCGACGCTCAAAGACTCCCACACCCGCGTAGCGAAGCGGCAGCGCCACGTTGTCCACCGTAGTCGTACGCGGGATCAGATTGAACGACTGAAATACAAAACCAATGTAGCGATTTCGGAGCGCCGCCAGCTCGTCGTCGTTCAGCTCAGACACGTCATAGTCCGCGAGACTGTAGGTCCCACCCGATGGGGTATCCAGACAGCCCAACACATACATCAACGTGCTCTTTCCGCTGCCGGATGGCCCGATAATCGCAACGTGTTCGCCCTTGCAAATCACAAAGTCGACGCCGCGCAGCGCACGCACAACCTCGTCTCCCATGACGAACGAGCGCTCAAGCGCAGTGGCGACCATGAGCGGGTCACCCACCTTCAGATTCGTGGACTCAACGCTCACCGCGACGCACCTCGCGAAGGTGTCGATTCATCACTTCGAACGCGAACCAACACGCCATCTTGCAGCTCGGCGTTGGACAGCGTGACGATCACGCGATCGTTCAACGCGAGCCCTTGCGTCACCTCAAGGGCCTCCCAAGTCCCCATCCCAGTGCGCACCGTGCGCCGGCGCGCGACCCCGCCCGCGTCCACAACATAGACCGCGCGCTCGATCCCTCGACCCATCACGGCGTTAGGCGGAATCCACAGCACATTCTCTTGCGTCGCTACGATGACGTCCGCTTCGGCGCTCATCCCAACGCGCAACCGCGGATCCGGAGAAAGCTCAAAGCGCACTGCGATCGAACGGCTGCCACGCACATCACGCGTAACGCTCGGCGCGATCTCGCTCAGTCGCGCGCTTAGCCGGTCTCCCGAATAGGCATCGAGAGTGATTTCGCTGCGCATTCCGACGCGAACGCGCCCGAGGTCTGCTTCGTCCAGCTCCGCATCAACGTGCAACCGGCTCACGTCTGCGAGCGTAAACAAGGGCGCGCCTGGCGTGGTCACCTCGCCGACCTCGATCGCGCGTGTGAGCAAGACTCCCGAGAACGGAGCTCGCAACACCGCATGACGCAACGCGAGCTGCGCCACGCGAACATTGGCCTGCGCTTGCTGACCTCCGATCCGCGCTGCGTCGGCAGCACGCAAGGCAACCCCTGCGCTGCCCGAGAGAGTCTCGGCCTCGACGGCGGCCCCTACGCCTCGGTCCCGGAGCTCCGCCGCTCTGCGCGCATTGTTTCCGGCTAAGACAGCGCTTGCTTGAGCTTGAGCAGCCTGAGCCCGAGAGAGGGCAACCGCGGCGCTCGCGACACTCACACGCTCTCGAAGCTCTCGCGGATCGTACTCGAGCAAGATGTCGCCCTGCTGCACAATCGCGCCACGCCGATGGGGCATTCGCGTCACTACGCCAGCAATTTCGGCCCGAATCGTGGCCTCACGCTCAGCAGTCACTCGCCCCGCCGCCACCGTTGAGACCAGCTCTCGGACGCGACCTCGCGCGACAACAGCCACACGCACATCCAGTGTCTTTTGTGGCCGGTCTCGGTAGCGCTTCAGCCCAAATGCTCCCCCGAGCAAGATCAACGCAACCCACAAAAGCCATCCCCACCGACGACGACGCAAAGGACGCTTACTCACAACAATGTCAGCCTAGCCTTGGAGCCGCGCTGTCAAACGTCAATGCACAAATGGGATGCGCGCAAAACACGCGTGTGCGTGCTTACAGGTCGTCGACGCCCAGGGCGCGGCGGACGCCATACAGTTTCTCGATCCGCTCCATCCCGGCTCCCTCGCGGCGCAGCGTGGGCTCGCCATCGGTCATGTCGAGGATCGTCGACGAGACCGTCTCCCCAACACCGGCATCCAACACCAGATCAACACCGCCGTAGAGATCCGAGATTTCGCTCGGATCAAAGAGCACTGAGCCATCCACCGGATGCGTCGCGGTCGTCGTCATGATGGGCCGCCCAAGTTCTTGCGCCAGCGCCCTCGTAACCGCGTGATCTGGAACTCGAATTCCGATGGTCTTGCGCTTCATCATCACGAGCCGAGGGACCTCGCGGGTCGCGGGCAAAATGAACGTGTAGGGCCCCGGAACGAGGTGCTTGATAAACCGGTAGTGATGGTCCTGAACGACTGCGTATTTCGCAAGATCAGCTAGGTCAGGCACAACAAAAGCCAGCGGCTGGTCTCGCGCGAGACGTTTGACTCCATAGAGCTTATCGATCGCGCTCTTGCTGCCAAGATCAACCCCGAGCGCATAGACCGTGTCCGTGGGGTACGCCACGATCCCGCCGCTCTGCAGCAACTGAACCGCACGAGCAATTTTTCGTGGCTCTGGATGCAGTGGATTGATCTCGATCAACATCGCGCGGCAATTAGCACCACAGCGCTCCTGAACGCCACCATATTGCCCCTGAGGTACTCTGCGCCCCCTAAACCGCTAGCGTGCGCGTCGACGGCGCCTACGGGGCCGCTGAGTGCCCGCAGGATCGGTTTGAGCGGGTGGGTTGCCCGCGCTCACCGGCGGCGCTGACGTCTGATTCACGATGACAAACTCAACACGACGGTTGAGCGCCTGCGCATCTGGCGAATCATCGGCGACCGCCAAACGCTGTGACCCAAAGCCGCGAAACTCAAGTCGCGGTCGCTCAACGCCTCGTTGGACGAGGTACTCCACGACAGCTCTCGCGCGTCGGTAGGACAGATCCAGATTGTACTGAGCGACACCCGCCGAGTCCGTGTGCCCTTCGATCCTGAGCAGCCCAATGTCGGGGCTGCGCCGGATCGTCGATCCCACCTCGTTGAGAATATCGAACGACACATTTCGGATCACATCGCTGTCGTATTCGAAGTAAATTCGCTGAGAAAGCAGCAATCGTGACTCGGTGCGAGTGACCACCACCGGAGCTGGACCAGGCTCTGGGCACCCGTCTTCGTCTTGATAGTTGTCGAGATCTTCGGGATCGTTGATGCACTCATCGCGTGTGTCTGGAATGCCATCGCCATCGTT
Source organism: Deltaproteobacteria bacterium (assembly GCA_030694465.1). Lineage (GTDB taxonomy): Bacteria > Myxococcota_A > Polyangia > Polyangiales > JAUXYJ01. Next base: position 165,633 of record JAUXYJ010000105.1, on the reverse strand, counting down.
GTCTGGATCCGGACAACCATCCGTGTCTGCGTTGCCATCGCGATCCTCTGCCTCGGTGGGACAGCGATCGTCATCGTCGAGGATCCCGTCTGCATCGTTGTCGGGATCCGGGCAGCCGTCTTCGTCGAGCACTCCATCCCGATCCTCAGGGTCATTGGGACAGCGATCGAGCGCGTCTGGGACGCCATCCGCGTCGTTGTCAGGATCGCCACAGTAGTCGTTGTCTTCAAAGCCGTCGTAGTCCTCAGGCCCATTGAGACACGTGCGGCCAGCCAACGAAACGCGCAGCCCGCCAAACACACCAATCGTTGGCACCCCATAGCCACCCGGGACACCCGAACGAGCTCCCAAATCGAGCGAAATCGTCGGGCTCAGCTGCGCTTGTGCACCAAGGGCCAGCTCGACGGGCCAAGAGGTCAGCAACGGGGCCGAACCGAAGAATGTGCCCATTCGGCCATGTAAATCACCAGAGATTCCGACGCGCTCGGTGATCGCAAATCGAGCTCCGGCCCCCCACTGGATCTCATCGTCAATGACGAGCGGATTTGAGCCAGCGGCGATCCCTGTGCGCTCGCGAAAACGGTAACCAAGGTTTGCGACGAAGAGCACGCGCTGAAACTGACGCGACAGCAACAGCTGAGGCATGACGGTCATTGAGTTCGCGCTCGAAAACGCCTGCCCGGCTGCGCTAGGACTCTGAGCCACACCGATCGAGCCAAAGGGGACTGCAAACTGCATTCGAGCAGCAAATTCCCATGGACCACGGAGAATCGGGACCTTTACAGAGACCCGCGCGTCGCCACTCCGAAAACTGGTGGCACGCTGTTGCTCGGCGGCCAGCTCACCGCGGTTACAGTCCACCATCAGCGCGAGATACGGCCCTGCAGCGCCACACAGCGGAGCTAGGGCACCTTCGACGTGGTGGGTCACCGCGAGTGGCATCGCCGCCGAAAACTCAAGAAACTGAAACAAAGCCAAGGACGCGTGCACTTCGCCGCGAAAATCGTGCCGCACAATGTCCGTTGTCGTTGTCCCACCGCCTAGGACGAGCGGGCGGTACGCATAGTTCGCCCACAGGCCCGCAGTGAAGGTCAAATGCGACGGAACACTCGCTCGATCCAACGTGAGCAAAGCGCGCCCCGACGCAGAGGGCTCGAACTGATTGACATCCATGGCTGTCACCCGCCCGATGCCATCGTACCCAAACACCTCCGGGTCCGTCTGTTGGGCTGTTGCCAAGCCTGGAGCGACGAGCAGCGCCGCGCTCAAGACCATGCCCAGTGTCGACTGCCGCGATCCGATCCGTGAATTCACGTCGCGAGCCTACCGCAATTGCTAGCGCTTCGAGCGAAGGACAAAAGACTCGCTAAATCTTCGCGGGGTACGCAAGGCCGACTCCCGTCACCATCACGCAGGGCCCCATAGCGCGGAGCCCACCCCGTGGCATAAGGTCCGCACTCAGATGAACTCTCCCCAAGTCACTATCGGATGCTCAGGATTTCCCGTCCCAGCCACTAAGTACCTTCGTGAATTTGCGCTGGTAGAAGTCTCCGATACGGCGATCGGGATTCCGGGCCCTGCCCTGGTCCGCCGCTGGCGACGCGAGGCCCCTGCCGAATTTGTCTTCACCGCGTTGGCGCCCAAAGAGCTGTCTAACAGTCAATTCGAGTGGACCCCGGCCGCAGAGCGTGCGCTGAGCGAATTCTTGCCCGTGTTGCGTGACCTCGGCGCGATCTGCGCGGTCTTGCTTTCGGCTCCTGACGCCGTCTCATCCGACGAGAATCACCTCGCCGCACGTGCTTTTCTCAAGAGCCTCGTGCGCGCTACCCCGGTACGAATCGTCTGGGAAGCACCTCACGAATGGTCCATCGAGGCGGCCGTCGAGGTTGTCAAAGATTTGGACGTTACCCTCGCGCGCGATCCTCGCCGACATCCCCCGTCAACGTCCGATTCGTTCGCGTACTACAGGCTCAACGGCCCAGTCGGATACAAATCCCGGTACGAGGACTCGATGCTTGAACAATCGGCCGAGACCATTTGCAATACCAGCGCCTCGGCTGTCTACGTTGTGCTCGCAAACATCGACATGTATTCCGACGCGAAGCGGCTGGCTGGGCTCGTCGAGACTGCTAGCCGCCGGTGACATCGAGCGCAACAAGTCGTCGCCATGCGAGCTCAAAATCCTCGGGAATTTCTCTCTCAAAGTGCAGCTCTTGCTGCGTAATGGGGTGGATAAATCCCAGCACGCGCGCATGAAGCGCCTGATGTCCTAGGTCGTCCCCGATCACGCGAGCCGCGAGGTCCCGAGGAGCCTTTCCGTACAGTGGATCGCCGACCAAGCCATACCCAAGCTCCGAGAGATGCATGCGAATCTGGTGGGTCCGTCCGGTCTCGAGACGACAGCGCAACCAAGACGCACGCGCGGTGGCCTGGTGCAATTCAACGTGGGTGACAGCAGCTCGGCCGACCGCAACTTTTGAGCTAAACCGCAGTCGATCTTTCGGATGACGACCGTGGAGCGTGGCGATTCGCAGCGGACACTGCGGCGCACCCCACACCAGCGCATCGTAGACACGCACGATGGTATGGGTCTGAAACTGAGCCTTCAGCCCCTCACGTGCTCGTGCTGTCTTCGCGACGACCATGACCCCTGAGGTGCCCTTGTCGAGGCGATGAACGATCCCAGGACGCCCCTGAACCTCCTCGCTCTCTTCGATCTGGGTGTGAAAGAGAACTGCGTTGACTAGGGTCCCATCCGCGTGACCACGCGCCGGATGAACCACCATTCCCGCCGGCTTCACAAGCACGAGGAGCGCGTCGTCTTCGTGCAAAATCTCAAGCGGAATGTCCTGCGGAGCTGCAGAACTCTCGGCAGGAGCCGCGCACTCAAACACGACCCGATCACCAGCGCGTACCCGATACGAAGACTTCACAGGGGCGTCATTCACAGACACCTTGCCCGCCTCAAGAGCCCGCTGGACCTCCCCGCGTGAAATGGACTCATTCGCGAGGCGTTGCGCAATGTGCCGGTCGATTCGCTCGCCGGTCGCAGCGATGTCCACGCTCCAAGATCGTGTCTGCAGACTCACCAGACCTTGGACTTGATGTGGCGCTTCGCGCGAACGAGGATGTCAACGATCGCCTTGCCGTAAAAGTTCTTCGCGACCAGCTCAGGCGCGACTCTGTTCTTGTAGAGGGCTTGCCCCTCGGCGATCTCGTCTTGAATGACCTCAAAGAGATTGTCTTCAATCACTCCCTGGACGATTTTTGCTTCGTTGTAGAGAGACAAATCGCTGGCGATGGCTCGCGCAAGTCGGCGAGCGGCTTCTTCGGTCTGGATAAGATTCATGAGGGTGAGATCTCCACGTTACGACAGGTCAAGGTGTACACCGAGTCGCTCCAAATTGCGATCTTATGGCAGTCGAGCCCGTCGCGCAGGGACCGCAAGCCAAGACGAAGCAAAGAGAACGAATGAGGGATTCATCCTCTGAGCTCCGACTGATGGCAAACGTGCCAACCACATCGCCCCCACGCTTCGGATGAAGTGATTTGATCACACGAACATGCGATAAGTCGCCCCATGGGACGGGAGCAATCTCGTGACGTTAGTTCATCTGCAAGCTGTGGCAGCGAATCGACAAGCGGTTGGCCATGCAACGCGGTTGTGGAGTTCATTCGGCGGATTGGTCCAAATCATGAGCACAAAAGACCCTCCGTATCGCCCATCAGCATCTGATTCGGCAGTCATGGCTTCGAGAACGAAAGGTTAAACACGCAACGTGAGCACATCGATCCCGCCCCCGCCGACAGGCTCAGGCAACGGAAAATACATTGCAATCGGCCTGCTCTTTCTGGGCCTCGGCGGAGGAGCGGTTTACCTCGCTCTCCGCAAGCCAGCCGCCGTGGACACGCCACCTGTTCGGACGGTGAGTGTTGTCGACGCTGGCCCTCCACCATCACTCACACCAACGATCGCGGCAAACATCGACCTCTCAGACGAACCCGATGTTGAAGTCCCATCCCAGGACGCAACAGCGCCTCGAGTCCGCTATGTCGTTCGCTACGTAGATCAGTGCCCAGGCACAATCGACTCTGCTCGTGTAGATGGCATTTTGGCTGGCAGCCAAGGCGGCTTTCGTGAATGCTACAACCGCGAGCTGCGCAGCAATCCAACCCTTCGAGGAGGCGCAACGGTTCGATTTACAATCACGCCGAGCGGCGCTGTGGGCGACATCTCAAGCGGCGGAATCGTCCGCAGCGGCCCGTTCAGGGCCTGCTTTGAGACAATCTTGAGGCGGCTTCGCTTTCCGGCTCCACGCGGTGGCTGTGTTGTAAAAGAGACGCGCTTCAACTTCTCGACGTAGCGCAATGAGCTCGCGTTGAGAGCGAGCCTATAAAACAAAACGGAGAAAGAGTGTTGTCACTCATTCTCCGCTTGGTTCAGCCTTCCCCTGACTAAAATCTCAGACGAGGTTACAATCCCTCGTCTAAAAAGACTAATCTCCGACTCGGGGAGCCGTAGGCAGGAAGATATTGAACGAGAAGTTAATCATCTGATTCCAACGGAAGGTGCGGTCGTTGGAGTCAATGATCAATCGCCCGCCTGCTTCACCCGTCGCGGGTGCTCCACTCGTTGGTCGCACAAGATAGTCTGGCGAACCCGAGCACGAAGCCATCCCGTTGGCGCCGCAGGTGGAAGCTGTCGTGTTTTCGTCAGTCCCCGAGGTGTTCCACGCGAAGGGATACGCGCGGTACTCAAACGAGAGAGACAAGAAGCGATTGATATAAAAGTTCAGGCCTGCGCCGAACATACCCGTAATCGCGAATCGGGTAGCTCGATTCGTTTGGCTGTCTCGGACCGCTTGAGAGTCCAGTCCGAGGACGGACCCGCTGTTCACATCGAACGCGTCAAAGTCCCTGCGCTCAGTGACCATGATGAATGCCGGCGACGCGAACAAGTAAACGTCCGCATCCATAAAGACATTCTGGAAGAGCGCGAGCTTGCCGCGCAGAGGAGTCAGCGTCAGCTGTGGAGCACCAATCATCAAACCCAACGAACCAATTTGCTGAGTAAAACTCGCTTGATTCGGCACATTGTAGGTGGGTTGAAAGGTGTTCGTGGTCGTCATGCCACCATCACGAGACAAACCAGCGTAGCTCTGTGCTGCGCTCGAGAGCGCCGTAGGAATCTGCACGGCGGCATATCCAACGTAGGCGCCCAAGCCAATGATGTCCGTGAAGTGATAAGCGCCCTGCAGACCAAAGATCATGGAGCGCTGAAAGTCGTCTTGCAGTGAGATGCCGAAAGACGGCGAGAGCATAGCGCGTCCCGCTCGATACTGAACGCAGTGACGACACGAGGCAGCGTTCGCGAGTGGACCGCGAATCTGAACCTCCTGCGCGCCTGCAACACTGCTCGTTGCCAAGACGGCCGCGACTGAAACTGCTCCGACCCATCGCTTCATGTCACGTGTACCCTTACGCGAGTTTTGGTTGTCCACGACAAACTCCTCTCGTTACTTCTGCAGTCGATAAGAGACGCCGAACGGCAGAAACATCGTGAAACCAACCTGGATCATCACGTTGTCCGTAAGGGAAGTCTGACCCAACCAGGTCGCGGGATCGTAGCGAGAACCACAGAGCGGTCCGCCACCTGCGTCGCCGGCCATACCTCGACACATTTCCATCGCGTTTTGAGGCGGCAGATCGCGGACGTTGGGCGTCCCGATGCTGAGAGACTCAAGTCGCTCTGGATAGATGTAGTTACGGACCTCGGCCACGATACCGAACCAGCGATTAATAAACACGCGAACACCAATGCCAGCGTTGAACAGAATGGCGGTGTTCCAGTCGAACCTACGCACTTCTGGATCTACAACGGGGATCGGACGAGTACGTGTGACTCCCAACCCAGCTGTCAGATAGAAGTCGTAGTGAAAAATGAAGCGGTTGAACATGAGGAACTTTCCGTACAAAGGAACGTACGTAAAGTTCGCCTGCGCAAGCAGCTGATATTCATTGATCGGGACCACAAGACCGATCGACCTTGAGGAGCGCAAGTCCACGTCCGATCGCCCATTGAAGGGCTGATTGAACATGAAGTTGGCACCCACGGCGAGCACGTTGGTGATCCAGTAGTTCGCCGCGAGACCAATCCCCGTGTGCGACACATAGGGATCGTTCAACGAGACACCCACCGTGGGCTGAAGCTCGAATCGACGGTTTCGAAGCGCATAAATCTGCTGAACAGCAAAAATACGCTCTGACATCGGTCGAAGCTGAGCTCGAACCTCAGGCCCGCCAACACCGTCAAGCCCACTGTCCGTGCCGCCCGCCGTGCCAGTCGCGGGATCCGCAGCGCCTGTGGCCATCGGATCGGTCGCGCCCGTAGTTGGCGCAGCTGTCTGTGTGTCCTCGGTGGTAAAGGTCATCCCTCCACTGTCACCAGCAGGAGGATCTGCTGGCTGGGTCGGTTGAGGGCGGTTGCGACCACGCTGCGCCATCGCTGTCGACGGGGCCAGAGTCAGCAGAGCCGTGAGCGAGAACCTTGCAATCGTTCGGTGACGCATCGTCTCCGTCACTCCAGAATAGGGGTTCGGCGGCGCTTGGGGCATTGAAGAAACAGACCCACTGGGAATGCTGTAACTCCGCGAAAATAATAAGATTTTCTTGAAACGGCGGGCACTATATCACGCGCTGTATTCTTACCGCAACATGAAATCTCGTTGCGATACGTAAGAGGCTGGGAACAAGACTGAATTGCAGCAAATCAGCCGAAAATTCCCGTGAAAATGGGGCGGAACGATGTCGACACCCCAACTCAGGCACTCTGCTCTTCGTCGGTCATGCCCTCTGAAGAGAACAGTGCGTCGGTAAAGGCCTCTGCATCAAAGACGCGGAGGTCATCAACGTTTTCGCCAACACCGACAAATCTCACGGGGATCTTGTGCTCATCACACACCGCCATCATGACGCCGCCCTTTGCCGTTCCGTCAAGCTTGGTGAGAACGATACCAGTCACCGCGAGAGCATTCTTGAACTCTGTGACCTGCACCACAGCGTTTTGCCCCGTTGTCGCGTCCAGCACCAACAGGATCTCGTGAGGAGCTCCAGGGAGCGCTTTGTTTGCGGCTTCCCCAAGCTTTCGCAGCTCGTCCATGAGCGGCGTCTTTGTGTGGAGCCGTCCAGCGGTGTCAGCGATTACGACATCCGCGCCGTCTTTCACGCCGGTCTGGACAGCATCGAAGACAACTGCGCTGGGCTTGGTGAGATCCTTGCCCTTCACCACCTCAACACCCACGCGAGCACCCCAGAGCTCCAACTGTTTGACCGCAGCAGCTCGGAATGTGTCACCCGCCGCGAGATAGACCTTCTTGCCCTGCTCTTTGTAGCGCGAGGCGAGCTTGCCGATGGTGGTCGTCTTACCGACGCCGTTTACGCCCACGACCAAAATCACGAGCGGTTGGCCAGGCTGGGCCTTGTGGCCAAACGGCGGCGCCTCGACGTCAATAATTCGTCTTGAGACACTCCGCAGAGTGCTCCACACGAGCTGCTCATCGCTTACATCGGCGTTGTCCAGCTGCGCCTTGAGCTGCTCAATCACTCGCTCCGTCGTGCGAACGCCAACGTCGCCGGTAAGAAGCACTTCCTCCATGTCCGTGATCAGCTCGGGACTGACTGTCTTTTTGCCAGCAAAAATCCCGATCAGACGCTGAACCCACGAACCTCTCGCGCTCTTGAGCCCTCGCTTGAGCGCCGCGACGTCCTCGTCAGAAGCCTTTGGCTTGCGGCTCTGCTCGCGAGACGCAGGCTTGTCTGCTTGGGCCGGAGTGGCCTTTTCAGCAGTGGCAACCGCGGAAGCAAGCGGCTCTTTGGGCGCTGAGGGCGACTCCACAGGGGCTCGCGGGCTCGCTGTCGTGTCAACGTCTGCAGCTGCCTCGACGTTTTCTGCCGTCGAGGCCTTTTCAGCGTCGGCAGCTTTGACGTCCGACCCTGCCGTCGTTGCAGTCTCTGCGACGGGACTGGGAGCAGGACTTGAGGCGATCGCAGCCGGTTTTGCAACTTTGACCTCAGTTGAGGAAACAGCTGGAGCCTTTGTTGCCGGTTCAGCTTGTTTTGCCGAAGACTTGGGCTCGATCGACTCGGCCTTTGGTGGCGGGAGTGCTTCGGGCTCGCTGCCCGATTCGAGTGAGGCCTGCTTTTGAGATCGCAGGTACAAAACCACCGCAATGACAACGATTACGGCGATGCCGAGAATCACAGGAAGCATCGGTCGCTATCTCACGTGCGCAGAAAAAGTGAAGGGGAAATCCCTTCCGAACGGCGCAGCGGACCGCAACGATAGGTGAACCGAAAAGCTCGCGTCAACGCGCAATGTTCATTGCTTGGGAAGCGACGGGCCATCCATGTGACCCAAGGCCTCAACTTCTTTCGGATCTGGCTCGGTGGCACCGTAAACCAAGACCTCTGCTTGCCGAAGGGACTCGGCTTCGGCTTTTCTTGCGAGCGACCGTGCTTCCTTGGGCGTACGCAAGGCCCCACCCAGCCACCGTTTGGCGATCTGCCACGCTGCCTCGCGCCACGGCGATAGCAACACCGTAAGGGTACCGCTCATGCGTTTCTCAAGGCGAACACCACGAGGAGAGTAGCCAGGGGCGCTGACTTGGAGATCAAGCGCATCGCGGCTGTCGAACGAGACCCTCTGGTCCTCGCATCGAACCTGATCACACATCACCAGTACATTCGAGACCACGGATCCAGTGGACCGATCGCGAACCACGATCACCACGACGTGTGAGACCGAATCGTCCGATGGAACAAACTCAACGCCATTGCTGATCGTTTGTGCTGCGCTTGGGACTCGCTGAGGCACTCGCCGCTTTAGGCCGAGGAGGATCAACGCGGCGCAGAGAAGGAAGGCGAGCGACAATTGCCAAGCCACCTTCGTCTGTGGGTGCTGAGCGATGAGAATCTCTTCGCTCTCCGCACCCGAGTACCAAGGCACGTTGGGCACGAATCGCACGCGCACACGAGATCCCACACGCCGCTCTTCCGCAGGAAGCCGAAGTGTAAAGCTGCCACGCCGGTCGACGCTCCCGCCGATGATAACGCGCCCCTCTCGCTCGATCACGACCGTTCCGCCTTGGACCCCTCCACCAGTCCACGCGACGGCGCCAACGATGACAAGGGCGCCAGTGGAATCACTCTGAGTCTCGGCGCGCGCGATGACGGAGGTAAGCGCACGAACAACGACACGGATTTCACGTGATCTTGACTCAGCTCCGTTGTGCACCATCACCGCCCGGAGCGTGTGGGGTCCTGGGCCTCCCCAGCTATCGGCCTCCACTTGCTGTACGGCACGCCCAGATGCGTCTGAGCGGAGCTGAAACCACAGCTGCCCGTCCCGCTCCAGCACCATAGGCCAGCCAGCCGTTGTGGACATGGGGAGCCCCTGGGCTAGCGCATGCACAACAATCTCGGTGCGGCGATTTCGCTCCAGATCGATGGCCTCGGGAGCCAAGACTGTGAGCACCGTTTGCTGGCTTCGCGGTGTCCAATCCAACCGATGTTGAGCCGGAGAGTGAGCGCGATCGCCGCGAAATGTAGCGCGGATTCGGAGCATAGAAACTCCAACTGGAATCGCGACCCGCTCAGTCGCCACTCCGCGCTCGGAGGTCGTCACGGCGGCGGTCACGCGGCTGGCACCTGCCTCGATGTGCAACTCGATTGCGCGGCCAAGGCCGACGCCGTGGTCGTCACGCAGCTGGACACGTAGCTGCGCAGAGCGACCGTCCGCGCTCAGCGTCGGTGCAAGCGAAATCTCCGCACCTGCAAGTACGCGGATCGGAATCGCGTGCACATCCACCGTCGACGTAGTGACAATGCCTAGTCCAACGCACGCGAGGATCTTAAAAATCCCGCGGGGGCATGCGGTATGTGTGCATTCGCGCAGGGCAACCATCGTCTATAATCGCACGTTCTCAACGCTCGGTGTGTTCTGCAACAATTGGCACGAACGGATGCAGTTTCCTCTTCGCACATTGGCCACTCTGGCATTTTTAGCTGTGAATTTGCACGGTACACTCGCTGCCGCGCAGAGCGCACGCGCTAACTTTCTGATTCAAATGCTCCGCACCAATTCTGACGCGCGTGTGCGAACGAACGCGGCGCTTCGGCTTGGAGAATTGCACGAGGCTGCAAGCGTAGAGGCAATCCTGCAGGTGTTTGCAACCGAGACCGACACGACGGTCCGAGCGACCCTCGCGGCCACCCTGGGTGCAATCGGGGACGCGCGAGCCATCAGCGCACTCGAGAGCGCTACGCGCGGTGGGCAACGAGACGTCGCGGTTCAGGCTCGACGTGCAATTGGGCTCATTCAAGCGGCGAGCTCAAGCGGCGAGCGCAGCGCGACGACGACCCCTCCCCCGACCACGGCGACGCCCGTTGTTTTGATCACGACCGGGACCGTAAACGTTCAGGCCGCGGGGGGAGCGACGTTTCAGCGAATCGCGCAGGAGGCACTTGAACAGGCACTTGATCGGCGGGGCGAAGTGGTACGCCACCGCGGCGCGGCGGCTGCTGCTCGCACCGTCATTCGCACCCAGAGACTTCGTGGCGCTCATCAATTCGATGCAAACCTGCAGTCCATCACTCCGCAAGGAAACGGCGTAAGGGTCGCGGTCTCGATTGTGGTCTCGAGCTTTCCTGGACGAGCGTACGAGTTCGACGCGAGCTCGACGATCACAGTGAGTGGCGGAACCCCTGGAATTGAAGGTCAACGCGGAGCGGTTGCGACGGCTATGCAGTCCGTCGTCAATCGCGCGCTCACACAAGTGCTCGCTTCCATGCGTTAGCGGCACCCTCACGCTTCCTGAGCTTCTCAGAGCGACATGGTTGCGAGTACACTGCTCGTTGAGAGGTCTTATGGCACAATCTTCCTCAAACGCGGCTCACGCTCCATCGGGCCTTGCCCCACCGAAACGCCTCTGGCGCAACTATCTTCTCGATCCGAGATTTCAGCTGAAATACACGGGGATGATTTGTGGTGTCGCGCTGCTTTTGATGGGAGGCCTCGGGGTTGTGATCTTTGGCACTGCGGAGAGCGCTGCCACACAGGCTAGCTACGCCGTGAGCCAGTCTGAGATTGCGTTTCGTGAGTCGAAAACCAGTGCAGAAATTCTTCACACGAATGCGCTCATGAATGTCGCGGACAATCCAGAGCTCTTGGCTCGGATCAATGCGGACCTTCACCTCGCAGAGGCCCGCCTCGCGTCGTCGCTCGCCGAGAGTCGACACCAACGAGCAATGATCGCGACCACCCGAAGTCGCACGCGCTGGACGCTCTTGGGTGGAGGTCTGCTGCTCGTCATTGCGCTCGGTTTGGCTGGCATCGTGATCACTCACAAGCTCGTGGGTCCGGTCTTCAAACTCAAGCGGCTGTTGCGAGAGGTTGGCAAGGGTCAGCTTCGAGTGAAGGAGCGTCTGCGCAAGGGCGACGAGCTTGAGGATCTGTTCACAACCTTTATCAATATGGCCGACTCGCTTGTGACCATGCAAGACCGCGAGATCGCGGATCTTGATCAGGTCATCGCCGAACTTGCGGCCAATGGTGGGCCGGAGAGCTCGCTGATTAAGCTCCGAGCACTGCGGGAAGTCATGCAAAAGTCGGTCGGCTGACCCACCTCTCCCACCTCGGAGAGGGCCAGCGACCCTCTGGTAGAAACGACGTCAGCGTCGTGTGACTTTGCCGTCGTCCGTGAGACGCCAATTGGCTGTCGCCACCGTGAGCAGCACTCGCTCAAGGGCGGCACGATCTGGGTGGCTGACCTTCCACCCGTTTTGAAGATATCCCTCAAGCACCGTCGTTCGAATTCGTGTCGATTCGTCTTCGATCAACAGCTTCGAGAGAGCGGCGCTCGCTTCGGACTCAGCGTCTTGCGCCATGATCGTGCGCACGGCGTGAAACCGGACGTCTTCGCTAAAATCCCGCAAGAACGGCAGCGCAGACTCTGCGATCCGCGGATCGTTGTCATTTTCGAGCTCAGCGATTACCTGAGCTTTGCGATCGGCATTGCGCCCGTAACCAGTGTCGAAGCCATCTAAAATTGCGAGAAGCTCGCTCACGATGCGCTCTGAAGTTGTGATCTTTCGCAACACCTTGATGGGCCAATGGAGTGTCTCAGCGGTCTTGAGAAACTCACACACAGGGTCAATCGCGTGCTCGGGGTCGAGCACGGCGGCGTCAAAGATGTACTGCTTCTCTTCGCGGTCTGTGATGCTGGGATCCACGTTGAAGTTGAATCTGGGGAGGACCGCGCGCCAGCCTTCGGGTGTGCCCACTTTGCACAAGAAATCGATTGAAGCGAAGCGGTCGGGACTGAGCGCGCGCTTGTCCATGATCCGCTCTGCGTGCCGGGAGAGTGACTTCTCATCGACGGCAGTTTTGTCGCTCTTTCCCTTGAAGAAATCAAACAACCCCATGGTGCGTGTCCTGCGATCGTGAATGCAAAGAAGAATAAACAGCCATTGGGTGGCTGCGAGTGAGCAGCGCTATTCCCTCAATGGTCGGTTTCGTCAAGTGCTCGACGTATAGGCGGTCGCTCCGACGTCGTCCAACAGCGCTCTCGAGGTTCTGCTCCGGCTTCGTCCAAGGACGTACAAGCACGAAGCGGAAGAGACACGCAGCCAAACAGCAATTGCTCGCTGCGTTGCTCTCGATCAGCTGAGCGGAACCGGCTTAAAGAGCACGTCGCTACCTTGCGTGCCGACGGTAAAGCGAACGGATGTGAAGCCGTACTTCTGGGCGAGCTGACCCTCGCTGGCTCGCACCATTTCGACGAACTGCTCGTGCGAGAGACCGTCTGAGCTTCCAAGGCCAGCTGCCTTGCGAGCCTGGAGGTACTCAGCACGAAGCCTTGTGTAGTACTCAGCCTCGGGCTCTGCGCCCAAGCGCTGTGCCGCGATGGGGTCCACCGTCGAGGACATGGCGCTCTCGTCGATCACCGGGGCCGCTGGAGCCGCCACTGGGGCGGGACGAGGGGGTGCTTTGGAGACTCGTCCCGAGTCATCGCTCTCTTCTTCGCCCGTGAAGGTCTGAACAAGCTGGTTGATGCGGTAAACAATCCCGCCCAGTTCAGGGTGCTGCAATTCGAGGCGGTGAGCTTGGTCACCGTTGATGATTCTGAGCAGTCCTTCTTCGATCACTTCGATGGGCTGCAGAACCGAATTTGAGACGACGATGTTGTGAATGAGCACAAGAAGCAGCCCGAAGAGCGCCAAGTAGAGAATCGGCAATGCCAGTCCAAGGGACGGTTCTCGTGCCGCTGACAGATCGCGCAGGACGACGAATCCAGGACGAACAGCGCCAGCGCGGGTGGGTCGGATCAATCCTGGGACGGCGTGTCCAGAGACTCTCCATCGATGCCCTGAGACGTCAATTTCGGCAGTGGGAACCGAGGAATCGCTATTGAAAATCCGGATCAGGTCGACGTTTCCGCCGTTTGCCCAGGCTAGAACGCCAGTCTTTTCGGTCTGTGTTCCGAATGAGAGGCTCTGAAGGGCAAAGCGATCGCCTTCGCGGACCAGGTAGCCGACCTCGGCACCTAGGCGTGAGGCGTCTTCTGCCGCGACGCTGTCAGAGAGCTCATAGCCGACGCCTAAGAGCCCAACGATGGCACCCTCTCGCCGGACTGGCGCAAACACCACGTCGAACCATTTCTGGCCGTCATAGCGAAGGTAATCGCGCACTGCGTTGCCCGAACGCAGTGCCACGCCAACCGCCTCGAACTCTTCAGCAAGGTTGCGGTTCGCCTCTTGGCGGGCATCCACATTGCGCGCAAGGACTCTGCCCTGCACGTTTGTAAACACCACGAGGTCCGCCGGACGTGGGCGCGACGGTGGGTAGTGCTCGCCCATCAACCGCGAGGTGCGTTGTGCTTGCTCGAACGCCGCAACAGCTTGCGCGGACGTGGTCGTGGCGCCGTAGACTCCGGCTGCAGCCTCTTGCGCAGCGATTGCTACAACTTCAGCACGGTAGCGATCGCCTTGGGCGGTGCGAAGCGCATCGAAGAGCACCACGCTCCGTTCGACCATTGGGGTCACATCGCGTGAGAGCGCGTCTGTAACCGAGCTTCTCACCCAAAACAGGGCCATGAGGCTTGTAACTAGCAACGCCAATGCGTTGCCTGTGATTAATTTCCAGCGCATTTTTCGCTCCCGTGCAGTGGGTGATAAAGCACCAAATGCGCTGATCACACCAACCGAGGACCCTCGTCTCGCTCGGCGATGCTTCAAGTTGGCATGGGCTATTGGTTAGGATCCATGCCGACCGAAACAAGACCGCAACTCGCGAGGTAACACCCTGCGATTATTGCGGTCAAGGTGCCGATTTATCCGCCCAACGATTCATACGCAGGTGGGGGACTCGCCGTCGAGTGCCCCGATCTCCGATGGCTCGCCTCCGAGCAGTCACTTCAGCGGGTGCGAGCGCGGAGTTTCAATGCAATGATCCGGTGCCATTCGTCATTCGAGCCCCCCACTTAGATACGAACCCATGCCGCATTCGGACTGTGCAGAGCCAGGGAATTTCCCGCTCAATGTCGTCGTTGACCATCGCGGCGATGGCCACGTCGCTCCGGGTTTTCATCCTGAGCGTCCAGAGAGAATGGCCGCTGCCGAGCGAGGCTTGCTCGAGTCTGGCGTTCGCCAATGCGCAGTTTCTGGCCGGCTCGCATCTGCAGAAGAAATCCTCCGAGTGCATTCGAACGAGTACCTCTCGCGGCTTGAGCTGGCGCTCGCGCGCGGGCAGGGTTTTTTGGACGGCGACACGTTCTTTTCTGGCGGATCTCATAAAGCGGTGTGGGGTGCAGCGGGCGCCGTGATCGCCGCGGTGGACGCGAGCCTTGACACAGAGATCCATCAAGGCGTGGTGATCGTGCGGCCTCCCGGACACCACGCGACGATCGATCGAGCGATGGGGTTCTGCATGCTCAACAACGTCGCGATTGCCGCCGCTCATGCTCGTTCACGTGGGCTCAAGCGCTTGGCGATTGTCGACTGGGACGTGCATCACGGAAACGGTACGCAGGACATTTTCATCAGCGATCCATCGGTGCTGTTTGTGTCACTCCACCAGTGGCCCATCTATCCAGGGACAGGGCGGGCAGATGACGTCGGAGAGAGGGACGGGCTGGGGCGCACGGTCAATTTGCCCCTCCCGGCCAACGGCAATGGCGCTGTCTATGCCGCAGCTTTTGAGCGAATTGTGCTTCCCATTCTTGACGAGTTTGAGCCTGAGCTGTTGCTGATCAGCGCGGGATTTGACGCACATGAGCGCGATCCGCTCTCTGGCATGCGGCTTAAATCCACCGACTACGCTTGGATGGCTTCCAGCCTTCGTCGTGTCGCAGACAAGCACGCAGAGAGCCGCATCGTCTTGGCCCTCGAGGGAGGCTATGATCTCCGCGCAATTGAACAGAGCTTTGCAAATTCTGCGCGGGGCTTGGTCACTCCGGCCGAGGCAGAGCTCATCTCGGAGTTTCGCGGTGTGAAGCTGGACTACGAGGCGGAGCAAGCGCTGCGATCCATCGAGAAAATCCAGCGCACGCACTGGAGCTCGCTTCGCTAGGGCTGAGACGTTGGTGCAGCGGGCGGATGGGGGGTGGCGCTGTCCGTCGCGAGCGCGACTTGGGGTGTGGTCTCGCGGACACGCGGTGGGACTCGCTCGGTGCGCCCGGCAGCGGCTTCAATGAACCACGCAATGGCGGCTCCACTTAGGGCTGCGACGCCGACACCCACGAGGGCTCCGGACAGCGTGCTGCGAAGGCTGGCACCGTCGCTAGGCCAGACTTGGTGAGCGTTGTTGGCCAGCTCAATTCGGTCTCCGCCAACCCCAGTGCAAGAAGCATTGCGAGGTCCAAAGCAGACTCCCCCTGGGATGGCAACTGCAGCAACGATGGCGCCGACCAGTGAGGCCACGCCAACGCCTCCGATCACGTAGCTCGCAATGTGAGGGGCGGCGATGGTGCGGAAGCGCGTTTCGTCTTCGAGACGAATGGTCGCGATGACTGTGTCGCTCTGTCGTGGTCGGACGATACCCTGCCAAAGCCGGTAGCCATCGAGTTGCGCGGTCACCGTATGGGTGCCGACTGGCAACTCTAGCGGACGCGCGATCGGCGAGCGCCCAATCGAGCGCCCTTCGACCAAAATCTCTGCGCCACGAGGATCGACTTCGAACTGGACAAAGGCACGTGGATCTTGTCGACGTTCTGCCTCTCGACGGCGGCGTGCGAGGTCGCGCAGCTCTACAATCCGGCGCTGGACGTCTGCGCGATCAGGCGCGTCGAGCTTGTCTCGAAGATATCTCTCGTAGTGGTCTGCTGCGGGTTCGTACTCGCTCAGCAGCTCGTGCGCTCTCGCGATATTGAACTGAAAGTCTGCAGAGGGCGCGGCGCTATTTGCCAGCTCGAAGTATCGGATCGCGAGCCGATAATCACGCTCACGAAATCGGTCGACGGCGCAGCGGAGGTATCTCTGCGAGGTCTGTACTGAGTTGGCAGCGCTTGTGGCTTCGGGCTGCTCGGTTGCACATGCATCCGGGGCAGCTGAGGCAGCGACGGGGGCCGCGGTTTGCGCCATTGAAAACTCGGCAAACGCGATGACGCTAGCCCCTAGTGTGCTCGCCCAAACGATCTTCATGTCGGCAGGGAGTCTATGCCCTATCAGTCGCAGATGGGAGCAGAGAACTGCAATAGACAGCAAACTGGCCCGCCAACGACCGGACACAAGGGAGCGCTACGGTCTCGAGAGCCGTTGGACACAATTTGGCACGGTGTTGGCCAGCACCCAATCCCCCGCGATGGCCACGATGAGACAGAAGCGATCCCCACTTGGTTGGTCCAGCTGCGGGTGCAATCGCGCGGACGAAGTTAGGGAGCTGCGCCGGGGGCGCCGCGGTTGGTCTGAGGGGTTGTCTTCTCGGCGAAGACGACGAAATTCAGAACTGCGGCAACGATGATGAGTACACCGCCACCAATGAGCATTTTCTTCACGTTCGGGGTCATGGGATCAATCACTCCTATCGCTGTTCGCACAGCGCGAACGAACTCAGTGATCTTAGAAATAGTTACCGCGGATCGTCAATCATCGACTTCGATTGCATCGGGAAATTGCGATTTAATCGACCCTACAGGTCGCCCTCACCCCGACAACGTCGACACGTAAATCCCCAGCGAGTCCGACGTAACTTGCGATCTATGCAGCAGGTCGGATGCCCACGACTGCGGGTGTTTCTCGGTCCCGCGCGAGGCGGTTGACGAGCGCGCGGGCCCAGATGATCGCGAGGCCGACGGAGAGGCCAGCGCGGAGACCAAGCTCGCGCTCAAGGGTACCGCGGAGAGGAAACCCGATGCGATTGACTTCGTCGCCGACGAAGGCAGCGATTGCTACGCGCTGAGGATCGACGGCAGAGACACGCCATTCAAGGTGGTGCTGAAGCTCGTCGCCAGCGGTCCCTTCCCAGCGCGCGTGATACGTCCCGTTTTCTCGACGCGTCGTCAGCAATCGCGTCCCGCTCGTGCGGCCCATGACGGTCTCGATCGAAGCGGAAAACTGCGTGCCTCGCGGGTCTTGGCTGACGATCTGCACGTTGCGAAACGAGCGAAATACCTGACCGTATCGTAGCGGTTCGTTGAGCCATCCGGCGGCCTGATCCACCGTCCCGGTGGTGACCAGCAGCGCGCCAACGTCTGTGATTTCTCCACGGGCGTTTAGGCGCACCGACGCAAGCGCACCACCCACGGGCACATGTGTTTGCAGATCCGCGAGCGCCTGTACAGGGACCGCAGGAATCGGGGACACGACACCTCTCGCTGAAGCGCGTCGAACGAGCGCGAGAGAAAACAAGATGGCCACGGCGCCCGTCATGATCGTGATTGAACTGCGTGCGCGACCGGCGATCTGACGGAGCAACCAATGCCCTTGCGACGGGTCGCCACGCGAGGTGCACGACACGAGCGTGCCTCCCTGGTCTTCGTAGAGATCCCAACGCATGGCGCCTGGGCCCAGATCCGACTGGACAATGGCAATGTCCACACGCCTAGCGCCAACGGAGCGCAGCGAAGCGAGCGTACGGATATCGAAGATGCCTGCGGAGGCCCTGAACTGAAAGCCGGTGAACGGGCCGCGACGGCTGTCCACGCGGACGTCGCGCACGATCCCAATGAACTCGGGATAGTGTTCGGGCGACGCGATGATCGCTCTCACTTGCGCGATCGGTGCCGGGACATGAGTGAGCACGGTGCAGGTCCCGTTGGCTCCGGCGTCAAGATCGGGCCAAAGGACTACGGCGCCACCGCGTGCGTGCGATTGCAGGGCTGCGCGAACAGCGGGGTCGAGGGGCTGGAGTGCCGCGGAGGGGGCTGCGACCTGTTGTCCTTGCGCGACCGAGGAGCTCGCCAGAGGCGAAAGAGCGGCGCTTGCGAGCAATCGTCGCCGGGAAACCTTGACCTTTAAGTACTCAAGCATTGAGAACCTCATTACTCCTATGCTGTCTGATCGCGTCGGCCAAGTTTCGAAGAGAGTCACCATGTTTGCCCGGGTTTTGAAGCAGACGGGGCTCACTGCCATCATCCGTCCGCGGGGCGTGGTGAGTACGGCACGGTGTCTGTCGCGGGGGGGGAGCGGTCCCTCTGCCATTTTTAGAATTCACGGCAAAAATGCTCCCGATCGGGTGGCGTTTCGGTTTGACGAGCGTGCTTGGTCGTATGGCGATGTGGATCGAAGAATTGATCGGCTGAGCGCTGGCCTAGAGGCGTTGGGATTGCGACAACGCGATTCTGTCCTTGGAATTCTAAAGAACAGCCCTGATGTCTTTGTCCTTGGCGCTGCGATGTCACGACTTGGTGGGAGCGCGGTCTCTGCCTCGTGGCGATCGACGGCCGCCGAGCTTGAGTACCTGTTGACACACTCCGGCGCGAGCGCGGTTTTCTTCGAAGCAGAGCTTGCGACGGTCGTTCGCGATGCGTGCGTGGGAGCGAAAATTCCGCTCTCTCGCGCGTTCTCTGTCAACGGCGAAGTCGAAGGCTTCATGACGCTCGACTCAGTATTGCGCGAGCCACGCAAGCGCACAAACGACGCGCGCGAAGGTGCGGTCGTTATCTACAACTCGGGCACCACCGGCAAACCCAAGGGGGCAGTGCGACGGTTCGCGACCGGGCAGATCGAGGGCTTCTTTTCGTTCATTCACGACACGCCCATGAGGGTCGACGATCGGCACTTGGTTGTGTGTCCGATGTATCACTCGACAGGGTTGGGGTTTGCGGGGATGGCGTTGATGCTCGGAGGCACGGTCGTGATCGAGCGAGAGTTCGATCCGCTGCGCTTTTTGCAGATCGTGGAGCGCGAGCAGATCACCACGACCGCGTTGGTCCCGACGCTTCTGCACCGCTTGATGAGTCTCGATGACGAGACGTTTGCGAAGGCCAATACGCGCTCGCTGCGCGCGTTGTTCTGTGGCGGCGCTCAGCTCACGGGGCCCTTGGCGATTCAGACCATGAAGCGTCTGGGGCCCGTGCTCTACAACTTTTACGGCGCAACAGAGACGGGGTTGGTGACCCTCGCGACGCCCGCAGAGTTAGCGCAAGCCCCTGGAACAATTGGACATTCGCTTCAAGGCACTAGCATTAGGCTCTTGGACGAGCGGGGCAAAGAGGTCTCGCGTGGCGAAGTGGGCGAGCTCTACGCCAAGAACTCGATGCTCGTCGCGGGCTATCACTCCGACGACTCGGCGACGCGATCAAGCATGCGCGACGGCTACTTTTCGGTGGGAGATCTCGCGATGCAAGACGCACATGGGCTCTTTCACATCGTTGGGCGCAAGCGCGACATGGTGATCTCGGGCGGCGTCAACATCTATCCCGTCGAAGTCGAGGAGCTGATCGCCGCTCACGCGTCGGTCTCTCAGGTGGCGGTTGTGGGCGTTCCGGATGCGGAGTGGGGTGAGCGCCTCAGAGCGTTTGTTGTCTTGCGCGACGGCGTTGATGTGAGCGCGCACGAGCTTGCGCAGTTTGCCAGAGAGAGGCTCTCGCGAGCCAAGGTGCCGCGCGAGTGGGTCTTTGTGGGGCAGCTGCCGTCCAACCCCACGGGCAAGATCCTCAAGCGCGAGCTGCAGGGCTATGACGGCCCGGTCGAGCGCGGCTGATAGCCGCAGAATCAGACCGTCTCGTCAGCGCTCGATTTTCGCGACTCGAAGCTGATGACGCCCGCCCTCGAAGCTCGTTGCAGAGAAGGCACGTACGATCGCCTCGGCCATCCCAGGTCCCGTCAATCGAGCGCCCATACAGACCACGTTGGCGTCGTTGTGTTGGCGTGCGAGCGCTGCGCTCAGGGGTTCTCCGCACAGGGCAGCGCGGACGCCTTCGTGGCGATTGGCCGCGATGCTGATGCCAATCCCAGAGCCACAAATGAGCACGCCAAACTCAGCGCGTTTGGTTGTGATGGACGCGGCGAGTGCGTGGGCAAAATCTGGATAGTCGACACTTGCGAGGCTGTGCGTGCCCAGATCCAAGACGGTGTGACCCAGCGCTTCGAGCGTCTGAAGTACGGTTGGTTTTAGCGAAAAACCAGCGTGATCGCAGGCAACTGACCAGATCCCCATGGATGAACTCAGATCTTTTTGAAAATCAGTGAAGTGTTTACGCCACCAAAGCCGAAGGCGTTGGTCATGGTGTAGTCGAGCGCCACGCTGCGGCCGATGTGCGGAACAAAATCGAGGTCGCAGCCCTCGTCGGGTTCGTCAAGATTGATCGTCGGAGGGACCTCACCGCGGTGAAGCGCGAGGCTCACGATTGCGGCCTCGAGGCTCCCAGCTGCACCCAAGAGATGCCCCGTCATGGATTTGGTGGAGCTCACCATGAGCTTGTCCGCGTGGGCACCGAACACGCGTCGAATACCAAGTGCCTCTTGGACATCTCCCGCTGGGGTGCTTGTGGCGTGGGCGTTCACGTATCCGATTTGGTCTGCCGAAAGACGCGCGTTCTTGAGCGCTGCGTGCATGGCGCGTTGGGCGCCCTCGCTCGCTTGCGGCGGGTTTGTGATGTGAAACGCGTCGTCGCTTGCACCGTAGCCAACGAGCTCAGCGTAGATCCGCGCACCACGTGCTCGCGCGCGCTCAAACTCTTCGAGTACGAGAACCGCGGAGCCCTCGCCCATCACGAATCCGTCGCGCTTCTTGTCCCAGGGGCGGCTCGCAGCCTTTGGGTCATCGTTGCGCCTGGAGAGGGCCTTGAGTGCGTTGAAACCAGAAATCCCAAGCATGGTGACAGCGGCTTCGGCGCCGCCCGCGACGACCACGTCTGCGTCTCCTCGGAGGATCGTGTGCATCGACTCGCCGATCGCGTGGGCCCCGGACGAGCACGCGCTGGTCGTACAAAAATTGGGACCACGGAGACCCAGCCGAATGGCAAGTTGGCCCGCGGCCATGTTCGCGATCGTGCCAGGGATGAAATAAGGCGAGACGCGATGTGGGCCTTTTTCGAGGAGATTCTTCGTGTTGGTCTCGATGAAATCGATGCCCCCGAGGCCCACGCCAATGATGCAGCCTACGCGATCACGTTCGGCGTCGGACAGCGTCCCAAGACCCGAGTCATTCCACGCGAGGACGCCAGCGCCGATCGCGAGCTGCGCGAAGCGACCCATCTCTTTGACGCGCTTTGCCTCCATGAAATGCGTGGGGTCGAACCCTCGCACTTCACCAGCAAATTTGCTCTCGAACCGCTCGGTATCAAAGAGCGTAATAGGCCCGATACCGGACCGCCCTTCCATCAGATTAGTCCAGCTCTCATCGATGGAATTTCCGACGGGAGAGAGCAACCCGATCCCAGTAACAACCACTCGGCGCATGCTGCGCTACTCCTGTTGTGAGAACAAAACGATCACACCTAAGGTCTCTTTGCCTGGGAAAACCCATCAAAGACCAACACTGATGTTCGGCAAGCCCCTAAGATCGCGTGCTGAGTCAGCTGCGACGCGAGTGACCGCGCAGAGCAAAGACGTCAGCGAGCGGTTCGTGTCTGAATGTAGTCCACCGCGTCTTGGACTGAGCGAATCTTCTCGGTGTCTTCGTCCGGGATGTCGATCTCGAACGCTTCTTCGAACGCGAGCACCAACTCGACGATGGCCAGCGAGTCTGCACCAAGATCGTTAATAAATGAGGCCTCAGGCTTCACGTCTTCCATCGAGACCGAGAGGCTCTTCACGATGACCTCTTTGACCTTCTGTGCTGTATCCATAGTCGATTTACTCCTGTCCCTACATCAGTCGATCGAATCCATCGACTTGTTGATTCTCGCTCGCGCGAGGCGATGCCTGCGTACCGCTGCATCGCTTAAAGGTAAAGTCCCCCGTTTACGCGCAGGACCGTACCGGTAACAAATGAGGCCTCATTCGAGGCCAGATACACGACCGCCGCAGCGATTTCATCGGGACGACCAAGCCGCCCTACGGGGGTGGCTTCAAGGTACTTCTTCTTGACCTCTTCAGGAAGCCCTGAGGTCATTTCGGTCTCGATAAATCCTGGCGAAACCACGTTTGCCGTCACATTGCGAGCACCGTACTCACGCGCAATCGAGCGAGCAAGACCGAGCAGGCCAGACTTGGCTGCCGCGTACGCAGCTTGGCCCGCGTTGCCCATCTCGCCCACGATCGAGCTCATAAAAATCAGCCGGCCAAATCGTTGCCGCATCATGACTCGCACTGCCGCGCGCGAGAGATACGCTGGACCCTTCAGATTGACCGCGAGGACCGTCTCAAGATCGTCATCTTTCATTCGCAGCAACAACCCATCGCGAGTCACGCCCGCGTTGGCTACGGCAATGTGGAGGCCCTTGCGCGAGGCCAAATCATCCACCGCGCGGGTGACTGCGTCGCTCTGTGACACATCAAACGGGAGCAATTCACCAGTGCCACCCAGCTGCTCAATGGCTGAGAGCGTGTCGCGTGCGGCGCTCTCGTTGCTTTGATAGTTAATCGCGACGTGAGCTCCGCGGCTGGCCAACGCGATCGCAGTGGCTCGTCCAATTCCCCGAGAAGCTCCGGTGACCAGCGCGGTGCGGCCAGTGAGATCAAAGAGAGTGGGTTTCTCGGCGCTATTGCTCATGACAGGTGACTCGCTTGATAACGTGAACGTGCGCCATTGAAAAGCGAGAGCGTGGTGGCACCCGCGCGAACTTCGTTACGCGATCGAGTGACAACCTGCGAGCCCTCTCGCGCCGGCGCTACGCAAGGGACAGCGCGTTGACACAGGCGTCGAGAGACGCAGCGTCTGAGACCGAGTGCACGACGAGGCTCTTATCAATTCGTTTTGCGAGGCCCGCCAACACGCGCCCAGGCCCAAGCTCCACGAGAGTTTTCACACCAAGGCGCGCAAGCTCACGAACGGACTGCTCCCACAGCACCGCGCCGGCGACCTGGGCGACCAACGCTTCACGCACACGATCAGGATCCCGGTTGGCACAAGCATCGACGTTGTGCACGATCGGGATGGCTGCTTCTGTGAGAGAAATGGCTGACAAACTCTCTCTCACACGTTCGGCTGCAGGCGCCATCAGCGAGCAATGAAAGGGCGCGCTGACCTTGAGCAAAATCGCGCGACCCCGCGCCTCTTCGACGAGCACACGCACGCGCTCCACTGCGGCAGCGTGTCCTCCGATCACGATCTGGCCCGGCGCGTTAAAGTTCGCCGGGGACACAACCCACTCAGGCGATTCGGCCTGAGCTCGTGCGCACAGCGTACCTAGCAGCTCAGCATCGACACCCATGATCGCGGCCATCGCGCCCACGCCTGGCGCGACGGCGTGCTGCATCGCCTGCCCACGCGATCGCACCACACGCAGGGCGTCCTGCAGTCCCAGCGTGCCTGCACAGACGCAGGCAGAGTATTCGCCGAGTGAGTGCCCCGCGACGAAGTCCGGGCAGAGCGAAGGCAAGCGTTCTTGCAGGGCTTTGAGCGCGGCGATGCTCACTGTGAGAAGCGCAGGCTGCGTGTTTTCAGTCAGCGTCAGCGCGTCGGCCGGACCCTCAAAACACAGCGAGGACATCGAGAGTCCGTCCGTGGCGAACGTCGCATCGGCTGAAGCAAACACGCCCGCCGCGCCCACAGAGACGGACGCGAGCGAGCGGCCCATGCCGACTTCTTGCGAGCCTTGACCTGGAAAAACAAACGCAATGCTCATCGCTCGCAACCTTTGTGACCAGGACCGAAGCGATCACTCACAGAGCCTCGACCGTGGACTCTGCCAGGACCATCGCTCTCAACGCTCACCGTGAAGCTTGTGACTCACTGCGAACGCCACGAGAATCCATTGGGCTAGAAGCCATCAACTCGAGCTCGCGCTTTGAGAGCGCGTCGATTTCAGGCTTGTGCGTCGGTCGCCGGCGCCGTCTTTTCGACGACTGAGATGCCGGCGTAGAATCCGCATGCGGGACAAACGCGGTGGGGGCGCATGGTCTCACCACAGTTGCTGCAACGGCTCAGCGTCGGTGCAGAGACCTTGTCGTGGTTGGCGCGGCGCGAATCGCGCTTCTGGCTAGATGTTCTACGCTTAGGTACTGCCACGTTCGTTACTCCTTGTTCTTGAATTTCTCGAGCACCGCGAAAGGCGAGGTGCTGCGTGTCTTTTCGGCATCCGACCAACGCGGAGCCTCACAGTTAGCGTGTTTGGGATGCGGCGGGATCTCGACCAAGAGCTGCTCACGCACCCAATGACCGACATCAATGATGCCGTTCTCAAACGTGTCACGATCGAGATCCTCCGCGGTCAACTCAACCTCGGCCTCTGAATCATGTGCCCGGTGTTTGGCTGATCCGGCGGGCTCAAGCAAGAGCGAAGTCACACAATACAGCTCACCGGCGAGGGGCTCTAGGCATCGGACGCACTGAAACGTCACTGCGGCTTTGCCGCGAACGTTAAAGATCACGTCGTCGCCGCTGAGATCGAGCCGAAGCATCAGAGTGCCAGCAGGGTCTGTAGCGGGTTCGACCGTGGAGTCTTCGAAAGCTTTACGCAGCCACGACGCATCAAGCGAGACCTCAAGATCGAGGCCTGCGTCGGGAATATCGCGGACGTGAAGTTTGGGAAGAACCATGGGTCGCTTTGGGGCGCGGGAAACTAGAGGGACACTCGAGAAGTGTCAAGCGACGCCTTCAAATGCTTGTGGCAGAACGGCGATGGACACTAGCGCGTGCACGACCCTGTGGCTGAGATATAGACTCTAGCTTGATGTTTTCGCACGGTGCGCGATGGGGACTCATGGCGGGTATTTCGGTAGGAATTTCAGTGCTATTGCGGATTTTGATGGTCGCGATAGAGCGACGCGCGTTGCTTCGCACCAAGGCCGCGCTTGCACCCTTTGCGACCAAAGAGCGCCTCAACGATCCCCCCGTCGGCACGGAGCCATCATGAACGACACCATGTCCCTGTTGGGTCTCGCTGCGTGCGTGAGTGGGCTGTTGTTCAGCGGCTGTGTGAGCACAAACTCACGGATTCAGCCCGTCGAAGTTGGGGAGCTTGAGCGAGCAGCGCCTCTGCAACGCGGCGATGGCATCGCGAACACTGAGAGCTCCGCGAGCATCGTGCTTGGATCTCTGCGCACGCGAGTGCGCCTCGAGGTGGTGGACTACCTGCGCGCGGTGCTCAACGACGACGAGACTCGGCTGCGAACTCTCTTCGCCGACAACGTGTCGTTGATTCAAAACGGCGAGCCCTATCGCACGCAGGAGGCGATTATTGCGCATCACCGTGTGGCCTCTCACAACTACGATCACGCGTTTTTGCGAGTGCAGGTAGAGCAGGGCGAGATGGGCTTCTCGGTTCGCTCGTATGACGAGCTCAGGCGCGCTACGCCGACCGGGCTCGCCGCTGCACAATCTGGCGATTGGCTGGTCGATCTGTCCTTTGTACGTGGGGCGCCGACCAACTCGACGGCGCGCTATCTGCCTGCGCAAATGCTCTTTCGGAGCGACGGCGATGGGCTGCGCGTAGTGTCCATTTCACTGATCAGTCCGCTTCGAATGTGAGCCCGAGGTCGAGCGCTATCGCCCGCGCCTGACACCATCTGGGAGCTGCAAATTCACAAGCGTCTGTCGAGCCTCGGCCGTGATTGAGCCGTAGGGAAAGCGCCGAATGAGGGCCCGCAACGTGGTTCTTGCTTCGCCGTACAAGTTGAGATCCTGTTGGCAGCGCGCGACGAGGTACATCGCATCGTCTGCGACCTCGCTGTCTGCGCTCTCTGCGACGGTTTGCAGCACGACAATGGCCTCACGATGACGCCCAAGATGTCGAAGCGAGTCTCCTTGTGCGAGCTTCACCCGTGGGATGTGCGACGCATCTTCTCGCAAGCGAATTGCCTCATCAAATGCCTCATTGGCTTGAACATACCGGGCCAATCGCGCGTGCTCGAGACCTCGCTCATAAGCTGAGATCGAGAGGTCGGTTCGAAAGCGATCTACCGTGTCCTGAAAGAACGCGGCCTCGGCTGCTGGCAATCGATCTCGACGAAGTGAAGCCCAGGCCTCGACTGCTTCTTGCCGCTTGCCCTCACGCACGAGGTCATAAAACGCGAGGGTACGAGTCTCGAGCTGGGTCCGCTCATCACGTTCTCGCTGCAGCCCAGCGATCTCTGTGCGGCTTCGGTCGAGCTGCTGTTGAATCGCGTGATTTTCAGACGTCCGCTCACGAACAGATGCATCGAGCCACAGCTTGAGTCCTCCAAACGTGAGCGCTGTAAACAGCACGTACGACACCGCGCTGTTGACGGAGAGGCGTCGCTCGTAGGCTGCTTGGCGCCTTGCGACGGCCTTGACGTCTGCGGCGAGTGCGTTGGTTGCGTTGTGGGTCTTGATCACCAATCCGCGAGACTCGATGATCTCGCGTTTGATCTCGCGAAACTCTTCGTCTGCGTCGCGCTGTGGGGCCATGATTAGCAGTTACGCCGAATATCGCTGCTGCGCACTGTGCGCAAGTGATCCGTTTCGATGGGTCATCGAGGCTTTACTTTTGAGTCTAAACAATGCTATCGGCGCCCTCCCCGAGAGGATCGCGTGATGGCTGGAATTATCGACATTAACTCCCTGCGTAAAGGCAACAAGATTGAGGTAGACGGCGAGCCGTTCCTCGTTGTCACCGTGGATTTTCGCAGGCCTGGCAAGGGTACACCTTCAGTCGAGGTGCGCATGAAGCACATGCTCACTGGCGCGGTGAACACCCGGACCTGGAAGTCTGGCGAGAAACTTCAAGCAGCAGACGTTGAAGACCGCGAGATGCAGTACCTCTACGAAGAGGGTGACGCGCTCGTATTTATGGACAACGGGACCTACGAACAGGTCTCGATTCCAGCTGAGCAGCTCGGCGAAATGCGTGGCTTTTTGCTGGACAATACCAACGTCAGCGTTTTGCTCTACAAGGGCCGCGCCGTCGGTGTTGATCTCCCGACCTTCGTCGACATGGAGGTCATCGAGACCGAACCTGGTCACAAGGGCGACACCGCGAACAACGTCCTCAAGCCTGCAAAGCTCACAACGGGTGTCTTTGTCCCGGTGCCTTTGTTTGTCGTCGTGGGTGACTGGATCCGCGTTGATACACGTACTGGCGAGTACTGCGAGCGCGTCAACAAGCGCTAACTTGCAGATCAATCTTCGGCGCGGTTGATGCCGGAGCTGTTGGCGCCCTAGGGGATGGGGATAAGTTGGCTTGATTCGTGGCTCAAAAACGCTGCGATGAGCTCTCTGGCTGCGCTGTACGGGTCTTGCCGACGAAGAAATACCTCGCGCGATGCGTCGTCGAATTGCCCTGCGATGCTTTGCATTGCGCGCTCAATGAGCGACGTCGCGAAGATCTTGCTCAGCTCGGATGCGTGGCGTTCGCGCCGACGTTGTTCACCGACGGGCGAGTTAAACAAGAACGTTCGGTGTCGCTCGACAGCCTCGCAGAGCTCGCCGATCCCCTGCCCTCGCGATGCGACCGCTTTGACAATCGGCGGGAGCCACTCGTCGCCAGCGAGCGCCTGAAGCGCCTCGAGATCGACTCGCTGGGGGCCGTGATGTGCGCCTTTGCGGACGCCGCTGTGGTGCAGTTCGTGGCCCATCGCGATCATGGATTCGAGGTCACGAACGGTGGCGTCTGCACCCTCGCGGTCCGCCTTGTTCACCACGAAAATGTCCGCAATTTCGAGGATGCCAGCCTTGATGGCTTGGACTTCGTCGCCCAATCCCGGAGGCACCACCACGATGGTGCTCTGTGCCAACCGAGCGATGTCGAGCTCGTCCTGGCCGACGCCTACGGTCTCGACCAAGATCACGTCTGCGCCCCACGCATCGAGCGCGTGAACAGAGTCTGCAGTGGAGCGCGAGATTCCGCCTAGATTTCCACGCGTCGCGAGCGAGCGAATAAACACTCCCTCGTCAAGCGCGTGCTGCTGCATGCGGATGCGATCGCCCAAAATGGCCCCGCCAGTAAACGGCGAGGTCGGATCGACGGCGATGACGCCGACCTTGTTTGACAGCTTGCGGTAGTGAGAGATTAACCGATCGGTCAGCGTGCTCTTTCCGGCGCCTGGATTGCCCGTGATTCCGAGGATTTTGGCACGTCCCGTGTGCGGATAGAGCTCGGCGAGCGCGACGAGGTAGCTGCCTTGACGGTCATCGATCGCGCGGAGCAACCGTGCGAGCGAACGCGGGTCTCCGTTTAGGATTTTTTCGGACAATGGATGCATGACTTGGCACTCGTGGGTGGGTCGCGCGAGGGCGCGGAGGTCGTCGCAGGTTGCGAGTTGCTTTGCGCGCATTGAGCGGCAATTCGTTGCTCAACAGCACCCCAGGAAGTAGGGTGCCGGGTCATTCTACGTTGCGAGTGAAAATCTTGAATATTTGCAGCATAAACTTCTACAAGAGCGCGCGCTAATGGGACGAACGATCATCGTGGGTGACGTTCATGGATGTGGCGACGAGCTTGGCGATTTGCTCGACAAGACGCGCTACGCACAGGGTGTTGACACCCTGGTGATGGTCGGCGATTTGGTCGCGCGCGGGCCGGATTCGGGGCTCGCGGTGAGGCGAGCACGAACCGCGGGCGCGATTGGTGTGCGTGGCAATCACGACGAACGCGTGTTGATCTGGTGGCGTGCCGCGCAAGCGCATGGGCGCGGCGTTGCGGACCGCAAGATCAAGCTCAGCGATCGGCATCGGTTGGCAGTGTCTCAGCTCGCAGACGAGGATTTTGTCTGGCTATCTGGGCTTCCGATTGTCCGCACATTGCCCTCACACGAGCTCATTGTGGTTCACGCAGGGCTCGATCCGCGGCAAGCTTTCGACGCACAAGAGCCCAACATTGCGATGAACATCCGGAGCATCGACGAGCACGGTCGCCCGACACGTACCCTCGAAGGGACGCCCTGGGTTGATCACTGGCCTGGACCGGGCCACGTGGTGTTTGGCCACGATGCGCGGCGTGGCCTGCAGCTCGCGGCGCGATGTACGGGGCTCGATTCGGGCTGTTGCTACGGACGTGAGCTCACCGCGCTTGTCCTGGATGACAACGAGCTTGTCCATGCGGATGCTGAGGGTCGGCGCAAACAACTCGTCGCAGTGCCGGCCCGCGCAACCCATTGTCCGATGGGCGATGGCAAAGGGCATGAGTGATGAGTTCGAGCGAAATGACTACGTTTTTGCTGGTTCGTCACGGAGAGAGCGAAGCCAACGTCGCCGCCGTTTTTGGATCGCAGCAAGATACGCCCCTGAGTGCTCTCGGCCGCGCGCAAACAGCAGCTTTGGCTGCGGCGATGCTCAAGACCACCATCCATGCGGTGTACAGTTCTGACTTGTCACGTGCGCGAGATACGGTCAGCCCCATGGCTGTTTCACGTGCAATTTCGCTTGTAGAGCTTGCTGAGTTCAGAGAGCGTGCGGTGGGAGTTCTCACCGGAAAGTCGTTTGATGTGATCCGTGAGGAGCATCCTACGTGGTGGAAGGGCCTCACGACGCGCGACCCCGATTTTGCTCCGCCGGGCGGAGAGAGCCTGCGCGCGTTGCAAGCCCGTGTCGCCGGCGCTCTCGAGCCATTGCACAGCGAACATGCAGGAAAATCCGTGCTCATCGGCGCACACGGCGGAACGATCAACGCGATGGTTCGGCACCTACTGGGTCTGCACGACATGCGCACTCAGTTTGTGATCAACATCGCAAACGCGAGCGTCACCAGGATTGACGTCACAACCCGCGAGGGCGCGCGCCATGCGAGGCTGGCGTACTGCAATCGAGTCGCGTTTTCAGACGAGAGTTTCCAGGTATTTTGACCGGTGCGAGGTGCGGGCTTGCACGCTCCGCCCAGAGTGAAGTGTTTGGCTACCGTGACAGGGCTGTTTCGCAGGGCCTGCTTCGGTGGTAGGGGATCGAAGCGACATGACAGGTTGGAGAGAGTGATGGAGTACGAGCTCGAAGAAATCGCTGGCGCCACTTGTGTGCACAGCAAGCAGAAGATCCTCGTGGCGACGGACGGGACGAATTGCAGCAAATGCGGCAGAGCGGTGCTTCGCAAGAACTCCGAGGAGCATGAGTCAGGCTGCAGCGGATCCGGCGCGATCGCGAGGGTCAAGCACGACTACGATGAGCTTGCGCCGATTGTGTGGACGCAGCAGCTCATCGCGCTCGTGGCGCTCGGGGTCTTCTTGGCTGCATTCGGGGGAGGACTGATGATGGCCACCCCGCAAAATGCGCCCGGAGAGCTGCCCAAGCCCATGTCGACGAACAAGCTGCTGACAGGCTTTGCGTTGCTGGCTGTGGGTGCGAGCGTGAGCGCGCTGAGCTACGCACGAGCGCGTGCATCACAGTCAAAGCGCTGAGAATTCACACACCCACGAGCGGGTCGCCGAAGACCTCACTGTGCATCAGGGGGCGGCTGCGTTGGGTGAGGATTTCGCAACCATCGCGGGTGACCAAGATGGTGTGTTCGAACTGGGCGCTCAGCTTGCGATCGCGGGTGCGGACGGTCCATTTGTCTTTGGGATCCACGTCGCATTCCCAGGTCCCAAGGTTCACCATGGGCTCGATGGTGAAGATCATCCCGGCCTTCAATCGCACGCCCTTGTTGCGCTCGCCGTAGTGAGGGACCTGCGGATCCGTGTGAAATTTTCGCCCGATTCCGTGCCCTACGAAGTCTCGCACAACGCCGCAGCCCTGCCCCTCTGCGTACTCTTGAATGGCGGCGCCGATGTCTCCGATACGGGCTCCCTCGCGGACTTGAGCGATGCCCAATTCGAGCGATCTGCGAGCCACCTCAACCACGTGACGCGTCTGCGGAGCTGGCTCGCCGATGAAGAACGTCGCGCTCGTGTCGCCGTGCCAACCATCACGCGCAGGGTATTGGGTGGTGACGTCCACGTTGATAATATCCCCCGGCATGAGCTTTTGCGTGGGACTCGGGATGCCGTGACAGACGATCTCGTTGACGCTCGTGCACACGCTCTTCGGAAACCCGTGATAATTCAGCGGTGAAGGGTACGCGCCGCGACGGAGGGTGTCTTCGTGCACGAAGGTGTTGATCTCTTCGGTGGTCATCCCGGCGCGCAGTCGCTCACCCACAAGCAACAGCGTATCGGCTGCCATTTGGCATGCGACGCGCATCGCATCGATCTCTCGCGCAGATTTAATTTCCACTCCACTCACGGGACACTTGCTCCTAAAAAATCCAGGCAATTCTCGAGATACAAGGGTCGCCAGGCTTTGGGTGTTTGACGCTTCTATGCGAGGGTTCTCGCACGCAAGAACCCTTAGCACCGACTCTGTTGCGAGAGTAGGGTCGAAGGCGGTGGTTCTGCCAGTGGATCTTGTGAAGTGCGTGCGGTAGGGTCCCAGCCGCAATGAAGGCCGTGGTGGTGCAGTTTCCTGGGAGCAACGCGGACTGGGACGCGATGCGAGCGCTTCGCGATGTTGCAATGATCGCGACGGAGTTTGTCTTTCACAAAGCGTCGAGCCTACCGAGCGGGACTGACCTGGTCGTCCTCCCGGGGGGGTTCTCGTTTGGTGACTACCTCCGGTGTGGCGCGATCGCGAGGTTCTCACCCATCATCGCTGCGGTACGTCAGCACGCTGAGCGTGGTGGATTTGTACTGGGAATTTGCAACGGATTTCAGATCCTGACCGAAGCCAATATGCTTCCCGGCGCGCTCACTCGCAACACCCATCTGCGGTTTGAATGTCGCGACATTCATGTGCGAGTCGACGCCGAGGGGCCCTTTACCGCGGGCCTCGCGGCCTCGGTGCTCAGGCTCCCGATCGCGCACGCCGAGGGCCGATATCACGCCGACGAAGAGACGTTAGCGATGTTAGAGCGCGAGCGACGTGTCGCGTTTCGCTATGTGCGCGACAACCCCAACGGCTCGCTCAACGACATCGCGGGGATTTACGGCGGACCTCGACGCAATGTCCTCGGCCTGATGCCACACCCCGAACGCGCGTGCGAGCCAGCGCTCGGAAGCGCGGACGGAAGGCAGCTCTTGTCCAGCATCACCAAGAGCATTTTGGCTAGGTAAATTGCTGTTTTTTCGGGGCCATTGCTCCCTTGCACGCTGAGGTTTTTACGATGACTGAGCCGACGGTCGACGCTGCACTCGCTCTTGAATACGGGCTGTCCGAAGAGGAGTTTGTGCGCGCGTGTGAGGCGCTTGGGCGCACGCCAAACTTCACAGAGCTCGGGGTGTTTTCGGTGATGTGGAGCGAGCACTGTTCTTACAAGAGCTCTCGTGTACATCTGAGCCGGCTCCCCACGACCGGTGCCCGAGTGATTCAGGGACCCGGCGAAAATGCTGGCGTTGTAGACATCGGAGATGGCTGGACCGCGGTCTTTAAGATGGAGTCGCACAATCACCCAAGCTTTATCGAGCCCTTTCAAGGCGCAGCGACGGGGGTCGGCGGCATCTTGCGCGATGTGTTTACGATGGGCGCGAGGCCCGTCGCGCTCATGGATTCGCTTCGCATGGGCGCTCCGGATCACCCCAAAACTCGCGGTCTCTTGACTGGCGTTGTGGCCGGGATCTCGGCGTACGGAAACGCGATGGGCGTGCCCACTGTTGCGGGCGATCTGCAGTTTGACAGCGCCTACAACGGCAACATCTTGGTCAACGCGTTTGCCCTGGGAATCGCAAAGAAAGACAAGCTCTTCTTTGGCCGCGCGTCGGGTATTGGCAACCCAATTCTGTACGTGGGAGCGCGCACTGGGCGCGACGGAATCCATGGCGCCACGATGGCGAGCGCCGAGTTCGACGACGAGAGCGACGCCAAGCGACCGACAGTGCAAGTAGGCGACCCGTTCATGCAGAAGCTCTTGCTTGAGGCCTGCCTTGAGATCTTTGCCGCGGATGTCCTTGAGGGGGTTCAAGACATGGGAGCCGCGGGGCTCACGTCGTCGACCGTCGAGATGGCAGGGCGCGCAGGCACAGGCGTTGAGCTTGACCTGGATTGCATCCCGCGGCGCGCAAAGAAGCTCGCTCCGTATGAGATTTTGCTGAGCGAATCGCAAGAGCGCATGGTGATGGTCGCGCGCGCTGGGATGGAAGAGCGTGTCCTCGAGATCTGCCGCAAGTGGGACCTTGACGCGTGCGTCATCGGCCGTGTCACCGATACGGGTCGCTGGGTCATCAAGGCGACCCCTGGCTACGATCCGCTCAGCGGAGATCCTGCGCCTCATGAGAGCGCCAAGCAGGTCTTTGTGGACATCCCTGTGAGCGTGCTCACCGACGACGCTCCGAAGTACAACCGACCGATCGCCGACGAGCCGCGCGCGTTGTCCAAGTACCCACTCGACATCGCGAGCATTGCGTACGATCCACGGGCAGATTTGCTAGAAATTCTAGCTTCTCCGAACGTGGGTTCTCGCGCTTGGATCTGGCGTCAATACGATCACATCGTGCGTGTCGGCACTGCGGTTCGACCAGGGGCGGCAGACGCAGCGGTGATCCGTGTGTTCTGCGACGACTCGATGAACGGTACGACGCCCTCGCCTCGCGAAAAATGGCTCGCGCTGAAGAGCGACTGCAACGCGCGGTTCTGCGAGCTCGATCCCAGAGCTGGCGCCGCGATGGCCGTTGCAGAGAGCTGTCGCAACCTCGCGTGTGTGGGCGCAGAGGCGATCGGACTCACCGATTGCCTGAATTTTGGCTCACCGAAGCGTCCTGAGATCATGGCGCAGTTCGCCGCAGCGATCGACGGAATGCGCGACGCGTGCGAAGCACTCGGCGTGGCGATCGTCTCGGGCAATGTCTCGCTCTACAACGAGACTGAGACCCCTGAGGGCTCGCGCGCGATTTTGCCCACGCCCATGATTGGTGCTGTCGGGCTCATCGAAAAGCCTGCAGACGTGCTGACCATGGGCTTTAAGCGCGTAGGCGACCTCGTGGCGATTTTGGGTCCACATGGGCCAGGCGCGATGGGCGGAAGCGAGTGGGTCTGGACCAAGACCCGAGAGGTCAAGGGCACGCCCCCGAGCATTGACCTTCAGGCCGAAGCGAGACTTCAGCGTGCGCTCATTTCTCTCGCGCGTCGTGGCCTCCTCGCCAGCGCACATGACTGCTCGGAGGGAGGTCTCGCGGTGGCCCTCGCCGAGTGTTCGATCGCTGGCGGTCTCGGTGCGTTGGTGCGAATCGAAGAGATCACGGCGGGTCCGCAGGCGATGTTTGGAGAAGACCCGACTCGAGTGATTGTTAGCTTTTTGCCAAGCCAATTGCAGCTCATTGAGCGCGCACTCGCCGACGCGAAGGTGCCGATGAGGCTGATTGGCAGCGTGGTGTCCGAGTCGCTCGCGATCGAAGGTGGTCCCACCTGGACTATTCACGAAATGGCCTCTGCGCACGCGCGCGCCCTTGAAGCCGTCGTCGGCTGACCCTCTGCATTCACACAGCGAAACGTGACCGTGCCCAACGATTCAACCAGTGCTCCTTCTTTGTCCAAGCCTGCCGTGGCGTCCAACTCGCTCGCGCTCTGGATCGTCTTTATCGCGGGCCTTTTGGCCATCCCAGTGGGGCTCTATGGCTTCCGATGGCTTGAGCGCGCAAACCTCGAACGGATAGGGTTTTCGCAGACCGTTGAACTCCAAGCGGTGTCCATTGATCGCGCGTGCATGGAGCGTGGGTTGTCTGGTCACTTTGGCGCGCGGTATGTGCGGTCCTACGATGACGCGCTGCTCATTCAGCTCCCGGCGCTTCAGTACCCAGCGCGTCCAGAGCGGGTCCACATGGTCGCGCGTACGCGCGGTCAACATGGCCTCTCGATGGAGACCGCGTTCTTTCGCTCGCGCCCGCTCCCCACGAACTATGACGCCGTAATCAACGGCGGAATGAGCGAGGCCATCGACGCGATCGCCACGGCTTGTGCGACCGCGACGCAGTCACGCTCGTGGCAGGCGCGCTGCGTTTCCGGACCCAGATTCACTCGGACATGCCCGAGCCTTCGCAGCGGGATGCTGTTGCCAGAGGCTGCGCGGATCCCGACGGAGCCGCCCGCTTCGGGTGGGCCTCGATGACGGTGACCGATCCCAAACATTGGCTCTATCACCGCACGCCGCGGCAGTGGCTCACGCTTGGGCGCCAAGAGCTAGAGCGTGGTCGGGCTGCGTTTTCTCAGCGAGATCGCAAAGGCGCGCTCACCTGCTGTCGCCGCGCTGCAGGGATGGCGCTCAACGGCGTGCTCGCCACGCAGAGCGTCCCTGACCTTGCCTATGGTCAGACGTACATGGACCATGTGCTGGCGTTGCAGAGCGACCTTGGCGTCCCCGAGAGGGTGCGCTCGGCAGCGCAATTGCTGGTCCAGACACCGTTGCCTGGCGCCTCGATCGTCGTGCTGCGCACCATCGGAAGCGACGAGCGAATCGTCGAGGCGACCCGTGATGTCCTGGCGCATTGTTATGCGATGGTGATCAAGAGCGAGCCAGATCCTGACGATTCGGACGAGGCGCTACAACCGTCAGAATAGCGATCAGCGGCGGGGAGCTTCGACACGCATGGGACGCGCTGAGACTGCTT
Source organism: Deltaproteobacteria bacterium (assembly GCA_030694465.1). GTDB lineage: Bacteria > Myxococcota_A > Polyangia > Polyangiales > JAUXYJ01. The sequence goes on along the minus strand of JAUXYJ010000105.1, from coordinate 129,573 downwards.
CACCCTCGTTTTGCACACGCACGGTGATTCGTCCGGTCTGCGCGTTGGCGGGGAGCTGCGCTACGATTTCGCGAGGGGTCACGACACTCACGGTGCAGGCCACTTCACCGATCAGGACCGAGACCGCCGTGGCGTCGGCGCCGAAGCGGTCTCCGCGGATCACGATGCGGCCGCCGGGAGGGGCCTTGTTGGGCGATACGGATCGAATGGCCGGTGGGTTGGTCACTCGGAGCGCAGCGCTCGCGGGAGCGCGACCTACCGCCTCGAGGCTCACCGAGCCGCTCTGCGCGTTGCGCGGGACGGTAAACACGATGGCTGTGGGGCTGACGCTGGTGGGCCGAACGGCTTGTGTGCCCAATCGGACGATCAATCGGCTGGGATCACTCTCGAACCCGTCGCCTCGGATGACCACAGACGAGCCTGGAGCGGCCGCGGCGGGCTCGAGAGCGGTGATCCGGGAGGGGACCAGCACAAACCACTCCATGGGCGCGCGTCCGGTGCCCTGGAGCCGCGCGATCACTGAGAATTGTGCTGGGCCAGGTTGCAGTCCAGCGGTTGGGACGGTCACGACGATGGCCTCGCGAGACACGCTCTCGACGGGCACCTCGACGTCGTTGAGCCTCACCTGAACGAGGGCGCGATCGGAGGGAAAGTTAACGCCCCGGAGAGTCACCTGCGTGCCTAGGATCCCGCGATCTGGCTCGAGCGCAGTGATTCTCGGGCGCATGGTCACCATAAACGGTTGCCTTGAGCGGGTCTCTCCATTGCCAGCGATGCCGACGGTCCACTGCGACGAGCGTGCATTTGGGGGAACTTCGACAACGATTTCGCGACCGGCGACGCTCACGACGCGTGCTTGTGCGGTGCCCAAGCGCACGGTGATTTCTGCCGGGTTAGGAGAGAACCCGGTGCCTTGGAGTGACACGCGGTCGCCCACGTCTCCCGCTGTGGGCGTAAATCCAGCCACCGTCAGCGGCTCAAGGACTCTGAAATCCGCGGGCGATTCTACAGGTCCGATGCCACCGATCGTGAGCTGAAAGCGCCCGGAGCCCGCGCCTCGTGGGACCTCGATTTCGGCGCTGGTCGGTGTCACCGCAAGCACCCGAGCGACCGATTCGCCCAACGTGACTCGCAGCGCGGTGGGATCGCTCCCAAACCGCTCGCCTGTGAGCGTGATGCGTGCGCCAGGGGAGCCTTGCAGGGGTGCGATCGCAGAGATCACTGGGGCAGGCGCGACGCGCAGCGAGGCCCCTGTCTCGAAGCGACCAGCGCCTGGGACCACGACGGTAAAGCGGCCGCCTTCGGTCGCATTGCGGGGGACTTCGACCTGAATTTCAGTCGCGTTCGAGTCGAGCACGCGAACTGCGCGAGTCCCTAAGAGGACCTGAATCGTCTGGCCGGCTGTCGGGGTTAGCCCGCTGCCGCGGATGGTAATTCGTTGCCCAGGAGCCGCTGCAGTGGGTGCAAATTCGCTGACCATTACGCGCGCGGCGATCGTCAATGGCGGGCTCTGGGCTTCGCCTCCCGAGGTGCGCACAGAGATCACTCCCGACTGCGCGCCGCTTGGAACGATGACTCGCAAAGTTGTCGCGTCACCGCTGCGCACGATCATGGGCAGCGTGCCGATCCGTACGTTGTTGTCGGTGACGCGCGCGCCGAAGTTCTGCCCTGTGATCACGAGCTCGCTGCCCGGGGCAGCGCTTGAGGGCTCGATGGCTGTAACGATGGGCGCCGCTGCGGCAGCAGTGACTCGAAATACACTGCTTTCGACCTCGTCGTTGCCATGTTGCACGACGAATCGGCCATCGCGGGCGTCGTTGGGGACTGTGATCACGATCCGCTCGGGGCGAACCTCGGCAGTGAGCGGACGCTCGTTAAAGAGCACCCGCGCGCTCGGACGAAAATTTCGGCCCACGATCGAAACCTGCGAGCCGATCGGGCCAGCGGTCGGGGAGATGCTCTCGATCATCGCGCGGGCTTGTTGGGCGAGCGAAACCGAGGGAAGCATCGTGGCAGAGAGAGCAGCAGAAATGCACGTCAAGCCGAGTGCCAAGGAGCGCGCGCGACCGCGAGAATCATGGACCATGGGGCTCGTGGTAGATCCAATGCGGGTCCGGGCGCAAGTTGCCCGAGCGTTCGAAGTGTAAGGGAACACACGTGCGAGGCGTTGTAGCGGTGTGAGTGTCATGGTCGTTGCAGCTCCTGGCGATTCGACGCAGCGAATGTGCGAGTTGTTCGCATCGGTCGTTGGGTTTCCGTATCGTGCGGCGGCGCTTGGGCCAGGGGCTCATGTGCGCAACGGAATGCAAAGCATGGTCGAGCGGCCTGAGAGCGCCGAAGAGCGAGGTCTCGTCGAGTCCGCACAGCGCGGTGACGAGACCGCATTGCGTGCGCTTTTGCAGCGATTTTCTAGGCCGTTGTACAGCGCAGTGATCATGCCGCGCGTCGGCAACGCCATCGAAGGCGATGAGGTCCTTCGAGACACGCTCTCGCGTGCCGTCCAACGGCTCGACAGCTACCGATGGACAGGCTCGGGTTTTTTTCCGTGGCTGCGGCAGATCGCGATTCATCTGATTATTGATCGCGCGCGAGCCCGGCAGCGGGCACGCAAAGCCCAAGACGCCCTAGAAATTCACAGTCAAACCGTCGCGCCGCTGCATCACGCAGGAGCCGAGATTGAGCTCATCGAGGCTCAAGAACGCGCGAGCGCGCGCGCAGCGCTCATGGCTGCTTTGGACACTCTAAACGACCGCTATCGTCGCGCGATCGAGATGCGGTTGATCGAAGACGAGCCCCGCGAAGCCTGCGCGGCAGCGCTGGGTGTGACTCTTGGCAACTTCGACGTCATCTTTCACAGGGCACTCGCAGCGCTCCGAAAGGCTTATGCACTCCCATGAACGCCAACGATTGGAACCCTGAAGACGGCCCCGAGCCCACCGAGGACGAGCTCGCCGAGGCTCAAGCCGTGATGCAGGCGATACAGCCTGGGGTGGCCAGCACAACCCGTCCGTCGTCCGCAAACGTTGAAGCGCTCGTTGACACTGCGCTTCGCGTCCGCATGACCGTTGGAGGCGCCGATTCATCGACGGTCGACGCCATCACGGCAGCGGCAGTCGCGCAGGCCATCGCAGCCAACTCTCGCGGTCGCGTGATGCGATGGACGCTCTCGGTGGTGGCCGCTGCAGCGATCCTTGTGGGCGGAATCACAGGCGTCCGACTTCTTTCGTCTGCCAACGAGGCGACCGATCAGAGCTCACTGAGCGCGACGACCGATGACCTCTTTCACGCTGCACTCCCAAACCACGTGGGGTCTTTTGCGATTGCGCGCATCGAAGACTCACGTCTTCGTGGCTACAGGTCGCGACTCTTTGCGCGTGGAGGATCCCGGTGACTGCAGTGTTGCGACATCGCAGGCCACGCGTCGCAGCTGCGGCGTTGCTGTGGGCGCTGTGTCTCGGGCTCACACAGAGCGCGTGCGGCATTCGCGCACCTCGGGTTGCCAGTGAGAGCCTTGATGACGCGACGATCGCGTTGCTTGGTGCCGCACGCGCGCTACACAGCCAAGCCGACCTCTACGAAGCGTCCGGAGACCAAACTCAGGCGATCCGCAGCATTGAGAGGGTACTCACGCTCAGTGCTCCAGCGGCTGTTCGCGAGGTCGAAGACGTTCGGGTTGACGCGTATGGCCGCCTGAGTGAGCTTGCTTTGTCTGCAAATCGACCGGCGGATGCGATTCGCTACGCTGACCAGGGGATCCAGATGGCCACTCGCGAGAGCGTCTTGCATGCGAGGCTTCACTTGGTTCGCGGGCGATCGCTCAGAGCGCTCGCCGAGAGCATGGCGGTGACTCAGTCGGGCGAGGCAGCGACACGGCGGGCCGAAGCGATCGCAGCGCTTGAGCGCTCAATCCAGATGAACGAGCGCGTGCTTCAGCGTGCTCTTGATGCAGGAGTGCCACGATGAACGACCGTCGATTGCTCCGAACCCTCGCCCTAGGGATCGCCTGTTTGAGCACTGCTTGCGCGGGTTCACGCGCCGTCCGTTCGGCGCAGGGCCACCCTTCTTATCGCTCTGGGTCGAGCGCGACGAGCGTGCAAGAAGCAGCCACCGACGACAACCGATCACCCTCGCAAGCAAGCCCTGCGCCTCCGCCAAGTGTTGCATCGACGACCACCGCGACAGGCGCCTCCGTGGGAGGCGAAAACGGTGCTGACCTCGACGGCGTCACCAACTTCGGTGGCGCCGTGGCTCCTCAAGACCGTGTTCCCGCGCGTCAGGTTGTCAGCGATGACGCCGTCTCACGTGCATCGGTTCGCCTCGCCGCTGCAGAACAACAGCTTCAGGCTTCGCCCAGTGTGTGTCGCGATGTCTGCCGGGCAACCGCCGACATTTGCTCGGCTTCGCGCGAGATTTGCTCACTCGTTGGCGACCGAGACAACGAGACCGCGACGGATGTGCGGTGCGCCCGAGCCCGCGCATCCTGTGATCGCGCCAGCCGACAGCGCGAGGGAGCCTGTCCCGTTTGCACAGAGTAGTCGCCGCCGAACGCCATGCTACCGTGACCTTTGTGAAGTCCTTCGCGTGTCTAGCTTCGTGTGTGATTGTGACGTCGTCTTCGCTCGCGCAAGCGCAGCAGGCGACGCCAGCACCGACCCCATCGCGATTTTTAGCGCCGCCACGACCCGACGGAACCAGCTACGCCGCCGACAGCGCTGCGCCCGCTGCACCCGCTGCACCCGCTGCGCCCGCTGTGCCAACTGCACCCGCTGCACCCGTTGTGCCTGTTGCACCACCGGGAGCTCCGCAAGCCACAGACTCAAGCCAGCCACAAAGCGCTCAGCCCGCCACCGCTGGCTCAAGCGATCGGCAGGCGCTGGCACAGGCCGCGCTGGCTCCCAGCGTCTCGGCCGTTGCGTCGGCTGTTGGGCCATCACTCCCCACCACTCTGCCCCGACGGCCGTCGCTCGCGCGCGCTCGACTGCGGTTGCTCGATGCGACCTTTGTGGGCTTGGCAGCTCGAAGCAGTGGGCAGCGGGTCTTGGACGGGGTCCTGACAATGAGCGCGGGGGCTGCCTTGGCGTTGTCCTCATTCATCGTCCCAACGGGCAGCGGCTCATCGGATCTGCGGCCGTGGCTCTACAGCACTGCAGGCGTATTGGGGGCTCAGGGGCTGGTCAATCTGCTCTGGGCGCCGGCACGAGAGCACCTGAGCCGCGAGTACGTCGCGATGCCTCAGACTTCGTCTGCGGGGCGTCGTGCACGGATTCGATTTGGTGAAGAAGCGCTCGAGCAAATGGCCGCAGATGGCACACGACGACGGATCTTGGGGGGTCTCGCCAATGTGGGCGTTTCGGTTGGATTTCTCGGGATTCTTTACCGAAACGAGATCTTCAATGGTGCGACATGGACGCCCTCGTTTGTGGACGCCATTGTGCTCTCGTACGGCGCAGTCACGGTGGTCATGAACGTCGTGCAGATGCTCACGTCGTCCGAAGACGAACGCCTGCGTGATGCCTATTGGCAGCAAGTGCGGATGGTCCGCGCAGAGCGAAGCCGCGCAACGCTACGCACAGAATAAGCCTCACCCATCGACGGGGAGATAGGCGATATCGATCGCGCCGCCGGCGATGGTGCGGGCACCCGCATCGCCTCGGACCACGATCCGCGTCCCATGCATGCCGACCAGGGGCATCATGGGGTCGGTGACGTCTGTGAGCATGATCTGGACGACTCCCTCGGGCAGCCGCACGCTCGCGGTCCACGCGCCGCTGGCGTCCGCTACGACGGTGGAGGTAAACGCGGTCGCGTCGAGTCGTGTTCCGTCGACACGCACGCGGGCGCCGGGCGCAGCGGAGCCTCGCAGCGACACTTGCGCATCGCGCACGATGGGCACGACGCTCGCAAGATCGAAGCGTGGTCCGCGCTCGACAGTTGCTCCTTCGAGGGTCGCGGTACCAGCGTTTCCCTCAATGCGCACGCGGCCGTTGCCGCCAGCGCCCCCGACTGCGCCTGCAGCCGTCCCACCTGCACCGCCTCGTACGTCTGCTGCAAAAGCGCCGCTCACTTCGCCAGCGAGTAGGAGCATTCCTCCAGCGCCACCACCCGCCGATCCCTGTCCAGCAGCGCCTGTCAAGACAAATCGTGCACCCGTGAGATCCATGGTGTGAAACCCCGCGAGCAAGAAGGCGCCTCCTCCGTGCCCTCCTGCGGCGCCACCACCCGCTCCGCCGCCGCTCCCCCCATCGAGCCGTCTTCGGGTAGAGACAGCGCCACCAGCGCCGCCTGGGGCCCCCGCAGCGGCCATTCCCGCGGCACCAGCGGTCGCGTGGCCTCCGCCACCACCAGCGCCCGCATTGCCGAGCCCGGCGCTAGGTCCTTGGCCATCGCCCATGGGAGCGGTCCCGCCCGCGTGCCCTCCCGCACCGGGTCGTGTGGCGCTCGGCGAGAGATCCACGCGTCCCTGCAGTTGAACCGCTCCGAGCACCGCGATGCGAACGGGTTGCTCTTGCATTGTCGCGCGGAGGGTCGCGCCAGCCGGCAACGTGAGTGACGAATAGACCGCTTCTCCGGTGATTTCGCCTGTGCCCATGGTGACCGCGTCGGCGGTGTCCGCGGGGACCACATTGAGCCGCGCGGTGTAATCAAACATCGAGCCGCTGATCCGAATGTCCACCGGGACCGCTGCACTTGGCTCTGAGATCGCGGCTCCACGGTTGGGCTGTGTGTCGTCAATTCGCGCGACAAAGACGCAACGAATCCGAGTGCAGACATGCTGCTCGATGACGACGCCAGAGCCCGCCGGTGCCGCTGGGACTGCCGCAGACAGGTCGTCTTCACCCATCGCAGGACCGAGGGCGCCGACGAAGCGTCGGGTTCCCTCGAAGGTCACGGTAGGAGACAAGTTGATAGGGCTCACGCGCCCCATGAGACGCGGAATGTCTGCTCCGGCATCCGAAGAGACAGGACCCGGGCAACCCGCGAGAGTTGCTGCAAAAAACAAGGGGACGATCGTTGTTCGCATGACGCAAGTCGCGCGAGTTTCAACCAAACGTCTCAGAGATGCACGGATCAAAGCGCGCGAACTTCTGACGAGCGTACGCTCAGACTAAAGCTCAGCGAAGGGTGTCTGAGTTCAGCGACCGCGGCGTCGCGCAGGTCGCGCCGGACCACCGCGTCGCGGGAGGGCTCCGGCCGGAATAAATGTCACGCGCAACCCCTCGTCGGTGTTGACGCCTTGGATTGCGGTGTAGCCGTCGATTCGCAGGCAACCGTTGACTGTGGGGGCGGTCTGAGCGGCCGCATTGAAGCCAACCGGCGCAGCTCCTTCGGGGATCGTGATCTCGGCGCCACCGAGGCTCGCACAGGTCCCCACCACAAACGAAAACTGGGTGTTCGCGGGGTGGACGGGGACGGTGTTGGCGAGCGCCGCAGCCGGAGGGGTGGCTGCAGCGACAGGAGCCACCGGCGTTGCAGGCGGCGTGTCGTCGACGACGTCGCCACCGATGGACGGCATCGCGGTGTCATCCGCGACATCACCGCCCATTTCGGGGTCTTCTCCAACGAGCGATGGAGGGGTCACTCGCGCGTTCGGAAACACCATCGCGACGATCCCGCGAAGATTCGCGAGGCTCCACTGCATTGCGGTGTCACGCGTCGCGGGCTGATCTGCGAGCACTGCGGTCATGGTCTCGCGCTCGTACCAGACCGCCAAACCGGTGTTGGCGAAGGTGAACGAGAAACCATTGAGACGACGCTCGCTAAAATTGAGATCGTAGAGCATCTGCAGTCGTCGAGGCTGAGCCGAGCGCCCGGGTACCGGCACGAAGAAATCAAGCTGGTAGGACTTGCGGCATCGACCACCTCGGCACACCGGAACTGGTGGAGTGTTCTGAAAATTCGCCGCAAATTCGGTGTTGGTCCGCGCGACCTCGCCGAGCTCCGAGCCCCAGCCTGTGATCGCACCAGTCGATCGCAGCCAATAGAGCAGAGTCTCGCGCATGAACGTCCGTTGACGCTCGTTTTGCGCTTGGCGCTGTTGCTCAAGCCGCTCACGCTCTTCGCGTTCGCGCGTCTCACGGGCGGTCTGAAGCGCTCTGCGCTCGCCCTCGTACACGTCCAATCGCGCGCGCGCTTCGCCGCGGTGTGTGCCCGAGGGATAGGCGTCCAGATACGCTTGGAGGCCCTCGACGGTGGAGCGACGCTCTTCCCAGAAGGTCTCTTCGCGCGCGCTTACCTCGCCTTGGACACCCGCGATAAACCGGCCTTGGGGGTATTGCGACACGTACTCGCTGCCCAACCGAGTGCGCTCATCCGCGTTGGTCTCATAACGAACTGCGCGATAGGCAGCAAACTCGTCGACGCTCGCGAACCCGGCACAACCATGGAGCGCGCCCAACGCGATCACTCCGAGCGATGACAAACAAGTACCCTTGCTCACGGTGCACCTCCCACGCTGCGGCACACGTTGGGGCTTGCGCATTCGCTATTGGGCATCGTGAAGGTCGTAGCGATCGCGCTGGGGTCTGTGTTGTCGGCGCTGCAAGAGCGGGCTAGCACGGCGTCTCCGCATACCTGCACGTCCCACTGATACACGAGCGGACGCCCTGACCCGTCCGACGCAAAGACAGAGCCTCGACCACACGACTTTGGACAGGAGCCACCACCGAAGACATCGGTGCGCAAGACGTTCTCGCCATGGACACAGTCGTGAAACGCGATGGCCTGTGCGTTCGCGTCGGTCTCACAGTTTGCGGGAGCCGTAACCACCGCGCGACAGAGCAGGCCACAGTCGAACAAACGCCTGCAAAAATGCGCACAAAGTCCCTGTTCAAAGTAAGCCGCCTCTGCGGTCTGGCTGACGTTTCCGGGGAGCGGCGCGACGGGTGTGGACGCGTAACTGCTGCCACATCCGCCAACATTGCCCGGGGTAGGCGCAGCAATGAACGGAGCTGTCAGCGCCAACAACGCGAGGCCACGCAGGGCGCCTGTGCGGTGCGATCGGGTGCGGTGGTTGTTTGTGTTCATCGGTTGATGTTTTACTGAGTTTTTGTGCACTTCGTTCACATGACTCATGGCAACAGCTCATAGTCGAACGAGGCTCCGAGCGCGAAGCCAAGGAGCGGCGTCGTCACACCCGAGTCACCAAAGTACGCCCCACCGTTGATCTCTGCGGTGAGCGCGAGGCCCGCGGTAAGATAAAACTGAAACGCCGCAGCGGCTTCAACGCCCAACGCAACTCCCAGGCCTTTGCCATACGGAACTCGCGCAGGGACCATGTTGTTTGCGACACAGGGCGACTGCATCGCTGCAGTGCGGTTGGGTTGACCGGCCATCCCTGTCACAAAGAGACAGAGGTCACCGTCGGGCACCCAGTTGCGGGTCAGCAGAATGGGAAGATCGACGCGAGCCACAAGCCCCATACGCCTTGAAAATCGGGCCATCGCGGCCCATCCGGGCTGAATGGTTCCCTGCATGCCAGAATGGCCGAGGTCGAAGCCGAGCTGTCCGCCAAGCGAGGGGCCCATCCGAAGTGGACCTGCGTTGACGAACAAGAACGCCCCCTGAACGTGCACAAAGGGCGGCGCGAGGACTCCCGCGATGTACGGATCAAAGAGCCGCAGGCCCGCTCCGGCCTGGACCCTCGCCAGCACATGTCGCTCAGAGGGGTAGCTTCGCCAACCGTTATTGGAAGGTGCAGTGGGCTGCACGCCTTGACTTTCGCCGGAAGTCTGCGCGATCGCCGTCGATGAAACAGCAATACACAGCAGAGTCCACAGCCACTTTCGATGCGCTGTCACAGTGTGCGCATGGTACACAGCGAGCGTGCAGGGTCAACGAACGCGTCACATTGGCGTCACTTGCCGTGTGCAATTCGGTGCACTTTTACGCCCATTCTTGCAGAGCTGTCTTCTGGCGTTATCGCTTGACAGCGTGGTCGCTTGTCGGTCGGGCGTCGCAACACTCTCCGATGTCACGCTGGCCAACGCGCCCACCGAGACGGACGCGAGCACCGCGCGAAGGACTCGAAGGCGACGCCATGGGCGACGCGTCGCGCGCGCTCGAACCGGAAATTCACCTGAGATTTCGCAGCCCAATTCGGCAGCGAGCAGCGCCGCTACGGCTACCTCACCGATCGATGAGCCTGACGACGAGCCTGACGAGCGCCCGCGAATGACCGAGACGGGCCCGGTGCTCTCAGAGAACCTTGGGCCGCCGGTGCAACAGTCCCTGGACATGACCGGCAACACCCAGGGCCCCATGGGAATGGACGAGCGGGCGGTCTCTCGCGGTCTCAACCCGTTGCTGCCTCGGTTGGGAAATTGCGCGGCTGCGACCGCAGATTCGCACGGGCACGGGGCGCACGGGCGCGTGAGCGTTCGGATGAGGGTCACGCCTTCGGGCAGACCCATCGCGGCGCGCGTGTCGGGCGGTGGGGGCTCGGCGGAGTTTGTTCTGTGCGTCCGACGCGTGTTTGCGAGTGCACGATTTGGTGCGTTTAATGGCGCCGATGCGATCGTTGGCTGGGGTTTTGACATCGACTGACAGGTCGCTCTGCGAAGCTAACGGGGACACTCGCGAGCTTGGAGTGTGGTAATCGCGTAGGAGCTTTGCGATGAAATCCCGTGTTGTTGCGCTCCTGTTGCTCCTCTTTGGGCCCGCCGTGGCCTTTCGTCTGCACGGACTTGCCTTCTGGGGCGTGTACGGCGGCTGCTGTCTTATGGCAGCGGGTCTAAGTGCCTGGGAGCTTGAGCAGGACGGCGTTTTGCGCGAGACGTTTAAGCGCAAGGGCTTTGATCTCCTCGTGGGCATGACCGCAGCGGCGGCACTGTACGCAGCGGTGTACTTGCTCTTCACGCGATGGATCGCGCCGACCCACATCGCCGGAGGTTTGCTGACGCGGTGCTCGCTCGATGGCCCGCTGCTTCCGCGGCTCGAAGCGCACGGTCAAGAGCGCGTAGCCGAGTGGTTTCGCGTGCAAATTTGCAAAGGATACGCAAACACGCTCTCGATCCACGGCAGCGGGCGTGGCGTTGTCGTCTTGCTCGTCGCGGTGCTCGAAGAGATCGGCTGGCGCGGTGGCGCACAGCAGCTCTTGGCAGAGCGCCTCGGCTCGACGCGCGGTTGGATCGCGGCTTCGTTGCTCTGTGGCCTCGCCCACGCGCTCACGCCAACGCCCGCGCTGGGTGGGCTCGCGCTGGTCTGTGCGCTCGTATGGGGCGCGATGGTTCGCTACCGTGGGAGACTGATTCCTGCAGTGTTTTCGCACGCAGTATTTAGCTTTTACCTATTTCATCAGCTCCCGTTGGTGCGCTTCTAGCGCGCTAGGGAGCGATCCCAACGTGAAACGAGAGACGCTGTCGCACACACACATCCGCGCAGACCGAAAATCGCAGACGCCCACGAACCGAAGGGCGCTCACCCTGAACGGTCGCCGGGATCACGAATTTGATCTGTGTCGGGGATGACTCGTTTGCGTCGGTGCGAGCCAAGGTCGCCGGCACTTGAGCCCCGGTCGCCTCGAGCGTGAGTTGAACCTCATCGAGATCGTTGATATGAAAATTGTCACGCGATTCGAGCATGACTTCCAACGTCGCCGTTGTCGTTGACCCAGTGTTTTGCCACGCCGCCGTCAGCTCGCAGTGCTCGCCGGGCACCACGTGTCGGAGCTGCGCCGCTGGACCATTTGCGGACGACGCGTCGCCCGACGCAGAGTCTGCAGCGACCGATGCGACGGGCACCAAAGGCACGGGCGCTGAGGGCGCGGTTGGCTGGGTTCGCTTGCAGGCACCGATGGCGAGAGATGCCGCGAAGAGCAGCGCAATTCTGCCGGCGAGAGTGCCGCCAACGCGAGATGAAGGAGTGGTGCTCATGTCTGCGCTGGTTTACAATATTTTCGAAGAGCGTCGACGGCCGACACACACATCGGTTGTTTCGGCCCAGGCTGATGTAGAGTCCGAAGGTCGCGTGATTCTTCAACAAAAGGCGCATAGGCGATTGGGGTTTCGGCTGTCCGGGCTCTGTGCGCTTTCTCTCATCGTAGAAGCTTGCAGCCCTCCGTGTCCGCCTCAACGGTCATGCGGCATCGCGACATGGACCTTGCGACAGGGCGATCCCGTCGTCGAAGGGACCGCCGGAGTCATCGTCGCGGACGTGGCGCAGGTGCCAGGGCATGGCGCCTACGTGAGCACGGACCACCTCGCGCTGAGCTTGGATTTTAGCGCGATTCGCTTCTCCGTGGCGTCGCTGCAGACGCGCTCGATCGAGCGGGTTGTGTTGCTTCTCTGGCCGGACCCCTCGTGGCAAACGGAGAATGGTTCGGTCGCAATTCAGGTCCACGTAGCGAGCGCGGGCTCTAGCTCACTTCATGCGCCGTTGGTTGCAGCGGAGTCGATCGTGCAGGCGGTGGTTTCGCGGAGCGCTCGCATCCCGGTACGGCTTGATGTGACAGCGGCCGCGCGTCGCTGGATCGATGAGCAAAGCGCCGACGGAGTGCTGCTCTTGTCAGCAGATCAGCCAGGAATTGTGTTTGCCGGTACGGACGGCGTTGAGAGCGCTCGACGCCCACGACTTGAGGTTGTGTATCGATGACGAGCGAACGTAAAACGTCGAGAAGAATCGGTCGCTACCACGTGCTCGATCGCGTCGCGGCCGGGGGCATGGCCGAGGTGTTTCGGGCACGACAGATCGATGCGGACGGAAGCGAGAGCGTCGTCGCGCTCAAGAAGGTCTTAGAGCAGTATGCCGCAGACCCTGGGTACATCCGGATGCTCAAGTACGAGTACCGGCTCGCGTCGCTCTTGCGTCATCCGAACATCGCGGTCATCCACGAGCTGATCCGCAGCAAAGAGGGCTATTTTATCGTCCTTGAGTACGTCGACGGAAAAGACCTCCGGGCCACACAGCAGAAGCTCTGGGAGCGCAAGAAACCCTGGGAAATCGCTGACGCCGTGTACCTCATGGCGCGCGCGCTCGACGGACTGCACTTCGCACATGTTGCGACCCTTGAAGATGGGCGACCGCTCAACTTAGTGCACCGAGATTTCTCTCCGTCGAACATCCTGTTGAGCTACGACGGCGCGGTCAAACTGATCGATTTTGGCATCGCCAAGGCGGCCATGCCGCGAGATCAAACCGCCGCTGGGATCATCAAGGGCAAGGTCCGCTACATGTCACCCGAGCAAGCCAACGGGGACGACCGCCTGACCGCCCAGAGCGACGTGTTTAGTGCTGGGACGGTCTTGTACGAGCTGCTCTGTGGCGAGCCTGCTTTTACGGCGCCCAATGAGCTCGAGCTGATTTACACGGTACGGCGTGCGCAGCCCAAGCCGCTCGCCGAGCTCGCTCCGCACTTGCCTCGCGGGCTCGTCGAAATCGTCCGTCGCGCGATGATGCGAGGGCGCAAAAATCGCTTCGCGAGCGCAGCCGAGTTTCGTGACGAGTTGGTCACGTTTTTGCGAGCGTTCGCGCCAGGCTATCGAAGAACAAGCCTCACCAACCTCATGAAGTCTCTCTGGGCGACTGAGCTTGACGAGGAGATTCGCACACTTTTGCAGTACGTCATCTCAAACGAAGAGGGCGCACCGGCTGAGAATCTTCTCGAGTCAGCGTCCATCGACGAGAGCATCTCGGCCGTCAGTATGTTCAACGATTTGCGCGAGCTCCGAGAGTCCGCGACAGACCTTGACGACCCGCCGCCCACCCTCCCCGGCCGGCGTGCTACGGGGTCTGCTCCCAACAGCGAACTGCCCAAGCTAGGCTCGCAAGCTCCTGCCTCTGAGATCGCCACACAGCCCCCCGTCCACCACCCACCCGCGCCCAACCAGCCTGCGAATGCTCCTGGGAGCATGAGGCCACCACGCCCACGATCTCTTGAGAGCGTCCGTCCTCCGTCAATGTCCCCACCTGCCCTCTCGGATCCGAAGAAAAAGCCGTCACAGTGACAAGCTACTCTGCGAACATTGCGCGGGGATTCATCGCGGTGAGTCTCCTCACAACGCTCTCTGTTTCTCGGTGCAAGACCACCCCAAGACCCACACCAGAGACGGCACTGAGCCAGCAGTTGTCGCACGCCGGCGACGTCGCCGGATCGGACGATGCAGCGAACGCAGAGGACCCACAGAGCCCAGGATCATCAGCGAATTGTCAGACAAATCGCGTGTGCTATCTCTCTGGCATCTCGCAGCTTGGCTCGACCTCGACCAGCGCTCCGTTCGAAGAGCGTCCAGCGCTCGGCGCGCGTCTTCGTGCCTTCGCATTGGACCGCGACGAGGTCACCGTCGCGCAGTACCAAGAATGCGTCACACGCGGCGGGTGCAGCGCGTTGGTTCGATGCGACGTGAGCGATCGCGACGCGGGGCCCCCTGCCGAATGGCGTGGAGATTCGGCCGTTCGGTGCGTTCGTTGGGACGACGCGCGAGCCTTCTGCGCGTCGAGAATGGGGCGACTGCCGAGTGAGGCCGAGTGGGAGCGCGCCTCAGCGGGGATCTTGCCCATGCACCGACGCTTTCCGTGGGGCGACGCTCTTGAGGTCGGGGACGATGCCGGAGCTCCGAACGACCGCACAGCCGAGGGAGCGCGCAGCCTTGGCGGCGGCGTGTCTGAATGGACTGGGGATTATGGTGCATTTTACGCGCCTCCCCGGCCGATCGTTCGCGACGCAGGCGCAGGCGATGGGCAATCGAGTGACGCGAGCGTGAGTGACGACGCCGCCGTGGATCAGAGCGAACGTGAGACTCCCTCGGTTCAGTCGTCGGACCCGACGCTGGACGCTGGCCTCCCCATCGTAGACAACCCCCATGGCCCCAGCCAGAGCCCCTGGCGCGTCGTCCGCGGAGGCCACGACGGCCAAGTGCGCACGCGGTGGACAAGCACAAGGCGCGTGTTTAGGCAGCCCGACGATCGGCTGCCTTGGCTTGGATTTCGATGCGCGTATGACCTTCCGCAGGACGCGCAACCATGAAGAATTCTGTTTTGACTCGCTCCACGGCGATGGGCCTGTTGACGCTCGCGTTTGCGTTGAGCGCGACCAGTGCGTGGTCGCAATCGCGTCATCATCGTCGACGTCATCGAGAGTCGGCCGACGACGCGCGAAGAGACAGCGACCGAATGCGACGACATCGCCGATACGACCGCACGCGCGAACCCACCACGCGCCGCGGCCGACCCATCACGCTTCCGCTGGTGACCGCGCCAGAACCTTTCGATCCGCCGCCTGTGCAGGACAGCCAGCCGCGCCCCTACGATCATGTCGTCATCGTCTCGATTGACGGTTTGCGCCCAGACGCCATCGCGATGACCGACACGCCCAACTTGCGAATGTTGCGATCGCAGGGAGCGTGGGCTCAAGAGGCGCGCACCATCACGCACTCGTACACGCTGCCCTCGCACACCTCGATGCTCTCAGGGGTCGACGTCGATCGGCACGGGCTATTGCATAATAACTTTACTCCGCGACACGGGTTTACCCGCAGCGTGACGGCGCTCTACATCGCGCGCGATGCTGGGTTTACCACCGCGATGTTTGTCTCGAAGCCCAAGTTCAGACACATCGCGATTCCGGGGAGCGTCGACGTCTTTGAGCGCCCAGACTATGCCTGCGGGCCTGTCGTGCGCCAAGCCGCCGCGCATCTGCAGGCTACGCGCGAGGGCATCACGTTTGTGCACCTCAGCGAGCCTGACGGAGCGGGTCACAGCAGGGGCTGGATGACCGAATCGTACATGCGCGCCATCGCGCAAGCGGATCGGTGTTTGGGTGTGCTGTTACGAACCATTCAGGCGCGCGCGGATCGTGGGCGGGTTCTGCTTTTGGTGAGCGCTGACCACGGTGGACATGGACGAACGCACGGGTCCACACAAGAGAACGACATGAGAATTCCCTGGATTGCGTGGGGAAGTCGTGTGCGACTCGGCGATTTTTCTGAGCCCGTGTCCACCATGGACACCGCGGCCACCGCGCTGGGCGCGTTGGGGCTTGCGACTCCGGCAGATTGGACCGGGCGCCCGGTTCGTCGCGCGTTGGACGGCGCGAATGGCGCGGCAGAAACTGGCGTTGCAAGCCCAACTCGCCCAACAATCGCGCGATAGCAACGATGGACGACGAGCGAAGAGCAAAGACCCGCCAGTGGATCGAAGATGAACAGTGGGCGACAGCTCGGGTTCTTCTTGAAGAAGCACTGCCTAGCGAGCGCGACCTCGATTGGTCTGCGCTCATGGCCGAAGTCGAAGCAGGTCAGGGGGACACCGAGGGTGCGATCGCGCGCTACGACTCCATCTTGCAAGAGCGGCCGCGCAACGCTGCGGTGCTCTACAATCGCGCGCTGGTGCTCATGGATTGTGAGCGCTTCGAAGACGCAGTGTCGGACCTCGAGGACCTGGTCGAAGTGGAAGGCGCGAGCCTCGACACGCTCTCACTCCTCGGCGAGGCGTATCTGAGCGCTCAGTTTTTGGTTCCGGCGTGGTTATGTGCAGACAAAGTCGCTGGGCTCGCCGAGGATGACAGCTCGCGTTGGACCGCTCGGACGCTCTCTGTGCGTGCGATCAACGCCATGGGGAGACCACGAGAGGCGTCCGCCGCGCTGAGCGTCGCGCTTGAGCGATGGACCGACCCCTGCGATGAGCGTGACGAGGCTCTCGCCCTGCAAAAACGCTGGCAAAACGCCGCGGATCCCGCGGACTAGACCGGCTCGATGCCTCTCAGCGCGCGCTCATGAAAGAGCAACATCTCGACGGCGCCCGGACCTTGATTAAAGATGTAGTCATGGGGGCCTTCGATGAGCCGCAAATCATGTGGAATTTGCCGGGCAGTCATCATTCGGTCGAGCGCGAGCACGTCTTCGCGGAGCACGTCTCTTGTGCTGGTCACGAGCCGCACGCGCACGGACGTTCCGCGGCGCGCACGACGACGATTCGCAAGCACGAGGGCCTGACGCCGACGCACAGCCGCCTGCATCGCACCGACCACACCAAACACCTCAGGGTGGCCTAGCCCAGTCCAAAGCGAATGCAGGCCCCCCAGCGAGACCCCGTCGATGCCCGTCGAGCTTCGGTCGGCGATCACGCAGAGCTCTCTCTGGGCTCGCCTCACCAGCGTCCGCGCGAGCCAGTGATCGTACGCTTGGTGAGCCGCGTCGCCGGGCTGTCGGAGAATGTCCGGCGTGTAAGGCAACACAATCACCAAGCCCTCGTAGGGCACCGAGCGGAGACTCAAGTTAAGCGCGGCCAAGCGCTCTGCCGAGACCAGCCCGCGAAAATCTTCGCGCGTCAGAACCCCGCGCCTCAGGGCCTCGTCCGCACGCGCAAGGTCGTAGTCCCGGACCCATCCCCACGCGCCGCGGATCGGGCCTCTCCGTGCCTCTCCCAAGCCATGCAACGCGACCAACATGGGCCAGCGCCGACCTGCAGGGCGCTCCCGGGGCGTTAACACGACGACACCCGTCTCTTGACCGCCCCAGCGTGGCCCCTGCCACTGCTGAGCCTCGAGGGCGCCAAGAAAGGGCGGCGCCTCGGCGGCAGCTTGCACCTGCGCAAACGCCCTGGGCGCAGCACACGGTGACAGCAGCGTCGCGACGAGTGAGGCCCCCAAGACCTCACGACGATCGCGACGCAGTGGCATCAACGGCAGGTGCCAAAGATGCAGTTCGTGCCTCGACCGCAGGCGGTTCCACAAGTGCCACAATTGGCAGGGTCAAAGCTTGTGTTGGTGCATCGGCCACCGCAGAGCTCGTTGGGACGAGGACATTGGCAGCTCCCACCGATGCAGCTCTGCGTGGCAGGGCAGACCGTGCCGCACGTGCCGCAGTTGCTTGGGTCCGCGTTGGTGTTGGTGCAGCGACCGCCACACGCAGACGAGGGCGCGGTGCACGCGCAGCTTCCGTTGATGCACGCAAACGTTGAGGGACACGTGCGGCCGCAAGCGCCGCAGTTGTTCGGATCAAAGTTGGTGTTGATGCAACGACCGCTGCAGTTGGTGGTTGGCGGCGCGCAGCCGCAGCTTCCGGCGACACACGACTGGGTCGCGGCGCAGGCGTTGTTGCACATGCCGCAGTGCACTGGGCTGGTCGCTGGGTTTACGCAGAAACCACCGCAGGCAACGAGCGGCGCGGGGCAGCGACAAACGCCGCTGAGACAAGGCGTGCCGGCTGGGCAACGGGTCCCACAGGCGCCGCAATTGTTGGCGTCGCCCTGGGTGTCCACGCAGTCGGATCCGCAGAGCGTGCGGGGCGCCATGCACATCGGAGGCGTCTGACAGGCTCCCCCCATGCAGGTCGCGCCCATCGCGCAAGCGTTGCCGCACATGCCGCAGTTGTTGGTGTCCGTTTGCGTATCGACGCACGAGCCACCGCACATGGTGCGCGGCGCAGCGCAGGTCGCGACACATCGTCCCGCAGTGCAGGCCTGGCCCGCGCCACACGCGTTGCCACATGATCCGCAGTTGGTGGGATCGCTCGTGACGTCAACGCACGCTCCCGAGCACACCATGCGGGGCGCTGGGCACGGGACGTTGCAGACGCCCCCGGTGCATGCCGAACCTGCAGCACAGGTCGTGCCGCAGCTACCGCAGTTGTTGGGATCGGTCTGAGTGTCGACGCACGATGCGCCACACGAGGAGCGCGGCGGCGGACAAGGCGTGCCGCAGCGTCCAGCCACACACGCTGCACCCACTGGGCACATCGTGCCACAAGCGCCGCAGTTGTTCGCGTCCGTCCGAGGATCGGTGCAGCCCATGCCGCAGTCGAGCTGAGGCATCATGCACACGGTCTGACACGCACCCGCGATGCAGGATTGTCCCGCGCTGCAGCTCCGGCCGCATGCGCCACAATTGGCCGTATCCGACTGAGGGTCAACGCAGACGCCGCTGCACAACGTGCGTGGTGCGGTGCAGGTAGTGCTCGCACAAACGCCCATCGAACAGGTCTGTCCCGCAGCGCAAGCGCGGCCACAAGCGCCACAGTTGCGAGGATCGCTCTGGATGTCCGCGCAGCCCATGCCACAAAGAACACGACCGCCGTTGCACAGGTTGTTGCAGACGCCCACGACGCAGAGCTCACCGGAGGCGCATCGGAAGTTGCAGCGACCGCAGTTGGCCGGGTCAAAACGCACGTCGGTGCATCCGCCGTTGCACTCACGGAGCGGTGCGCGACACATGCCCACGGTACACGCGCCGAGCTGGCAGAGTTGCCCCGCTTCACAAGCGTTTCCGCACGCGCCGCAGTTGTTCGGGTCAGTCAGCTGGTTGATGCAAGCGCCGCCACAGCGGGCCAACGGAAACTCGCAGGTCGTCGAGCACACGCCGATGCGGCACACCGCCCCCGCGGGACACGAGCGACCGCAGCCACCGCAGTTGCTGGGATCATTCTGGATGTCCACGCAGGCCGCGCCGCACGTAGTGTTTGGGCGCGAGCAGGTCGCCGCGCACATCCCGTTGTTGCAGACCGAACCGGCCGCACAGACGTTGCCGCACGCGCCGCAGTTGTTCGGGTCCATGCGCACGTCGATGCACGAGGCACCGCACGCTCGCAACGGAAGCTCACAGCGCGTCGCGCAGCGTCCGCCGCTGCAGAAACTACCCGCTGCGCAAGCGTTTCCGCAGGCGCCGCAGTTGGTAGCATCCGTGCGCACGTCCACACAGGCCATGCCGCACAGGGTCTGTCCCGCGGTGCAGACCGGAGTGCATCGGCCGCCCGAGCAAGCTCCGTCTGAAGGGCACACATTGCCGCAGCTTCCGCAGTTGCGGCGATCGCTCAGCGTGTCGATGCAGGCACCGCCACAGTCGGTCGATCCCATGGGGCAAACCGCGATACAACGGCCGCTCGAGCAGACCGGCGAGGCCGCTCCACAGGCGGTCGCACAGGAGCCGCAGTTTCCGGGATTGTTCTGCAAATCCACGCACATATCACCGCAGCGCGTGAGCCCCGCGCCGCAGGGTGGTCGTTCGCAAGTCCCGTTGATGCAGAGGTCACCCGCCACACACGAACGGCCGCATGCGCCGCAGTTCGCAGTGTCTCCGGTGATGTCTACGCAGCGACCGCCACAGTTGGCCTGCCCGCGTGGGCAATCCGAAGTGCGGCAGACCCCCGCAGCGCAGGCTTGTCCCATCGGACAGGCGACGCCGCAGGCTCCGCAGTTGAGCGGATCAAGCTGCGGGTTTACACAGGCGCCCGCACAAAGGACCTCGCCCGCACCGCACGCAGGGGTCGCGCAGCGGCCCATGATGCAAGCCTGCGTTGCCGCGCAGCGAGTGCCACACGAACCACAGTTGTTGGCGTCGTTGTTGGTATCCGAACATGCTCCAGCGCAGTTCGTCGTGCCCATGGGGCAGCTGTCGATGCAGGTTCCGGCCGAGCACACTGCGCCTGCAGCGCACGCGCGACCACAGCCGCCACAGTTGCGAGGGTCTGCCTGCACTGCAGTGCAGACCCCGCTACAGACGACCTCGCCCATACGACACGCCGGCGGCACATCAGGCATCACGTCCATACTGACGTCAGCGCGAATTACATCGGGAAAATCCCGATAAGCGTCGATGTCCGTGCGCCCGCAAGCTGCGAGCAAACAAAGCATCGTCATCCAAAGACTTAGCCGTTTCAATGTGGTGTCCTCCAAAGCTCTATCCAGGCAATTCGCTTCGTTACATGCACTCGCGAATCGATGATGGAGCTTAGTTTCTATGCAAGCGGGTGACCGAGGCCGCACACGACAACCGTATGCGCGCCACGAGTCGCCATTTAGCGCCCGTCGATGTTGGACCACGAATCGCATCACGACAAGCGGTAGCGCGAGGCTCGCCGAACTTCGATTGCGAGTGTTCTGTCATCCATTTTCCGCTATCGCTAGCCGATCGTGAACAGACTGGATCGCACTCCCAGACGCTCAGCGGTCAAGGCACGGTCGAGCTATCGCAGCAAATTGGTTAGATTAATTGCACGCTGTTGTGCGATCTCGCTGCTGGCAGCACCCAACGCGCTCGCGATCTGTCGTGTGCTCCCAGGTCCCGAAGGCGAGGTGTCAACGTGGCTGGTGACAGCGCCCTTCGCGACTCCCAACACACGCCCTTCGCGCACCGTCGATTCGCAATTGTCCACATCGATTCGTGAGGTCGATCCGAGCACGCTCGCTCCCACAGCCTCGCAGTCCTCGGGTCGAACGCGCTGGATCGCGCAGTGTACCGAGAGCGCCCGCTTTGAGCTCTCGCCCTCGCAAGGACCCCGCGGCTCGCGGACCGTATTTGCAGGAGCGACCCTCGAGAACCCGAGCACGCAGCCGATCTCGATTTGGATATTTGCGGGCGCTGACGATGGACTCACGCTGTCGGTCGACGGGCACGAGCTCGCACGCCGGGCGTCGGTCCGCTCGGTGCGGGACGACGACGACATGTGGCCTGTCACGCTCACGCCCGGCCCACATCGCCTCGTGTTGCGGAGCTACGTGCACGGTGGCGCACAGCGCATGGCCGTTCGTGTGGTGGGTGACGACTTTAGACCGACTCGTAGCGTACGAATCACTTTGGATGGAGTAAGCGATTCGCAGTGCAACGAGCTCGCGCAGCGCGCGGAGTCTCTTCGGTTGAGCCGTGTGCCCAATGGCAATCAGACGCTCATCACCGCGACGCTCTCGTACCCTGGAGGCACTGCCTCCGTGGGTGAGACTGCGCGGACCCTTGTGCTCTCGTCCGGAGTTGCCACCGAGCGCGGCGAGATCGCGATGAGCGGCTCATTCGCAGGAGGGCTCTCGCTCACCCTAAACGTCCCCCAGGACGCAGGGCAGGCCAACGCGAGCACGGGGTTGGCTTCACAACGGACGCTCTCCCTTGCTGTGGCTGACTCTGTTCGAGAAGCGCTTTCGCGTGCGCAAATACTGGACAATCTCTCTGAATCTCAGCCACCTAGCTGGCTGCCCCGCGGCTCACTGACATCACTGCGCTACGCGCGACAGAGGCTCATCGAGCTCACGAGGTCCAACGACCGCGACACGCTCTTTTTGCAACAAGAGAGCACGCTGCTCTTGTCGATGCTCACCGCCATCGCCGCGCAACGAGATCCCTATCAGGGACGGACAGGCGCCCTCCGGCGAGCCTATCGCAGCGCGGTCGATGGATCGCTGCAGCACTATTCACTGTATATTCCCACATCGTATCGCGTGGGGACGCGGACCCCGATGGTCGTCGCGCTTCACGGGCTCGGCGGGAGTGCCCACCGGATGCTGCCCATTCTCTTCGGTCTGTACGACAAGAACGAAGACCGCACGCACGCCGATCGCCACCCTCCCCAGCTGCCCGATTGCCCAGCGCTGATCCTCGCGCCCTACGGTCACGGCGACTCGGGCTACCGCGGCGTGGGCGAGTACGACGTGCTGCAGGCGATGGACGAAGTGCGCGCGGCGTACGCGGTCGACGATGACCGGACGTACATGACTGGGTTGTCGATGGGAGGGATCGGTGCGGCGTCGATTCCACTGCATTTTCCCTCGCGGTTTGCAGCCAGTGCGGCGCTCTGCGGCTACCACGATTACTTCGTGCGAACCGACACGCAGGTGGCGCGGAGGCCTTGGGAGACCCTGCTGATGGAGGCTCGCTCAAACCGCGTCTGGGCCGACAACGCGTTGCATCTCCCGTTCTACGTCGTGCAGGGAACGCGCGATCGACCCGTGACGCACTCGACCACCTTCGTCGAGCGCCTCCGCGCCCTGCACTACAACGTGAGCTTTGAGTACCCAGACCTTGGGCACGATGTGTGGAGCACGACTTACGCGGGAGGCAGGATTTTTACACACTTTTTGCAGTATCGTCGCGACCCTTGGCCGCGCCGGGTTCTCTTTAAGACCGTCTCTCTACGGTGGCGAACCAGTCACTGGGTCACGGTGGATCAGCTCGACAATGCGGGTCAGTGGGCGACCGTTGACGCCCGCGTCGAGCGCAACGAGATCGTGGTCTCAACCGCTCGCGTAACGGCTCTCACGTTGACAGTGCAAGCACCCCTGGTGCGTGTGCCGTTTACGATTCGTGTGGATCAACAGGCAGCGATCAACGTGACGCAAGAGGGCGCCATCCATCTCGTTCGTCAAGAAAATCGCTGGTCAATCGCGGATCAAGCGCCCAACGTTCCGGTCCTCGGGCCCATCCGCGACACCTTCGACGGCCCCATCGTCGTGGTCTACGGAACCCAAGTCCCCGCAGAGACAGCGCTCAATCGCCGCATCGCCGAAGCGTGGGCGACGGTCCGTGGCGTACACATGAACGTATCGGTCATCGCCGACGACACCTACACACCGAGCCTCGGCAATGACCGCACGGTGGTTGTCGTGGGCACTGCGTTGTCTAACCGCGTCTTGGCGCGACTGCAGTCGTCATTGGCCATTCGCGTCTCGTCGGATGAAGTCCGCGTGGGAAGCCGAACGCTCACTGCGCCGTCCGCGAGTGCCGTCTTTGTCGCGCCGAACACTGAGAGCACCCACAGTCGCTTTGTGGTTGTCACAGGCGCGACGCCTCGCGCTGTGTGGCGTTCGCTCGCGCTCCCAGACCTGCTGCCTGACTACGTGGTCTTCGGCGATCGGGTCGCCGCAGCACGCGGGCGAGTGTTGCTGGGACGCTATGCCAGCGTGCTCTGCGCAGGATTTTACGACGCCAACGGGCAGCCAGGCGCGAGCTGTGACGACCCGCTTACGAGCAACGCGACCGGCGACGACTGACCCACAGCGCAGCGCACACGAGCAGCGAAATCGCTGATCGATTGACCTGCCCTGGGGGCTGGCTCTGCGCGCGACAAGCGCACCCGCGCGGTGGCTGCGTGGCCAGCTCGCGACCTGACAGCGCATCTTCCGCGGAGCCTGAATCGCTCGCACCGTCGAGCCCGTCGGCGTCTAGCGGTTGGCTTCCGGCGTCTCGACGACGCGCGGTGACGATGGCGCGCTGTGCAGGCCAACGAGGCGCGCACTGTTGCTGGGCAGACGTGGTCTGAGCACACGCAAATGCTCCTCGAACGTCCTCGAAGCGAAGCATCGGTTCGATCTGTGTTTCTCCATCTCGAATGCGCGCCAGCGCGAACGGTTCAGCCACCCAATCGGCGCACAGATAGAGCGCGCGGTTGTGATGCCTCAGGCATGCGACGCGAGTTGTCGCGATGGAGCGCCAGGTCACCCCACGATCCGTGGAGAGCAACAGTCCGTCGTCGGGCCCGCCCACGAAGGCTCGACCGTCTTGTGCGAGCGCAAAACCTTGGAGAGCCCCACGACCGCGGTACGCCTCTCGCCAAGTGTCTCCGCCGTCCCGTGAGACATAGAGCAACGACGCGAGGTCCGTGTTCAATCGCAGCCAAATGAACTGGGCATCCGCAGAATCGACCGCAGAGACAAACGCCCCGTTGGCGTCAGTCACAGGCAGGGCGATGGGCTGCAACGACCGCCCTCCATCCATGGACCGATAGAACACCGCGTGCCTCGACGTGGCATCAACGCCGGTCGCGTAGAGCCGCAACGGGTCGCTCGGCGCGAGCTCCACGGTGTCGAAGCTTACGTTGACAGGACCGCTCCCCAAGACGGCAAATTGCTGACCGTCATCTCGCGAGACGAAGAGCCGATTGGCTCGCACAGGCACGCTCTCGATGGCCACCACAGTGCGCCCATCGTCGCGCGCCGCGAGGTCCATGATAGAGCTGGCCGCGAGCGTCGGAATCTCTGCGAAATCACAGCCAGTGATGCTAGTCGATCCTCCTGTTGGCAGGCCCACGATAAGCGACCGTTGTCCGAAGACGATCGGGGGATCCCAGCTGCCCTCAAAGCCCATCGACTGCTCGCAGACCCAGTCGAAATGCTGTCCTCCATCGCGGCTCCAGAGCAGGCCGAAGGTCGCCCGCAGGACGATCTCTTCGACGCCGTCTGTGCCGGTTCGAACGACGACGTGTTGGGCGTACGGAAAGCGGCCGTTTGCCTGCGCTGGGCTCGCCGCCGCGAGGCCCAACGCGAGCCCCAAGAGGGAGCCGAAAAGCAGCCGCAGTCGTGGAGGGGGCGTCATGATCGACCTCGGTTTCGGTCTGCGTTTTCGCTGGGCGTCTCTGGATGAATCCGAAACACCATGACCGAGATCCGAAGTTCGGTTTCGACGCCTGAGGGACCACGATTGAACAGAGAAATTCGTAGTCGAAATCGATCAAGGCCACGCTCGAGGTTCCACAGTGACCAGGGCAAGATTTGGTCGACCGCGAACCCGCCTGGTCGCGGCGTTGCGTCCAACTCGATCGTCGGCGCTCCTGGGACCGCAGTGTTGGGATAGAGCACCACCACATCTCGCTGACACTGCCTGGGGTGGTCACCTTGATCATACCGGTCACAGCGCACATCGCGCATCGGACCTGGAACCCACGAGGGATCGCGCACAGTGAAATGCACACGGAGCCCTTCGGTGAGCGCCCGCAGAGCGATCGGCTGATCGATCACAGGGCTCTCTTCGGATGGGCATGGCGGCGTAATAAGCACCTCCTCCGCGCCATCGGTCAGGCGAACCGCGTCTACCATGTCGCCTGCTGGGCAGTGTTGCGCGCGCGGAATCGTCGCGCCACCACAGCCCAAAGAGAGCACCGAACTTAGGGTGACTGTACTGAGAAAAGACTGGTGATTCACTGCGTTGGGTCTCGTGAAATTTGCGCAGGACGCGCATGCCCATGAGGCGACCGGCCGTGGTGTGATCGTCTCGGACGCTCTGCAGGCTCGTCTACAACCGTGGGCCGCCAAGGGTCCGTCTGATCTACCAGCAGCGAGTCATCGAGGGGAGCGGCATCGGGCTTGGCGAGCCCGCTCATCCACCAACCCAGCGGCCCACCGTCGACACAGCCTGAGAGCCGCTCGCCGGATGAGCAGGCAATTCGCACATGAAAGTGATCATCGTGGGGTGCGCTGTCCCCAGGCTGGTGCAGCACCCGCTCTGCACGTTCGATCCAGCGAGGGTCTCGGTGATGGGTCTGTGCCCAGCCAAGCATCAGGGCGCGAAGGGCGTTGGAGCAGAAGATCCACACGACCCCCGCGTCCGAGTCCTGCACCAAGCTCTCGACCAAGAGCCAGTTGCGCGTCACATCAAACCGCGTCGCGTGTGCAGCGTCTCGCGACAACCCCGAAGCGTCGTAGCGGACGAACCCTGGCGCCAGAATGCTTGCCCCCGACTGTGCATCCAGCGTGTAAAATAGAAGGTCAACATCCCTCCCATTGCGGTGAGATCGGTGCCGTGAAATCCGCCCTCCCGTGGGCGCTGAGAAGTCTCCGGCCCGCAGCGCAAGTCCCCCCGGCGCGAGTCGCCGCACCGTCGCGGCCGAGCGCAGCACCGCGTCGCGCATCCGCGCCGTCGTGAAGAGCTGACCGCCCTCACGCTCTCCACGCAAGACCGTGAATCCCTGATAATTTTCAGGAACTTCGACTGCTCGCAACAGCGCGCCGAACGCCGGTCCACCAGCAGAGGCGTTGGCTCTTCGTGCCGCTGGCCAGTACGGCGCGCACCCCATCAGGCTCGCCAAGCACAGCGCGCCAAGCCATCGGTTGGCTGCGGACACAGGGTCAACCACTGGGGCGCGAACCGAGGGGACAGAGATCGCAGGGATCGACATGGGAGCGCATTCGTGGGCGAACACAGCGGTGTCCACACTGTGCTTGCATCCTGAGCGAGCTCGCAAGTATGCACCCAGTGCGAGTGCTGCATCGTGGGCTTAATGAGCGTACGATGTTGCGCAGGTGTTTGGGATTCGCGAGCGTTTTCGCTGAACACTGAGCAGAGTTTGATCGTGTGTACCGAAGGGAGCTCCTAAGAGCCGTGGCAATGGATCAGTTTGAAGCCCACCTTGAGCGTGGATGGGACCTGTTGCTCAAGGGTGAGCTGAAGGGCGCGCGATCTGCCGCCCGGAGTGCTTTGCAAGCGAATAAGCAGTCGCCCGAAGCGATCCACCTTTTGGGATGCGTGGCGCAGCGCGAAGGCGACGCCGAAGAAGCGCTCGAGCACTTTCAAGAAGCGATCGCGATCGATGAGGGTTTCATTGAGGCATATCTCGACGCTGCAGAGGTCCTTGTTTTTCCGATGGAGCAGTTCGACGAGGCCATCGCGATGTGCGATCAGGTGCTCGAAATGGCGGACACGGACGATCTGTTAATCGACGTGATCTTGCTCAAGTTCGACGCGTATTTGGCATCAGGCCGCGAACACGAGGCCGCAAAGGTTCTCCAGACGCTCCCGCCTCCGCCCTACGAGCACGACGGTCAACGCTTTCTCATCGCTCGCGCGATGGTCGAGATGGACCGCCCCGCGGACGCGCTCCCTTTGCTCGAGACCTGCGCGAGCAGCAAAGAAGCCCACGCAGACGTCTTCTATTACCTCGGCGTGACGCTCGAAGATCTCGACGATCGCACCGGCGCGTCGATCGCGTTTCTCACGTGCAGAGAGCTCGATATGCAGCATCCGCGCGCGCCGTGGGCGGTCGAACGAGAGACCTTTCGCGCGATGGTCGATCGCGCAGCGCACAAGCTCACGCCAACGTTGCAAATTGAGCTACAAAAGATGCTTCTGCTGGTCTCCGATGTGCCTGGCATCGAGGTCGTGGCCGACGGGATTGACCCCAGGACCTGCGCCATCCTCGACGGGACCCAGCCCTCTGGTCATGGGACCACCATCGCTGAGCGAATCTTCTTGTACCAGCACAACATCGAGCGGTCCGTCGCTGGCATCGAGGGCCTCGAGGACGAGATCGCCGAGATCCTCGAAGAAGAGCTCACCAAGATGATTTCTCCTCCGGGTTCGACCGAATCGGACCGCTGCGGGCCCTCGCCCACGCGCGCGATTCGCCCGGTCTGAGTTGCGCGTTGCGGGCACTCACTCGGTGGGCCGTGACAGCGAAGCGAGGGCCTCCCAAAACAGACGCATATCCTCTCGCCACGGTGCCTCTACGCGAGGGCCATTGGGCACCACAGTGTTCGCGGCATGAAGCATCACACGCCCTGCTGCGATCACGCGACCGTCGCGCAGCGTGACTCGCTTGAGACCACCGTAGACGACATCTCCGACCGTAGGACATCCAGCATGTGCGCTGTGCAATCGCAGCTGGTGGGTTCGACCCGTGTGTGGCGTGAGGCGCAGCCATGCGAAGCCGCCTCGCGTCTCTGCGAGGGTCATCTCGGTGTGAGCATCTTGCGGATCGATCCCGCCGATCAATCGACGCTCGGGGCGTCGCTTGTCTTTGCCAATGGGCCAGCGCCAGTGCGCGTTTTCGCTCGGCGCGGGATGCACCAGCGCGTGGTACTCGCGGTCGTTTTGGCGGCCGCGGATGTCGTGTGCGTGGGCGATGGCGTACGCTGATTTTGCAAAGAGCACCGCGCCGGTGACCTCGAAGTCGAGGCGCGAGAGCGGATGCAATGTCTTCATTCGCAGCGAGTCAGCAGCCCACTGAACCAACGAGGCCTTGTCTCGATCGGGCGTGGTGGTCATCCCGAACGGCTTGTCGATCACGCAAAAGTCGGAGTCTTGATAGAGCAAAACCGGAGTGAGAAGAGTGTCGTTCATAGGGAGTCTGGGAGCGTCGCGGCGATCGCGGCTGGTCAGCAAAGTGACGAACGATCGCGGGACGTGGTAGCCCAGCCCAACTATGGCATTGGTGATCCACGACAACTGCGGCGCGCTTCACTCTAAGTCAGCAGTCGACGACCTCGATGATCACTTCCGAGATGAGTGCGGAATTTTCTCGGTCTACGCGCACCTTGAGGCCACAAACCTCTGCTACCTCGGCCTGCACGCGCTCCAACATCGTGGGCAAGAGTCCGCCGGAATTGTCTCAGTCGACGGCGAGACCACCCACGTCCACCGCGGCATGGGCCTGGTGCAGGACGTATTTAACCCTGCGACGATCGCGCAGCTCCCCGGCGACATCGCGATTGGACACGTGCGCTACTCGACCGCGGGGGGATCGCATCTTCGCAACGCACAGCCGTTTGCCGTCGATGTCCGCGGGCAGTCTCTCTCGGTCGCTCACAACGGAAACTTCACAAACACTGAAGAATTGCGACGAATTCTCGAGGCACGTGGCGCGATTTTTCAGACCACGACCGACACTGAGCTCTTGCTTCATCTCGTCGCGCATGCGCCTCAAGACAAGGTCGTAGACCGTGTGCTGCACGCGCTCTCACAGATCGAGGGTGCGTACAGCATGCTCGTGCTCGCGGGCGACACGCTCATCGCCGCACGGGACCCACACGGCATCCGCCCCATGTGCCTCGGAATCATCAATCGCGCGCACGTGATCGCGAGCGAACCGACCGCGTTTGAGCTGATCACGGCCGAGTATGTTCGTGAGATCGAGCCAGGAGAAGTGCTGGTCTTTACGCGATCGAGCGTCGAGTCACTCAAGCCGTTTGCTCCCGCGCCACCGCGCATGTGCGTGTTCGAGTATGTGTACTTCGCGCGGCCGGATTCACGACTCGAAGGCCGCAGTGTCTATCAAGCGCGTCGCGCCATGGGCCACGCGCTCGCAGAGCAGAGCCCCGTCGAAGCAGACGTCGTGATCGCGGTCCCGGACTCTGGTGTCCCGGCCGCGGTGGGATTCGCCGAGCGATCCGGGATCCCGTTTCAAATGGGGCTCATTCGCTCGCACTACGTCGGCCGGACCTTCATCGAACCCCAGCAGTCGATTCGGCACTTTGGCGTGAGGCTCAAGCTCAGCCCCGTGCGCGATCTGCTCGAGGGCAAGCGCGTCGTCGTGGTCGATGACTCGATTGTGCGAGGGACTACGTCGCGAAAGATCGTAAAAATGCTGCGCGATGCAGGCGCACGCGAAGTGCATCTTCGGATCTCTTCACCGCCGACGCGCTGGCCATGCTTCTACGGGATCGA
Organism: Deltaproteobacteria bacterium; assembly: GCA_030694465.1. GTDB lineage: Bacteria > Myxococcota_A > Polyangia > Polyangiales > JAUXYJ01. Next base: position 99,728 of record JAUXYJ010000105.1, on the reverse strand, counting down.
TACACCCAACCGACGAGAGCTCATCGCAGCGACGCATACGACGAGCGAAATCAGCCGTTACATCACGAGCGATTCGCTCGAGTACCTGTCCATCGAGGGGCTCCGTCGCGCGGTCGGTTATGACCCAGTCCGCGGCGACGGGTTCTGCGAAGCGTGTTTTTCGGGCGAATATCCAATCTCGATTGTTCCAGTCGAGCGGCTCACACGCAACGCTTGACCTTGGCGCGCGTTGGCTCACAGTTGCGCCCACATGACGCTGCTGCTCGCGCTGGACCTGATCGTCGTCGCATCGACCCTGCTCTACGCAGGCGCCATCGGGGCCCTCGGAGCGATCGTCGCTCCCGTGGTTTTTCGCTCGGGGATCTCGTCCGCTGCGGACCTGATGACCACGATCTTTGGGCGCTTCGACCGGGTCGCCGGTGCGCTCGCGCTTGTGGCGCTGCTCGCCGAGTTTGCTGCGCTCATGCGGCGACGCAGCGAAACGACAGGCTCAAAGCAGTCTCGCTTGAATCACGTCAGAAGTGCGCTAGTGGCAGTGTTTTCGCTGACCGTTGCGATTCAAGCTGCGGTGCTCTCACCCGGGATCGCCGCGCTCCATCGCGAGGGTGTCCAGCGCGGAGTGGGCCCCCGGGGGGCAACGTTCGACCGCATGCATCGCGCGAGCAGCAGCGTGGGCAAGCTCGCGGTCCTGAGCGCCCTCGCGATCGCCGCCCTCGCGCTCAAGAATCGCTCCCGTGATCCAGGCGTCTCGTGAGCCAATTACCCATGAACGAACGCCCACTCGTGGTGGCGATCGCGTGCACTGACCTTCTACAACGTGCGAAAATTCGAGCCGCTGTCGAGCGACACGGGGCGAGGTCTCTCGCGCTCGGCGCTGGCACGTTGACCGTCCCGCTGGGCGTCGATGGGATGGTCGCCGATCTGCAAGATCCCCGGATCGATGTCCCAAGCTTGTTAGCGAATTTCACGAGTGAATTTCCGATGATTTCGGTTCTTTGCTTCGCCCCTCACGTCGACGCTGAGCTGCTGGCTTTGGGGCGCGCGCGCGCCACCGTCACGGTCACTCGTTCGAAGCTTGAACGTGCGCTTGGGGTCTGGTTGGCAGCGCTTGGTCCTCGCGAGCCCCAGAGCATCGCCTGAGTTTTTCGGCAGGCGTGTTGACGCGATTGGCACAAAAGTTTAGCCTCCGCGCCACATCACGTGGTCAGCCTCCGAACGTTTAGCTACATCGACGTGCTCCAACCGCAAGTCGTTGGCTTTTTGCAGACCGTTTCAGCAGGTTTTCAACCGCTAGACGGCATGGCTGCGTTGTTTGTCGAGATCGCGCCTGGGATCGCGATCAATACGCTCACGGATGCAGCGCTCAAGCACGCCAGCGTCTACCCAGGCATGCAAATCGTCGAGCGAGCCTATGGGCTGCTTGAACTGCATGCGTTTGACCAAGGCGCTGTCCGTGCAGCTGGCGAAGCGATCTTGCAGCGCGCGGGTTTGCAAGAGAGCGATCGGCTCGCTCCGTCTATTATTTCTAGCGAAATCATTCATGGGATCGACGGGCATCAGGCCATGTTGATTAACCGCATGCGTCACGGCGACATGATCCGACAGGGCGAGACGCTCTACGTGCTCGAAGTTCTCCCTGCTGGATACGCCGCGCTCGCGTGCAACGAAGCCGAGAAAGCTGCCGACATCCGTGTGCTCGAAATGATCACGTTTGGTGCATTTGGTCGGCTCTATCTCTCTGGCTCAGAAGAGCACATCGCGCAGGCCGCCGCGGCCGCCGAGCGCGCTTTGAAATCGGTCTCTGGTCGGGTCGAGAGCAAGCGAGCCTAGACACCCTCGTTGACCACCCATGTACGACTTTCACGTCACACTCGACGCGATGGCCTGTAGCGGTACAGTGAGGGGTCTTCCCGTCGCCTCCCGCAACTGGGAGGGCAGTTCAAATCCCTTCAATTTCTTTCTGGCAACACTTACGAATCTCAAGGAGTCGATACCCCATGCGCACATTTCTACGGACCGCTTCTGCACTGGTGACCGCGGTCGCCCTCGCTCACTGTAGCCCCCCTGCACCCACCGGCGATGCAGGCGACGTCGTCACGCCACCGACCGACGCCGTCGCGGCAGACGCCCGCGAGGCGAGCGTCGCGATGCCCTCGCGCGCTGGCGCCGAGTGCGCTGACGACATGGCCTGCAACGGCCTCACCTGCGAGACGGCTGTCGCGGGCGGATTTTGCTCGGGCACCTGCACCAACAATGCGAGCCAAGCAAACGAGCAGATGCAGTGCGGCGGAACTGGCGCGACCTGTTTGACCTCTGGCGACGGCGCCGAGGCGAACTCGTTCTGCACCAAGGCGTGTCGCGCAACCGGCATGGTCGGCGCAAGCACAGGCTGTCGCCCCGGCTTCGTGTGTTCGGGCCTCTGGGCATCCCATGCAATGGGCCGCCCCGACGCTCCAGGCTGTCTCGCGTTTTGCAGCGCGGACTCGCAGTGTGCGATGGGTGAACGCTGCAACACCCGCACGGGTTCGTGTGGCGCCATGGGCTCGAACCCCGCGCTCTTGGCAGACGGTTCGGCCTGTGTGATCCCCGCACGTGGCGCGGCGTCCCCTTGCCGCGGAATCTGTTTCCGCGTCGTCACCGGCGGAACCATGGGCGTCTGCGGATCGCTCGTCGATCTCGCAGTCGCACGCGAGTGCCCAGATAGCCCTGCAGACTTCTCGGTGCTCGCACCGATGAGCGGCGACAACCTCGGCTACTGCCTTTTCCGTCAGTGTGACGCGACCCGTTGCTGCCCCAACGGCCTCGTCTGCGAAGGCACCGACGGCATGGGCGCTTGCACGATCGACGACCCGATGGATCCGAACATCGCTTGTGGCGCTGCCACCGATGGCGGCGTCCGTGATGGCGGCGCAGAAGCTGGTGCACCCGCGGACGCTGGCTCACCCGCGGACGCTGGCTCACCCGTGGATGCGAGCGTGCCTGTGGACGTCGCAGTCGGCGGCTGATCCAACGTCAGTCTGAACGCGAAAGCGCTGACGACTGCTCAAGACACCCCAGAAGGCCGCTCACGTGTGCCTCCTGGGGTGTTTGCATTTTGTCCGACACGAACGCTCTCGCACGCAGACGTAAGCTCGTCACATCGGTTACCTTGCATCGCAGCAGACCTTCGAAATGCGCCACCGTGCGACAAGGTCTGAAGCTCTTCTCTCGATCGTTGGAGGCATTGTTCATGTTGGTTGGTCGTACGCATCCTTGGTTGCTTATTGTGGGTGGCCTTTTGGCACTTGGCGCTTGTGGTCCCACTGAACCCGAGCTCGACGTCGCACGACGGGACGCAACGACCGACACCTCGGTGCGCGACGTCGCTGCTTCGGACACACAACCGCTCCCCGATGCCTCGGTCGAGGCGTCTACAGTCGCCGATGCGGCCGACGATGTTGCGCGCCCCACGGACAGCGGCGCAATGGAGGCCGATGCTCAGGACGGCAGCGCAGATGCAGCGCCCGACGCAGTTTCGGTCGACGCCGCGCGCGTTGACGCGATGGTTGGGATGGACTCGATGGTGGACGCTTCGTCTGAGGGCGGAGGGGTCACGATGGACGCAGCGCCCGAAGCCAGCCCAGACGCTACGCCCGATGCGTCGCGTGAGGCTGGTGCAGAGGCAGGCCCCGAGGCGGGCATCGCGCCCGGAACATCTCCTGCGGGCGGCCCCTGTGCTGCAAACGTAGATTGTCGCGCGGGGCTCACCTGCGACACGACCGTCCGAGATGGCTTCTGCTCAGCAGGATGTCGCAATTCTACCAGCCAATTTACAGAGCAAACGCAGTGCGGTGGAGCGAGCTCTACCTGCCTCGCGTCCGGGGATCCGCCGACTGAGAGCACGTTTTGTACAGCCGCTTGCAGGCCTGGTCCGGGGTCTGGGTGCCGCACAGGACAGATTTGCACTGGACTGTGGGCCTCCCACGCGATGGGCCGCCCGGACGCGCCAGGCTGCCTCCCGTTTTGCTTCAGCAATGCAGATTGTCCCGCGGGCGAAGTGTGCAATACGCGCACAGGGAGCTGCGGTGCCACCGGGTCCAACCCCGCGGCGCTCACCGACGGCTCGATCTGCACGATCCCAGCTGCAGGCGCGCCGTCGCCCTGTCGCGGGATTTGTTTTCGGGTCACCACGGGCGGCACTCAGGGGCTCTGCGGCTCGCTGGTCGATCTCGCGCTCACAAGCTCGTGTCCCGACGGCCCCGCGATTCGTCCGCTCGCACCGGCAACGGACAACCTGGGTTACTGCATCTTTCGTGAGTGTTCGGCCACCAATTGCTGCCCAGCGGGGCTCGTCTGCGAGGGCGCCGGACCTACTGGCTCGTGCACCATCGACGATCCGCTCGACCCCAACATCGCCTGTCGCTGAACCCTTGGCAGCGTGAGGATCCTGACGGCGCCAAGGGTTCAGCGACCATTGAGGCCAGAATTCACGCGTCGCTTGCGCTGGCCCACCGATTGCTGACACGACTCGCTCATGGCTAGCTCAGATTTCTTTTCAGTCGGCGCTTGGGCGAGACGATGTGGATTTGCACTCACGATCACCCTGGTCGCCTGCAGCCCAACGGGGCCCATGGGGGATGGCGGCGACGTTGTTGTGCTCCCCGACGGCTTGGTGTTTCCAGACGTCGCGGTCGACGCGCGGCCCTTTGTCGAGCCCACCTATCGGCGATGCGTCGTCAACGAGGACTGCAACCGTACGCTCTCAAGTGACGGCAGCATTGAGATTTGCGACAGCCAATTTCCAGGTGGAATGTGCCGCAAACTGAGCTGCACCACGGACACCCAGTGCGGGCGCCTCGGCATCTGCGCGGGCGCCAAGGGGTGCCTCCCATTTTGCGATCGCGCCAGTGATTCGTGCCTCGCCTATGGGGGCTTGTGCCTCGCTTTTGCGATCCCTTTTGAGGCACGCACGGGGTGTTTTCCGGCGTGCAATCCACGAGGGCCGAACCCCACATCCGAGGGCGATCGCGTCTGTGCGATGCGAACCCAATGCGATCCCTACGTCGGCGCATGCTCGTCGCGCGTACGAACCGAAGGCGCAGAGAACGGCGCGCCGTGCCGTGACGACGGAGAGTGCCGATCGGCGTTCTGTATCCCCGAAGTAGACAGCCGACTTGGCATGCGTCCGACTGGTTTTCTTCAGGGATACTGCACATCTCAGGCCCCACTTCCCGCAGAGAGCGTCTTCACTGCAGCCCGCGGGATGAACCTGCCCACGAGCACCTGCCCAACCGGATCCGTAGTGATCCCAGCGCCGATGAGCCCCGTGGGCACGGCCGCACGCTGTCTCAAGGCGTGTATGGTCGACGGCGACTGCCGCAGCGGCTACCGCTGCGATCGCATCAACGACGGCGCTGGGATGCCGCAATACCGCAATGGCGCGTGTGTTCCGCTGGATTGCTCGGTCCCCGGTGCCATGTGCCCGGCCGGTACCCAATGCCAGAGCGCGTCGGGCGACGACGCCGGAGCAGCGCTCTTCACTGGACAGCGCTGCCTCCGCAGCACCGTGACAACGGACGCCGGCAGCGACGCAAGCGACGCCACAAGTGATATCACCGCAGACGCAACCGCGGACGCACCCGGCGACGTCGCCGGGGACGCATCCGGCGACGTCGCCGGGGACACCGTGATGGACGGCGGCATGGACCCGTAACTGCGGGTGATAAGAGCGCCTGGGGTCCTGGGGCTAGTCCTTGGCTTTCTTTACCCGACCTGACAGCGGGTGGGCCTCGTCGTAGATCTTCATGACGCGCTCTACCGAAACATGCGTGTAGCGCTCGGTCGTGCGAAGACTCGCGTGGCCTAGCATCTCTTGGATCATGCGTAGGTCTGCGCCGCCATCGAGCAGATGCGTCGCACAGGTGTGCCGCAACATGTGGGGATGGAGGTCCGCAGTCCCCTCGCTGAGCTCACCGTAGGCGCGCACCAAATGTTGCAGCTGCCTTGTGGTCAATCGCGTCCCGTAGCGACCCACAAACAGCGCCTTGGGGTCTTGTTCGCCCGTCGTCGGATGCCGATGTCGGTGCCGCACCTCAAGCCACGCGTTGATGGCCGCACACGCCGGCGGCCCGAGCGGAACCACGCGCTCTTTCGAGCCCTTTCCCATCACACGAGCGACCCGAGCGCGGGTGCTCACGTCCTGCAGGTTGAGCCCGACAAGTTCGCCCACGCGAATACCACCGCCGTACAACACTTCGAGCATCGCCGTGTCACGCAGCGCTTGGCGCTCGCGTTCGGCCGGGTCGATCGTGCGCGCACCAGGACGCGGCGTGGCAAAGCGACGCTCGTCGGGCGCCTCCATCAACCGCCCGGCTGCGGGGACCCCGAGAATCTTTGGGAGATCTCGACGTAGCTTTGGGGCCTTGAGCAAGGCCGTCGGGTCATCGGAGATACGGCCAGTCTTTCTCGCGAAGACAAAGAAAGACCGCACCGAAGAGACGTTGCGCGCGATGGTGCTGTTGGATCGCGCCTTGGATCGCGAGCCGAGCCAGCCACGAAGCACAGCCAGCGTCACGCTCTCGATCGCGACGGGCTCACAGTACTTCTGTGCGTACTCAGCGAGCGTGCGCAGATCACGAAGATAGTGCTCGACAGTTCGCTTGGACGACCGGCGTTCGTGCAAGAGATACGTTGCAAAAGCTAGCAAATCTCTTCGCAGATTGCTCTCAGCAAGCGCGTCAAGGACCCCCAACACGTTGTCACTGTCGACCGTGGTTTCCACCGCGCGAGAGTGCCTCGTGTCGTGTGCAGGCGCCAGAAAGCGCCAACAGCTCGCTCAGACGGATGTGGCCTCGACGCGCTGACGCTGTGTCCATGGCGCGAGATCTTCGAGCGCGCGCGCAGCGTACAACTCGTACTTGTCACGCTTCGCGACCTTGCGGGTCAGGCCCTCCAGTGGCGGAACCATCGACCAGTTCACGTTCGACGGCTGAAAGTCCTTTCGGTCGGTCCAGAGGTGCCGCAGCAAGGCCCCTAGCGCCGTCGTGGCGGGCGGAGGATCAAATGACTCATCGTGGATCCGTTGCGACAAGAAGAGGCCCGCCATGAGGCCGCTGGCGGCGCTCTCGAGGTAGCCCTCGACGCCCGTAATTTGACCCGCGAGGTAGACCCCCGGAGCGCTCTTGAGCTCAAGCCATGGGGTCAATAACTTGGGCGCATGGACAAAGGTGTTGCGATGGACGCTGCCAAACCGAAGGTACTCGGCGGTCTCAAGCCCAGGGATCATCGCGAGGACGCGGGCTTGTTCGGGCCAGGTCATCCGCGTCTGAAATCCCACAATATTGTACGCAGTTCCAGCTACGTCCTCGAGCCGCAATTGCACGCACGCATAGGGCCAGCGGCCCGTCTTTGGATCGGTGAGCCCCACGGGCTTCATCGGACCATAGCGGAGCGTGTCGACGCCGCGCTCTGCCATCACTTCGATCGGGAGACAGCCCTCGAAATACCGGATCTCTTCGAAGCTCCGCGCTGGCACTTTTTTAGAGCCAACGACGGCTTCAACAAACGCCGCGTACTGCTCGCGGTTCATCGGGCAGTTGACGTACGCGTCGTCGTCCCCTTTGTCGTACCGAGAGGCCTTGAAGACCTTGTCCCACTGGATCGAGTCTGCGCTTACGACCGGCGAGATCGCGTCGTAGTACGCCATGTGCTCGCTCCCCACACGCTCGACCAGCGCCTGCGCGAGAGCGTCTGCGGTCAACGGTCCAGTCGCGATGATGGCGAATCCATTGGGGATTTGATCAACGACCACGCTCTCTCGCGAGATTAACGGGTGCGCGTCCAGCCGCGAGGTCACCGCAGCGCTAAACCGCTCGCGGTCGACTGCGAGCGCGCCCCCTGCGGGAACAGCGGTCTCGTCCGCGCAGGCCATGATGAGCGAGCCCATGCGGCGCATCTCTTCTTTCAGCAGGCCCACAGCGTTTGTGATGGCCGCACCCCGAAACGAATTGGAGCACACGAGCTCGCAGAGGTGATCGGTGACCTGCGCGGGTGTGCGCGCGATGGGTTTTTGCTCGCGAAGTACGACCTCAATGCCACGCGACGCGAGCTGCCATGCAGCTTCACAACCGGCGAGTCCGCCACCCACAACAACAACGGGTTTCACCGCGGGAGAGATACACCGAATCCCACCGGCCGCGAGCGATCTCGAGCGCTGTCGCGTTGGTTTGGACCTGGACGGTGGCGGCGTTGAGATCCGGCGACGTCGCCGGATGCCCCGGTGACGTGCGGCTACCTAAACAGCTCGGCGAGCTCATCGCGCATCGCGCGTGCATCGGCGATCCCGAGCTCTACGAGCGGCGCACAATACGAAGCGTCAAAGAGCAGGTAGGAGCAAAGATCGGCCTCGCGCTCTTCGGTCGTCTGCGCATAGCGTTGCAGCAATCGCGCGACCACACCCTTCGAGCGCCGCGCAAACTCGGGACTCGCGGCGACGTCCTTGGCTAAGACTCCAAGGTCGACCGAGGGCTCGATTCGCAGCTCACGGATGGGTCGCAGCGCGGGCGCGTCGACTGCGGCGAGCTGGGCATTGAGGGCGTCGTCAAAGCCCGGACCAAACGCGCGACGGCCGGCCTCGAGCACACCGGTAGTCTGCCGCATGCGGTCGAGATCGTAGTCAATGTGGTCGAGCCAGAGCGCGTTGATGACCTTGCCCGCGAGAAAGAACGCGGACGGAGGACCATGGCCTGGCGGCGGCGGGAGCAGTGACAGCCTCGGGGCCTCGGCCTGGGGTGGGCGGTGCCGCAGCGAGATCACCAACACGCGCTCTGCGCCCAGACGCAGGGCGGGCGCGAGGGGCGTATTGAGCCTCAGTCCGCCGTCGCAGTAGTACTGACCGTCGATAGAGACCGCAGGAAAAATAATCGGAATCGCTGCGCTCGCGAGCGCATGTTGTGGGCGGATTCGTGCTGCGACGCCGTGCACAAAGGGGTCTTTGCCCCAGGGCGGTAGGCCGGGTTGATCCCGCTCGACAAAGATCACCGTGTGTCCGCTCGAGACGTGGGTCGCGCTGATCGCCAGCGCTTCGAAGCGCTTCTCGGCCAGATTGCGCTGGATCATGCTCCACGGGACCGAGTCCAAGACGACGCGCTCGAGGGGGGCAGGATCTAAGACGCCGCCGTGCTGATGGGTCGCACCGGCGGGCGCTGCACCAAACAACGACCTGGTAAATCGCAGGAGATCTGTGGTTTTGAGCGGGACCACCTCGTCTACGTTGAGTGAGCTCCAGCGGCGCGCGAGAAAGGCTCCCTGGGTCTCGGGCTGGTCCATGGTCGCAGCGAGAACGCAGGCGTTGATTGCGCCGACTGAGCTCCCGCACAAGATATCGATCTTGGCGTGGACGCCGGTGTCTCGCACGAGCCCATCGCGGATGTATGCGAGGACTCCGGCCTCGTAGGCCCCTCTCGCGGCTCCCCCAGAAAGTACGATGGCGGTCTTGGGACGATCTTGGCTCACGCGATGGAGTCTAAAACAAGAGCCCAGCGTTTATGCACACGATCGTGTGACTCAGCCCGGATCGGTCGCGCGAGCAGGCACCAAGATAAACACCTCGCGGGTGTCGAGTCGCGCGAAGCCATCGCCCACAACGTGGATGTACGCGTGAAACAACGTGCTTCGATCTTCGTATCCCGGAAACACATCGAGGTTCGAAAATACGATGGTAAACCGCACGCGAGTACCAGGTAGAACGCGATAGAAAGTGCTCGCGTCCGTGCGCCCGACGGCCTCGGTCATCATGACGCCTGAGCCTGGGGTCCAGCAGTTGCGATTGCGCGGCTCGATCTCGCACGACGGGATACGCCGAGAGATAAACTCTGTCGCGTTGACCGCACCCGGGTTGGCAGGATCGTTCTCGGTTTGCGTGGAAATATCCAGGGGAGTACGGCTCGCGATCTGTCGAACGCCCTCCACCGTGGCGTCGATAAAGCTCTGCCCACCACCCATGCGGAGATCGAAAATAAACGGATTTCCGTCGATGTTGACCGAGCCTGTGCCCTCGGCCCACACGCGAAAATCATAGCAAGGGTTGGTCCCTTCTTGCATCGTAAGCACCCGGTTTTCGCACACCGAAGACGAGGCATTGAGCGAGATCATTCGGCCACCCACGCGACGAAACGCGCTCATGAGATCATCGCTGGTGTGCCCACGCGGGGTCACGCCCGAGGGCTCTCGGTTAAACGTCGTTCCGCCAGGATTGCGAGCGCCGTAGTGGCTCTGTGTGTCCGAGTAATGGACCATGATGGGGAGGGCACCTGAGCGAAAACAGCCTGCGCCGAAGCGACCTTCGGGGCACGTAGTCGGTGGCACCCAGCACCGCGTCGTCGCGCTTGACTCAGTGCATGCAGCACCCGCGCTTCGGTCGTAATAGCCGTCTCCGACGAGCACCTGGTACATCGCCTCGACGCTCGTCGAGAGCCCGTCGCCCCCTGAGCCGCCAGGGATGGCGTTAATCGCTGCAGACACATCCGCGTCGCTCGCGGTGAGCATGATCCCGCCGTAGCGAGCGGTCGAGCAAGCGGTCGAGGGACGCGAGCCAGGGAGCCCATCGCAGAGCGGGTGAAACACTCGGTCCGTCGACGCCGCGTGGGCCGACAGCTGATAATCCTCGTAGTGCCCGACGCCAAACCACGCGTTGGGAATCTCAGCTCGGATCCGCATCGCCATCGTGCCCACCGAATCGCGAACAGACCGCAAAACGCCAGTCATTGAGCCCGTCGTGTCCGCCAAGAAGAACACGTCGGCCACACGGATATTGGTCCCAAATTCGAGCTCACGCGTCTCGGTCGCGCCGAAGGGCAACACGATGTAGTAGTCGGTGCTCGGGATCTGTCTCGCGCGGTCGGTGCCGCAGCCGGTCATCATTCGCCGCGCGCAGTAGGCGTTCTCGGCGACGTCGAGCTGGCCATCGTTGTCGGTGTCCGCGTTGCAGAGATCTGTCCCTGCAGCGCGCTCTTCGCGATCGCCGGCGCCATCGTTGTCCGAGTCTTGGTCGAGATAGTCAGGCAATCCGTCAGGTCGAAGGCCCATCAACGTTCGGGCGTCGATCTCTCGCGTGCACTCCGTGGGGGGAGTCTCGAGGTTGGTGTCTCCGGCCTCGTCGCGGTCTGTGATGCCGTCGCCGTCCGAGTCTGGATCGCGAAAGTTTGGGATCCCATCGCGATCGCGATCCGAGCTTCCCTCGTCGCGGTCGGCGATCGTGTCGGCGTCTGAGTCGACGTCCAACCAATCTGGGCGGCCATCACCGTCGGAGTCAGGGATCGTAAGCATCGAATCGACCTGCAATTCGACTGAATTCGCGAGCGAGTCGCCGTCCGCATCGGTGTCGGCGTAGTTCGGGATCCCATCGCGATCGAAATCGTGGGGCGCCATCGCCCAACCACCGTCTGGCTCTGGCGTCATGAGCACAGCAGGTGGCGCGATGCTGAGCGAATCTGCGAGGCCGTCACCGTTCGAATCGGTCGACAGGTAGTCCGGGATCTGGTCTCGATCCGAATCGACGGGGCGCAAAACACAGCGCGTCCGTTCGGAGCCGTATTGCGCTTCGACGCGATCGGGGATGCCATCGCCATCCGAGTCTTCGTCCCGCGCGTTGGGGATCCCGTCCATGTCCACGTCGCCCTGCCCCTCGACGCTGTCCGGAATGGTGTCATTGTCCGAGTCGATTTCACAGGCGTTTGCCTGTGCATCCGCAGGACGTGCGTCTTGTTGCCCAGCGTCAGCGGCCGGAGGCGGCTCTCTCGTTGGACCACAATGCGCGAGCGCCAAAAGCGAGATCAGAGCGGGGGCATAGCGAAGCTTCATAGGCTGTGCACGATGTCAGAGCACGGCTCCGCATGCAAAGGCCCCGAAAGCGTCCCCAACGCCCTCTGAATGGCGCCCGTGGCGCATCGTGCAAGCCAGCTTCAGCCCTTACGCAGTGGGCTTCTTCGCGGCGGGCTTCTTCGCAGCGGGCTTCTTCGCGGCGACAGCCTTTTTGGGCGCAGCCTTCTTCGCAGCGGCTGCTTTTTTGGGCGAGGCTGCCTTCTTAGGAGCGACCTTCTTTGCGGTGGCGGTTGCTTCGCCCTCTGCAGCAGGCTTCTTCGCGACGGCCTTCTTGGCGCCACGCTTTGCCGCACGTTTGCTGCTCTTTTCAGCGGCCTTGTTCGCGGCCGCGGTCTCAAGAAGCGCGGGGTGAATAAACGGGGGTCGGTCCGTTGTGGTGGGCAGCGCGAGGGGCGCAGGGGCCTCTTCGCCGTCGATCCGACCGCGGTCGATTTCGTCGTGCCCGCAGTCCTTGGTGACGCACTTCAGAACGGGCTTGGTCTTGCCGCCAGCGCGCACCAAGAAGGGCGCGTGACACAAGGGGCACTCTTTGCGAATGGGCTCTTGGTAGAGCTTAAAATCGCATTTGGTCGTGCTGTAGTTCGAGCATCCCCAGAAGGGACGGCGTTTGCCTCCGCCAATCTGCGTGATGTCACCCAAATTGCATTTAGGGCAGGTGAGCCCAGTCGGAACCGGGCTGGTGAAGTCGCAATGCGGGTAGCCCGCGCAGCCGATAAACTCGCCCTTCGAGCCACGACGCGCGGTGCGAACGAGCAGATCGCTGCTGCACTTTGGGCAGGGGCGACCGACGAGAATTCTCGGCGGCGGGGCTGGGTTTTCGTCGACGACGTTTTTGCACTCGGGGTAGCCGGTGCACGCATAGAAGTCCGACGTGGGTCCCCACCGCTTGACCATGGGGCGACCGCATTTGTCACAAATCTTGTCCGAGGGCGTGGGCCGTGGCCAGCCGACCGCGGGCTCGCTCCCCTTCTTCTCTGCGTCACATCGCTCGTGAAATGGCTTGTAGATCTTGTCCACGACGCCAACCCATTTGAGCGTCCCAGCCTCGACGCGATCGAGATCGGCTTCGATCGAAGCGGTGAACTCGTAGTTAATAAAATCGCCGAACCGCGCACGCAATCCAGTGGTCTTTGCGATCCCGAGTTTGCTCGGGACTAGCGAGCGGTCGACCTTCTCGACGTAGTCACGCGATTGCACCTTGCTGACGATCTCAGCGTAGGTGCTGGGGCGCCCGATGCCGAGGTCTTCGAGGGCTTTGACCAGCGTGCCTTCGTTGTAGCGGCTGATCGGTTGCGTGAATTTTTGCACCGTCTCGACGCCGGGCGGGTCGACGGAGGCGAGCGAGTCTCCCGCGTCGACATCGGGCAGCATCGCCGTAGAAGCCTCAGCGTCGTCGGCGCCTTCTGCCGTGGATGGCTCTTCGCCGGCGATCTCTTCGGTGCCTGTGTTCATCTCGTGCGCTTCGAGCCAGCCGCTGAATCGCAACGTCTGTCCGCTCGCACGGAGCAACCCGTTGCGCGCGCCGCTGGTGGCGTCGACCAACACGGTCGTCTGCGCGTAGACCGCCTCGACCATTTGGCACGCGACGAAGCGATCGTAGATGAGCTTGTAGACACGAAACTCGTCGGGCTTCAGGGACCCACGGATGCGCTCGGGGTTGTACTCAAGGTTGGTCGGCCGGATCGCTTCGTGAGCGTCCTGCGCGCCGGTCTTGGTCTTAAAGAAATTTGGCTTTTCCGGGACAAAACTCGGTCCAAATCGCTTCGCGATGAGCTCTCGCGCGCTCTCGATCGCGTCGCCCGAGATTCGAGTCGAGTCCGTACGCATGTACGTGATCAACCCGGTCGGGCCCTCGGCGCTCACGTCCATACCCTCGTAGAGTCGCTGCGCGATTTGCATCGTTCGCGACGCGCTAAAACCCAGGCGCGACGCGGCATCTCGCTGCAACGACGAGGTGATGTAAGGGGGCGGGGCCTTGCGTCGACGCTCACGTTTGTCGACCGAACGGACAGCAAACTTCGCTGTACGAAGCATCCCCTGCGCGTCCAGCGCTGCAGCCTCGGACGACAGCACGCGCTCGCCCGCTTTGATCACGCGGTCACGAACGGGTGTCACGATCTTTTGGCCATCGAGCTCGACCAAGTGCGTCTTAAGCGCAGGCTTTTTTGCACCCAAAAGCGTCGCATCGACTGGCCAATACTCTTGCGGGACGAAGCTCTGGATCTCTTCTTCGCGCTCAACGATCAACCGCAGCGCGACCGACTGCACACGACCCGCCGAGAGAAAGTGGCCGTTGACCTGTCGACACAGCCGCTTCCATAGAACCGAGGAGAGCTCGTAGCCGATGAGCCGATCGAGGATTCGACGCGCTTGCTGTGCGTGAAATCGCTGCTCATCGATCTTGCGGGTCGCCGCGAGTCCCTTCTGCACGCCCTTCTTCGTGATCTCGTGAAACTCGACGCGCTCCATCTGCTTCTTGAGCGATCGAAGCTCTTGCGCGATGTGCCAAGCGATCGCCTCACCCTCTCGATCAGGGTCCGGCGCGAGGTAGATCACGTCTACGTCTTTGGCCGCCTTCTTGAGCTCTGCGAGGACGTCCTTGTGATCTTCAAGGACCTCGTAATTCGGCTCATAATCCGCATCAACCGCGATGTTTAGGCCTGATCGCGGCAGGTCTCGGATGTGTCCTTTACTGGCAAGAACCACATAATCTTTGCCGAGGTATTTTTGGATAGTCTTGGCCTTGGCCGGAGACTCAACGATGACGAGTGACTTGGTCATAGCGTGTGCTCTCTCGATCCCTCTGCGAGTGAAGGGCGCCGATTTATATGGTGGATCCACCAGACGACAAGAGGCTTCATGCAATTGGACCCCCCGAAAAGCGACCCAAGGCGCGTGCGTGCGAGTGCACGCTACGCGTACGCGTGTACATACACGTGCGTGCGAGGGGCCTCGGATGACAACTCAGGGAGTCGAGGCAAACGTCCCGTCGCTCTGTTCTCGAACGAGCCCAAGAAGCGTGAGCGTGATCAGTGCAGCGCGTGTCGCAGCAGCGGAGTGTTCGCACTTCTCAGCGAGCGTGTCCGGGTGAAGCGCGCAGCTCTTTAGGAGCTTAAGCAGGACGGACTGCAAGGGCGTGAGCAACGGGCTCGAGGGGGCATCTCTCGCAGGGCGGACGCGGTCGTCTTCGTCCTGCAATGGCTCACGGAGTTTGGGCGCCCGCTCGCGAGGCTTCTTTGACAGAACGCGCACGCCGAGCGTCGGCGGCGCTGCAAACAGAGGTCCCTCGCGCTGTGAGATCGCGTCACGTAGGTCATCGAGGGTCGCGCACACCTGAGCGCCTGCGCGCAAGAGCGCGAGACAGCCAGCGCCGCGACGATCTCCGGGCGACGCGGGCACAGCCAGGACACGACGACCGTACGATCTCGCTAAATTTGCAGTCAATAGGGATCCTGATGACAACGGCGCCTGGACCAACACCAAGACATCGCACAGGGCGGCGACGAGCTCGTTGCGCTTCGGAAACGTCCAGCTCATCGGTGGGGTCTCTTTGGGAAACATCGACAGCAGCGCCCCTCCCTCACACAGCACCCGATCGTAGAGCGCTCGATGTCTCAACGGGTACGGTCGGTCTAGACCGCTTGGGAGCACTACGAGGGTTCGCCCTCCGTGCTGAAGCGCGGCGAGGTGCGCCTGCGCGTCGATCCCGAGCGCTCCGCCTGACACGACGACCGCGGACTGCTCTGCGCAGAGCTGCGCAAGCCTGCGGGTCATCGCGAGGCCCTCGCCGTCGGGATTGCGGGTCCCGACGAGGGCGATGAGCGGAGATTCGAGGGCCAAAGCGCTCCCACGCAGCCAGAGCCTGTCAATTCTTGCAGGGGCCAAGCGCTCGGCGAGACCAAGCGATGCGGGAGTGAACAGCTCTTGATCGGCAGCCAAATCAGGCCGCGGATTCAGTTGTGTGGGGTCCATAGGGGCGCGCTTATCTCGCCCAGCGCGTGCGCGGTTGTGCAGAACTCTCGCAGGAATTTTGCCGCGCCACCGCGGGCTGACTACCCTCTTCGCCTTGACGGTGATTCTCGTCAGCGCTTCGTGGCATCTCCACCCACTTGGATGGATTTCGCGAGGCTCTGCAAGCTCACCGCAGGGCGTGCGTGACCCGCGCGCAACAATGCCGTGAGTCTTGGTTGAGGTGCGCACATGCGATGGTGGTCTGGAATAGCGTTGGTGGCTCTAAGCGGCTGTGCGGCAAACACGAGCGGGATCGCCTCGCTAGAGACGCAAATCCGCGCCATGCGCACCGATCAAGAGAGGCTGAGCCGGCGGGTCGAGCAGCTCGACAGCAGGCTCGCGCTCGCCGAAGACACGGTCCGCGGCGCGGCGCGTGCGGCCATTGATCTGTCGCGAAGGACCGTGCGGATCGCGCCAGAGGCTTCGAGCGGCGCGACGACCCACGGGATGGTCGAGGACATCCCCTCGGCGCTCCACAGCAATGACGACAATGACGAAGAAGCGCGCCCAGCAGAAGAAGCCAACCGGCCGATGCTCCGCGCCGTCGGACGTGCGCCGCTCGCGACGCAGAGCGTGACGCCGAGCGCAAACCAAGAGCCAGAGCGCCTCCCGGTCGTGCCCTTGCCGAGCGAGACACGCCAGCCGCCGGCACAGAATCCGAGCAGAATTCCTGATGGACGCGATCCGCTTCGTGGGCCGTCTTCGCTCGCACCTGCGATGGAAGGGACGCTCCCGCCGCTCGCTGCGCACGCACCTCTCGGTGGGACCTCGTCGGTTCGTGATCCACAGTCGACGGCGGCCTACGACGCCGCGGTCGGCGACGCGCGCGGGGGTCGTTGCGCCCAGGGCGCCGACGCGTTGGCTCGGTTCGTCGCGCAGTGGCCAGATCATCCCAACGTCCCGAGCGCGTTGTACTGGCGCGCAGAGTGCACGCTAAGCGGTGGGGACGTTCGGGGCGCGGCAGCACAATTTGCTGCGATTTTAGAGAGAAACAGCAGCGCACACATTCAGCAGAGCGCCCTGTACAAGCTCGCGCAATGCCACACCCGGTTGGGCGACCCCGAGAGAGCCAGCTCATTTCGCGATCGCTTGTTTCGAGAGCATCCAACTTCTGAGTTCGCAGCTCGACTGCGCCACGAGATTTCACGATGAAGACCGCGCGCACATGCACCTGTCTCGCACTGCTGTTGTTGCCTAGCTTCGCGCACGCGCAGGTCACGGCGACCGACGGAGCCCAGGACTCTGAGAGCACCTCCGAGCTGCTCCGAGCACAGCGTGATCGGCGGGCGATTTCGCTGAGTGGAGAGGCCGGCCGTGTAGACATCCCGAACTACCATTCGGTCTCTCGTGGCGACACGCTGTGGGACATCACCCACTACTATTTTGGAAACCCGTGGCAGTGGCCGTCGCTCTGGTCGATCAACCCACAGATCGCAAATCCACACTGGATTTTTCCTGGCGATCAGGTGCGTCTTCGCAGAGACCTCCGGACCACCGCGGTGAGCCCAGGGGTGGTGTCACCGCTGCGCACGGTGCCACCCCAGACTGTGTTTCAGCTCAGCGATGGGTTCTTGGACCCGCAAGAGGCCGAGACCGCCGGGACCGTCGTGGGCTCTCCCCACGATCATATGCTCTTGACCCAAGGCGATGAAGCGTACGTCGAGTTTCCAAGACGTACGCCACGGGTTGGCGAGCGCTTTGCGGTCTATCAAGACGCGCAAGACGGACACGGCGATCGCAACACCGGTCACGTGGTCCGCGTCATCGGGACGATGGAGATCACACGCTGGGACAATGACCGCCGTCTGGCGACAGCACGTCTCACCGAGGCGCTGGACAGCATCGAGCGAGGCGAGCGCGTCGCGAGCATCCCGCGGTCGATCCAGGTGATCCCGCCGGTGACCAACACGGTCAATCTCGAGGGTCGCATCGCCGCGCTGCTTCGGCCTCGTACCTTTGTGGGCCAACACCAAGTGGTCTTCATCGACCGCGGCCGCGAAGATCGTGTCGCCCTCGGCAATCGATTTCTCGCGGTCCGACGTGGTGACGCTTGGCGGGACACCTTGCAGAGCGTCAGCGAGCGCACAGCGAGCGGCACAGGGCTCGATCGTGACGGAGACGGGCGCCCCGATTCACCTCCGGGCGCAGGACAGAATCCTGACGGCAACATGCCCGATGAGGTCGTCGGAGAGCTGCTGGTCGTTGAGGTGCGAGCGCGAACGTGCACGGCGTTTGTGACCAGCGCGACGGTTGAGCTCGGCATGGGCGAGCGCGTCGTCCTCCGAAGAGGCTACTGACCAAGTCCGAGCTTCAGGCCAACCTGTGTCATAGCTCACCCCATGCGCCTCAAGATCCCGCTCATTGTTGCCTCGCTCTACCCAGCGCTGTGCTTTGTCGCGTGCCTGTCGCAGCGAGCGTTGCTCTACCCTGCCCCGGTTCATCGCGCGGTAGATCGGCTTCCGAGCGGACTGATTGAGGTAACCGGCGACGTCGCCGGACACGGCACCTACGCGCTCTGCGCGCTGCCCTCGACGCCGGACGCGCCAGTGATTGTGCATTTTCACGGCAACGGAGAGGCTGCGATCCACTCGGCCGATCGGGCGCTCGCAGCCCAGCGAGCGGGCCTAGGGTTCTGCGCGATCGAGTACCCAGGATACGGACCGCTCTCGGCCCAGAGCATGAGCGAGACACTCGCATATTCGCTGGCAGAAGCCACTCTCGCGCAGCTCTCTCGAGACCACCAGGTGCGGCCCGATCGCGTGGTACTCAGTGGTCAATCGCTCGGTACGGGCATCGCGGTTGAGATGGCCCGCCGAGGCCTCGGGGCGCGCATGGTCTTGCTCTCGCCCTACACATCCATGGTGGATGTCGTGCAGCGTATTGCGGTGGTGTTGCCCGCCACGCTGCTTGTCCGTGACCGCTACAATACACAGCAAAAAGCCACGTCGATTAGCATGCACACGCTGATCATTCACGGCTCCGAAGACACACTCATCCCCGTCGAGATGGGCCGAGGATTGCAGCGCTTGTTTCGCAACAGTCAGCTTATTGAGGTGCAGGGGCGCGGCCACAATGATCTCTTCGCGCACGCCGAAGATCACGTCTGGGAGAGCATCCTCGCGTTTGCGCGGGGGCAATGGCCGGTGCCGCACCCTGCCCGTGCTCACTAGCGCGGGTCTCTACGGTCCAAGCGTACCCAGCGGCTCAAGAGAGACCCCAGCTTGCAGCTCGCTGTGTGCGATCACGCGGAGGTTTGACACGCTGCTCTCGAGAAGGACCCACACAAACCTTCGGATGTCGGGATCACAGATCAGCACAGATCCTGAGGGCAATTGCTCGCGCGCGCTCACGGTGATCTCGCGAGCCAGCCCTGGATCGAGTCTGAGATAGGCGCCCGTCGCGGTGCGCGCGATCGAGTCTCGGATCGCCTCGGACAGATCCGGAGACAAGAACCAGACGGCCACACGGCCGTTGGGAGCGAGCTCATGGCTGAGCTGCCGGCGCAACGCGACGCGCGCGAGATCTGCCAAGACAACGGGGTCTTTTTCGAGGTTCGCATAAGGAGCGAGTCCTTCAAGGATTTCACGCAGCGGACGGACCGAGACGCGCTCTTCGACAAGTCTGCGAAGGACCTCGGCCAGCAGCGGAACCGCGATGGGCTTGGGCACCAAGTTACGGATCAGCGCGGGATGCGAGCTCTCGAGCCCATCCAGCAGCGCCTGAGTCTCTTGGATCCCCAAGAAGCTTGGCGCACATCGGCGAAGGGCCGCTCGGAGTTCGAGGGTGACCACCTCGTCGATGCTGCGTTGTTCGATCCCTTCGGCGGCGAGCAGCTCGGCGACCTCTTGGCTGACCCACGCACCGGGGCGCTGGGTGAAAGAGAGCGTGTAGGGCGTGCACGCAAGCGAGCGCTCTTGCAGCGCCATGGGGTGCGCGGACACATGAACGCTACCCGGCTCAACGGTCAGCGAAAGTTCAGGGATTTCGTGGATTCGCACCAAAATCATCCGCGCGTCCATCTCGGCATTGACCCGCACTCGGACCGAGGGGAGCGAGATACCGAGCGTGCCAAAGAGCCACTCTCGCAAGAGCGGAATCATCGAGCGAAGCGGCGCATCACGGGCTCCGCTCGACTCGACAAGAGACACATGAGAGATCCCGACTTCGATCTCGACGGGCGTGAGGAGAGGCTTGGGTAGCGCGCGTTCGCCGCTCGAGAGGCTCGCGTTGGTGGTCGTTGCGGGGCCCACGACCTCGCTCCGCTGCGCGTCGCGCCGCTGAGAGCGCTGCACGAGCCGCGCGCCAACACCCAGGGCCAACGCGATGACAAAGAACGGGACCGTAGGCATCCCAGGGCTGAGCCCAAACAAAGCCACCACACCCGCGGCGATCGCGAGGGCGCGAGGCTGACCCAGGACCTGCCGCGCGATCTCGCCTCCGAGAGAGTCATCAGGGTTTTCGCTCGCGACACGCGTGACGAGCAGGCCCGCCGCGGTCGACACAATCAGGGCCGGAATCTGTGCAACGAGCCCCTCGCCGATGGTCATCAAGCCATACAACCGCAGCGCATCGTTGGCGCTCATGGAGCGCTGGCCCACACCAATCGCGAGCCCCCCGAGGAGATTGATGAGCGTGATCACGATGCCGGCGATCGCGTCTCCCTTGACGAATTTCATGGCGCCGTCCATCGCCCCAAAGAAGGACGACTCGCGCGCAAGAAACCGGCGTCGGCGGCGCGCTTCGGCCTGATCAATCGCCCCGGCCCGCAGCTCGGCGTCGATGGCCATCTGCTTTCCCGGCATCGCGTCGAGCGTGAAGCGTGCGCCGACTTCGGCTACGCGCTCGGACCCCTTCGCGATCACCAAGAACTGAACGAGCGTGAGAATGGCAAACACCACGGCGCCCACGACGTAGTTGCCACGCACGACGAATTGGCCAAACGCGCGGATCATTTCGCCCCCATCGGCGCGACCCAAGATGTTGCGCGTAGCGGCAACGTCGAGCGCGAGGCGATAGAGCGTCGTGACCAGCAAAATCGTCGGAAACGAAGCGATCGCGAGCGCATCTGCGACGAAGAGCGCGACCAGGAGCAAGACAATCGAGAGCGAGAGATTGAGCGCCAGCAGCAGGTCCAGAACCACGAGCGGGATCGGCACAATCATCGTCGCGACGATGGCGATCACGAGCGCCGCGAGCGCGCCATCGGCGACCCCTTTGAGGCTCTTGGGCGATGACTTGATCTGTGTTTTTACTGCACGCATGGGCGACTCAGTGCTCTCTCCGAAGGGACAACGTTGACGCTACGTGGCGCCCAGTGGAGCTCGCATGGCCCGCCGCCCCTAACCGGATTTCTTCCCTTCAACGGGGGCACTGTATCTCACGGACTGCGCGTGAGTTCGAGGGTCTCTAGATTCTGTCCACCGGGGAAATTGCAGTTGACTGCCCGAAATAGACGCTTGCCGTTCGGCGCGTGATACCGTGCCCGGAGCGCTCGTTGTGTGTGCCATTCACGGGATCGTTGGTGAATCTCTTGCCGAAGATTCTCACACCCGGAGGAGCTGGTTTCGACCGAGCGCTGCCGGAATTTCCCGATGCTCGACCCAGCGATCCAGCCCTACTATCAGCGACTGACCCAGAACCCAGATGATGCAGAGGCACTTGTTGTGCTTTGGCAGTGGTTTGGCGACCGTGGACAGTTTCAGCAACTCGCCCAAATTGCCGAGCAAATCGGTGAGCGGCGGCTCGACCCGGCCTCCGCAGCGGATCTGTTTTACCGCGCGGGACAGCTGTGGGCACTTAACCTCCGACGACCCGATCGCGCGGCGCCAAACTTTCGCAAAGCCTACGAGCGCGATCCAAACCACGTCGAGGCGATTATCGCGGCACGCGAGCTCTATCTCAGCGCGGGGAACTTTAAGAACTCGGCACAGCTCTACGAGAAAGAGCTCGCCATCGTCGCGGACACCGAGCGACGGCTTGAGCTCGTCCGAGGACTCGCGGACGTCCGTGGGAGACTCAATGATCCCGCAGGCGAGGCAGCGGCTCTTGAAGAGGTCATCCGACTTCAACCTGAAGATTTTCAGGCAATGCATCGATTGGCTGAGGCCTATCAAGCGCGCGCAGCGACTCCGGGCGGGGGCGTCGAGGACCTCATGCGCGCCGCTACGCTGCTCACCAACATCGCCCACTCGCTCGGCGGCGAGCACCTGTTTCCGTACTGCATGGCTGCCCTCGATGCATGGCCAGGCGACGAATCCGCCTACCTAACCCTCCGTGATGGGCACCTCCAAGCCGGGACCCTCGGTGAGTTCGCAGGAAGACAAATCGCCTTCTTGCAGGCCAACCCAGAGAGCTCGCTGGTGGATCAGCTGCGACGAGATCTCACCGCGTTGTATGCAAGCGCGGGGCAATTCGACGACGCGATTCAAGCGTTTTCGCCGCTTGCTTTGCACGACAATCATGCAAAGCGAGAGCTCGCTGACTTGTATCGCGCCGCAGGTCGAGTCGACGAGCGAGTCGCGCTCATTGCAGAACTCCCGGCCGCAGAAGACCTCGCCGTTCGACTGCACGACTTGCGTGAGATGGCCGCTGTCTATGGCCAACAAGGCCACCGTGACGCCATGCTAGGGGCCCTCTACGAGATCCTTCGGCTTGAGCCAGCAGATCCTGAGGCACTGTCTTTCATCGAGGAAGATCTCCGAGCGCAGGGCGAGTGGTCAGACCTGCGGCAGGTGCTCTATTCGGCTGCGCGTGCACCGGGTGTGGCAGCAGAGTCAAAGCTCTCTTGGCTCCGAGATATCGCTGCGTTTAGCGAGCGAAAACTCGGTGACGCTGCAGGCGCGATTGAGGCATGGCGAACGATCCTCTCGCTCTCCCCCGACGACGACGAGGCATCCAACGCGCTGGAGCGCTTGCTCGAGAGCGAGCAACGCTGGGAGGAGCTCTGCCGATGGCTTGAGAAGCGTGCCTCGCGGAGCGCTGAGAGTGGCTCCAAGCAGCGTGTTTTCTTGCGATTGGCCAACCTCTACCGCGACCAGCTCGGGGACGCCGCTGGCGAGGGAGACGCGCTCTCGGTGCTCTGGAATCTGGATCCCACGGACACGGCGATCGCGACGCGGCTGACCGAAGCACGACGACGCGCTGGAGACTATGCCGGGGTCGCCGATGTTCTTCGGAGCCTTGCAGAGCTCTCTGACGACGAGGATCGCGTTGCGCGCTACACCGAGCTCGCGCTTCACCTTGAGGGGATGCAGTCGCTGGATGAAGCGTTGCATGCGTGGCAGCAGGTCGTGACCACGGACCCTAGCCACGCTGGGAGCTGGGACGCCATTGAGGCGCTCCTTGAGCGAACAAGTCGCCATGATCTCTTGCTCGAGACCTTGATCGCGCACGCCGAGGGTCCTGCGGCTGGCACCCAAGTGCAGCTGTTACACGGCCGTGCGGCGCAGATCGCGCGTCTGTTGGGAGACGTTCACACCACCATTTCTCAGGCGCGACGAGCCCTCGAACTCTCGCCAGGCGACGAAGCCATCGCGGGACTCCTTGGCGACGCACTTGAGGCTGCGGGACTCGAAGACGAGCTGCTTGAGTTGCTTCGAGCGCGCGTAGGCCAGCAGCCTGACGGCGAGCCCAAAATCGAGACGCTTCGGCGATTGGGGCGCGCGCTCTCGCGCACGGACATGGATGCCGCGCGACAGTCTTGGGAAGATCTGCGCGCTGTCACTCAGAACGTTCGCGGGCAGGACGACGTCGAGGCCCTCGAAGCACTCGCCGGATTTGCCGAGCTCGCTGGCGATGAGGACCGCTTGGCGACGCTGTTGGACGAAGCGCAGCTCGCCGCCCGCGATGACTCTGGCAAGCGCGCTTCGCTGATGAGCCGAAGGGCAGATGTCCTTGAGTCACTCGGCCGCAAAGACGAAGCCATCGAGGTTCTCCGCGATGCCACCGAGAACGTGTCCCCACGAGAGCCCGCGCTCTGGGCACAGCTTGCGCGCGTGGCAGAGGTCAGCGGTCGATACGATCTCGTCGCCACTTCACTCGAGACTCAAGCAGCCATCGCAGAAGACGACGAAGCCAGGGCCGCCCTCGCCATGCGTCTTGTGAGGCTCTGCGACGAGCACCTCAGCGATGGCGCACGAACGATCGCTGCCCTTGAGCTCTGGTACGACGCCGACCCGATGGACAATGACGTCGCGCGAAGGCTGTTTGACGAGAACGAGAAGGCCGAAATTTGGGGCGAAGCAGCCAAATACCTCCGTGTACTCGTCGAGGTCGAAGAAGACGCCGACACGCTGTGCACACTCAGGCTCAAGCTGGCCGTCATTCACGAACAAAAGCTCAACGATCCAGAGACCTCGTTCGAGGTGCTTGCCGAGGGGTCGCTCGAGCACGAGTCCCGCTCGTTGGTCGCCGCGCGCGAGCTCGCCGAGAGAGCACGACTACAACATCGACTTGTAGAATTGCTGGCACAGCTTGCAGATGTTTCAGGCGAGCGCGATCGCGCTGTACTTCACGACGAACGCAGCGCGCTCTTCGAGGGCCCACTGAATTTGCCCGACGAAGCAGTCGAGGCGGCCGCCAGCGCAGTGGAGTGTGCGGCAACGGACGCAAGCCGCCTTGCAAACGTGGTCCGATTGGCTCAGCAAGCTCACCACGCGCCCGCCCTCGCACGCGCTTTCGCAGCGTTCTCAGCGGTTGTAGACTCGCCCGATCGTGTGCGCGAGGTCTCTGTCGACGGAGCCCGCGCGTTGAGCAAGCTTCAGGCGCCCTCCCTCGGGCTGGATCTCTTGCTGCGTGCGCTCGCTCGCGTCGGAGCGACCACCGCGCTGCTCGACGCGATGGAAGACTGCGCAGCCAAATCCGGGCGCGCGCACGAGCTCTTCGTGGTGCTCGACAAGCAAAAATCTAGCTCCCGTGACGACGCCGAGCGCTTTGTTCTCAGCCTCCGTGGCGCACGCGTCGCCGCGAGTATCTTGGGCGATCTCGACGCGACCTACGGCTACCTCAAGCAAGCGTTGGCGCTGGCTGCGAATCCACGTTCGATCGATCGCGACCGCCTCCTTGAGATTCTCGAGCTTGGACGCCGTGTCGACGTGGCTTCTCCGGCGGTCAACCTTCGCACGACCATCGTCGAGCTCTTCGCCGAGGTCGCCAAAGAGCAAGAAGAAGACGAACCCCGGTTGGCAGCGGCGCTCTACTTTGCAGCGGCCGAATTGTGTGACGAAGACCTCGCGCTCCCTGACCACGCGTGGGCGCTGTATGTGCGTGCTCTGGATCTCTGGCCCGCGGATCACACCATGGCGCCCAAGGTCGAGATCTTCGTCGAGCGCGTAGGGCGACTGCCCGAGCTGGTGGATCGCTATCAGCAATTGATTGATGACGCGTACGACGCCGAGACTGCGCGATCCTACCAAGCAAGGCGCGCGTCGATTTTGGGCGACAAGCTGGGTCGTATCGATGACGCGATCGACGCGCTCAGGACACTTGTCGAGATCGCGCCGAAGGACCGAGCGGTCCTGCGTACCTTTCAGATTCTTCTGCGAAATCACGGACGGTTTCAGGATCTCTTGCTTGCCTACGAGCGCGAACTCGAGCAGGGAACCGACAACAAAGTCGAGGTCTATCGCGCCATCGCAAGGACATGGCACCAAGACCTTCGAAA
Source organism: Deltaproteobacteria bacterium (assembly GCA_030694465.1). Classification (GTDB taxonomy): domain Bacteria; phylum Myxococcota_A; class Polyangia; order Polyangiales; genus JAUXYJ01. The sequence continues at coordinate 74,197 of JAUXYJ010000105.1, read as the reverse complement.
CAACTTCGAAGCCAAGGACGCGTGGAAGCGGGTGCTCAAGCTCGCTCCCGAGGACCCCGAAGCGCGCGCCGCATTGGAGACACTCGAGCGCAAAAAGCGCGTCGATCTCGACGACGACCTCGACGATGCAGACCTCGCTCCACCGACGCCACCGTCACATTCGCGCCCGCCTCCCCCTCGGCTGAGTGAGCGAGCGTCGGTCTTGCCGATCGCCGCGCCCGTCTATCACCCGCAAGACGAAGAAGCCGAGCTCATGGATGACCTCGCGCTGGTCGACAGCTCGTCTGCGTTGATCGAGGCGCCAGCCCCCGACGCTGAGCTCGAAGCACTCGACGACGACCTGCTCAACGACAGCACCTCGGCCTTCTTGGCTGCTCCGCCCCGCGACGAGAGCCTCGACGACTATGACGAAGACGACGCACTGGACGTGCCCACGGGCGAGATCCAAGCGCCACCCAGTGATCATGACCTAGACGAGCTCGACGCGCTGCCCGCCGAACCCCCGCAGTACGGTGACGGCTCCGAAGCGCTCCATGCAGATACGTACGAGCCCGCGGACGCCGAGTCCTGGGCCCACGAGGGTGCGCTCACCGATGGCACGGAGACACCCCTCTCGACCGTCGACGACCGAGAGACACCCCCCGCGCGGGCCGCGATCGAGGAGCAGTCCGTAGCCTTCGAGCCCAACGAACCCATCGACGAGGCGACCCCGGTCGCATCCATCGACGCCCTCGCAATGCTCAGCGCGTTCGATGACGCTGACGAAGACGCTGAGCCGAACGATGCCGAGAGCCACGAAGTCGCGCACGAAGAGGTAGAAGACGAGGCGGATCTCGAACCGGCTGACATGGCCCCCGACGAGCTCCAAGAGGCCGAGGCCGACCCCGACGATGACTCGCTTGAGTCACTCGCCGATCTGGTGGCCCCGCAGAGCCACGTGCCCTCGCCACCAGCATCATTCAAGCCCCCGGCCTTGCCTCCGTTGCCAGGGCGCAAGCCGTAAACCACCCGGTGATTGCCTAGACCATGCCCGCCCTACGCGCAGTGACCAGAGGGTCTCTCACCGTGTAGGGTCAGGTCGGTCTTACCCGTTTGATTCGAGCCGCTATGAAAAAACTCAGGACTCTCACCGTCTCCCTGCTCGCTGTTGTGCTCTCAGCACCGCTCGCTACCGCGCAGCAACGTGCCCCTAGCGACACCGCACAAGCCATCGGCGCGGACACCGACACCCTCATCGCGGCGATCCAAGCTGCGGCCGTCAGCGGGGCTCCAGAGGGCGCTGAGTCCATCTCGCGGTTGCTCTCCAATGGCGTCCCGCCGCGAGCCGCCGCAGCAGGGCTTGACGCACTCGGCGTCTTGGGACTCCCCCAGGGCTCTCCTGCGGTCCTTCGGTTCTTAGAGCATCGTCGTGCGTCGCTTCGGAGGCACGCCGTGGCGGCGGCGCAGTCCATCCACTCGCCAGACCTCGTCCGCGCGCTCGCGGGCAAGCTCTCGGACACCGACGAGCACGTGCGCCTCGACGCTGCGACCGCCCTCGCGACCGTCGCGACCAGCGCTGAGATCCCAGCCTGCATGTTGGCGTTCGAACACGACGTCAACGGACCCCACGGGGCCAGCGGCTCGCCTTTCGCGCACGAGCTGGCCAAAGCCATCGGACGCGTGGGCTCTCCCGCACAGGTCCAAGCGCTGCTGGCCTACCTTCGACGCGCGCCCTTCGCCACGATGAGCGACGCGCTGTCCATGGCCGTCCGGCGGCGTGACCTCCCCGAGGAGCTCAAGCTTCGGATCGTGACCGCCGTCGGAGACCTCGCGACGCCGAGCGTTCGGCCTTTTCTTCAAGCCATCGCATCAAGCCCTCGAGAGTGCGGCGCAGCAGTCAGCCGCGCAGCTTCAAGCGCAGCAGATCGGATCGCAGGATGAACCCCCTCGCCCCCCATTCAATCTCCTCGCGCTTCGGGATGCCTCTCGCCGTCATCGCGCTGATCTCGGCGTGCTCGCCTGGGTACAATCCAGCTGGATTTCACGTGGATTTTCCCAGCAACCAGGGGGACTCTCTCCGCGCGATCGCCGCCGCGGTTGCCGAGCGTCCAGCAACATTGTCGACTGCGACTTTGGTGCTCACCAATGCCGCCCCCGCGCGCGGATTCACAGTCTACGATCTGCCGACTGGTCGCCAGCGCTTTCACGTCGAAGAGCCCATCGATGCGCGCCCCATTGTCACCGGCGGACTAGTGATTTCGCACGTCAATCGTGAAGTGGTCGCGTGGGACGCCGAGTCAGGCGCGGTCCGTTGGAGACTTAACGATCACGGGCACATGCTCATCGGCGCCGGGGGTGATTCGCAGGCCATCGCGATCTCGATGGGCCCCGGCGGAGTCTCTCGCCGAGTGGGATTCTTCGCCGTCGTCGATGCACAAACAGGACGCATTTTACTCTCGCGCGAAGTTCAACACTCCTTGGGCTCGCCATCGGTGGCTGGAGGCTACGCGTTCTTGCCCTGGGATGGTCAGCACCTCTCGGTGTTTGACATCGCTCGCAACGTCGAACACTCGCGTTTGCTCAGCTCGGACGACGTCTTCGCGACCGTGACAGTCGACAACGGCGCTGTGTATTACGGCTCACGCAATATCTATCGCTTGGGCGCAGAGTCCGCATCAGGACGCCGGGACCCCGCGACGTCGCTGACTCGGCCACGTCAAGACCTGCCCGGAGACCCCGTGCTTCAGCGCGATGGCTACGACGTCGCGACGGTCGGTCTCAACGCGCGCGAGCGAGTACGCTTGCTCGCCCGCCCAGACCCCTCTCGGCCCAACGTGTCACCCACCGATGGGATCGTCTATGCGCTATTTCACCGTGTTATTTTCGCGCTCGATGCACAGAGCGGCGCGGTCCGCTGGGGACACACGCTCACCGGCGACATCGCCGGAGCGAGCGCTGTGCGTGGCGGACTCGTCACGCTGGGCGACGAAGGCGTGCTCACCATGCTCGACGCAAGCGATGGTCACGTTCGATCGGCGCAACGAATCGAGCAACGAAGCCCACAGGCTGTGCTGAGTCTTCCCCTGGATTTCTCGCCTCCCGCCGAAGGAGCGGAGCCACCCTCGAGCGCAGCGGACAGCCTCCGTGTTGCCGCAGGTGGCAACGACGCGCGCATGTTGCCCGCGAGGATTTTTGCAGTCAACGCGATGGCGCAGATCCCCGGCGCAGACGCGACGCGAGGGCTCCTCGAGGTTGCATCACGAGACAGCTACCAACCATCCCTTCGCGAAGCCGCTGGCGAGGCGCTGTCACACCGCACCGATGGCATCGAGCTGCTCATCGCCGCGCTGGACGATCACTACGACTGGGTGCGAGGCACCGCTGCGCCGCCCGCGGGATACATCGCGCAAGCGATCGCAAACGCGCGCGCCACTGCGGGCATCGCGCCGCTCGTGCGACACCTCCATGCGCATGAGACTTCGTATGCGGATTTGCCCAGAATTACCGCTTCGTTGCGCGCGCTCAACGACCCCACCGCGACCACGCCACTGCTCGATTTCTTGCGGCTCTATCACGCAGACGATGGGCTCGTTCCGGCCATCGATGGTGGAGAGTCCATCAACGATCGATCGATGGGCGAGCACGACCTTCTCCTGGGCGCGCTCGAGCAGTGCGTCCTCGCGGTCATCGAGAGCGGAACCCCCACGCAAAAAGAGTGGCTGGACGTCCTCGTCGATGACCCCAACACGCTCCCTCCGTTGCGCAACGCCATCCTACGCGCACGCCAGCCATCGGCCGGAACAACAGCCAATTCGCAGGCCAATGGCGCTGTGGGAGCGATCCCCGACGACCCCAACATGCCGCCGATTCAGCTCGGAATGCGCCGTATCTCTGCAGCGATGGCTCCAACCCAGCCGCAAATGCAGGCCTGCCTCACGGGACTTCAGTCCATCCCAGCTCAAGTGCGCGTGACCTTCTGGTTTGATGCCGAGGGACATATCTCTCGCCCAGTCGTGACACCCACGAATTTGCAGCGCTGTATCGCGCCGTTGGTCGAAGCCGTGCAGCTCCCACGCTCGCAGACTCCGCGAGACATTGGCACCTACTATGTCGTCGGTGGCGTCCGTTGAGCGCAAGCATCGCGTTTGGTTCACCCAGCAAGATCGTGTGCGTCGGTCGCAATTATCGCGCGCACGCGAGAGAGCTCGGCCACGAGGTCCCTTCTGAACCCCTGCTCTTTCTCAAGCCGCCAAGCAGCGTCATCCGCGAAGGCGAGCTCATTGTGCTCCCACATGAGAGCGCTCGCGTTGAGCACGAGGGAGAGCTCGCCGTGATCATCGCCAAACGCATCCGTCGCTGCGCGCCCTCCGATGTGCCCGCGGCGATCGCGGGATACGCGTGTGCAAACGACGTGACCGCGCGCGATCTCCAGCGAAAAGACGTGCAATTTACCAGAGGAAAAGGCTTCGATACCTTTTGCCCACTCTCAAGCCACATGGTCACCGAGCGCCCCTCGCTCGACGCGCGAATTAGCGTCATGGTCAACGGCGAGCGACGTCAGTACGGCACGCTCGGTGACATGGTCTTCTCCATCGACGTGCTCATCGCGTTTGTGTCCGACGTGATGACCCTCGAGCCTGGCGATGTGGTGCTGACAGGCACTCCCGAGGGCGTGGGACCGCTATTCGCCGGAGACCTCGTCGTGGTGAGCATTGACGGCGTTGGCTCGCTAAGCAACTCGGTCGTAAGCGACCACGACTGACCGCCATCGCCGCTCTCGAAGCGACGTTGCACACCTCACGGCTCAGGCTCACACTCACGCGCAATGGCCATGAACGACGACCCTCAAGACCCCTCAAAGTCACCCGACGCCACCGCCACGGACGAGCTCAAGGCCAGCTTTGACCATTTGCTCAAGGCCGCTCGCAAAGCGGCGCAGTCCGCAGAGCCCGCGGCCAACAAGGCAGCCTCCAGCGTCAATGAGGCCATCGACCGGCTCAACCGTGGCGGAGAACAGGTCGCCGTCGAGGTAGGCAAGCAGGTGGCGACGCTCGCCGAGCGGCTCGCTCAGAGACTCGAAGCGCTGGCCAAAAAAGCAGCCCCTTCGCAGTCTGACGACAGCTCAAAGCAAGACGAATAGCTCCGCCGTGGGCCACAAAACGGCTGGGTCAGCTCTCACCCTCGTGGCAATGCGACGTCGTGCCGCACGATCAGCACAGGGACGGTCGCGCGCCGCATGATTTCGTCGGCCACGCTGCCGAGCAACACGGCGGATAGACCCGTCGGTGCGGTCGTGCCCACGATGAGCAAGCTCGCGTTCACGGTGTTCGCGTAAACAGCGATTTCGACTGCGATTTCACCGGATAAAATCCGACGCGTGTTGTTGAGTCCGAGGTTCGTTCGCAGGCAAAATGCTTCGACCGCGCCCTGCAATTCGGACTCTTGACGCGCTCGAGAAGCCTCTCGAGCCACCATGGCCGCGTCGCCCGTGAATCCCGCTGTCGGCGGGATCGCGTGCAAGACGTGCAGCGCGGCGCCAGTGGCCGCAGCGACACTGCGAGCGACCGAGGCAGCGGGCTCAGAGACCTTGGACAAACAAGTGGCAAATACGACTGGACCCATGAGACCCGGGAGTGTACCGCACCCGACACCAACGTGACGCGCGATCGTTGGGCTCGCACGCATGACCGCTCACATCTTGGGCCGGCTCATGGCATTCTCCACGCGAAGGAAGTCACCCTGTGTTCAAGAAAATCATTGTCGCCATGGATTTTAGCGAACTTAGCCTCCACGCAGCGCGTGCAGCGGCCAAGCTCGCAGCGGGTCTCGCCGCGCAGGTCACGCTCGTCCATGTGATCACGCCTGGCGCCGAGTACGGCTCGCTCGGGCTCTCCAAAGACAACCTCCGCGCGGGGATCGAAGGCAAGCTCAAGGAGGTCATCGCCACGCTCGACAGCAAGGCCTCGATCGACTGGGGCGTTGTCGACGGAGACCCAGCCAATGAGCTTGCAACCTTCGCATCACGTTGGGACGGCGACCTGATCGCGATCGGCAGCAACGCGCGCAGCGGCATCGGCCGCGTGTTGCTCGGGTCCGTCGCCGCGGCGCTGGTTCGCTCGGCCAAGGTCCCCGTGCTTGTCCTCGGACCTGAGTCCACGTAGGCGACCTCGCCAACGCTCACCTCGCGAGATCTCAGTCCTCGTCGCTTGCGTAGTTCACAGTGCCCGCGGGAGCGCCGTACTCGTGCAGCTTGTACTGAATCTTGCGTGGAGAAATCCCCAGGATCTTCGCTGCCTTCGAGGTACTGCCGCCTACTGATTTGAGCGTCTCTAGGATCGCGACTCGCTCAAGATCGGTGATGCTCATTCCGGGGATTTGCACCTTGAGACCCGCGCTTCCGATGGGCTCAAGTGCCTTGTGGCCGCCGCGAATATTGCTCGCCAAATGCTCAAGACCGATCATCGGTCCTTTGGCGAGCACCACCGCGCGCTCTACCGCGTGCTCAAGCTCTCGCACGTTGCCTGGCCACAAGTACGACAGCATTTCGCCCATCACTTGATCGGTAAATCCCTCAAGGCGCTTGCCGTTTTCGGACGCGTAGCGACGCAAAAAGAAGTGCGCCAAGGGCCCAATGTCCGACCGACGTGCACGCAAAGGCGGGACCTCAAGCGTGATCACGTTGAGCCGATAGAACAAATCTTCGCGAAAAGTCCCTCGGCGCACGCGCTCTCGGAGATCCACGTTGGACGCCGCGATGATCCGCACATCCACGTGGACCGTCTCGTTGCCGCCCACCCGCTCGAACTCGCGCTCTTGCAGAACTCGGAGCAGCTTTACCTGCGTCGAGGCAGGAATTTCGCTCACTTCGTCAAGCAACAGGGTCCCACCGTCTGCCTGCTTGAACCGCCCCTCGCGGCGGCCAACTGCGCCCGTAAACGCGCCTCGCTCGTGACCAAAGAGCTCGCTCTCAAGCAGCCCCTCTGCAAGCGAAGCGCAGTGCAATCGCACGAACGGCCCCGCCGCCCGCGTCGAGTGCCGGTGCAGCGCGCTCGCGATGAGCTCTTTGCCCGTCCCTGACTCGCCGACGACCAACACGCTCGAACGAGAGGGCGCCACCTGCTCGACCGTACGCAGCAGCTCTTGCATCGCGCTGTGCTCGCCCACGATGTGCCCAAACGCGTTGCGCTCCTGAAGCCGCGCACGCAACAGCGCGGTCTCGGCACGCAACCGAGCCTTCTCCATCGCGCGCTCAACCACGGCCAACAGAGAGCTTGGATCAAGCGGTTTGGTGAGGTAATTCTCTGCACCTTTCTTAATCGCATCGACCGCGCTGTCGATCGTCGCGAACGCCGTCATGACCACGACGACGCTCGTTGGCGACGCCGTGCGCACCTCGTCAAGGAGCCCAATGCCATCCAGCCCTGGCATCTTGAGATCCGTGAGGATCAAATCTGGCGCAAATGTGCCAAGCTTTCCCAGAGCTTTGAAGCCATCTGCCGCGCTCTCTGTCTCATACCCCTCTTCACGAAGAATCTCGGTCAATGCGCCCCTCGCATTCGACTCGTCGTCAACGATTAGTACTTTACCCTTGCTCTCAGCCATCTCGGACGCTTGGCTCCTTGTCGCCAGACGTCGTAGCACAGTGCCCCGCGATCGCGACGATCGCCTGTTATTTCGCCGCCAAATTCGCATCCACTCACCACGGCACGCACGCCCCCATGCCCACAGACTCTCTGCCTCCCAAAGCCCCTGATCACGACGCCCAGCGCGAGCCCGCCGCAGACCTCGACCTCGAGCCCGTGGGTCGAGATTCACGGTTTGTCTTTCGCCTCGTCAGCGCGTTGATCCTTGGCGCTTTCGCGGCGCTTGTCATCGGCGCGTGGATGCGTGGAGCAGCCGCCAACTGTGGCTCGAAGATCTTGCAGCCCGGGGCGACCGTGATCCCCGCCAGCGGGACCTGAGATTCTGTTTTACCAGCGAATTCCCACGGACTGCGCGTCGATCGTGTGAGCCGATTCAGCACGCGACGACTCGGACGCGGCCGCCGGTGGCTCACTCACAGCGCCCCTCGGATACATCACCACGCTGCCAGGATACGTCTCGAACTCGCGCGCTCTCGGAGAGACATGGACCTCGTCGAAGCGCGACAAGATCGGCACGCCGCTCTGCACACCGCTCTCGTCGCGAATCCGCGCGCAATCCTCGGGCAACAACCGCTTGGGACCCGTGACCGTCGCGAGGCTCGCGTCCGAGTCCATCAAGAGCCACGGTCGATCAGGGCCCAAATTGTCTGGGTGCCACGGTTGATCCAGCAAGATGTGCCCGACCTCGTGCGATTGCGTCCACGCCTCACGCTGTGCAGCGATCCCCGTGCGGTCTAAGAACAACCCGTTCATAAGCGCGCCGCCGTCCCCACTCACAAAGGCCTCGCCGATGCGCGTTCCACGTGCGAATCGATTGACAACGACGAGCTCAATGGTGCTCGGGTCATCGTCCATCAGCGTCTTCATGAGCGTGCGCTCTTCAAGCGTTCCGCACGCCGAGTTCATGTTTTGAAACTCATCGAGACCATCGCGAAGATCCACCTCGCCGAGGGTCACGGTCTGTCGCACATCCGTCGTCAGTGCGCTGTCACCGTCGCGCTCAAAAGTCAGCCAGACGCCTCGTGCATCACGCACTTGCACGTCCGCGCTAGGGTTCGCGCCATAGTCCGTGCGTCGGTTGGCCGTCACCCGAACCTGCATTCCCGTCGCACGAATCGCACGTCCGATCGCCTCAGCGGTCTCTAGCGGCGTCCACCCCGCGCGCGAGACTACGGGCGCGATAGACCTCCCGCCCACGCGCAGGCGAATCGTCCCGCCAAGCGCGCTGAGCCCGTCGTCCTCGCCCACCGCCAACAGCGTCCGCCTGGGAGGATCCACGATCTGCACAGGCTCATGCCCAGCCACCCCAAACGAGATCCCACACTGGAGGTAGATCTCGTTGGAGATCCGGACCTGCTCGCGCAAAATACTCACGGCGACGTTGTCGTGTCCGCCCACCACTGGGCGCCCACCGACGGTGCCTCGCAGCACAAACAGCCTCCAGCGAGCCCGCCGCGCCGCAGCCAGGCCATCTTCGTTTCCCGGTCGAAACACAGACAAATCCGTGCTCGCGACTCCGGCGACGCCCGCCCGCCGATAGACCGCACGGACGCGATCTCGGAGCCCAACAAGCAACGTCCTGCCCTCAACACCCGGCGCGTGGAGGTCCGTCTGGTCGCCCACGAGCCGCACAAAGCTCGTGCGAAAAGGCAGCTGACTGGCAGGTCGAACCATCGAGAGGGTCGTAAGCAGCCCACGCCGCGCCCCCGAAGTCCACGGAGGCGCCGCGTGACGAACGATGGACTCCAGACGCACCGTGGGTGCCACATCCGCGCCAGGATCCCAGAGCTCTACGCGCACATCTCGGAGATCATCGGACTGCACTCCGAACACATTGGCTCTGGGAAAAGTCCTGTCATTGGTCACTCGCTGCGCAAGCCCAAGCGCGTCCCGGTGAGCCCACATCGGCGCGTTTGCCCCGTTGAGCATCGCCACGCTGACCACCGTCATGTCCACCACCGCCGACTGCGAACCCGACACAAACGTGACGCGCGAATCGTCGAGCCGCAGCGACGGGATCACACCCATCAGCCGAACATGATGGCGCAAAGACGGCCCGAACTCGGCACGATTAGAAGCGCTCCCGGCCACGTCCATCACGCGCATCCCGCCCTGCGTCTCGACTCGCAGGGGCGCGCGCACGTCCAGCTCAATCACGACGGTCACCTGGTCATCGTCGACCAGCGCACTTGCCACGGGCTGTCCGCTCGCGTCGGGTACGCCGTCCTCGTCGTCGTCATCGAGGTTCGTCGAGACAATCGCCTGCCGCGGGTTGCGCTCTCCGGTGGCCCATCGCACGGTCAACGCGGTGGCTTGAGCCTGGATATTCGCTGACCAAAGTCCCATCGACAGGACCACTGCAACCCACGCCGTTCGCATCTCGTGCGCAACCATATCGCGATTGTTGCAACACGCGGGTCGTGCTTTGCTGCATGCCTCAAGAAGCATCGTGTCCCGGTTATCTCGTCGACAATCCATCGCGCTCTCCCTTGTTGGGCCACCCTTGGCCGCGCTCGCGGCGCTCGCGTTGCGACACCGCGGAGACCCCGGAGAGACGCTTGACCCTGCGATTCGGCAGTCCCTTCGCGCACTCACGCCTACCGAGTTCGTGGTCCTCCGGGCTGCGGTCGCGAGGCTCTGTCGGAGCGCTCAGGCCGGGTTTCCGACCGCGACCGAGGTGGGCGTCGCACAGTTCGCGGAGGGCTTTTTTCGCGATCTTCCGTCACGTGATTTGCAGGACATTAAGCTCTTGCTCGCGGTGATCCAGCACGCGCTTCCGCCCATGGCCGGCAGCTCTCTCCCGTTCACGAGCGCACCGCCAGCAGCCCAAGACCGTGTGCTCGCGCTCATGGAGACCGCTCCGAGTGGGCTGCTTCGGTCGGGCTTCGCGGCGCTCAAACAAATCAGCGCGCTGGGCTTTTTTCGCGACGAACGCACGTGGGCCGCCATCGGCTACGAAGGCCCACGCGTCCCCCCAGCGGGCCCAAACCGACAGGCTCCAGTCCGCGGTGCGCCCATCGCCCAAGACGCTCGCGAGCGCTACGACGTCGACGTCGTGATCGTGGGCGCGGGCGCCGGTGGATGCATGGCGGCCCGCGAAATCGCACGCCGAGGAGCCACCGTGCTCTTGCTCGAAGAGGGCCCCGATCACCCGCCCGAGTTCTTCACACAGCGCGAAGACGAGATGCTCCCTGCCCTGTACCAAGACCGCGCTGGACGCGCGAACCGCGACCGATCCATCGCGATTTTGCAGGGACGTGGGCTCGGCGGTAGCACCATCCACAACCAGAACCTCTGCAAACGCGCGCCCAGCGTGCTGCTCGATCGCTGGGCCGAGCGTGGTCTCACCGGGTTCTCTGCGCGCGAGCTTGATCCGTACTATCGCGAGGTCGAACGGGACCTGCACATCACCGAAATCGCCGCGGCAGACGTCACCGAAAACAACGCGCTCCTTAAGCGCGGCACAGACGCATTGGGCTGGCACAACGCAGGTCTTTCGCACAATCGCGATGGCTGTACTCGCTCGGGCTTTTGTGAGCTCGGTTGTGCATACGACGGCAAAAACAACGGACGCAAGGTGCTCTTGCCCGAAGCGCAGCGCGCCGGCGCGATCATCCGCGCGAACACCCGCGTCGATCGCATCGCGATCCGAGAGGGTCACGCGCGAGGAGTCTTTGCGACCGATCTTCGCAACGGGCGGCCGGTTGTGGTCACTGCACGCGCGGTCGTCCTCGCTTCGAGCGCGATTGGCAGCGCAGCGCTCGCGCTTCGCTCGAACGTGAGAGACCCCTTTGCGCGCATTGGGCGGGGCCTCCACATTCACCCGGCGAGCGTCGTCGCGGGGATCTTCGCAGATCGTGAGGTCGCTGGTTGGCGTGGAATTCCGCAGTCCATCGAGTGCATGGAGCACCTGACCTTTGAAGAAGGCAGCGAGCGGCGTGTATGGATTGTCCCCGCGTTTGCGCACCCCGGTGGGACCGCGTCGATGCTCCCCGGATCGGGCCCCGCGTGGGTCGACGCGATGCGCAAATACCCTAACCTCGGCGTGCTCACCGCCATGGTCCACGACGAGTCCGAGGGCAGAGTCTCGATCGAACACGGCCGCCTCATGATTGACTATGAGCTCTCGCTCGCGGACCGTATTCAGCTCGCCAAGGGGCTGCGCGCGTGCGGCGAAATCTTGCTAGCCGCAGGCGCGAGCGAGGTCGTGTTGCCCTTCGCGCGCCCGATGCGTGTGCGATCTGCTAGGCAATTGTCTGCCATCCGTGAAGGTATGCTCGTACCTCACGCGCTGCCGCTCACGGCAGTTCACCCGATGTCCGCGATGCGCGCAGGGGCCGATCCGCGCAAATCCGTGGTGGATCCTCACGGGCAGCACCACCAGGTGCGCGGGTTGTACGTCGCCGATGGCGGGGTGTTTCCAACGAGCATTGGCGGTCCACCGCAGCTCACGATCTACACGGCCGCGATGAAGATCGCCCGGCACGTGGCAGACGCTCTCGCCCGCTCGTAGAAATAATTAGACCCATCCGAGCGAGAGCCCGTTTGAAGTCTGCCTATGGCCTACCGTGACGACCGCCTAGCACTCGAAGAGCAACGGACTGAACTGCAGGCTAAGCTTGCTCTCATTCGTAGCAAAATCGCTGGCAATCACGCGCTTGAGGGAGAGCTCCTCGCGACCACCCAAGAGCTCGAGGCGCTCTACGCCAAGCTCAACGCGATGACGCCTTCGGGGGCACCGCGGCATAGTCTTCCGCTGCTGCAGACCATCCATGTGGCGTCTCCGTGCAACGTCCCCTGGTCCTCGATGAGCGGCGACGATCACGTCCGACACTGCGATCTCTGTGACAAGAACGTCTACGACCTGAGCTCGCTCACGCGAGACCAAGCCGAGTCCCTGGTGCGGTCCAACAACGGCCAGATGTGCGTGAAGTTTTTTCGTCGCGCAGACGGAACCATCCTCACCCAGGACTGTCCCATCGGAGTCACCAAGCGAGCTCGCGTCCGTCGACGCGCAGCCGTCGTAGCATTTGCGCTCACCGCCACCGCCGCTGCGTCCATCTTTGCGACCCTCCGCGAGCGCAACGAACCCAGCCGCTCGTCCGTCGCGATCGCGTCGCAAAAGCCCGTCGAATTGCAGACACACGTCGCCGACACTAAGCCGATTTCACCGCCATCCATCCACCCGCAAGCGCAGCCGCAGCCACTGCGTCCGGGCATCGAGCAGCCCGTCTCACGCCCCCCAACCGAGCGTCATCAGGTCGTCGGCCGCATGCCTCTTCGAAGGCAACCGCGCACCGAAGCCTTGGGATTTATGATGTAAGTCCTGCGTTCGTCACTCTGTCCCCTCCGGAGATTTCCCCCGCCATGGCCTATCGTGATGACCGCCAAGCTCTCGAAGAGCGCAGAGCCAAGCTCGAAAACCAGCTCGCGTCGCTTCGCAGCCAAATCGCTGGCAACAGCGCGCTTGAGAGCGAACTGCTGACCGCGACGACCGAGCTCGAGATGCTCTACGCCAAGCTCAACGCGACGACGCCCTCGGGCAATCTCCGACGCAATCTGCCGCTTCTGCAACAGCTCTATGTGGCGTCACCGTGCAATGTCCCCTGGGAGTCCATGCATGGCGACGACCGCGTGCGCCTCTGCGACCTCTGTGACAAGAAGGTCTACGACCTCAGCGCGCTCACGACCCACGAGGCCGAGCAGCTCATCCGCGACAACAACGCGAATGTTTGCGTGCAATTTTACAGGCGAACTGACGGCACAATCCTCACGAAGGACTGCCCCGTCGGGGTCGCCAAGAAGAAGCGCACCCGGCGCAAGGCTGCCGTTGTTGCCGTCGCTGTGAGCGCCGCTGCAGCGGGTGCCGCGCTCTTTGGCCTCCGCGAGCGCGTTGAGAACGACCAACCCCTCAGCGTCCCCTGCCAAGCCATCACGGAGCTCAAACCGTCGCAACCCAACACGACGCAAGAGCTGCCCGTGCAAGTGACACCTGCCGTAGATCCCAGCGAAAATCCTGCGTTTGTCGGACAACAGATGCGCGGGGGCGCCATGGCGATCCATCGACCGTTGAATGCCCCTATCCTTCGGCGAAGGTGATGCGTAGTGTCCCGCTTCGCGACGTTGAGAGAGCCAGGTGTTCGCCGGATGCAATCGCATCGGGAGGAAAGTCCGAGCTCACAAGGATCACTGCGTGCTGGCTAACGGCCAGTGGGCGCGAGCCCGAGGAAAGTGCAACAGAGAAAGACCGTCCGACACGCGCGAGCGTTTTCGGGCTTAGGGTGAAACGGTGCGGTAAGAGCGCACCGCGTTGGCGGCGACGTCAACGGTCAGGCAAACCCCACGCAGAGCAAGATCGAACAGAGAGACAGCGCGCTCAGCAATGGGCCGCTCGGAGTCGTGATCCACTTCGTGCGCTCTCGGGTACAGATCGCTTGAGCCCGTCGGCAACGGCGGGCCTAGATGAATGAACATCCGCTCCCACGGGGTGACCTTTGGGAGCAGACAGAACTCGGCTTATCGGCCTCTCAACGTCGCACTTGATGCGAGGCCCAGCGTACACTCTACGCACGTTCTTGCTTTGGCCACCCAAGCTATCAAGAGCTTCGGAGGTTGCAGACCACACTGTCGAGCTTGTCACCAAGACAAACACGACACCTATTCTCGTGTGCAGGAGAGACGCTATGACCTACCGCAATGACCGCGACGCGCTCGAAGAACGAAAGAGCGAGCTCGAGAGCGAACTCTCACAATTGCGTGCCAAATTAGCGGCCAATAACAACCTCGAGAGCGAGCTCTTGGGGACTATTCGAGAGCTCGAGCAGGTCTATGCCAAGCTCAACGCGACGCACGCCAACGGCGCGCTCAAGCGCTCACTGCCGCTGCTCGCGCAGGTGCGCGTCGCGTCGCCGTGCAACGTCCCGTGGGACTCGATGCAAGGTGATAGCCGCGTGCGTCACTGCGCGTCGTGCGAAAAGAACGTGTACGACCTAAGCGCGATGACCACCGCGCAGGCCGAGTCGCTCATCCGCGAGAAGAACGGCAACCTCTGCGTCACCTACTTTCGACGCACCGACGGCACCATTCTCACGGCGGATTGCCCAGTGGGCGAAGAGAAGAAGAAGAGATCCCGCCGCAAGGCCGCAGTGATCGCCACCGCCATTGGCGCCATGGCCGCAGGGGCTATCGGAGCCGCCGTCAGCATGCGGCGGACCTCTGGCGAACCGAGCTGCGATCGCACCGTCGAGACCCGTGTCGCGGGCGGAATTCAGCCCATCCCAACGCCGCCCCCCTCGCCCGATAAGCCTCCGACTGCTGTCACCCCGCACCCCACTCTCGAGCAAGGCCAAATGATCATGGGAGAGATGGCCGCTCCTGAGCACCCCACGGACACCGTCACCCACCGAACGCCTACCCGACGCGCTCCGCGTCGCTAGCGCGCCGTCCGCACGACACCCTTGGCTCTCGGGCGAGCGAGCACTTCGCCCAGGAGCTTTACAAGCGCAATCACGGGTGGCTCGACCTTGTTTGCCCGACGCGTCACCGCGCGATAGGTCACCGTCCCCAGCTCGGGCACGGGCACCGCGACGAGGTCCTGCGGCAAGACACACGTCCCGTTGACTAGCGCGACGCCCAGCCCTGCGGACGCAAACGCCAACATCAGTGGCCAACCATCAGCCTCGATCGCTTGGTCGGTCTCAACACCCAAGGCTGCAAAATGCCTCGCGACATGGGCACGATGCGCGCGTCCCGGGGGGGCTAGTACGAGCCGCTCGGACGAGAGCTGCGCGAGCGTAAGCGACTTGCGACGCGCGAGTGGGTGCGTGCGTTTCATCGCCGCGACGATCTGCACGCGTACAAGCTCCGTCGCGGCAAGCTCACGCGGCACCGTGTCAATCACCGCGACAGCCACATGCGCCCGGCCCTCTTGCACGGCTTCGACCGCGGCAGGCCCCCCAAGGACGAGCGGCGCGATGGTTCCGAGCTGGAGAGTGGCAAACTGCGTGATGACCTCGGGCAACAGGTAGAGATAGGCCCCCTCGCCAGCCGCCAGAACAAGGCTCTGCACCACGCTTTCTCCACGCAATTGCGCCAAGAAATGGCTCGTCCGGCGGAGCTCTTCTCGCGCAAACACCGCCACGCGCTGTCCCTCTGCGGTGATGTGCAACGTGCGCCCTTCGCGGCGATAGAGCGTGACCCCCAACGTCTCACTCAGCCGGCGTATCCTCTCGAACAAGGCCGGCTGCGAGAGATGAAGCTGCTGTGCCGCGCGCGTAAAATTGCGCTCGTCGCAGAAGAGCGCAAAGGCAGCGAGCTGCTCATGATCAAGTATCGGCGGCGTCGATAGCATATCCAAGCATACTAGTATTGTTCGATAGTGAGACAAGCCACGCTGCGCTCATTCACGGCGGCGCAAGCGAGTGATTCACTTATTGAACTTGATCGCTAAGTGCCGCCACCCAAGGAGTGACCATGACTACACAGAATCATAACGATTTTCCTGGATCATCCGCGCTAGACCCCGTTGAGATCAGCGCCTCGCAACGATGGTGGCAGGCGACCCGAAATGACAGCGCGCGCTTTGATCGCTGGCTCTTGGCGCAGTACCGAGGCGAGCACACCGCCGCGGGACGAATCGAGGGACTGCGAGACCACTACGCGCCCGAAGGTTCACGCGCGTATCGCCTGCTCTCGGTCATCGCGAAACAAGAGCGCAAGCACGCGCGCTGGGTCGGAGAGCTGCTCACTTCGCGCGGACACGCGTTGAGCACGCAGGGCCCCGCCGAGCGCTACTGGGACGCGCCCATCCAAGCCATCTCGGACCTCGAGACCGCGTGCGCGGTGGGAGCACACGCCGAACGCATGCGCCTCGCGCGCATCGAGACCATCGCAGAGGACCCCGAAGCGCCTAGCGATGTGCGCAGTGTTTTTGCAAGGATTCTGCGCGATGAGCGCTTTCATGAGCGCGCGTTTACGAGCCTGAGCAGCACTGAGAAGCTCGCTGCAACGCGCGGCGCGCACGAGTTAGGACGCACGGCTCTCGGGCTCGTGGCGTGAACTAACGGACGAACGTCTGCACACTGCGCAAGAAGTTAAGCCCGAGCCCCACAGTGAGATCGTTGGCAAACCCCGTGATGTGGGTCTGCGGTCCGTCTTCGCGTTCGTAGCTCAAATACCTGAGAAAGACCTCGTAGCGCGCCGTGAGAGACAGCGGCCCAATGAGCGGAATGGTGAGCCCGAGCTGGCCTCGAAGCTGCACGCCCGGCAGCCGAAACGCGTCTCGCAACGCCAAGTCCACCGTCGAGTCCCACTGCGCTTCACGCCCTCCGATCGAGAAGAGCTTCGACGGCTGATGCATCCATCCAAGATTGATGGTCGAGACAAGTGGGCGCTGTCCAAGAGGCAACTGTTCGCGAACGGCGAGGACCTCCCAAGACGCACCAAAACCCATAAACACGCTCAAATGCTCAGAAATAGAGAAGCGCGCGCCGCCCGTAGGCCGGAGCTCAAGGTGGCGATACATGCGCGTGCTGGGCTGCGTAAACTCGCTCTCGGCGTACAGCTCGACGTAGGGCGACGGCACATACCAGCGCTCGATCCGTGAGCGCAGCCCACGCCACGAGAACACACTTCGCAGCGAGAGCAAGTCTGCAGTCTCGCTCAACGGATCGGTGGGCATCATGCCCATCATGGTCTCGAGAGAGCGCACCACACCGTAGCGGCCGAGGAGCGTGTTTTCCCACTGATAGTCGGGGTGATCCGCGTTGGCGCGCGCTTCGAAAGACAGCTGCCCCGTGAGCGCTTGGCTGCGAGAAATCTGCGCGTCGCTCAGCACGTTGGGGTCCGGGTTGTTGACCTGCACGACGTTGAGCGAGCCATCGACCAAAAATCGCATGGACCAGCGTGTGTTACGGCGTGGGTCGTCCGCATCCAGCCGCGGGTCACGGGTTCGCGCAATCGAGAGAAATCCCAGCACCGATTCGCGCAGCGAGCGCGTGCCAACCGGTTGCCAGGTCAGATCGGCGAAGGAATCAAGGTGCGTGACATAGTCCGTACTCGCCACCACGTACTCTTCGTCGTCATCCATCGCGCGCCCGTTGACTCTTGTCTCGTTGTCTCGAGTCGACAGCCCGCGAAACGAAAATCGCGTGCGATTTTGCTCTGTAAACAGCTCACGAAGCGCCTTGCCTTTCATGCGCGTTCGCACGATCGCGTTGTCCAATGGCAAGGCGAGCAAGAGATCGAGCCTCCGCAGTTGGCCACGCAGCGGGCGATAGTGCCGCCGGTCTACGATCCCGTAGTTCACGATCGCGACGTCTGCGCGGGCGTGGTGTCGCAGCACGTCGGCGACCAGCCTCACGAGCTGCTCGGAGCTCATGGGACGCTGCAAATTTCCTCCCTGAAGCGGCACCGCGGTCTCGTCGCAGATTGTCTGCGCGAGCTGCGTTTGGTACGCAGAGGCGGCCTCGAGCGCAGGCCCCACGGGGGACGGGCGCAAGCTGAGCGTCGCTCCGAGCTCAACAGACAACGCGCGGCCAGACTGCGTCGCGACCATCTGCATCGCCGAGTGCTCGCGCGGCCAGAGCTGCCGCACCTCACGAGACAACCCGTTGACGAGCAGCACATCGGGCGCGTCCGCCACAGGGATCGCACGCGCGACCGCGAGCGCGTCGCTCAGCGCGGCCCCTCGCTCGGGGTCATACACCGCGACGACTCGCTGCGCTCCTTGCGCACGTGCCGTCCTCGTCGCGCGCGCAATGGACTCTGCCGGGTCAAGCAAATGCAGACCCTCACTTCGATCACTCGCGACGTGCTCGAGCGCGCTGGGCGACACCGCACTCACGACCGCCACGCGCATGTTGGCCACAGTCACCATGGCGGCGCCCACGCTCCCGTCTCGCACATCGCGACAGAGCGACGCGCGCGAGGCATCGCACGCGAGGTTGCTCAAGACATACGGCACCCTCGCCTCTGCGAGCGCGTGGGCTACCCGCTCAAGGCTCTCTCGGGGCGCAGCCAGGTCTCTCCGAGTGGGTACGAGCACTCGCCACCCCGCACGATGCACCACGCCCGCTAGCGCGGCTGCGTCATGGTTGACCGCAAACTGCGCGATCGCGCTTACGCTCACCAGCTCGCCCGTGTCGATCGCCAGCGCCCCCTGGGAGGTCGCGCGTGACACCTCCCCGGCACGCGTCGCGAGCGCAGCGGGGGACCTCATGGACGTGCACGCAGGCGTCGCAAAGGCTCCGTCCAATCCCGTGGTGACCACCAGTGTCAAAGGCGCCGCTGCAGGGTCCGGGAGAGTCTGAGCGTTGGCGTGAGTTGCGATCGCAATGGTTGTGATCGCAACGGCAGAGCACGAGCGTAGCGTAGGCATGGGGGGCTTTTGCCGTGGAGCAGACCACCTGCAATCGCGCAGCTCAAAGGTCTTCGCACCGGGTCCGCACATTTGTGCGCCTGGGTGATCAGTTGATGGTCTGAGTGCGCGTTCCGCCGGCGTAGCCATAGCCGACAAACGAGTCGAAGCCATTCACAAGGACCATCACGCCTTGGTCGGTGTCATTGGACTCGATGACATGCACCCCGTCTCCTTGGCGCTGCGGCACGACGTTGTTCGGTGCGCGCAGCGTCGGGATTACCCGCGGAAACGAGAGCTGACAGCGATAGACCACGTACGTTGGCGGCGGACACGGGACCATCGTGCGGTCGACGCACGAGTCCGCGCGAGTCATGGGGCAATCGGCAAAGGGCAACGGCGTGTTGTCCAAGCGCACTTGAGTGTCCCTGCGCGCGACGATGGTCACGAAGTCAAACGCGTACTTGTCGGGCGTCAAGAATACGTAGCGCGAACGCCACTGTTCGACCGGCGGGATGAGAATAAACGAAGGGTCTCCGCCCGGCTGATCAAACGGGATCCCCGTCGTCTGCTGCGATCCAGTGACCGTCGACATGATCAACGACCGGTTGGAGTGCGCTTCGAAATCACTGAGCGCCCGCAGCGTTCGGTGCTCACCGGGTCGCAGCATAAACTCGAAGTTCCCGCGCTCTGGGTCGGTGACATCGACGGGCAACGTGGTGGTCACCATAGCAACGTCGTTGCTCGCGTTGAGCATGCGAAACCATTGGGGCTCGTTGACCACAGCGACATTGCCACCCGCCGCAGAGACCGCCGCGCTGCGCGACGCGGTCTTGACCAACACAAAGTCTTGGCCCGCGGTCCGTCGTGGCAACAGCTGCTCTTCAAGGTGATCTGCACAGCACGCTCGCTCGCTGATGCTGGTCCATACGGGCGAATCGCTCGCCTCGCTGCCGGTAAAGACCGCTACGGCGCCGCCCATGGGCTCGATGCGAGAGCCCGTAAAATCCGCGCCAAACGCGCCAGTCTCAAGGTTGAGCACGTCAAAGGCTCCGAGGGTCACCTCGAAGGGCGTGTTGGGCTCAAGCCCCATCGGCAGCGGCCCCATCGGGCCCGTCGGCACCACACGCGCGGTCGACGTGATGCGAACACGCGTGTTGGTCTCGGTGCCCACGATGGTCAGAAAGGCGCGCAGGTGCTCGCCAAAGTTCGTCGACGCGTTTTCGCTCGCTGCGATCGTCTGCGGCCAGCTCGTCACCATGTACTCGCCCGAGAGCGAATTGGTGGGAATGAGCAGCGAGGCATCGTTGCTAAATACCCCAGAATTCTCTAGCGGATTAAACTGATACGCGATCACGGGGATCGTACTCACGACGCGATACGCGTTCGAAGAGAGGCAGGTGTGCGTGCCGCGATTGAAGGTCCCCGGCGGTGAACAATCGACCTCGCGCGCAGGCAAGCGAAAGGTCTCGAGATCCCCCGGAGCGATCACTCCGGACTCGACGCGCTGAGGCCGCGGAGTGGCGCCAGGGGGTGCGGTGTTCATCTCGATCACGACGCGCGCGGTGAGCGCTGGGTCGGGGTTGCTCACGACGACGGCGTACTGCTGCGAGGCTGCGCTGCGGCCCTCGCCAGTGACAGCGTTGTCGAGATCTACAGAGAAATACTCGCAGCCGATGTTCGTGTTCGCGATCGAGTTATCCCTGCAAAGATTCAGACATTGTGCGTTGCGACACGCCTCGCTCGCCTCAAGATTGCACTCTTGCGCCGTGACAAACCCCGATCCATTCGGTGCGCACTCTTCGACCGCGGTCGTGTCGTCCGAGCAGCGCCGTGCACCGGGTCGACACGCCAGACAACGCGCGGCGACCACGCCATCGGTCGTCTCTTCAAAACACCGCAGCCCTCGCGCGGTGCAGTCATCCTCGGTGTACGTGCTGAACTCTCCCTGCGCGACGCAGTTCTGCGCGATCTCGTTCTGAAAACAGCGCTGTTGTCCCGGCGGACAGCCAGTCCACGCGCGCTGTGGGCCGGCCTCTGTCGCCGTCCGCGTATCGGCCGACGCGTCGCCCGACGCGCGGGTGGGACCACACTGCAAGAGCGAGAGTGCAACAACTGCTGCGACCAAGGGAAACCGCGTGCGCATCATGGGATACGCAAAGGCTACGGGACCCAGGCACGCACCGCAACGACTCGCGTGCACACTCGCGCAGACGATCGTCGCGCGAGAGCGCATGCGGCCCCCTACAGACACCGCTCTCGCCACCCCTGTCCCCCCGCAGAGCTCAGCGCGCGATGGTCACGACGTTCGCGGAGTACGCGGTCCAATAGAACCGGTTGAGCCAGCGATAGTTGAAGTTGTTGTAGTCAAAACCCTGCACGCGGATCCCACACACGCTGAGCTGGTAGAGACCACGTGGCATGTCCGAGAGCGTCGGCACCATCGAGATGTCGGGCACACCGATTTCGCGCGTCGCGCCCGGAAAGTGATGTTGCCACCACACGACATCGCCCAGGTAAAATCCATTGTTACACGAGCTCCCTGACTGAGAGATCACGCTCCAAAAGAAGTCCGGGTTTGCGCCGTTTTGCTCGATCGCGATCCGTCGGGTCGCGCTCAACATGCCGCCATCCCCAGGCTCTACGATCCGCGGAATCCCGACCCAATTGCGCACATTGACCGTGTCATCCGGGGTCGTGATTCCGGCCATCAGGACCGTCGATTCGGGCGCCTCAAGGCTCGTCCCAGTGCCGTACGCCGCGCGCACGATCATCCGTGCATCCGAGAGCGTGCCCAGAAACGCAGGCTGCGCGACCAACCGAAAGGGGTCCGTCGGGTTGCTACGATTGATCCGCACGTCGGGTCGCGGGATCACGCCTTCGCCGCCAAGATCGATCCAGTTCTCGACGCGAAACTGGTTGGGCTGTCCCATCGTTTGGTCAGGCAAATTGCTAAGCACTACGCTCGTCTCGTGATCGAGCGGGATGTTCATGTCGATGTTGACATTGGGCACGGTCGCGCGAGGTGATCCGAGTACGCTCCGGGCGACGCCCATAACGTACGGCGTAAACCTCGGTGGCGTGGTGTCCATGCGCTCGAGACCCGCGATCGCGTAGACCGCGAGGGCCGCAGGACGCGCGACGATTCGATAAGGAAATCCAAGGCGCCCCGCGGTCATCAGGTTCTCGAGGACCACGCCGCCCATCCCCGGGTCTGGGTTGCCTCCGAAGATGTTGGACGTGGTGGTCATGACGTAGGCCACGCGACGCTCGTTGGCCCGCGCAGGAGGGATATTGTCCCAACGATTGGGTCCAAACTCTCGCGGGCCAGACCAGACCAGCTCACCCTCGATGGTCGCAGCAAACACCGGCGGACGCGGGGGACCTTCGGGAGGCATCCCCTCGCCGCAGTCCACACCTGGAACACGGTTGAGATAGGGGATCAAGAACATCGTCGCGTCGCGCCCATCGATGGACACAAAGGTGCTCGACGCAAAGCAGCGTGCGGTCGCGGTGATCGTCACTGGGCCACGCAGATCCGCGGCGCTGAGGGTGACCTGCCCGCGCATGTTGGTGATCCCAGACTGGGGAGGGAGCACCGCGGGTGCGTTGCCGAGGTACACAAACGCCGTCGGGATCGCGTCGCCCGTGAGATAGTTGAGGACCGCGACGTTGATGCTCCCGCGGATGGATCCGCCGCCAAAACCGCCGTTGTTGGGGTCACTGGCTTCGTAGTACGAGAACGCGTCGGTCACCGTGGTGGCGTCGAGCCCGGTGGTCACGGTGACGGGCACTGACCCCTGCGCGTGGGGCGGGACCGTGCACTGCAGCTCGCTTGGCGAAACGAACAACATGTCTGCACACGGCGCTCCGTCGATCGCGACGGTGCTTGACATCGTCCACGCGGTCGATTGCCCGCGAAGCGTGATGCGCGCGCCGCCCGCGATGGACCCCGTCGAGGGGTCTACGTAGAACGCGTCGTAGGTGTACGCCATGGGCAATCGCGAGCGAAATCCCTCGCCTTCGATCACCACATCGACCACGCCCGGCATGCCGCTAGGCACGCCCACTTCGATGCGGTTGCCGTCGACCAATCGCTGCGCGCGGGGTTGGACCATGGCATCGCCGAACCGCACCGTGAGCCCCTCGCGAAAGTTCGATCCGCGCAGGGTTACGGTGTTTCCGCCGAGAAAAGGCCCGTGATCGGGGCGTACCGCGAGCAACACCGGGTTGGACACGCGACCTGAGTCTGCGCGCCCCCCGTCTGAAGCTCCGACGTCTTCGAAGACCGGTCCGCTGTCCTGCGCGATGGCAACGTCTTCGCCAGCATCCGCGATGCCGACAGGGGGTGAACACGCGTGAATGGCGACGACCATCACGCTAGCGGCAAGTGTCCAGAGTTTCTGTGGCATGAGCATGATGCGTCCTCCGTCGACACACGTGCGTCGAGACAGTGCAGTATCAGAGACGAAGCGCCCATCCGCAACCGCTCCGAACGTGCAATGCGCTAGACGTGTGCGCACTTGTGGGCTTGGACTTGGCGCGGGTTGGCTCTACAAAGCGCCTGAGCCGCAACCCAACCACCGAACGGGCGTGAAACACACGGCAACGGGCTTTCACGACGATGCAACGAATCGGCTGCAATTTGGGCGACAAAATTTACAACGGAGCTCTTGATCTCGATGACATTTCCGAATGCAAACGTTCGCACAGTGACCGAAGCCACTTTCGAAAGTGAGGTCATCCAAAGCGAGATTCCCGTCCTGATCGATTTGTACGCAGACTGGTGTGCGCCCTGCAAAGTGCTCGCACCACGCGTCGAAGCCGTCGCGCGCGAGTACGCCGGTCGGCTCAAAGTCGTAAAGGTAAACACCGACGACTCACCGCAAATCGCTAAGGCGTTTCGCGCGACGAGCATCCCCATGTTGGTGCTGATTTCGGAGGGTCGACCGGTTGGCGTGCTCCGTGGCGCCGTAAGCCGTGAAGAGATCGTCGCGCTCGTCGAACAAGCCGTCGCGCCCTCCGCAGGTCCAAGTGGGATCAAGAACGTTAAGCCCCAAGAGCTCGCCAAGCTCATCAAGGGCCAGCAAGTGCAGGTGATCGACGTGCGCGAGAAGGCCCCGTACAACCGCGCTCACATCCCCTCGGCGCTGAACATCATGACCAGCGAAATCCTCGAAAAATTGCCCGAAATCGCGAGCGCACGCAAACCCGTGATCGTGTACGACCGCAGCCTGGGTGACGACGCCAAAGCCGCGCTAGAGATCTTTGCGCAAGAGGGCTACCCCGCCGCTGGGCTCGAGGGAGGGATCCTCGCCTGGGAGGGCGACGGCCTCGACATCGAGCGCACGAACTGAGCGAGGCTTAGCGGCTCGCCATGCGCTCGGCGAGCACGCGGCCGGTCGCAGTCTTTTTGCGCGCGACCAGCGAAGGCGGCCCCTGCGCGACGAGCTGTCCGCCACGTTTTCCGCCGTCGGGACCGAGCTCAATGAGCCAGTCTGCGGTGGCCAAGACCGCGGGATGATGCTCGACCACCAGCACCGAGTCGCCACGATCGACGAGCTTTTGCAGCACAGAAATCAGCTTCTCGACGTCGCTCGCGTGCAAGCCCGTGGTCGGCTCATCAAGCAAGTACAGCGTCGAGCCGCCTCGTCCCTGAAGCTCCGTAGCGAGCTTAATCCGCTGCGCTTCGCCGCCCGAGAGCGTGTGCGAGCCTTGGCCCAACGTGAGATAGCCAAGCCCCAACGACGAGAGCAATTGCAGGGGTCTGCTCAATGAGCTCACCTGCGCGAACTGCTCTTTGGCTTGATCCACCGTGAGCCGCAACACCTGAGAGACATCCAGCCCGTGGAGCTTCACCGCGCAGGTCTCTTGTGAGAATCTCCGCCCATCGCAGAGCTCGCAGGGCACGACCACATCGGGCAAGAAGCTCATTTCGACAGATTTTACCCCGGCGCCGTCGCACGCTTCGCAGCGCCCACCCCCACGGGCGACCGAGGTGTTAAACGAAAACCGAGACGCGCTCCATCCACGTGCGCGCGCCTCGGTGGTCATCGCGAAGAGCTTTCGCAGCTCATCCCAGAGGCCCACGTACGTCGCCGGGACGCTCCGCGGAGTGCGCCCAATCGGTGACTGGTCAATCTGTCGCACAGACTTCAGCTGCGCCGCGCCGTCGAGCACGCCCAGAGACTCGAGCTCACACGCGAGGCCCAGCGCGTCGCACAGCGACGGATACAGCCCGCGATGGACCAACGTGCTCTTGCCCGAGCCCGAGACACCTGCGATCGCGACGAGCCTCCCGAGCGGAATATCCACTGCGAATTCACTAAGATTGTGAACAGTCACGTCCCGCAACGAGAGCCTCGGTGTGCTCTCTTGGACAGGTCGCTCGCGACCAGCCGTCTGCGCCGCGTGACTCAGCGCCCGCGCCGTGGGCGCATCCTCGCGCGCCAGCACCTCAGGTGTTGGCCCAGACGCTACAACCCGACCTCCAGTCGAGCCGCCGCCAGGTCCCATGTCAATCATCCAGTCCGAGCCGCGGATCACCGCCTCGTCGTGCTCGACCACCAGCACGCTCGCGCCTCGCTCAACGAGCCGACGCATCGCGCCCATCAACCGGTGCGTGTCGCGCCCATGGAGCCCAATCGTGGGCTCATCAAGCACATAGAGAACCCCAGTGAGCCCCGCGCCTAGCTGCGCCGCCAAGCGCAGCCGCTGCATCTCGCCGCCACTCAGCGTCGACGCGCGTCGATCGAGCGCGAGGTAGTCCAGACCGAGCTCATCGAGCGTCGCGAGGCGCAACGTGAGTTCGTGCAGCGGCGCCTTCGCGATGGCCACGCTCCGCGAGTCCAAGGTCAACGCAGCGAGGAGCGCAGAGAGCTCGGCACTCACGCACGCGAGCGCCTCGTGAAAGCGCGTCTCGCCCAGTCGAACTCCACGCGAAATCGCGTTTAATCTCGTCCCCTTGCAGCTCTTGCAGGGCGCTCCCTCCTCGTCGTGGCCCATGCCCTCGCACTTAGTGCATCGCCCCTGCGGCGTGTTAAACGAGAAATGCCTCGGGTCGAGCTCGGGCACCGCGCGCCCACACTTTGCGCATGCACGCCGAGTGCTCAACAACAGGGGCTCTGCGCGGCCCGTGACGGGCTCAAGCAGCACATGCCCCTCCGCCATCGCCGCCGCCCGCTGCAAGAGTGTCTGCAGTGCGCTCTCGTCCTGTAGCGAGCCAGTCCCAAGCTCGAGCGCGACGTCAAGGGTCTTGCTCTTGGCCATGGCCGGGACTGCCGTGGCGTCGTGCCACTGGCCGTCCACACGGATGCGCTTGATCCCCGCTGCGATCGCACGCTCGATCGGCTCTTTGTGCAGGCCCTTGCGCGCACGCACCACCGGCGCCAACACGCGGTAACTACCCTTGAGCGCCTTGCCCTTGCGCAGGTCTCCGAGGGCGGTCTCGATCGAGCGAGCGCCGATGGCGAGGTCGCACTTGGGACAGTGCGCTGTGCCCACTTTTGCAAAGAGAAGCCTAAGATAATGTGCGATCTCGGTGACGGTCGCGACGGTGCTCATTGCGCCGGACCGCGCCGTGCGTTGCTCAAGCGAAATCGCAGGCGGAATCCCGATCACTCGGTCCACATCTGCGCGCCCCAGCGAGGGCAAAAACTGGCGCGCATACGGTGACAGCGTCTCGAGAAATCGCCGCTGACCCTCGGCATAAATCACATCGAACGCGAGCGAGCTCTTGCCCGATCCCGAGGGCCCCGTAAACGCGACCAGCTTGTCTCTCGGGATCTCGAGCCTCGGGATGGCGAGGTTATGCTCGCGCACGCCCTCGACCACAATCGCGTGCAATTGTGCAGGGTCTATCGGTCTGCGAGTCTCGCGCGCCGCCGAGTCATCCGCGGGCTCGTCGTCGAGCACTTCACGCAAGAACCTCGCCATCTGCGAGCGATCATCGCGCGCGATCGTGGCCGGCGTGCCCTCTGCGACGACCATGCCGCCTTGGTCTGCGGCTTCGGGGCCGAGATCAATCACCCAGTCGCACACCGCGACCACCGCGGGATCATGCTCTACCGCGATGACGGTGGCGCCTTTTGCAAGCAGGCCATCGATCGCAGTGAGCACATGAGAGATGTCTTCTGCGTGCAGTCCCGCGGTCGGTTCGTCGAGGATCACGAGGCCACCTGCGCTGGTCTCGACGCACGCACGCGCGAGCTTGACCCGCTGCGCTTCACCTCCGCTGAGCATCGACAGGGGTCGCCCCAGCGAGAGATAACCCAAGCCCACGTTCGCGAGCGGCGAGAGCGCACGCTGGATCACGCGCTGCTCTGAGAACACAGCGAGCGCTTGCGAGACGCTCATCGCGAGGACGTCGGCGATGGAGTGATTGTGCCAACGAATTTCTAGCACTTCGTCGCGAAATCGCCGGCCCTTGCAGTCCGGGCACGCGAACGAGACGTCCGCGAGAAACTGCATCTCGATGGTCTCGTGCCCCTCCCCTTTGCACCCCTCACAGCGACCGCCATCCACGTTAAAACTAAACGTCCCCGCAGAGTAACCTCGCGCTTGCGCGTCGGGCAGCGCAGCAAACAGCGCACGCACTGCGTCCCACGCGCCGAGATACGTCGCCGCGTTGCCGCGCGAGGTCCGCCCCAAAGGAGCCTGGTCGACGTAGGTCACCCAGCGCACGTTCGCGATGCCCTCGATGCCGCGATAGGCCAAGGGCCCCTGGTCACTCTCTGCGCCCACCATGCGCGCGACCGCGGGCGCGAGAGTGTCTCCCACGAGGGTGCTCTTGCCCGATCCCGACACGCCGGTCACACACGTAAACACCCCGAGCGGAAACCGCACGTCTTGCCCACGGAGGTTGTTTCCGCTGGCTCCGATCAGGGTAATCCACTCGCTGGGCACACGAGACTTACGCTGTAAGCCTGCACCCTTGCGCATCGCGCGCCCGGTGGGAGTGTCACTCTTTGCGAGCTGCGACGGCGGACCATCGAACACCACGCGCCCCCCGCGTTCGCCCGCCCCTGGACCGAGCTCAATCACGCGATCGGCCGCGCGAATCACAGCGCGATCGTGCTCGACCACGATGGGCATGTTGCCCTGCTCGGCGAGCGAGCGCGCGATCGCGACGAGCTTGGCGCTGTCCCGTGGGTGAAGTCCCACCGTAGGCTCGTCCAGCACCATGAGCGTCCCAGTCAGCCCAGTGCCCAGCGCAGCCGTGAGCGAAACGCGCTGGATTTCTCCACCCGAAAGCGTCCGCGAGGGCCGCTCAAGCGTGAGATATCCGAGGCCCACGTCCTCGAGATAGCCGAGCCTCACGAGGCTCTCGCGCAGCACCCGATCCGCGGCCTCGTCCATGGGCGCGACCTGGCTTAGCGCAGCTCTCAACTGCGCAATGGGCGTCCGCCCAGCCTCAATAATCGAGAGCCCCGCGAGCTGATAGCGCCCCACGGCCGCCCGCAACCGAGAGCCCTTGCAGGACGCACACGTCTCGTACTTGCGAAACCGCGACAAGAACACCCGCACATGCATCTTGTACGTCTTGGTCTCGAGCCACGAGAACCACCTGCGGACCCCATCGAACTCAGCGTTTCCCTCGAGAATAACCTGCTGTTGCGCGTGTGCGAGGGCGCGCCATGCGACCGTCGTATCGATGCCCTCGGACTTGCAGAATTTCGCCAACCGCTTGCGCTCGTGGTCGGCGCGCTTGCCCGTCCAAGGCTTGATCGCGCCTCCATCAATCGACAGAGAATCATCGGCGACGACCTTGCTCCAGTCGAGCTCGATCACCCTGCCAAATCCCTTGCAGGCATCACAGGCACCTAGGGGCGAATAGAAGCTAAACAGCGTCGGTGAAGGGTCTGCGAAGCGCTTGCCACAGGGGGCGCACTCAAGTCCACGGACTAACCGAAGGGGCTGCGTCGAGCCCTCGAGGTAGGCCATCGCGCTGCCATCTCCTCGCGCCATCGCGACCGAGAGAGACTCAGAGACGCGGCTGAGCGAGGCACGATCGACTTTCAGACGATCGATGAGGACGTCGAGGCCGAGGCCCGCCACCGATGGCTGGACGTCGTCGATCGCATGGATTTTTCCATCTACAACGACGCGCACGTAGCCGTCACGCAAGAGCGCGACGCGATGATCGAGCCACTGCTCAAGGGTGCACGGCGGGATGCGATACGTGATCATCACGCGCTTGGCGTCTGCGTGCGCAAGGAGCGTCTCAGTGGCGCTCACGAGTGTCTGACGCACAACGTGTTGGCCGCACGAATCGCAGTAAATGCTCGACGCCCGCGCCCACAGCAGCCGGAGATGATCTTGCAGCTCGGTCATCGTGCCGACCGTCGAGCGCGACGTGCGAATGGGCGCTCCGCGATCGACGGCGATCGCCGCCGGAACGGGGTCCAATCGCGTCACGTTGGGACGCTCTCGGCGCTCTAAGAACTGCCTCGCGTACGCGCTAAAAGACTCGACAAAACGCCGCTGACCCTCGGCATAGAGAGTATCGAGCGCGAGAGAGCTCTTGCCCGATCCTGACACCCCCGCGAGCACGACCAGCTCGCCCGGACGCAACGTCAGGTCGATTGATTGAAGATTGTGCGTGCATGCCCCCTGCAGTCTCGTCGCTTCCATCGTTTGCTCTTAGCGCCACTGGTCCGATACGACAGAACATCTGTCCAGCGAATTAGCATCCGCTCTCATGGGACCCCGTGAAGTCTGCACGTGCGTCGTGCTATCCCACCCGATGCATCGTGAAGGTCGTCGGTTTCGTTTTGACTCTTGTGCTCTCACTCATCGCTCCTGACGCTCTGGGACAGGCACGCGCGCGGGAGGCACGGAGGATCGCGCAGGCCACACAGGTCTGCGACAGCGACGCGCCGCCACGCTGTCTCGCAGCGTTGCAGAGACTTCCAGCGAGGCTGAGACAGACGAGCGCCCTGCGTGTGCGTGGTTTTCATGCGCAATTCTTCTCACTCGACGTGCCACTCGAGCCTCGCGGCGCCCGCGCACTGCGCCCCCTTCAGCGCACCGCACTCGACGACGTGTATCGCCAGCTTGTGACCTTCACGGACGCTCCTCCCAGCGACCTCGCCAGCGACTCGCACGCGTCCCTGTGGCTCCTTCGCGGGCGCTGCGAGCTCGTGCTTGATCGGCTCGAAGACGCCATCCGCTCACTCACCCGAGCCACCACGCTCAACAGCTCCCCTGAATCTCTTAACGACCTCGCGATGACCTACGTGGCAGCCGGCAGGCTCGCCGAGGCCGAACACACGCTCTTGCGTGCGACTCAGTCCGCTCCCAACGAGGCGACCCCTTGGTCGAACCTCGGCACGGTGCGACTCGCACTCGGCCGTGCCAATGATGCAGCGGATGCTTTTCGTGAGGCGACCTCGCGGGCACCCAACGTGTCGCAGCATCACTCGAACCTCGGCGCAGCGCTCTTGTCTGCGGGACAAGCAGAGCTCGCCGTGCGCGCATTTGGCGAGGCGATTCGCTACGCGCCCGCGGACCCTCTGCCCCGCGCAAACCTGGGCTACGCGCTGATCACCGCGGGGCATCTGGACGACGCCGAGCGAGAGCTCATTCAGGCCACAACCATCGGCCCCCGCTGCGGCGCGGCGTGGAACAATTTGTCTATCGTGCACGCACGCCGAGGCCGCCGCGCCGACGCCATCCGCGCCCTCGAACATGCGCTCGAAATCGACCCAGGTGACCAGAGGGCACGAGCGAATCTCGAAGGTCTACGCGCTTCTCCGTCACCGAGCCCCTGAGCCTCCTGACACGCGCGCGAAACCTTCGAGAGGTCAGCGCGTGTTCGGCCGGAGCGGCGGGTTAGAGGGCGACCGCGGCGCGTACAGCATCGTCGCCGAGTCAATCCACACCCGCTGCGCGCGCTCCACAATCTCAGCCCACTTTCGAACGCTCTCTGGACCATCGTGCGCGATGCGAAACCCAGCACGTGGACCCCGTGACCACACAAGAGAAACAGAAAATCGCTGATCTTTTGCAGTCATAAACTCAATCTGCCAGCCCTCCTCGTGAGGCAACGCCGCGGGGGCCGTGAGCCGGATCCCCTCAAGACTGACGTCCTCAAGCGTGGCGTGAAGCAAGCGCATGGACTGGCTCGAGTGCCGACGCGGATACAAGACCACGCTCTGGCGAAACGGGATCCTCGGGTTTGTGCGTCCCTCCGTCGGCGCCCCCGCCTCGAGCCACCTCCGCATATGGTCCAACCGATGCGATTGCGAGTCCAACACCCGCACGCCGATCCCCGCTGGCAGCTCCGCGTGCCCGCCATATCGACGCCACGCTACGACCCCCTCGATGACAAACTGCGCGGCGCGATCCGCAATGCGAATCCGCACGCAGATCTCACTACCCACCGAGATCGCATGAACCCCGGGCACAAACAGCAACCCGGCATCGGTCTCGCCTAGACAGCCCCGCAGCGCCTGAGCGCTAGGACATTCGAGCATGATTTTTGACATGACGAGCGACTCCCTCTCAGCAGTACAACGCCATCACCCTGCCGAGCGCGCGACGCAATGTCCAGCCCACGAATTCCAAGATTGCCCAACCCGCGGTGACGCGTCGCTCTGAACCGACTACGTTCGACGTCACCCATGGCCACTCCGAACCGCGTCTTTCTCTTCGCCCTGGCGCTCACTGCGGCCGCCTGCAGCGACGACTCCCCAAGCAACCGCAGGCAAGACGTCTCGAGCGCGGACAGCACACCGCTTGACCGCGGCGTCGACGACACCGTAGCGCTCGACGCCGTCACCTCCGAAGACGCCGACTTCGATGTTGTGCAAGACGCTGAGGTCGCCCACGAAGCTGGGCGCGACATGGACGCTAGGGTCCAATCCGGCGACGTCGCCGGAGACACCGCGAGCGACCCTCCGTCCGATGTCACTGACGTAGTTTCCAGCGATTCGTCAGCGATAATCGACGCAGCAAGAGACACGATGCCCGCGCCTGGGGGTTGCCTAGCGGGCGTGACCGGGACGCATGTCGCGCGGTTTCGCTGGCGAGGAAGTGGCCCCAACACGCGCGCCTACGTCGAGTACGAAGCAAACACACTTCCAGATCGCGCGCGTTGGCGAGCGGGCGCGTACAGCCGTGGCGCGATCGGCTCGTACACCCCAACGTTCACGGACACTTTCTTGGGCGAAGGCGGTCTTGAGCTGAGAAGCACCAACTTTATCGACGTCGAGCTGAGCACCGCAGGCCTGGGCAGCATCAGCGACGTCACGTTGTCGATCTATGGCCGAAGTTTTAGCACCGGATCGTCTGGCTCATTTTCGTGGATGACCTTCGACGGTGCCGGCGCCACACCCGCCGGAAGTGTCGCCAATAGCGCACCCTACCGCTGGTACAACGCCAGCGCGACCAGCGCGTTTCGCCCCTCTAATGCAGGAATTTTGCTGAGAATTACTCCAGGGGGTCCCTCAAGTTCGCTGATCGTGAGCCGCGTCGAGATCTGCTTCTCCGCGCGCTAGAACCGCCACTTCGCGCCCTACGCCATCGTCACGCTTGTCGCACGATTCAGTACGAATCGTCGGTGGTCACAATACGAGACAGTTGCCGTCAACACGGCGCAGGTGGCACGCTTCTGCCTGTGATTCGTCGCCATTCGTCAGTCTTGCTTCTTCTCCCGCTTGTCGCCTGTCGGGTCTATGACCCCGCGCTGATTCAGAGTCCCGACGCTGGCTCCGATGTCGAGAGACCTCGCGACGCTGGCGCAGACACACTGGACGTCGTCACGCCGCAAGACGCGGCAGACGCGAGCCCCGATCGGGTAGACCCCACAGATGCCACCGACGCCGACGCTGCGCTTCCCATGGGATGCGGCGCGGTTCTCGCGGCCGGGGCGCCATGCATCCAAGCCCTCGCAGGCGAAGACTTTGTTGCAGAGAGCTCTGAGATCATCTCGCCAGACCGGCTGACGGTGTTGAGTGACAGCCCGTTTCGAGCGGTAGTCAGCGACAGCGCGACTGGGCGATTGTTCGAGGTCACGGGCTCGGGAACACCACGACTGATCGGTGGCACAGGACGCCTGAGCGAACGGCTGATCGACGGCCCTGCGCTCGCGGCATCGCTCGGTCACATCACGGGTCTCCATGGACTCAACGGTGCGTCTCCTGAGCTTCTCGCTGCGGACGATCGGAGCAATCAACTGGTCGCTCTCGGTCCGATCAACAGCCCCGCACCGATGGTGTCGGCATTCGATCCGGGTTTCGTCGTGCATACGGCCCTCTCGGGCGTCGAACGCGTGGACGCATTCACTCTCGTGATCGCAAACAACGCGATTTACGGCGGAGAATCCGCGCTGCGACTCTGGGCCGGTCGACCTTGCAGCAACAGCTTCACCTGCACTCTTGGGTACGACGCGACCGCGGTCGCTCCATTGTCAGCGTCGTTTCGCCTGCCCAGCGCGGTGCGTATGGGTCCAGCCGTGGGAGTAGGCTCCGCGCGCCGTGTCTTTGTCGCGGACCAAGGAAACTGCCGGGTTCGCGGGTTCTCGATCAACCCCTCGACGGGCGCATCGTCTGGCGGGCTCTCGTTGGTCGCAGGCGCTGGTTGCACAACGGCCGTGTCGCTCCCCAGCACCGCGAGCGGGAGCGTCTCTGCCGCCTCCGCAACGCTGGGAACGCTTGGCGATCTGGCGCTCTCTCCCACCGGCGACACGCTGTATGTCCAAGATCCGATCGATCACTGCTCGATCTATCGTGTGGACGTCAACGCCATGGTGCCTGTCGTCCGGCTGGTCGCGGGCGCTGGCACCGCATGCGGCGCCCCAGGCATCGCGGGCACCTACAACCTCGGGCGGCTCGCAGGCATGGCCCTCGGACCAGACAGCCGCAATCTCTACTTTCTCGAACGAGGCTCACGCACGCTCTATCGCGTCCGCTTTGATCTCATGGGCGGCACAAGCACCGTCGATGCCCTCGGTTCGTTGGGAGGCGTTCGCGCCGTGGCTTCGCGATCGGGTCTTCGATCCGGTGGGGTCTCTGGACTCGTCGCGCTCGCCACAACAACGCTCAGCCAGGCCAACGTGCTGTGGTCGGCACCGCTCGAATATCGAGCCTATTTGCTGACCAATAACACTCCATCTGTGCTCTTGGGTCAGGGGATCAGCATGCTCTCACGCGCGCTCCCGCCCGCCAGCATTGAGCCAATGGACATCGCAGACATGGCGCCCCTCCCGAGCCCGATCGGCGTGCAAGGTGCGCTCATCGCGGTGCGTGATCGACACATCGTCGCGCAGCTCAATGGAGACAACGTGGTGCCCCTCGCGGGCATGATCAATGTGGGGACCTACAGCGTCCCAAGCCCACCCAACGCGGGCCCCATGAGCAGTCTTCGTCTGGATAGCCCCAGCGCCATCGCAGCCTTTCGCGCCAGCGGCGTAGGCGGAACGCTCTTCGCCTTCGTAGCCTCGCGCCGCGGATTCGGTGCCATGTTTGTCCAGACGCTGGACCTCACCGGCAACACCTATTCGCGACTCGCAGGGCTCGCGATTGGCGAGTCCGGAACCGAGACCACACCCTCGACCATGGTCGGCAGCACGACGCCATCGGCCACACTTCGCCTCCGCAACGTGACGGCCATGGCCTACAGCGGTCCGCGTGCTGAGCTCTTTGTCGCAGACAACGTCCAACACGCAGTGTTTCGCATCTCGGGTTCGCCCACGTCGGCGAGCCTTGCCGCGGGCAACTATCAAAACACCATCGCGTCGTTGGCCGCGGATGGGCCCCCTGACAACTCGCTCTCGACCAGCATCAGCATCTCAGACCCCGCAGCCCTCGCCGTCAACGAAGCGGGCAACACACTGTACATCGCGGATCGCGCAGCCAATCGCGTTTATGCTGTCGATTTACAGACCAATCGAGTTCGTAGGATCGCCGGCGGCGGCACGCTCCCAAACAATGTCTCTGCGGGTGACGGCAACGATGCGCGCAACGCGAGGCTCGCGGGCCCTTCGGCGCTCGCTTGGGCGAGCAACGGCGGGCAACCGCTGCTGTACGTCGGCGAAGAGCAGACGGGTCGCGTACGAGTCGTGCGACTTCCTCCGTAAAATCACTGGCTTACAGCGTAAGTTTGTCAATCAGCCGACGCCCCGCGAGAGCACCTCACCAGGGGCCGTCCTCGCTGCTCTCAGCGCAGGCGCGACCGCTCCCAGTACGCACGCGGTCACGCCAAAGAGCATGGCGCCCGCCAAGTGCCTCGGGTGCCACACAAACCAGTCGTCCGGCTTAAACGGAAACGCAGGCAGACCCTGACCGACCCAGCGGTTCCACGCCAAGGCCAGTCCGCGCGCCGCGAGGATCCCGACCAGAGACGCCATCAGCCCGATCACCAAGGACTCACCAATCACCAGCCAAAACACAAACGATCGGGTGGCTCCGCTCACGCGCAACAACGCGATCTCGCCTTCGCGCGCCCGGACACGTGCCGCGAGCGCCTGCGCGATCGACATCGCAGCGAGCAACACGATCACCGCGCTGGTAAGCGTGAGCACCGCTGTCACGATCGAGACCAGCAGCCCCATCTGTTCTGCCCCATCGGTCTTGATCTCAAGCCCCAACTGGCGCGCTTGCGCGGTCACCGTGGCAGCCGC
Source organism: Deltaproteobacteria bacterium (assembly GCA_030694465.1). Lineage (GTDB taxonomy): Bacteria > Myxococcota_A > Polyangia > Polyangiales > JAUXYJ01. The sequence continues at coordinate 38,598 of JAUXYJ010000105.1, read as the reverse complement.
CTCGGGCCGGTCCAGCACCACAATCGCGCTGGTGTAGCGCTGCGCCGCCGCGGCACCGACGTACTCGGTGTTGAGCCTACGAGCCACCGAGAGCGGCACGGTGACACCGAGATCAATCGCGCGCGAGGTCACCCCGATAATCCGCGCGTACACCCTCCGCTGCGTGCCCCGCGACGCCGTGCCGAGCCCTGCACGGCCGAGATCCCACTCAAGCTCGAGGCCCGTCGCGCCACGGGCGAGCGCACGCGCCACTGGCGGGAGGTTGTGCGCAGGCGCGATCGCTCCGTCAAACACCTCGAGCAGATAGGGGCTCACCACCGCGGGGATCAGCCGCTCACATCGCCCCGGAAACACGCTCTCCCCACCCCCGATGATCTCGGTCGCGCATCGCTCGTTTTCAGGGCACGCGTTGCGAGACGCGCAAGGGCGGCCGCTGCTCAGGGCGTGGTCATCTTCGAAGCGAAGCCCCGGAGCCAGCTCGTCTCGAACCAGCGCCGGGTCGATGCCGTCCGCGATCAGCTCACCTGCGCCAATGTTGCGACCAAAGAGCTCTCTCCCACCTCGGCCCGAGTGAGGAAACAGCAATCTAAGTTTTGGATAGACCGCGCGCACACCCTCGATGTGTTCGATTGTGACAATGGCCTCTGGCGCGATCCCCCTCGGAGCGCTCGCGAACATCGCCGCGAGGGCTCCGACCGACTGCTCACGAGGAACAATCTCGACCCGATCGATCCTAAAGATCCTCCCCAAGACCACCGCCCGCAGCCCCGACGAGAGCCCCAAGAAAAACACGAGCGCGGCGATCCCTACGGTAATCCCGACCGCAGCGAGCACAAACGCGCCGCTCGTACGACGAAGGTTGCGCCCGAGCAGCCGCAGCGCCCCGAGTGCCATCATTTTTGCTCCTCCCGCAGTCGTCCATCTTCTAAGAACAGTACGCGATCAGCGATGGCAGTCACGCGGTCATCATGGGTCACAACGACGAGGGTTTTTGCTCGTATTTTGTGCAATTGAGCGAACAACTCTAGCACCGACTGCCCAGTCTCTCGGTCCAGCGATCCGGTGGGCTCGTCGCAGAGCAAGAGCGGCCCGTCGGCGTAGAGCGCGCGCGCGATCGCGACACGCTGTCGCTGACCGCCCGAGAGTTCGGTCGGGCGACGTCTCTCAAATCCCTGCAATCCCACCTGCTCCAAGAGCTCACTTACCGACGGCCGCGCACGCGAGGTCAAGAACATCTGCGAGAGCGCGACGTTCTCTTCGACCGTCCAGTCCGACACGAGATGAAACAGCTGAAACACCATCCCAACAGTCTCGCGCCTGAGCACCGTACGGTCACGGTCACTCATCGTCCGAAGCTCGTGGCCACACAGCTTCGCCGAGCCTCCATACGCCACGTCAAGCCCTGCAGCGATGGTCAACACGGTGCTCTTGCCGCTCCCCGAACGACCCACAATCGCGACAAATTCCCCCGCATGGACGGTGAGATCGACGCCCGCGAGGATCTCTCGCCCGGTCGCCTTAAACGTCCGAGTCACACCCGACATCGCGAGCAACACCGTTGGCTCAGGAGATGGCCCTGCCACCTTCAGCGCGCCACCGTGCCGAGCAGGCCTCCGGCAAAGAGCAAGAGCGTGCGCAGATCGTCGTCTCGAAACCGCAGCTGCGCGCCCAAGAACACATCTGCGCGTTGAGGGTTCAACACGTCGTCTACACCTGCGAGCACGTACACATGCTGGAGCATCGCGTAAGCGCCCATCACGCGAAGACGTGGCAATTGGCTGGTTGAAAAGTCAAAGAGGTCCGTGCGCACTTCGACCCGATCGCGCAGCGCGTTGAGGTCAACACCGATCCCACCCACGCTCTCCATAATGCCGAACCGAAACGTCGCAGGCCCAAGCCGCCGAGCAAATTGCAGCGTAAATCGGACGCCACGCTGCGTCGACTCCGTGGTCTCTCGCCACATCGCAGGATCCGCAGGGTTGGTGCTCGTACGGATCACCGAGCGCCGATCTACGATGCCACGCGGATCGTCGATGATCTGAAAGAGCATGTGGCGATCTTCGCGAGGCTGCAGGCGAAATTCCAGGTAACTCTTCAGACCATTGATGACAAAATTGTACTCGGTCCTGAGCCCTAGGATGAGCTGCAAACGCCCAATGGGAGCAACAAGATCGTTGAGGCCCTCGGCCACGCCCTCGACCTCGTTGACCAAGTGATCGTCCCGCACAAGACGGCCCACTGTCCCCTCCCCACGATCGATCCCCGCGGTCACACTGTTCACGTGCCCAAGCGACTCGCGCAGATCACGCGACGCCGCGTTGGCGTTGCGCATGGTCTCTTGCACATTGCGGATCGTGTCATTGATGTTGGGCTGATTGTCCGCAACGATCGTGTCGACGCGCTGCGAAGCGCGCTCAAGATTGGCAAGCAACCGCTGCACGCGGGGATCCGCCTCGGTGGTGAGGTGGTCCACGTTGCGGATCGTGTGGGTGACTGCCTCGCTGTTTGCGTGGACGAGACGGTTGATCTCTTGCGTTGTCTCTGTGAGATTTCGCAGGGCTTCTGCCATCTGTCTCCGACCCTCGTCGTTGCCAAAGACATCCCCGACGCGGTCGGTCACGTCTCGCACACGGCGGGTGATCGCGTTTACATTTTGGAGAATATCGTCCGTCGTTGCGCCCTCTTGAAGCACCCGCACCCGCTCGCCATCCCCGATGCGCCGCGTCCCCGCAGTGCCCGGCGCGAGCACCATCAAGAACTCACCCAACAGCGAGGACGCTTTGCGAGACACCGTCGCGTCGTCGTAAAGCTCAACCTCGCGAGAGATCACCATCTCGACGCGGGCCATCCCGTCTTGCAGGCGAATCGTATCGATGCGCCCGACCGGGATGCCGGCCATGGTCACACGCGAGCGAGGGACCAAACCCGAGGCATCGCGAAACAGCGCATAGACTCTGTAGCCCCCTGCGCCAGAACCGCGCTGAACGACCACGCGATACAAAAACACGCTGCCCACGATCGCCACGATCAGAAGCAGGCCCACTTTGAAGGCGCTGGATAAGTTACGCATCGGCAGTCTTCTGCACCCTACCGCGATTTGTCTCGCAGCGGTCGCTTAGGTTTACTAACGACCCACGCCGGCATTGCGCATGATCTGAACACGCACTTCGCCCACCGGAGGCCGCGCCGGTTGACGCGTCCCAGCGACCGGAGGCGGGGCCGCCCACGCTGTCGTTGTCAGAGTGGATCGCGAGAGGCCAGCCTCGACGAGCGCGTCAAGTACAAGCCCCGCCAGACGCAGCGCAGCGGCATCCCCGGGATCCCGCGCGGGGCCTACGACCTGCACGGTGACGCGCGCAAGCTCTGAGCCCAGGCCACGCAAGCGCTGGGCCGCCTGGGCAAACATCGCCCGGTCCTGAGCTCGCAGCGTCCGCGCACGAACGGGCAGCCGAATCACATTCGAGAACAGCACCGCCGAGCGGCCAAGCGACACGAGCTCTTCACCCGCGTCCGGGCAGCCGTCTTGGTCTTGAACTCCGTTAATCGTCTCGGGTTGCGCAACGCACGCGTCCACCTCGTTGAGCACGCCGTCGTGGTCCCGATCGGGATCCGGGCAACCGCGGCGAAATCGATCGGGAGTCTCACCCTCAGGATCCGACACGCACTGGTCCACAGCGTCGGCGACACCGTCGTGATCACGATCTGGCAGCGGGCAACCACGATGCGCAGGATCTGCGCGCTCGCCCACGGCCTCATCGGGACACTGGTCGTCCGCGTCGAGCACTTCGTCTCCGTCGCGATCGCGCAACGGGCAGCCGCGCTGCGAGGGATCCGGGCGAGACCCTGCGGCTTCGACCGCACAGACGTCGTCCGCATCCAAGACGCCATCGCCGTCATTGTCGGCTTCGGGACACCCGTCTCCGTCCTGAAAATTGTCTACGTCTTCGGGCTCATTGGGACATCGATCGGCCGTGTCCGCGATCCCGTCAGCGTCGTTGTCTAGGTCTGGGCAACCATCTTCGTCCTGAAATCCGTCACGGTCTTCGGCCTCTGTTGGACAACGATCGTCGGACTCGCGCACGCCGTCACCGTCATCGTCGAGACCTCGCGGGGTGTAGCTCAGACCGATGAGCCCACGCACCAACGGCACTCCCGCGGCGCCGGACAACGGAGCTCCCACTCCCAACGTGACCTCTACGTCGCGGCCGCGATCCACCGCATAGCGGCCGCCCACAAAGAGCTCCGCTGCGAGCTGCGAAGACTGCGAACAGGGGCCCACAGCGCACTCAATTTGCGGCACCGCGCCGACCGGAACGAGCACCTGCCCGTCGACCGAGACCGCGAGCCGCTGGAGCGACGGATGCCTCACAGCGACGCCCACACTCGCGAGAATCTGCGAGCCAAAAACCACGCTGGCGAACGTCCGCGACTCAAACCTGACGCGTGCGCCAGCGTTGGCAGTCACGGTCAGCCAGCCCGCGCGCAGATCGCCAACCAGCATTGGTACCAGCACCGGCGAGCCAGCTCCTTGAAACCGCAAATCGCCCGTGGGCACGGTCACGCCCATGTCAGCGCGAAGGGCAAATCCATTGGCAAATGTCCTGCGCGGACGACGTAGCAGCTGTACACCCACGTCAAACCGCACGTCGCGCACCGCGATCAGCGAGAGCGCCGAGCTTGCTCCGCCGCCCACAATGGGCGCGATCCCCTCACCCGTTTGCCCGACCACAAGCGGCAGCGCAGCCATGATCTGAACGCGGTCGAACAACGCGAACGACCAGAGAAAATCCACGGTATTTACTTGATCAATCGCAGAGACCTGGCGCTGTGGGTCGCTCACCGAGCGGAGCACGAGTGGTTGCACGGCGTGGTTCATCGCGAGCGCAAAGCTCAGTGACAAATGCGGTGAGACTTCGGCGCTTCGCTGGACAGCGGTCGGCGTCGCTCCGGCCACGGGCCAAAGCGTCTGCACGTCAATCGACGGCTCTACAACCTGAGCGTTTGCACGAATCGCGACGCTCATCGCGACGCATCCAACGACGCACTGCAACAGGCGTGTGCGCCCGCGATGGGTCCTCATCGTCCCTCGTAAAGTGCGTCGGGGCGCACGGTAAACTCTTGCGGTTGCGACCCAGCGCGGGTGACTCCGAGCGACACATCGCGCATCGTGCCGCGATCCATTTCTTGTCGAACGTCAGCCTCGCTCAGCTGATTCATGGGGCGCGCGTTGATGCGCTCAATGCGGTCCCCGACTCGCAGACCTGCTGTGTACGCGGGGCCCGCCTCGGCCACTGCGATCACCACGAGATAGTCCGTGCGGTATTCGTACGTCACACCCATGCCGATCCGCGCACGTGGGGTGTGCGAAGTGAGCTCAAGCTGAGCGCCGCCCTCCAAACGAACGCTCCAGACCCCGCCGTTGCGCGCCTCTGCGGGCACACCGCCACGGATCTCAAAGCTCCCGACGAGATCGCCTGGGCTCAACGCGCCGTCGTCATCCCGAAGCTCAAGACTGAGCACATCGGTGCTCCGAACAAAGAGATCGACAGCGTCTTGCATGGGATCCCACGAGGGCTGCACCGAGTCGCGAATGACGCGTGAGCGAAAGACCTCGTCGCCGTTACGTCGAATGATCACAAAGAAATCCGGAGGCCCGTCCGAGTCCCAGGGCCGCCCGTCTCGGGTCGTAAGCGGCGTAACCGCACGCACTACGCCCAGCCGATGCAGCTCGTCCGGAGCAGACGCCATGGAGCCAGACTCCGCGATGCCCGCGGGCACCTCCCGCGCAGCGGTCGTGTAGCGAGGAAACACCGCCGCGCATCCCTGCAACGCCCACAAGGTGACCACAACACCAGCGCCACGACATGACCAACGAGAGGCAGTATTTGGCATTTTCGCGAGGGACTCCGAGCAAGCGATTCTGTGACTAAAGGCCCCTCGAGGCGCGGCCACGGCGGGGAAGTTTAGCGGCGCACCCAGCGCGCGCGCTAGCGCAGCGCATATATCCCAATCCGCTACCTCACCGAAAGTAGGATTGCCCCAGCCAAGCGCGACCCCAAGCACAATTGCGCGCCGCGCGACCGCTCGCTCAATCTGGCACGAACTGCAATCGCAAATCGTACACTCAGCGCAACGCGTCAGCGACGATCGACCAAGTCTGCTTGTCAAAAAGCACGGCCAAATGGCCAACGCCCTCGACCCTCACGCTACGAGTCCCCATCAGCGAGGCGCTCCCATTGGGCGAGACCAGGTTGTCATGGGAGGGCAACACGCACGTGACGACAGTGCCATCCAATCTCGACCTCGTAGCCTCAAGCAGCTTCAGGGTGGACGACCCCGGCGCAAGCTCATCCACCAACGGCAGCGCACGAAAAACGCGCGCTCGTGGGACTCCCTCGTGCGGCGTCGCGATGCACACCATCCGCGCGACGGGCCGCCCCAAGACCTGGCGATAGTACCGCGCGACCAACCCTCCCAGCGAATGTCCTACGAGATTGACCGGCCCAGACACGCCATGGATCTTCTCGATCAGCGCGTCGAGTTTGCGTACGTGCTCGGCAAGCGACCCCGCAGGCGCAAAGTTAAAATGAAGATGCCGCCCGCCCACGCCCTGCGCGGCGAGATGCTCAGCCATCGGCTTCATGACCCCACCGGTGGCAAGGTAGCCGTGCACAAACACGGTGAGCGAATTTCCTGGCCCTTGAGCGCGGACTCTCGTCGAGACGTCCGTCATCAAAGGCACATGCCTCGCGAGCGCGTAGATTTCGCGCAAGCTGGCTTGAGCAGCGATCGACCTGGACAATACAACGCTCACTTTCAGCGACTTCGCGACACCCAGAATTGGGTAAGAGGCTACCACGCAGCAACCCCACGAGGACAATAATCCACGTGAATTTGCAGCTCAAACAGCGAAGCGCACTTCGCACCCGCGAAGCAAACGAAGCACGCTAGCCCCTGCGCGCGCACCCCGACGTGGGCTGCTGATTTCTGGCCCGCTGCACGTCCGCTTCGAGCTGATCCATCGCGCGTGCGAGCGCGATCATGCGGCGAATTGCAGACGAAACCCCTGTCGCGTCGCCAGCCTCAAGCGCCAGCATCAGCGCCCGGGTTGACTCTTCACGCTCGACCGTGTTGCCACAGAGCCGCGTGCGCAGGGCCACGGCTGTCGGATGAATGACTTGTAAATTTCCGCAGGCAGCTGCGTTGGCTTGCGCGCGACCCAGCACCACCGTGCGGATATCTCGCACTGCGCTCGGACGATCCCTCACCGCGAGCGTCGTCGACTCATCAAGGAGGGTGACGAGGCGGTTGTCTTCCTCGAGTACCGGCTCAAATGCCAGCACATCAGGCCGACCGGGACCTCCGCACGCGATCGCAAAGAGACACGCCCCCAAGAGCAAGCGCCAGTTGTGTTGTCTTCGGTGAACGCTCACAGGATCAGTCATCACGATGCTCTATCGCACTGTGCCACGCATACCACGTGAGTTCACACGGCATACATGGACACTCACCCAGTCGCGACCGCGAGATTGCCCGAGAGCATGTCGCTAAACCGCGAAAGAAGCGCGCGATCCAGAGGATCAACGCCGACGAATCGCAGCGCCGCGCGCCCTTCGCTCTCCCACACCGGTCGCCCCCAGAGCCACATCCGCCCCCCGCCCAAGCGACTCGGAACACAGACCTCAAGCGGATAAAGGTCACGCTTCACCGCGGGCTCAAGAAGGCGCTCAAGGACGCACCCCAAGGGACTGATTTCAACCAACCTCGTCGCATGCGGCTGGCCGTCGATAAACTTGTTGACCAAGAGGTCCGTAGCGCGACGCGGCGCGCGGCGCCGTTCTGAGTCAGTCATGGTTTTTCTCCGAGCAATGGCAAATCAGCTCAAGACAATCTCTCGCCTGCCGTTGCTCATCGTGTTGCCTCACATCCGGCCAACAGCTCAAGAAACCAGCAATCTCGCGCGTGACCAACCGAGCCCGCTCTGCGCAATAGTTGACTTCTCTAGGCGCTCCATTCGGCCTGTGCGCAACGTTGCGACAACGTCGGCGCTTTGCGCACAGCGATGCGCTTGCGCCGAGCGCAAGACGAGCTCCATTGCGCTGCGGCATTTCGAGAAAAATCGCAGGCCGATTGAGATCGTTGCGCAACCTCTTCTTTCTTTCGGCAACATCGCCAGCGCCCGCGATCGGCTCGTTGGCAGCGCAAAACACTGCAATCGTTACAGTCCAAACGTCGTGTTCGCTTGACGCTGAAATACCGCTACCGCTACCTTGCGGGCCCCAAACGGAGCGCACGCTATGGCCGACGAGAAGAAGCCCAATCTCAAGGATCGTCTCAAGAAAACCCAAGTCGGGATGCAGAACCCTGCATCCTCTCCTGTGGGTCCACCCCTCGCAGGCCCCCCTGGCCTAGAGAACCAAGATATTGCACCGCCCTTCGGCGTAACGCCCCCAACAGGCCAGGGATTGCCCGCGCCTGCCTTCGGCATGGGCGGCATCCCCGGACTGAGCAACGAGGTCGCACCTCCAGCGTTTGTGCAAGAACAGCAAGCTGCTGCCAAAGCCGCCGCTGCGGCGCGCAAAGTCGCGGATGACCCCTTCGGAGCGTCCACAGCAGTCGCCCATCCGCAAGAGCTCCGGATCGTCATGGACGAACGTCCTGTCGACGACAGCGAAGTCGGCAAAAAGCGCACAGGCACGATCGTTGCCATCGTCGTGACTGCGATTGCCTGCTTGGGCGCAGGATTTCTCATTGGTGGTCAGTCCGAGACCAACAGCCAAAACCGCCAGACCCTGCTCGCGCTCAACACGGTGCGAGACAAAGCTCAGGCCGCAGGCAACACCCTCGCGACGGTCAAGACCAAGCTCGAGGCAGCTTGCGAGCGCGCCAATATCGCGGGCGGAAGCGAGGACGCGCCCAGCACAGCGCCCCCATCCCACCCGCCGACGGTTGACATGGACCTCGTCACTTGGTTTCGTGAATCCGGTGGCGAGACCGCGCCCTTTGGCCCCGAGGTGTTTGCCGGCCGCATGGGACGACTTGATCCGCAGGTCTCACAGAAGATCGCGGGCGTGCACGTGCTGTTTGCAGAGCTCTGGCGTCAGCTCACGGCACACTCCCAAGCGATGGGCAATGGAGCCGCTGTCACCGAGTCCCTGCGCTCTGCAGGGGATTCAAGCGCGATGACCCTTCGGTTGGGGTTGATCCTGAAGCAGCCCCAGGCCAACGCGCCGTTCGTGGGCGTGCTAGCCCTCGCTCAAAACGTCAACGTTCAGACTGGCCAAGTCACACTGGCAGCGCTGAACGGTGTCCCCGAGCCCGAGCGCGCCCGCGCGATCTTTACCGGTGGCCAGCCCCTGGCGGTCAACCAGTTTGCTGGCGTCTTTTTCTCGGTCAACGTGACCGACGGACTGGGCCCGCAGCTGCAACGCGCCTCGTCGATGGCGTGGCTTCAGTACCGCCAGCGCTTGACCAGCCTTAAGAACCTCGTGACGACCCTCAACGCGTCGCACGAGAGCATGATGTCCAAGATCAACGGACGTCCAGGCTGAGCGACACAGTGCCCTTCTGCCCGAGGCAACCTTAGGGGTACAGCGGGGGCGCTGAGCATGTCGAGGACCTGAAAACTCCCCGCAGTGCCAGATCACGCCGACAGGACGCGCATAAGCCCCTCGAGCCGCTGAAAAGCGAACCGCTCGGTGGGTCCCAACAACGAGACCTGGTCCTTCATGCCCGTCACATAGCGCCGAAAGGCCGGCGTCACGGGATATCGGATCTTGCGTGTCAAGACGTGAAGCTCATCGACCGTGGCCGTGGGTGGCACACGCTCAAGAATACGATGGGCATCAAAGATCCAGTCAACCCACTGTGACTTGCCCGTCTCGTTGGCGAGCCGAAGCGAGAACTTGATCCCGTCTGCAAGCGCTCCGCGATCACGCTTCTCTTTCTCGAAGCGCACGAGCAAGTCCTGCAACATGGTGCTGAGAATTCGCTCGGCGTCATCGATACGGTTCATCGCGAAGGCCTTCTCAACGACGCCTCCCAGCAATGAACTTGGCGAATCTCCGTGGCTGGTCTCGCTGGCCATCGTGACGGCAGCTTTGCGAACCTCGCGGGGACGAATGGTCTCGCCAGCAATCACCGCAAAGGTCTGCGAACCGATGCCGACAATGTCGTCAATCTTAAGAACCTGGACGCCATCAATGCGCTGGTCGTTGACCTTCACACCGTTGCGCGAAGACAAATCCTCGATCACCAGCGAGTCTCCTACCCACTTGAAGACCGCATGCATACGAGACACAAGCGGATCCTCAAGGGCAAGTTGACAATCTGAGCTCCGCCCGATCGCAAACTGTCCCCCCACCGGCACCACAAGAACCTGTCCAAGATATCTCAGCCGCACACCCGACACGCTCATGGACCAACCTTGTGGCCCAAGAACGCGAGCCGGTCGAGCACCAGCGCCTCCTCGCTCCCAAGACTGCGAGCCTTCAGCCCGATGCGGTACACGAAGCCACGGATGTAGTCTGAGCCCTCAGCGTTCGCGCTCGCAGCCAACTCAATCGGCCCGAGGAGCCGCACGGGAGGGATCGCGTTCACGTCGCCAAAGGTGTTGAGCACCCACTCGAGCCAACGAGGCTTTCGCTCGAGCTCAGCGAGCCGCAAAGCGTAGCCCGCGATGGCTGTCAGTTGTTGCATGTCGAGCGAATCTCCACGCGCAACGTGATCTGAAAACTCGTCCACTGCGCGCTGCAAAATCCTCGACGCTTCATCGAACTTCTGCGCATGCATCGTGCGCTCAAGCACTTCGCCCATGAGCGCAAGGACCCACGTCTTTCGTGGCTCTACGACCACGCCAGAGATCGTCTCGTCTTGCTTCTCATCAGATTCGCCACAGTGCGGACAGACCACGGCTCCCTCTGCGTACGGCGCTCCACAGTGCGAACACAATCGCATGGCGCCGGTCGCACGGACGGCGCGTCGCGGTGAGCCCATCTCGAAGAACACAAGCTCCTGCGCACCCAACCGAATACGGTCCGAGTCGTGAAGCACGATGGGCTGCCTGGCCGATTGACCGTTGACTTTGGAGCCGTTTCGGCTGCCCAAATCCACAAACGTGCAAACCGACTCAGTGACAACGATCTTCGCGTGTTGGCGAGAGATCAGTGGATCTTCAATGGTAATCTGACAATCTGGACTTCGACCCATCACCACTTCGCCAGCGGGCAGATCGAACTCTTGAAGCAGAAATCGCAAGCGAAACCGCGACACTCTGAGGGGATGCTAGGCGCTTGACCCGGTCAGCGTCAATCATGTGACGAAGTCAGCACCGTTGAATCGTTCGAATGTTCTCGCGCGGCGCCGCGTTCGATCGACGCTTTCTTTCGCTGCGCACAACACGTACGGTCTCGCTCCCTCATGAATCAAGCTGCAGCCGAGCATCGCGTGCGTGATCTGGTGCAAAATGTTCTCGCACCGCTCGTGGCCAAAGACGGCGGCAAGCTGGTGTTCGATCGCATTGAGGGCACCACGGTTCACGTTCAGCTCAGCGCCGCGTGTGCGGGCTGTCCAGGGCGCGCGCTGACGATTGAGCTGCTCCTGCTCCCTGCAATGAAGCTGGAGCTCCCCGAGCTGACTGCTGTGCTGGCGAGCACCTCGTTCGAAGACACCTGAAGCTCCCTCCAGCTCAGCAGCTCACAAACTCGCCCCGCGGTGGGTGCCCCCACAGCCCGTACGTTAGAGCCCGTTGAGTCCGTTGAGCGGATCGCCGTTGTTGGGCGCGGGTGCCGTTGTCGGCGTCGCAGGACGCGTTACAGTCGCGGCGCCATTCGCGTTGGCTCCCGCAGCTGGGGTACCCGCCGCGGTGTTGGTTTGTGTCCGCCTCAAGCGTCCAGTGATGCGATCGACGACGTCCTCGTTGGTGTCCGCCGTGACGTTGCCCACTACGCTCTCTCCCGCGAGTGTCGTCGGTGTCGCGTTGGCGACCTTGGCGGGCGCATTGGTTCGAAGCTGTGCGAGGCGTGAGAGCACCGCTTTGTCTTCGTATACCAAGCAATACGCACCGTAAAAGGTCGAATGGTCGATCACTCGGAGCTGTGTGGTCGCGTCTTGCCACAAGACCGCTTCGACGCGATCAGGCTGATCTTGACGCATGCGGCGAAGCCCCTGCCCGCCGAAGAGACCGTCTAGACTCTGGACGAAGGTGTCGAAGGTCAGCGGTGAGCCTCGTGGGACATTTCGCGCCTGAAAACGCTTCCACAAGCGATCGTTGAAGAAGAAATAAAACTCGCGATCCCCCGTGCGAGGGCTCTCGTAGACCAGCATGCTCTCGTTGTTCGTGTGGGTGTACTCAGAGCCCACAAACGAAGTGTCCCAGCGCCGTTGCGGCACCAGACCATTGAATCGCAAGAAGCTGCGTCGGAGATTCGCGACGATCGCGTCCCGCTCTTGCATCAGCCGGTCTTGCTCGACTTGGCCCTTGTTGCGGAGCAACGGTAGGTACTCGGCGACCACCTGACGTCGGTAGTAATCGACGACCTGCTCTGGGGTCGAACCCCACGCCACGGTGCCGAGCTCTTCTGCAATACGTGCAGAATTCGGTGGTGTCGTGCTCACCGCGACCGCCGCTGCGGCTGTGTTTCGACGGCCACGGCCTCGTCGCTGCGCCTCACCTGAGAGCGCAAACACAGACACCGAAAACACTACAAACGAGACCTGAAGAATCCTACGCATCACCGGCTCTCTCTCGGGGAAACTTTAGACATCATTGAGCCGCTCAGAGAGTCATCCCTTGTCGCGACAAATGATCAACCAAGGGATCAAACGACAAGGTTCTTTGCAGCACAACGTGTGTTTGGGGTGGGACAGCAAAACGAAACAAACCTCATTGGGCTCGACGCGCAATCCGTGAGGTCTTTGGCTCAATACAACGGACCCACGCGACAGGAACCGCTGCTTGCGACCGCGGAGGTATACCGCAACACACACTGACGGTGCATAACCCCCGTGCATTCAGCCACGTAGCGATCATGAGCGACACGGACCCCACCGAGGCACTCGACCCCTCGCAGCGCCCGTTGCATGATCGGACCGACTCAAGGCTCTGGCATCTCGCGCCGTGGCGCGCAGAGACAGCTCACTTTACCCCCTTTGCTCCTCCCTCCCACTCACCATGCCAACCCCCTCGACTGCCCGCCGATCACCAAAACACATCACGTCGCTCGCGGTCGCTCTGACAGTGTTTTTGCTGCCAATTTTGGCATTCGCTGGCACCGATGACGGAGATCTATTCTCAAGACTCCTAGGACGCTATGGCATCAGCGCGGCGCTCGCCGGAGCGTTCTTGGGCGGCCTGATGACCGCCGGAACCGGCTGTGTCTACCCCATGATCGGGATCACCGTCTCGGTGTTTGGCGCCAACAAGACCACGTCACGCGCGCGCTCGCTGGTGCTGTCTACTGCGTTTGTGCACGGCATCGCCGCGTTTTATGTGCCCCTTGGGCTCGCCGCGGGGCTCAGCGGCTCGCTGTTTGGCGCGCTCGCCGGCAACAAGTACGTGCTGATCGTTGAGGCCACGCTGATGTTCATCATGGCGGCCTCGATGTTTGGCCTCTTTGACATCCAGCTGCCGGCCTCGCTGCAGACGCGTCTCTCCTCGATGGGTGGCCTGGGTGTGCGCGGCGCTTTTGTCGTGGGGCTTGTGCTGGGCCCGATCGCCGCGCCCTGCGCGACCGCACCCCTTGCGGGCATCTTGTCCTTCATTTTTCGCACGAAGAACGCGCTCCACGGGGTCGGCGCGCTCTACGCTTACTCGCTCGGGTTGGGACTCCCGTTCTTCTTGGTTGGCGCGTTCGCGATGGGGCTGCCGAAGCCCGGTCGCTGGATGAACCTCGTCAAATCCATCCTCGCGTTTGTGCTCTTGATCGTGGGGCTCTGGTACCTGCGGCAGCTGCTGCCCTTCTTGGCCCAAGCGCCTCGCGCGCTGGCCCCACGAGTGTCCCTCGCGCTGGCCATTGTCGCCGCCGTGATCGGGATCGGGTTCGCGCTCAAGGCCTCGCTCAAGATCGAGAAAATCGGCAAAATTACTGCTTTTTCGCTCTCTGCGGTCGCCGCGGTCTGGTGGCTCGGGGCCGAGTCTCATGTCTCGTCCGGCGCGTGCAGGCCCGTCGTGTGGCAACGTGATCTAGCCGCCGCACAGCAGCTCGCCCGGAGAGAGCACAGACCCCTGCTCGTTGATTTTGGCGCGACGTGGTGCCGCGCGTGCGAAGAGCTCGCGCACCGTACGCTCCCCACCGCGGCGGTCGCGTGTGCGCTGCAAGAGAGCAATTTTGTCACGGTAAAACTCTACGAAAACGAGCAGGGTGAAGAGCGCTTCGAGGGCCTCCAGCGCCAATGGAACGTGCGCTCGCTCCCCGCCGTGATCGTGCTCGACGCAGCCGGTCACGAGGTCGCGCGAGTCAACGAGTTCATCGAGCCGGCCGCGATGGCCGCGATCGTCCGCCGTGTGCGACCGTAGATCGCTGCGCAAAAGTCGCAGCGGTTGCGCACTTTGACACACCCAGAGACCGTCAATCCGAGGGCAGATATGCTGACCGCTCAGCGATTCATGCAACGAATTACGCCGCACGCACCGTTGGCATGATTCACGCTAAGATCCAGCCCATGGCATCGCATCGGCTCGGGCTGTCTGTACTCATCACCCTCTCGGCGCTCGCCAGCGGCTGCCCCGTCGAGGCTCCCTACGTGCCTCCGGTGCTGCAGCCTCCACCCCCCGGCCGTGGAATCCAGCTCCGTGTGAGCTTCGAGGTCCCCCCCGCGACCGAGCAGCAGCGGTGCTGGACTTTTCGTCTGCCCACCACCGAGAACCTCGAGGTCGTGCGCTACGAGATCGCCTACAACACCGGCTCACACCACATGAACCTCTTTCGGGCGATCCCCTCGGTCGAAGCCGACGGACGCGCAAGAGGTTTGCGAATTCCTGCAGAGACAGGGCTCGAGGGAGGCGGCGTTGAGTGCTTTAACGCGATCGAGTTTGGGGTCTTCGATCTCGTGGTGGGCTCGCAAGAGTCACGGCTAGACTGGTCGCTGCCCGCGGGCGTCGCGTACAGATTACATGCCAATTCGCTGATGATTCTGCAGTCTCACTTCGTCAATGGCGCCACGCAGCGCACGCCAGGCAACCGCGCCGAGGTGCTCATTAATCTCTGGACCGCGGAGAACCCCACGCAGATCCAGAATCACTTAGGCACGATGTTCGCGAACAATCGCCAGCTCAACATCCCGCCTCGAAGCAGCAACGTCGCTTTCTCGCGCGGATGTGACCTGCCTCAAGGCGGAACCTTCATCGCGATGACGGGGCACTTTCACTCACGAGGTCGGCGGTTTGTCGCCTTCGACTCGCCCAACGGCGTCACGCCCGGCAACGAGTGTTACCGCTCGACCAACTGGTCCGAGCCGCCCTTTGTGACCTTTGACGGGACCGCGGGACGCCCCGCCCCACTCACGGTTCCGCCCGGTGGCGGGCTGTACTACACCTGCTTTTTCGACAACCCGACCAACGTCCCGATCACGTTCGGTCCCCACGTCGACTACGAAGAGCACTGCAATCTCTTTGCCTACTACTACCCCTCGGATCCCGACAGCCGGGCTCGGTATTGCTTCTAAATTGCCTCACCGAAAGCCCCCTGTGCGAATCTCACCGTTGGTCTTCGTGTGTGCTCTCTTCGCCAGCCACTGCGCCCCGCCACCGAGCGCACCTGACGCCGGCGACAGCGGAGACGCTCGCACCGTCAGCGCGTGCGAGGCGCGCGTGCGGGCCTACGCAAACGGTGGAGCAGCGCGCGGCGAATGTCCGGTGTTTCAGTGCGCGGATTCACGCGAAATGCAGCTCACCGTGGGCACTGGGCGGGATGCGACGCTCGACGGATTTGCACCGCTGCGCGATGGCGACCCGCTCTATGTGGTCCCTGGCGAGCAAGGGCTGCAGCACTTTCGCGTCGGATTTCGGGGCATGGGCTTTGACGCGACCCTGCCCTTGATCGAGGTCCGCGCGCGCCGCGCCGAGGACTGTGAAGAGATCGGTTTCTTGCGATTTCGTCTGCCATTTCGCAGTGATCCTGCAGATCCTTCGCGCCTGGCGGTCGAGGGTGTCCGCGTTGTCATCACCGACGATCTCGATCGCTACGAGTACTGCAGTATCTTGGGTCGTGACGTGATCTTGGTCGTCGATGCGACGACGCCGCTTGGCCAGTGGGCGCACCACGAAGTGCGTGTTCACGTGCCCGACATTGACCCCACGACACGCCCCGATTTGCGAGAGGCTTGGCGCAACGCATGCGCACGCCGCGATGGCGGAACACTGGCCGACGCAGCCCCCCTCGACGTTGTGACCACAGACCCATGAAGCACTCCCTCGGACTGACCTTGCTCGCGACGCTGTCGTGCTTTTTCTCGCTGGGCGGCTGCGGCCCCGACTGCACCGAAATCACCGGGCCCCTGGCGATCGAAATCGGCGCCGGAGATCCCGAGAATCCCAGCAGATTTACAGCTTATTCTCCAGGCTCTTGCGGACAGCTCACCCGCGGAAACCAAGGCGGACAGCACGTCTGGATCGCCGTGCGCGCGACGAATTTTTGCAACGCTGGGCTGAGCCTTCGCGCCGAGGTCGTCCAGCTCCAGGCCGCGCCCGATCCTCCGAGGACGGTGTCGTTTGCGTCGAGCACTCTCGGCTGGCGCGAGCTCGCCGACCGCTCGTTTGTCAGCGAGCCCCTCGCGATGGTCCTGAACGGCACCTACGCAGAGAACGTTCAGATCCAAGTGCAGGTCACCGATCGTCTCGGTCGCATGGCCACCGCCTCGGTCCCGCTTCGCCGGATCATGTACGGAAGCGACGGTTGCGATCGCCCCCTCGACGCGTCTGACCAAGACGCGACCCTCGACGCCACAAACACTGACTAGTCAGTCACAACACGCTCAGCTGCGGCCGAGCATTCGGTTGAGCGCTTCGGGGTTAAAGCCCACCATCAGGCGGCCACGAACCGAAATAATAGGGATCGAGCCCGTCGGGACGCCCTGCTCACGGGCGCGCTGGCCCATCTCGCGCGCGGCCTCAGGCTCACGCTCGATGTCGTGTTCGACAAACGGGATGCCCTGCGCGCGCATCCACGCCGCGGCCTGGTGACACGCGCCACACCACGACGCGCCGTAGAGCACAACGCTCGGCTGGCCGTCGGGCTGCATGGCCGCCACAGGCGCCGGACGGAGCTCTTGGGCAAACTGCTCTGCTCCCACCGTGCGGACCGTGTAGTGCCCGTGAGGGCCCAGCGCGCGCAGGTCTGCAACGTAGACATATCCCGGCGCTCGAAGCTCGGGACGCACGGGATCCACACGCACACGCTCTCGGCGCTCGGCGGGCACCTCGTTCGCGGTGCTCGCGGCGTGTGCCTCAAGGTGCTCGTCGAACCAAAAGAACGTGAGGTCTGCGCTGTCAGCTCTCACCTCGAAGGGCACCGCAGGCGCGACGCTCACGGCGGCCGCAGGCGCGTTGCGCTGACAAGCGCTCGCCGTGATGAGCGAAAGCAAAAGCGTGAGCGTACCCAGCCTCTGAAACAGTGACTGTGGCCTAATAAGCACAGGATAAGCAGCTCGTTGTCTTGGTGTACGCGTCTTCATGTGGGGTCCTCAGACAGGAGCAGCCATTCTTCGGTCCAACCATCCACGCGCGCCATCCGTTCCTGCTCTTGTTCGGCGAGTAGAGCGACCCGCTCCCAATCGCTGCCATCGATCTCGCGCAGTGTGCCACGGAGTTGTGCAAGCTCCAGCTCTCCCGCCGCGATCATTTTCTCAAGTTCGGCCACGCGACGTGCGCGCTTCTCTGCTTCGCGCGCCAAACGCTTGGCCGTCTCGTAGTCTGGCTTGCCGGCGATCTTTGCAACAGCCTTGGACTTGTCCTCACGCGCCGACTCGAACACCGCCGCGGTCTTCGCGCCCTCTTGCGCGGCCAATCGCTTGTCGCGGTGCGAGACGTAGTCACTCCACGAGCCCGAATACGTCGTGACGTTGCCCCCCTCCAGGTGGATCAGCCGGGTCGCGACGCGCTCAAGAAAATAGCGATCGTGCGAGACCAAAATCACCGTCCCATCGAAGTGTGAGAGCGCCTCTTCGAGGATCTCGCACGCCGGGATGTCCAGGTGGTTCGTCGGCTCATCGAGCAGCAGCAGGTTGCGCGAAACGAGCAGCAATTTTGCTAGCGCGAGGCGCGTGCGTTCGCCGCCCGAGAGCGACCCTACGGGCCTAAACGAGTCATCCCCATAAAACCTAAACCGCGCGAGGTACTGTCGCACCGCTTCTTCGTTGAGCTCGGCGCGCACCGATCGGATCGTCTCGATGCAGGACTTCGCCGGATCAAGAGACTCAAGGTGTTGGTCAAAATAGCCCTGATCTAGGTTGCTCCCGACCTTGAGCTCGCCTCGATCATCGGCCAGGCCCTGCTTAGCCAAGAGCTTCAAGAGCGTGGATTTTCCTGCTCCGTTGGGCCCTACGATCGCGACACGATCCAGTCGCTTTACGAGCAAATCGAGGCCGTCGAAGAGCACGCGTCCGCCACGGCTCGCGCCCAGCGCTTTGCCCTCAAGCACCACGTCGCCCGAGCGCCGCGACGGCGCAAACCGGAGCCCCAACTTGCGCGCGCTGGCCCAGACGTCCTCGGGGTTCTCCATGCGCTGGAGTCGCTCGAGTTGCTTGCGGCGGCCCTGCGCGATCTTGGTGTTTTGCCCTGCCAAATTGCGGCGAATGTAGTCTTCGGTCCGCGCGATGAACTCTTTTTGCTCGAGCACGACCTTGCGCTCGCGCTCCATGTCGATCTCGCGCGCTTCAATGTATTCGCTGTATTTCAGCGCGTAGTCACGAAACGAGAACATCCCCAGCTCGGCCGTCCGCGGGCACGTCGCGTCCAAAAACGCGCGGTCGTGCGAGACCACAATCACGGCGCCACGGTACGCACGCAAGAACCCCTCGAGCCACTCGACCGTCTCGAGATCGAGGTGGTTGGTTGGCTCGTCCAAGAGCAAGAGCTCTGGCCGCGACGCGAGCACCACCGCGAGCTGCAATCTCCCGCGCTCGCCGCCCGAGAGCGAGAGCACCTCGCGAGACAAATCACTCTCGCGAAAGCCCACTCGCCCTGCGATCGAGTGCACCTCGCGCTCGACCGCGTCTGCGCCCACGCGAACAAACTCTTCTTGCGCGCGAGCGAGCCTCGCGAGGTCTTCGTCGCTCCCGCTGGCCACGGCGAGCTCGGCTGCGGTGAGCGCGTCTCGCGCGTTGCGAGCGTCTGCGAAGCCGGCCAAGAGAGCCTGCCAGAGGGTGCCTTGGGGGTTGGGTTCGTGCGACTGATGGAGATAACCAACCCTGGTCCCACGCGGCATCAAGATGCGCCCCTCGTCGGGAGAGAGCTCGCCGACGATGAGCTTCAGGAGCGTGCTTTTTCCCTGCCCGTTTGGCGCGACGAGCGCGAGCCGCTCGCCCACCTCCATCGCAAACGAGACGTCCTCAAAGACCGTGTCCGCACCGTACGAAAACGAGAGGTGATCTACCTGAAGAATGGTCATGGCACGTACGAAATAAGAAGACTAGTCAGTCACTGTTTTATCGAGACGCGGGGCGCTCGCTGCGCATACCAAATCGTCGCACCGCGATGGCGTAGAGGTCATGGCAGCGACCGCGGCTTGAGCTCACGCGCTCGCGTGACTGATCGGCCTCGCGCAAGAGCAACGCAGCGCGTGACGCCTCGCCCGCAGCGAGCTCTGCGCGTGGGCGCTCGCCACCGTCGGGATAGAGCAAGAGGTCGCGCACTTGGGTGAGCATTCGCTGAGAATCAATGAGCCCGCGGTAGGTCCCCACGCACGCGTCGCGGAGGTCTCGTGCGCCGGCGCTCTGCACATTGAGAGACTCAAGCAGCTCGATGGCGCTGGTGTGGGGCGCGCCCACCGGCGCGGCGATGACGCGTGAGACAGCTTCGGTGACGCGTCGGAGCTCGGTCTGGTCCGTCGTGAGCGGATCAAAAGGCCCCGTGTCGTCGGCGTTGCGCGTGTTGACAGAGCGCACCACGACCACGACAAGCACGAGCAAGACCACGAGCGAAATCCCAGCATAGAGCCGCTGCATCCGCTCGGCGCGCACGGACGTGGCGAGTCTCGGCGGGGGCAGCGACTCATCGGCGCTCTGCGAGGGTTTTGTGCTTCGTTTTGGGGGGGCCACGACAGCGCCTGCTCTCTCTGTACCCAGCGATCAGACCGGGAGAACCATGTGCTTTTTTGCAGGGCGCAGTGTGCGTCGGTTCTTCGCTCGCGCGAAGCGAACTGTGAGCTCATTGCGCAGGGCCGGCCACTGGACGACCGCGTCGACGACCATCTCGCTCGCGAGCTTGAGCAGGTCAATGTCCTCGCGATACTCGTCACGGAGCTTGGTCACAAACGCGTCGCGCTCGGCGCCCTCGGGCACCTCTTGGATCTTGTTAAAGAACACCGCGTTGACGGCCGCGTTGGGGCCCATGACGGCGATCGATGCGCTCGGGAGCGCGATGCATGCGTCGGGCTCAAACGCGGGGCCGCACATGGCGTACAGGCCCGCGCCGTAGGCTTTGCGCACGATCACGCTGAGCTTGGGCACGGTGGCCTCGCTCATGGCGGCGATCATTTTGGCGCCCGCGCGGATGATGCCCTGCTGCTCGACCTTGCTGCCGATCATAAAGCCGGGCACATCGGCGAGGTACAAGAGCGGGATCCCAAAGGCGTCGCAGAGCCAGATAAATCGCGCGGCTTTGTCCGCGCTGTCTACGAAGAGCACGCCGCCCTTGTAGTACGGGTTGTTCGCGACGATGCCGACGGCGCTGCCGTTGATGCGAGCGAAACCCGTGAGAATTTCTTGAGCGAACAGTTTTTTGACCTCGAGCCAGCTGCCCTGATCGATGAGCTCTTCGATGAGGCCGATCATTTTGAATGGCTTGTTCTCGTCGGCGGGGACCAGCTGTTCGAAGGTCTTTCCGCTGGCCTTTGGCGCGATCGCGGCGGCTTCGGGCACGGGGCTCTCGAAGTTCGTGGGCATGTACGCGAGGTAGCGTTTGCACCACGCGAGGGCCTCGTCCTCGGTCTTGACCAGGACGTCACCGCAGCCCGAGACCGAGCAGTGCATTTTGGCTCCGCCCATTTCTTCGAGCGTGACCTTCTCGTTGATGACCATCTCGGCCATGCGCGGAGAGCCCAGGTACATCGCAGCGTTGCCCTCGACCATCACGACCACGTCGCAGAACGCAGGGATGTACGCGCCGCCCGCAGCGCTGGGCCCAAAGAGCAGGCACACCTGCGGGATCTGCCCGCTCATGTTGACCTGGTTAAAGAAGATCTTTCCCGCGCCGCGACGCCCCGGAAACATCTCGATTTGGTCTGTGATTCTCGCGCCCGCCGAGTCGACCAAATAGAGCATCGGGCAGCGATGACTCTGCGCGATCTCTTGGATGCGCAAGATTTTTTCGACGGTGCGCTTGCCCCACGAGCCAGCTTTGACGGTCGAATCGTTGGCCATGATCGCGACCAAGCGACCATCGATCGTCGCGGTCCCAGTGATCACGCCGTCCGCCGGGAGGTCTGCCTCGACATTGTTCGCGAGGGCGGCGTCTTCGACAAACGAGCCCGCGTCGATCAACCGCGCGATGCGCTCGCGGGCGAAGAGCTTTCCGCTCTCTGCGTTTTTCTGGTGATATTTGCGGTGGCCGCCCTCTTGGACGCGGGCTTGGGTCTCTTCAACACGCTTTGAAATCGACATGGCGTCGCCTCGGTAGCACGCCCCCTGCCCTCTCGTCACTCACCGCTCGCCGCACCCACACGCAACCACGCGATCGCGATCATTCGCCGCGGTAGATCGGCTTGCGCTTTTGCGCGAAGGCCTCGAGCGCCTCGCGTCGATCCGCGCTCACCAGTGTGCGCTCATAACAGAGCTGCTCGAGATCAAGGCCCGCGTCGAATTCGCGCTCAAATCCCAGGTCAATCGCCTCCATCGCCGCGGCGTACGCGATGGGCGCGCCATGCGCCAAGGGTGCCGCGAGCTCTTTGGCTGCCTCGATGACGGGCTGCCCTTCACGCGCGACCGCGGTGACCAAACCCTGCGCGAGTGCCTCGGCTGCGGTCAGCCGTTTGCTCAGCAAAATCAGCTCTTTCGCGCGCCCTGGTCCCACCAACCGCGACAACCGCTGCGTCCCGCCAGCGCCCGGAATAATCGCCAGCGACGTCTCAGGCAACCCCACGATCGCGCCCTGTGCGGCCACGCGAAGATCGCACGCGAGGGCGACCTCAAAGCCTCCGCCCAGCGCGACGCCGTTGATGGCCGCGATGACAGGCTTGGGGCAGCGATCGATCGCCGCAAACGACGCGCGATAGAGCGACAAAAGCGCGCGCACATCGTTTTCGGTCATGCCCTGGCGCTCTTTGAGATCTGCGCCCGCACAGAACGCTTTTTCTCCGGCGCCCGTGAGCAAGACCACGCGAGCGTCGCGGTCGGCAGAGAGCTCGGCGAAGACCGCCCCTAGCTCGCGCAAGAGCGTGCGTGAGAGCGCGTTCATCCGCTCGGGGCGGCGCAGGGTAACCGTGCGAAATGGACCGTCGTGCTCAAGCGAGAGCTCTGTGTATTGACTCATAGAATAGAAGCGGGACCGTACCCCACTGGTGCAACGGGGCCAAGGGTTGGCGCGCCCGTTGGGTGATCGCCCGCCACCGGTGGCTGGAGATTGTGATCACTCACTTAGGCGCACACCGTCGAGAATAATGGCGATGAGCTCGACCGCGACCGCAGGGGACCTCAGCTGCGTCTCGCCCAAGAGCGCGCGATAGGCCAAGTGCTCGGCAGCTCCGACGACGACTGCGGCAGACACCTGCGAATCTCCTGGCCGAGTGAGCCCGCGCGCGTTGGCAAACGCAGCCAGCGTCTCAGCGCTGTCATCGATAAACCGCGCCAGCCGCGCGATCGGCCTGCGCGCGCCCGCGTTTGCTCCGCGGCGCTCTTGCAAATAGAGCCTCGTGACGGACTCGAGCTCGAAGATCGTGTGGGCGATCTCTGCTGCAAACGACGCGTACGGAGCCACGAGCGACGGCCCGCGGTCGGCGTCCGCGAGCGCGCGTCGACATCGCGTAAACGCCTCGTGCAGGGGCTCTTCGAGCGGCGCCAAGATGCCTCGCACGAGCGCCTCTTTGTCGTCGAAGTATCGGTAGAAGCTCCCCTTGGCGACGCCGGCTTGCACCACGATGTCATCAATCGTGACGGCCTCGATGCCGCGCTCGAGCATCAAACGCAGCGCCGCGCTCGCGAGCAAATTGGCTTTAGTTCTGCGGTTTTCGGCGCGCTTTCCGCCCTCGGGCCCGGGCCGCTCGGTAGGGACCACCGACGGGATCGCCTCGGCCTTCACGGCGGGGCGCCTTGACTTCTTCGGAGGACGCGGCAAATACTTTGACTGTTCAGTCATGTTTTCTCACACGTGGCTTCTTGGGACATACCTTGAGGAGCACACAATTGCCTTACGGAGACCGCACATGATCGGCTTTGGGTTGGGACTTCTTTATGCGAACGCGGGCGAGTGGTTGGTGCACAAGTATGTGCTTCATGGCCTGGGAAAGCAGAAGACTTCTTTTTGGCGCTTTCACTGGCACGAACACCATCGCACCGTGCGTCGGACAGGCGGGCTTGATGAGGCCTATCTCAACCCGCTCTTTCGCGACATGAACGCCAAGACCAAAGAAGCCCTGGGGCTCATCGTGGCGGCCATCGCGCACGCGCCGCTGTTTGCCGTCGCGCCATGGTTTACCGCAGGGGTCTGGTACAGCGGCGCTCGGTACTACTATGTGCACCGCAAGTCACACTTGGACCCCGAGTGGGCGCGCGCGACTGTGCCGTGGCACGTCGACCACCACCTTGGGCCCGATCAAGACAAGAACTGGTGTGTCACGCGCCCGTGGTTTGACTGGGTGATGGGCACGAGGGTGCCGTACGTGGGCACCCCACGCGAGGCTCAAGACCGCGCACGCGCGGCGCAACGTGCAGGGGTCCCGCCGACCAGCAGCGCGGCGAGCCCGCTGGGTGTGCAGACCTCTGCCGCCGTTTGAGCCGCACGGTCACGATTTGTTACGAGAGGCGCTGACCGAATAGAGCCATGCCCCCTATGCTCGCGGGCATCGACGCCATGACCGAAGAAATCGCACGCATTCACACGTTTTTAGACAGCCTCCCCTCGCTCGAGGGCAAACACGCGATCATCACGGGGGCCAACTCGGGCATCGGCCTCGAAGCCGCCTGGATGCTCGCTCGCAAGGGAGCCACGCTCACCCTCGCGTGCCGCACACCGAGCAAAGCAGACGACGCCCTCGCGCGCATTCGCGAAGCAAATCCCCAAGCCAATGTCACCGTTCGCGCGCTTGACCTAGCCTCGCTTGCGTCGGTCCAGACCTTCGCGACCTCATGGCTCGCGGACCACGAGCGCCTCGATTTGCTGATCAACAATGCGGGCGTGATGGCCCTCCCGCGGACGCTGACGGCGGACGGATTTGAGATGCAATTGGGGACCAATCACCTGGGCCACTTTGCGCTCACCCAGCGCTTGTTTGGTGCGCTCTGCAAGGCCGAGCGAGCGCGCGTGGTGCAGGTGAGCTCGGTCGCGCACCAGATGGGTCGGATGAACTTTGACGACCTACACGGCAGCAAGCGCTACCAGCGCTGGACAGCGTACGGACAGAGCAAGCTCGCGAATTTGCTCTTCGCGTTTGAGCTAGATCGACGGGCACGCCAGGCGAGCCTTGCGCTCCGTGCGATCGCTTGCCACCCGGGCTACGCAAACACCAACTTGCAGTACGTCGCCGCGAAGATGGAGGGGCGCTCGGTGGTCGAGCGCTTGTTTCGATTTGCGAATACAACGTTTGCACAGAGCGCGGCGATGGGCGCGTTGCCCACGGTGTTTGCTGCGCTAAGTCCCGATGCCGAGGGCGGTGACTACATCGGTCCTGAGGGCTTCGGCGGCGGTCGCGGGATGCCTACGCGGAGCAAAGCCCGCTCACACGCCTACGACGAGGGCGTTGCGCGGAGGCTGTGGCACGAGAGCGAGCTGCTCTGCGCGCTTACGTTTGATGTCTCTCACTACGGACCCAAATCGCTGTGAAAAGCCTCGTACTTTATACAATTCCATTTAGTCACTACTGCGAGAAGGCTCGCTGGTCTCTTGAGCGAATGGGGCTCGCATTTGAAGAGCGCGGGCACATCCCAATGGTGACCCGGATGCTCGCGATTCCACGCGGCGCGACCACAGTGCCCTTCTTGCTCAGTGACGAAGGGATGCTCGATGACTCGACGGCGATCGCAGACTATGCGCATCGACATCGCACGCGATCTGCCGGTCTTTTTTCAGAGGATCCCGTGATTGCGCAGCAGGCGCTCGACCTCGAAGACCGGTTCGATCGCAGGCTCGGTGTAGCGACGCGCGCGTGGGGTTATTCGTATCTCTTGGACATGCCCGCGCTGACCACACCGATGTTTGCCAAGCAGGTCCCTGCCCTCGAAGCGGCAGCAGTCAAGCGGATGATGCCCTTCGTCAGCGGGTTTATTCGCAAGGGGCTACGCATCAAGCCCGAGACTCGCGCGTGGGCTGCCAACCGGATTGACGAGGACTTTGCTGCGGTCGAAGAGCTCTTGCGTGACGGTCGACGGTACCTCTGCGGAGACGCGCTGAGCATCGCAGACATCACGTTTGCCTCGCTCGCCGCGCCCGCCCTGGGGCCCGCTGAGTACGGTGGTCCGTTGCCAAAACTTGAGGCGTTTGACGGTCCCATGCGTACAGCGCTCGATCGCTGGCGTGACACGATGGCCGGACAATTTGCGCTCAGGATCTACCGCGAAGAGCGGAGCCACCAGGGGCTCTAGTCGCTTAGACCAACCAGTCTTTGTCGCGGAGCTTCTTGGGAACGTACTCGTCCGAGATAAACGAGGTCTCTTTGGTGAGCAGGCCGTCGAGCTCCATCTTGAATCCGTTGGCCAAGAGCGTATCGATCTCGTTTTGCCAGCGTTTTTCTTGAAACCACTCGTACCCGCGGATCTGCTTGGCGCGCGCGATGTCCTCTTTGTTGAGCTTGATTTGCACCGCGCTCGACAGGTCGAACTTCTGAAAATCCGAGGCGCTCATCCCGAGATACCTCACGCTCGGGACCGCCATGCGCATGCCCTCGTACGCGAGATTGATCGAGCCGCGCTTGAGCACCGAGTAGATGTAGAGCCCCCATGGGTCGCTGTCGACGAGCACATAAATCGGGATTTTGAGCTCGCCAGACATCCGCTGGAGCATCCGACGTGCGCCGCGCGCGGCCTGCCCCTCGGTGGTCATCAGGATGCACTTGTGCTTCTCCCAAAAGCGATCTTCGTTGAGCCGATGCCAGATGGCTTGCTTCTCGACCACGAGGATGTACTCGGCGTCACAGCGCACGAACTTGAGAGAGTCGTCTTCGCAAATCGAGGGGATCCCCCAGCCTCCGCGGCCCATGCGGCGGAGATCAATCTGGTCGCCCGCGTCGTTGACGGTGAGCTGGCCCACGATAAGCCCGCGACGGTTGGCAAAGAGATGGAGCTCTTCGCGCAGGGCCTCCATGGCGACCTCGACGTCTTCGATGATCGGGTCGCTGTCTTGCTGGGTCTCGAAGGTGTTCTCGCTCGAGCCCTTCATCGTGTGTTTTGTCTTGTAAAAGAGCTGACGAATACTGATCGTCTTGCCCTCTTGGACGAGCGTCCTGCACGCGTTGGCGACCAAGAAGGTCTGCATAAACTTCTTGGCCATGTTGGTGTTAAAGAACTCGCGCTCGGCCATGCGATCGCCCAGCTCAATGATCCCCTTCTCGGAGTTGAAGTGGACATTGGACAGCGAACGGACTGGGATTTCGACCGCGGGGTTTTTTCCTGCGCGGACCGAACCGAGCGCTTTGAATGCGAGCTGCTCGATCTTCTCGAGGGTCTTGGACTCGCGGGTCGCCTTTGCTTTTGCCATCGCGTTACTCTCTTTCAACAACGGTGTGAGTCGGCGGATGGGCGCACTTACCTCCGCACGCCACACACGTTCACACTGAAAAAAACCTGACAGTCACTGTTTCAAGAACTCCGCGGTTAGCGCGCGGACTTCTTCGCCCCAGACTTCTTCGTTCCAGCAATGGTGGTCTTGGTGACCGAGGCCGTCGTGTCATCACGGCGCTTCTCCGCACCCCGCTTCGCGGTCGGCATGGCACCACGGTGAGGCTGCGCGGCGGCCATCGTGGGCCCCTGCCCTGATGCGCGCACGGCGCTCGCCAGCGAGGACGGAACCACTTTGCCAGCGACCTCGAGTGCTGGCGCAGCCGCCTGCTTTTTCGCTGCGATTCGTGCGGCGAGCTCTTTCTCAAGCCAGCTCGGTCCTTCACTCACAGGGGGGCCCACAGGGGGGCTCACGGGCGCGCTTGTTGGGGCAGCGACCGGGCTCGCAATCGGCGCTGCGGGCACCTCCGCTGCGCTCGATGGCACAGGTCTCGGTGGCCACTCGCCCTTGGACGCCAAGGGCTCACGCGGAGCAGACTTCGCGGGTTGCTTCGGAGCAGCCTCGGGCGCTACAGAGTCGCGCGGTGGCCGCACCGATTTGCGTGCGGACTGAGCCGCTGTGACAGCAGCTTTCGCGGGCTTTTTTGCAGCTACTTCTTCGACATGCTCTTGAAGCCCAGGGGCCGCCTGGGCGTCAGTCTCGTCGGTCTCATCGCTGTCGTTGCTCTCAGTCGCGACGAAGCCCTCACCGTCTTCACCGATGGCAAAGCCGCCGTCGTCTGCAGGCGGAGGCGTGCTGGGAGGCGGCAGCTTGGGCACATCCAGGTGAACAAAGTTGTTCATCGCTCCGAGGAAGTCTGTGCGAACCCGATCAGTCCCGAGCTTAGTGATCTCGCCGATGGCGACGGAGAGCTCTTCGATGTAACGCTCAAAGATGCTGCGACGCTCACGCTGGAGCCGATCGGCCACGTGCGCGTTGAGATAGCTCGCGAGCTTGCGTCCGCACTCCATGAGGCCCGTGCGGATCTCTTCGATGATCTCGTCGTAGCTCGCGATCGCCTCTTTGGCCTCGTTGGTAAAGGGCACCCAGACGCTCGCGAGGTGAACGAAGATCGCGAGGGGCCCGACGGGGAGCTCTGCGCCGCGCTGATTGAGGCCATTATCCTTGGCGTAGCTCTTCCAGTTCACCCGGACCGTCGCCTCGGTCGTCGCGCACGCCCGCGGCTGGTACAAAAGCGGAACGCGATTGGCAAATCGCAGCACTTCCGCGCTTGTGTCCTTCGCCAATTCGCCCCCGTACGCGATCCCGACTTCGACCACAAACGGGTTGCCGCGGTACACCGCCGGCGGTCGTGTGTGCGACGCATAGAAGTCCCCTTTGAAGCGCCGCTTGAGTCCCTCAATGATCAGCGCTTCACCAATCGGTGCGACGCAGGTCGCTGGCGGCGGGAGGATTCTCACCTGCATTTTTTCAAGCGAATTGCTAAATCGCTCAAGCTGCGTGAGTTCGACCTTCTTGGCCAGCTCCGTAGCCTCAAACCCAGCGCGACGCGCGAGAACGTCGACGAGCGCCGGGGTAAAATTCTTACCCACATCAAGGATGGCGTTCGAGAACTTGTCGTCGCGTTTGGCCAGCGTTTTGAGCAAGCGATTGAGCGGCGGGAGCGAAGCCTGCGAGAGCTGAATCACTCGGTGAATGCTCTCGATTTCGGGTCCATCGAGCCGCGACGCACGCGCTGCGGGATCCACACCGCTCTTGCGCAGCAGCTCTGTCGCGACCGGCGAAGTGACCCGCGAATAGTCCTGCATGAGCACCTCGCGCGCGCTTCGCTCACCAGACTCTTGAAAGCTCTTGATGAGCATCCCAAGCTCGACGCCGTAAGGGTGCGGCTTGATCTCAACGGTCTCGGTGGGCAGCTGGTCGCTCGCCCTCGGAAAATGCACTGAATCACCCTTGGGAGGGACAAACGTGAGCTCAAGGTGCGGGTTGGCCACGACGGTCTGCTCGAGGTACGAGGCCACCGAGGCGCGGCCACCGCGGTAGCTCCCCTCCATCTCAATCGCGACGCTGGTCCCGTGCTCGGGCGCCCAGTCGATCTCGCGCTCTTCGAGCACGTCGGGCGCGTTGGTCCGTGCGTCAATTCGCACGCTCATTTGCACGGCCTTTGCGCGCTTGCCGGTCCGCGAAATGATCACGATCGGGCGACCCGTCGTGAGCTGCCCATACATCCCTGCGGCAGAAATCCCGATGCCTTGTTGGCCGCGCGACTGCTTGAGCCGGTGAAACTTCGAGCCATAAAGCAGCTTGGCGAAGATCTTTGGGATCTGCGCTTTGACAATGCCCGGCCCGTTGTCTTCTACCGTGACGCGATAGCGTCCCTCGCTGACCTCTTCGATCTGCACCTTGAGCGAGGGTAGAATCCCTGCCTCTTCGCAGGCATCAAGCGAGTTGTCGACCGCCTCTTTGACCGAGGTCAAGAGCGCCTTGGCGGGGTTGTCAAAGCCAAGCAAATGGCGGTTTTTGGTGAAGAACTCGCTAACCGAGATGTCGCGCTGTTTGGCCGCCATGGATTCGGCGGTTGCACGGCGTCGCGTGTTGTCCGTGGGCTCGGTCGTTTCGCTCGTCATGGTGGGACTTCGAGTAGCCCGCACCTGAAAGCCCGTCAAGCTTATGAGGTCTGCAAGCCCCCCGTCGAATCGCTGCCAGATCGCATCGGATTGGCAGTTGACCGGCCAACCCCGATTGAAAAGAGCCCCCAAAACCAATGACAGATTATGTCACTTTTGCCCGAACGTTAGCCGACGATTGGACCCCCGACGGACTTCACCTGCACGACCACGAGGGGCCGACGGTGCCCTACGCGGTAGATCCGTCTCAGCGTGCGTGCAGCGGCGTCGCGGGCTTCTTCGGGAGTGAGCACCTCACGGGGACCGCGGGCGAGCCTGAGCGCCTCTGAGACGGCGCTGCGGGCCAGTCCTTCGAGCACATGTGCGGGCTCTTCGAGGAGCACCCCGCGGGTGGTGACCGCGAAGGGGGTCGAGAGCATGCCGATTTTGTCGAGGTGGAGCTGCGCGAAGACGGTCCCGCTCTCGGACATTTGTTTGCGCTCTTCGAGTGTCGGCGGCGCGACGACTTGGCCTTCGTCAATGTGGACGCGACCGTGGGGGACGCCGCCATCTTGCGCCAGCTGGCCGTTGGACCAGCGGGCCGTGTCGCCGTTTTCGAGCAAGAGGGTGTTCTCGACGCCCATCGAGCGGGCAAGCTCGGCGTGGCGCTTGAGATGGTGAAACGTCCCGTGAAGCGGAATAAAACTCCTGGGTTTTGTCAGTTCAATCATGCGTGACTGCTCATCGCGCGCCGCGTGTCCCGAGACGTGAATCTCGGAGTCGATGCCGCTAAAGTGCACGTTGACGCCCGCGCGCTCGAGGTCACAGATGAGCCCGAACACTGCGCGCTCGCTGCCGGGGATGGTGCGCGAGGAGAAAATCACGGTGTCGCGGCGCTCGAGACGAAAGAATGGGTGGTCGTTGCGCGCGAGGCGTGCGATGGCGCTCGCGGGCTCGGCCTGAGTGCCTGTGGCGATCGCGAGCACGGTGTGGGGCGCGAGGGTCATGGCGACCTCGGGTGAGACCAAGAGGTCGGACGGAAACTTGAGTTTTCCGAGGGCTTGCGCGGCTTTTACGTGGGTCTGGACGCTTCGTCCGAGGAGGCAGAGCCTTCGCTGGGTGGCGATGGCGGCGTTGGCGATCGCTTGCAGACGATAGATGTTGGAGGCAAAGAGCCCCACGACGACGCGGCCTTCGAGCTTGGCGATGATGTTTGTGAGCGCCGACGAGACGCTGCGTTCGGAGGTCTTGCGGGTAGCGACGTCGACGTTGGTGCTGTCTGAGAGCAGCACATCGATGCCCTCGCGGCCGAGCTCTTGAAAGCGCTGAATGTCTGAGGCTTCGCCGTCGGGGGGATCTTCTTCGAGCTTAAAATCACCGGTGTGAAAGACCCGTGCGCCGGGGACATCGATGCAAAACGCGGTCGCGTCGGGGATCGAGTGGGTCACGCGGAGGGGCTCGACGGTGATCGAGGAGCCCAGCGAAAATTTCTTTCGCGGCGCGGTGGTGTGGAGGTCGGCGTTGACGATGTCGGGGTGCTCAGACAGCCGATGTTCGATCAAGACGCGTGCGTACGCAGGGGCATACACGGGCATCGGGATCATGCGAAGCAGGTAAGGGATCGCGCCGATGTGGTCTTCGTGACCGTGCGTCACGATGAGCCCTCGCACTTGATCCCTGCGCTCCCACAGCCAGGAAAAATCAGGATGAATCAGGTCGATCCCGTACTGATCGTGCGGAAAGGTCACGCCGCAATCCACAATGACAATGCCGTCGCGAGATTCGATGGCGAGGCAGTTCATGCCCACTTCACCTAATCCGCCCAGCGGAACAATACGTGTCTGACTCACGACCGCGGGCATAGCGGAAAGCTCCAACGCGATCCAGTGCTGTCTTACCGCGACAGTCACATCATTGCCGCCAGCTCTTGCACATGCACGCGTTGACGGTTGTTTCAGGTGGGTGCTAAACGCCCGCTCCAAGTGTCTCGCGGTTGATGGACCTCTGGCAGCGCTCTGGACTCGTGTTCGGAGGGTGCGAGAGCCCCAGCGACGCCATTGTCGAACCCAGCACTTGTTCTGTTTGAGCCTCTGAGAGCCCACCCATGCGCCGAGCCTCTTCTCTTCTCGCCCTCGTGACCTTTGCGCTCCCATCGGCAGCCTTGGCGCAGACTGCACCTCCTCCGGTGACCCCACCGACTGTCACGCCTGCGGCCACTACGCCCCCGAGCGCGGCGCTCACGCCAGGGCCCACAGCGCCCACGGTTGCCCCTGAGCCATTGCCCGAGCCAGAGCCCACACCAGAGCCGTTGCCGACGCCCGAGCCGACCACGCCAAGCGCGAGCACTACAACCCCGGTTCCCGAGATGACCCCGGCGTCTCCGGAGCTTGAGCGTCGCGCGATGCCAGTGGTCGAAATCCACGGGTATCTTCGCGGACGATTCGAGCTCTTTCATGACTTTACGCTCGGCTGGGATCGCATCCCGATCGCGCCTGGCTCCTCCGAGCGCGCCTACGACGACGCGACCTGGCGCGGCTCTGGGATCCCGTGGTTTCGCAGCCCAGATAACTTCTCGGGCTGGTGCAATCCCACGACGGACACCGCTTCAGGGACCCTCACTGCGAACCCGGCCAACCCATGCGCGAGCGGCACGCAGCTGATGGGCAACATGCGGTTTAGGCTCGATCCAGAGTTTCATCCGACTGAGTATTTGGCCATCCGAAGCCAAATCGATGTCTTTGACAATTTGGTCATGGGGAGCACCCCCGATGGCGGATTTACCGGTGGGCTTCGCTCGCCGTTTAGCCCCAACAACTTCTTCTCATCAACGAGCGTCGCGCCAGTCTATGGGCTCAATTCGCTGTCCGATAGCATCGTGGTCAAGCGCGCGTGGGCCGAGGCGACCAACAGCACCCTCGGGACCGTGCGCTTTGGTCGCATGCCCTGGCATTGGGGTCTTGGGATGCTCCAGAACGCCGGCAACGGCATTGATTCGGACTATCAGACCACCATCGATCGGTTGAGCTACCAGGGCCGTCTGCGGCCGCTCTCTTTGTTCTTTGGCGGCTCGTGGGATTTGATCTCCTCTGGCGCGACGAGCCAGCGCCGCGCGATCGAAGGCGGCCAAGGGCAGACCTACGACCTCTCGATGATGGACAACGTCCATCAGTTTGTTCTCACCGCAGGCCGGCAGGTCACGATCGAAGACCAGCGCACTGCGCTCGCGCGCAACGAGGTCGTGCTCAACGGCGGGGGCTATGCGGCCTATCGCACGCAGTTTCTCGGTGGCGAGGGCGTGCAAAACGACCGCGCGACCCGCACGGGCGGGACGATGGTCGACGCAATCGAAGCGGGCACGCTCGACGGAAGCTCGATGACGTACGGCCAAGGTCTCGCGCGGCGCGACGCGTTCGCGGTGACCATGGACGGGTGGTTTCAGGCGCTCGGGCGGATCTGGCGCGTCGAGGCCGAGGTCGCTTACACGCGCGGGTTTATGTACTCGGCGGACAACAGCGCGGCGAGCCGGAGGGACGGCTTTTACATCTCGCAGTTTGGCGCGTTGCTCGAAGCAGAGCTGCGACCCATCCCGCGACTTCGGATCGAGCTCAAGATGGGCTACGCGTCGGGCGACGCCGAGACCGAGGGGCTGTCGTACTCGAACGGGACCGCACAGTTTAACAACGATCCGTTTCTTACGAACTTTAGGTTTCACCCGGACTATCGGATCGATTTGATCTTCTGGCGCAACATCATGCGGCAGGTCTCGGGCGCGTACTTTTTCAGGCCCAGCGCCCAGTATGATTTCATCGCGGATCCGGACGGCAACACGTTCTCGGGTCGCGTGGACGTGATCTGGTCGCGCGCAAGCGAGTGGATTTCGACACGTGGAAACCACGCAGATCTCGGCGTCGAGATCGACGGCACGCTCCGCTTCGAGAGCAACCACCGGCGTGACGCGCATGACACCCGCCCTGCCCCGGGCTTCTACGCGCTGTTGCAATATGGCGTGTTTTTTCCGCTCCCGGGCTTGGCTCCGCGAGACGACGAGCGCAACAACACCTCGTCGCGCGTGATGCGTTTGGACTTGTTGCCCGCGCAGACCGCACGCGCGGTCTTGGGCATCATGTACTAGCGCGCGCTGCGGATTGTGGTGACATAGTCTGACCGGGCCAAGATTGCGCCAAACGCAAAGGGCTCGTACACCGTTGGGACTGTGAAAGGCACAACCTGGTTTTGCAACGAGTGCGGGGGCGAAGCGGCCAAATGGTCGGGGCAGTGTTCTCACTGCAAAGCCTGGAACGCGATGGTCGAAGAGAAGACCGTCCGCCGCGGGACGGGCGCAACCAGCACACGCTCCCGAGGGCTTCGCGTGGGCGATGGCAGCGCGGGCGCGGTCGGGCTGGGAGAGGCCATGCGCGACGAGTCTGTGCGTATCCCGACGGGGATGGGTGAGATCGATCGGGTGCTCGGCGGGGGGCTCGTAGAGGGCAGCGTCGTGATGCTCGGTGGCGAACCCGGCGCGGGCAAGAGCACGCTGGTCACACAGCTCAGCGGGCAGCTGAGCAAGCACGGCACGGTGCTCTATGTGAGCGGCGAAGAGAGCGCCTCGCAGATCGCAGCGCGGGCGAAGCGTTTGGGTGTCCCGGACGGAGCTCCCGTGCGGTTGCTCGCGAGCAGCGACATGGCGGACGTCGAGGCGGCGGTGCGCAAGACGGACCCGAAGATTATCATCGCGGACTCGGTACAGACTCTGAGGATTGACGAGCTCGAGAGCGCTGCGGGATCGGTTACGCAGTTGCGTGAGGTGACTGCGCGCTTGGTCAATATGGCCAAACAAGAGCGACGCGCGGTGCTGTTGATTGGTCATGTCACGAAGGACGGGACGATCGCGGGTCCCAAGGTGCTCGAGCACCTGGTCGACGTGGTCTTGTCGTTCGACGGCGACCGCTCTGGGGGGCCGAGGATCATCCGCGCACTCAAGAACCGATTTGGCGGAACGGGCGAGCTAGCGGTCCTCGAAATGAGCCGTGATGGGCTGCGCGAGGTCCCGGACCCGAGCGCGCTTTTTTTGGCCGAGCGACCCAAAGATGTCGCGGGCTCGGTCGTGCTCGCGAGCTGCGATGGCGCGCGGCCGCTGTTGCTCGAGGTGCAGGCTCTGGTGACGCCGTCTGCGATGCCCTCGCCCCGCCGTGTCGCGACGGGGATCGACGGGACGCGGTTGTCGATCCTGGCGGCGGTGCTGACACAGCGCGCGGGGCTTCCGTTGCGCGAGCACGATGTGTTTGTCGCGATGGCGGGAGGAGCCTCGGTCGAAGAGCCTGCTGCGGATTTGGGCATCGCGTGTGCGCTGGCGTCGAGCGTCGTAGAGCTCTCACTACCAGAGGACCTCGTGGTGTTTGGCGAGGTCGGTTTGGCGGGCGAAATCAGGGCGGTCCCACGCGCGACCGTGCGACTTGAGGAGGCGATCAAGTTTGGCTTTAAGCGCGCGCTCGTCCCTAAGTCCAACGTGGAGCGTGGAGAGATCCCGGATGGGATCCGCGCGCACGGGGTCGGTCACATTCGCGAGGTGATCGCGTGGATCGAGCGGCGCGCAGAGCAGCGATAAAGACTACCAGTCACCCTGGTTTTTCATGGATATCCAGGGCTCTACAGGGGTCAGCGCTGCGCCAGCTTGCAAGAGCTCTACGGACTGGCCATCGGGCGACTTGATGAAGGCCATGCGGCCGTCGCGGGGTGGACGCAAGATGTCGATCCCGCGTTGCTGGAGGCTCGCGCAAGTGGCGTGAATGTCCGCGACCTCGAAGGCGAGGTGCCCAAAGAAGCGACCCGTGGGATAGGCCTCTTGCTGATCCCAATTGAAGGTGAGCTCAATCTCGGCAGAGTCACCGGGAGCTCCCGTACCGAGAAAGACCAGCGTAAATCGTCCCGACTCGTACTCGTGACGACGAAGCTCACGCAACCCAATCCCGTCACAGAAGAACGCCAACGAGGCCTTGAGATCGCGCACGCGCAGCATGGTGTGTAGAAATCGCATGGGGCGCACGTTGGCATTTGTCGTGAGTGCACGCGAGTTCGTGCGCGTGTGCGCATGGAAGTGTCTCAGCTCTGAGCTGTCAGACGCGCCCCGTGCTGCGTAGAGGGTGAATTTCGGTGGGTGATGAAGGGCTTGATCCTTCGGCCAATGGGGTCAGAGTCCGTGGCGCGAAGTTGGTTCTGCGTGAAAAAAAACGGGGTGAAACGAGACGGGCCGCGCAGCGTGGGACACCGGTGGGACAAGGGCGGGCGAGGAAGAAGGGATGCGTGCGGGGTGCGCGGGCGGGCGTTTGGACGCGAGAAGAAGATTGCCAAATCCGCGAGGGTTTCGCTCCCGATAACCTCGCGATGATTCGGCGCTTCGGACTGAATTGTTTCAAACAGCGCACGGATACGAAGATAAGTTTGAAGTGAAAGTTCGAATAAACTCTGATAAAGCATGATCTCTCATCCAGTCCATTTTGCAAGCAATTCAGTGATTTCTGATGCGCTAGCCTTGGGTTCTCGAGACCTCCGTACCAGGTATCAAACAAGACATCGTCGGGCTTCATTCTACGCTTGCTAGCCTTCGTGAGCATGGCTTGAAATGTCTCGCTTTGGGTTGTCTGTTCGACGTCTGTTGCGCCCTTCGTAGCGACCCGAAAGTCATACGAAATGAGCTTGCTCCCCTCGGTCCAGAGGAGCGTCTGAAGGTGATTGCCTCGCACAACGGCCTGATGTTTTCCAATCCAATGAAAGCTGACCAGCTCGGTGTGACGAGCAGGCGGTTTGTCCAGCGTGGAGTCGTCGAGCACCAGCGCGCCACCCTTCAGATGAAGCAACGGACAAGCCTCTCGCCATGGCGCCTCGGAGTCTGGAGGCTGTCGGTACAGCAATCGGTTGTTGGCATCGTGTGCAGGCTCTCCCGGCACTTCTCGAAGCGTTTGCTCCGCTTCCCGGGGCTTGCCAAGAGGAAGTGGATAGATTTTTCGTCGTCGACCTTCGGTGTATTCAGCGTAGAATCCCTGCAATATTTGACATTTTACGTCAACTGCGTAACTCCTAACGCAGTAGATCGGATGAACGGCCTATGATCGCAGGAAACCGAGAACGCTTTGCCATCGAAGCTGAAATCGAGGAGTGCATTGACGGCTTCACCTTGGGGCATCTCCGATTCTGGATCTGTGGCCGTGCGGTCGGGGACTGGGAGGACTCCGTCGATTTGCTCGGCTGTCTTCGATGGCTAAAAGACTTTCGTGATCATCCGCGGAAGCGATTCGAGCCGGGCCTTTGGCACCTGCCGGCTGGTGAGGTGTTTCGACGTGTGTATGACCCGGTGATGGCTGGAGCCAAATCAGCCTCGGAGAGTTGTGTCCCCGATGCATACGCGCGATTTCATATCTCTCATCTTGGCATGTCCTCGTTCAATCGATTCGACTTGCTGCTCCTAGAGGATGAACATGGGGCCGAGCGGTGCCTGTGGCGTGAGGCTGCGACCGAGGACCTGCACGAGTGCTATCTGAAGAGTTTCGAGATGGAGTCCGTGGCCGGGGAGTTTTGCGAACAACTCGAACAGATCATCAGCGTAAGCAGGTGAACTAAGACCACCACATGGAAGCGTTCCCACCCCACACGCAGTCGAGACAACTCGGCATGTGAATCCGCGCAATCCAGCGCGCGCAAGCTATCGCGAGAGCAACCCGCGACCGGCAACACCTGCAGAAACGCTAAGGAGAATGCCCTCATGCGAATCAGTGAAGCGACATTGAAGTCTCTGGATGATGTTGCCGCCTGGCAATCGTCCAATCCTCGAAGTGAACCGATAACGCTTCTCGACTATGTAGGATTCGTTGCGACTCCCGACACATTCTTCGCGTTCGCCGACCTGTACTCGCCCAGTCTCGTTGTGCATGCTGGCTACCGCTTTGTGGCGTCAAGATTCTCCGTCGACACATACGACGCATGGGTACGAACCGGGACCCCTCTTCTGGATATTCAAAGAGTATTGAATCACGTGCATATCTCGACGCTGATTCAGAACATCGAAGTCTCAGATCACGTCGCTGTTGAGGCGGCTCGGGTCCTTGGCGAGTTGTGGCAACGCACTCTGGGACCCCACGGGTTGGAGGTCGGTGTCTCCGGCACAACGCTCGACGATGCACAGGTGACCTTCTGGGAAAGTCAGCCGCCGTGAAGCGGTCAGCCTCCTGAGCAGAATGACCGGATTCGAGGGTATGAGCTTCCCTCGAGTTCGTGTCCCGCCCGCCTGGGGCGAGCGGATCGTACCCGCTGCAACATCCCCATCCCCGTGAGCGCTTGCTCAATCCGCACCTTCGTGACGCTGCGCGTAAGCTCGTGGGGTCCACGCGCGCAGCCCGCTTGCGCCCACCGACGGAAGCGCGCGAATCACATCGACGAGTCATTTCTCACGGTCGACGCTGTTGATTCTGCAGCTCATCGCGAGGCTCCAGAGCACGCAGACGTCCTGTCCGCTCTTCATGTTTCGCCGAAGCATCCCCGACCACTCTGTGTCGAAGATGCCTCTACCGGCCCATCGGCCCCTTGAATCAACCAACCCGGCGACGTCGCCGGGTGCCCGCTTAGGCGCTGTCGCACGGAGCCCGGACCGCACGCCCATCGCTGCCAGCCGTGAGCTCCCTCCGTGGTCTCAGCGCTGCGGTCCCGTCATCTGGGCTCATCGCCTAACCTACGCACCCTCTGCGCCCGCAAACTCACCCCACGCCACCCGTCTTCGCGAGCTCATTGAGCACGCCGCTCACGATCTCTTTCGCGCTCTCTTTAAGCATCGGCTGCACCAGCTCCGCGAGCCTCGATTGAAACGCGGGCATCGCGCTCAACAGCGCCGGAACACTCTCCACCACGCGCTCAACCGAGAACCCG